>JBATVD010000032.1:0-239815 GCA_049671565.1 Nonlabens sp.
TTTTCTGTTCCTTGATTTGGCCGTTTTGCCCGAAGAAATGCCAGACTGGGAAACAATATGATCATATTCTATCATAAAGTCATCAATTTTACAGAAGATTTCAATAATTTTAGCATCGGAAACCATACGAGAGTTTTTAGTTAATTAATTGTATTACAGGACATTAATATACTAATTATCTCTCTTTTTCCCTATAGCTAATCTCGTTTTCTTACGTCGAACTCACGTTATTTAGGTATTACAGTTTGAAAACAGTAATTATATTAAACTGGCTCCGGGAGTTTCTTAGATCTTGAGCATCATTTACATTTAATATCGGTATCATACCACCATAGCCTTGATAATCTATACCTAATTGAAAATCAGGAGTAATATCAAAACGGTATCCTATACCTATGTTAAGTCCTAGATCATAGCTTTCAATAAAATCTTTGATCTCTACCTCTGACCCGTCACTCAGTTCACCTTTGGCACCTACAAGGATAGCATTAGTCAAACCAAAATTGAGATACCAATTGCGATTACCACCAAAATGCCAGCTCGCGTTTATTGGTATAGTTAAATAAGATAATTTGTCAGTATTACCAAAGCTATCTTCAGCACCCATATTATCTAGAAGTAGCCCAGATCTTAAACTCCATGCCTCACTAAAATGGTAATTTCCTGTAACTCCTAAAGCAAATGAGGTTCTGTTATTGAATGAACCCTCATCTACTACAAATGTGGATAAATTAAGACCAATTTGTGGCGAAATGGTAAAATCTCCTTTAACAGGATAGCTGGAGTTATCGTTTTGAGCGTTTATTGTTATGCTTGCAAGAACAAATAAACAGATGATAATTTTTTTCATTTGATTGATTTCATTTGCTGCAAAGTTATATTTAGAACGCCTATTAATCAACTAATGTTAGTTTTTAATTGCATGATACTCCTTAATTTTTTTATCAATCGCACTCGCTAGATACATGTGCGCACCAGCACTGTTTTTGCTCAACACATTGCTTTCCAAACAAACGATGTAATTGATGCCGCTGGGATGTTCAACGATGCATACACTGTTCATGTAGTTGAACTTATTACCAGCATAATCGCCACATGGAGTGGGTTTGGAACGATCACAACTATAAAAACTACCAGATTTAAAATAAACGGCAGCATCGTTAAGTTCTGGACTGGCACCGTATCGTATGCGGCGGTCCGTCATGTAAAGCAATCGCTTTAGTTCAAGGCTGCTTTGTCTGTCTACCACGTCTCCTTTTTCCAGGGCGATGCAAAACTTCATCAATCCTTTGGGAGTTCCTATGCTTCCTCCCTTGCTGCCCACATATTTGTCTGCGCCGTTTGTGAAAAAACTACCTAGCCTCCACTCATCGTGCGTGATCCCCAGATCTCGCAAAGGCTGATTCACGAGATCAATGGCTCTGTTTGTAATCTCTTTGCGGTCTGCTGTTTCAAAATATTTGTCTGCCTCTTCCTGAGTAAGCCCAAAGTATTTATCTCCAAAAATATTCATCAGCAGCGCTTCCCTCCATACGATACTTGCCGCTCCGTTGTTACTCACGCTCAACATGTGGTCCATCCACTCATAAAGTGTAAACTCATCACTAGCCACGACTTGTCTCTTCACAAAAGTATCTTTCTCCATGTTATAGACAGGAATGGTGTGGTGGTCGTACAGACCCCAGCTTCCAGAGCGCACCACTTTATCACGCATGAGCTTGGTACGCACGCTAAAATCATTCGCACACAGTTTCTTTAATTCGTTGAAAAATGCTGTAGCCACGACGATCTTACCAACACTACCAGGCTGGAATCCCTTGTTTTCATTCATTTCTGCATAGCGCATGTTGTTGGGATCCGTCATGTCGAGAACGGTTATTCCATAGCCGTCGCGACTTGGGAAAAGTTGGGTCATCTCCTTTTGAAAATCGGGATCTGGAGTCATGATCTCCTGAACGGAATCTTTCTGCTCACAGAGCCATAAGGTCATTTCTGCATAGCCTTTAAAACTTCCCTTTTTCAGATAATACTCGGTAATCGTGCTGTCCAGGGTTTTTTCAAGACGTTTTAACCTCTTGATTCCCGTTTGCTTGAAACCATCGATGGGGTAAAATGCCATGGCAATTGCAGCAACAATAAAAAGGGCTAGGTATTTAGGTAGGTTTTTCACTTTTCTATGTTTTTATTTAATAGCAAAACGGTTCCAAGATCCACGCCAGAATCTATGGAGTTGAGGTACTCAGAATTTACGGCTTGCGTGTTTTCCACAAACGGCCTGATCTGGAACAAATACAGTTGATCGTCCTTGAAACCCAATTCTATATCCCAGGCACCGGTGTAACTGCCGTCTCTAGATCCGGGCATGATTTTATGCACTTCCTCGGCAAAGGATTTTATTTTTTTAAGTTCCTCCTCACTTACGATCCGCTGGTTGAAATCTACAAATTCCATAACGGAACCACCTGTAACTGGTAGCCTACGTCTTTTGTTTTCTCTTGCGGGAGAGATCAAGCGACCGTTTCCATTTTCATCGATTACATAAGTCTCCGCAGACTGTCCGTCTACCGCGCCACCGGCACCGCGACTCATTGCTACGGTAATACTGTTGGGATCGTTTTCCAGAAAATCTTTGGTAATAAGAACACCACTGTAATCTACATCCACGGTAGGAATGATTAGAATGGATGGATAGACATTTTCAGGATTTTCAAGATAGGCCTGACGCCACTTAAAACTGCGCTCGGTATAGGGACTCGCCCACACATCCCTGATTCCTGCAAGTATTTTGTCGCGGGTAACCGCATTAAAAACGGTAAGATTGAGACCGGCGCCCGTAAATTCTTCCAGATCTTCCATGTTTGTATCACTGCGCAAAAACACGGGAACCGTTCCCAAAGAACCACCCAGATTGCGCTTAAAGTCCTGTTCTAGCTGATTGACAAAACTGTTTTTAAGGGGCATTTTGGCAATAGCATCCCGCAACACAGCTAGTTTCCCCAGCTGGAATTCAATGACTTCGCTTTCGGCAGTGTTTGAGCTTCTAAGTTGTTCCGCTTTCGCGAAAGCGGATATCAAATAATCCCAGTAACTACCCGATTCTCCGGGCATGGGTTGATCCATGTGGTCGCGAAAAACACCAAAAGGAATCACGATGCCGTTCACGACAAACTCGGGAAACAGCTGTTTGAGCTGCCCCAGGTTTGCGGCTTTGGGCCCGCAGATGATCCCACTGTCAGCACTTCCCACCGTGCTCATATCTATGGGTTGCTTACCGTCCAGTTTAAGCTTGCCCTCTGGTATGCGTATGGTCGTCTTCTCTTTGGTCGATTTGTTTTTGAAAAGCTCATGCTCTTCTGTGTTCATGTCGCCCACGGGCTTGATGACCACCGTCCCACGAGGACTCACGGCATAGAAGATTTCCTTGCCGTCCAGCGCTTTGAGATCATTGAGATTATCGGTCGTGATGGCTGCATTTGGAATCCCAAGATTACGCGCCAAAAGCTGCACGTGAGATACCAGATTGCCCTCAGAAACCGTGGCGATTCCCGCAACGGGCTTTAAATCACTGGGCGGGTGGTCAAAGATGTAGATCTTTGAATTATCGACTTCCATGCCCTCAGCATTACCGGGAACTACCTCTAGAATTCCCTTTACGTAACCAGCGTTAAGACCTCTTATCGTGCTGGGATTATTGACGCCGCTTACATTGCTGGTCATGTCAATCTGCTGGTTGACGATGGTGCCCAGTTGACCCACGGTATCTCCCAGCGGCAGTAATAAAGAGGAACGTATGCGATCATCGTAGAAGCCATAGGAAAGAGGTTCAAATCGCGAATATTCTTCCACCACATCGCCATAGATGGCGTAGACCATTCCCGTTCCCCATTCCACCTGGCTGCGACCCAAATTGACGATTTGTAAAAGTTCTTTTGCACTGGCACGGCCACCGTCTTCATAGAAAAGCTGTGGCTGCACCTGCTCCCATTCCCAGCGCTCGGTATATCCCGCGCTTGCCAATGCCTGGCTCAGGGCAAAAATCTTATCCAGATAACCCCTCAAATCTGCAGGTTTCCACTCGCTGGACTGTTGAAAGATCAACTCCTCCAGCCTTAGGCTCAATTCCAGTGCGCTGGTGCGTCTGGTGCCCCTGCGATCTGCCTTGATGTTTTCCCTGATGTCACACATGAGGTTTGCCGCAGCGGGCACTAAGATCCTAGGCTCGGTATCCTGATTATAACGAGAAGAGAAATATTCGGTTTGTGTGCGTATGTAGCTATCTGCTGGCCAGTCTGCAACCATTTCCTTGAGTTGGCTAATGGAAACTGGCTCAAAAAAGGACTTCATATCTGCGATAAGTTGGTCAAAGTCGGCGAGGTCTTCTTTTTTAATGGACTCTTTATTTTTATCGAGCCAATTTTGGGTAGCCTTGATATCTTTAGCCTGCGGGTTGCCATGGATCTTGATGCGCAGGTCCATGAATTTTGGGTATTTCTCTGCCAGCGTTTTACTTAGACTGCGTATGTCCTGGGCAAGATTTGTATCGCCATCGTGCGGCAGGTCGCGCAGGCTTTCCCGCAAAAGGAAAAAGTCCCGATCGATCAGGTCGTCATCGCCCAAAACTGTGTAATAGAACTTGCGTCCCCATTCCTCCTCGTCCTCGATTTGTGTAGCGCCGCGGTAAAACTGGGAGCGTTCCTGAATCCAGCCATCATCGCTCGCCTCCAGAAATTGCTGCAGCTGGTATTGTTTGATGCGTGAGTGATTGTGTCCGGCATCCCAGAAGTCCCATACGTCGTTTGAGGCAAGTATTTCGCTCAGGTAGATGTTACGCTTTTTTGCGAGGTCCTTTACCTCATTGCGATAGCTCGCGTGCTGTATTCCCTCGCCTATGGACTTTGGACAAGGGTCTTTTGATTCCCTCACGCTACCGTCTGGACAAAACCAGTTGATGGATTTGTAGGGTCCACGATCCAGCTGGCGGTAGGTGGAGATCATTTCCTTGATCTTGGCATCAGAATATTCTTGGGAATTTGCCGCTAACATGCACATTAACAGCGAAAACAGTAACAGTTTGTTCATGTTTCAAAGATAATTTATTGAAAAAGGTGCAAATGTTCCTTAAGAGCAGTTTAACCAAAAGCGGGAAATGAATGAAAAGGCAATCTGTTTTGAGAGTGAATTTTGGAGAAAAATGATAAACCGAGGGCTGTGAATGTATTTGAAAACCCTAATTTGTAGATCGAAATAACTCTAACCTGAGCGAGGAAGTAATTGTGGTAATCAGTAATGGGAAATCGACAGACTTTAAGAGTAAGAAATTCGTATATGCTATGGGCGTTTCCCTAGCGGGTCAGGCTATACTCTGCAAGTCCTCGCTTACTCCCGATAACTATCGGGATCGCTGTGGGCTTTCCGTTTCTATCCTTAACGCAAAAAAAGAATTAAAAATGAGTGAATCAACAATAGACCGACATGACTTTATGGAATTTTTTAGGGATTATGAAAAGCTGAATACACTTTCTAATGATGATAGAGTTGAAATTTTTATATATGTGTTGCCTGGTAGCTCAGATATTACTAAAGAACTTCTGGATGAGTTAATAAGTGATTTTTGTGTTTCAAATTTAGAGGTAAGTGAAATAGATGAATAGTGAGATCAAAAAGTAATGGCTGAAAAGAGAAGAAATTGGACTAGGGAAGAAACTATTGTTGCTTTTAATGTGTATTGTAAAATACCTTTTAAAAATAGCAGCAAAACGCATCCTACGGTCATCAAATATGCTAAGATCATTGGCAGATCTCCATCTGCCCTGAATATGAAAATCGGGAATTTTGGTAGACTAGATCCAGAGCTCCGTAAAAGAGGCATTACTGGTTTGGGAAATGGAAGTAAGTTAGATGAGGAGATCTGGAATGAATTTCATGGAAACTGGAATGGCTTGGCATATGAAAGCGAAAGACTTATTTGCGCATTTCAAAACAAAAACCTAGCTGAATCTGTGGATGTTGACCTCTCAACATTACCTACTGGCATGGATGTAGATCGATTGGTAAAAACTAGGGTCAATCAGCAATTTTTCAGAAGTGCTATTTTGTCTTCCTATAATTTGAAATGTTGTATAACAGGCTTGTCGATTCCAACTTTCTTAGTGGCCAGTCACATCAAGCCTTGGTCAAAGGACAAGCAAAACCGAACAAACCCCAGCAACGGTTTGTGTTTAAACTCTATTCACGACAAGGCGTTTGATAAAGGCTTTATTACAATAACACCTGATTTAAATGTCAAAACATCGGCTTATTTTGATGGATACTCTGAGGAAGAATCTGTTCAGGATTTTTTTCAAAAATTTGACGGTCAACCTATCTTAAAGCCGGATCGATTTTTGCCTGATTTAGAATTTTTAGATTATCATTTCACTAATGTTTTTATCAAATGAATGATTCCGAAGCAATAGATGTTGAATACTTAAGAGGCTCCAGAACGACAGAGACAACTATACTCAATGCTGGACAAACGACCAATTTTGTTTTTCAAATTAATGATTTAGAGCTTTCAGAAGAGGAAATAGACCAGATTAATTCTATTTCAACTAGAAGTAAGGTCATGGATAGAGTTGATCACATTAAAAAAGCGGGTGGTGTTTTTCAATTTTACAAATGTCAGAAGAATGTTTTTAAAAATAATTTGATCTTAATAGACAGTTTGTTACCGCAAATATTATCTTTTATGGTATTGGATTTCTATACAAGTAAACGTTCGCGATTGGTTGACTTAGTAGAAAAAATAACGGAACAAAACCCTCTGAAGTACAATACCAGTGATGATCATAAATTTTATGATTATAAGATCAAACGTTTTTTAACGGACATAGCACTGGGAATGATGCCCGTTACTGTTTGGACTGGACAATATGACGCTACAGGAGGCTATTTAGTCGTCAAGGAAAGTGGCGAAGTGTTGTGTTACCATATTTACAATAGAAATGAGTTTGAAAACTACTTATTTAATAATACACGATTTGAAACGGCTAGTTCTACCAGACACGAATTTGGTAAGATATATTGGGAGGATGGAGAGTTTTTTTTCAAGTTAAATCTTCAAATTAGGTTTATTCAGTGAACATTCAGTTTGTTATTCATGCTCAAATCCCCAGCTTTCTGGAAGTACTATAAAGATGTGACGGTTTTTAATGCTGCGCTGTGTCTTTTTATAGGTGTGATCACGCTGTCTTTTGCTATTGGATTGGCATGTTTTTGTACGGTGGAAACTTTGGTGGGGTTATTTTGCTTTTCCTACTACTATTCTGATCAATATTTTATGTATTACAACTTAGGAATGAGCAAAAAGGCTTTGAGGCTAAAAGTAGCTTTGATCAATTTTATTATTGCGATTCCGCTTGTAATAATTATCAGTCTATTTTAATAATCGGTTATGGATCAGGTTCTTGAAGTTAACGGTCTCAGTGCTGCTTTGGGTAGGAATACCATTCTCAGCGATGTAACTTTTAGGTTGAAAACTGGAGAGATAGTAGGACTTTTTGGCAGAAATGGATCGGGTAAATCGACGCTGCTAAAATGTGTTTTCGGAGTGGTAAAGGTAAGTTCGATTGATATTAAGATTGATGGTCAAATCATTGAACAGAAACAGGTCATTCCCTCCCAAAAAATAGGCTACCTACCCCAAGATTCTTTTTTACCCAAAAGCTATAAGGTACGCGATGTTATTCCGCTTATTGTACCTGATGCAGAAAAGCAGGATGCCGTCTTTTATGCATCACAAGTCCCAAGCTTTGACATGAAAAAAGTGGGCGAGCTATCTCTGGGTCAATTGAGATACCTAGAATTACTATTAATCGGCAGTCTGGATCATACTTTTTTAATGCTGGATGAACCTTTTTCCATGCTGGAACCGTTCTACAAGGATTTGGTAAAAGAATACTTGAACCAACTCAAAATTAATAAAGGGATCATCATTACCGACCATTATTACCACGATGTCCTAGAACTAACCGACCGAAACTACCTTTTAAAAGATGGAAACCTAGTTTCAATCAAAGATCAAAAAGACCTCTCCGCTCACGGGTATCTTAAAACTAAGTAATATAGCGTGAGTTCGACCTAAGGATTCATTTTAGACATTGACTTTCAAAACTTAATAAAATTGTCATGTCGAGCGCAGTCGAGACAGTTTACAAGGTTTCGATATCAAATCGTTCTCGACTGTCGCTCGAACTGACATCTGAATTATTATCTTTCATAGCCCTTTAATAACAAGATAGTTACAAATATTGACATATCGAACTCACGTTAAATAGTTTTTCTCATTACAATTATTTGTTTTCAAAACCGCGTTAAGGATAGTAGTGGAAATCCTTTTAAAGCAAGATGTTAATCCAAATAATGTCTCCAAAAACTTTTGCTTTAAAAGATTGCAACGAATAGCCTGACTTTCTAAATGAGCGGCAGCGAATCTAGAAAGAAACGCCCAATAAGTAATAAACCTAGTCATCATTCTAATCGTAGTAGTCCCCTTTGTTTTTAGGTCTCGTTAAAGATTTATATTTGTTACTGCTTTCAAGCTATGGCAAAGAAGAAGAATAAGAAAAAAGGAACCTGGAGGCACCATTATCGTATGGTGGTGCTCAATGATGATACGTTTGAGGAACGCTTTAGTCTCAAGCTGACCAAGCTGAATGTTTTTATTGTGACGGTTTTTATTTCGGCGGTTTTGGTAACTTCTACGGCAATGCTTATTGCGCTCACGCCACTTAGGGAATATATTCCTGGATATAGTAGCGAGGACCTGCGCCAGCAAGCGCAGGTTTTATATCGGGAAACGGACTCGCTGAAAGCTCAGCTCTCTAGTAACGAGGAGCAGTACAAGCGTATTAAAATGGTGCTGAGTGGAAACATCACTAGTGAGGAATACCAGCGTATCGACAGTATTGCCCAGGTGGAGACCCAGCATGAAGTGCCCGACCTAAACCCCATTCCCGAGGACAGCCTGCTGAGAAAAGAAGTCGCAGATGCCGACCGGTATAATGTCACGGCTGGCGCGACGGCGAAGACCAACTTTGTCTTTTTTCCACCGGTCAAGGGTCAAATTTCCCAAAATTATGACGAGACCATCAAACATTTTGCGGTAGATGTGGTTACTCCTCCACAAACGCCAATCAAGGCTGCTGCCGACGGTACGGTGATCCTATCGGGCTGGACCGCAGAAACTGGATACACCATCCTCATTGAGCATTCTTACGGATTGATTACCGTATACAAACATGCGGCATCGCTCTCTAAAGAACAAAACGATCAGGTACTATCTGGCGAGGTCATAGGTGCGGTGGGCAATACGGGCGACCTCACAACGGGCCCGCATCTCCATTTTGAATTATGGAGTGATGGCTACCCTCTTGATCCAACTAACTTCATAAGTTTTGAATAATGTCCATTAAATCCTTTGCTGCTAAGATCTTTGCCAAGAAAGTTCATTCAGACACCGTCAAGTGGTCCAGGAGGCCTGTGGAAAGTCAGGAAAAAGTATTTAAGGCACTGATCAACAAAGCGGCGCAGACGCAATTTGGACAGGATCATAAGTTTGCTGAGATCAGCAATCACAAGGATTTTATAGAAAAAGTTCCCGTTAGGGATTACGAGCAATTGAAACCTTACGTAGATGAGGTAGTTGCAGGCAAAAGCGATGTTTTATGGCCAGGCAAACCTCTTTATTTTGCCAAGACCTCAGGAACGACGAGCGGTGCAAAGTACATACCGCTTACTAAGGAGTCCATGCCCGAGCACGTAAAAGCGGCGCGGAACGCGATCTTAAGCTACATTCATGAAACGGGCAAAGCTGATTTTGTCGACGGGAAGATGATCTTTCTCCAAGGCTCGCCCGAGATGGACGAAAAAAACGGAATCAAATTGGGTCGCTTGAGTGGCATCGTTGCGCATTATGTTCCCAAATATTTACAGAAAAACCGCATGCCGTCCTGGGAAACCAATTGCATCGAGGATTGGGAGACAAAAGTTGAATCGATTATTGATGAGACAATCCCAGAAAATATGTCGGTTATTTCTGGAATACCGAGTTGGGTGCAGATGTATTTTGAGCGCATCGTTCAACGCACGGGTAAAAAGGTGGGAGACGCGTTTCCAAATTTCCATCTATTTATTTACGGCGGTGTCAATTTTGAACCCTACCGATCCAAGTTTAGAGAACTGATAGGTAGGGATGTAGACAGTATCGAGCTTTTCCCTGCCAGTGAAGGCTTTTTTGCCTATCAGGATAAGCAGGATGTCAAGGGAATGTTGCTGTTACTGGATGCAGGAATTTTCTACGAATTTATTCCCGCAGATCGCTTCCACGAGCCAGACGCTCCGCGATTAACCATAGGCGAGGTAGAAACAGGCGTTAATTATGTTTTAATTATCTCCACCACCGCAGGATTATGGGCTTATAATATAGGAGATACGATTGCTTTTACATCTACCGCTCCATATCGTGTGGTGGTTACTGGTCGCATCAAGCACTACATAAGCGCGAGTGGAGAACACGTGATCGGTAAGGAAGTGGAAGAGGCCATGAATGCCACAACAAAGGCTACTGGAATCAGCATTAATGAGTTTACTGTTGCTCCCCAGCTTTCGCCAGAGGAAGGTTTGCCCTATCATGAGTGGTTTGTGGAGTTTGGGAAAACTCCTGAAGACTTAAATAAGTTCGCTGAAATACTGGATCGCGAGATGCGCGAGCAGAACACGTATTACGACGATTTGATCACGGGTAAGATCCTACAGCCACTTAAGGTCAGGATTGTGGAACATGGAGGGTTCAAGAAGTATATGAAATCCATCGGAAAACTGGGAGGGCAGAATAAGCTGCCTAGGCTTTCTAATGACCGTAAGATTGCGGATAGGTTATAGACTCAACTCTATTTGTTGTAAATGTGATGTTTAGAATGATCATTACCATCTCAAAATCATGATTTTGAAATAGATTTGTGACTGATTACGCTTTCGCGAGCGTACTGCGCCGAAGTGGCTACTAAGGTTGCAAAGCGATAAAAAAGACCTCCATAATTATTCAATAATTCCTTTAACCACATTACGGCGCTTCAAACCTTATGTCGTCCAAATAGTATAGGTCTGTTACCGTACCATTTACCTCCCCAGCATTTACAAAGAGTACTAGTGCGTCGTTTCCAGCGCCTGTCGCTCCGCTGAAGTCAAAGCTTAGTTCTGTCCACTCCCCAGTTACCGTAATATCTGCAAATACTTCCAGCGGTGTACCGCCCTCAAGTTTTGCAAGAACAGGACCGACCATTGAGGAAAGAATTTTTAGTCTTAAAGTACTGTTTGTGCTAAGGTCAAAAGGACCATTAAGATCAATAAATAGATTGTCAAATGGATCCTGTCCATTATCAGTATATTCTCCTACGTTTGAGCTTCTATTTGTGCAATCCACACTAGGATTTGTAACTACGGGAGCATCGTCAATGGTAGGTACAGCGCCTAGATGATAATTTTGCTGGCAGTCAAAGTCACTTATTACGCTTAGGTCTGGGGCGACTCCCGTACAGTCTTCCACAACAACACTACACGGGTTAGACTCAAACCTTAAATCATCAATATAGTAAGCGTCTGTTGTGCTGCCATCATTTTGGCCTGCATTAAAGAAGAGGATCAACTGGTCGTTGCCCTCTGCTGCAACAGAAGAAAAGTCAAAACTGTACTCCACCCACTCATCCACCTCTGTAATGCTCGCGGCAACCTCAAGGGCAGTGGTGCCGCCATCTAGTTTTGCTAGAAGGGGAACTGATCTGGATGAATAGACTTTCATTACAAACAGTGAATTATCGGTAAGGTCGATAGGAGCTCCAAAATCGATCAAAAGATTGTCAAACGGCTCTGTTCCATCATCTAGATATTCACCTATTGCGTCACTGGTATTGATGCCGCTAGGATCGATATTATCAACCACAGAGATAACAGCAGGGTCAACACCTAATGTATAATTCTGCTGGCATTCAAAATCAGAAATGACATCCAAGTCTGGAGTCACGCCCAGACATGGATCTACAAACTCTGCAAGCCTCAGGTCATCTAGGTAATAAATATCTGTGGGAGTTCCATCCATACTTCCTGCATTAAAAATTAAGACCATTGAGTCATGTCCATCGCCTATCGCTTCGGTAAAATTAAACGAGTACTCTATCCATTGATCTGTAGTTCTTATAATCTTAGTCCTCTCAACAGGTGTATTGCCGCCTTCCAACTTTACGGTAACGGGTCCAGCAGTCGCGGAGTAAATTTTTAATCTAAACAAGGCATTTTGGGAAAGGTCAATTACCTGGTCAAAATTGATGGTTAGGTTGTCAAAAGGGTCTGTCCCATCATCGACATATTCTCCTACCTGTTCACTGGTGTTAATTCCTTCAGCAAATGGATTATCCACTACTTCCACACTTGTTTGCGCAGGATCTGCGCCAAGAAAGTAGTTTTGCTGGCAATCAAAATCATTTATGATGGACAGATCAGTAACTACGTCCTCACATGGATCAATGGTGGGATCAAAACGTATGTCGTCTATAAGATAAATGTCGCTACCGCTACTATCTATACCACTATTGAAGATGAGGTTAAACTGAGTAAAAGCCTTTTCCCTATCATCAATTAAATCCACCTCATACTCGTTCCAGCGTTCATTCCCATTAATGGTGAGTTCATAGATTGTTGTGCCGCTCGATGCGCTTACAGCCTGCATCTGTAGAGTGCCCGCAATACTGGTTTTTACCTTGAATTTGAATAAAGCATTAGTAGAAAGGTCGAGACCATTCTCAAAATTTATGGCAAGAGCATCACTCTCACTTTCTCCGTCTACGTAACGGCCTACAAAACTTGAAACATTGATTTCTGTCTTGCTGGGATTCCTGATGACCTCTACATCATTGATCTCGATATTTGATTGGCATTCAAAATTAGTCACTATAAAAGGATCAGCGATCACGTCTTCAGAGCTGCACCTTTCTGAGCGCAATAATTCATAAGAAGTCAACTCTCTCTCACAGGAAAGAAGTACACTGGATACGATTACAAAGGCACATATTTTAAAGAAAGGTAATTTCATGACGGAGAATTAAAAGTTATTGCTTGATGAACTTTAGGATCTTTTTTGAATTATCAGACACTAAAGAGATAAAATAGATACCCGGTTTCAAACCACTAACATCAACCGTTTTTGAAATACCCACTTTATCATTAATGATGCTTTTACCAGTCAGGTCCATAATTTCAAATTGGTCTATTAAAGTTTGTGACGATATATGCAAAGAGTTGCTGGTAGGATTGGGATAGAGCGTAATCGAGTCATTAAATATAGCATCAGGGTTTGATAATACCGTGTCGTCAAATAGAAGGTCATCTATGTAATATAGGTCTGTTTGGGTGCCTGAGGTTACCGCAACATTGAAGAAAAGTGCAACTCTGGTATTGCCGCTGCCAATAGAACCTGTGAAGTCAAATGTGAATTCTTCCCATGTATTTACTTGGCTAAAATCAGAGTAAATCTCCTGAACAGTCCCGCCCTCCAACTTTGCTAAGATCTGTATGGAGGTGGAGCTGTATAATTTTAGTTTTAAAATATTATTTGTGCTCAAATCTATAGGAGCACCGTAATCAAATACGAGTGCATCAAAACCGTTAGTACCATCATCTGTGTACTCTCCTACACTTGCACTAGTATTGATCCCCCCTGGAAATGGATTGTCGATATTTGCCAGTGCTCCAGTGAAAGGCTGAGAAGATGGCATACACTCAAAGTTAGTGAGTACAGGTTCATTGCAGGGCATCGCTGGAGCATCAAACATTAGATCATCGACATAATAGATGTCAGTAGGAGTGCCGTCAGTTACCGCTGGATTGAGAAACAGAACCAGTCTTGTATTTCCATTGCCTATGGATGCGCTAAAATCGAAAGTAAATTCCTCCCATGTGTTTACCAGGCTAAAATCTGAATATATCTCTTGAACCGTACCTCCCTCCAGTTTAGCTAGTATTTGGATGGAAGAGGGAGAATAAAGCTTCATTTTAAAAATTGGATTTGAGGCTAGGTCGATAGCCGCACCATAATCTATAAATACGTTATCAAATCCGTTAGTCCCATCATCAGTATATTCTCCCACATTAGGGCTGTTGTTGATCCCACCAGGAAATGGGTTTGTGACTGAAACAAGTGCACCAGTGATGGGGTGTGATGGCGCAGCGCATTCAAAGTCTGTGATTACTGGATCAACACACTGTGCGTAACCTAAATAGGTCATTAGCGTAAGAATAAAAAGTAATGATTTTTTCATAATAATTATTTTATGAGTTTGATATATGAATGTTGTTAAACTTGATTCTGGTGGTCTGCCCTAAGCTTTTTTATACCTAAGAAAGCGCCTACAAGTAGCCCTAGGCCTATGAATGTATTGATTGATGCGGTTGCTGTATCGTCTACGGTACCATCATCTGGCAGGTCAATCTGGGCATGGAGGTCGCCATCTATAATACCCATAAGCAAAAAGACCATGATTACTACGAAGGCTCTTGTGATATGTTTGTTCAGTGACATCATTTTCTTTTTAATTTTTTTCTACTATTATTTTTTGGGTCACGGAGTGATTTTCCGACACAACTTCAATGAAATACGCACCCGAGTTAAGGTTTGATACATCGATGGTTTGAAGTGAATTTCCAGAGTTTACTTTGTAAGCTGCGACTTTTTGTCCTAAAACGTTATAAACAGTTATGCCAGCATCTTTGAGACTAAAATCAGTGAGGTCTATATTAAGCTCATCATTGACGGGATTGGGAAAAAGATTAAAACTTTGCTTTTCACTATTGCCTATGGCAAGCACGCTTTCGCGAAAAGCGATATAAAATCGATCTCCTCTGAAACTACCAGCATCTACAAGATCCACTGAGAATTGAACGATAGATTCTGCATTATTTTCTAATAGGGTTGAGGTGCTTAAGTAGCGGTCTTCAAGAAACGCATCCAGACCATTTAATTCATTCACATTTATTCTCAGGGTATAATTTGCGGTATCAAAATTTGCTATTGATAATTCTACATTCTCATTATCGGCAGGAATCGCCCTGCTTTGTATGCTAAATAGTTTACCGTCTGCGATACTGGCAAAATTCTCGTCTAGGTTAGTTGCTTTATAGGCATCGCTCATCTCGATGGAATTGCTGTACTGAGAAGAGAACCTTAAATTCAAACCATCTTTTGGTAGCTCGCCAGCATTGAATGCGTCGGCATCATATAGTACCATACTTATACTAGCCGTTCCTGAATTTAGAGTAGTATTTTGCGACTCGTCAAATGTACCTATGCTTATATTGCTTAAGGATTTATCCTGTTCGGTAAAAATTATTGAGGGTGTAGCGGTACCATCTGTTCCAGGATCTACAGTATTAACAAAAGCAGCACTTCCAGCCTGTAAAAATCTACTGGCGCTGGTTGGAGAAGCGTTCGTTCCCATGTTGCTGCCCAGTGTATAATTAGTGATGTCGTTACTTCCGTCTGCGGCTGCACCGAATCCAACGGTTACAAAAGCACCACGTGTTCCCAATGCAGGATCGTAAACATGAATAAACTCCTGATTGATCTCTGAGGAACTATTTAAAACGACTTCCATATCAACAGGGGCCTGATAGGGGTTTGCAACTAAGGAAGAACCGCTACCACCAGCTTGAAAGTCTCCCGTATTAAGCTCCGTAACTCCTAAGCTTTGGGTTCCGCTGAACAATGTACCGCTTGATTCTAAGGTCGTTGCCGTGGGTGTGGAGCCATTATCTGATAGATTGATGGATCGATCCCCTCTAACAAAAAGTAAATAACCCGTACCGTGAGTAAGCATTGTACCAGTTGTTGATGCAACTGCACTATACTGTGCTGGCAAGGCAAACTCATTAACGGTAAACATGGACGATTGGTTGGAAGCCGTGCTGTCAAAACCATTTACGGAACCACCAGTACCAGTAATGTGTGTATCAAGCTGCCAGTTGGAGCTTATGGGCCCTGCATTCTGTACCGGTGTAGAAACAAGTCTATAAGCTCTGTTAGAAGCTGGGATAAATCGTTCTACGGTAATAGTTCCATTAAAGGATGCATTAGTTGCATCAGCCACGGCAGATGTGCCCGCCATACTACTTTTTAAGGTTATATTTCCATTGGAATTAATTTGTGAAGCATTAGGCGTGAGTATCCCAGAAATGTTAGTATCTCCGTTGCTATGCAAAAGGGTATTTAAGCTTAAACCCTGAGTATTAAGTGTAGCACCAGTTTCTACCCTTATAATATTTGCAGCTATATCTCCCGCGACTTGTGCAGTTCCACCTTGTATTAAGACCTCATCAACTGCCGTAGAAACATCCTCAATATTGCTAGGATCATTTGGCGTCCAACTGACGGTATCATCTACATAGGAATAAACGGTTTTATCAAATTGTCCAAACTGCAGATCGTCTATGTAATAGATGTCATTAGGTGTTCCAGAAGTTACAACTGGATTGAAAAACAAAACAAGTCTTGTATTACCATTACCTGCCGACGCGCTGAAATCAAAAGTAAGTTCTTGCCATGTATTTATTAGGCTGAAATTTGAGAATATCTCCTGAACCATCCCGCCTTCAAGCTTTGCCAGTATCTGAATGGAAGAAGGTGAATATAGTTTTATTTTAAAAACACTGTTTACCGATAAATCTATAGGGGTTCCATAATCTATAACCAATGCATCAAACCCGGCGGTACCGTCATCTGTATATTGACCAATATTTGGACTGGTATTTATTCCACCAGAGAAATTATTTGCGACAGTTGCGAGAGCTCCCGTGATCGGATTTGATGGAGCTGAGCAATCAAAATTAGTTATAAAAGGCTCCTCGCACGGAGTAAGAACAGTGTCCTCAAATAAAATATCATCCAAATAATAGAAATCTGTGGGTGTGCCTGAGGTTACCGCTGCATTTACAAACAGTACCAATCTAGAATTGCCATTACCAATAGATGCACTAAAATCAAAAGCTAACTCCTGCCAAGTATTTACTTGGCTAAAGTCAGAATATATTTCTTGCGGCGTACCACCTTCCAGTTTAGCAAGTATCTGCACTGAACTCCTAGAGTAGAATTTCAGTTTTAGCACGTTGTTTACCGAAAGATCAATCGCTGAGCCATAATCTACTACCATAGCATCAAAACCTTGGGTTCCATCATCTGTGTAACGCCCTACATTATTGCTGTTATTGATTCCACCAGGAAAGGGATTGGGAACTGTCGCTAAGGCACCAATTATGGGATTTGAAGGAGCGGAGCATTCAAAATCCGTTATTACGGGATCATTACATTGCGCAAAGTTTAAATAAGCGCTACACAATAAAATCAGTATTAAAATATTTCTCATTGTCTTTATGATTTAGTTTTTTCAAAGTCAAATCTGAACGAATTAGTAAATTCATGATCCGAGCTTCCTGCTATAAAAAGATCGTAATCTCCAGATTCATTAGCATATTCAAGCTTGCTGTTGTGGAATTTCAAGTCCTCTGCAGTTATGGTAAACTCAACGGTTTTGGACTCTCCCTTTCTCAATTTAATTTTTTTGAAACCCTTTAGTTCTTTTACCGGTCGGGTTATGCTGCCAAATCGATCCTTGATATATAGTTGAACGACTTCTTCCCCACCTACATTTCCAGTATTTGTAACAGTGACAGAGGCCGTGATAGAATCTTCTTGATTAAGTCTATCATTTGAAAGAATCGTCTTACCATATTTGAAAGTGGTATAGCTCAAGCCATAACCAAAGGGGTATAGTGGAGAGTTAGGAATATCGATGTATTTAGAAACGTATCGCTCATGAGCCCCATCAATATCTTCGGGACGACCCGTTTTCTTCATATTGTAGTAAATTGGTACCTGGCCTACATTACGTGGAAACGTTGCCGTTAGTTTTCCTGATGGATTGTAGTCTCCATAAAGAACATCTGTGACCGCATGTCCACCACTGGTTCCTGGAAACCATGCTTCAACTATGGCGTCCACAGTGTCATTTTCATAGGATAAATTAAGTGGCCTTCCATTATAAAGCACGAGCACCACAGGGGTTCCGGTTTTCTTTATTTCTGATATAAGCTCTTGCTGAACACCCGTAAGCTTTAGATCCGTCCTACTGGCAGCTTCTCCACTCATTCTTTCAGACTCACCCATGACCATAACAGCGACATCGGCATTTTTTGCAATTTTTATCGCTTCATCAAATCTTGACTTGTCACGGCTGTCAATGTCACAACCCTTTGAATAGGTAAAGTTCTTGCTTTGGGCCTCAAAACCTTCTATGACACTAACGGCAATACCATTACGGTCACCCTTTGCCGCCCAGTTTCCTATAATATGGAATTGATCATCAGCAAGCGGTCCAATAAGCGCTACTTTTTTATTGTTATCCAGAGGTAAAACTTGATTGTCATTCTTCAAAAGGACAATTGATTTTTTGGCTGCGTCTCTGGCTAACTTTAAGTGATCTTCATGCAGAATGATTCCAGCCTCGGCTTTTTCATCACAGTATTTGTATGGATTATCAAACAACCCAAGTTGATATTTCAACCTGAGAATACCCCTTACCGCCCGATCGAGACGTTCAAGTTTGATTTTATTCTCAGCAATGGAAGCTTTCATGTAATTTTTATAGATACCTCCCTGCATGTCCATATCCACTCCGGCATTCATCGCTATTTCACCTGCGTGTTTTAGATTTTCTGCGTTACCATGGTGGATCATCTCATTGATCGAGGTATAGTCCGTAACTACAAAGCCATTAAAACCCCATTCTTTTCTCAGGACATCCTTTAATAGAAATTCATTACCTGTAGCAGGAATGCCATTCAATTCATTGAAGGAAGTCATAAAGGTTGCAACATCGGCATCAATAGCCGCCTTAAAAGGAGGTAGATAGGTTTCCCTCAAAGTGTTTATGGACATATCAACAGTGTGATAATCCCGACCGGCTTGAGCAGCTCCATAGGCTGCAAAATGCTTTGCGCATGCCATGATTGAATATCTATCTGCAAGATCATTGCCTTGAAAACCTTTGACTCTGGCTTTGGCGATAAGACTGCCGAGGTAAGTATCTTCTCCAGCTCCCTCAGCAACTCTTCCCCAGCGTGGATCACGAGCTATATCTACCATGGGGGCAAATGTCCAGTGAAGTCCTTCAGCGGCAGCTTCTTTAGCAGCGATATTTGCTGTAAGCTCCATAAGTTCAAGATCCCAGCTTGAGGACTCCCCCAGAGGAATGGGAAAAATAGTCTTGTAACCATGAATGACGTCGTATCCAAAAATTAAAGGAATCCCCAATCTGGTCTCTTCAACTGCGATCTTCTGTAATTTTCGGGTAAATGCTGAGCCTGTCGCATTGAAAATAGCTCCAATCTGTCCTTTTTTAAGATAACTTGTGTAATTGCGGTCTAAAATAGGACCAGTAACATCCTCGACACTTGAGTATAAAACAGTTTGACCGATTTTCTCATCCAATGTCATAATTGACATTAGCGAATCGATCTTATGCTCTATAATATCATCTTTTGAATACTGTAATTGATTTTTATGATCGACAGTATTACTTATGAATAAGATGCTTGATGCAGCAAGGATTGTATTTATAATTATTCTTCTCATAGCTTAATAGGTAAATTCAAGAACGTCCAACCCTCGCTGCACATCTTCATCCTGCATAAAAAGGTTCCACAACATTTGAGTCCTATAGTTTTCAATCATCGCTACAATAGGACCTTGATCGATTGCTAGATAACTGTCATCGTACCAGTTGAATTCTTCTGAAAAAGCATCATAAAACCCATATTCCCCCCATAACTCATCGTTTAGGTTGTAATAGAAATATTCAAGTGCTGCCTGTGACTGCTCAGGCGTATACGGAAAAGAAGAAAGTGCCGCGGTAGGAGTGATAACACCTATGTCATTAAGGGGATCGTGTACGGCATACCCATTATAATCATTACTGGCAGTTAAGCCCCAACTATCTCCGCCGTAACCCAAGAAATTATTGGGATTATTTCTACAATATTGATAATTGATTAATGAATGCGCGGTATTCTGCTCCATGTAATTGGCATATTGATCACTAAGGTTTCTAGGATCAAGGCCAATAAAAGAATAATGTGCATAAAATAGTGGACCTCCAAAATCAACACCTAATGGCAATTGAGTTCCTACGTAGGTGTTGTTATTAACCATGTCTCCATTGCGAGCCCAACCGTTTTCATAGGTTAGCTTTGTTATAGGAAAGGTTGGAGACCCTGCTGCCAATACATAAACTAACAAGGCTTCGTTCCAGCCCTGAATTTGCAAGTCGATAGCAAACTCATTTTCTGGAGACCAATGCCATGTCAACGTATTCTGACCCCTTTCAAACCAGCTCCATTCTACATTTTCATAAATTGTACTTATTCTTTCTATCAAACCATTTTCCTCTGCTACATCAGTTGACAGATATTGTCTATTAATCAATAAACCTTCAAGAAGAAAAGCTGTCTCTACTATGTCTGCACCATTATCAAGTGCGCTAAAGTCTCTAGTTAATCCCGAGTCTCCCAGATACCAGTGTGAGAAAGCTCCATGATAGGTTTCACAGTTTTCAAGAAATGTCAATATCTTATCAAGCCTATTGATGGCCTCTGTACGCGTAATCCACCCATGTTCAACAGCTGCTGGAAAACATGCAATACCAAAACCAGAACCTCCCGTGGTTACAACTCGGTCTCCCTGACCTCCCAACGCATCATTTTTTGAGGTTTCGCGAGCTAGGCCGCTTACTGGCTCTGCAAAGTCCCAGAAATAATTGAACGTCCTCTGCTGAACCTGATCCAGTAGTTCTTCTGTAGAAATCCTCTCTACAGAAGGGGTATCTACAAAACCAACATCTGGTGGTGGAGGTGCTATATCTTCATTTGTACAATTACTTGCCAAAATGAGCAATAGACTTGCTGTCAATATTTTTATACCGCTTATCATTTTAATGTTTTTCATTTCTTTAGTTTCCTAATAGTTTGGATTTTGTATCAGTGCACCGCCACTTATATCGATCTGTTCTTGAGGGATTGGGTACACTTCATGCTTACCTTCCACAAAAGGAATTCCCTTTGCATTAAGAACCTGAGGTGCTCTTCCCTGTCGTACCAGATCAAAATAGCGATCATGCTCAAAGGCCAATTCCAATCTCCTTTCATTCCATACTGCCAGTGTGGAAAGTTCTGTAGTTGGATCTAGTCCCGCCCTTTGCCTTACCGCATTTAATGGTGTCGCTACATCTCCACCAAGTATTGACTTTGCTTCTGCATTCATCAATAACACCTCAGCGTATCGTAAAAGCCTTACATTTTTACCCGTAATCTCAGACTCTGTCAAAATGCTGGAATAGGCCTTTTGATTATAGCCTCGATTGGGAACATTTATACTAATTTCTCTTCCGTCAAATAGAGTTTCTCCTGCAAACATTACGGTTGCTTCCCTACGCAAGTCATTACTGGTATATGTATCTATGAGGTCTTGTGAAGGTGTATTGAAGCCCCATCCCCATCCGCTTTCGCCTCGAGCGCCCTGAATGGTACTGTACTTATCTACTCCAGCAGCGGGTACGGTACCACGAGCCTGAATTTCAAATATCGATTCTTGATTGTTCTCAGAAATTTCTTTCCAGATATCTTCATAATTGGGTGTGAGGTCGTACTCGGATGACTGAATTACCTCTCCTGTAAGAGATAATACCTCAGGCCATTTCTCTTGGTACATACTAACTTTTGCGAGTAAGGTTTGTGCGGCCCCTTTAGTGGCCCTGCCCAACTCATTCATGGGGTATTCGCTTTTGAGAGGAAGATTTTCTATTGCATACCTAAGATCAGCTTCAATAAATGCATAACATTCTGCTTTTGATTTCCTAGCAAGTACATCTGCATCGATCTGATCTGCACTGGTAATGTTAGTTATGATAGGTACCCCTCCATAGGTTTGAACGAGCCTAAAGTAGAATAAGCCTCTCAAGAATCTCGCCTCGCCTATAAGCCTCTGTTGCAGAGTAGTATCCATATCAAACTGTGAGATACGGTTGATGGCCTGATTAGCGCGCTGTATTCCATTATAATGTCCGCTCCACACCTCTGCAACGGATATAAGCGTAGAAGAAATTTCTAGAGCATCGAGAAGATCCTTATCAGCACCCGTATCGCTGGGAATGCTACCTTTATCAGCATCGTCTGAAGCGATGCTTGTAAGTCCCGTCCATGCAAAGGAACTAACCTCCCACTGTAACAGACTATTGTACACTGCATTAACCAGTTCAGGGGCTCTATCTGCCGTAAGGGCTTCCTCGGTTTCTGTATTTGCTTCTACATCTATAAAATCCTCCGTGCAAGATTGCATGACTACGAATGAAAGCAATGCCAGTAAAAAGGTTTTAGCGAAAGTTTTATTTGCTGTGTGCATGATGATAGATTTAAAATGAAGTATTTAATCCTATGAAAAATGATCTGAGTGTAGGATATGCATCGAGTTCAATCCCTCCATTTCCAAGCGGTGCTCCCGGCAACTCAGGTGTGAAACCTGAAAATTTCTGAAAAATAAACGGGTTTTTTGCAGTCGCATAAAAACGAGTTTTTTTAAAAAGACTGCCTTCTGAAAATGGAAGGGAGTAACCGATCGTAATATTATTGATCCTCACAAAATCGCCATCTTCCAGGTAGTAGGTAGATGATAGCGGAACATTATTAAATGCTCTGGGGGTAGTAGTGCTTGGGCGTCCCGAAGTATATCTGCTATTGAAGTCAACGAGTTCAATATTCTCATTACCGAAACGCTGTGCTTTCTTACCATTATAAACCTTGTTTCCAAAATTTGCAAAAGTGTCCACGTTGAAGTCAAATTGCTTATAATTCAAACCTATATTGAGACCACCGTAGAGCTTAGGTATGTAAGAACCGAAAAACGCCCTATCCCTTTCATCAACAATCCCATCATCATTGAGGTCTTTGTAGACCAGGTCTCCATCTTCATCAATTCCCTCCACATCATAAAGGAAAAAACTTCCCAGTGGCTGTCCCACAGCTATTTTCTTTGTGTACTGACCGTTGTTTATAAAGCCGCCGATCTGTTCGTTAAAGAAAGGATTCGTAACCTTAGTTATTTCATTTTTGTTATATGATATATTAAGCCCTATAGTGTATTTCAGGTTTTCATTGATGTCATCTCTCCAGTTCAAGGCGAGCTCAACACCTTTATTTTCAATCTCCCCTACGTGTGAATTAAAGGGATCGAAACCGATAATGTCTGGAAGTTCCAATTGCAGAGTAGCATTAGTATTCAACCTTCTGTAGGCATCAATCTCTCCAGAAAGGCG
The DNA here is from genome assembly GCA_049671565.1 of Nonlabens sp. Lineage (GTDB taxonomy): Bacteria > Bacteroidota > Bacteroidia > Flavobacteriales > Flavobacteriaceae > Nonlabens. The sequence goes on from JBATVD010000032.1 coordinate 23,442, forward strand.
GTAATCTAAAAGAGTAAATTCAAGCCCTACATTAAACTCATTAGTCTTTTCCCAAGTCAAGTCTTCTTGAATTGTTCCGGTAATCGTAATTCCTTGTTGTAATGCCTGATTGGGTCCAAAGGCGTAGAAACCTGCTGCTCCAGTCGTTGCCGTCAAGACATTTAATGGTACGTTTTGATTCCCAAGTTCTCCATAACTAGCTCTTAACTTTAGAATATCAAATGGCGAAGATGTCATGAATTCTTCCTCGGTAACAACCCATCCCGCACTGACTGCATAAAAATTACCAAACTGTTCTCCTGGCTGAAACTTGCTGGATCCGTCTCTTCTAAATGAAGTACCTAGGAGATATTTGTTTTTATAATCGTAATTTACTCTAGCGATATAGGAATACAAGCGATCTTTCACGCTTATAGCTCCAGAGTTAAGCTGTGTATCATCCTCGTCGCCTGTGTTGAGATTAAAATTGAGATTTGTGTTGAGAGGAACATTATTTCTTGTGGCAGAAAGAAATTCACTCTGATTTTCCTCTGCGGTAATACCTAAAGTTGCATTTATAGAATGAGCATCATCAAAGGTTTTCTTATAAGTAAAATAATTATCTAAAAACCAGCGATAGGTGTTAGTATGAGTAACAGTAAGTCTAGTATTTGCAGGATTCTCAAGATCGCCTTCAAAGCTGCTAGCCGTATTAGAAGGGTTTTGTGCGAGAAATAAACCCAAACGATCTCTGAACGAATAAAATCTGCCATACTCCGTTTCTATGGAAAACCTTGATGTAAAAGTCAAATCGCTAATCACTTCATAATCAAACTTAAATGCTCCTTGAATCTTGAAAAACTTGTTTTTGTCCTCTTTAAAATCATTGCTTGCCCCAACCACTGGATTTGCAACATTATTAAATTCAATCGATGAGCCATAAGCGCCATTTTCATCCCTGACAGGCACAATAGGGGCTTGTTTATAAGCTGATGTGAATAAACTGTAGTCTTGGGGACTTCCCGTAGCTAGTTGAGCACCTACCTTATGTGAAAAGTTTATTTTTTTACTTAATTTATAATCTACATTGCTTCTCAATGTTAACCTATTAAAATCATTGTTTAATAGGACACCGCGTTCTTCATTAAAACCGGCACTAAAAAATGCCTTGACGTTTTCAGAACCGCCTGAGGCTGAAACATTGATATTTGACATGAGACCGATTTGTGTTATCTCGTCCAGCCAATCGGTATCGTACGTTTGATCAGTAGGTATAAAGCCCAGCATACTGTTATCGTTTGTGGGGTCATTATCTGTTAGATAGTCTCTGCGCAGCGCTTCGTTGCTGTATATAACGTATTGTTCAGCGTTTGCTAATTCAACACGTGTCAATATATCCCTGAAACCAGTGTAGCCATCAACGTTGATTTTCAAATCCCCACTGCGTCCTTGTTTTGTAGTAACGATGACCACCCCATTTGCGCCTCTGTTTCCATATATAGCAAGTGAGGCAGCGTCTTTGAGAACGTTGATGTTTTCTATGTCGCTGGTATTGATGTTATTAATATTGTCGGTAAGGACTCCATCGACCACATATAGTGGGTCACGGCCACCCTGCACCGTTCCTAATCCCCTAATTATGACATTTGAAGCTGTACCGGGAGCGTCAGATGCAATAATTTGAACACCTGCCGCTTTTCCCTGTAAGGCTTGAGTAGCATTGAGTACAGGTTCCCTCGCAAGTTCTTCTCCCTTAACTTGAGATACTGAGCTGGTTAATATCGCTTTCTTTTGGGTACCATACCCTACAACCACCACCTCGTCTAAGGCGTCTATATCTTCCTTCAGGATTATTGTATAGGACGATTTATCATCAACAATGAGTTGTTGTTCAATATATCCGACATAACTTATAGATAAGACGTCTCCTATTTCTGCAGCAATGTTGAACTTACCATCTATATCAGATTGAGTTCCTATCGCCTTACCTTGAACCGTGATAGTTGCCCCTAATAAAGGTTCATTAAATTGATCTAATACTGTTCCAGTTATTATATTCTGCGCCGAAGAAAACTGAGAGAGAAACAATACAAATAGACTAATAAAAAAATTGATTTTTAACCTCATATAAAGTTATTGATAAACTCAAGATAGACATTGTACTATCTGGTTACCTCAAAGTTAAAAGAATGCAGTGCATATTAACCGTCACTACAACGATGTAGTCGCCTTCGATTATTAAACACTTGTAAATCAACAACTTGTAATACTGCTAAGAGCGTAACTTTAACAAGCTGATGTAGTAATGATGGGGCTTTTTAATGGGGTTTCATTGCTGATTCAATATTAAAATCTATCTAAAAATTCAGTAAAGCTAATATTTGTATCCAGATTTAGCTTTTTCCTTAGTCGATAACGTTGTAGTTCTACACTCCTTTTAGTTATACCTAATAATGGCGCTATTTCTTTTGAAGTAAGTCCTATTTTAATATAGGCACAAAGTTTTCTGTCTTTTGTAGTAAGTTTTGGAAATGCTTGAGATAGGCTCTTGAAAAAATCTTCATTTAATTCATTAAAGCGTGACTCAAAAAGTGTCCAATCATTTTTGCTGTCCAATTGTTCTCCAGATCTATGCAGAATATTCTTTGTTCTAAGGGTATTGGGAGATACTTTTTCTAACCTTTTAAGCTCATTTCTCAGGGAAATGATAGTTTCATTTTTCTGAACTACTGCTGCCGTACTATTTGTAAGTTCTTTTCTTTTGGCTTTTACTTCGTTAATGAGGTTCTTTTTTTCAAGATCCTCTATCCGTTGTTTTGCCTCTTCCTTCAAACGCTCTTGTTCCATAAAATGGCTTTTTTCAGCTTTTCTCTTTTGAAACTTTCCCACCAAAAAAAGTATAATTAGAAATATAACAATGTAGACCACAATCATATAATTACTGTAATACCACGGAGGTGCGACTAGTAATGTTATAGTAGATTTGTTTACTAATGAGTTTTTTTGATTGATGTGGAGTTTGTAGGCTCCAGTTGGTAAATTTTGAAGTGCAAACTTCCCACTTTCAATGGTCTCGTTAAATTGTTGCTTGCCAGTCAACTCAAACTCCAGCAAGCTCTCATAAGCATTGGGTACGAACACTTCAAATTCTATCATTCTAGCTTCTTGGTGAGTCAACTTTAGTATATCATTTTTAGGTAGCTCTATCAGTTTTTTGTCTAGAAATATTTTACTGATTATGGGTGTGCTCTTAATTTGAGTATCATCTTTTTCAAGATTTAAGGAGGCAAATCCGTCAGTTAAATTAAATAACAGAGTGGAGTCATTTTTTAATATCACTTTCTCATGACCGCTTACGAATCGTTTGGCCAGTCTTGGATTGAAATCTTTTGATTTTTTTATGTTTAGATGGTGATCGTAATTATTGAAACTAGAAACTCGTTCGTCTCGTGTCCATAAACCAGACGATGTATTATTGAGGAAGACCTGCTCGCTCATGGATTCTACTTTTTTCAATATAGTTTCGTCTCCCTTTTGATTGTACCAATTAGATCCAGATATTAAGTAGGGTTTTTGATTGATGATTTCTACGTCTACCTTAAATTCGTCCAATGCAAGGTTTTCACTCAATCGATTAATGTCTCTAATTAGAAACTCATTAGGATTAAAGTTGACTTTAAAAAGATCCTTATAATATCCTGAGACCCATATTATGCTATCATTTTCAAATAAGGCCTTGTTTACTGGAACGTCAAGACCTTCTAGTTTAGAAATAGAAGGGCTATTATTATCTGTATGAAGTAGGCCAAGTCCCGAATAGGTGGAAATTAAAAGTTTATTGGAATTAGGTATGGGAGTAAAACTGTATACACCGCTAAAAGAACCATTAACTGGCGACAGATTTTCTCCATCAAGAATGAAAGCACCTCTATTGTGTCCACAAAGAAGAAAATCTTCAAATAGAGTTAAACTCCAGCAATGCCCTTCAGAATTTCTGATGAGTTTCAGACCATTTTCATTGAAGGTATAGATACCCGTATTACTTGCTAGATAATAGCTATTTTTAAAAAACGCAATATCATAAACGGTGCCCAGTACACCAGTGGCGTCATTGAAGAATTTGTAGGCGCTGTTGATATTTATGCGACATGTGCCATTATCTAAAGCCAGCCAGAGGTAATCGCCATCAATTTTCATCTCTAAGACCGTGTTATTATTCAACCCAGCCTGCTTATTGATTATGTCAAAGCTGCCGCTTGTGATATTGTGGAGAAGGATACCATTTTTAACTGTACCGAAGACAATCATTTCTTCGCTGACAAAAGCAGCAGTATTGAGCGAAAACTCGCTTATCGCCCGTTGTACAGAGTTGGTAAGCGGTAAGACCTGATCGCCATCAAAAAAGTAGCCTCCTTTCTCAATATCATTTATAAACAGGATACCGCCATGGGATGATATCAAGCTTATCTCATCAAGATCTTCTAGTTTTTGATTATATAAAAAGGGTCGTACCTCATTATCTGCAATTTCCATAACGCCGTTTCCCAGGCTGCCGAATAGTAGACGATTTTTGTAAACAGTAAGACTTGTAACTGTGTAATTTTCGACTATTTTTTCTATTTTTTTACCATCGTAGGCATAAATAGCTCCAAATGATCTGAAGATGATTCTGTTATCGAATTCTATGATTTGCCAGAACTCTTCACTCTGTACGGGACCCTCTCCTTGAAACTTAGACCTGAGTGAGTGGTAAGTCAGTTGACCTATATGATCCTTCTCCCAAAAACCGAAATCCTCGTAGGAACCCGTATAAATCCTGTTACCTACGCAAAGTACTGATCTTATGATCGTATTCTGAGGTAATGCGTGTAAAGACCAGAATTGACCATTGTATGACGACAGTCCAGAATTGTTTGCTACATAAACAACTCCATTCTGATCTGTATCTACGCTCCAGTTTTGACTGCCACCAAATGAATAGTTAGTTATTTCTGGTAGTAAGTCCTGACCCTGAAGTAGAGAACAGGTTGCTATAATGCATAGGAAAAGTATGCACTTCATTTTAAACTTGGGCAGCATTGAACTGTTTTGTTATTGAGTATGATTATGGTTTGATCTTTATTTGGGGCCTAGAACTTTATGGAAAATCTCTCATGAATCAGAACTGAAAAATAGATAATTAATTGACTTAAAAAAACCATGGATAAAATGTTCCTAAAATTTTAATGCTCACCGCACTAATCAAACCAATACGACAATTTTACGGATTACTTTGATCTGTCCATTTTCATCGGTTCTAAATCTCAATTGACTTTATCGTTTAAAAATAAATTTAGGAGAATAGGGGGAAGTTATTGGAGAGTTTAAAAAGTGCTGGAAATAGATGAATTACTCATTCAATCAAGATACCAATGTGCTTTAAAACCTATAGATTGGCAAAGACTGCTTTACGCTCATATTACCGCCTACAATCTTATCTTTGCGGTGAAACACAAGAATATGCCCATAATAAATGTCGTTCCTAGAACGAGAGCCCAAGAAAGTACCAGTGCCATAGAACGTTTATATATAACGATGCGGCACCTATTCAACAGGGGTTTCTATAAACCTATGGGAGTGAGCGGCGAGAGTCTTAGAGAATCATTACTAACTTTAAGGCCGGAGATTTATGGCAGTATAGCAGAGGATAAATCTGAATTGAGTGGTCTTCTCTACGTGATGGATCGGTTACCGGTAGGAATAGAAGAATGTACCTTTATCAATCTCACAAGCGATGAAGGCTACAAAGGTTCTCACTTTAAACCTATTGTTCCGGCAAAAAGGCGTCGCAATTGCTATCGCATCGACAAACACCAGATGAATATAGAGGTCACTCGTGGCCGTTCTGAAATCTACGATATTCTCACACACCTGACCTTTTTAATGATCGAGTCGCATAAGATCATGAAACAGGTGATCGTGGGAGATCATGGAAATACCACACGAGACTGGAAATGTCTTGAAGATGCCGTCTCTAAAAAGAAGTTGTCCCAAGAAGAAAAAGAAGTTGCGGTAACTCATGTGGCAAACATCTTGGGTCGCACCTTTGAGGAGGTCATGCATGTATATCCAGATTTTGCAACATCAGATAATCCCAATAGATTCTTGAGTGTGATCTATCATTTGGGCGCACTGGCAAAGCAAGAGATCATGGATGAGGAAAAGCGGCTCGTTACGTTCTCACCTGTTTTGAGGGAGCGACTGGGCCACCACATTCATGGAGATAAATGGGCGGTGCGCATAAAACAATTCCTTTTGGACAAGGGTCTTTTTAATAGGCCATTGCACATCATTAGTGCAAACCTCCACAGTGTAATGAATTCGTTACACGGGCCCAAAGCACTTACCGTCCAGATGCGCAAAAAAGATCGCATGGAGGTTTTTGCGAGCCTGAGTACGGCGGCAGGTAAAAAATCTCGGGATCTAGTAAAGAAGACGGCTCTAGAAAACGGGATGTTTGAGCTCAAGGATGACAGCGGTACAAATATAGATGTACAGATCTTTGATATGGCACAGAGTGATTATCGTGAGACAGAGTTTGTGGGAGACCGCTTTCGCGAAAGCGAGTACGAAACAAAACCCGTACTCATCGTAATGGATTATGCATTTGGAGAACAGGCCTATGAAACTATGGATGAGTTGTTAAAACCCTTTGAACAGGAAGGACAATCTATGCAAATGAATGTCCATTCCATCAACATTATGGGAAAAGCAGGAATTCTGGAAGGAGATAAAGGAGATATCATGGTTCCAGATGCACATGTTTTTGAAGGAACTGCAGATAATTACCCTTTTAAAAATAGACTGTCCAAAAAAGACCTCAGGGTAGATGGCATTCAGGTAGTCTCTGGTAGTATGGTAACCGTGCTGGGCACATCGCTTCAGAATAAAGATTTGCTTGAGTTCTTCTATAATTCCAGTTGGAAGGTTATAGGCCTTGAAATGGAAGGAGCCCACTATCAAAAAGCCATACAGGCGGCAGCCAGGGTCAGGCGCAGTATTAGCAAAAAAGTGAAATTAAGATATGCCTATTATGCCAGTGATAACCCCATGAAAACGGGTCATACACTTGCCAGTGGTGGTTTGGGTCTCACAGGGGTAAAACCTGTATACGTGATTACAGAAAAAATACTGGAACAGATCACAAAACCTAGTAAAACAGAGTCGTGAATACTTTTTACAAAAGGTTAACGTTTCAAAGACTTAGTTATCTTTGCCCACCGTAAAAGACCAATTAGATGAAAGAACATAATACTAATAGGGAGCAAGAGCAAGAAGTTGATCTTGTACCTGTTTTTGTATGGATAGGAAATGGAATCAAATCTTTCTTTTCAGGAATTCTAAATTTTCTAAAAGGGATAGGACACTTTTTGATATTAACCCTTTTATTCATTAAGAAGAATATTATTCTATTAGCCGTTTTTTTTATCATAGGTGCGGGATTAGGGATCTATCTTGACCAAAAAGCTAAAAAGGTTTATTCCGCAGAGATTAGGGTCAAACCTTATTTTGAGAGCAATGCTCAACTTATATCGAATATTACCTCGCTGAAATCGTTAATTGAGCAAGAAAGTTACGAGCAACTGGCTCAAGAGCTTAATATAACTTCAGAACAGGCTGCTACACTTAATAATTTTGATATTGAACCAGATGCTAATGACAATATACTTTTAAAAGAATATGATGCAGTAACAAAAAATACTGATAGTACAGCACTCGTAAATTATTCGTTTAAAGGATATAAAAATTCATTGAGAGATGTAGATTATAAGTACTATCTGATCAAGGTAACTGGTAATAATAGACAAGTGCTTGAAGATGTAATTCTTGAGGCAAGCAAAATTAAAGATAACGATGCGATAAAATCACAACGGCTCGCAGGCATTGAAAATGTAGATTTTAAAATCTCTTACCTAAAATATCAACTTACCGAACTGGATTCCTTAATTAGCAGCTTTCAAAAAGCTATCAAAGAGCCTAAAAATGAAGATTCTGGAGTAAGTACAAATTTATACATGGGTGAAAATGGTAAAAACACCTCCATAACAGACCTGTTTCAAGAAAAACAAGACCTCTTAGTTATGTTGGAATCCGCTCGTGTAGATAAAAGATATTACGAAAATACGGTAAACATCGTCTCCAGATATGTAAAAAGTGGAACTATTGAAAAACCGCATTATAAAATTAAACTAGCGCTTGTATTTTTTGGACTGGGGTTAATTGTCGCCTTCATTCCTGTATTGTGGAAGTTTTTGAATGATTATGAAAAATCCATAGCAAAAAAATAATGTTCTCATGAAAATTATTATTGCGGGTGGTAGCGGTATGTTGGGTAATGCAATCAGAGAAGCCCTTAAAAACAATGAGGTATTTGCTATGTCATCTAAGGAGATGGACATTACTTGTCCTTCACGAGTAGATGCAATAGTAAAACAAATAAGACCAGATTACGTCATTAATTGCGCAGCCTACACTGCTGTAGACCTCGCAGAAACTGAAGAAGAAAAAGCATATCAACTCAATGCTCTGGCCGTAGAAAAATTGGCTCAAGTATCAAGTCAATACGATGCAACCCTAATACATTTTTCTACTGATTATGTGTTCATGGGAGATGGAAACACACCTTATTTACCCCAAGATCCCGTAGACCCCATCAACGTTTATGGAGCAAGTAAATTAGCCGGAGAGCGAGCAATTCAAAAAGTAAAACCTAAGTCCTACATTTTCAGAATATCCTGGTTATACGCACCTCATGGGAAGAACTTCTTTAAATGGGTGGCAGAAACAGAAAATGAAAGACTGAATATCGTAGACTCGCAAACAGGATCCCCTACCAGTGCGCTGGATGTTGCTGATTTCATCAAGCATCTAATCAATAATGATCCTAAAGAATTTGGGATTTATCATTTTACCAATAAAGGCGCTTGGACTTGGTTTGATTTTGCAAAAGCGATTAATGAAAAGCTCAAGCTAGGTAAGGTAGTGTCCCCTGTCTCAGTGTTTAAAACAGCGGCAGAACGTCCTGCTTATAGTGTCATGAATTGTGAAATGACAGAATCAGTTTTTAACTATCAAATCCCTTCTATTAAAGATGGCTTGGGAAGGGTAATCCAAGCTTACAATAACAAATTGTAAATAATGGCTCAAAAATGTAAAGTAGCATTAATTATAGGGGTAACGGGTCAAGATGGAGCATATCTTAGTGAGTTTCTTCTTAAAAAAGGCTACGAAGTTCATGGCATTAAAAGAAGAGCTTCTCTTTTTAATACAGATAGAATTGATCACTTATACCAAGATCCCCATGAAACTAACGTAAAGTTCAGATTGCATTATGGAGACCTTACAGATACGACTAACCTGACTAGAATCATTAAAGAAACCCAGCCCGATGAGATATATAATCTTGCTGCTATGTCACACGTTCAAGTTTCCTTTGAAATGCCTGAGTACACAGCAAACGCTGATGGGATAGGAGCATTAAGGGTTCTAGAATCTTTGCGATTGCTGGGTATGGAAAAAAAGACTAAGGTATATCAAGCTTCTACTTCAGAACTTTATGGAAAAGTTCAAGAAATCCCACAATCAGAAAACACTCCTTTTTATCCGAGATCTCCTTATGCAGTAGCAAAAATGTTTGCGTACTGGGCAACAGTAAATTATCGTGAAGCCTATAACATGTTTGCTTGCAATGGTATATTGTTTAATCATGAGTCTCCCGTAAGAGGGGAAACATTTGTAACCAGAAAAATTACCAGAGCTACTTCAAAAATTGCTAAAGGGCTTCAAGAAAAAGTGTATCTGGGAAATCTTGATGCCAAGAGAGACTGGGGACATGCAAAAGATTATGTACGTATGATGTGGATGATCCTGCAACACGACGAGCCAGAAGACTGGGTAATCGCGACAGGAGTTACCACTAGTGTCAGGGATTTTGTACACATGGCGTTTAATCATATAGGTGTCGAGCTTGAATTCAAGGGAACAGGTGTAGAAGAAAAAGGTTACGTAAAAAACTGTTCTAATGAAGACTATCAGCTTGAGATAGGTAAAGAGGTAGTGGCCGTAGACCCTAGATATTTTAGACCTACTGAAGTTGATCTTTTGATAGGAGATCCTACCAAGGCAAAAGAAAAACTGGGCTGGGTTCCAGAAATACAACTGCAGGAACTCGTGAATGACATGATGAAGAGCGACCTCAATCTCATGTCGCGAGAACATTACATAAAGGAAGGCGGTTACCGCATCAATAATTACTTTGAGTGATGGAACTGGATTCAAAAATTTTTGTTGCTGGCCATAGAGGTCTGGTGGGAAGCGCGATTGTTCAAGAACTTGAAAGACTGGGCTATTCAAATATTATAAAGCGTACCCATAAAGAACTGGATCTTACCGATCAGAGCGCGACGGCATTGTTTTTTGAGCTGGAACAACCAGAATATGTTTTTCTTGCCGCCGCGAGCGTGGGAGGTATTGTAGCAAATAATACCTACCGTGCAGATTTTATCTATACAAACCTCATGATCCAGAACAATGTGATCCATCACAGTTATTTGAACGGCGTGAAAAAATTACTTTTTCTGGGCAGTACCTGTATTTATCCTAAAATGGCGCCCCAGCCCATGCTGGAAGATTGTCTTCTCACAGGTGAGCTTGAATACACAAATGAACCCTATGCCATCGCAAAAATTGCCGGTATCAAGATGTGTGAGAGTTATAACATTCAGTATGGAACTAATTTTTTATCTGTTATGCCTACAAATCTCTACGGTCCCAATGATAACTTTGACTTGGAGCGATCCCATGTATTGCCTGCGATGATTCGCAAGATGCATTTAGGCAAGCTGCTGATGGAAGGTGAGGAAGAAAAAGTTGTTGAAGAGATGAGAGTTGAGGATCTCGCTTTCGCGAAAGCGGAATTGAAAAAACATGGTATTACTAAAGACTATGTCACTTTATGGGGAAGCGGTGCTCCCCTGCGCGAATTTCTCTGGTCGCAAGACATGGTTGAGGCATGTGTGTACCTCATGCAAAACATAGACTTCAAAGACGTGGCAGATAATGGAAATGAACTGCGCAACACCCACATTAACATAGGGACCGGTAAAGATATTTCTATCAAGGATCTTGCACAACTTATTAAGCAAACAGTAGGTTATAAGGGAAAATTGATTTGGGATAGCTCCAAACCAGATGGTACGCCTAAAAAACTTACGGATGTTTCAAAACTTCATAAATTAGGTTGGTCACATAAAGTCAATCTGGAAAGCGGTGTGAAAATGATGTATAATTCTTATCTTATCTAGTATTAGTTATACATTATTTTTTTAATCACTTTACTTTTAATTAAGAAGATAAGATTCACAAAGATCTTGAGTCTGACTAAAAAATTATGAATCGAGCAAGAGCATTTTATTTAAGATCCAATATTGAGTCTTTTAAAAAATATCTATTTTATGGAGTTTCGATTTTATTTAATCGAGGTCTGGAATATATTATTTTATTAATTGCACCTCTATATTTAACAAAAGAATTGCTTGGCGAATTTGAGTTCATCAAGAGGCTAATTGAGTTGGGTGCTGTATTTTTCACCTTTGGTTTTCCAACGTTAATACTCAGCAATACAAAAAGTTTAGATAGTAAAAAGTATTTCACATTTATATCATTTGTTCTCATTTTTCTTCTCTTATGTATATCTATTCCATTTCTATCCTATTTTGATTACTTATTTCTAATCATTCCACTTTGTTTTTATTCAATTTTTTTTAATATAGGTATAGTTCCTACATTTATGCTTGTTTTCAAAGGCAGCAACTACGCATCATGGTATAAAATTGTTGTTTCATTTTTATTTTATTCTATAGTTTTTGGGTCACTGTTTCTTTTACCAAATCCTGAGTATTCTTATGTCTACGTAAATTATATACTACTACCTCCATTTTTAATAGCTTTTATTTTATTTCTATACAGGTCAGGGTTAATTAAATACAAGCTTTTACGGTACTGGAGTTATTTTAAAAGGCTGATAATTAGTTCTTTTTCTATAGTGATAAGCAATTTTGCAAATATTACATTTTTGTATATGGACATTCTCATTATCAAGCTGTTATCATCAAATGAGAACATTGAAATTGCCGATTATAGTTTTTCTTTGAATATAACTAATGCATTATTATTAATCCCAATGACATTGGTACAAGTAGATATCGAGAAATTAAAGAAACAGCACGGTTATGATTCTGTTTTAAATAATAGAATTGTTTATCTATCACTACTAATCACTTTGCTGTTGTGGCTCTTTTTTCTATTGCTTACTAATACGTTCTACGGAAACTTTAAATCAACTCTAATTCTTTTTACTATAATTTTAGCTTCAAAATTTTTTCAATCTATCACAATTTTTTACGGTGCAAAAGCCATTATTAAAAAACTCTTCAAAGAATGCATGTACGTAAATATTTCAGCACTTCTTTTAAATTTAATATTGAGCTATTTCCTTTACAGAAAATTAGGTTTAACTGGAATAGCGATTGCTAGCTTATTAAGTTTAGTTCTGAGGTTGATAATTATGAGATATATATACAAGTCAAAAGTCCTGTTAGCTTGAAGATTAAGGTAAAGCACATAGAGTCTGTTTTCATTTTATTTCCTATTATTTGTGTAATCATTGCAGAGATGATAAGCTTCAGAGATCAGAGCTTTGCAGCTAATCTTAAATTGCTGACCATTGTTCACATGGTGGTCTATAGCTTATTAAAATTTTCTTTTGATATCAAATTAATACTGGCTATAGTATTGTTTCTACCTTTTTTGTTATATCATGTTTTTATCTCTTTCAATATAAATGCTGCTATAGAAGAAGGCATCAGATATTTTTTCCCCTTAATAGTATTAATTTATAGTTACTCGATTAGAAAGCACTATTTACTACTTATTAATTTCTTAATCATCTTTACGATATTGAACAATTTTTACCAATTGGTCATTTACTTTAATTGGTTTATAGGGGTGGAACCTCAGTATTTTTATAATCAAGTACCCAACACAAATATGTTTTATGTTAATAAACTTCTGGGCGTAATACGAGGAGTCGGGTTAATGGGTTTTTTTGGCACTTATGGCTTTTTAAATGTGATCACGTATTTTCTAACTAAACAGTTTTATTTTAGAAAATATAAAAAAACAATTTTAATAATATGTGTTTTCGGTGTTTTTGCTAGCCTTTCATTTAAAGCAATAGGCGCGTTTCTTTTTTTACTATTTATTCTAAATAAGAATAAACTCAAGTTGTTCTTTATTGCTTTTTCAATTTCCGTAATGGGTATAGTTATATTTCCCAAAAGAACCTATGATCTGGCAGAGTCTCTAACTTATCGCATTCAAACATATATAACTGAAGGTAATTCTGCGAGGTCAGAATCTTATAGGGTGATGTTTGAAGATATTACCGATTTCAAATTCATAGGTAGAGGTGTGGGCAGTTTTGGAGGTGCATCTTCAACAAGATATGATTCTCCCGTCTATAACGAGGTAAAATTCAATTGGTACGATACAAAGCATCTTGCCACAACGGACACCTATTTCCCACACGTATTTGTAGAACTAGGTATAATAGGTGGAATGATTTATATTTTAACAATCATGATTCCTCTTTTTAAACGACGTTATCTCAAGAGTGTATTATTATTCGTTTTTGTGGTATACTTTGCCTTGTTTTTTGATAGCTTATTTTCTTTTGCTATGAATAATTTAGGTTATTTGATGGTGTCTCTAATTTTAGTTTATCCGATACTTGAATATCAAAAAAATATAAAACAACTCAGAACTTAATTAAAGCATCTTTTCTCTGTAGCGACATTCCATTTTGGCATACATTTATTTAATGGACTTGGACTACCTAAATGTTAAGCTCTGTAAAATTCATCAATCTAGAATATAAACTAGTATTGAGTTGTTATTTTTGTTGAAGATTTATTAGGCGTTAAAGATCAGTCGCTGACATTTAAGAGCTAGTAAAAATTTAAAAAATATGAAGGCAGTATTATTAGCTGGTGGTTTCGGCACGAGACTAAGCGAAGAAACTCAAAACATACCAAAACCCATGGTTACCATAGGTGGAAAACCCATATTATGGCACATCATGAAATCTTACTCCAGTTACGGGATAAATGACTTTGTTATTTTATTGGGGTATAAAGGCTATGTCATTAAGGAATACTTTGCCAACTATTTCCTGCATCAAAGTGATGTAACCATTGATTTAAAAAATAATAGCATTGAGATATTGAACAACTCTGCAGAGCCATGGAAAGTCACAATGATAGATACAGGGCTCAACACCATGACTGGAGGGCGAATAAAGCGAATTGAAGATCTCATAGACGGTGAACGCTTTATGTTAACCTATGGCGATGGAGTTGCGGACATAGACATAGATGCTCTTTTAAAAACCCACATTGAACACGGAAAAGCTGTTACGATGACAGCTGTACAGCCAGAAGGAAGGTTTGGGTCATTAAAATTTTTTGGTGAGCAAAAAATAGCTTCTTTTCAGGAAAAACCTAAAGGAGATGGTACTTGGATAAATGGTGGTTACTTTGTTTGCGAACCTCAGGTTTTTGACTATATAAAGGATGGAGACTCAACGGTTTTTGAAAAGAAACCTTTAGAAAACCTAGCCGAGGATGGGGAGTTGTATTCATATAAGCATTATGGTTTTTGGAAACCTATGGACACCCTAAGAGACAATAAGGTTTTAAATGAATTATGGGATACAAATAAGGCCAAATGGAAAACATGGAAATAGAATCACTTTTTGGTGGTGTTTATAAAAACCGAGTTTGTTTTGTGACTGGAGATACTGGCTTTAAAGGATCTTGGTTGGTGCATTGGTTGTGCAAAATGGGAGCAACCGTTATAGGCTTTTCGCTTAAACCAATAACAGATCCTAATCATTATGAATTATTAGAGGAAGAGTATACCTCGATTATTGGTGATGTAACTGATTATAGAGCCTTGAATCAAGCTTTTGATAAATATCAGCCAGAAGTTGTTTTTCATTTAGCAGCACAAGCTCTAGTTAGATACTCTTACGACAACCCACTAGAAACATTCAATACTAATGTGCTAGGAACTGCATGCGTATTTGAGGCTTCAAAGAACACCAATTCAGTCAAAGCCATAATAAATATCACTAGTGATAAATGTTATGAAAACAAAGAATGGATCTGGGGTTATCGAGAAAATGAAGCTATGGGAGGTCATGATCCCTACAGTGCTTCAAAGGGTTGTGCGGAATTAGTTACAGCATCTTATCAAAAATCATTTTTCTACAATAAACAGAAATTATTATCAAGTGCCAGAGCGGGTAATGTTATAGGAGGAGGTGATTGGTCTAAAGACAGACTGATACCAGATCT
This sequence comes from Nonlabens sp., assembly GCA_049671565.1. Classification (GTDB taxonomy): domain Bacteria; phylum Bacteroidota; class Bacteroidia; order Flavobacteriales; family Flavobacteriaceae; genus Nonlabens. Next base: position 38,876 of record JBATVD010000032.1, read on the forward strand.
AGTCGATTCTGCTAAAAACCAAAATACTGTTGCAATTAGAAACCCTTTAGCCACGCGGCCATGGCAGCATGTTTTAGAGCCCTTGAGCGGCTATTTGACATTAGGTTGGCACTTGTTGTTAGGCAAAAGCGAGTATGCAGAGGGTTGGAATTTTGGACCTGATCTAGAAAGTAATCTAAAAGTAGGACAGGTTGTTTCTCAAGCTCAAAAGCATTGGAACAAAATTGAATTTACAACCAGTGAAGATAAAAATCTTCACCATGAAGCTAATTTATTAATGTTAGACTGCTCAAAAGCTAATAAGTTACTGAAGTGGAAACCTATATGGGATTTTGAGAAAACAGTTGCAACAACAATACTATGGTATAAAGACTTTTACGAAAAAAAACAGATCAATACAGAAAAGGATTTATTAAACTATGTTAAAGATGCAAAAAGTAAAAAAGCAATTTGGACTTAGATAACTTACAAGATAAAAAGATTGTTGTTACTGGAGGTTCTGGCTTTTTAGGCTGTGTGCTAACGAATAGGCTTAATGCAATGGGAGCAGAGGTTTACTCCTTTGATGTTGCAAAAAACACTAAAAACAGGGGTGTACAAATAACTGTAGACATCACTGATGTAAATAAACTGCAAAAAGAAGTTAATACCATCAAGCCCAATTTCATATTTCATTTGGCAGCAAAATTAGACAGGGACAGAGACTTTAACAAATTAAGGGAAATTTCTGAAGTCAATTTTAATGGAACAGTTAACATATTAAATGCATTAAAAGATTTAGATTTTATCAATTTTATATTTGCAAGTACTAGCGAAGTTTATGGAGTAGGTAGCAAAAAGGCTTCGGCAGAAACAGACCAAGTAATAGCAGCATCACCATATTCTCTATCAAAACTGAATGCTGAAAATGCTATAAAAACATTTTCAAGGATCTATAATAAGAACTACACGATTTTACGTCTTTTTAACTTTTACGGAAACAACATGCCTTCAGGTTTTTTTATTTCAGACTTAGTTGAAAAGCTGAAGAAAAATGAAGAGTTTGATATGACCCATGGCGAGCAAAAAAGAGATTTTTTACCTTTAGAAAGTGTTGTTGAAGCACTTATATTGGGAACAAGAGAAGAAGCTCAAAATAAAACGTATAACGTTTGTAGCGGAAAAGGATTAAAAATTAAAGATATAGCGCTGAAATATAAAGACCAACTAGATAGCAAATCGGTAATAAATTTTGGAGCAATACCTTATAGAGAAAATGAAATTTGGGAAATGATAGGGGACAACTACAAAATTAAGGAGGATTTAGGCTGGGAACCAAAACCACTTTTTTAATGGACGAAAACGATTCAAAACCCAAAGTGATCCTCGGACCATTTAAAACTGGCAATGTTGGCTCAATCTCTTTGCTCAATACTGTATTTAAAAATAATATTATAGACAAATACGATGTCATTCCTTTTTACACCGATAGAAACAAGGGAAATACAAGTTTGTCTGAGTTCAATTTTAGAAATGTCATCTATTTTTTAAAGCAAAATCTAAGCTTAATCCACTTAGTGAGAAGAGTCAAGCCAGATATTTTTCATTTCTCGTTGCACTCGTACTGGAGTATGGAAAAAAGTTTGGCGATGATAGGCATTGCTAAGTTTTTTGGAGCAAAGAAAACCATTGCACACCTGCACGGTGGATCCTTTGAAAAATTCTGGACTGAAATGCATCCTATTCGTAAAAAAAGAGCTCGAAAACTCTTTAAAAATGTTGACTTAATACTTGTAGCAAGTACTTATTGGAAAGAGTTTTTTAAGAAGCATGAATTCCCAAATCAAACACACATTGTAAATAATCCAATAAACGAAGACTTTGTAAATAGTCTAGAAAAGGTAAAAAGCACAAAAAGAAATAAGAAGTTCCTTTTTATTGGTAGCTTGGGCGAAAGAAAAGGAACCTACGACCTTTTAAAGGTTGCGGAAGAAAACAAATCTTTTTCACTCATTTTGATAGGGAATAGTGAAAAAAGGGGGGATTTTGAAAAAATTTCTCGAATCATAGAAGAAAAACAGTTGCGCAATATTGAATTGATAAAATCCGATCGACTGGCACTAGACGATAAAGTAAGATACTTTTCAGAATGCGGCTGTTTTATTTTTCCATCTTACATAGAGAACTTTCCGTTGGTAATTATAGAAGCTGCGGCAGCACAAATGCCCATTATTACGACTAGGGTTGGCGCTATACCTGAATTTTTTAAGGATAAACAAGATGTACTGTTTGTGGAGGCTGGTGATATTGCCCAAATTAATGATGCCATCGATCAGATTCAAAACTCAGATGAGTTGGCTGAGTTTTTAGGAAACAATGCAAGGCAGGTCTATTTGAATAAATTACACTTATCCTATATTATTGACCAACTAGATGAAGGGTACCAAAAAGTTCTAAGCTAATGTTCAATGCCTACCATTTATATCGAATGTCTCATGTCTTATACCTTAAAAAGATCCCTATACTCCCGCATCTAATCAAACTCCTTATTTTCCTAATCTATAATTCCAGCATCCCTTATCAAGCTAAAATTGGATCTAAATCTCAATTTGGATATGGAGGTATAGGTGTAGTAATTCATCGTAATTCCATACTTGGCAAAAACTGCAAAATAGGCTCTGGTGTAACCATAGGCGGCAGGTCGGGCCACCCAAAGGTTCCTATTATTGGCGATAATGTGTATTTGGCGACTGGAAGCAAAATATTGGGTCCCATAAAGATTGGAAATAACGTCACCGTGGGTGCTAATGCAGTAGTTATAAATAATGTGCCAGACAACGCTATTGTTGCCGGTATTCCTGCAAAAATTATTCGCATAGAGAATGAGAAATCCAAGCAATAGAATTTTATTAGCAGCACTTATTATCTTATTTGCCTATTTGAGCTATGATTTTGTTTCAGATGCGAAAGAGGATTTTTTTATCTTAAAATATAATTGGCATCAAGCCCAAAGCAAACCCATTGGTAATGTAGATGTGAAGGACTATACAATTAATATTTTGACAGTTGACACATCTTCAAACTATCGTTTTGATAACCAGAAAACGTATGTCATAAATGATCAATACTATTTTAGAGCGGCACAAATCAACCTATCTAATAATGAGGTGAGCTTTAGGGGAATAAATTGGATAAATGAATATCCGAGAATTTTAAATGGGACTATTAAGCTAGGCGAAAGCGATTTGAAATTAATCCAAAATACTGGGCATAAGATCGCAATGATAGGTGATTCTCAGATGGGCTGGCGTGAAGGTAGATACACTCGTAAATGGATCGCTAAAGAATTACAATTGAGATTTTTAGGAAGCCAGATGGACGTGTTCGGATACCCTTATTTTTACTCTATTGATTATAGTTCGGATCAGTTGAATAAAGATAATTTACAATTTAGCGATGCCGAGATTCTCATTCTGTTTTTAGGCTTAAGAGAAAATAGGAAGGATTTTCATGAAAACATAAAAAAATTTATCACCTCAAATCAACAAAAAAAAATAATACTGATTCAGGGTTTTAGTAGTGAAGATCAGCTGAGCAAGCTTTTTAATGGAATAAATACTGATGTTATAACGCTAAACCTTTCTGATTATAGCAAACCCGTCTATTATCAGGAAGACGGAAAACACTTGAATTTTGAAGGACATAAAAAACTAGCTAAAGAACTCGTACAGAAACTAAAAGCAATAGGTGTTACAAAAAATTAATTGGTCATATTGGCAAAGTTTGTCTATAGTGCTGGTGCTGGTTACGTTGCCCATGCCGAAAAATAACATAAACGCTCAGGCAATTATCTTGATGCTTGTGGTCTGGTTGCTTTCCGATAAGTTCTCGAGTAAATTCAAGCGCCTGATAAAACATAAGTATGCTTTTCTTAGCATTTCAGTCTGGTTTCTGCTGTTCATTGTAGGGTTATCATACTCGGTCAGTATGGAACAGGGGCTTAAGAATATTCAAAAAAGTGCTCCGTTATTAGTAATCCCATTAATAATTTTTAGCACGTCCCTTAACGCAAAGAAGCTCAACTTTACGATGAAATGGTTCTCTATTTCGGTGATTTGCTGTGCTCTTTTCGCTCTAGCGAAAGCCTCTTACTTCACCTACATGGGTTTAGGTAACTACTTCTATAATCAGAATTTAGCTGCTTTATTAAACATACATACGAGTTACTATTCTCTTTTTTGCGTCATTGTTGTTTTGTATCTGGTAAGCAATGTATATCAAAAAAAACATGATCTTTTTTGCTGGTTTGGTGTACTGTTTCTTATTATTTTCATGTATCTATTAAGCTCAAGAATGGCCGTTTTTTCCCTAGGTATAGGTGGTTTTGTTTTGCTCTATCATCGATTTAGGCAAAAAGCATTTTTAGCCATTATTCCTATTGGACTGGTAATGCTTGCCTTTTTGTTTTCTCCCAATTTTCAAAAAAGGGAAGTCGGGAATAGTCAATTTGGTACGACAGCGCCAAAGCTTAGTACCAGAATCTTACACTGGAAAGCTGTAATTGATGCAGTAGGGGGTGACAATATTCTGATTGGTAACGGAAGCGGAACCAGCAAAGAGCATGTTTACGACGCTTACGAAAAGTATAGTTTCACGGAAGGTGTCTTGCACAAATACAACGCACATAATCAATTTTTAGAACATTTCATCTACTTCGGTTTAATCTCTATTTTAATTTGGTGTTTTTGTTTTGCTGTTTGGATTAAGAACATTTTCTTTTACAATCCTTTTTTATTTGCATCTAGTATTGTAATAATTTGTTTCATGTTCACCGAGTCTATTTTAGAACGTCAACATGGCATTGTAACGATGGCTCTCTTTATATCTTTGACGCTTAAAGTGAAAAATAAAAAAAATGAACTTCGTAAGTAAGCTTGCTCGGTCCGTAAACGATAAGATCGGGCAATCCAATACACTCGCGTATTTTATTTATAAACTGTTGCCGAGCAATGATGTGCTCTTTGGAAGAGACTATCGTTCCATCAAAAGTAACTTGGATTTGAAAGCTCCGCCTCAAAAGCAAAAACTGCAACTCATGCTTAATTTTGCTATTCAAAACGTTCCTTACTACAAAAAAGTTGGCTCAACAAACTACGAAGACTTCCCACCTATAGACAAGACAACAATCGCAGAAAAAGAAGCGGAGTTTTTTTCTACCACCTACAGATCATCTGACTATGAATTAATAACTTCAGGAGGTACGAGCGGAGTGCCTGCAAACTACTTTTCCCCTAGAAAAAGGTATAAAAACGAATACGCTTATTTTCACTTCCTCTGGGAAAAAGTGGGTTATAAAAATCAGCTTAGGGCAGTTTTGCGAAATACTAAATTACCTGCTAATAAAGATCATAAAATTAATCCCATCACACGAGAACTTGTTTTTGACGCTTTTAGAAATACAGATGCCTATTTTCTCAAAATCTACGAGATCATCAAACAGTATAAACTTGCTTACCTTCAGGCTTATCCCTCTTCAGCGTACAATTTTTTAAACTTTTGTAATCAGAACAACCTAGATGTCAGCTTCTTAAAAGGTATATTTTTAAGTTCAGAAGCATATCTAGATTATCAGCAAAAATTGTTTGAGAAAGAATTGAATCTAAAGGTGATTTCTGTTTACGGGCACGCTGAACGATTAATATTAATCTATAGAGACCTGAATACTGGTGATCACTATGTTTTCAATCAGTATGGCTTTTTTGATCTGATTGATGAAAATGAAGATAGCATTACCGAAGAAAATAAATTAGGAGAGATTGTTGGTACAACTATAGATAATTTTGGCTACCCAATCATCAAGTATAGAACTGGCGATTATACATCTTATAAAAATTATGATCCCAATGGAATTCATACTTTGAACGAAATTGTCAGTAGAAGGAATGACATGAAAATATATAATGAAGACGGTAGTTATGTATCTCCCACAGCTTTAAACATGCATGGTAGTTTTTATACCAAGATAAGAGGTATGCAATATGTACAAAAAAGAAAGGGAGAGCTTACAATCAAAATAGTGAAGAGCAAACATTACGAAATAGCCGATGAAAATTTTCTCAGAGATTTTATGAAAAATCGTTTTGCTAGCTCTACCAGAATAAAAATCGAATACGTTGATAAAATGAAAAAAACCTCTAGCGGAAAAAATCTGCTGTTAGAAACATTCATATCTTAATTGAACGACGTGACCACATCTACGTATCGTTTGGCTATCGAAGAATAGCCTAAATTTGACATCAAAATCTAGTACTTATAATGATAAAAAAAATACAGAAAAGGTTTTCTAATAATGCTAGAGCAAAACGTGCTGCTCTGTTCAAAAAAAGTATCCAGCCTAAAAGCAGCGATAAAATTATTGATCTTGGTGGCGGTGACGGCAAGCATATATTTGGAATTCTAGGTAATCAAAAATTTAATGATGTAACTATTGCAGATATTTCTACTGACGATTTAGCTTACGCCAAAACTAACTTTGGATTTAATACATACCAATTAGTTGAAAGTGATAAGCTCCCTTTTGAGGACAATATGTTTGATATTGTTTTTTGTAATTCTGTTCTAGAGCATGTTACCATACCCAAAGATGAAATTTGGAATCTCAAAAAAACTTCAGAATTTAAAAAACGCAGTTTAGATAGTCAAAAAAAGTTTGCAGATGAAATTAGGCGTGTTGGTAAATCTTATTTCGTACAAACACCAAACAAATATTTTATCTTAGAAAGCCATACGTGGTTACCAGGTATAATAGCTATATTACCAAGACCAGCACAAATAACGTCCATCAAGTTTTTTAATAAATTTTGGCCAAAAAAAACCACTCCAGACTGGAATTTACTAACCTTAAAAGAAATGAAAGCCTTCTTTCCTGATGCAGAAATACACGAGGAGAAAAGCATGGGGTTTACTAAATCATTTATTGCAATAAAAAAGTAAGAAATTTAAACTGATATCAATCCTATCTCGGTTTTATATGTTCTCGACATCTTATCTGTTTATTTTTGTCGAATAAATAATATCACTAGTATACTACCAAATATCTTACAATGATGGAACAACAGATATAATTGAGATTAATAAATAATTGTATTGTATTCACGTAGTGTTTATAAAATGAAAAAAGCTGTTAAAAATTATTTAATCTGTTTTGTATGTTTTCTTGGAGCTTCTAGTTGCCATTTGCAAAAGGTGGAGGAATTGGACTATTACGATTTTAAAAATGAAGAGGAAATCAAAACTTTTGGTAGTTTCCAGATCGATAAAATAACTGAAACCAAGATTTTTTTTAGTACAAAAGAAGGTGATTTAACGGATAAAAAGTTATACGATGGTAAGGTTGACGAACTAAATTTTAATGGAACCTACAAGCTAATTGAAAAAACTACAAAAGAATCTTATTACTTTAAATTCGGATGGCAAAAGTATAATAACACAGAGCTAAGTCATGTTAATTGGCTAAAGGATATACCTAGAAAGGCAGGTGAATTCGATCTAAAGGTGGTCTCAGTGCCTTTTGTCCAATTTGGAGAGCTTAAATTGTGTACCATTGGTGATAGCCAAACTTGGTGGGGAAATGCCAAGTATTTGAGGCAGTTTATGAATATGAAGAATGAAAATTTTTGGTTTGTTGGTTCTAATCAGGATGTTTTTGGGTTTTGCCATGAGGGAGAGGGTGGCAACCACACTAAAGACGTGGTAAAGCGAATAGACGATATGCCTTATGCAGACATCTACACGATTCTTTTGGGAACCAATGATTACAAAGGAAATGTAGAAGAGTCCGCTCAGAACCTGATATATATCGTTGAGCAATTAAAGCAAAAAAATAAAGAAGCTAAAATTTATTACGTAACACCATTGCCAACAACTAACAAGGAAAGAGACACTTTTAATAAAGAGCTAAAAGATAAATTCTTAGCAACTGTAGATAAAAGCATAGATGTAATATACTTAGGCGAGCATATAAGATCACTTAAGAATTGGGAAAGACTTTTCCCAGATGGTCTTCATGCTAATAAAGAGGGCTATAGACTAATTGCTAACTATTTAACATCAAAAATAAAAGTTGGACATTAGACAAAGTTTTTTAGAGCTAAAAACCTACTGTGAGCAGGAAGATTTTAAAGGCTGGGATCCTTTTGATGGGCTCAACAGCTGGATGATTCAGAAAACTCCGCTAGGAAGATCTAGATTTTTCAGATTAGCTTGGATACAGTTTTTTAAAAGAAGCCCCATTAATTTTAGACCTTTAGTAGGTATAAAAAAGGGGTATAATCCAAAAGGTTTGGGTTTATTTATAATCGGATATTGTAACCTTTATAAGGTCGATCCTAAAAATGAATATAAAGAGCTCATCGTAAAGCTTAGCGATCAAGTAATTAAACTAAGGACTAAAGGTTACTCTGGAGCGTGCTGGGGTTACAATTTTGATTGGCAAGCAAGAGCTTTCTTTCAACCTAAGTATGCTCCTACAGTGGTTGCAACATCCTTCATAACCGAAGCTCTTCTCGAAGCATATAGGGTAACAAAAAACAAGACCTATCTTGATACAGCGATAAGTGCTACACAGTTTGTTTTAAAAGATCTAAACAGAACTTATGATGATGATAAGGATTTTACTTTTTCATATTCACCCTTAGATCATACCCAAGTTTATAATGCGGGACTCTTAGGTGTGAAATTACTGACAATGGTGTATGAACATACGAATGATAGTGAATTACTAGGCATCGCAAAAAAAGTGGTTAACTATGTGTGCAAACAACAAAATCCAGATGGTTCCTGGGCCTATAGCTCGCTACCGTTCCATCAGTGGATTGATAACTTTCACACAGGTTATAATCTTGAATGTATAAAATTTTATGAAAAGATTTCTGGAGATAATACTTATGTAAGTAATCTCGCAGCAGGCACAGAGTACTATTTAAAAACATTTTTCACAGATAGCGGTATCTCAAAATATTACAACAATAAAATCTACCCTGTAGATGTTCAAGCTCCAGGGCAGCTGGTTGTTACTCTATACAAAGCTGGATTACTAGATCAAAATATGGAGCTTGTAGAAAAGGTTTTAAATTGGACTATAAAAAACATGCAACAAAAAGAGGGGTATTTCATCTATCAGAAAAGACGGTTCTTCTCCTCAAAAATCCCTTATATAAGATGGTCTCAGGCAAGCATGTTCTACAGTTTAAGTTATTATATCTTACATCACAATAATGGATAAAGTCAAGTTTTTAGGTACATATATAGATAACTTAACTATTTCCGAAACTGTATCTCTTGTTCAAAAATCAATTCAAAATAATAATCAGATACACCATGTTGTCGTAAATGCTGGAAAAATAGTTGCAATGCAAAATGACGCTAAACTGCAGCAAAGTGTCAATGAAAGTGATCTCATAAACGCTGATGGACAGGCTGTTGTGTGGGCTTCTAGGTTTTTGAAGAGTCCTTTGAAAGAAAGGGTTACAGGTATTGACCTTATGGAAGAACTGGTAAAAAAGGCACACTTAAATAAGTATAAAATCTTCTTTTTAGGAGCGAGGGAAGAAGTGGTCTCTAGAGTCGTCAGTATTTATAAAAATAAATATTCACCAGAAATCATTGCAGGCTATAGAAATGGCTATTTCAAAAAGGAAGAAGAACACCACATAGCAAAACAGATAGCCGCGAGTGGAGCCCAAATACTTTTTGTGGCAATAAGTTCGCCTATCAAAGAAATCTTCTTGTTTGAAAATAAAGACCTACTCAAAAATGTTAATTTCATAATGGGCGTAGGTGGTAGCTTTGATGTTATTGCTGGACTCGTAAAAAGAGCACCCTTGTGGATGCAAAAAAATGGTCTTGAGTGGTTTTATAGATTTATTCAGGAGCCCAGGCGCATGTGGAAGAGGTATCTTGTAGGTAATACCAAGTTTATTGCTCTAGTGCTAAAAGAAAAAATCAAATTCAAGAAGTAGGTAGGATGTCTTTAATCAAAAATAAAATACTACTCAACTTACCATTGTACCTCGTTTATGCTCTGTGTTTAGGAATTCTACTCCCTCCGTTCATAAGAAATATAACGATTATTTTAACCGTTACAGTTTCTTTGTTCTTATTTGTCAAAGATTCGGAAAGAAGTATAAATGTACCCTTCTTATTGTTGAACGCCGGAATTTTCTTGACTTATTCAATCAGCCTTTTGTACACCCATAATTTAGAAATTGGTTTTAAGAAATTAGAGACGGCTTTGAGTCTTTTTGCTTTTCCTCTGATATTTGCTTTCTTACCACAATCTATTATACAAAACTTAAAAAGTAAACTAAATGTCATCTTAATGCTTTTAATAGCTTCAGGTGTAGGTTTAGTTTTTATTTCGTTTTTTATTGACTTAATCAACCATGGACTTGAAGCAAAATTTTCCTCCTATGTGAGTCGACTTCAATACACCAAAACAATATATGGAATCGATAATATGTATCGCAGTTTTCATATTGGAATTGCCCTGCTATCAAGCTTTGTTTTACTATATCGGTACTCAAACTTTCTAAAATGGCTATATGCTCTAGTTTTAATCTTGATTTCAAGCACTTTACTTCTAATAATTTCTAGTAAGGTGATGGTTGCTGCTTCATTCATATCTCTTTTTGCGTTTGCTTTTCTTGCAAATACAAAAAAAGTGATTTTTGCATTAGCTCTTATTTGTGGAGTATTACTTACGATTGCTATTTATAGCCCCAATCTAAACAATAAGATAACTAATCTTTTTACCATAAAAAATGAGCGCCATGCTAATATCACACAGCAAGAAGTGAGAGGTAATTTAACTCATTGCACCGGCAAATTACTTCCTGAAGCTGGTTTTTTTGGTTTTGGAATTGGAGACGCTAAAAAAAAGTTGGTTGATTGCTATAATCAAATAGATAGTGATCTAGGGGACTTAAAGTTCAACACTCATAATCAATACTTCAGTATAGTATTGATCTCAGGGTTTTTGGGGTTACTAGTCTTTATCGTATTTCTACTGGTAAATTTAGTACGCAGTTTAAACTATAAAAACTATGCGGCGGTTGTTTTTATAATCTTTTTCTCAATTGTCATGTTTTCAGAAAATATTTTAGAAAGACACAACGGTGTGATTGCTTTTGCATTTATTTTATCTTTATTGTTGTCTCTCAACCTTAATAACAGAAATAATAAAAAAGTCAAGTCAAAAGTATTTTTTGAAGCGACTGGTCACAACATTTGAATGCTTACCATGAAAATAATAAAATTTATTCGTTGAGATTACCGCTTTCGCGAAAGCGAGTACAATAAAATAATACCGCCAGAAATCTAAAATGAACCAAAACGAACTCCTCTCCCTTCTCGCGCTCAAAAAAGCACCTTTTATAGGCGACATTATGGCTAAAAAGCTGATCAGGGAATTTGGCAGTGCGGCTGGAGTTTTTGAAAATGGAGTAAAGGACATCGCGGCAATTGAAGGAATAGGCGAGAAAAAAGCAGGTTTTATTAAAAATAAGGACGGTCTCTTTAAAAATGCCGAAGCTGAGCTGGAATTCATTGAAAAGAATAAGATCAAGTACCGCGTTTATTACAATGATGATTATCCAAAGCGCCTGCAATATTGTGTGGACGGCCCCATCATCTATTTTGAAAAAGGGAATATCGATTTTGACAATCCATATACATTAAGTATCGTAGGAACTCGCCAGATTACCAGTAATGGCGCTGCGTTTTTAGAAAAGTTTATTGCCGAGATCGCACCTCTCAACCCTTTAATTGTGAGTGGATACGCATATGGAGTAGATATTCTTGCTCACAGACTGGCGATAGAAAACAAATTACAAACCGTTGCCGTGATGGCGCATGGTTTGAACCAAACGTATCCGCGCAATCATGAGGCATACAATAGCCAAATGATGGAAAACGGAGGCTTTATTACAGACTTTTGGCATACGGATAATTTTGACCGTAAAAATTTCTTAGGTCGTAACAGAATCATTGCTGGATTGAGTGAGGCAACCGTAGTGATAGAAAGTGCATCAAAAGGCGGGTCACTGGTAACGGCAGATCTGGCTTGCGATTACAACCGCGAGGTGTTTGCAGTTCCTGGACGCGTCAATGATAAATACGCCATGGGTTGCAATGAACTGATCAAGCAGGCAAAAGCTCACATGCTCACAAAAACAGCTGACATTCCCTACATTTTAGGTTGGGAAAAGAAACAGGATCTGGCGATACAAAAACAGCTCTTCGTAGAACTGAGCGACGACGAGAAACTAATTTTCAACTACCTAAAAAAAGCCGACAAGGAAATCCTGGACATCATCGCCATGGATCTAAAAATGCCTGTGCATAAGGTGGCGTCCATACTTATGGGGATGGAGCTGAAAGGCGTAATAAAGCCGCTGCCGGGCAAGCAATTTACGCTGGCTTAAATTTAATTTCAGTCTCAATCTTAGTTAACAAATAGTGAGTTCGATCTTAAAACATCGGTAATTTGTCTGACGTTTTCAGAATAATGAAATCAATAGTTCAGATGTCAGTTTGAGCGCAGAGGAAAACGCTTAAATTGTAAGAAATCCGTAAATAGTCTCGACTCTAGTTTACGCTGAGCGCAGTCGAAGTACTCGACTTGACAATTTGTTAATATCCGAAAATCGATATGTTATATTGATTCTTTGATCGAACTCACGTTAAAATAGAAATTAAAGATGGATTGATTTCAAGGATTAAACTAAATAAAACCAATTAGTGAGAAATCCTATCCCTGAAGGCTGGTTAACGGATTTAGGAATATTTAAATCTGTGTTACACTTTTACTTTAGGAAATTGAGTGAGTTCATGCGCAAGTTGAGTTTGATAAGGCAAGTTTACTTATAAAACCTAACTTCTGACCAATCCCAACAAAATCCCGTAAAAATCTGATTGAGAAGCCCTCGCTCGCAACCAAGCGTAAAATGTAATAGCAAAGACGTCCTCAGGGTTGTTACTCAAGACGAGTTGATCTACTTGCTCTTTTATTGATTCATTCATTCCTGAATCGGGATTGTTATAAATTGAAAGTGCCAATTTTATAAACTGGACGATACGCTGTTCCTCGTGTTTCTTAATAGATTTAAAATCCTTTTGCAAACGTCTGTGTTGGGATTCTATTAGATTCACATTTCCTAAGTCTATGTAAATGAGTAACAGCAGCAAGTTTTTCTTGATAATGATGGACTGCGTGTAGCTTTTTGAATAATAAGCATCAGTGTGGCGTAGTTTATTGAGATGTCTTAAGGATTGCTGTGGCTCATTTTTAAGCAGATAGCACATGGCTCTAACACATTGAGCATCCATTTGCGGATTCTTGATCTTAGATAATAAGTCTAAAGCCTCGTCCAGATGACCTGTAAAACATTCACACAGCGCATCTATGATGATAAGCCTTAGATAGCTGGTAGATCGCTCATCCACTTCGTTTAATAACTCATGCAGGTATGACTTGGCCTGTTTGAACTCCAACAATCTATACCTGCTAAATGCAATAAGAATCTTCACATCCCGATAATGTGTAGAATCATACTTAGGTCGGGATTTTTGGTTAAATACAGTTTCAATTGCATTGATTTCGTTTATAATGAGTTGGTAACTTCCAGCTTGCGACGCGGCATCGGTATAAAGTTCCAGCAGTTCCAGTAGGCTTTTAAATCCAAGTGAGGCGTCTATTTTTATGACTTTGGTAGACTCGCGGTATTTTGAAAGATCATACGCCGTCGCCGGTAGGTTCTTGTGTTTGGCAAACAATAGGGAAATTTGATCCGACTGTGCCATCAGCTTTTTGTTGTAAAGAAATCGCTCACTTATGGCCTCTATATCCAGCTTTTTTGAATGATGGCTGTATTCCAGCCACGTGAGATAGACTTCATGCCGCACCGTGAAGAGATCTGCTTCTCCACACAGCTGCTCAGTTTTTGATAAGGTCGCAAACCCCAATTTATAAGAACCATTTTCCAACAAGACGCGCGAGGCAAGAAGGAGTCGCAAGGTGGTCATCTGCACTTTGTGTCCGTTTTCAAATGCATGGATTGCGATAAAATCTACAAGACTCTGCTTCAACCTGTTTTTTAGGGCATACAGAGCGTTTTTGTTGGTTTTACCATAGATTTTCTCATCCAGACCAGTTCTCACACCCGCTTTGAGCAAGTGGAATAAATCGATATTTTTGGTGTCTGTTCTTTTGGTTCTCGCTTTCGCGAAAGCGAGAAAACCACCCACCTCATCGTCACTAAGAAACTGAATCAATTGAATTAAGTCGTTCAATATAAATTTATAATTTGCTGGTTGTCAATGATAAAAATAAGTAAAAGCTTATTTTTAATCGTAAGAAAATACGGTTTTTTAGTTTTTATGGCTGTTGCAAAGTGCTGATTTTTGGACCAACTTTAAAGCATTAAGTTATGGAAACAGTTGAAAAAGTACCTACGGGAAAAACCAAGTCATCAGAAAAATTTGATGGCAAACCCACCGCAGCATTTATAGCCGCCTCATGGGTAGCACTGATCACGGGAATGGTTGCTTATTGCGTAGGATTGTGGAACGCCACGATGGAACTTAACGAGAAAGGCTATTATTTTGTGATCCTGTTATTTGGACTCTTCTCAGTGATATCTGTACAAAAATCGGTGCGGGACAAGCAGGAAGGTGTGGCGGTCACAGATCTTTATTATGGAATAAGTTGGTTTGTGACATTGGCATCCATCGTTTTGCTTGTCATAGGATTATGGAATGCAGAATTGGAACGAAGCGAAAAAGGCTTTTACGCCATGTCTTTTCTCTTGAGTCTCTTTGCAGCTATAGCTGTACAAAAAAATACCCGAGACGTTAAATACATCGATGAAAGAAATAATGAAGACTAAATATTCAAAATCAGAAACCGCACTGTTCACAGTAAGCCTGTTACAGTGTGGTTACTTGATGTTTATACAATGTGTTCATGTTTATAACATTGATCTGTATCGATATGCGATAACGGGAGCAGTCTACGAGATGTTTACGTTACCTGTTTTTTTAAGTGTGTTTGTGGCAACGGCATTCTACGTAGTTGTTTTGATCAAGAATCTAAAAGCAATATCTAACTGGAAAACGCTACTGGGTATAATCATTAACCTAGGAATGGTTATTTTCCTTTTGAAGAGTTTTTTGTGAGCGCATACATCGTATCATCAAACGGATTTTCAATCTCAAACCATTTTGATGTATTTAAAGGCTTACCGCTTTTGAGTAAAGGCGTAAAGCGGACTTGGTAATCGTTATCAACCTCAAAGTCAAAAGCACCTGCGCACATACCGTGTCCTACTTCAATTTTGCCCTCCCAAGTCTCTAAAATATAAGAAACGCTATCTCCATCATTCAGATCACAAACCTCGGTTCTGAATCCACTTATCTCATCCATTGAACCATTTATCGTAAATGTCGCATGAACCTCTGGTCCACAACCCATAGGTACAAATGATGAATTTACGTACTCATATTCAAGAATTGTATTTTCATTTTTAGAATTATCTATTTCATCTTCGGTCTTGAAATTATGGCTATTGATATGTTCAATGTCATTTGTGTACGACCATGGTTTTTCCGCTTTCGCGAAAGCTCCCATTTCAATAAACCTCAAGCTATAAGAAGTTCCAGTCTGCAAGTCAAAAGCTGGGCGAAACACCGCTTGTGTCAGATGAAATTGACCTACATTAATTTCTTGTAATATTAGAGGGACGGCCTGATTATTTTTTGAAATCAGATAAAGTTCATTGAAACAAAAGCTTTGGATGGTTTTTTGGCTTTCAAAACAACCCTCTATAATTATTTGACCATCGACCGTGATTTCAGTATCATTGTTAAAAGCGTAAATACCTGAAGCACCGCATTTAGCTTTTAAAAATTGAAAGCAAAAAACAGAAAAAATGAATACTGAAAAGACTCGCATGGTGTGGTATTTCCTAATTCGGCACAACCAATATACTGTATTTAGATAAACAGTCGGCTTTCAAAATAACTTTGCCTAAGACTAAGCATTTTACTCCTCTTTAATCTAAGATTTGATTTGATAAGAGTATACTTCTCTCGCGTTAGGGATAGTAGTGGAAATCATTTTTATTGCCTTGAAGAGTAATTTGAAATATTAGATTCTGTTGAAACCACCTAAATTGCTCATATATCTTTTACAGATAAAAAGACCTGCCTGCCGGCGGGCAGGTTGAAACGGATAGCCCGACGTATTCTCTAAGCGTAGCATAGTGAATGCGGCACGCCCAAATGAAAAGAAATAGAATAAATTCGTAACAATCCAGAAAAAAGCTACTCTCATAAAGCAATAAATATCCGTAATTTACGTTGCGAATTAACACTTCATTAAATAAACCAATTATGAAACTAAAACAGTTTTCGGTTTTTCTATTATCGGCCTCGCTACTCATAGGCTGCAAGGATGAAAAACCAGACGGCCCAGAGATGGCCTACGCCGCATCGACCCAAGAAGATCCTAATGGCTATTCTTACGAAACCTTTGAAGATGACCCCACCGGCCTGCGTTTGTACACGCTGGACAACGGGCTTAAGGTCTATCTAGGTAAAAACGAGGAAGAGCCAAAAATACAAACCCTCATCGCCGTGCGCGCCGGTTCCACCTACGACCCAGCAGACAACACGGGTCTTGCCCACTATCTGGAACACATGGTGTTCAAGGGAACGGATGATATAGGGACGACAGATTATGAGGCTGAAAAAGAATTGATTCAAGAAATTTCTGATCTTTATGAGGAGCATAAAGCCGCAACAGATCCAGAGGAGAAAAAGAAGATCTATAAAAAGATCGATAGTGTTTCTTATGAAGCATCAAAAATCTCCATTGCAAACGAGTACGATAAAATGGTTAGCTCACTTGGAGCTGAGGGAACAAATGCCTTTACCTCAAATGAGCAAACCGTTTATGTTAATACCATTCCCAGCAATGAGTTGGAAAAATGGTTGACTATTGAAAGCGAGCGTTTCAGCAAGCTGGTGTTGAGACTTTTTCATACGGAGTTAGAAGCGGTTTTTGAAGAATTCAACCGTGGACAGGATAGCGATGGTCGCAAGCAATACATGGCGGTTCTAGAGGCTCTATACCCTAACCACCCTTATGGAACACAGTCTACCATAGGTATTGCAGAGCATTTGAAGAACCCATCCATGGAGGCGATCAATGCTTATTTTGATAAATATTACGTGCCTAACAACATGGCAGTCATTCTCGTGGGAGATCTTGATTTTGATGAGACCATCAAACAAGTTGACGAAGCTTTTGGTAGTTATGAATCAAAACCTGTGACCCACCCTACTTTTGAGGATCAACCAGAACTTACTGAGCCTATAAAAAAAGTAGTCAAAGGACCAACTGCAGAAAATATCTATGTAGCATTCAGAACAGATGGTAAAGGATCTGAAGATGAGGTAATGGTTACACTTATTGATTACATGCTTGCCAATTCTCAAGCTGGGTTGATCGACCTGAATTTGAACCAGAAGCAAATGGTTCAAAATGCATCATCGTTCACAAACTTTGACAACGATTATGGTTTTCACTTAATGTACGGATCGCCTAAAAAAGGTCAGTCACTGGATGAGGTACGTGACTTACTACTTGAACAGATCGAGAAAATCAAAAAAGGAGAGTTTGAGGACTGGTTACTTACAGCTGTAGTCAATGACTTGAGAAAATCACAGGTACAGCAATACGAGAACGCATCAAGTACAGCTTATGCCTATCTAGATGCATTTATCGGTTTCCAAGAATGGCCCAACCGTCTGGAGATGCTCGATAAAATGAAGGAAATCACAAAAGAAGATGTAGTTGCTTTTGCAAACGAAACTTATAAGAACAACTATGTTGAAGTACATAAAGAACAAGGGACAGATCCTGATATTGCCAAAGTAGAAAACCCAGGCATCACACCTATTGAGTTGAACCGTGGTAAGGAATCTAAATGGTTGGCAAACTTCAATACAATGGAGACTCCAGCTTTAAAGCCTCAATTTGTAGATTATAACAAGGAAATCAAAAAGACAAAAACAGACTCTGGTCTTGAGTTCTCACATATTGAGAATCCTAACAATGACTTGTTCAATTTGTACATGATTCTAGACATGGGAAGCGATCACGACCGTCAGGTGTCACTTGCAGCTGGTTATCTAGACTATTTAGGGACTGACAAATACAGCCCTGAGGAATTAAAACAGGAATTCTACAAACTCGGAGTCAATTATTTCGTGAGCTCAGGATCAGACAGGACTTATATAGCAATGTCTGGTTTGAAGGAAAACCTTGAGCCAGGACTTGAACTTGTAGAGCACTTATGGAACAATGCTGTTGCCGACCAAGAATCATACAATAAGTATATAGATCAAATTATGAAAGGTCGTGAAGATGGTAAGTCCCAAAAAGGAAACATTCTCTTCAACGGTTTGATGAATTACGGTAAATATGGAGAAGACTCACGTTTGAGAAACATCTATACAGAATCAGAATTGCGTGCGATGGATCCATCGGCTTTAGTGAGTAAGGTAAAAGATTTGAAAGATTATAAGCACCGAGTATTCTATTATGGTAAAGACAAGGATGCAGCGATGGCAGCCGTGAACACGCACCATAAAATCAAGTCTGATCTTAAGGATTATCCAGAAAAACGCAACTACGAAGAACAGGAGACTGGCGGCAATGTGTATTTCGTAGATTATGACATGGTACAAAGTGAGATGGTGCTTCTTGCTAAAGGAGAAGAGTTTGATCCTGAGCAAATGGCGGCGACTCGTTTATTCAATACATACTTCGGTAGTGGTCTTTCTTCCATTGTTTTTCAAGAAATAAGAGAATCTAAGTCTTTGGCTTATTCAGCTTATTCAGCCTATCAGCAGGCTTCTGAAAAAGGTAAGAATGATTATGTGATGGCATACATAGGAACACAGGCAAACAAAATGCCCCAAGCGATTGATGCCATGATGGAAATCATGACTGAAATGCCAGAAGCCCAAGAGCAATTTGAGCAAGCAAAAGAAAGTACCCTGAAGCAGCTTGCAGCAAACCGAGTGACTAAATCAAATATTTTCTGGACTTACGAAGGTTTGAAAAAGCGTGGAATTTCTGAAGACAACCGTCAGAAAATGTACGATATCATCAAGGACATGACCCTAGCTGATCTCAAGGGATATTTTGACAAGAACATCAGCGGAGAGGACTATAACGTGATGGTTATAGGAAACAAGAAAGATGTTGATATGAACGCTTTGAGCATGCTAGGAAGAGTGCAGGAGCTTGACGTGGATTACTTATTCAACTATGAAACGGAAGATGTGAAGATGTAAAAGCATCATTTGATGTTGATTATATAAAATGCCCAGGCGATGAGTCTGGGCATTTTTTTGATTTGTCACTTTCTGATTTTTTTAAATCCAGAAGTAGATTTGCTGTTGTAACATTGTAGATCATTCCGCTTTCGCGAAAGCGAGAACCTTTCAAAGTCATGAAAAAAGAAGCCTCCATCATCATACATAAACTCAAAACTGCTGTTCATGCAGAGAAAAAACTCATGGAAATATGGCGTGAACTCAATGAATATGATGAGCAGGACAAGGAAGAAACGCTGGAAGATCTAGATGTGTATCGGCAGGATTGTATGGCGAGAGGCGAAGAGAAATTTGGGAATATGCTGGAAAAAATCATTACCAATATACGCATAGGAGTAGAGCCGCCACGATTTAGAAATGTCCCCAAGCAGTTTTAGAATGGATGTCAAAGTCATCACATTTGATCAATTCTCTATCCCAGAGCTATATGAGGTGCTCAGGTTGAGGTCAGAAGTATTTGTGGTGGAGCAGGACTGCGTCTATCAAGACATCGATAACAAAGACCAGAAAGCCATTCATATCATTGGTTTTGAAAACGACACCGTGGTCGCCTATACCCGATTCTTCAAACCAGGCGATTATTTTGAGCAAGCTAGCATAGGACGGGTAGTCGTCCTCCCAAAACACCGCGGCAAGGATCATGGTAAGGAAATCATGCAAAAGAGCATCGACTTTGCAAAAGAGCAAGGCTTTCCATCCATAAATATATCAGCACAATGTTATCTCGATAAATTCTATACCGATTTAGGATTCAAAGCAACAGGTAAAAAGTATCTGGAAGACGGCATTCCTCATCAAGAGATGGTAAAAATGTTATGATGTCTGTTGATGTTTCTTAACAACCCATTTTTTAATTTCCCGTATGAACTCGGTCATTGTCATTTCTTCAATTTCTTTTTTTGCAAATAGTTCTGCATCGGTAGTATTATGAGCAGGGAAATACTTGAGCATCTTAGATCGATATAGATCAGTGTTAAATTGTATAAAGTCCGTGTAGATCTTATCAGAATTATTCAGGTTTTCTAATTTTACCGTTTCCGAAAACCATGACCGTAGGCATTTAATAACTTCTACGGGATTATTCTTATGATGCTTGATATCAAAGCCATTAATGTCAGAAATAGCTTTCATGTATTCATATTTATTCGTCTCCAGAATAAGCGACCTTTTATCTGAATAGTAGCTATCAAATTTTCTTAATCCATAATCAATACCAAGCTCAAAGGGCATGTTTAATCTGTAATATTCGTCAACTGATTTTGCTTGAAGTCGCGAGAGATCGTGAATTGAATATTTAGAGTCTTTAATTAGGCTAACAATTTTATCTAGTCTGGATCTTCCTGAATCTGATTCTTCCAGACTAATTCTTGGATTAAAACCAAAATAGCAAATCGTGAAAAGGATAGTTTGTAGTAAGTTGAAGTACTTGTCATCAAAGGGGCAATTGATGAAAACGTTCAGTTTATAATCTGGATGTTTCTCTATCATCCTCTCGGCGGGTAGGGGTCTCGACCGTAAGAATTGCGATCCTGAATCCGACCGTCCTTTTTATGTATGTAGAGTTCTGTTTCCTCTTTTTTGCTAAGCTTTCGACCAAAATTTACGGCATCAGATTTCCTATCGAAACGTCTCGAAACTTTAGTTGAACCAGATTTGCGAACAGCCCAGCCACCGTTTTCCTTTGAAGGAACTACATGATTTGATTTTTTGTTCATGATTTCAATTCTTTTTTAAATATATAACAAATTTCGATCCGATTTGAAATTTATACACGTCATGTCAATCCTCATCATGATGTTCATCATGGTTCCCAAAAGGCTTCCAGATCACACCAAGGCTGAAAATAAAACCATCGTTAGGTGCATAGAGCTCATTAAAAACTGGATTTGTAGCCGTCCCCTGCACCGTGGGAGAGAATTGATCCTGTCTCTGATTGGTCAGGTTTTCAAAATTTACGAATACATGTCCCCAGTCAAAATTGCGCATCGCAAGAATACCCATCAATACGTAATCATCGGTTTCTGTGCCGTTGAATAATAACTGCTCTCCCCAGTAGTAAGTCTCTAGACCCAATCGCCATTTAGAAGTCTCATACATAAAAATACTTCCTGCACTGTGCTTTGCTGTAAGCGGTATTTCAGGATTCCCATCGATGTAATTGAGTTGTGTGTCTATGAATGCATAATTCAAGAACCACTTAAAATCTTTATAAGAGAATTTCAGGTTTGTTTCTGCGCCACGGCTCAACGTCAGGTCACTGGCGTTATCATATTCCAGAAATCCACTCCCGTTTGAATTCAGAATCAAACCATCCTCAATCGCGGTAAGATAAAACAGCTGATTGATCGATCCTTTGATTTCGTCTGTGACTCTAAACTTGTAATCAAAATCAAGATTCAACCCATGACTGGTTTCTGCATCGAGTTGGTCTTTGTTAATAGCAAGAACATTTTGAAAATTGACGCGTTCTGCATCTTCTGTAAACAGATCTGGGATCTTATAACCCAATCCACCGCCCAAACGACTGGTAAAAGTGCCTTTGGACTTATAAAGTAATGAAAAACGAGGTAATGCAAAAACGCCCCAGTCTGCAGCGTAATCTGTTCTAAAACCTGTTTCTAAAATAAATCGATCACTGAAATCATAGACATTATTGACAAATGCACCTACAGTGGTATCACTCTGGTCGCGTTCATCAACACCCGCATCTTCATCAAAGTTGCGGGTGTACAGATTTGCTCCTAAGATCCAATCAGTCCGTTCATCTGAGGCATTATAACTTGCTTCTGTAAAACTATTGATTTGTGCTCCTTCAAAATTATAATCAGAAATGATCAGATCCCTGTTGAAATAATTGATGCTATTTTTGATTTCCAGTGTTTCATTTTCATTGAGTTTGGTACGAAAATCTGCCTGTGAGCTGAATCTACGTGATACATTCTGTTCAGTATAACCGTTAGCATCGCCATCGATGATATCTAGAAATCCACCAGTACGATTATCGTAGGTTCCATTCAAGCCCAGCCATAAAGTGGTTCTTTTTGACGGATAGTAAAATACCCTAGGGTTAAATGAGATAGTCTCTGTTTGAGGCAAATTGGAAAATTCATCACCATCAGGGTCATAAGCTTGCTGCAAATTTCCCGATGCATAAAGCGTGGTTCCCCATTTATCATTGCGCTTAGAGTAGAATATATTTCCTGTAGTCCCCAACGCTTGCGTTCCCACCAGCATGATGTCGAGAGCCGCCTCGTTTCTTGGTCTTTTGGTTTGCATATTTACCAGTCCAGCGATGGCGCCACCGCCATAAAGTGTAGAAGCACTTCCTTTTATAAGCTCAAATTGTGCGATATCCAGCGGTGGAATTTGCATGACGCTCAATCCACCGGAAAACCCTCCGTATAATGGGAATCCATCTTTTAGGAGCTGCGTATACCTGCCGTCGAGCCCTTGGATACGAATGGTTTGGTTTGCGCTACTTTGAGAAGTTTGCTGCATTTGAATACCTGTACTTTCCCGCAGTATCATCGCGATGTTGGAACTATTCATGGCCGTTTTTTCGACTAATTCTTCACCTCCTATAAACTCCACTCGCGTGGGTGTACGTTTAAAGGTTCGCGTACTTCGCGTAGACTGGATTACAATTTCATCTAGCGCATCTTCTGAAGGATTAAGTCGTATGGTAAGAATTCCGTCTCTTGGAACTTCCACATTTTGAGTCACTGTGGCATATCCTACATAGCTTATTTGAAGGCTGTAGATTCCCGCTTGCATGCTATCAAAGTTGGCTCGGCCATTAACATCGGTGGTCGTTCCTTTTTTGAGTTCGGGAAAATAGAGGTTTGCGCCTAGTATAGGCTCATTATCACTGGAGTCCAGAACAATTATTTGTAGCTCAGTTTGGGAACTAGAATTGTTTAAATTATTAAGATTTTGTGGGGTTTGCGCTTTTGCATGGTTGCTGAGCGCAGTTGAAGTGAAAGCGAGTCCCAGTAAGGAAAATATAAAATATAAATTAAAATTCATGATAAGGTGTTATAGCAAAGATTAATAGATCCAGCTATGGTTATAAAAAATATAAGTATGGTATTCTGAAGAAACCCTGGAAATTGAGAATGTCAGGGTTCTATTACTGTAGGATACAGTTTTATGCAGAAGCGAGCTGTGGTGGCTGTAGTATCCACCCATTAAATTGATCCCAAAACGGATTTTTATAATACATACTGTGAAGATTAATCTCTATTGAAACGGGAGTCCACTCCAGATTTGCTGTATCAAGATCAAGAGCTGGTATGGAGCAGCAGCTGCAACAGCAAAACGGCGAGCAAAGATCATCATCATGCTCTTGTGGTTCTTGATTGCAAGTGTTTTCAACAGAATCATGTTCAATGGCATCGTCGCCACAGGGGATAAGATTCAACCCAAGTAGATACATCGATAAGATCGCTACCATCCATTTCATGCTGCAAAGATATTGAGCAAATTTATTTTGAGCGATTTAAATGAGAGATAGTATGAAATTAAGATCTCACTTACTATGCAAAATTCTCGTCAATCCTATGGCGAGATCAGTGAGTACTACCTTTCCATTTGCGTTGCGGTCTATGTGGTAAATAGCATTATTAATTTGTTCAGACACTAATACACAACGTTCTCCAGATACAAATGGAGCAAACTTTGAGAGTTCAAAATTATTCTTAGGCTGCAAGTAAACGGCATTAGGAACTTTGTAATTGAGCAACATGGCCTGTCTGAAGAACTCAAGACAGTAGGATAGAAAGCGTTTTTGCGTCTCACGGTTCAAGCTGGCAATATTATTTGCCCATTCCAGCAACTCAGTAATTGCAGAGGGTTTTGTTTTTGCCTGAAAGGCAGTGCGTACCCAAGCAATGAACCATTTTTCAAACTCGAGATCCTCGCTGCTCTGTTCTTGAAGTTGGATCGCTTTTTGAAAATTTCCATTGCTTTGTCTGGCAATCAATTCTGCGGTGGCATTTTGAATGTTCAGTTTTGATACCAGGCCTGAGGCTACATCTGTAGTACTTAATTTAGGTATGTGTAATATTTGGCACCTGGACTTTATAGTGTTGATAATACGATCCTCATCTTCCGCCAGGAGCAGGATAATGGTTTTTGATGGAGGCTCTTCAATTAATTTAAGGAGCTTGTTTGCTGCCTCGGTATTCATTTTATCAGCTCCCCAAACAATCAAAACTTTATTTCCGCCCTCATAGGATTTGAGGCTCAGCTTTTTCATAATAGCCTGCGCCTCAACCACACGTATTTCAGCATTTTTTTTCTCGATACCGCTCTTGCCGTACCAGTCTTGGAGCCCACCATAAGGAGTTTCCGCAAGAAATTCACGCCATTCTTTCAAAAACACATCTGAGGTAGGTTTGGAACCTGATGTAGGCGTGCTTGCTACTGGAAATGCAAAATGCAAGTCGGGATGCATGAGCTTGTCGATCTGTGCGTCGCAGTGGGTAGATTCCCTACCACACAATATATTTCGTGCATAGGCAACGGCTAGCGGTAGGACACCGCTGCCCGTATTTCCCACAAACAATTGAGCATGAGCGATACGGCCATTATGAACTGTGGTTTGAAGGTGTTTTTTGATAAATCCTAACCCTATGGCATCATCATATCGCATACTGCAAATATAGAAACCTTGTAAGTTTTATATTTGCTAACTCATCAAGGAAATTTAAGCTCATGACTTTAGAAAATATAGATTTTACCGACAAGAAGGCGCTCATACGCGTAGATTTTAATGTGCCTCTGGATGCAGATCTCAAGGTTACCGATACGACTCGCATCGTCGCTGCAAAAGATACCGTGATCCACGTGCTTGAACATGGAGGTGCCGTCATTCTTATGTCACACTTGGGAAGACCTAAAAATAAAGAAGCAGAGTTTTCACTTAAAAATGTAGTTGAAACTGCAAGTGATATTTTAGGCGTGCAGGTAAAGTTCTGTGAAGAGTGTACCGGGCCTATCGCAGAGCAAGCTGCGGCAAACCTTCAGAGCGGAGAAGTTCTTCTATTGGAGAATCTAAGATACCATGATGAGGAGAAGGCTGGGGATCCCGCTTTCGCGAAAGCGTTATCACAATTAGGAGATGTCTATGTTAACGACGCCTTTGGTACAGCACACAGAGCCCACGCCAGCACGGCCGTCATAGCTGACTTTTTTGAAGAAAAATGCTTTGGTAAGCTCATGGAAAAGGAAATAAAAAGCCTTGAGAAGGTCATGGAAACCCCAGAACGACCTTTGGCAGCCATCTTGGGAGGTGCAAAAGTATCTTCAAAAATAACCGTGATCGAGAATATCCTAGAAAAAGTAGATGACCTCATCATTGCAGGTGGCATGGCATACACCTTTATCAAGGCAAAAGGTGGAAATGTAGGCGATTCACTGGTTGAGGATGACAAGCAAGAGCTGGCGCTGGAAATTCTTGAAAAGGCAAAAAATACAGATACTAGAATCCACCTACCGGTGGATGTTGTGACCGCAAATGCTTTTTCAGAGCAAGCAACCGTTGACAAAGCCTCTATTGAAGATATTCCTGAAGGCTGGATGGGTCTGGATATAGGGGTACACTCACGTGAAAATTTTGACGCCGTACTACAAAATGCCAAAACTATTCTTTGGAACGGGCCGGCTGGAGTATTTGAAATGGAGAAATTCTCACACGGTACCAAAGCTCTAGGCGAGTCTGTCGCGGCAGCAACTAGAAACGGTGCCTTCTCACTTGTAGGTGGAGGGGACTCTGTGGCTGCGGTAAAACAATTTGGTTTTGCAGACAAAGTGAGCTATGTCTCTACTGGTGGTGGCGCGATGCTGGAAATGCTGGAGGGAAAAACCTTGCCGGGAATTGCGGCGATTCAAGGAGAGTAGATTTTTAAAATGAACTAATTGGACCAAAAACGGTTCGAAACTTGTTGATCATAATCACTTTATGAAACAATTGTTATAAAAATAAAATCTTGACTGTATATAAAATCATTCCAACCGTACTTGCCTTACTGACAAGTGCGGTTGTTTTTTCACAAGTCGTTACAGACTCTACACAAACGCAAAAACCCGTAATAGAAAATCCTACCGGTACGATTGCAGATAGTCTGAATCTAGAAATAGAGCCGCTTTTTCTGGAGGTGGATTCTCTAGTGGTGGACAGCCTCTCTTGGAAACGCATCACCTATCCAGAAGTGGATGGTTTTGACGATAATCTGCTTACGGAACTCTACAACAACGATCTCTACGATTATATGCACGATGAGATCGTACAGATGGATTATAGTGAGATCATTGAGCAAAAATTGGATACTGATACGCTTAAGGAAAGGTTAGCTGCTATAAATGCAGAAACTCCTTTCCAAATAGACTACAACCCGATTCTCGAAAAACTGATCAATAAAAAACTGGGATATCAGCGGGTGTATCTAGAGCGATTGATGACTTTGAGCGATTACTATTTCCCCATGTTTGAGGAGTATCTGGATAAATACGACATCCCGCTGGAGATGAAATATCTGGCGGTGGTGGAAAGTGCGCTTGATCCACGCATCAAAAGTCGAGTGGGTGCCACGGGATTGTGGCAGTTTATGTTTACTACCGGTCGCAGTTATGGGCTGGATGTGAGTTCCTATGTAGATGAGCGTATGGATCCGCTCAAGGCGACTGAGGCAGCTTGTAAATATCTGCGCAGCCTCTACAACATTTATGGCGATTGGGATCTTGCACTGGCTGCCTACAATTCAGGCCCAGGAAATGTAAACAAAGCGATAAGACGTAGCGGTGGTTACAAAAATTACTGGAACCTAAGACCCTACCTGCCTAGGGAAACCGCTGGATACGTTCCCGCTTTTCAGTCCATCATGTATTTGTTCAAATATGCTAAAGAGCACGGTTTTCAGCCGCCGCGACCTACCTATAAAAGTATCGCGACTGATACCATTAGAGTAAAGAACATGATCTCACTCGAGCACGTGGCACAGTTTACTGATGAAGATCTTGAAGTGGTTCAGTTCCATAATCCCAGCTACAAACTGGATATTATACCCGTAGTCAAGGATAAGAAGTACGATCTAAGACTTCCCATGCAGGCAGCGGCTCGTTTTGTGAGCAATGAGGATAGTGTTTACGCTTTCGCGAAAGCGCAATTTGAAAAAAGGGAAAAACCTTTACCAGAACTGCTAGAAGCTCCCAGCCGTGTAAGATACCGAGTGCGCAGCGGAGATTATCTAGGTAAAATAGCCAAAAGATATGGTGTGCGCGTAAGCCAGATCAAACGTTGGAACGGGTTGCGCAGCAATAACTTGCGCATAGGGCAGCGACTGTACATACACCCACGTAAACCTGTTTCCCAAAAAAAGGTCACCGTTTCTGAAAACGCAAAAACACATACCGTCAAATCTGGAGATAGCCTCTGGAAAATATCCCAGGCTTATGGCACAAGTATTGCAAGTTTGAGAAAATTAAATCCTGGAAAAACCAAGAATCTGCAACCTGGAATTGTGCTTAAACTCAAATAATCTAACCGCATGAAAAATCTGTTACTTCTCTTTTTTACCGCGATCCTACTAACAGGATGTGATGACAAACCCGTCATTTTAAAGGACAGTTCGGGCAGGATTAATGATATTTTGGTCGTGGCATCTAATAAAGATTGGGAAGGAGTCGTAGGTGATAGTATCAGGAAAATTTTGGCGAGGCCTATAGATGGTATAATTAGGGATGAGCCTTTATTTACACTCAATCATATCAAACCGGAATCTTTTTCAGGTTTGCTGCTGAAAAACCGAAACTACTTGTTTGTAAAAAAGGGAGATAGCGCAAAGGTTTCTGTTAAGAAGGATAAGTATGCAAATCCTCAGATAGGTATTATCGTTCAGGGCAACAGTAGCGAGGCCATAGCAAAAACATTGGGAGCAAACGCAGAAAATCTCATTAGTGTTTATTCAAAAGGAGAGGTGGCCTGGAAGAACTATCTCATGAATAAAACGAAGCTCAATACTTCCAGAATCGAGGAACAATTTGGTATTAAGATTACAGTGCCACGTACCTATCGTTATGCAGCAAAAGATGATGAGGATTTCTTCTGGTTACGTCGTGGTATTGAGGAGGGAACTATGGATATTATGATTTATGAAGTGGATTACAATTCAATCAAACGTGATAGCAACACAGTTAAAGATATTATCGCTATAAGAGATTCCGTAGGTGGAATTAAAATACCAGTGGATGAAGGAGGTAGGTTTAAAACTGAAGCTATGTTCACACCCTTCCTAAATGAGACACAGGTAGATGGCAAATTTGCCTTTGAAACCCGAGGGATCTGGGAGGTAGAAAACCTTTTTATGGCTGGTCCCTTTATTAATTATGCGGTTTACAATGAAGAAAAAAAGAATTGGCTCATTCTTGAGGGTTATGTAAGTGCACCCAATAGCATACAGCGTAATTACCTATTTGAGTTAGAAGCCATTTTGAGAAGCGCGAGATTCCCCACTAGAAGCAGCAAAGAAGAAGCTCCCGATTAAAATTGAAATAATTTTTAATAAGTCAATTCAAGCGCAGTCGAGAACGGTTTTATAAACAAAAAAGGTGCTGAATTTTCAGCACCTTTTTTGTTTGTATAGATAAGAATATTATTCTTCTACTTTTTTGTTTTTATCGTCATCTTCCTTAGTAGCATCTTTAAATTCTTTGATACCACCGCCTAGACCACGCATCAATTCTGGTATTTTCTTACCACCGAATAACAATACTATAGCCAGCACGATAAGAATTACACTTGCGATACCGGGAATAGCTAACATATAATTTGCGTACATAACAATCGCTTTAAATGAACTGCAAAGATACACCAACTTAAATCGACTGTAAAAAAGAGTGCGTTAATGTTTTACGACCTTTACTTCACTCCAGTACTACCAAAACCTCCCGCTCCACGATCTGAGGCATTCAGTTTTTCTACTTTGTGCCAAGTGATGTGTTCATGCTTTGCGATGACGAGCTGAGCGATCCTATCACCGTTTTGTATGGTAAAATCCTCATTAGATAAATTGACTAGTATCACACCTATTTCCCCACGGTAATCAGCATCTATAGTGCCTGGTGCGTTTAAAACAGTTACTCCTTTTTTTGCGGCAAGTCCACTACGCGGTCTCACTTGTGCCTCAAGACCAACCGGAAGCTCAATAAACAAACCTGTTTTTACGATAGTACGCTCTAATGGTTTAAGAGTAACCTCCTCCGTCATGTGGGCTTTAAGATCCATACCCGCACTTGCTGCGGTTTCATAATGTGGTAGGTCGTGCGATGATTTGTTAATGATTTTTACATTCATAATTTTGTTTTCAAGTTGTATTTACACTTTGTTTTTTCTTGTAATGCCTTGAAGCAAATCTTTTTCTAAAAATACAATTGTGGCGGTAAGTAAAACAACCAGACCAGCGCCATATAAATAAGTGGTCAAGCTCTCAATGCCGTTTTCTGGACGCAGGTAGTAATAGAACAAGCAAGAAAATACAATTCCCAGGATCAAGTACAGACTAATTTTACCTAACTCATAGGGAACGGGAAAGTGTTTTTTACCTACAAGATAAGACACCATCATCATCAAACCATAAGCCGCACAAGTAGCGCCAGCACTGGCAAGATAACCATATCGCGGTATCAAAACTACATTGATGGCTATGGTTACGACAGCTGCTATTCCTGAAATCACGGCACCATAGATGGTTTTATCGTTGATTTTATACCAAACTGAAAGCGTTTGATAAATACCAGAGAATAGATAGGCAATTAAAACCACTGGAATGATCTCCATAGCGACCTCAAATCCTTCATCAACCATAAAAGGCCTGATGAAATCGACTAAAACTACATAGGCCATCAAAGCAATTACTCCCAGTGCTACAAACGCTTTTGTGATCAGTGCATACTGTTGGAGCGAGTTTTTTTCCTTTGCCTGGCTAAAGAAAAAGGGTTCCACTCCCAACCTAAAGGCTTGCGCAAACAAGGTCATTCCCACAGCGAGACGGTAGCCGGCAGAGTAAACACCCACAACAGCTTTGGCATCTGTATCACTCAACGGCAAGAACTTTTGAAGAAGAATTTTATCTACCGTTTCATTGACCGCAAAAGCGAGCCCAGCAAGAAGGATGGGCCAACCGTAGGAAAGCATTTTTTTCCAGAGCTTTTGATCAAAACTCCAGGTTCTAAAATAGACACCACAAATCAGCAAAAACGTAAGTACGCTTGCCGAAAGTAAAGCAATAAAGTACAATTCAATCCGATCTGATGGAAGGACAGCAGCAATGGCAGGCAGATCTGGAAGCGTTGTAAAAAACAGGATCGTCATCCCCACGGTAAGAATTACGTTGAACATCTTGATCAACGCATACTTTCCAGGCTGTTGATCTACACGCATTTTTGCAAATGGCACGACGGCTAGGGTGTCAAAAGCGACCACGGCAATCGCCCATTTAATATAATCAGCACTGATATCGATGAGACCAGCAATAGGATCTAAAAGAATATAGCAAACAATTAAAAAAAACAATGTGCTAAATAGCAATGAAACTAATGCGGTTGAGGTTGTTTTTGCTTTGTGCTCACGCTGATTGTAAAATCTAAAAAATGCGGTTTCCATTCCATAGGTCAAAACCACATTCGCAAAAATGATGTATGAAAAAATGATGTTAGCTTCCCCAAATTCAACCGGACTGGGCAGGTATTTAGTTAAAAGATAGGTAAGTAAAATGGTCAGTAATCGCGGCAGAACCGTTGCCAGACCGTAAATAAAAGTGTGCTGAAAAAGTCTTTTTATAGAACTCAAGTACTGGCAGATTGAGTTTCAAAAATACGATAATCGGCAGTAGTATAACTTCATTATTTCTTTACGCTTTCGCGAAAGCGTAATTAGCTCAACATGAATTTCAATGATTAAAGATGTTAAAATAACAAAATGTTTGTACAGTAGAATTCAACTCCATCGATAAAGTAGGCATTCTTACCAATGTTTTGCTAATAGCTTTAACTATTTTTTTTACGGCTCTACCTTTGCAAAAATTTGACGCCATGACGGAGAGCAAAACACCCAAACAATCCTTTACCACGGTAACTGATATGGTACTGCCCAGTGAAACTAATCCTCTGAACAATCTTTTTGGAGGAGAATTGCTTGCACGTATGGATCGCGCCGCGAGTATTGCTGCGAGGCGTCACTCACGCAGAATTGTGGTTACAGCATCTGTAAATCATGTAGCTTTTAATAGATCCGTACCATTGGGCAGTGTGGTAACTATTGAGGCTCAAGTCACTCGAGCATTTAAAACTTCCATGGAGGTACACATGGATGTGTGGATTGAAGATCGTGAGAGCGGTGATCGAGCACTGTCTAATGAGGCTATCTATAGTTTTGTCGCGGTAGATGAGACGGGTCGTCCAGTACAAGTTCCCTCTATCACTCCAGAAACTGATATTGAGAAGGATCGCTATGACGCAGCTTTAAGGCGTAAGCAATTGAGTCTAGTTCTTGCAGGAAAAATGGATGCAAAAGACGCCACGGAACTTGCCGCTCTTTTTGAGGGGAAGTAATTAATTCTTTAACAACCATCTCGCTGGGTCGAGCGTTTGGCTTTCTTCCAGTAATACAAATTGAAGTTCCGTAACATCTGAACGGTCAGTGAATACCTCGCCCAGAATATCCAGGGTAGTCACTTTATCACCCTTCTGTACCTCAACCGATTTTAAGTTGTTGTAAATCGAGGTATAGTTTCCATGTCTCACGTGAATGGAGAGGATTCCATATTTGTTACGCAAAACGTGTACTACCTCACCATCAAATACCGCTCTTACCTTTGCATCTTTTGGTGCTTGAAAGCGCAATCCATTGGATTTTATCTTTAGACTTTTTACGATGGGACTGGGCTGTGTGCCGTAACGCATGCTTATAAAACCTTCGGCTACTGGCCAGGGCAGTTTACCTCGGTTTCCTTTAAAATTTGCCGCCAATGCTTTTGCTTCGGGCGATAAAAAGAATTTAGTGGTTGATGACTTAGTGCCTTTACCCTTATTTGACTTTGCAATATCTGCTGCGATCAGTTTTTTGATCTCTCGATCTATTGATGCGCGTTCTTTTGCTTTCTCACGAATGGTTGCAGCATATGCAGCCTCATTTTCTTTGACACCTTTGAGCAGTTTTTCCTGCTCTTCTTTGTCTTTTCGCAAGACTTCACGTTGCTTTTTATTTGCTGCTAGGATCTGGACTTTTTCTTTACGCTCCATATCTAACTGCTCATTCTTTTCGACCAGTAAATCTGACTTTTCTTTGATCTCATCGGCCTGTTTTTTGCGATAGTTAGCGTAGGACTGCAAGTATTGTACGCGTTTGTAGGCCTGCAAAAAATCTTCAGAGGACAGTAGAAACATCAGTCGGCTGCGCTCGTTGTTGCGTTTATAGGATTTCACGATCATTTCAGCATAATCTGCCTTGAGGCTCTTTACCTCTTCATCCAGCTTTTTGATCTGCGCTTTATTTTCATTGATACTGCGCGTGATCAGGTTTGCCTGCTTATTTGTGATATTGATGATTTCTTGAGTACTGGCAATTTTTCTCTGAGTGGTCTCTACACGTAAAAGCACGGTAGCCTCTTCCTTTTTTACATTTTTGAGTAGCTGCGAGAATTGGTTGATTTCAGCCTGTATGGCGGCCTTTCTTTTTTCAAGGCTAGCTCGGGTCTGCGCTTTCGCGAAAGCGGAAACCAAAACCAAAAAACTCACTAAAAACAGCTTCTTTGCCATCTATAATTTCATTTTTTTAAATCCTGCTGGGATACTGAACGGGAAGCTCAAATCTTCATCCAGCTCCACGCGTTTGAACTCCAATTCCACCATAGAAAACCGTTGCGACCGCTTTGCATCGATATTGATTTTTTTAGGTATAATGATCTTTCCCACCTTTTGATATTCTGGGTATTTGATCATTAAAAAACTGTTTTCGCTGGGCTTTGAAACCGCCTGCTGTTCAAGTTTGAAATCACTGGGGCGTATCTTGAAAAGTTTGCTAAAACCTTCTTGCATACTAAATGCGTAGGCATTATCTGCGATCTCATACTCATAATCTACGAGCGATTCCACGGCCTGCCCCATCAGCACTTTCTCGAGTTGAGTAAAATCAAGTTCCTCGCCCAGAAAATCACTGATCAATCTAAAATCGCCGTCAAAATAGCGGTTGTTTAGTTTCTCGTAAAACTGAACTCGATCTGGTGTGATATGAACTTTTGCAAGTGTGTAGCCTAAAATGGCGGCACTCATCCAAATATGCTTTCCTTTTTCCATGCGTAAGCTCATGGTGATGGATCGCGATTGCTTATCGTCTTCATAATCCACTCCCAACCGTGCTTTGAGCGTTTTAAAATCGGCATAGCTGGCGACATGTGATTTGATGACACGCGATTTTTTAGCGGCCTCGTTTACGCTAGCGGTAGGCTTGAGCTTACGGTTACAGGATACCGTGATGAGTATGATCGCCAATAAATAAAATACTTTTTTTAATCTCATGTCTTCGTAATCGCTTCTGCTTTAGAACGCATTTCTGCGGCTTTCGTTGTGTTGCCCTTTTTTTCATAAGCAATGGCGAGCTGCTGGTAGATGTCCTGCTCCATTTTTGCCTCATCGATCAGGTAGGTCAATCCCATGTCTAATTGCTCTATAGC
The DNA here is from genome assembly GCA_049671565.1 of Nonlabens sp. Classification (GTDB taxonomy): domain Bacteria; phylum Bacteroidota; class Bacteroidia; order Flavobacteriales; family Flavobacteriaceae; genus Nonlabens. The sequence continues at coordinate 73,045 of JBATVD010000032.1, forward strand.
CTCGTCATACTGATCCAGATGATTGAGAGCGATACCGTTCAAAAGATATAAAATGGGTTGCGCCGGATAGATTTCCAAAGCACTCTCAGTAACACTGGCCACGCGGTTAAAATCTTTACTATCTATAGATAATAAGGCCACTTTTTTAATCAAGTCAAAATTTTCACTGTCGTTTTGCAGACCTTTTTCATAAAAAGCAAGTGCATTGTCTGGATCCTTCTTCTTAAGATAAAAATCTCCTAATAAAGTTAGGGTTTGAATATCTTCAACCTCTCCTGCAAATACAGATATCGCAGACGCTACATTTTCCAGATTTGTCGCATCAGCATTTTCTACTTGGATAAAATCGTTGAGCACCCGCATCTTTGTGCGATCATCAAACTCAGCCGATTCAAATATGCGTTGCATACTTGCCATTCCCTTTTCTACAGATCCTTGCTCTAGATAAATTTTATAAAGTGCTAGTTGTGCCTTGTCGCTTTGGGGGATATTCTTCTCTAGTTTTGCGGCAGTTTCAATAACTTTAGAATTGTTTTCTTGCTTGCCATAATAATAGATCAGCTTTATATAGGCATCTTCATTATCGGGATTGTTTTCAATTTCTTTTAATAGACTCTGCTCGTCCAGTTCTGGTTCAGGCCGGGACATTTGTGATAACACCTGTTGCTTCATAAATGTACGGTTGCGGCTTTTACCCAGTCTCTCATCCAGTCTCTCGATCACTTCAAGAGCTTTATCCTGCTGACCAGTTTTTAAATATTGAAGTGGTAGTAGTTCTTCATAATTCTCGTTGATGGAGATGAGTTCAAGTAAGGTTGCAAGGGCTTGATCGTGGTCGTTATTTTTCGTGTGTACTTCATAAAGGGTGTCCAGTAACCACTCGTCCTTACCTTTTATCTCAATGGCTTTGTTTAGTGCTTGTTCCGCTTTCGCGAAAGCGTTACTCATCAAATAATTCTTTCCAAGTTCAAAATGTACGGCTGCATTTTCTGGCTCTAAAACAATACATTTGTCAAGAAGGTCTATGGCCCGGTCGTAATTCATCTTTCCCTTTTCTGCCAGGGCGTTAAAAAAGAGCTCCTTAAACTCATCCTTAACATTTCCCAGATCATCTACGTTTACTTCTTGCTGAGCCACTTCTTCTTGCGCTATGACAATAGGGCTGGTGACCAGAAACAGTAAACTTATTAAGGTGATGAGGTTTTTATGCATAAAATATTGAAACTAAGACTTTAAATTAAGAAAAGGGCTACCAGTCTCCTGATTTCCTTTCAAATTTAGTGATATTGGTAAAGGAATAATCAAGCATTTTTGAGTCTTTATTTCAAAACCATTCCTATAGGTCGTGTTTTTCTTTTTCAAGGCATGATCTTCCAGCTGTGATACCTCACCCATATCACTGCTGGAAGTGTTATAATTCTGTATAAGCCTAATGTTTTTTATCGTTGCCCTGTACCTGCCATTTTTAAACTCAAACAAGGCAAAAGCCTGAAAAGAACTTCCCAAAATATAGGAGGGTGTAGAGAAATCAGAGGATCCATAACCTTTATGATTGATTGAAAAATCCACCAATTCTGCGGTAATGGAATTATTGATAATGATCACATTTTTATAATGACCCGATTCAATCATCAACTGCTCAACCTCATCAATACTCAGGTCAGAATTGTAGACTTTTTGCCAATAGAGCCTGCCATCCTGAATCTCAAAGTTATCCATGGGATTGAACGATAGTATAGTCAGGAAAAAAACGAGCAGTTTCATAATGTAGTTTTCAATAAAAATTGAACTGTGTAACCATCTTCAATTTTTATTCCATGGTCGTGTAATCGCCTATGCTGATCTTTTTAAAATCGCCATTATATTTTACATGATTACCGATCATTGCTTCTTCAAGCTCTGCATTTTTAATCACAGAATTTTGCTGAATCAATGAATTACTGATGGTACAGTTTTCAATATGAGAGCCAGCTCCTATGGAAACGTGTGGTCCTACCGTACTGTTTTTTATTACGACACTGGGATCAATCACGCACGGCTGAATGATTTTTGAATTTTCCAGTTGAGGTTGTGGTTTTAGCTCATCGCTGTCGTCCTTAACCATAAAATCCAAAATACGTTGATTGGTTTCTATGGCAACTTGCTTGTTTCCACAGTCCATCCATTCGTCCACGGTTCCTGTTTTGAAAACATTACCGCTCGCCATCATGCGTTTGATACCATCATTGATCTGGTACTCACCGCCGTTGATGATCTCGTTATCGATCACAAATTGAAGTTCCTTTTTAAGATCTGCGATTTCCTTGAAGTAGTAGATACCAATTACCGCCTGATCAGATACAAAAGTCACTGGTTTCTCGACCAGTTCCACAATCTCCTCTTTTTCATTGAGCTTTACAACGCCATAAGCTTCAGGGCGATCCACTTGCTTGGTCCAGATCACGGCATCTGCGGCTGGATCAAGATCAAAGTCGGCACGGATCAAAGTGTCTGCATAGGCAACCACGGCCTTCCCAGAAAGTGATGGTTCTGCACACATGATCGCATGTCCCGTCCCCAGCGGATTCAGCTGGCGGTATATGCTGGCTTTTGCTCCTAGGCTTTCGGCAAGTTCTTTCAGGCTTTTTTCCACTTCTTCCCCAAAAAATGCAGGGTCTCCCAAAATAAAAGCCACTTCTTCCACCGGTTCATCCAGTATTGCCGCAATATCGCTTACCAGTCTATGAACGATAGGCTTGTTTGCTATCGGAATTAATGGTTTGGGAACGGTAAGGGAATGTGGTCTTAATCGAGAACCGCGACCGGCCATGGGTACAATTATTTTCATATTCTCTATTTGATTTTCTAGCTAATTTTAAAGATGCTAAGGTAAAAAGATTAAAATGGACTTTGAAATGGTGTTTTGTTACAACATCACAATATGAGAGCGGATATAATTCATGCAGATTCAAAATATTTTCCTTGTAATTTCAAAATAAAAGTCATGGTGATTCAAAATTTGTTAACATATCTTTTATGAATTGCTGATTTTACTTGCGGAATAGGCGATAGAAAATACCTTAAAACTACAGAATATGCCATCAAAGCCTGGTACAAGGCTCTAGAAAAGAGATAAAAAAACAGCCCTACCTGATTGATAGGACTGTTCATTATAAAAAGCGATTCTTCTTAGACTAAAAGAAATAGGTAAGCGCCACCCTAAAATCTGATGAATTGAGGTTCAGGTTAAAACTTTGCGATTTTGAATCATCAAAATCTGCCTCAGAATCTCTGTTGCGGTATCCTAAAAAACCAATCTGGGTGCTGAAACCTAAGGACTCGCTAAGCCTGTAATTCAAACCTGGTCTCACGCCAGCAGACCATTCAGTTCGTTCAACATCTCTATTATTATTTGAAATACGATAGCCTACTTCTCCCTGTAGGTCGAAGGCAAAACGATCACTTATCAAGAAGTATTTTTTGATAAGTGGAGTAAAGCTGTAACTACGATTGATATTGGTGTTGTCAAAATCTCCGGTGGTGTTTCCTTCGTTATAATTAAATCCAAGTTGCAATCCTAAAACGAGATCATCGTTAATGGCATATCCCAGCTCTGGAAATAATGAAAAGCCGTAATTATCAGATTCTCTATCTGAATTTCTATCTTCAAAATCTGAATAGTTTAAAGATATGCCGCCAGTAAGTTCAAAGGTACCTTGTGAGATAAAGCTGGATTGATCTGTGTCATCTTGTGCAAAGGCTAGTCCAGCGATCGCAGAACAAAGTAAGGTTGTAAGTAGTTTTTTCATGAAAGTTGATATTTTATAGTTTGTATCAAGCTACCAACTTTGATACCACGACTAAGCTTTAACGTAAACAAAACGTTATCAAAACTGAAAATATATAAACGGCTGCACGCCACTGGTGGCCGTCGCACTTATAAGCCAGATCACTCCAGCAAAAATCACGGCTTTTCCCACTAGCGGCAGGCGATGGAACAATTGCAGTTGGACTTTTTGAACCTTTTCCGGTACAAAGTGCCATGCAAAACCAAGCAACAACAAAACAGTAACATTCTGATATCCAGAGAGTATTTCCAAGAATTGTGTACTATTCCACTCCAGCATCCCGATGTTTTGAATGATGTTCATGGCGTTGGCAAAATCACTCGCCCTAAAAAATATCCAGCAAAAAGCGACAAAATGGAACGTGATAAGACCCAATACAAAACGTTTGAAGTAGAGTTGGGTATTTGATCTGTGTTTTTTAGGTGTCAAATCTGACCTCGACTGGTGGTCACTGAGCTTAGCCGAAGTGCTCAGTCCTACACTACCTGCGTTCTGTACTTTTTTATCAGATTGTAAAGTCAACTTAGGTATGTTGAAAGCTTTCTCCACTGCGAGAACCGTACCGTGCATGGCTCCCCAAAGTACAAACTTCCATGAGGCACCGTGCCACAAGCCTCCCAACAACATGGTCATCAATAAGTTGAAATAGGTGCGTAATTTTCCCTTGCGGTTACCTCCCAAAGAAATATAGAGGTAATCTCGCAGCCACCCAGAAAGGGATATGTGCCACCTGCGCCAGAATTCCGTTACGCTGGCACTTTGGTAAGGTGTTCTAAAATTGGGCGGTATGGTAAAGCCCATGAGAAGGGCTAGTCCTATGGCAATATCAGAATAGCCTGAAAAGTCACAATATATCTGAAGAGTATAACCATACACGCCCAGCAAGTTTTCAAAAGCACTGTAATTATCTGGAAATTCAAAGATGCGATCGACAAAGTTGACGCTTAGGTAATCTGAAATCACGGCTTTTTTGATGAGGCCACCCATGATGAGGAAGAGGGCGTAGCTGAGTTGCTTTCGCGAAAGCGTAATCCTTTTATACATCTGCGGAATAAAATCTGCCGCGCGCACGATAGGTCCTGCCACTAACTGTGGAAAAAACGAAACGAAAAACATAAAGTCCCACACGTTTTTTGCGGGAGTGATCTCTCGTCTATAGATGTCGATAGTATAAGACATGGTCTGGAAGGTGTAGAATGAGATCCCGATGGGAAGGAAAATGGTTCCAAAACTCAAGTCCCCATTAAACAATGCATTAAAATTATCGGCTAGGAAACCAGTGTATTTGAAGTAAGCAAGTAACCCTAAATTGATGACGCATGAAAGGATGAGTAAGCCTTTGCGCTCAGACGGTTTATTACTTTTATAGATCCACTCGGAAATGTAGTAATCTATAAAAGAAGAAAAAATGAGCAGTAAGAAGTACAGACCGCTGCATTTGTAATAAAAGAATAATGAAAACGCTATGACATAAATGGTCCTGGCCCTGCGTGTATCCAGTAAAAGAATATAAAGCAGGTAAAATCCTAGAAACAGGTATAAGAATGCACTACTATTGAACAATAAAGGCCTTTGTGGATCATAAGCCAACCATTCAAAAATATCATTCATTACCGTCACTCTTGATAAGATTTGTAGGAGTCGATCAATGCCTCGATAAGTAATTGCGCCTGCAATTTATAACCGGGCTCAATGAAATGTATTTTATCGCGAGCTGTGAGTCCAGCTTTGTACCAATCTTCCATAGCTGCACTCGTGCGTGAAACTGAATGAAGGTCGTAAAATGCCCACGAATTCAAATTGGCAAACACCCCCATTTCATATGAAAAAGCAGTGGCAAGTGAATTCACAATTCGTTTATTTTTCATGGACGGTGGTGGGCTAGTGAGCAAAATGTTACCCCTTATTCCTCGTGCAAGCAATTTGCGATTGAACTGATCCATATCGATTTTTAGGTCTTCTTCACTATAATTATTGTAGAAACTTTCATTAGTTCCCAAAGAAATAATGATCAAATCGGGTTTGAGTTGTGAAAGCTGGTCAAAAAACCTAGGGAACTTGTTGTAGTCACTGAATTTTGTCCCATTGACTCCTATGGCGTGATACAGGGTTCCAGATTTGTCATTTTCTAAAATCAGCCCGTCCAGCACATAATTTTCTGATTCTTTTGCGGCTCTTAGATATACTTGTTGATTCCCAGCGGGCAAATGGTATTTGCCCGAAACCAGTTTCTTCAAATCTGAAAAAACGATGTTTTCCGTTCCTTTTTTTCCACCCTGCTTTACGGGAACTTTGATGGTCTTTCCTGCACTGATGTTATCGCTCTTAAGGTTATTTAATTCCCTAATTTTAGAAACACTTGTACCAAATTTGCTAGCAATCTTCCCCAGATAATCTCCTGATTGAATTTTATAATTTTTGAATCGTACCGTGCTCTTGATCACATCGCTTTGGTTTGCCAAGCTTAATTTGAATCGGTCAGGATGTGGAGAGAGGATTTCTATGAGTCTGGTGTCGGTAAGGCCTTCATCGAGGTTCATTTCCAGTAGAAAATCTGAATCGGTAGTTTCAAGATTTATACCGCTGATTCCCACATTATCGCTGCCATCGCTTTTTACGTTGCGCATGGATTTCCATTGTGTATCCGACTTGAATTTTACCTGAATACCGCCGTTTGTTTTGGCGACCCGGTATGGAAATACAAACCCACGGCCTGCATTGCCAAATTCATTTTGCAATCCCTCACGTGTATATTTAGGGAAATAAGGCCCTTGCATGTGCGAGTCGCCTATATGAACGACCGTAAGTGTTTTGGTGGTTTCGTTTTTTAGAGAATCCAGCTTTGCGTAAAAAGGTTTTAGGACCTGATCGTATTTGATGATTTGAAAATCACGGTCGATCAGTTTAGGGTTGATCTGTTCCTTTTGCGCGTGAGCAAACCACCCTGAGATTCCGATTAGTAAAATCCACAAATATCTACTCATTAGAATCGGTTTTTGTAGAATCCATCTGAATCAAGGTGTCTTTTTCCTGTTTTAAACTGTTAGCATCTTTAAGTGAAGAATTTTCTGTGGCCAGTAGTTGTTCTTTATTAGAACTTTCCTTTGGCAGCTTTCTTAAATACTCATTATAATCCTCCATGAGCGCATTAAAAATAAGCCGGCCCATTTTGCGAGAGCCTTTTGGGCTTAAATGTGTGAAATCTGCATTGGCAAGTTTGTGGTCGCGCCAGGCAGGCATGCTGTGAATTCCACCCATAAGATGGAACAGACTTAGAAAGCCACTTTGGGATTCAGATGCAAATTGTTGTTGAGAACGCAACAACCTAACTACGGTAGAATCTGTTTTAACGGTCTCGCCTATTTTAGTTCCTTTATCTGCAGTTCCCATAATAAGTATCGGTGTGTCTGGAAAAATCATATTTAGGTGGGTTACCACGCGTTTCATGCGATTTGCGTACCAGTTAAAACGTTTGGTTTTTGTGCTAAGTACGTTTGCGCCAAATTGCAGCACGATCAAATCATAATGCAGTTCTTTGTTGAACTCTTTAATCAATTCCTCATCGAGTAAACTCAACGGGAGCCCAGAATTACCGCGGTGCGAGAATCCATCTACGGTTATACCCTGCTCATTAAAAAAATCAACGCCATAAATAGGTACTCCAGTCGCGTTTCCACAATCTAGATTCAATTCTTTCAAGTCCTTTCGTGATATTTGAGTAATATTGAGAGGTTTTCTTTGATCTAGATCAAGCTTGTTAAATACGCTGTCTTTTTCAGTCATGAAGCTTACCTGCGATGAGTCATTTCCCTTTCCATAAAAAAGCTTGGGACTGTTCAATCTATAAGAATGTTTGATTCCGCTGGCTTTAAAAGAGACGTTTGCAGTAGAGTCCATCGCGTGAAAAACGGCTCCACTGATTCCGTAATCCAAACTATCTGTAATACTTTTCATAAAGGTGCGTTGATCCCAGTTACCGCCAGATTTATGTTTAACGGAATATCGCGACCGTGCACTTTCAGACTTAATAGGAACAAAACCTACACCGCGACCTCCAAAACGACCTTGCAGAGCGCTGCGTAAATCCTGCACGATCAAATCGCCATCTACCATTGAATCGCCGTAGTAGGCAATACGCACCGTTTGACTACTGTCGGTTTCCAAGGTTTTTAATTTTTGAAAAAATGTATTGAGGTATGTAGTGCCTTTGTATCCATATCGCTTTCGCGGAAGCGGAACACTTCTCAAACCACTACTGTCCAAAGGTCTCGATAGGTTAAAATCAAAATCGGCTATTCTTATTAATTGGGAATCGGTAATGGGGGGCAGGTTGTTTTTATTGGAAACGGAAACTGGCGTACTGGCTTCTGACTTACTTAAAGAATCTACTTCTTTAATAGCTTTAGATGTTTCATTTACAGGCTGGACATCTGTGATTTTCTCTTCCATGGCGACCAGCATGAGGCTGTCCATTACGATGCTGGAGCTGCTTACGTTTTCTGGAAATAAGCGGTCTGGTAAAATCGATGCAGTCCACAGGAAAGCAACGCCACCCATCGCCAGGATAAGTAGTGCATTTATAAAGTTTTTCCGGTCGTTGAGATTCATGTACATGTAAAACACAATCGCAATTTAAGATTTTTCCATCCCTCAATACTGGCCTACGGCAAATGGCTTTATAAAAAAGCGTTACCTGATGTATATTTACCCAAAATCGCGCTCGTGAAATGTAAATTGAGCTTGTTTCTTATTTCATTGTTATTTATTTCATGCCAACAAGATTTTATGAAAACCACTGTCCAGCTTGAGAATGAAACGGTATCTATAGATCTTGCCAAACCAATAGATATTAGCACCATCGTGCAAAATAATGCGGGTGTGGGCGCTTGGTACATCGACCAGCCCAAGATCACTCATGTTGAGGTAGGTGGCTACGTGGGAAACGTAAAGTTGGGCGGTTCCACTAATTTTAACGATGTATTCTTTAATCCGCACAGCCATGGTACGCATACTGAGTGCATTGGTCACATTACCAAAGAATTTCATAGCGTTCATGAGGTTCTCACAGCAGGTACTTTTTTTAAAACCCAACTTATTACGGTGGATCCTGAGAAAAGGGGGAAAGATAAAGTTATTTCTAATGCACTGATCTCAGAGCTAGATAATGGCGTACAAGCAGTAATCATCCGCACTTTGCCTAATACTGATGAGAAGCTTAGTAAGAATTATTCAAACACAAATCCGCCGTACTTGCTGGAGGAAGTTGCGACACGCTTTCGCGAAAGCGGAATAAAACACCTTCTCATAGATCTGCCGAGTGTGGATAAGGAAAAAGACGCTGGTAAATTACTTGCTCACAAAGCTTTCTGGAATTTCAATGGAAAGCAGCGACTGGACGCCACAATTACTGAACTGGTTTATGTGCCCGAAGATGTTAATGATGGTATCTATATGATGGACCTGCAACTTGCGCCTATCAAAAATGATGCGGCGCCGTCGCGACCTGTGCTTTATGCTGTAAATATAAAGTGAGTACCGATGTTTAAACTTCCATTTTCATAACCTACTATAAATCGTAAATTTGAATTATGGAATTATTGTTCATAGGTCTCGCCGTGGGTGCGGTAGCGGCATTTTTTATATTCAAGTTTTTTGTGGGTTTTGGTAAAAAGGAAGACCGCAACAAGCAGAGCGTCGTGCTTATGGAAAAGATACGCTCGGTATGCAAGTTCATAACCGTGGAGGGCGATTTCTCAGAGATCTACCATTACCAAAACGTAAAGGATAAGATTGCCAACTTCCTGCTGGGCAAGAAAAAAGCCATTATTCTCGTAAATGCCAAGGCGCATATAGGATTTGACCTCTCAAAAATCAAGATGTCCAGCGATCCAGAAAACAAACTCATCAGGCTTACAAACTTCCCGCAACCACAGGTTTTGAGCATCGAGACCGATTTCAATTATTACGATAAATATGAGGGCTGGGCAAATTCCTTTACCAGCGACGACCTTACCGAGGCAAATCGCAACGCAAAACAGCATATCATAGACAAAATCCCAGAAAGCGGACTCATGAAAGCTGCCCAGCAGGAAGCACTGGGCGCCATCCAGATGATGGAGGGACTCGCCGCGACCATAGGCTGGAAGCTGGATTACAGCGAGCTGGTCATCGAGGGAACTTCGGAATTTAAAAAACTGGAAGCACAGTCTGATAAAATTTAAGTAGATTTAAAGATGCAAATAGAAAAAACAGATAAGGAAATCTTGATCAGGCTATCGCCAGATATCGATTTGACCGGCTTGCAAAGGGTTTTGGATTTATTGAAGTTTCGTGAGATTACCGCAAAGAGTAAAGCTTCTACAAAAGATATAGAAAGTCTGGCTACTCAATCAAAAAAGGCATGGTGGCTTAAAAATAAAAGCCATTACTTAAAGTGAATATAGTCTTAGATACTAATATCGTTTTCAGTGCGCTACTGAGTAAACATGGCACGATCAACGATATTCTATTGAATTCAGCAGTCTCATTTGATTTTTATCCTCCATCATTTCTCTTGGAAGAATTGCGAAATCATCAATCAAAACTTTTAAAAATAAGTGGCTATAGCAGTGATGAACTAGAGGTCTTGAAACAGGAGATTTATAGGAATATCAATTTTATTGATATTGAAAGAATTAATGAGAACGTGTTTGAAAAAGCCTATCTTTTAACTCATGATGTTGATGAATTTGATACACCTTTTATTGCATTAGCTTTGGAACTTGAAGCTCATTTATGGACGGGAGATAAGAAACTTATTAAAGGCCTTTTGGAAAAAGGAGTCGGCTTTTTGCTAGATACTGAACAACTGAAAAGAATAAGAGAATAGTAAATAGTGGGTAATGGAAAGAGGAAAACTGCAAAATGATTCGGCTGAAGATATTCATGACAAAATACGTGAGGGATTAGAACTGGCTTACGATAAAATGCTGGAGTTTAAAATCTATAAAAAAACGCCTGTTATAGTAGAGCAAGACGGAAAAATTGTTGAGCTGGATCCCAAAGTACTTTTGGAAGAACGCCGCAAGGCTAAAGAAAAACGGGAAGCCTAGTGTTCATTACCGATCTACAATCTTACTGCGAGTCCAGGAAAGGCGTTACCAGCCATTTCCCGTTTGATAACGACATACTGGTCTATAAAGTGATGAACAAGATGTTCTGCTTGACCAGTCTTGAAAAGTGGGAGCAGGATCAACCATCAGTAAATGTGAAGTGCGATCCTGAAGTTGCTCTGGACCTGAGGGCAGAATACGGTGCCACGGTCACTGGCGGTTACCACATGGATAAAAAGCATTGGAATACCATTCTCATCAACGACGGCATGATGGATCAAGAAGTCATGAAATGGATTGATCATTCCTACGACTTGATCGTAGCCAAATTAACGCGCAAGGATCGCGACCTACTCAAAAATCTATAAGTGAACGATACGCTCATCAACTTTTATAAAAAGCGCGAGGAGGCTTTTTCCCAAGAGAAAAATAGGTTCCAGCAGCAATTGCGTGGCTCCAGCTTTATACGCTTACTGGTATTTTTAGGCGGTATCGCAGCGGTCTATTTTTTATGGGAACAGTGGCAGCTTACCTTTGCGGTTTCCACGGCGGTTTTTATTCTGTTCTTGATTTTGGTCACACGGCACGCTGCGATCAAGAAAAAACGGGATTTCAAACAGGCATTGATTGATATTCAGCAGGAGGAGATGAGAATCGGCAATCGGGATTATCTGCATCGCGATGATGGCAAACGATATTTGGATGAAGATCATGAGTATGGACGAGATATAGATCTTTTTGGGCGTGGATCGATCTTTCAATACCTCAATCGCAGTGTAACTCCAGATGGTGTGGATACGCTTGCGCAAAAGCTTAACTCCAACAACATCACTGCCATCAATAAAAAGCAGAAAGCCGTACAAGAACTTGCGGGCGAGGTGGATTTCCGCCAAGAATTCTCGGCTACGGCAACCTTGTTAAATAACGAGAAATCTCCAAAACAAATTTTAAACTGGTTGAAACAACACGACCCATTTGTTTCCAGTATTTTTTCGTGGCTGCCTTGGGCGTTTTTTGCGCTGAATATTCTGCTGGGCGCAGCCTACGCGACTGATGTGATCAACGGGTATGTGTTTTCGGCGGGCTTTTTTATAGGACTGGGAATAACAGGCAGGTACGTAAAACAGATTACCTCCTTGAGTAATGACATCAGCCAGTTGGAGTTGTTTTTTAGTCAATACTCACAGCTATTATCTCTCGTCGAGCGCCAAGAGCTAAAAAGCGAGCTTCTCAAAAACCTCAAAGACCAAGTCATAACCAGTGGAAAACCAGCTTCTTTAAGACTCAAAAAACTTTCTGAAGCCATTGGAAGACTGGATCAGCGCAACAATATGTTGTTTGGGATTTTAGCGAATGGATTTGGACTTTGGGATCTCAAACAGGTGCACACCATTGAAAAATGGCTTGAAACCAATAAGGATCATATTGCCAACTGGCTCAACGCAGTTGCCGAGATCGATGCGATGAATTCGCTAGGAAATTTTGCATACAATCATCCTAATTACATCTATCCACAGATTAAAACAGGGGAGTTTCAATTAAAAGTGCAGAATGCGATTCATCCATTACTAGATCCTCAAAAAGCAGTAGGTAACGACATTGACATCTCATCTGGCGAGTTTTTTATCATCACGGGAGCAAATATGGCGGGAAAGAGTACATTTTTAAGAACAGTCTCCTCCCAAATCGTTTTTTCAAACTTAGGGTTGCCGATCTATGCCACCCAAGCTTTTTACGCACCGATAAAACTCATAACCAGTATGCGCACCAGCGATTCCCTTACAGATGATGAATCCTATTTTTTCAGCGAATTGAAACGCCTCAAGTATATCGTGGATAAGATTGAGACGGAACGTTACTTCATTGTGCTCGACGAGATCCTCAAGGGAACAAACTCCCAAGATAAAGCAAATGGCTCACGGAAATTAATTGAGAAGCTGAGTAAGAAGCATGCCACAGGAATCATTGCCACCCACGACCTAAGCCTTACTGAAGTCGCCGATGAATACTATAGTATTTCCAACTACTTTTTTGATGCAGACATCACAAATGACGAACTCACTTTTGACTATAAGTTCAAAGACGGTGTCGCGACAAACATGAATGCCAGTTTTCTATTGCGCAAGATGGGGATTGTGGACGGGTAAAAATGAAAAGTAAAAGTAAAATCAAAAATAATTTTCACTCAAGCCTAGATCGTTGTGCAGAATTTATTTAATAGTTCAACAAGAGTTTGATTTAAGAAAATCTATAATAAGTCTGATATTCAAAGAATAATAAAGTCACTACTTCAGATATCAGTTTGAGCGCAGCCTGCCTTTGCCGGCAGGCAGGTCGAAAACGCTTAAATTATGAGAAATCCGTAAACAGTACCGACTGTGCTCGACTTCACAACTTATTAAGTTTCATAAAATCAATGTTTTATCTAAGTTCCTAGATCGAATTCACATTAGTTTATATTTCTTTACTCATGCTTAAAATTCGCAATATATCTTACAGCGTTTCAGTTGCTAAAAAGAGCTCAGAACCTGTCATTCTACTTGATGATATTTCATTGCAACTCAAGCAGGGTGTAAGACTTGCCGTTATGGGAGAAAGCGGTTGTGGGAAGACCACGCTACTCAATTATATCTACGGACTTGTGGATTACAAAAAGGGCGAGGTGATTTGGAACAATCAAAAACTTTCTGGGGCACAGGATCATTTAATTCCCGGTCATACCATGATGAAATACGTGCCACAGGAATTTGATTTGATGCCTTTTACTACCGTTTTTGAAAATGTGGGAGAATACCTTTCCATCCAGCAGGAGGGTCGTGAGCAACGCATCGCAGAGCTGCTGGAAGTGGTAGACTTAGTCAATTTCTCTAGTCGAAAGGTAAAAACGCTTTCCGGAGGTCAAAAACAGCGTGTGGCGATTGCAAAAGCACTGGCGCAGGAACCGCAACTATTATTACTTGACGAGCCGTTCTCACACATCGATAACTTCAGGAAAAACGATTTGAGACGCAGTTTGTTCAGTTATCTGCAAAAGCAGAACATCAGCTGTATTCTTGCTACTCACGATAAGGAAGACGTGCTCTCTTTTACAGATGATACCCTCATAATGCGACATGGCAAAATAGTGGATTATCGTTCTACTAAAAATGTGTACAGCAAACCAAAAAATGTTTATTGCGCATCGCTATTTGATGAGGTTACACAACTGGAGGGATCGCTATTTGGTAAAGAGGGTAAGTTGATTTTATATCCGCACCAGTTGGTGGTGGCAGACAAGGGAATCCAAGTTACCGTAGATCGCAGTTTTTATACGGGACGCGATTTCTTAGTTCAGGGAAAAATGGATATAACCCCTGTTTTTTTTAGATCAGATCAGAGTTTTGAGAATAAGAGTGTGGTTCTTTTGAAAATGAATGACTGATTCTACTTAAGATCTTTTTATCAAATATGTGCCCAGAGTATTCTGCATTAAATCCTGGGCTTATTTCTTGATTATTTTATTTACCAAGTTCCTTTTTCCCACAAGTCCATAAATGCTGCTGCCGATAAGTTGAAAAAATCAACCATAAAATGTGAGAATATTGCCCACCTTAAGCTTTTGGTCCTGATGTAAACAAAACCCCAAACTACGCCCATAATCAATGTAGAAATGATAACATCGTAACCACTATTCATTTCAGAGTTAATCCCAAAGGCGACATGATTCAATGCAAATAAAATGCTGCTGTACAAACTGCAGACCAATTAGACCATCTTCTAGAATGATCCAGTAAAAGTCCACGCCAGTAAAATTCTTCAATCCACGGATTAACCAAAGCAAGTAAAATCCATGGCAGTAAAATAGACCAATCTGATAATGTATCAAAATGAAATATGAATAATGGCAAAGGAATCAATCCTATGAAAACTGCTAGCACTGCACACCAAAATGACCCTGTTGGTTTTTTTATCCATTTAATAATTGATTCTTTTCCTCCATATTTGACAATAAAGAACAACCATAAACTCCATCCAACTAATATCATCGGGATAAAAGCCCACTTACCAATTAAGTGCCCAAATAAATATGCATTACCGAGATTAACTACAATAATCAATAACGGAGATAATATAACAATGCGCTCTTTAGTCATTCAGCTTGTTTAAAAACTAGTGATTACTAAATTACTGATTTCTATTATAGAAAGTTCGTTAAGTTTTATCTGCACAAGCTTGTGGTAGCCGATAAAGCAATTCAAATTACCGTAGATCGCAGTTTTTATACGGGACGCGATTATTTAGTTCAGGGAAAAATGGGTGGAACCACTGTTTTTTTAAGGTCGGAGCGGAGGTATGAGAATAAAACCGAGGTCGCTATAAATTTGAACGCTTAGATGACTTCACATCAACCACTCACACTCGATCAAAACAAGAACTTCAGAATAGCTATCGCAGATTTTTTAATTTGCGACTACTTCTAATAAAACCAGTGATCCCAACTGCTATAATGACTATTGAAGCTCCGCAAATAATGTAGCTATGAGTAGTAGGATGCGCTTGAAAATCCACTTTCCACAAACGATGGATTAAAACAGCTAAGGCTCCTGCAATTAGAAACACGGCAGCGTTTTTCTGTCCTTTAATTTTTTTGATATTCTGATCCATGTTGGTTGATTACTAAATTACTAAACGTATAAAACGTTAAAACCTAATAATCTTCTTTGAAAATATGGACTCCAAGTCATAATTGTATAGAGCGTAGAATTGATAAAATTCGCTTAGCGGCCTGAAAAGAGTTGTGAATAATTTTGTTTTCTTAAACTGAAAAGACAGTCACTTTTGAACCCGTTTTAGTTTACGGTTACTTTTAGTAAAAGCGATAATTCCACACCCCACCATAACCGAAAGAGCAAAGCACATAAAGTAATTATGATCTCTGTAGTTTTCAAAATCCACCCTATAAAGAAACCCTATCAATAATAAAAAGGCACCTGTGGTTAATAGGATTGCTGCTTTTTTCTGTGACTTAATTTGCTTAATTTGATCTTCAGACATTATTTGAAAAAGGGTTTAAGGTTCAAAACTTGATAATCTTCTTGAAAAAAATTGATTTAAGACCATATTCAGTTCCACTCTGCGTTTGCTCAGCATGAGGTTTAGGAGCAAAGATCATGCTCGCTCCAATAGGAATAATAGTAGTCCAAAAACTAATTTCCATAAATTGTACAACTATGAATCTAGTTAGTAGAAATATGGCCAAAAAGCTTACTCCGTATATTAAGAAAACCTTGACTTTAGATCTCATAACTGTTAATTAAGCCTTAAAGGTAATGCCTATTAACCGAAAAAACTACTCTTTGTCTATAATTGATTCAGGCGCGTAACTTTCTGAAATCCCCTTAAAATAGGTTTCCAGCTCAGCAAAAGTTCCAGCTGTCTTTACGATATCCTTGACAACTTTTCCTTTCTCTAGCAGTACGACGCGTTGTGCCACTTCGGTAACATGTTGCAGGTCGTGGCTGGACACGAGAACGGTTACTTCTGGATCATCGGCAAGGGCTTTGATGATCTTTTTGAGCCTGATCTGTGTGGATGGATCTAGGTTGGCAAATGGCTCATCCAGAATAACTACTTTGGGATTGCCGATCAGTGCCGCAACGATCCCTACCTTCTTTTGGTTTCCTTTGGATAGGTCCCTCAAATACTTTTTTTGTCCGAGCGCCTCGCCATTAAAAAAATCAGAATAATCTGCTATTAAGCCATCTATTGCAGCATTGTCCTGACCGCGCAGCTCGCCTATGAAATAGAGATATTCTTCGGGTGTGAGGTAGCCTATCAAGAAACTTTCATCTACAAAGGCACTTGTAAAAGGCTTCCATTCCTCGCTTTCATCCACGCGCACATTATTTGACGTGATGTGGCCTGTGGTCGGTTCTATTAGGTCTAGCAAAAGCGAAAACAACGTTGTTTTCCCAGCTCCATTATTTCCCACCAGGCCTATCGCACCACCCGTTTGGATGTCCAGTTGATCGATGTCCAGCACGGCAACATCGCCATATTTCTTACTCAGGTTATTTATTGAGATCATAGTTCTATGATTTGTTTAGTGTTTGTGGTTGTCCTGCTTTCGCGAAAGCGAGAACATATATTTTCTATCATTTATTACTTCAAAATTCTCCCCCTTGGGGACTAAAGGGAATCTTCACGCCCAGCCATCCTTTTCAACTTCTTCCATTTCGGGAGTAATTGTGGCTTCCACACCCAGTTTCCATTCCAACTTCTCCCCCTTGGGAGATAAAAGGGGGGCTTTTCACCATTTATAGACTTCTTACCCCCATCAATCCTTTTGCGAGTACGCATCAATGGTATCGTACTTCTCGTTCTTATAAATCGTCTCGATCCACTTAAAAATCACGTTTCTGAAAGCCAACCCCAAGATACCCGTCACTGCAATAGCTATGAATCCAGCCTCAGTATTGAACGGTATGGAAAAAGCGTAATAAAGGCCAACAGGCAATCCTATTTTGGGAATAGAAAGCAATAAAGTTTTTATATTAAATGCTTTTGAATCGCCAAAGGCTTTCTTTGTACTGGTGAGGTCTATGGGCGTCTTGACAAAGGCACCACCCAGCAATACTACCGATGAGTTAAGACCTATATTATAGATCGCGCCAGCAAGTATCGCATAAAGCCACTCAATCCCAAAATATACGTACCAAAGGCTCAAGACCATACTTATCACGGTCACAATAACCATGAGCCACCATTTACTCAATAAAAACTCACGGTATGGTATATTTTGTGACATCATGAGTTTGTAATAGCTACTGTCCCAAGAGGGAACCAAACCACCAAAACTCAACAAGAATCCACCCGACGCAATTATAGAAACTATGATGAGACGCCACTCGCCTTGCCCGTAGATATCTGTTGTTAGCAGAAGGGGATACAATATAAAAATGAATCCCATAATAAAGGTCATGCGCGCTCGCTTGTTACGTTTGATGAGCTTGATATCGTTTTTGAGATAGGTAGAAATCTTCCCAAAACGATCGAGAAAATCGAGGTTCTCTGTCGAGGCCTCCTCGGCCTTAATACTCAGGCCGCCGTCCAGATAGAGCTGCTTCAGGAAATGATTATAGGCCACAAAAGCAAATCCAGTCGCAGTTGCCAGCGGTATGAGGCAAGCCCAGGGCTGGTCGTAGAAAAAATCAAAGATCGGTTTGGTATAAACCGTGACATCAAAGTAGCCGTTGTACTGCGCATATATTGATGCAGCAACTATCGCTAGCACGGGATAAAACACCTTATCAGAATTATTCAGAAAGATATTCAGAAAGTTGATCGAGTACGTGATTCCCAGCGCCGCAAGATGCCAACCAAGAACTCCCATAGGACTAAAGCCCTCGAAGAGCAAAACAATGGAAAACGGCACGAAAAAGAATGCGGGAAGTATGTTGAAGAAGGAAATACTGGTTTTGCCCAGCGCGTACTTTACAATTTTACCTTTAGTGAAAGGAAGATAGAGCAACGGTTTGATATTGGTAACCGGCATCTTTTGGAAGAAATACCTAATAACCATATCCATCACAAACCAATAGATCAAGAATCGATTAACGTACCTAAACGGGTTTTTGGCCTTGATATCGCCATCCTCTATAAAATTCTCGATGATTTTATAGCTAAAGGCGCCCAGCCCTGCCATTTCTATCAGGAATAGCACCGCAAAAAACCCGATGAATATCTTGAAAAATAGATTCTGTTTAAAAGCCGCCGATCTAAAAAAGCTTTTCCACTCTAGATTGATAAAATGTTTGAACATTGGGTCAGATAGTTTGCAAGGTTAGTACTGCTCATTTTTAAAATGTTACAGAAAGGCTAAATTTAATGATTTGGGCGATCCCGCAACTCTAAAAACGGAAGGTTTTTAAAGTCGCGGTCGGGTCGTCCGCTATATCTTTTAATGGCTCAAGATCGCTGCCCTAAAAAGCCATTAAAAGGATGCCGCTACCGGCCCTATCGCGGCTGGTCATCAGTTATTAGTTTTCAGTTGACGGTTTTCGTGAAATGCTCATGGCTGATAGAAAAAGACATCAATTTCCCCTTTTTGCTTTCCATGAGCCTAGCGAGATCAGGCATAAAAAAAAGCTCTTCATTAAGCTCAGCCAAAATGAGGACAAGGGAACCCGCACAAAGCATGCAATTAAACTCTAAAAAATTTTTAGCAATCAATTTTTACCATATCACACGGCACAAGTCCATAGAGAATCTTCTAAGCGAATGACACTTTCCTTTAAAGGCCCAACAGTCAGATCAGAATGGAATGAAATCTAAAAAACAGTTCAGATGCCACCTTTTGGGGCTGGGGGAATAGGGTCGGGATGTTCTACTCTTTTAAAGAATCACACCACTTTTGATACAGCTAACGGTAATTAAAAAGATATATCTAATAGCTAACCCACGTTTTACCATAAACGAACGCAGCGAAAAACCGTATAAATGATCATGTATATAATTAGATCTATGCGTCAAACAAATACTTCTTATAAATTCAAGAAGCCATGCAGGATACCAGTACAAATATCTTTCAATAATGGTCATACCTCCTAAGTTCCTTTCGCCTGAAAAGGCGAGAGACATTGTAAGTCTTATAGAAGTCACAACAAGAGTTAATCCATTTCATTCCTTAATTCCCTGTATTACCTTTGTCAAACATAAAATAACTATGAAGTTTTATTCCCTTACCATAAAAGAAGTTACTAAGATCACGCCTCAAGCGGTCGAGATTTGGTTTGATATTCCTGATGAGATGTCATCTGATTTTAAATACACACCTGGCCAGTACCTAACCCTAAAAGCAGAGATTAATGGCGATGAGGTACGCCGTGCTTACAGTATCTCCAGCGTTCCAGCAGATAGTGGGATTAGCGTCGTGGTAAAGCAGGTGGAAAAGGGAGTGTTTTCAAACTATGCCATGACCCTGCGAGCAGGAAATCAACTAGACGTCGCCGCTCCCGATGGGTTGTTTATTTATGAGAACACGGAGAAGCCAAAGACAATTTTAGGCATCGCAGCGGGTAGTGGTATCACACCTATCATGTCTATTGTGAAATCGGCATTGGAAAGTAATGAGGAAAATAAAGTGGCCCTCATTTATGGAAATCAGTCTGTGGCTCAAACGATCTATTACGAGCAATTGAATGATCTTAAAGATAAATACAATGAGCGTTTTGTTTTAAAATACAGCTTTTCTAGAGAGGAACGCGATGAGGCTCTTTTTGGAAGGATTAATAAAGGAAACCTCAATTACTTTTTGAAACAGGATTGTAAAGGTTGGGAATTTGACGAGGCATTTTTGTGCGGTCCAGAGGAAATGATCCATGAGGCGACTGATAATCTAGTAGAAAAAGAATACCTCAAAAAGGAAAACATCAAGTTTGAACTTTTCAGCGCGTCAGATGCCGAAATCGAAATCACAGAAGACAGCCACCTTTCGGAAATTACGGTAATTCTAGACGATGAAGAACTTTCATTTACCATGAAACGCGATGAGAACATGCTGGATGTCATGCTGCGTAATGATATCGATGCGCCCTATTCCTGTCAGGGAGGGATTTGCAGTTCCTGTATTTGTTTGATCGAAGAAGGCGAGGTAAAGTTGGCTAAAAACTCCATCCTCACAGACAGCGAGCTTGAGGACGGTTATTCACTGGCTTGCCAGGCTTATCCTAAAAGTGCGTCTGTAAAAGTGAATTTTGATGAGGCTTGATATATCGTTTTCGAGATTGAAGATTACACGCTTTGTTCTGCTGGTTACCATACTGCTATCAGGCAGTTTGTTTGCACAAAAAACAGAGGTCACTTTTAAGGCAGATAGCCTGCCTACGATCAAGGAGCGAGGATTGGCTTTTATTCATGAGGAAACAAATCTAGAAAATTACTACAAAGTAGGCAGTGTAGAAATCAAGGCATCAGATTTCAATGATTTGGTAATCGAGTTGCAAGCGGTTTCCAACGATCTTTTTGCAAACGCATTCAAATACAAAAAACAAAACACTGATGAAAACGGGTTCACGGCACATTATGATTTGTATAGTGTTTCATTAGACCATCTGAGAAATAATGATGAGTACAGGGAGAATAACGTGATCTACTTTTTTGGGAATGATGCTAAGATCCAAAAATTCAAGATCAATATGGAAAAAATGAAATTGGAACCTGGAGCTATTTTGAAATACGAAATTCCAAAAAATGAAGAGGTAAAAATCAACAAAGGTGGTTTCATGGGAATGAGTGTGTATCATTTTTGGGAAGAAAACCAGCCCGTGATTTTCTATGCCTTTGGATCTGGAAACCTGTCATCCTCCAATTACAGCCATAGGTCGCTTGGTTTTAACGTCAGCACAGGGAAAATTTTGCCGTTGAGAACAGAAATGGCTTACTTGTTTATGGCGCTAGAGCGATAAGAAACCGGTAATTTTATTTGCACCAATTTGTTCAAGCAATATAAAGCTTGACATTTATATCTGAAAAAGCCCAGTTTGAACTCGCTCAAACTGGGCTTTTCATAAAATGAGATTAATTTCTAAATCTCCATCTTCATATCATCGATGATTTTATTGACACGCTTTCTCACTTCTTCTCGTTCTTCCACATTTTCGATTTCTTCCAAAGCATCCTTTAGGTTTTCAATGGCATCTTCAATATCGTCTGCCGCATCTCCTATATCATCAGAGGCGTCTTCCAGATCATCAGATCGTTGCTCCAATTGATCTTCTAGATTCTCTAATTTAGAATCTTCTTCTTTACAGGAATTAAGGCTTATGGCCATGATGGCAACGGCTGTTAAAGTAAAAATCTTACGTTTCATAGTTTGTTTTTTGGGATTTGTAAGTTAATACTCTCACTTTTATTTTATTTGAACAAAACCTTAATCTTGAGATATATTTTCAATTTCTTTCAAAGTTCTATGGACTTTAAAACTATCTAAAACCTCTCGGCCTTAAATACTTGAATTGTACCTTTGTTCTTATGCTAGATATCCATAAAATACGAGCCGATTTCCCTATACTTAAAAGAAAGGTAAACGGTCATCCTTTGGTTTATTTTGACAACGCGGCAACGTCCCAAAAACCCCAACAGGTCATCGATAAGATTGTGGAATATTATAGTGTTTATAATGCTAACATTCATCGCGGCGTACACGCCTTAAGTCAAGAGGCGACCGATCTTTTTGAGGAAGCTCGGGAAAAAGTAAGGGCATTTTTCAATATTCCGCATACAAAACAGACGCTGTTTACTTCAGGAAATACACATAGTATCAATGCGGTGGCGAGTGGTGCGCATGTTTTTGTTAAAAAAGATGATGAGGTTATCGTCAGTGCCGTGGAACATCATTCAAATATCGTTCCTTGGCAGATGCTCTGTGAAAGAGTTGGAGCCAGCCTTAAGGTCATACCGGTTTTGGATAATGGCGAGCTGGATATGGATACGTATCATGAATTATTGAACCATAAAACTACCTTTGTAGTGGTCAATCATATTTCAAATGCTTTGGGAGTTCAAAATCCAGTGGAAGAAATCATCGCCGCCGCTCATAAAGTGGGCGCACTTACATTAATTGACGGCGCACAATCCTGTGGACACATGAAAGTTGATGTTCAAGCCCTCGATGCCGATTTCTACACCATGGCCGGTCATAAAATGTGTGGGCCTACCGGTATAGGAATTTTATACGGTAAGGAAGAATTACTTAATGAATTACCACCTTATCAGGGCGGCGGCGAGATGATCGATCAAGTAAGTTTTGAAAAAACAACCTACGCTGGACTACCACATAAATTTGAAGCAGGAACGCCTAATATCGCGGGAGGAGTTGCTTTGGGAGCCGCGATTGATTATCTAGAGTCGGTCGGAATGTATAATATCGCCACCTATGAAAATGAACTTCTTAAATACGGTACCGAAAAGATTAAAGAAATAGATGGTGCGACGATTTACGGCGATGTGGACAAAAAGGCAGCCGTGATTAGTTTCAACGTTGCAAAACTGCATCCCTACGATCTGGGAACTATTGTAGACAAGCTTGGTATTGCCGTGCGCACGGGACACCATTGCGCACAACCCGTTATGGACAGGTACCAGATTCCGGGCACCATTAGAGCGAGTTTTGCCTTTTATAATACCAAAGAAGAAATAGACGTCATGGTACAGGCTTTGCAAAGAGCTGTAACGATGTTATCTTAAGACAAACTTTTCGCATCCCTTAAAATACGTAAAGTCTAAAGTCGGAAAGATTAAAATCTAAATAATAGAAACAACACACTTTAGGGTAGGGAAACGGTTTCGCAAATAGAATAATCATGAAAACAACTATAAAATTATTTTCGCTCCTATTGTGCTTAAGCTTAATATCGTGCGAAGAAAAAGATCTCGAAGGACAGTACAAAGTCACTGAAATCAAAGGTATGGATGTCACAGGAGAAGGTGCGACAATTATCATTAACAATGAGGATGGCTGGCGCATTTCTGGAAATAACAGCTGCAATACTTATGGTGGAGATATTACATATGATGGTAGCAATTACATTAAAGTAGGTCCTGTTATGGCGACAAAAATGTTTTGTCAAGAAAAACGTGATATAGAGCGCTCGTTTATGAATCAACTGGCCGAGGTTGCAAGCTATAGGTTTTCACAAGGTCATTTGATACTATTGAATGAATCTGGCGAGGAAATCATCAAGGCAGAACGAACAGAAAATCTAAAAGAAAAATAAATGGCAACCATTCAAGAAATTCAGGACGAGATCGTAGACGAATTCTCCATGTTTGACGACTGGATGCAGCGCTACGAGTACATGATTGATCTCGGCAAGAACCTACCACTTATCGATGAGTCTCTGAAAACTGAAGACAGAATCATAAAAGGCTGCCAGTCCAAAGTATGGGTAAATGCAGACCTTGATCAAGATAAGGTGGTTTTTACTGCAGACAGTGATGCCATCATCACAAAAGGTATTATTGCCATTCTCATACGAGCATGGTCGGGACAGAAACCGGCAGATATCCTTGAGGCAAATACAGATTTCATTGATGAGATCGGACTTAAGGAACATCTTTCACCCACCCGTGCAAATGGACTGGTTTCCATGATCAAACAACTTAAAATGTATGCGATAGCATACCAATCTCAACTCAATTAAAATGGAAGAAGCAAACGGACAACTAATCGGTGAAAAAGTAGTCAAAGTACTGAAATCAATCTTTGATCCAGAAATCCCAGTCGACATCTATGAGTTGGGTTTGATTTACGACGTCATGGTCAGCAGCGATGCAGACGTAAAAATATTGATGACATTGACCTCGCCTAATTGTCCCGTGGCAGAAACCCTGCCCGTCGAAGTCGAAGAAAAAGTTAAATCCCTGAAAGAAGTGAACGACGCAGAGGTAGAGATCACTTTTGACCCACCTTGGAACAAGGATCTAATGAGTGAAGAGGCAAAACTCGAGTTGGGAATGCTTTAAACCAGACGCCATGGAGGGAGAAATAATCAATCGCGTTGCCGGTTCTAAGTTGAGGACCTTTGATCTGGAAGACTATTACCTGTCAGGCCAGAGATCTGTCATTGATATATCGCAATGGTTGATGGAAGGTATAGTGCTGGTTGAATCTCGCTTTCGCGAAAGCTTAAAAACCACAGACTTCTCACACTATCAAAATCATCACGTAGCCATACATTGCTCTACAGATGCCATCATCCCGCAGTGGGCGTGGATGCTGATACAGAGTGAGCTCTCAGGCATTGCAAAAACGATAGTTTACGGCGACCTGGAAGACCTGGAAACCGAACTTTACCGTCGGGTCATTTTAGAGCTGGACGTTACGGAATTTCAGGATTTACCAGTCATCGTAAAAGGCTGTTCCAACAGACCCGTTCCCATTGCTGCCTACATGATGATAACTGAAAAACTACAGCAAGTCGCCAGATCCGTCATGTACGGAGAGGCTTGTTCCTCTGTTCCTGTTTTTAAGAGAAAGAAATAAGTAACTCTTTATAAAATAAAGCCTCTCCCTTTTCTGAATTGCATCCGTTGAGCACAGCGAGAGGAATGCATCAGATCCGCGACGACGGAGCGTAGCGAAGGAGCGATCAGAGGGTTTCGTGGTTGCTTTTCCGTAAAGTTCTGCTAATTAAATTGATAAGTGCAATTCAATTTTAGTGGACTTATTCATTGCCGCGGCATCAAACCCTTTTGTTTTGCAGCCAGCTGCCAAACTGTTTTCCCTTTGTCTAAAGGGAAAGATAAATCGTGCTGTTATATAAAATTAATAATGTAAAACACTTCTCCTTTTATTTTAATTGCATCCTACAAACTTAGCTATAGGAGTGCATCAGATTGGCAACGAGCGAGCGCAGCGAGCGATTAATCATAGAGTTTTAAGGTCGTGTACCCATTGAATCCTAGACACAATGTCACCCATCTTGCCATAAAATTCATGGCACACCTGTTGACCAGTAATTGACTTCGTATTTTTGCCACTTTGTATTTTTAAACTATGTCGTTTTTTGGTTATATTATTTTGTTTTTCCTGTTGAGGATGCTGTATTCTTATTTTGCAGGAAACTCAAGTTCCAATGGCCGAGTTCAAGGATCCCCCTTCCAGTCTCGCAGTACCAGCGTGAGTCCAGAAGATTTTGAATTGCATTTGCTATCGTTAACATCAGTAGTTATAAAGGCTGATGGAAAAGTTACCCAAAATGAACTGGATTATGTACGCCAGTATTTTGTGAGTTCCTACGGTAAGGAAAGGGCAAACGCCATTTTCAAGGTTTTTAATGAAGTTGTCAAAAAGCGAGAGGTCAATGCATCGAAAATTTGTCAATTTTTAAATGCCCGGACTAGGTACGAAACACGACTACAAATACTCCACTTTCTTTTTGGAATCGCTCAGGCAGATGGTCATGTGGGTGATGCGGAGGTAAGAGTCATTCAGCAAATTGCTGGTTACTTGAGATTGTCCCAGCGAGATTTTATTTCTATCAAAGCCATGTTTGTCAAGGATCGTGATAACGCCTACAAGATTCTTGAAATTGATAAATCGGTTCCCGACCACGAAGTCAAAAAAGCCTACCGCACCATGGCCAAAAAATATCACCCAGATAAACTCATGGACATGGACGAGGCCTACAGAAATGGCGCTGAGGAAAAGTTTCAAAAAGTTCAAGAAGCCTACGAAACCATACAAAAAGAACGAGGAATGAGTTAGGTGAATTCACGCGATTGTTCAGAGTAGTACCATCTATTTTAGACAATAGTTAGCTTATAAGAACCTTCATCAAGCAAACTGATATTCTTGCAAGATAAACGCGCGATAAGGCATATTTTGCAACGCATTGATTATAAGCAGATTTTATTTACATTTGAGTAAATCTTCTTTGTTATGTCTAAGTTTGGTGAACTTATCAGTGCAGAAGTACCTGTTCTCTTCAATTTTTTCACAGATTGGAATGAAGATTCAATCTCCATGGATCCATTGCTTAAGGATGTGGCTGCAGTGGTAGGGGATTCTGCCAAAGTCATTAAAATTGATGTAGATAAAAATCCCGAAATCACAGAAGCCCTGCGCATCAAAGGCCTTCCCACATTTATTCTTTATAAAAATGGGGAAATGAAATGGCGGAAAAGCGGTCTTCAAGATGTCAACACACTCGTTCAGATCTTAGAGCAACATAAATAAAAAAGGTAGATTACAAAGCGATGACTTGGAGGTTTTGTTTCGTGAAAGATTGATTTTTCAGAATCTTATTGCTCATCAATCGCCGATGCTTAGGAGGTTCAATTCTATCGATCCAGAGTATTTTCTTGAATAATCTTACAGCACTCAAATCCCTCATCTTTTAAAAATTGCAGATACTCTGGCAAAATTTGTCTCAGGTGTTTCTGAGCTTTTAAGCTGTCGTGAAAAACGATGATGCTCCCATTTTGAGTATTATCTACGATGTTTTCTAGACAAGATTCTGAAGTGCGATTCAGATCAAAATCTCCCGAAAGAACATCCCACATTATAATTTGATAGCCCTCTTCCATAATGGACTTGGATAAAGACGGTGTTATCCTACCATAAGGAGGTCTGAATAGTCTGGAATCAATCAGTTGTGCAGCTTGATCAATATTATCTAAATATTCTTCATTACTATTTTTCCACGCATTCAAATGATTGTAAGTGTGATTTCCCAACGCGTGGTTTTCATTAAGGATGCGAGTAAATAAATCAGGATGTTTTTGAACACAATCCCCTATGCAAAAAAAGGTTGCTTTGAAATCATACTTCCTTAAAAGATCCAGTACAAACTTTGTAACCTCAGGAGTGGGACCATCGTCAAATGTAAGATAGACTTTATTTTGTAAGCGATCCTTATGCCAGAGCAGCCCATCAAACAGTCGCGGAATAAGTTCAGGTATGCGATCTGGATAGAGACGCATTAATCATTTTCTAGATCCAGAGTATCCATCATAACTTCGGGTTGCAGGTTGTCTACGTCATCTTCCAGAAGCCTGCGCAATTCCATTTCGGCAGCGCTATCGGGATAAACTTCTCCAGCCTTACCTGCAAAAATTAAAAAGTCATCGTCAAAGAAACGTGGGAATGCTTTGACATAGCTGTTGTAAACTTCAGCATGCTTATCGATCATTTCTTGATCCTCATAAAATACAGCAGTTTCCACTAGACTGTTATATCGTACAATGGCGGCTTGTATCTCCATACGAGCTTCTATTTGCTCTTCAAGAGTCAGTGCTTTGTAGTGATCCAGTTCATCAGTATATTTTGCGTTTACCGCAGTAAGCAGTTTTTGAGCTTTTTTCTTGTTCCCTACCTCATAATAACCAGAGACAAAGGGTTCAATCATGCTGTAATGGTGGTAATAATCTAGAGGCATGTGCTCCATTCCTAAATCAAGAAGTTCTTCAGCCTTTAAATTTTGACCTTCTTTAGTCAAAGCTTCTGCTACACGTGTAACATTGCTGCGATATCCCACACTGTTTCTACGGGTTTCTGGATCATGGTAAATGTCTGGACTCCCGCCATTGCCCCAATCCCAATTCTTGATGACTTCATAGCTGTAATCAGGATCTATGCGTCCCATATCAAATGGATCACGTGGATCTTCTGGTTCTGTTTTTATAGGCACCAATCTGAAGGCACAACCATCCATTTGTAGATAATTTTTCATCCAGATGTAATCTTCATCTCCAAAGGCACCACCAGAAAAGTAAATAGGTCGCTCCCAGTTATTGGCATTGATAATATCAAGCATGAACATGCGGTTTTTGTAAACCACGCTGCTGTTAATGGTGATGATGATCTCGTCTACGATCTTGTCCGCATCTTTCTGTGCAACCACACCGTTTTCCAGTACAGCTTCCTTGTTTACAGGAATTCGTATGTGTTTGCTGGGGAAGGTGTAATCGGGATAACCGTTGCTGGCAAAATAACCTTTAGTAAACTCCTTCTCACTTTTGACCCAATTCATCCATGCCGATAGATCCACCGTGTCTGGAACCTTATAATTAGAACCTGCACGTTTTACTATGTCCTGCAATCGTTCCTGTCCTGGGAAAATAATCGCGTCTCGAGTCCCATAAGTGTATTGGCTGTGCTCCATCGTTGTAGGCACAGGTTCACTGTCCCAAGCCTGTTTTTTCATATCATCCATATACCAATCAGTACTAAGAAGCGATGTACAGACCACGCGCACATCGGTGCGATAGCCTTCTACTTCTTGAGCATACCATAATGGGAAGGTATCGTTATCTCCTATGGTAAATATGAGCGCATTGGGCAGGCAGCTGTCCAGATATTTTTTTGCACTGGCAAGAGCCGTGTATTTGTCGGATCTATCGTGATCGTCCCAGTTCTGAAAGCCCATAAGTAAAGGAGCTCCAGCAAAACATGCAGTTAACGCAATGATCTTTGCAGGTTTTGAGGACAATAGATCTCGTAGCAGCTCAAAAACGGCATAAACACCCATTCCTATCCACATGCTGAAAACGAGAAATGATCCTACATATGCATAATCTCGTTCCCTTACCTGAAACATACTTTGATTCAAATAAAATATAATTGCGAGCCCGGTAAACAAGAAAAGTACCAGCGTGACGTAAAAGGATTTTTGGTCATTTTTAAAATGAAAAAGAGCACCGATCAAGCCTAGAATCAGTGGCAGAAAAAAATAGGTGTTTCTAGCTTTGTTATTAAGCATGTCATCACTCAACTCATCTTGTGTTCCCAGGTTCCATTCATCAATGAGCTTGATTCCACTCAACCAGTTTCCGTTAAATCGATCCCACTCCCCTTGAATGTCGTTTTGTCTGCCCACAAAATTCCACATAAAATACCTCATGTACATATAACTGATCTGGTATTGAGCCAGATATCGCATATTTTGCATAAAGGAAGGCTTATTTATCGTAATTGCTCCTTCTTGTTCCAGATAACTCAAGATTTCAATATATTCATCTGCATCGATGCGCTCTCGGGTAAACTGTCGCTCGTGATCGTCCAGAATACTCAATAATTCGGGATTGGACTCCATACCTGGCGTGATGGTATAATCCAGACCTCCCATAAAACGCACATAATTTGTTGCACGCGACCCATCTGTCATACGTGGTAAAAGTCCCTGATGGTCCTCATGCGTGTTTTGGAGCGCTTCTTTGTAATTATTAACGATAATATACTCGCCTTTCTCATAATCGCGCTCGTACTTGGGTGCTTCGTCTTTGTAAGATTCATTATCCTCAGTAGTCGGGTCGTCTGGATTGAGTCCCGCATACATGTCTGTAAACGCTTTACCGTAAAAAAGCGCCGGCTGTGGATATTGCTCCCGGTTAAAATAGGCGAGAAGTGCCCGTGCGTCGTTCGGATTGTTCTCATTGATGGGAGTTCCAGCATTGGCTCTTATGGGGAGCATCACCCATGAAGAGAATCCTATAAGAATAAACATCACACAGATGGTAATGGTATTAAAAAGTGGGAGGTTCCGCTTTCGCGAAAGCGAGATCAAATAAACAAATAATCCAATGATAAGAAATAGTGCGATTACAGTTCCCGAGTTGAACGGCAGCCCGATCTCATTCACAAAAAATACTTCTAGGTAACCAAAAATGGCCAGCGTATTAGGCAAAAGCAGTTTGAAGACGAATAGCAAAACGGCGACCACCGCGATGTTTGCCATGATAAAATTAAGCGGTGTGATTTTTTGATAATGCCTGAAATACCACAATAACCCTATGGCGGGAATCGTAAGAAAGCCTAAGAAGTGTATTCCAGAGGAGAGCCCAACGATAAAGGAAATGAGTACCAGCCAGCGGTTGCCTCGCGGGAGCATCATGTCGCGTTCCCATAGTAATCCCAAGTAAAACATCAGGCTCATAAGCAGAGCAGCTGCGGCATAGACCTCGGCTTCTACTGCGTTGAACCAAAAACTATCGGTAACAGCAAATGTGAGCGACCCGATGGCTGCCGCTCCCAGAATCATAATATCGTCCACTTTATCCTTAAGGATGTGACGTTTTAAAAGTAGGGTGAGCGACCAGAACATAAATAGAATGGTAAATGCACTCGAGAAAACCGATAAAAGATTCACCGTGTAGGCAATGTCGCTGGCTTCAAGGGCAAAGACTGAAAATGCGGCACCCATCATCTGGTAGAGTGGAGCTCCTGGCGGGTGTCCTACTTCCAGTTTTGATGAGGTTGCAATGTATTCCCCTGCGTCCCAATAGCTAGTAGTGGGTTCTACCGTGCTCCAGAAAATGGTTAGGGCTATAGCAAAAACCAGCCAGCCGACTAGTTTGTTAGTTTTATCGTAGTTGATCGTCATTACTGTGTTTTACCATGGCGAAAATAAGAAATCTATCCGCCATAAAGTTTTGTAAACGGCACTACGCAGAATAACGTATAGTAATAATGTTATTTTGTGTTAACGGCAAAGGGTAAAATGAAATGAAAAGTAAAAATAAAACGAAAGGTTCTTGTCTGCTCAGCTATTTTGTGCAGGCATTTATAGTGGGATCAAGTATGCATTAGCTTATAGTTTATTGCGATTGACGATTTGAATATATTAGATAATTTCAGGCGTCATTAATGCGTGGATACCTATTCTAAAGCACCAACGATTTGCGGGTCTTTTTTACCCAAAGAATTTTTTTTGAAATTGGTTTGTGTGTTTTGGGAATTGTATTAAATTCGCAACCCATTTTGTCCCATGGTGTAATGGTAACACTCCGGTTTTTGGTACCGTCATTCAAGGTTCGAATCCTTGTGGGACAACTTGCAAATCCCGACTCTTCATTGAGTCGGGATTTTT
Source organism: Nonlabens sp. (assembly GCA_049671565.1). Taxonomy (GTDB): domain Bacteria; phylum Bacteroidota; class Bacteroidia; order Flavobacteriales; family Flavobacteriaceae; genus Nonlabens. Next base: position 104,311 of record JBATVD010000032.1, read on the forward strand.
TTGTTTGGGAACTCTCCCTCTTTTGTTTGGGAACTCTCCCTCTTTTGAAGTTGGATTTTTCTTATTTTTATCATTCTTATATGTGCTCAACGGAAGACTTTGAGGGGTTTTTCATCCCTGGTACCATTCGGCACTTTTATTTTACATATAGAAGTTTAGCTTTCTTTTGAATGACACGCAGACATCTTATCGAAGGTCTGCCTCTTCGGGAAAGCTTTACTTTTTCAAATGAGTGAATCGTTGGTAAGATGTGTTACTATAGTCATCAATGCATTTAAGATTTCGTTGAAATTTCCTGCCAAATTAGTAAGATCGTAAAAATCAAAATGACACCCATACCTGCCACCAGTAGCCCATATTTAACCAGTCCAATCAGGTAAAAAGTCGCGAAACCATTGTATCGTGAGTCTTTAGTCTTTTCAATTAGTATGGGTATCAGAGAGGAGTTTTCAAGAAGTACAAAACATACAATACAGAAAACTCCCAATATATAGGCTTTGAGAATTTTGTAGTAGAGGTCACTCATAATAGCAAAATACTTTATTTTTATTTCAGTTTTGATCTGATGATAAAGGAAATTTACTATCTAAAAAAGACTCAGAGCAAGCCTGTTTGAATTGTATGTCTCCCTATTTTTGGTAGGTAATAATCAAGGTAGACTTATGAAAAAGAAAAGCTACACAAAAAAACAATTGAAAAAGCGGTATTGGTGGTTCGGTGGTTTGGGAACAGGAATATTGGGTTTTGGTCTTTCTGCTCTGGTAGAATCAGGTTTTTTTAAACATGACGGAGCTGAAAACTGGCAATGGATAAGCGCTGGAACCGTGTCGTTGATCCTTATCATGACGGGACTTAATTTTATGTTTGAATCTTTTGCGTGTAAACAAGAATTCAAGAATTCAGAGCGTTAAGATAGTCTTCACTTCCCGACATAATCGCAGCGTGACTCTTATATTTGGAATCAGCACGCAAAACGAAGCCAGTAATTTATGAGTGAACTGCAACAGCCCGTTACAGATATTGAAAATTTTATTTATTGTTTAGAAGCCGTCCCAGATGAAGATGCCACCAAAACTACAGATGTAGTTAATATACTTGAAGATATTGCCCTCCACCAAAACATCTCCAGCATCTACAAAACCTGTGATACGATTGAAGGGTTTGAAGAAAGTCTCAATACCTTACTTTATGACGATCACAATTTTGATGACTACGAAATTATCTACCTCGTTTTATCGGGAGAAGCAAATAATATTCTGATCAATGGCTATTACTACAGCATAGAAGAGGTCGCAGAACTCTTTGAGGGTAAGATGGAGGGCAAAATTATCCACTTTTCCAATAAAAAACCTCTAGACCTTACAGATGAAGAATCCCAATACTTCCTTGACGTGACAGGTGCTCGAGCCATTTCCGGTTACGGTAGTTCCTCAGAAATCATGACGAGTGCTTATACTATCGATCGCGTGTTTTTTAGTCTGTTTTACGAGAACGACGATCTCAAAGAAGTCGTTGAGCGCATGTTTTACAAGCATTACAAATTGTGCAAGTTGCTGGATTTTAGGTTGTATTATTAGATGACTGGAATGTTTTTTATGTTCGCTTTCGCGAAAGCGTATTTCACTAACTTCTTAACTCGTAAGCATAACAGAAGAGTACATAGAATTTAAAGTTTTACAAGACGTTCAGCCGAAGTCAACCCTCAAAGCACATGAACCTCTTTCGAGATATGACAAAAGCTGAAAGTTTTAATTTTAAAACCTAAGCCATTCAAAAAGCCCTCAATTTGATGTCAAGCTGAGGGTTATTTTGAATTGCTTTTTTACCGTTCACTCAATAATAATTTGGAGCTGCTCGAGCTGACCTGACCCCATGGAAATATGAATGATATAAGTTCCGGGCAACAGCCCGCTTATATCGATCTCGTCTCCCAGACGGTGCAGCGTTGAAAAGACAGAAGTGCTGTTCCAGTCATAAATTTCTACGTAAACATAATAATCACACTCATTTCCTCCCACTGGAGAAATCGTTGTAGGATCATCTGGACAGTCAGGGAAATCCCAAGCAGGGTTTCTTAGCTTGTCTATTCTCAAAAATTCATCAGCTGGATTAGGGAATAAGGTAAAGTTATTACCTGAAATGCCTGATTGTTGATCCTGACATCGTGATCCACATACATCAAGGTCTACTGTATAACTCGTCCACTCACTGTACCCGCAATCGTTACTGTAGCGCACCCTAAATTCAACGGTTTCATCACATTCTGGGTAAAAAACCACTTCTGGTATTCTGGTTCCGTTTCTCATAGGACCATCCCAGTTTGACTGGCCACTTACCAACTCCCATTCTATACCATCAACCTGTTCGATAAACGGAATATTACGCAATCCAAAACCTACTTCATCACAATAGGAACCTGATGGCCACACACCTAACAGTGTGCTGGGATCTAAGGAAACCAGATCGCCACCGGCCTCTGGAACCCCTGCCCATACCCGTTTGCTGATTCTGGTGTCTGATGCTGTTATACCGCAGTCTGGATAGTCGCCGAAATTAACTGAAAGTGTACTATAACCGTTGAGCCATTCCTCTACTTCTACAACATTTGGCTGGCTTGGATCTGGAGTATTGATTATTCCTGGATAGCTCCAGTTATACTCAGGTGCTCCAGCAGGTACTGAGAATATGGCACTACCACAAAAAGTGTCAGGGCCAGTTATTTCCCAGCTGTCGGTTTCACAAAATATAGTACAAGATATTACCTCTGGATTTTCGCTCAGCTCGCTTATAAGCCAATTACCGTTCTCTGAAGTAAATTGGGTATGGGCTTGACTTATAAATGGGTTGGCATGAAAATTATCAAAAGGAATATTTTTAGGAGCTGGTGGTGGCATGGATGCGTCATAAATTCTAGTTAGGTCTGTAGGTTGTATGCTAACATTCCCCTGACCCACATCAAGACTGCTATATACAGGTATAAAGCTAAAACGAGACTCAAGTACCGAATTCTCGAAACTTGATGGTATGGAAGCAAAGGTTTCAATATCATAAACTCCGCCATTTGCACTATCTAATGGTAGCATCGTATTTAGAGAATGAAAGGCACCTCGCTCCATTATATCTTCGTTAATATCAATAAAGCCAAGTAATTGTTTTTTTACGTAGACGCGTCCATTATATATGCGTTTAAATTCCTGTGATGGTAAAGCATTACATTTGAATTTAGCTTTAATCTCTCTTTTCGTAGATAAAATGGATGAAAGTCCTCTTAGCGGAGTTACAAAGATTACATCTGCAATACCGAATAAAACAAATTCTAAATCCGATGCAACGTCCAACTCTTCATCAAAATCAATCAGCTCATCATAAGGCTCAAAATCTAAAGGTGTTCCACAGTCTGTAGAGTTAGAAATAGCGATATTTCTAATATTTGCTTGCTGTGGGTAACCCATAGCTTGATATTCATTTAAAAAATCATCGTGGAGTGTATTTCCCGTTATATGGTTAATAGAAGCGCCAGTCCCCTGCAGCTGATAGGTTAACATTTGTTGCGCCGCCGGAGATTCCAGTAAGTCAAGTGCTTCTTCTAATTCTTCAAATTCATCAACTATATCAAATATAGGCGCATCAAATATTCCAAATAATATGGGTAAGGTGATGTCTTCCCCTACGAGATTGCGTACCAGTGCCTGGACTGATAAAGGAACATTTGCACCCTGGTGTGGGCTATCGTGACTTATATAAAGCTTGGTCTCATGCATTTCTCCCTCCATTTCCATGTCTCTCAAGGCATAACGGGCAACCAGTCCCCCCATACTTATACCCAGGACTACATTCTTTTCAGTACTTCCCGCGGCTAGTTTTGCCGTGTTTACCTCACGTATGACTTGCTCAACCATGAGTGCGTTGCGCTGTATATAATCCAGGCTGTTTACATAATCCACAAAGACCAGATCATACCCCTCGTCTTCTATGGCTTGGTTAAGAGTTAAAGAAGAGCTATCATCAATAACGATATTTAGACCTCCTGGTCCAGAATCATCAATAAAGTCAAAATAATTGAAATCATCATTGGGATCAAACCCCTCCACCACTATCAATGGCTTTGTAAGCTGGGTGCGGCCCGGTGCCAGTTCTACCGTAACTATACCAGAGGCACTCTCGCCCTCCCATGCTGCTCCGATAACGGTGCGTACTGATCTTCCACTACCATTAAACCGTGGCTGCACATTAGGATCCTCATAATCCAGCACGATGCGTGTGTGGCTGGAAACCGTGGTTTCATCTGGCATCATGTATTGTACGGTAATTGTTTTAATACCCCCTTTGGTATAGGTCACAGGGATTTTTACATCTGGGTCGATCTCTTTAAATCCATTTCCATCATCAAAGTTGATCTTAATCAACGACGGCGCGTTCTCCTTTGTCTTGAACATCAAGTCGCTGGGCAGGATAAACACCATGGTACTGCCTTTTACCTCTTGTGTGAGCGCAGCAGCGGCAAATAATGTGTGGGTATTATAAGGGTTACGTCCGGGCACGTCAAAGATCTGATCATTGACTACCTTAACCGCTCCGCTAGTATAGGCGTCTTCCCTATACCGTTCATAACGGTAGTGCTGGGTGGAAAGTACCACATCTACCTCATTTTGAGATACCGCCGTATTGAGAGCGTCAGTAAATTGCGAAGGATTCAACATTCCTGTATTGATATTTCCTACACGCATGGTATAAAGAGAGTTGTGAAGAGAAACAAACTGGGATCTATTGACCTGGTTTTCAGAGGTAATCTGACCGTTTGCTGCTTCAATATAGGCAAGGCTGATGCCGTAGTCCTTTAGAAAGCCTGTAGTGACTTTATCAGGGTCGATATTTTCAAATACATGCTCCATGCGGTCTGCATAATCTGTATTTTGTGCACCAGCGATGAAGCACGCAAGCATCATGGCAATCCATTGTAAATAGTTTTTCATGGTAAAAGGTTTTGATTAAAGTTTTTATGGAATATATTGTAAGTCAAATCGTCCCTCGGTTATATCTACGTCACCACAGTTTTCGTTAGTGGTTGAAAATTCAAAAGTCCCAGAGATGATGTAATTAACCCGATCGATTCTAGTAAAAACAATTATGCCGCGATAAGTATCCTCAAACCGGTAATCACAACTTACATCATTTACTCTTTTATTATATAAAGCTCTACTTTCTGGAATGTTTGTTAATTCATAAATTGTGTTGACCTGAATTGGATCATCAATTCTAATTCTTATACTTGTATCTACTTCTGAACTATCCGTCTCACCTGCAATTTGCAATAGTCCTCCTTGAAAAATGGCTACTTGGCCATTTGTGTTTGTAATATTAATAGGTTCTCCATTAATTAAATAACCAAATGTATTCTCACCAGTCGAGGTTTCTGGTGGCAGTTGAGAGATAGGGTCTACCGACCCATCATCATCGTCGTTTTTATTACAAGCGATCAAAGCAAGGCTAAAGATCAATGTAAATATGGCTTTTTTCATGGTTTAAAGATTTGATAATTTATTTCTAAAGATGATAAATTACTTTTAAGTTTAGGTTACGCTTTCGCGAAAGCGAAACGTCAGTAAGGCATTATGGAATATATTGTAGGTCAAAGCGCCCCTCGGTTATATCTACGTCTCCACAATTTTCGTTAGTGGTGGAAAATTCAAAAGTCCCAGATATGATGTAATTAACCCGATCAATTCTTGTAAATGCAACGCTACCCTGATAAGTCTCTGTGATAGTGTAGTCACATATTAGATTTGGTTTTCTTTTTCTTAGTTTAGCTGTGTATCTAGGAAAGTCGGATAGATTATAAATCGTATTTATTTCAATTAGGTCTTCTAATGTTATACTTACACTTATATCCTCTTGATTTATGGCTATTCCTCCACCAAATTGCAACAATCCTCTTTGATAAATGGCTACAAGATTATTTGTGTTAGTCGCATTTATAGGTTCTCCATTGAGCAAAAAACCAAAAGTATTCTCGCCCGTCATGGTTTCTGGAGGCAGTTGAGAGATAGGGTCTATCGTTCCACCATCATCGTCGTTTTTATTGCAAGCGATCAAAGCAATGCTAAAGATCAATGTAAACATGGCTTTTTTCATGGTTTAAAGATTTAGGATTTTCTTCTTAAAGGTATAAAATTAAAGTTAAGAAAGTATTATCCTAATTGTTGGGTTTAATTTGTATCGTTTAACAACGATAACATCCGTAATGTATTTTTCTCGCTCTCAAAATGCAAAGCATAGTCTAGCAATATTCTCAACGCTACTTTTTTTATTTAGATTTTTAAATTTAGGATTAAGGCTATCTTCTCATTTATTATCCATTTCAATCGATGTAGCTATCCGTTTCCCTTAAAATTTCTTGTATTTTTATACCAAAGAATTTTCTATGATCAATAGGACGGTAAAAGACGTAAAAGAAGCCTTGCAGGGAGTTCAAAGCGATATGACACTTATGGTGGGTGGTTTTGGACTTTCTGGTATTCCTGAAAATAGTATTGCGCAGCTGGTGGAGCTGGGAGTCTATAATTTAACCTGTATTTCCAATAATGCGGGCGTGGACGATTTTGGACTTGGGTTGTTGCTACAGGGCAAGCAAATCAAAAAAATGATTTCGTCTTACGTAGGCGAGAACGACGAGTTTGAACGCCAGATGCTAAGCGGAGAGCTAGAGGTAGAGCTCATTCCCCAAGGAACGCTGGCAGAACGCTGTCGAGCAGCTCAAGCCGGGATTCCCGCATTTTACACTCCGGCCGGTTATGGAACTGAAGTTGCCGAAGGAAAAGAATCCAGAGATTTTAACGGTAAACCACATATTCTGGAACACGCTTTCAATGCTGATTTTGCTTTTGTAAAGGCTTGGAAAGGCGACGAGGCGGGAAACCTGATCTTTAAGGGAACGGCGCGTAATTTTAATCCAGTCATGTGCGGTGCCGCAACTATTACCGTTGCCGAAGTTGAGGAACTTGTACCTGCCGGAACGCTTGATCCCAATGAAATCCATATTCCAGGAATTTTTGTAAAGCGTATTTTTCAAGGAGAACGCTACGAGAAGAGAATTGAACAAAGAACCGTAAGAAAAAGAGACTGATGTTAGATAAAATAGGAATCGCAAAACGTATTGCAAAAGAAGTAAAGGATGGTTACTACGTGAATCTGGGCATAGGAATCCCAACACTGGTGGCCAACTATGTTCCCGATAAGCTAGAGGTGGAATTTCAGTCAGAAAATGGGGTACTGGGCATGGGCCCGTTTCCTTTTGAGGGCGATGAGGATCCTGATGTGATCAATGCCGGTAAACAAACGATAACGACCCTGCCGGGAGCGAGCTTTTTTGATAGTGCGATGAGCTTTGGCATGATACGAGGCCAGCACGTGGATCTTACGATTCTGGGAGCCATGGAAGTTGCCGAAAACGGAGACATTGCCAACTGGAAAATTCCCGGGAAAATGGTCAAGGGCATGGGAGGCGCCATGGATCTTGTCGCCAGTGCCGAAAACATTATCGTAGCCATGATGCATACCAATCGAGCTGGCGCGTCCAAACTGCTTAAGAAATGTTCACTACCGCTTACCGGCGTGAATTGTATCAATAAGGTGGTTACCAACATGGCGGCATTGGAAGTTACAGATCAAGGTTTCAAGCTATTGGAACGAGCACCTGGTGTGAGCGTGGAAGACATTCAAAACGCTACGGAAGGAACGCTGATCGTTGAAGGCGAGATTCCCGAGATGGAAATCTAGAACGATATTTGTTGTGCAACATATTTAAGAACAACAGAACTGAATGAATTATATAATTTTTGATTTAGAAGCGACCTGCTGGGATGGATGGGATAAAAGCCAGAATGAAACTATTGAAATAGGTGCAGTCCTGATAAATGAAAAAAAAGAAATTATTTCAGAATTTAGCAGATTTGTTAAACCTCTAAATCACCCAATTCTTAGTGAATTTTGTAAAGAACTAACAACGATAGATCAAAATGATGTAGACTCCGCGGATTATTTCCAAAATGTAATTTCAGAATTTAAAAATTGGGTAAAGAAAGGAAATCAAGATTATATCTTATGCTCCTGGGGTTATTATGACCGAAAACAATTTGAAAGTGATTGTGATATTTATGGTATCGATAAACAGTGGATTGAAAAACATATCAGTTTAAAACATCAATATGGAAAGTTCAAGAAATTGAAGCGTTCAATAGGAATGAAAAATGCATTAATCAGCGAAAATATACCCATGACAGGAACACATCATCGAGGTATCGATGATGCTAGAAATATCGCAAAGATATTTGTGAAGTATTTTGATCAATGGGACTTTAAAGTTAAATCTTAGGTCGGATGAATTTAAAAGGGCCACAAGAAATCCTTGCGTTAAGGATTGAAGCGGTTATCCTTTTTAAGCTTTTCAGCATTACGAATGGCTTAAAAAGATAAGAGCGGAAAGCCTGACCCATTTTCAAGGCTTTAGCTTGAAAATGGGGAACGCCCAAATAATTAATTATCCTAATATTTTTGGCACGTACAGTTGCTGTTAAGTAAATCATAATGCCTCGCGCGAATCGATTATATTTGCACTCCAGAATCAACAATGGCAAAAAGGGTACTCATAACAGGCGCAGCGGGATTTTTAGGCTCGCATCTCTGCGATCGATTCATTAAAGAAGGCTATCGCGTGGTGGCCATGGATAACCTGATCACGGGAGATTTGAAGAACATCGAGCATCTTTTTGCGCTGGAGCAATTTGAATTTTACTTTCACGATGTTTCAAAGTTTGTACATGTCGCTGGAGAGGTGGATTACATTTTGCATTTTGCGAGTCCCGCAAGTCCCATTGATTATTTAAAAATTCCTATCCAGACCTTAAAAGTAGGTTCACTTGGAACGCATAACCTATTAGGTCTCGCAAAGAACAAAGGCGCGCGATTACTCATCGCCTCTACCAGCGAGGTTTATGGAGATCCACAGGTACATCCACAGGGTGAGGATTATTACGGAAACGTAAATACCATAGGTCCTCGAGGAGTATATGATGAGGCAAAACGATTTCAGGAATCGATGACCATGGCGTACCACAGGTTTCACGGTCTGGAAACCAGAATCGTACGTATTTTTAATACCTACGGGCCTAGAATGCGCCTGAATGACGGCCGGGTGATACCTGCGTTTATGGGACAGGCGTTGAGAGGTGAGGACATTACGGTTTTTGGCGATGGTTCCCAGACGCGATCCTTTTGCTATGTAGATGACCAGATCGAGGGCATCTACCGCTTGTTACACAGTGATTATGTGGAGCCGGTCAACATCGGGAATCCGCATGAGATCAGTATTGCCGATTTTGCGGAAGAAGTGATCGAACTTACGGGAACGGATCAGAAAGTAGTCTATATGGAACTGCCGCAGGACGACCCCTTAAAGCGGTGTCCCGATATTAGCAGAGCAAAAGAGGTGTTGAACTGGGAGCCTCAGGTCTCCAGGAAAGAGGGCATGAAAATTACTTATGATTACTTCAAATCGCTATCAAAAGAAGAGTTAGAAAAACGTGAGCACAAGGACTTTACAAAACATATCAGAAGATAAGATTGCGTACAGCAATAAGCGGTTTTCTGGTTTTATAAAGCCAGTTTCCTATCTCGTGGATTTAACGATCATCGTGGCTTGCGGGTATTTGTTCTTTCACGAGGATGTGGAACTTTTTACTTTTGGCCTTTTTGTAGGGATTTGCTGGATCGTGATTTCCATGCAGATTGATTTTTATAAAATACGCCGCAACACGGAGCTTAGCACCCTGCTTATCAAGATCGCGAAGCAGTCGTTGTTCTTTTTATTTGTGGTTTTCGCCTTTTTCGGGTACTTCTATCAGATCAGTAAGGAGAGCATGTTCATCTTCAATTATTTTGGATGGACTATGGGGGCGATAGGTTTGTTGAAGCTTTCCCTTTTCTTTTTTCTAAAAAATTACCGCAGTGCACTGGGCGGTAATTTTAGAACGGTTGTGGTTCTGGGGAAAAACGAGGAGACCGTAAGGTTGCACCGATTCTTTAGAACCCACGATGATCTGGGATACCGTTCCAAAAAGCTGATCGACGTCAAAACCGATCGTTTTAACATGATGAATTTCATGCAAAGTGTTTTGGATGACAACATAGACGAGATATTCTGCTCGGTAAAGGAGTTAAGCAATGATGAGCTGGTAGAACTGACCGATTTTGCAGATAACAACTTGCGCACTCTCAAGTTCATTCCCGATACTGAAACTGTACTTTCCAAACAACTGCAGTATGATTATTATGGCCTGACGCCTGTTTTAAGTCTACGTGAAATCCCGCTGGATGATCTTGCAAATAAGATTATCAAACGAACCTTTGACATTCTGTTTTCGCTATTTATCATTTTAGGTCTTCTTTCCTGGTTAATTCCGTTAGTTGCACTTGTCATCAAGTTAGAATCCAAAGGCCCTGTATTTTTTGTGCAGAAGCGTAATGGTCTTGATTATGGAGAGTTCACATGTTTTAAATTCCGCTCCATGGTGCCCAATAAAATAGCGCATCTTAATCAAGTGAGTCGCGGAGACAAGCGTATTACCAAGATAGGCCGCTTTCTACGCAAGACGAGTATTGATGAATTGCCACAATTCTTTAATGTGTTGTTTGGAGATATGAGCGTCGTTGGACCACGACCGCACATGGTAAGTCATACCAATATGTATGCGCAGCGTATCGATAAGTTTATGGTAAGACATTTTGTTAAGCCCGGTATTACCGGTCTGGCACAAGTGAGTGGTTATCGTGGCGAGGTGGAAACTGAGGAAGACATAAAAGGACGTGTGCGCAACGACATCTTTTATATTGAGAACTGGAGTCTTGCGATGGACTTAAAAATTATTTTCAAAACCGTGGCAAATGTTTTTACAGGAGAGGATAAAGCCTACTGATTAAACCTATTGAACAAGTTATTCTATACTTTATTTAATTTTTCGATCAAACCAGAGAATTGCTGGTCAAAATCAAAGCGTTTCATAGCTCGTTCCCTAACACTACTTTTAGATAAATCAGAAAATGAAAATGGCTTGAGCATGTTGAGGAATCCCTGCAATTCCTTATAATTACCTACTTCAATAACCCAACCTATTTGTTCCTGTTCTACAATATCGCCGCCCTCGCCACCACCCATGTAGAGTAAGGGCAATCCAAGACGTGAATATTCAAAAATCTTGGACGGAACAGATCCGTAGATTCTCGTTATGAGCGGGACAAACGCTGTATCATATTTCATCAATTCTTGATGAAGGATTTCTCTAGAAACCGATCCGTGAAAGGTTATTCTAGGTTTCTTGAGAGCTTGTAAATGATTCATATCTGGCCCGTCGCCGTAAATATGAAATTCAACATTGTCTGGAATTTCAATATTTCCAAAAACAGTGGATAAACCTTGCGCAACTCCTACAAGTCCTGCATAAACTATCTTAATGGGATTGTTTACCGTCGCAAAAGTTATTTCCGGAGGGTTGAATGTGGGATAGTTTCGGTACAGGAAGACCTTGGATTTGGGTTCCATTTTTTGAACGTGGGTCAATATTTCTTCAGACTGACCTAGAATCAGGTCGCTATGGCGGTAGCAAAAAGCTTCCATTTTCTCAAGAATACTGTAATAGGTTCCCTTATTCATAAGTCCCATTTCCAGTCCGGCAAGCGGCCATAGATCGGAAACGTTTAGAACAGTTTTTTTACCCAAAATCCAGCACCAAAAAACCGCGGCAAAACCTACAAAAACAGGCGAATATTGAATGATGACCTTTTGAGGTGTTTTCTTAAAAAGGAAATAGATGCTTAAGCTCAAGGCGAAAGAGAGCATGCTCAAAAGCCTCACAAATTTATTATCAGATTTGCTGGGCCACAACCAGAGCCTGTTGACCAAGATTCCATCTTCCTGATCTTCAGAATGCAGTTTCCCTTTGTATTTATCGAATATTTCTCCTGTTGGGTAATTGGGCAGTGGACAAACAACGCTAACTTTTATACCGCTCTGATTTAAGGAATCTGCTAGAGTCTTGATTCTATTGGACGCCGCACCACTTTCAGGTGGGAAGTAATTGCTTACTATGAGAATATCCTTATCATTCATTTAGCCTATCTTATGAGAGTTTTAACCGACTGTCCCTACTTCTTTATTTTTGAAAGCTGCAATCTTTTATACTAACTGCGATAGCGATAAAATGATCTAAGTATTAATTTCAGAACGGGTAACAAATTTAGTAATTAGAATTTCTTGTCAAAATTGGTGCCCCTTCATCTAGCTAAAAAGAATAGTAAGCTACATTTGCAGTAAAACTAGCAAGCATGGAGGTTTCATTATATAATTTTCTTGAAAAACTGGTCTTGCCCCTAGGTGACCTTCTAAATAGTTCTGATTTTATTAAAATGTTGCAGTATTGGAGGCAAGTTGACCTTCTCTCGGAACGGGAATTAGAGGATCTACAAGAAAATAATCTCAGGAATATACTGATTCATGCAAGAGAGAATCTATCCATCTATTCAGATATAGCGCTCAAGGGTAATGATCCACAAAAGTGGATCAAGCAATTTCCCATTCTTGAAAAGTCAGATCTAAAACTTCATACGGACAGTTATCTACATAAACCAAAAACCGAATTAATCAAATACAGTAGTAGTGGGTCATCTGGAGTTCAGTCATCCGTATTTATGAGTAAGCTGGAACAATCTAACATCAGAGCTATCCTAATCCATTGGTGGGAATGGGCAGGATATAAAATGGGGGCTCCTCTGGTGCAAACCGGAATAACTCCTGACCGAGGCCTCTTAAAATCTGTCAAGGACTACTTATTCAATACGGTGTATATTGATGCTTTCGTACATAGTGAAGCGCAACTTGATTCGATCTGCAAGAGATTTGAAAAAAAGAATGGCCAGTACTTTATGGCGGGCTATGCATCTTCACTTTTTGTTATCGCAGAGTATGCAGCTAAACTGAATTACGATCTCAAGCTAGTATCGGTCATCAGCTTTGGGGATAAGATGTTTGAACATTACAGAAAGAAAATAAAGCAGACCTTTAAGTGTGAAGTATTTGACACCTATGGCTGCAATGAAGGTTTTTTAATTGCAAGTCAAAAAGACCTGGATTATAAATATATTATGTCTCCGCATGTATATCTGGAAATTATTGATGATCAGGGAAATGAAGTGCCCGATGGTACTCTGGGGAATGTAGTCGTGAGTAGGCTAGATTCCTTCAGCATGCCTTTATTGAGATATAAGATAGGTGACATGGCGATAAAACTTCCCAGATCAGAATATCCCGAGAGGAGGGAATATAAATATCCGCTTCTCAAGAAAGTCGTAGGTAGAACGACTGATATTATACATTTGCCATCTGGGAACACCATGAATGTTCATTCTTTTACCGGAGTCTTTGAATACATACCTGCAATCAAGCAATTTCAAGTTTCCATGCCTCAACCTGATAGGATGAATATAAAATATATCAAGGGTTCTGATTTTAATGGAAACACTCTTAATGAGGTGACCTCAAGTCTTCAGCGTTACATTCAGGATTCATCATTTCACATTGACTTTGAAAATGTGGATTTCATACCACCATCAAAATCGGGCAAGCCTGAGATCATTGTTGGAAATAAGTCGTGATTCCAATTATGGAAAAAAGCAAAGCATTTATTAAGCTGTACTAACTTAAAGCACATGGATCAACTATTTTTGTATTTCATATTAAGCGCGATACCATGAATGTTTTGATATTAGGAGGCGGTGGCCGTGAACACGCTTTTGCACATGCCATAAAGGACAGCGATTTGCTCAACGAGCTTTTTGTTGCGCCGGGAAATGCGGGAACGGCACAAATCGCTCAAAACATCGATCTCTCCGTGACTGATTTTCCCGCGCTAAGGGAATTTTGTCTGGATTCTGAAATCGAGATGATCATCGTGGGGCCTGAAGCGCCGCTGGTGGATGGGATCTATGACTATTTTCAAAACGATAATCTACTCGATCATATCAACGTCATAGGCCCCTCAAAAGATGCTGCTGTTTTAGAAGGTTCTAAGGAATTTGCAAAGGAATTCATGCAACGTCACAATGTTCCCACCGCGGCCTATAAAAGCTTTACAAAAGACTCGCTTAAGGAGGGAATGAAGTTCATTGATACGCTCAAACCTCCTTTTGTCCTAAAGGCCGATGGACTTGCGGGAGGTAAAGGTGTTCTTATCATTCCCGATGCCGAAGAAGCTAAGATCTCGCTGGAGGAAATGCTGGTAGGAGGGAAATTTGGCGCAGCTTCTAATAAAGTCGTCATTGAGGAATTTCTGGATGGGATCGAGATGAGTGTTTTTGTCATGACTGATGGTGGCAGCTATAAAATCCTACCTACCGCCAAAGACTACAAACGCATAGGCGAGGGAGACACCGGCCTGAACACAGGCGGTATGGGAGCCGTTTCTCCCGTCCCGTTTGCAGATGAGGCATTGATGGAGAAGATTGAAAAAAACATCGTGCAGCCTACGATTGATGGATTCAAAAAGGACGAGTTGATTTATAAAGGTTTCGTATTCATCGGTTTGATGATCGTGGACAGTGAACCTTTTGTTATCGAGTATAACGTGAGGATGGGAGATCCAGAGACTGAGGTGGTCCTGCCTAGGATAAAGAGTGATTTGCTGGAACATTTGCACGCTTTCGCGAAAGCGGAACTAAAAAATGAAACCCTAGAAATAGATTCTAGATCTGCCACCACGGTCATGTGCGTTTCGGGTGGGTATCCGGAAGCTTACGAAAAAAGTAAAGTGATCTCAGGTCTTGAAAAGATTGAGGGTTCTATCTTGTTTCACGCGGGAACGGCTCAGGATGAAAATGGAACTATAGTTACCAGTGGAGGTCGCGTGATCGCTGTTACCAGTTTTGGGACGGATCACAAAGAGGCACTAAAAAAATCCTACCGCAATGCCAGTAAACTGGATTATGATAGGATCTATTATCGTAAGGATATAGGTTTTGACCTATAAAAAACTATTGCTGATTTTTACCGAGGAACGAGTGCGCCGTTTGGGTCTTGTCTTCCTCTCCGTTTTGTTCAAAGATGCGCAACTGCTTCATCCAGTAACCTAGAGCGGCGATAAGAATCAAAATGGATAACCATGAAATGGCGTTTGCAAGCCACCAGTTTTCATCTTCCAGTTCACGCAATGCGTCAAAAGGTACGAAAAGCACTTCCTCACAAAATGTCGCTATCCCCTCAAAAACTTCTTTCATCTTAATTGAATTACTCGTTAAAGTTGCAAAAATAGCTAAAAAATCAATGCAGACGAATTCAAATGTGTCGCTAACAGAATATCTTTAAGAATATATTGAGACCGAGCGCAGCGCCAAAACCTGCATAAGGCCTCAGATGTCATTATATTTGTAATTCAAGAAATATATTATGTTTTCAGAAAAGGCTAATTCCATCTTTAAGGAAGTAATCAATAAATACCATGAGATCAATACGGTAGATCAAGATTTTGACAATCCTTACGACCGTAACAACCAGCTTATAGAGCATCTTCTATACCGCAAATGCTGGATTGATACCGTGCAATGGCATTATGAAGATATAATACGTGACCCCAATATAGATCCGGTAGCTGCTTTAAAACTCAAGCGACAGATCGATGCCAGCAATCAAGATAGAACTGATATGGTGGAATACATAGACAGTTATTATCTGAAAAAATACAGTGATGTAGAGGTTAAAGACAATGCTACGATTAATACTGAAAGCCCAGCCTGGGCAGTAGACCGCCTTTCCATCCTTGCTCTCAAAATCTTTCACATGGAAGAAGAGGCGACTCGTATGGATGCCAGTGAAAAACATCGCAATACATGCAACGCAAAACTGCAAATACTATTAGAGCAAAGAGTTGATCTTTCTACTGCTCTTGATCAATTACTGGATGATATTGCCAAAGGTCGTAAGTACATGAAAGTTTATAAGCAAATGAAAATGTACAACGACGATGAGTTGAACCCAGTTTTGAGAAGCAACAAATAAACTTATTTTCATGTCGCTACCCAAGCGCTTACTGATTTATAGACTCAGCGCTATGGGTGACGTCGCTATGGTAGTTCCTGTAGTGATCGCCCTCACGCGTGCCTATCCTCAAGTTGAGGTAATTTTACTTTCCCGCAAGATGTTTGAACCTCTTTTTGCAGTAATTCCAAATGTGAATTTTATTGTTGCCGACTTCAATGGGAAACATAAGGGATTACTAGGATTGATCAAATTATCAAAAGAACTAAGGGCTCTTGAGTTGAACGCTGTCGCAGATTTCCACGATGTTTTGCGCACTAAGGTTTTGCGTAACTTGACAACAGGGGTTGAGATTAGCGTGATTGATAAGGGTAGGGCAGAAAAAACACGTTTGATTAAAGACCCAAACTTTTTTCAACCACTCCAACATTCTACCGAACGCTACGCCGATGTTCTGAGAAAACTAGGTTATACCATCGAATTAAATAAGGACGAATTTTTAAGCCGTAAAAAACTCCTAGAGAGTGTCATCAAACGCATTGGCAAAAAAGAAACAAAATGGATAGGCTTCGCACCATTTGCAGCGCATGAAACTAAATCTCTTACGGTAAACAGAGCTAAACAAATCGTCAAGCGTATCGCAAAAGAGTTTGATGTGAAAATTATTTTGATAGGTGGAGGGACAGAAGAGAAGAAGAAGCTAGCTCTTGTAGCTGGAACTATATCTAATGTATATAATATAGTGGGACAGTTCAGTTTTGAGGAGGAACTTTCTCTCATTTCCAATCTAGACGCTATGATTGCCATGGATAGCGGCAATGGACATCTCGCTGCTTTATACGATGTCCCTGTGATCACCTTATGGGGAAATACGCATCCATACGCTGGATTTGCGCCATATGCTCAGTTAGAAGAAAATCAACTTAGTGTGAACCGAAAAGATTTTCCCAAGGCTCCTACATCTATTTTTGGCAATAAGATTGTAAAAGACTATAAGAATGCCACAGACTCCATTCAAGACGAGCCTATTTTAGATCGCTTGAGAAAGATCATGCAGTAGTAATTAGTTCTTGATTTGTATTTTTTACGCCTTTAAAATTAAACATAAAAAAAGCTGCTCGATAGAGCAGCTTTTAAATCATTATTATTTAAATCTTAAAATTTGTAAGCTGCTCCTAGTTGAATACTACTAAGGTCTACAACGTCTGCAACGGTTTGATAACCTAAAGAAAACATAAGAGTTTCTGTGTTAAAAACAGCTTTTGGTTCATACATCAAACCACCATCTGCAACGTCATCTAATGCTAAAGCATATCCTACATCTGCACCAACACCAAAACCAGAATCTCCAAAGCTGTAAATTGCAGTTGCTGCAATCGGTACATAGTTTATAGCATCAATTTCTACAGACCCCAATGGTCCTAGATCAACCTCATCACCACTAAAGCTCATGAAACCTACATTACCACCTACCATTAATGATTCAGACACTGGATACAAATAACCAGCTTCAACCCCTATACCAAAAGTATGGGAATCACCAAAGTCTCCGATTGGAAGACCTACATTCAAACCTGCATAAATACTTCCTTCCTGCGCATTAGCTAGACCTAGTCCGCATAATGCAATTACTGCTGTGAGTAAAATTTTTTTCATTGTAATATAGTTTAGTTAATTAATTGGGTCAAATATTTAAGTTTTTTCTGAAATAATCAAATTAAAACGTGAAAAATATGTGAACATGTAAGAATATAAGGCAATTGCCTTAGATTAAGTATAGGCTCAACAACTAATCAGTCAGGAGTTACGATAAGTGTCAAAACTATTTTTGTAGGAGCTAACACTGCGGTCGTATTCTTAGAATATTTAAAATAGAGATTTAAATGTAAACTAAATTTAAAATGAAATTAAAGGTTTGTTTCAACAAATTAGACTAGACAAACTGGATTGCAAGTATCAAGTAGAGAACCTTAAAGGTCAAAACCTATATCCACCCCTAGTTTCATTGCGATAAGCTTAGTCACTTTAGTTTTAATTTCAGGTATCCTAACACTCTCCAATACACTATTCGCAAATGCAAACATGAGTAGGGCACGAGCTTCTTTAGATGGTATTCCTCTAGATTGCATATAGAACAAAGCATCCTCGTCTAATTGTCCTATGGTACAACCGTGAGAGCAACGCACGTCATCTGCAAATATCTCTAGTTGTGGTTTTGCATTAATGGTAGCTTTATCGCTTATTAGTATGTTATTATTTTGTTGGAAGGCATTGATCTTTTGAGCCAACTTATCTACTAGAACCTTACCATTAAAGACCCCAACGGCTTTGTTGTCAAAGATTTGTTTGTACTCTTGGTAGCTCTCACAATTTTCAGCAGTGTGATGAACTAAAGTGGAATGGTCTACGTGTTGTTTACCTTCTATAATAGTAACGCCATTCAATAACGAATTACAGTGTTCCCCTTTTTGATAGAAATTAAGGTTGTTACGTGTTAAGGATCCACCAAAACTAAAGGTGTGTAATCTCACTTCACTACCTCTTTGTTGTTCCACACTTGTGTGGTCTATAATAGAAGCGTTGAGTTTATCATTCTGAATTTTATAATGATCCACCATTGCATCACAATCTGCAAAAATTTCCGTAACTGAATTTGAAAACACAGAATTGTCAGTAAGGCTTTGATGACGCTCAATGATCTGCAGTTGAGAATTTTTACCAACTACCACAAGGTTCCGTGGTTGTACAATAAGATTGGTTTCTTTCCCAGTGGTAAAGAAAACCATCTCAACAGGCTTGTCCACTACTATATTATCTCCTACATGAATATAAGCACCCTCTCTGGCAAACGCAGTATTTAAGGAGGTTACACCGTCTTTACCTGCGATTTTGTTGTAATATTCCCTAATGACTGAATCATACTTAGAATTATTAAGGGCGCTGGACATGAGACATACATCATATTTCTCATGAGTAGTTTGCGACAGGTAGGAACTGTAAACGCCATCAATAAAAACAACTCGATAAGCATCAATGTTGTGGACTAGATATTTTTTGATATCCGAATATTCTAAAGCAGATTCGTGCTTTGGAAACAAAGTATATTCTTTATTAAATAACGATTTGAGCGAAGTGTACTTGTAGGCCTCATCCTTTTTTTGAGGCAACCCCTTTTGCTCAAAATGACTGAGTGCGTCATTTCTTACCTCATGCACATAGTTATCGGTATCGACCTCGTTTTCTAAGGCCATAAATGAGGATAGAATGTTTTCTGTAAAACTCATATAAAATTCTTTTTCATACTATCTAAAATGGATAGTAGATGATTTGCCCTGAGAGTTATTAACTTTTTTCGCTTTCGCGAAAGCGAGAACCCCCAGCAGCCTATTTTTCATTAAACTGCGGCAACTTCCTCCTTGATCCAATCATATCCACGCTTTTCCAATTCAAGAGCTAGTTCTTTGCCACCTGATTTAACGATTTTACCATCGTAAAGTACGTGTACAAAGTCTGGAACGATATAATCCAACAGTCTCTGGTAGTGCGTAATCACAAGAGTCGCATTGTCTTTGCTGCGCAACTTGTTCACGCCATTTGCAACAATACGCAACGCATCTATATCTAGACCTGAATCTGTTTCATCGAGTATGGAAAGCTTGGGTTCAAGCATAGCCATTTGAAAAATTTCATTACGTTTTTTTTCACCCCCAGAAAAGCCTTCATTCAAAGACCTAGAAAGAAATTTGCGGTCTATCTCTAACATCTCTGACTTCTCACGGATCATTTTGAGCATTTCCTTTGCACTCATTTCTTCTTTGCCTTGAGCTTTTCGGGTCTCGTTGATGGCCGTCTTCATGAAATTAGTAACACTCACTCCAGGAATCTCAACAGGATATTGGAAGGAGAGAAAAACACCCTTGTGTGCTCGCTCTTCGGGATCAAGTTCGCTGATATCTTCGCCTTCAAAAAGAATCGCACCACCGCTCATTTCATACTCTTCCTTTCCTGCGATAACATTGGCCAGTGTAGATTTACCAGATCCGTTAGGTCCCATGATTGCGTGGACTTCACCTGGATTTATTTCTAAATTTATCCCTTTTAAAATATTCTTATCCTCAATAGAGGCCTGTAGATTAGTTACTTTTAACATGTCTATTTGCTTTCTTTATTTGGGTTGCTTGAGACACCCGTTCTTATGACCTGCGAATTATTTGCAGGGGTTACTTCTATAATTTTTTTGATGGTAATCATTTTTTCCCAACCTTCTCCAGTCTCTTCCCTCAAAGGGTTGGGCTTTTCCACACCATGTATAACAACATTTACCGCGTCGTATTGATTTTCCTTTAAGGCTTGGGCTACGCGATTAAGTTCTTGCATCATGGAGTCTATTTCTACCGCATAAAATGTATTGTTTGCGGTGAGTACCGCTGCGTCCACGGCATAAACAAAATCACCTGAATAAAGCTGCTGTCCAGCGGGTACAGGTATATTCTTAACTTCTTCAGCCTCGGTAGTCGAGACTTCTTCTACATTCTTTTCTTCCTTGCAGGAAAATAGCAGCATGGAGCAAAATAAAATTGGTGTAAGGTAATTTTTCATTTTCAAGAAATTGAGAATTAAAATATGAGCCCTATCCTACCGAGCCCTCTAAACTGATCTCCAATAATTTTTGGGCTTCTACCGCAAACTCCATTGGAAGTTTATTAAGTACTTCTTTTGAGAAACCATTTACAATTAGAGCGATAGCTTTTTCTGTATCAATCCCACGCTGGTTGCAATAGAAAATCTGATCCTCACCTATCTTACTGGTTGTAGCTTCATGTTCTACACGAGCACTGTTATTTTTGGTTTCTATATAAGGAAATGTATGGGCTCCACACTCGTTACCCATCAACAAACTATCACACTGCGAAAAGTTGCGGGCATTTGCGGCTCTTGAATTGATCTGCACAAGGCCACGATAACTGTTTTGGGATCTACCAGCGCTTATACCTTTTGAAATAATGGTAGATTTAGTGTTCTTACCTAAATGCACCATTTTTGTACCAGTATCTGCTTGCTGAAAGTTGTTAGTAACTGCAATTGAATAAAATTCACCTACTGAATTATCTCCCTTAAGCACACAGCTGGGGTATTTCCAGGTAACGGCGCTTCCGGTTTCCACTTGAGTCCAAGATATCTTGGCATTCTTCTCACAAAGACCGCGTTTGGTCACAAAATTAAAAACACCACCTTTTCCTTCCTTATTACCAGGATACCAGTTTTGAACTGTGGAATACTTGATCTCTGCATCGTCTAAAGCGATGAGTTCCACACAGGCGGCATGTAATTGGTTTTCATCACGTGATGGAGCGGTACACCCTTCTAGATAACTCACATAACTGCCTTCATCTGCAATGACTAGGGTTCTCTCAAACTGTCCAGTTCCTGCTTGATTGATTCTGAAATAAGTTGAAAGCTCCATGGGACAGCGCACTCCTTTTGGTATGTAGCAAAATGATCCATCAGAGAATACGGCGCTATTGAGTGCTGCATAATAGTTGTCACGCTGTGGAATAACAGTTCCCAAGTACTTTTTCACTAATTCAGGATGTTCTTGAATCGCTTCTGAAATAGGACAGAAAATAATTCCTTTTTCTGCAAGGGTCTTTTTAAAGGTCGTAGCTACAGAAACAGAATCCATAACTATATCAACTGCTACACCGGCGAGTTTTTTTTGCTCATCCAGTGAAATACCTAGACGATTGAAGGTATCCAATAGTTCTGGATCTACATCGTCAATGCTATCGTATTTAGGTTTTTTGTTAGGTGCAGAATAATAGGAGATAGACTGAAGGTCTGGTTTGTTGTAATGTACGTTTGCCCATTCTGGCTCATGCATGGCAACAAAATGTCTGTATGACTCTAGTCTCCAGTCGAGCATCCACTGTGGTTCATTCTTTTTTGCAGAAATAGCACGAATGACATCCTCGCTGAGACCTATGGGAATGGTGTCTGACTCTATGTCTGTATAGAAGCCATATTCATATTCCTTAGTCTCTAGTTCTTTCTGTAATTCTTCCTCTGTATACTTTGACATTCCAAAAGTTGTAATGTTCAAGGTTCAAAGTTCAATCTGAGCTTTGCCTTAGAACTTATTTAAATTTATTACCTTTTAAATCGCTCTCTCTGAGATATTTCATAAAGGATTTTGTTCGCTTGCTCAATGTCAAGCATTTATTTTTGATATTTTCAAAAGTTTCTGTACTACAGAAATTTCTGTCATAAACTCTAAACATCTGCGAGCGTGTTTCTCCTATTGATGCTTTTGAGATGGAAAGATATTGATGAAACTCTTTGTTTCCGCCTCTTTCAAAACCTTCAGCAATATTATCCATCGCTGAACCACTAGAACCGTCAATCTGATTATAAAGTCTATAGTCTTTTTTCAAATCAGACTTATTAGCTAATATTTGGACATCATTGCATATCTCTCGGGCTAGTTGCCAAATCTCTAAATCTTCAAAACGCTCTACTTTCCCCATATGGTCGTTAACTTTTCAACCTTGAACATTAGACCTTGAACTTTTAGTCTTACAATGAAAATGACTCTCCACAACCACATGTACGTTGTGCATTGGGATTATTGAAAACAAAGCCTTTACCATTGAGGCCACCACTAAATTCTAGTGTAGTTCCCACTAAGTAGAGAAAACTCTTCTTGTCCACGGCGATCTTGACTTCATTTGCTTCAAAAATCTTATCCGTATCTGCTGATTCTTTATCAAATTTAAGGTCATAGGATAGTCCGCTACAACCGCCACTTTTCACTCCTACACGCACGTAATCGCGATCTATAGCAAAGCCTTCCTCGCTCATAAGCTGTGCAAGTTTAACTTTTGCAGTATCTGAAACACTTATCATAACAACACTCTTTAAAAGACTCACAAATATACGACACGTGAAATGCCTTAGACGTTTCATTTATGGTTATCTTATATAGGCATATCATGTTTTATTATAACTGATAGAGCAGAAATTTTAAGGTCTTAAGCTCGATTTATACATCTTACTCAATGATAAATGTATTTTTGCAGTATGATAGAAGATAAAAACCCACAACGCACTCCTGTTGAGCAATTAGGCGAGTTCGGCCTGATAGATTATATTACAGATAATTTTGAAGTTCAAAATGAAAGTTCACTTCTCGGGATAGGTGATGATGCAGCAGTCTTAAAGCACCTTGATACAACTGTTATAAGTACAGACATGCTTGTTGAGGGTGTTCATTTTGACCTAAGCTATGTGCCACTGAAGCATCTCGGCTACAAAGCAGTTGTGGTAAACCTATCTGACATTTATGCCATGAATGCAGCGGCAAAACAAATTACAGTATCCCTCGCAGTATCAAACAGATTCCCTGTAGAGGCTGTCAAAGAATTATACGAAGGGATTCAGTTAGCGTGCAAAATATATGGAGTAGACCTTGTGGGGGGAGATACCACAGCATCCCGATCTGGATTAATAATTTCAGTGACGGCGGTTGGTGAGCAGACAGAAGATAAAATAGCCAAAAGATCTGGCGTAAAAGATGGAGACTTGCTGGTGGTGACAGGGGATTTAGGTGCTGCTTATATGGGCCTACAGATCTTAGAAAGAGAGAAGGCTGTCTTTAAAGAAAACCCTAATAACCAGCCTGATATCGAGGCTTATTCTTATTTAATCGAGCGTCAATTAAAACCTGAGGCACGTAAGGATATTCCAAAACTGCTTGAAGATTTGGGAGTTCAACCTACCAGTATGATTGACCTTTCTGATGGTTTGAGTTCTGAGATCATTCACCTTTGTAAAAGTTCCAATGTGGGTATGACAGTCTATGAAGAAAAAATTCCTTTGGACCCTACAGTGATTAATGCCTGTGAAGAGTTCAGTCTAGACAGTACAACTATTGCTCTGAGTGGAGGTGAGGATTATGAATTACTCTTCACAATTGACCAAAATGATTATGATAAGATTAAAGCAAACCCCAATCTTACCGTGATAGGCCACGCCTTGCCGGCATCGAGCGGTATGAACCTGGTTACCCGTGGTGGTGAACAAATCGCCATAAAAGCCATGGGTTGGAATAGTTTTAATGGCTAAGCACAATAGAATTCAATATTGATGAAATTTTTTCAGGATGCGTGAGTATGCTCATGTGGCCAGATTCTATTTCATAGCCTTTAGCATGCAATAATTGAATTTCCTTGAGTACTTTTTCTTTTGGTACTATAGGATCGGTTGTGCTATAAATGTAAGCCAATTCTAACTGTTTAAGCTTTAATTTCTCCAGTGAACTTTCTCGATTTCTCATAGCAAGAATAGCATGAATAACAGATTCACTTGAGATATTCACAGCTTGCTTTTTCATAGCTTCAATTTCATCATAAAACTCGGTTCTTTCGTCCTCGCTAAATAGGTTTGCAATTGCCATGTTAACAAACGCGTTCCTGAATTTTGCTATAAGTTTGAGGGATCGGTCACGTGACTTTATTCGATCAGGAGAGTCTCCGCCAGCAATACTATTAATAAGTGTAAGCGATAGCATTCTCTCAGGAATTTTATGAGCAATATTTGCCGCTACGTAGCCGCCCATACTATGTCCCATTAGGTGAATATTAGATAAATTGTATGAATGGATAAGAATTTCTACTTGATCTGCAAGTTCATTGATAGAATAACTTTTTACGCAATCATCGCTATGACCATGACCCGGGAGTTCAATCTTAAATGAAGGAATATGGGTTGTCTTGTGTTGTACTTTGTCCCATTGATCCATATTTCCCAAAAACCCATGCAAAAACAATATGCACGGCAGGTCGGTCTGAGAAAGGTCATGGTTTAAATGAATCATAAATGAGAAGATTGGTTACGCTTTCGCGAAAGCGAAAACCCTACAACTACGTGAAACAAAATTATCACTTTCAAACTAATAAAATAGACCATGAAAAAGAGGTCGGAACACATAGTCATCATTATCTTTTCAGCCAATAACGTAATCAAGACCATAAAATTTGAGTGTTTCCAGTCATGCTTTTGAGCAATTTACCCTAGCATTTTATAATCTTGAGAATCTTTTTGATTATACTCGAAATAAAAGGATTCTGGATGCAGATTTCACCAGTGTAGGACGTAAGGAATGGACCCGCACGCGCTATGAGAAAAAATTGGAAAGGCTTTCTCGAGCGATTTCACAAGTAGGATATGAAGAAACGGGCAGTTTGCCTCATATTATAGGAGTTGCAGAGGTAGAAAATAAAAGAGTCCTTACAGATCTTGCCGCGCAACCGCTTTTATCTAAGGCAGCTTATGAAATTGTACACTACGACAGTCCTGATGAGCGAGGTATAGACGTGGCTCTTATTTATAATGGAAAAACTTTTGAGCTCCTGCATTCAGAGCCAGTACCTGTTTATCTGGTAGATGAAAATGGCTTGCGAGACACTACTCGTGATATATTATACGTGCACGGTAGAATTGCTGGTTTTGAAGTAAATATATATGTAAATCACTGGCCATCAAGGCGAGATGGTGCTGATTCTACAAATAATAAACGCATTGAGGTCGCAAATCAACTTCTACGCCATACAGCCAGTCTTGATAACGATGCACCAACTATTTTCATGGGAGACTTTAATGATGATCCTGAGAATGAAAGTATAAAGAGTATTACTGACGGTAATTATTTTAATGCTACGGGTAAATTGAAAAGTGCCCATCGAGGAACGGTCAATCACAAATTTAAATGGAGCATGTTTGATCAAATTCTATTAAGTACAGATTTTGAAAACGATGTTCCTGAACATTTATACCTTCATAAAGCAAACATTTTTGATGACATTATGTTGCGTCAATGGAAAGGTCGCTATAGAGGTCAGCCGGCTCGTACATTTGTAGGAAATCGTTATAAAGGAGGTTATAGTGACCACTTTCCAGTGTATATAATTTTAAGAAGAAATTAAATTTGATAGAGTGTGCCTAATATTACTTTTAGCCGCTTATAAATGTGATATGAAATCTTAAATTCGTGTCCATTGGTAAACTTTAGCAGTGAAATAATCATAGATTGTTTAGCTTATTTTTAAGAAAGTTGTTATTCTTGTTTAAAGTTTCATTTTTCAAGGTTTTTTACCAAAGATTTATAAACTTCAACTATTTAACCCCTAAATCCACAATTTGAGGATGAGAAAATTACTTTTGATGGGTTTTGTGACCGCATTTTTTGCCACGAGCTTCGTGCATGCACAGCAAGACCCGCAGTACACCCAGTACATGTATAATCAGAATGTCATTAACCCTGCCTACGCAGGTACTAATGATCTTTTAACCGTCACCTCGCTTTATAGACAACAATGGTCTGGAGTGAACGGCGCGCCAGAGACATTTACTCTTGCGGGTAGCAGCCCAATTGGGGAGAATGTAGGAGTCGGGCTCTCATTTATTTCCGATCAGTTGGGTCCGTTTAAAGAACAGAATGTTTACGGAGACTTTTCGTATAGGCTCAAGACAGGTAAGTCTACAACGCTTGCTCTAGGTTTAAAAGCAGGTGTAAGTTTTTATCAATTGGGAGAGGTTCAATTGCTGGATCCTACTGACCCGTTAAACGAAACTTTTAGCGAGAGCAACCTGAACCTTGGTGCTGGAGCCTTTTTCTATAGTGATAACTACTATGTAGGGTTTTCAGTTCCCAATATGCTTAACAGTACTCATCTAGATGACAACGGTAGAAATATAGGAAGCGATACCCAACACTATTTTTTAACGGGAGGTTATGTGTTTGACCTTTCAGAGAGCATCAAGTTCAAACCACATTTTTTAGTAAAAGGCGCATTTGAATCTCCAGTGAGTTTTGACCTAAACACAAATTTTTTATTTAGCCAGCGAGTTGAACTGGGAGTCTCATACAGATACGAAGATTCATTTAGTGGATTGATAGGATTCTATCTTACTAAAAACATCAGAATGGGATATGCCTATGACCGTGTGGTTTCTGATATATCCTTTGCTGCAAATAGCTCTCACGAGGTGTTCTTAAGCTTTGACTTATCATTCCCACGTCGCGTTATGCAATCTCCTCGTTTCTTTTAAAATTTCAGTACTACAATCATGAAAAACTTATACCTTTTATTAATTCTTTTAGTAGTTTCTGCAGGTAGCGTTAAAGCTCAAAGCAAAGCCACTAAAAAAGCAGACAAATATTATTCAGAACTTAGATATGTAGATGCTGCCGAGGCTTATGAAAAGCTTTTGGAAAAAGGGGAACGCACAACCCATGTCTACACTAATCTGGCTAATTCTTACTATTACAACGCAGAGTTCAAAAAGGCAGAGCAATATTATGCCAGAGCGATCAAAAATGATAAAAATCCAGATCCAGAAACTTTGTTCCGTTATTCCCAGTCGTTAAAGTCTAATCAAAAATACGATACATCAAATACAATCATGGATCAGTTTGCTGCAGCTGCACCAAATGATAAAAGAGCGCAACTTTATAAATCAAATCCCAACTATATTCAGCAAATAATGTCGGGAGAGCCTGCATATGAAGCAGTCCCATTTGATATCAATTCAGAAGCGAGTGACTTTGCATCCATTAAGATTGGCGATAAGATTTATTTCTCAAGTGCCAGAAATCAAGAACGCAAAAAATACGGCTGGAATGAGCAGCCCTATCTTGATATCTATGAAGTAGAAGTGCAAGAAAATGATAGTTTGGGAGAACCAGTGCTATTGCGAGGAGATGTAAATACCAAGTACCACGAGGGTACTCTTGACCTTACAAAGGACGAGCGCTATATGTTTTTTACTCGCGTAGACTATTTTGACGGTAGTTTTTCAAAAGCAAAAGACGGTCAGAGCAAGCTTAACATTTATAGAGCCCTCAACGCGGGTGGAGAATGGAGAGATATTCAAACAACAGATCTTGATTCAAAGGAATACAGTGTGGGACACCCATCAATCTCAAAAGATGGAGAAACCATTTATTTTGCCAGTGAGGCTCCTGGAGGTTTTGGAGAATCTGATATCTATAAAGCTAGACTAGTAGATGGTATAATTTACGAACCAGAAAACCTAGGGCCAGAAGTAAATACATCTGGTAAAGATAGCTTTCCTTTTATTGCAGATGACGGAACTTTATATTTCTCAAGTAATGGGCACTTAGGAATTGGTGGGATGGATGTATTTATGTATAAAGATGGAAAGGTTACTAACCTAGGCCTACCTGTAAATTCAAGCTTAGACGATTTTGCATTTACTGTAGATAGCGAGAATGGTAAAGGTTATTTCTCATCAAACCGTTCTGGAGGAATGGGAAGTGATGATATATATACGCTAAAAGAAATTATTCCTGAAATTGAGGTTACCGTAGTAGCCATAAATGCAGAAACTGGAATGGTGATTCCTGGAGCAGCATTGAGCGTTGCAGTTGCAGAAGACAGCGCTATGCCTACTCAAATTGCAGATCAAGACGGTAAAGCTATGTTCACAATAGTAGGAGAGCAAATGATTACTGCTCGAGGTGCCATGGATCAGTTTGAAAGTGGAGAGGCAACCCTCAATGTAACTAAAAACGGTCCAGCAACAGTTGAGGTATTGATGACACCAATCGAGCCAGCACTACCTAAAATCGTTCTTGAAAACATCTTGTTTGATTACGATAAATCAGATATACGACCAGATGCTGCATTGGAATTGGACAAAATTACCGAACTGCTAAATACTTATCCAAACATGCAGTTAAAGGCAGAAGCTTATGCCGATGTGCGTGGGTCTGATGAATACAACCTAGCCCTTACTGATAGAAGAGCAAAATCCATTATTGCTTATCTGACGGAACAAGGTATAGATCCATCTAGATTGTCAGGAGAAGGAAAAGGAGAAGAAAACTCTGTGTTCGATTGTGATAACAATGATTGTACAGAAGAACAGTACCAAGCCTCACGTAGATCTGAGTTTACATTCAAGCTCAAGTAAGACACTTGGTTTTATAGATTTAAAGACCCACCCATCGCGGTGGGTTTTTTGTATCTTATATTTAAGGATCCAAGATTAATTATTTTGCATGAAGACTTTTATCGATCAGGTTATAAAGGATTTGAAGGCATCCAGTCATGATGTTACAAATCTTACTTACGTTGTACCATCGCGCAGGGTAGCTACATTCTTAACACGATCCATTGCTAGTCAGCTTAAAAAGCCTGTTTTCCAACCAGCTATTTTGAGCGTGGAAGAGTTTGTCGAACAGCTTTCGGGAATGAGCATCAAGCCAGATCTTGACTTGCTGCCATTGTTTTATGAAAGCTATCTACAAGTGCAGCCTCAAGAAGAACAAGACGCCTACGATGATTTTATAGGTTGGGCACCGACTATTCTAAAAGACTTCAACGAGATCGATCGCTACCTGGTAGAACCCCAAGATTTTTTCACTTTTCTCGGTAATGTCAAAGAGTTAGAAGGTTGGCATTGGTCCCTGGGCGGTGAGCCCACAGCGATGATTTCTAAATATTTGAAGTTTTGGAAGCGATTGCACCTATACTACAACTCATTTACAAAGATTTGCGAGAGGCATAATGTTGTATATCAGGGTCTTGCTTATAGGCTCGCTTTCGCGAAAGCGGAAGAAGCAACTCAAAAACTATTCAAAACCCCTATAGTTTTCTTGGGATTAAATGCTTTAAATAAAGCAGAATCAGAGATCATACAGATGCTTCTCAATGAAAACAAGGCAGAAATTTACTGGGATACTGATCAATATTTCTTGGATCGAAAATACCACGAGGCCGGCAAATTTATCATAGAATATCACGAGCAGTGGAAAATTTACCAAGATCGACCCTTAAAAGTCGTAGGTGCTCATTTCAGCGATAATAAGAAGGTGAAAATTGCTGGGGTAAGTGGAAATATAGGTATGGTACAGGTCGCAGCAAAACAGCTGGCACAACTTCATCCTGAAGAACTTAAGAACACAGTGGTAATACTAGCTGATGAAAATTTGCTGTTACCTCTCATTTCTGCATTGCCTGATAATATTGAAAACTACAATGTAACCATGGGCTTAAGTCTGGATAAGTTACCTATCTCGGGATTTATTCAGGATCTCATAAAGCTTTTTACTGAAAAAACCGACAAAGGTTTCTATTTCAAAAACCTGAACAAATTTTTAGAGTCGCCTTTTACAAGTTTACTTATCTCAAAACCCAGCACCCATTATACCAGATTAATTGCGCAGTCTAACTTAGTTTATGTAAAACAGTCTGACATAAGCGGCGAGGAAGACGATGTCGTCAGACAAATATTATCCACACACACGCAAGTCAAGCCGATTCTTGCTTTAGTTGATCAATTGATTTCCCAAATCAAGGCAAATCTCATAGGTAAAACTGACAGCCGTATGGAACTGGAACAATTACTGGGTCTGAGTGAGGTTATGGGAAGTCTTGAACGCCTATTAAACACGGGCCGCGAAATTGAAGACTTACGCACACTTTCCTTTATGTTGCGTCAGTTGCTACCACTTAAAAAATTGGATTTTATTGGAGAGCCAGTTCGAGGTTTGCAAATTATGGGGCTTTTGGAAACTCGCGCACTTGATTATAAAAATGTGATCATGTTATCTGTAAACGAGGGAGTGCTGCCTGCTGGTAAAAGCACGGCGTCTTACATTCCCCATGACATGAAGCGCAAATTTGATCTACCTACATATTCAGAAAAGGATAGTGTTTATGCCTACCATTTTTATAGGTTGCTTCATAGGGTTGAAAAGGCCTGCTTTATTTACAATACCGAGCCAGGTAAACTAGGTGGTGCTGAGAAAAGTCGTTTTCTCGTGCAGCTGGAGACTAATGAAGGTGTTCAACATGAAGTACAGTCACTGGATTATATTTATAAAAACGAAGCGATATCAAAAGAACTATTGAGCATTGAAAAAACAGATGGATATTTCAAGAGACTCAAAGAGATCGCAAAGAAAGGTTTTAGCCCGTCAGCATTAACAAGCTACGTGCGCAATCCCATAGATTTTTATAAGCAAAAAATTCTTGGTATAAGTCAGTTGGACGAAGTGGAGGAGAGCATTGCACTCAACACTATGGGTTCTATAATTCACGAGGCACTGGATAAATTGTATGCCGAGCATCTCAATAAGGAGTTGCAGGAGAATGATTTTAAAGAAATGGGAACCCGGCAACAGGAAGAACTCGATAAGGCTTATAGAAAATATTATCCTTCCAGCAGCAAACCCAGCGGTCGCAACCGTATCATCTATGAAGTTGCCAGCCAGTTCATCAAAAAAATGCTGCGGATGGATTTAAAGTTGGTCAAGGCAGGCCGCAAGCTCATCATAAAAAGCGTGGAACAACATCTCGAGGTAAGCATAACTGTAGAAACTATTGGGGTCGTAAAGCTGCACGGTATGGTAGATAGAGTAGATGAACTCGACGGTTCCCTGCGCATCATCGATTATAAGACGGGCTCAGTGGCCAAAGGTGATATAGGCCTAGAACCTGACAATTTTGACTTGATGCGAGAGGACTACAAAAAGGCCAAGGCCTTTCAAATTCTCATGTATGCCTATCTTTTTATGAAAAACGATCCAGCGGTAAAAGAAGTGACCGCAGGAATGATCAGTTTTAAAAAATTCCAAGATGGATTCATATCTTTTGGACTCAAACCTGGAAGATCCTACGTTCCAGAAAAAATCACGACAGCGATACTTGAGCAGTTTGAAGAACAACTCAAATTACTTCTCATTGAAATCTTTGATGAGGAAAAACCACTCGCTGAAAAAGAAGTATAACTATGAATATAAAACGCAACACGATCATTGAGGGAGAAAATGGTCGTCCCATACTTATAGATCACTTTCATGCAGATAATGAGAAGAATTTGCCAATTGTGGTGTTTTGTCATGGATTCAAGGGATTTAAAGATTGGGGGGCGTGGGATTTGATGGGTCTCGCTTTCGCGAAAGCGGGATACCTCTTTATAAAATTTAACTATTCACACAACGGTGGTACCGCAGAGCAGCCTATCGATTTTCCAGATCTTGAAGCATTCGGCAACAATAATTATAGTATAGAAGTGCGGGACACGTTGAGAGTATTGGATTGGATTTCAAACAATACATTACCTGCAAAACTTGATGACTTGACGCTTATAGGTCATTCAAGGGCTGGAGGCATTGCTACAATTGTGGCGTCGCAGGATGAACGTGTCTCAAGATTAATTACCATGGCATCTGTAGCGCATTATGAAGAACGATTTCCTAAGGGAAAAGAACTAAGTGATTGGAAAGAAAACGGCGTGTACTACATCAAAAACGGACGTACGCACCAAGAAATGCCACTTTATTACCAATTTTACGAGGACTTTTTAGAGAACAGGGAACAACTAGATATTATCAAGTCTGCAAAAAACCTTGGTAAACCCCACTTAATCCTTCACTGCGATGAAGATCCCACGGTAGATATTCAAGATGCAAAAGATTTGCTCCGAGCCAGCAAGAAAAGTCAGCTTAAAATCATAAGAGGTGGAAATCATGTTTTTGGTGCTTCTCATCCTTGGGAGAAATTCCATCTTCCAGAAGATTTGAGACAAGCCACTCAATGTATTTTAAATTATTTAGATTCAAAAAATTAACTGACAGTCACTTCCTTTTGTGACTTTAGTCACCGTTTCACTCCTATGTGAACTTATATCTTTGCATTATGGAAATCACTCAAATTATTCAAGAAGCTTTAAATAATTCAATGCCGTACTCCCAGTACCGAGCATTAATGGAGAGTCACGTATTGAATAAAACCAATACAGGCAACGAAATCACCGAGGCGCTCGCAAATTATACCATGCTCAACAACCAGCGCATGAAGAGATTGGACAAAAAACTTGAGTTACAACCAGAAACATTGGATTTCTTAAGTAATTATCACGGGAAAGTCCGTTTTCTGGTCATTACAGAAAGCTGGTGTGGAGACGCTGCTCAGACCATGCCGATGATCCATAAAATTGCAGAAGCGGGTGGCATTGATTTACGGATAGTATTGAGAGATGAAAATGAGGCATTGATGAACGAGTTTTTGACTAATGGGAACAAGGCCATCGCAAAACTCATAATTATCGACCCAGAAACTAATAAACCTTTAAATTCTTGGGGTCCTAGACCTACAGGAGCAACACAACTCGTGCAGAAAGAGAAGAAAGAAAAAGGGACTTTATCTCCAGAATTCAAACAAGAATTGCAGGGCTGGTATAATAAAGATAAGGGTAGAGGCACAGAAAAAGATCTGATCAAATTGTTAGAAGATATTTAGTGAAAACTAGAGGTGTCATCGTAATGCTGTATACTTCGACAAGCTCACCAAAAAGCAAACGCAGCGCGATTCAAGATCTCATTGATTGTGCCGCAAGTCATTGATGCGATATGTAACGTAGACAGAGAAACTCTGAATTTCTCGTAAACTCAACTTCAGTGTAACTGATAAATACTTGAAGCTACTCACTCTCCGTTGGATTGTAAGAACTGCATAACATTATCTCAAATTCCTCGATACTCATAGCATTCTCCACGCGATAGTTTCCAATGGCGGTGCGTCGCAAGGCGCTGAGGTGACCACCACTATTGACTGCCTTGCCAAAATCATGTGCGAGCGACCGGATGTAAGTTCCCTTACTGCAGCTCACTTTAAAATCTATGTCAGGTAGATCAATTTTAGTTAATTCAAAATTGTGAATGGTAACCGTTCGCGCTTTGATTTCAGTTGTTTCACCAGCACGAGCGATGTCGTAAAGTCTTTTTCCGTCTTTTTTAATGGCTGAGAAAATAGGTGGCTTTTGCTGGATCTCTCCTACAAATTGCTTTGTCGTTCCTTTTAGTAATTCTTCAGTAATGTGATCAGTAGGAAAGGTTTGGTCCACTTCAGTTTCTAAGTCGTAGCTGGGAGTTGTTGCTCCTAGCGTGATGCTTCCAGTGTATTCTTTTTCCTGAGCTTGGTAGGTAGTGATGTTTTTGGTTTCTTTTCCCGTGCAAATAATCAGCAATCCGCTAGCAAGAGGGTCTAGCGTACCGGCGTGACCTACTTTGATCTTTTGGATGTTGAACTGCTTACGGATGAGCCAGCGTATCTTGTTGACTACCTGAAAAGAAGTCCAGTTTAGCGGTTTGTCTATCAGTAAAACTTGACCGTCAAGGTAGGGGTTATTGGTCATCAAGAATTTGCTTGAGTTGTTTTTCTAAGTCAGGAATTATGTTAGTTACCGTTAACCAAACATTTGTTATATCCACGCCTTCATATTGATGCGCTATATAATTCCGCATATCTTTTGCTTTTCTGTAGGCTATATCAGGATACTCATTTCTAAAGCCCTCTGAAATTGAGCCTATTTTTTCTCCTAGGTTAATAAAATGCATTAGTACAACATCGTTATTTGCAAAGCTATTATAATCCATATCTGCAGTATATCTCTTGATTCTCTTAATAGATAGAACAGCGCTTTCAATCTTATGCAGATCTTTTGACATCATTAAAGAGGTAGATTAGATCGGCTTCAATGGAATTTAAAAATTTCTGCGAGGCAGCGCTTTTACTTACAAGATCCACTTGGATATCAATGCTGTCTTCAAGCTGTCGAATAGCGCCTACGATTTGGAAAA
Organism: Nonlabens sp.; assembly: GCA_049671565.1. GTDB lineage: Bacteria > Bacteroidota > Bacteroidia > Flavobacteriales > Flavobacteriaceae > Nonlabens. The sequence goes on from JBATVD010000032.1 coordinate 139,053, forward strand.
AATCGACAGGATCGGTGTAACTAATTAATATATCAAGATCACTATCAGGCGTCTCCTCACCACGAGCATACGATCCAAAAACCGCAATCTCTTTAGGATTTAATTCCTTGAGTATTTCAACAATAGTCTGTTTCAGCTTTGGCGACATATTTCAAAGATAGGAATTTGCTTTGTACTAGTTGAGTTTTTGATATCTCGCTTTCGCGAAAGCGAAACAACATTTAGGAAATACAAAAGTGTAGATAGAATTACTGCCTTAAATTAAATTTATCCTACCGTATCTTTAAGCCTGTTAAAAATATTACATGAAACGTATTTTACTGATATCTGCTTTTTTCATTTCGTTTATTGCTTTCGCACAAGTACCACCTGCAACGCCTGCGCAAGAAGTTTTGAAAGGTCTTGATCAGATCAAGCAGATGAAAAAGGAATCTCTAGTCAAGAATCTTAAATTTGAAAATATAGGACCCGTAATCATGTCGGGACGCGTGGTGGATCTGGATGTGAATCCAGAGAACCCAACTGAGTTTCTAGTTGCTTATGCCAGCGGCGGACTTTTCCATACTAAAAACAACGGCATCAGCTTTGAGCCTTTGATGGATAACGCCCCTACGGTCAATCTAGGCGATATTGCCGTGGACTGGAATTCAAAAACCATCTGGGTGGGAACTGGTGAGAATAATAGTAGCCGCAGCAGCTATGCTGGTATAGGCCTTCTAAAATCAACCGATTGGGGAAAAACCTGGAGCGATCCCATGTTGTCAGAGTCTCAACATATAGGTCGCATCCTCATCAATCCTGACAATGAAGATCATGTAGTAGTTGCCGTAACGGGACCGCTTTATTCTAAAAGTCAGAACAGAGGGATCTACTCTACCAAAGACGGCGGTATGAATTGGAAAAAGACGCTTTTTGCGAGTGATGTGGCTGGTTTTATTGATCTTGTTCATGTTCCTAGTGACTTCAATACGCTTTTTGCAGCGAGTTGGGAAAAAGATCGTGAAGCCTGGAATTTTGATGGAGATGGTACTGCAAGTGCTATTTACAAAAGTACCGATGCCGGTGCGACTTGGAATAAAATAAGTACAGAACAAAGTGGTTTCCCGACGGGAACTGGCGTGGGGCGCATAGGTCTGGCTGCTTTTGATGCCAATACCATTTATGCGATTCATGATTCTCAGTTCCGCCGCGAAAAGACTGATGAGCGGTCCCTGAGCGGAGCCGAAGGGAAAGCGAAAAAAAGCCTAGCCAAAGACGATTTCCAAGGGATGACTATGGATGCATTTCTGAAATTGGACGACAAAACGTTGAATGCTTTCTTGAAAGAAAATGGTTTTCAAGAAAAGTACCGTGCTCAAAATGTCAAAAATATGGTGCGCAGCGGTGCCGCAAAACCAGCCGACCTCGCTAAATACTTGGAAGATGCAAATACCCAGCTGTTTGATACACCGGTAAAAGGAGCAGAGCTCTACCGTTCAGACGATGGAGGAAAAATCTGGAAGAAGACGCACGAGGGACAAATAGACGACCTATTCTACAGTTACGGCTATTATTTTGCTCAAGTACGAGTTGATCCCAGCGACAAAGATCATGTTTATGTGATGGGTGTACCGATAGTGAAGTCTAGCGATGGCGGTAAGAACTGGGAAAGTATTGCCAGAGAAAACGTGCATTCTGATCACCATGCGTTGTGGGTGAATCCCAATATGCGTGGCCATTTGATCAATGGAAATGATGGTGGTGTGAATATCTCGTATGATGATGGAGAAACCTGGGTCAAGAACAACTCTACCAGCGTGGGTCAGTTTTACGCCATTAATTATGATCATGAGAAGCCTTATAATGTATATGGCGGTTTGCAGGATAACGGTGTTTGGGTAGGAGCCCACACAGCTCGCAACGATCGCGGCTGGATGCAAAATGGCGGTTATCCGTGGGAATTTATCATGGGTGGCGACGGTATGCAGATCCAGATCGATTCCAGAAACTCTGACATTGTTTATACAGGTTTCCAGTTTGGGAACTATTACCGTCTTAATCGTGAAACTGGTGATCGTACATACATCCAGCCGAAACACGAGCTAGGCGAAGCGCCCTATCGTTTCAACTGGCAAACTCCTATTTTGCTGAGTCCGCATAATCAAGATATTCTTTACCTAGGAGGGAATAAACTACACAGATCTCTTAATCAGGGAGAAGACTGGACAGCGATTTCTCCAGACCTTACTCAAGGTGGCAAAAAAGGAAATGTAGCTTACGGTACACTCACAACCATTAGTGAATCACCATTCCAGTTCGGAATGATTTATACGGGTTCAGATGACGGGTTGGTGCAGCTTACCAAAGATGGTGGAGCAAGCTGGACAAAACTCAAGGGAAACTGGCCAGCGAATTTATGGGTGAGTCGTGTGGTGGCATCAGCGCATGATAAGGGTACTGTTTATGTCACGCTCAACGGCTATCGCTGGGACGATTTCACTCCTTACGTGTACATGAGTTCTGACTATGGAAAAACGTGGAAAAATATTGGAAACACTTTGCCCGCCAGTCCAGTAAATGTAATTGTGGAACATCCCAAAAACAAAGATGTTCTTTTTGTAGGAACAGATAACGCTTCTTACGTCTCTATGGATCAGGGTAGAAGTTGGGAAATACTCGATGGTGATATGCCACCGGTAGCGGTGCATGATCTAAAAATCCAGCCAGAGGCTAATGATCTTTTGGTGGGTACTCATGGGCGCTCTATTTATTTGGCAAATCTGGATGCGCTGGATCTTATAGAAAATACTGGAAATGATCTCGCTTTCGCGAAAGCGGACAAAATAAGAGCTTATTCAAGTTACGGAAGTAAGCGCACCTGGAGCAAAAACTTCTATGAGCCTAGCGTAGAATTATCGTTTTACAGCCCAAAAGCAGGAACGGTGATTATGGAAGTATTGAATAGTGACGATATGACCCTGCAAACCGAAAGAATTGAAGCCGTAAAAGGCTTAAACTTTTACGACTATAAAGCCACTGTGGCTCAATCAAACTTAAAGCGTTTTGATAAGGACAACAGACCTGCAGAAGCTCAAAACGGTGAATATTACTTGCCAGAAGGCACGTACACCATTAAATTAAGTATGGGAAAAATGGAAAAAACGCAGGAGCTGGTGGTGGAGTAGCTATTTGGAAATCAACTAGTCACTTCCTCAATCACAAAAAAACCATCATTACCCTGTCCTTGATAAAGCGGCATAAAGATGTAAGCATCCCAAGTGCTTATTATTTCCTCGCCGTTGCTATGAGCAAGTAACTCGCCTTTTGAGATTTTTTGAAAATTCTCAAAACCTGGTTTCATTTTAAAATCATCTGCTTTTTTAATCTCGTGACGGTGGGAGATTTCAAAGGTTTTTTGGTCAGGAGCATCTGTTTTGAGACTTTCAACACACTTGGGATACGTTGCTATTGAGTTTAGATCTAGGTCACAGGCTTGTTCAAGAATGAGCCAAATCATACTCTGGTGATGGCGTTGAGAATCTGGATCATCATGCTGGCCAGCCTCAAATGTGAAACCCGTCAGACCTCGATCCGTAAAATAATGGTCGATACTGCCGTTCACCATATCGCTAAAACCACGCACGATGTAGGTTGGAAACTTATGTGCCCACGGGTCGTTATCGCCTTTCACTTGAACACTCATGTAAGGAACGCTCTCTGAAGAAGTGGTGTGGCAATCTAAGAAATAGGTTTTTTCACCTTTGTGATTATCCAGTTCAGAATCCAGAACCTCAATAATCTCCATCATTTGTATTTCTTCACGGGTCTCATGAAAGGTCTTTTCTATTTTATCCTTTATCCAAGTACGGTTCAAATCCTCATCGATGTAACGCATACCGTTTTGAAGGGCTTTAAGGTTGCCGCGCAAACCAATCACCGTACCTTTTATTTTCGCATCGGCTGCTCGTAGTTGAGTAAAAACTTCTTCAAGGGCATGAACACCACTGGGCTCATTGCCGTGTACGGCTGCCGTAATAAAAACAAGGGGTCCAGCTTCACCGGTAGTATATCGAGCTATAATTCTTTCCATTTGAAATCTATTTTAATAATTTGTTTGAAGGTTTCAGCTTTCGCGTCGAGCCGTCGGCAAGCCTAGCCATCTGCGCCGAAGTGGCTACGAAGGCTTCATGGCGACTGATAGAAAGCGGATCAATTCATAGTTGCCAGCTGCTTATTTGTGAGCTCTCCTTTATACTGCTGGCGGTAATGAATTTTTCTTTCAATCGCCTCTATCACGTTTGAGGAGAAATCGGGTAGACCTACTTCTTCAAAATAATTCAATCCTCCAGGACTGAGTAAATTGATTTCAATAAGTTTATCGTCGATGATATCAAGACCTACGAAGAAAAGTCCGTCTTTTATTAATTTTGGAGCTACGATGTCGACGATTTCCTGCATTTCGGGAGTGAGCTCAGTCGTGGCAGCACTAGCCCCTAGAGCAAGATTACTACGGAACTCGCCCTCTCCTGGCACGCGTCTCAAAATACCTTTTTTACCATCTTTTTCCATAATCCTACCGTTAAGAAGCAATACGCGCACATCGCCGTGTTTTACATCGGGTAAAAACTCCTGAGCAATGACGTAACCTTCTCGAGAAATAGTTTCTATAATCTGATTGAGGTTTTTCTCATGCTTATCAATCATATACACATTTTGCCCACCTGAACCTTCCAGTGGTTTGAGTACCATTTTGTCACCCATTTTCTCATAGAACTCCATGAGTCGATCGCGATCACGGGTAATGATACTTTTTGGTTTTATATATTCTGGTAGGCTTTCAAAATAAAGTTTATCTATAAATGCGTTTGCAAGAGTATGTGCATCATTAAGAACCAAAATCCCAGAATCTTGTATCAATTGGCCAAAACCTATTCCTGAAAACTCGGCCCACTGGCGCTCACCGGGCTCCTCAGTAGGATTGTTTCTTAGAAAAAGTACATCTAGATTATTGCTGGAAATGAATTGTGTTTTCTTGTCCTGAATATATTTGAGCATATCTTGTGGAGAACGCTCTTTAGTCGATTTAGAAACTTTTACGGCTTCAATATCTATAGTTCCGTTACTTGAAAAAGTAAATCCGCCCACGCCACAAACGTAGACTTCGTGCTTGCGTTTGTGAGCTTCAGTGATCATTCTTACACTGGTCCCGCAGCCTTCTGTAGCTATACTACTTAGTACAAAACATATTTTCATTTCTTTATCATTTGAGCAAGGTAGGTTCCTGCGGTTATTTCTTTCATTTGTTTGTCATAGCACTCCATTTCAAGATATCGAGGCTTTATGGCAGGCGGTACCAATACTTTGCGGTCTATTAATTCCTTAATTATATTGATATGGTGCAATGCAAATTTTCCTGACATCAGAAGCTTAATATCCCCTCCAGAATTAAGGTAATGGCGCAATTGCACAAAGCCTTTCAAATAAACTATGTCCTTGAGAAAGCCGCCGCCTTGAAACATTCTGGAAACAATATTGAACGCTCGCTCTTTGCTAAATCCGTAAGTGTTCTTAAGGAGATCAAACATTTCACTAAAATTGCAGCCTTGTACAAGAGCGTGCCCAGCCACGACTCTCCCTGCAAGAGTACGTAGGCGGTTACGAGTTAATGAACCGCAAAGAAACTCGGCCATTACGGCAAGTCCTTCCTGCATGGTGTCGTAATCTGCGAGACCGGTTTTGAGTTGGGTCAGGGGTTGTTGAGATCCATTGTAATAAGTTAGGACATGCGTCCCGATTTCATGTTGCAATAATGCGTTTGCATCTGTTTTAGAAAGGAGGCTGTACTTGGGAAGGTAAAATTCTCCTTGAGAAACCATCATAATATTCAGGTCTTCTTTAATATGAATTTTACCGCTGAAGTTAGGATCTTGCTTTTGAAAATAGTTGAACTCCTCTTCTGCTAGCTTTTTAAATTCTTGAGCGTCCATAAGCTCAGACCGATCTGACTCGGGCTCTTCTCCCAGAATGGATAGTATTTCCTCGGCTTCTTTTAATAAATCTTTCTCTACGCCATGAAAAAGCCTGATGCTGCTGTAAAAGAAATTGCGAGTGCCACGCTCTTTAAGCATGGAAAGTTGTTTTTCCAATTCTTCCCTCTTTTCATTGTAGAGATAAGCCAGTGCAGGATCGTCTATCTCATCGATGCGTAAGTTGAATAATTTACGCTTTAGTTTATCTGGATCTATAGGAAGCAGCCTGTAATGATAATCCAACACATTTTTGAAGCCACTGTCAAAGAAAGTACTTCTTATCTCATTAATATTGATAGGCGCTACCAGCATGAGTAAGCTGAATGATGATTCAATATTTGTGAGATCCTGATCGATCTTGAATAACTCTTTGTGTACATCGCGCTTACCCAAAGCTCTAAAGCTCGGAATTCCAGATGTGGTCTGTACTCTTACAAATTCAAAAACTGCTTTTTGCAATGCTCTAGAAAAATGATCTCTAAAGCGCCTAAAAAATACCGGGAACAACAGACCTTTCTTGTTGCGATACACCGGCGGCACTTCTATATGAATGAGAGTTGCACCGCATTTCTTAATCTCATCTTCATTACATGGCATAACGCTCACGCCATCTATTGACACCATTTTATTATCTACGGTTACACCTAGGTATGGAGCGTTGTCGCTCACTTTTATTTTATGCAACTCGTGTTTGAGAGCTTCTATTGAGGCAGGTAATCTACTAACGGGCGCATGTATTTTAAAGTCCGTAGACTTCTCGATGCCACTATAAATATCAATGAGTAAAAAAGCATTGTGCTTACCAGTCATGACCTCACTAAGTTGCTTGATTAAGCTACTGTAATCGTAAGCTCCAACATTTTCTATGATAAGAAAAGATGCTCCACTTTTGGATAATCTTTTAGTTCCTAAATCATTTAGTTTATTCCTGTAGATGTACAAATATGGAAGGGCAGGCTCCATATGAATAAAGCCACCACCAGGTATGTCACAGATACTGCGCAATCCATTATTGCAATTTTCTAAAATATCCTGTAAGATGTCTTGTTTTTGTTCTATCTGATCTGTAGTCAAATTATCATTTTTTTCAGAACAACAAAATACTGGGTTTATTGATATTTTGCAGTGCGTTTAGGCTTACTTTAATAATTATACAGATTCAGTAAGTTTGCTTGTGGTAGGTTGCGGGTCTCGCTTTCGCGAAAGCGAAAAACCTCAAGCATCACTTCCGTTACAAAGTGAAAGTTTAAGCAGTTGTTGCGTACTAATCAAGTGATAAGAGTCATTTTTATTAAGACTCGATCCAAATAAGTGAAGCATAAATAGGCTTTTATATATTACGATTGAAACACAAGGCCTTGACCGTTATCTTTGCAACAAACTAAAAAAGAATAAATGAGCGCATTAGTAAAATCATCGCTTGCACGTAAGTGGATCATGGCACTTTCGGGATTGTTTTTGGTCATTTTCCTGACTCAGCATTTTGTGATCAACATAACATCAGTCATTGCTCCAGATACTTTTAATGAGTGGTCGCACTTTATGGGGTATAATCCCTTAGTGCAATTTGTACTACAGCCTATTTTATTAGCTGGACTAATTATTCATTTTGTTATGGGTATTGTTCTGGAGATACGCAATAATAAGGCTCGACCTATAAAGTATGTTGATTTTAGAGGTAATGAAAATTCAACTTGGGTTTCCCGCAACATGATTATCACAGGTCTGGTGGTTCTAGCATTTTTAGGATTGCATATGTATGATTTCTGGGCACATGAAATTGCCTACAAATTCATCAATGCAGAACCAGAATCACCTACTCGTTACTATGCTGAGACAGTTCACAAATTTGAGCCTATATGGAGAGTAGTTCTTTATGTGATATCTTTTGTTTTACTTTCAATGCACTTGTGGCATGGCTTCAACAGTTCATTCCAGTCTATGGGAGCAAAAAGCATCAAACAGGGCTCTGGCCTCAGAAAGTTTTGTTATGCATGGTCTGTAGCCATTCCAGCAGGTTTTGTGTTTATTGCTCTTTACCATCATTTTAATCAAATAACAGCTTAATTATGGCAGTATTAGATTCTAAAGCACCTAAAGGACCACTTGCTGATAAGTGGACATTACATAAAAACTCAATCAACCTTGTCAATCCTGCAAACAAGCGTAACATAGATGTTATCGTGGTAGGAACCGGTCTTGCTGGTGGATCTGCAGCAGCAACTCTTGCTGAGTTAGGTTATAATGTAAAGACATTTTGTTACAATGATTCTCCTAGGCGAGCACACAGTATTGCTGCTCAAGGAGGTATCAACGCGGCAAAAAATTATCAAGGTGATGGTGATTCTGACTACAGATTATTCTATGACACCATCAAAGGTGGTGATTATAGATCACGTGAATCTAACGTTTATCGCCTTGCAGAAGTTTCTTCCAATATCATTGATCAATGTGTAGCTCAAGGGGTGCCATTTGCTCGTGAATATGGTGGGTTGCTGGATAACCGCTCTTTTGGTGGAGTATTGGTTTCTAGAACCTTTTACGCGGCCGGTCAAACGGGTCAGCAACTTCTTTTAGGAGCCTATTCTGCATTGAACAGACAGATCAATCGTGGAAAGGTGCAACCATTCAACCGTCATGAGATGCTTGATCTGGTTGTGGTAGATGGAAAAGCGCGCGGAATTATCGCTCGTAACCTAGTTACCGGTGAAATAGAAAGACACGGTGCACACGCTGTGGTGATCGCCTCGGGAGGTTATGGAAATGTATTTTTCCTTTCAACTAACGCGATGGGAAGTAACGTTATGGCTGCCTGGAGAACCCACCGTCGTGGTGCATACTTCGCTAACCCATGTTATACGCAAATACACCCAACTTGTATTCCGGTTTCAGGAGAACACCAGTCTAAACTGACCTTGATGTCAGAATCCCTGCGTAACGATGGACGTATTTGGGTACCTAAGAAAAAAGAAGATGCTGAGGCAATAAGAGCGGGTAAAAAGCGTGGAGTAGATCTTGCTGAAGAAGATCGTGACTATTATCTAGAACGTCGCTACCCTGCATTTGGTAACTTGGTACCTCGTGATGTGGCATCTCGTGCTGCTAAGGAACGTTGTGATGCTGGATATGGTGTTAACAAAACGGGTCAAGCAGTTTATTTGGATTTCTCTGCTGCTTTTGTACGTTATGGAAAAGTAGAGGCGTTAACACAAGGAAAAAAGAACGCTTCTGAGGACGAGGTGATAGCTCTTGGTAAAAAGGTAATTGAGAAGAAATATGGAAACTTATTTGATATGTATCAAAATATATCAGATGATAATCCTTATGAAGTTCCCATGAAGATATTCCCGGCGGTTCATTATACTATGGGAGGACTATGGGTAGATTACAACCTACAAACCACAGTGCCTGGATGTTTTGCGGCAGGAGAGGCTAACTTCTCTGATCACGGAGCTAACCGTTTAGGAGCAAGTGCTTTAATGCAAGGTCTTGCTGATGGCTATTTTGTATTGCCGTATACGATAGGCGACTATTTGGCAAATGAAATTAGTACTGGACCTATTTCTACAGAAACTTCAGAATTTGAGAAGGCAGAGAATGATACTCGTTCCCGCATTGAGAAATTGATGAATGGTGCTGGTACGCATTCTGTAGATTACTACCACAAGAAATTGGGTTTAATCATGTGGAACAAATGTGGTATGTCTCGTAACGCGACAGACTTACAAAAAGCCATGGATGAGATTAGGGAATTGAGAGAAGATTTCTGGAAGAATGTGAAAGTTCCTGGAAACGCTGACACTAAGAATCAAGAACTAGAAAAGGCAGGTCGTGTAGCCGATTTCCTTGAATTAGGTGAGCTTTTTGCAAAAGATGCCCTTACGAGAGAAGAAAGTTGCGGTGGTCACTTCCGTGAGGAATACCAAACTGCCGAAGGTGAGGCCTTAAGAGATGACGAGAACTTTGCCTTTGTGAGCGCTTGGGAATACAACGAGAATCCTCGTGATGCCAGACTGCATAAGGAAGAATTGGTTTTTGAAAATGTTGAGTTGAAAACTCGATCGTATAAATAAGATTTTAAGTTTCTCGCTTTCGCGAAAGCGTGAACAGCCTAATAAAACAAAGTATGAAACTTACTTTAAAGATTTGGAGACAAGAAGGTCCTAACGTCAAAGGGAAAATGGTGACTTATCCTATAGATGGGGTAGATGGAGACATGTCTTTTCTTGAAATGATGGATATTCTTAATGAGGATCTTGTGAATAAAGGCGAGGTTCCCGTGGAATTTGATCACGACTGTCGTGAAGGTATCTGCGGCTCTTGTAATATGATGATCAATGGTGAGCCTCACGGACCACAAAAGTTGATCACGACTTGTCAGCTTCACATGAGAAAATTCAACGATGGTGATACCATTACCATTGAACCTTGGAGAGCAAAAGCATTCCCAGTAATAAAGGATTTGATCGTAGATCGTTCATCGTTTGACCGTATCCAGCAGGCTGGTGGTTATGTTTCTGTAAATACTTCAGGAAATACTCAAGATGCAAACGCAATCCCAATTGAGAAAGCAAATGCAGATGAGGCTTTCTGGTCAGCAACCTGTATAGGTTGTGGAGCTTGTGTGGCAGCATGTAAAAATGCAAGTGCCATGTTGTTTACCAGTGCCAAGATTTCGCAATACGCATTACTCCCTCAAGGTGAGGTTGAGGCTACGCAACGTGTTCAAAACATGGTTCGCCAGATGGATGCAGAAGGATTTGGTAACTGTACCAATACTGGAGCGTGCATGGTTGAGTGTCCTAAAGGGATCAAGTTAGAAAATATTGCTCGTATGAACCGCGAGTACTTAAAAGCAGAAACAGTAGGATAATCTGTTTCTTTCAGAATTGGAAAACCCAGATCAAATTTTGATCTGGGTTTTTTGTTTTAAGATAAATCTTAGAACCAGAAATAATAAAGATTCTTAGATTGAAACATGGCTGAGTACACTCCTGAAGAACCGATCAAAGTCCCCAAATTCTCTGAAGAGGCTGGTTTCTACACGACCAAACAACGCTCTCGGCAAATGAGTAAGATTCGCGGCAAGGACACCAAGCCAGAAATTATGCTGCGTAAAGCGCTCTGGGCAAAAGGCTATCGTTACCGTAAAGACTTTAAAAAACTCATAGGTAAACCAGACATAGCAATGCCTATTCACAAAACCGTGGTATTTGTGGACGGCGAATTCTGGCATGGACAAGATTGGGAAAACCGAAAAAAGAAAATCAAATCCAACCGTGACTTCTGGATTCCAAAAATAGAACGCAACATGCAACGCGACCGGGAGGTCAATTTTAAACTAAAGCAACTTGGGTATAAGGTTTTCAGGTTTTGGTCAAAAGATGTTTTGAAGAATTTAGATGAGGTGGTTGAGGAGATTGTAGGTCATATCAAATATAAAATATAATGAGGCGATACAAATTTTTCAGACGACTACTTGTGGTTGTTGAAAATAATCTTTCTGTTTCCATATTTAATTAGAGTTTTATCCAATATACATAAAAACACACATGGATTAAGATCAATATTGATACTACTACTAGAAGAAAAAGCCATTTTTTCTACCTTATACCTTAAGGGAACATTTCCCAATTCTTCTTTTGCTCTAATGAATTTAAATGGAAATATGCCATTATCCTTTTTATCGAGTCTTTTGAAAAATTCAATCCATTGCCCAAATGCATAGTTAGCTGTCTTAGGCTCTTTTTTTAACCAAATAGCTTTCATCTCTTTGAAATATCTTCTGTGATTAGGATTAAGAAAATCCAAGAGTAGATCACTTGAAACTTTCAATTCTTCAAATTCTACTATGGAGTATTTGTTGTCATAATGTTGTTGACCCCAATGATGAGCATGTTCAATATTATCTTCCCAAAAATAAAATCCTTCACCGGCAAACGGGATTTTTTTAATAAACGTACCATTACTTTTTCTTTTTTTAGCTATCGATGAATGCCATGGGGCATTGTTCAAAATGTAACTTTCAACTCCACAAGCGCAAGTATGATGATATGTGAACTCTGTACTTTTCATTAAATCACTCCTCCTCCTCCTCTCTATCTAAATCAATCATATTATCTAATATATCTTGTTTGTATCCAGATAAGTTGAGTGTAGGTAGAGTAACTGTATCGAGCCCAGAGAGAGCAGTAAAACTTGATATAAAACTTCTTATGTAAGGAAAAATGATAGCGGGCCCATTTATTGATATAAAGCTGTTTAAATAGGTTTCGTCTTGAAAATCGAAATCAAAAAGCCCTGTTGCAGATAGCTTTATAAAAAACATGTTGTCTATGTCCTTAAGAGTTAAATCAATATGAATATTGATTTTTTCTTCTTTTCTAGACAATAATGCTCTTGGCCTTAGAGTAAATTTATTCTCAGAGATATTTTCTTTAAGAGTCTCGTAATGAAAATGGGATACGACGAAATTCTGAAAGGTTAATGTTGATGTTTTCATTGTGTAAAATTAGGTAAAAAAAAAGGATCCTTTGTAGGATCCTTTTCTATCAATTCTTTGTCAATGCTGACCAATTTTCGATGTTCAGATAAAAACTTCATAAGTTTTTCACTACAGGCTCTCAACGATAAGAGACTATACCAGCTAGAACTTGATTCGATCTCATAAGTTGCTATCTCTTGAGTTAACTCATCCAGTTCTTCATTTGATATTCTTGTAGACATAGACCTTTGTTTGTCTAAGGCTATTTTCATTATTTCAGAATACATAAGATTAGAATTTAGTTTTACAACTGTTCAAATATAATCTATCAAGCTTCACATACAATTTTTCTTGTATATGTTTTAATATTTTTGATAAACATGGCTTTAAAAAAGTTTGCAAATATACACTTTACTTAGTTCAATTATCATGCCTAGTCTTAAAATATAATAACCGACTCTGATTTTACCAATATCTGCGGGTTTTGATCAATTAGTCGTTAATACCTGTTTATATGTTACTAATTCGTTCAAGATATTAACAATTTTAAAAGAATACAAATCGAATATGGGAAATTCAATGTAAGATTAAAAGTCACTTGAACTAAAAAATTTAGTCTTTATTTCACTATTTCAATCCCTCAAATACTCCTGAGCAACCACCACATTATAAATAGGACTGTTTTTCATAAACTCATGGAAGAAAGCAATGTGAGTGGCGCCGTTTAAAATCAATACGCGATCGTCCGGTTGGATATCTAAACGATTGATGTTTGCAAAAATGCGCAGGTTGCGTTTGTAGAAATCTGCAACTACATCAGCACCTTCAAAATTCCCGTCTGTATTCACATAAGCCAAGAGATCAGCATTTGCGTGCTTTAGAAAGCTTATATATTCAGGCGTGTTGGTAAATCGATACAATTGTTTGGTAGTTGCTGTTTTTTCCAGCTGCGCCGCTTTTTGCATTAGTGGCATCAACTGACCATAATATTTTGAAACTGCCGGAGTTCCCAACGAATCAGCCATTTTGCCTATACGTCCATAATCATATTCCATTTTATGGTCTATGGCGTGGAGTTTGGCTCCGCTGGCTCTTGCGATTTGAAAAGCCAGCAATCCTACCTCGCCGTGAAATGTACTTTTCTTCTCAGGGTTATTCATATATAGAGCATAAAGGGAGTCCATCTTTGCCTGTTGTTCTGGGACTACCTCTACAAGGATCTTGGTGGGTTTGAATTCTCTAGCGAGTTGCATGGCGAGTTCTGTGATCTCCTCACGTCTTTCAGGTAAACTGGCATCATATCTAGACTTAGTTGCGTCACTGGTGGCTCCCATGTGCCAGGTTCCGAGTAGCAGTGTTTTGGCTCCGTTGAAATCAAAAGCCTGCTGTGTTTCTTTCATAAATGCAGTCTCATCTATCGATTGAGCCGAAACGATGGTTAAACTGAAGAGTGTAATTGCGATGGATAAAAAAGTAATTTTCATAATGTTTGTTTTAAATGTTGATCCAAAAGTATGGGCACACCACGCCTATATCCCGCTCTAATCGACCCATGCTGGAATTGTGTCGATGACTCCCGCTTCAAATAGCCAAACCGATTTCATAGATACAATCTCCCATTTTATCGAGAGATCACAAATCAATCGGTAGCCATTACCTAAATTCACAACATGAAATTGAGATTGGGGCAGTTTATCGGTTGGTTTTACCTCGTTTATTTTGTGATGGAGGTATTACGGGATGTATTCTTGAGAGACAACTTTCTAGAGCAATTTTATGGAGATCCTATGTATGCCCTGTGGATTACCTTTAGATCATCGCTACTATTTCTAGCTTACGCCTTATTTTCATATTTATTTCTCAATAGACTCTATAAGCGTGTCAAAACTCCTTACCTGATAGCCGGTTTAATTTTGATTGCAGTCTCGATTATAGGATTAAGGTTTTTGATTGAGGAAGTAATCATAAAGGCCATAACAGGCTATGGCAACTACTACGAGGGTACAACCGCGTGGTATTACGTGGCTGATAACCTTTATTACGCGATCCTTTACACGTCTTTTGGCATTTGTTGGTACTTTGCCAGGTACTCCATTTTCAAGGATCAGCAGCAGCAATTACTGTTGCTGGAGAACAAAAAGACTGAACTTTCCTTTCTTAAGTCACAGGTGAATCCGCATTTTCTGTTCAACATGCTCAATAACATCTATGCGTTGATCAACATGGGTTCAGACAAAGCGCTCATGGCTACGGATAAATTGAGTCAGCTGCTCAGATACAGCCTCTATGAAAGTGAGACGATGGTTACGGTAGATCAGGAGATTCAAGCAATAAATGACTATATTTCATTGCAAGAGTTACGCTTTCGCGAAAGCGTACAAACCGCCATCTCCATAGATTCAGAAATATTCCATCATGAAATCGCACCTTTTCTTTTGATGCCGCTCGTGGAAAATTCTTTTAAACACGGCGTGGTAACCGATCCCGAAAACCCAATCAAGATTGATGCTAGGAAAGAAAATGACAGTATTGTAATGACAATCGCCAACAAGATTGCCCATCGCGAAAAAGACGAGGTAGGAGGCATTGGAATTGAGAATCTGCGCAAGCGACTGGATCTAATTTATGGAGATAGGCACAGTTATGAGCAAGAAGTAACTGATGAACATTTTAAAATTATCATCAAAATTAAAGAGGCATGATTAGAGCAATTCTGTTAGATGACGAGCCGCTGGCGCTGGATTTATTGGAGTCACATATTTCCAAAACCGAAGGAATAGAATTGCTGGCCGCCTTTACAAATCCTATTGAGGCTTTACAAAAAATAGACGACCTCAAACCCGATGTCGTTTTTTCGGACATACAAATGCCCGAGCTCAATGGCGTTCAATTTACTAAAATATTGGGTAAAAAAGTGCCAGTCATATTTACCACTGCCTATGAAAAATACGCTCTTGAGGGCTACGATCTTGATGTGGTGGATTATTTGCTGAAACCCATCAATCTCAATCGATTTCAACAGTCCGTGGAAAAGTTGAAGAGTAGGCTGGCTTCCAAGACCAGTAACCAAGAAGTTAGAACTCCAGATTACATTTTTGTAAAAAGCGAGTACAAAACCTTAAAAATCAATCTTTCAGACATCCATTACATCAAGGGAATGGCAGATTATGTGACACTGGTCATGGAAGATAAGAAAGTACACACACTGGAAAATCTCAAGCACTACGAGAAATCGCTGCCTGAGCGGTTTATGCGTGTCCATAAGAGTTACATTATCGCCATGGATAAGATCGAGTTCATCGAGCGCAACCGAGCCGTGCTTTTAGGAGATTATATTCCCGTTAGTGATACGTATAAAAAAGCTTTTTTTGAGAGGGTAGGTCGATAAATCTTATATTTAATAAAAATCATCTTACCTTATGTTAAAACAACTCTTAGTTATATCTATAATTCTCTTTAACTTCTATGGTTATTCACAGAAAGAAGCTCCTGAGATGCTTACGCAAGACTTCTTAGCTCCATATGAGCCATATGATTACAAATCAGCTGCTCTTGGAGATGCAACATACCTTGTAGAAAATGTCACTTTCTATAATGATAATCGTAAAATTATTGATTCAGATAAGGTTTCTGAATATCGTTTAAATTCAGACTTCACGATTGATGAGATGTATATAGATAAACAGAAATTTGTAAAGGTTGTTTTATATAGAAAAAGCTCTCCTGCAGAAAAGTTAGAAAAGGAAAAGACTCTCAAAAAGCTCAAAGAAAAGGATTCCGATGATTTTAGAGGAACCTATCCAAAACCATTTAGAATAAAGGACCTAAATGGGAAAGTCTATACACCAGAGACTTTAAAGGGCAAGGTGGTGATTATTAATTATTGGTTTATAGGTTGTGTTCCCTGCGAGAAAGAAATGCCGGTGCTCAATGATCTTGTGAAAAAATATGAAGGAAAAGATGTCGTCTTTTTGGCATTGACCTTTGATAAAAAAGAAAGAGTAAAGCAATTCTTGTCTAAAACCGACTTTGATTTCAATATTGTGCCAGAAGCGCAACAAATGATATCAGATTATAACATCATGGGATATCCATCTCACATGATAATGGATAAAAAATTGGTTATTCAATATTTAGGGATGATACCAGAGCCCGTATTGCTGAAAGAAATTATTAAGGCTATTGATATGCTGTTAGCTAAATAATTGTTTATGTATCACTCAAAACTCCCCAACCTCCCAACGTCAATATTTGCCAAGATGACGCAACTGGCCATGCAGCACGATGCTCTCAATATGTCTCAAGGCTTTCCAAGCTTTGAGACTGATAAAAAGCTTAAGGATTTGCTAGCAAGGGCAATTCAGGAAGATCACAACCAGTATGCACCCATGATGGGGCTGCTGGAGTTAAGAATGAAGATCTCTAAAATTACAAAACAACTTCATGGTGGCTTCTATGATCCTCAAACGGAAATCTGCCTGACAGCTGGAGCGACTCAAGGAATCTACACCGCCATCCAAACAGTAATAAATAAAGATGATGAAGCCATTATCATCACCCCAGCTTACGACTGCTATGCACCCGCAATAAAGGTAGCTGGCGGTAAAGTGGTTGAGGTGCCTATGGAGGTTCCAGGTTTTACAATCGATTGGGATAGGATCAAGGCTGTAATAACTTCAAGAACCAGGTTGTTGATTCTAAACTCACCGCACAATCCATCAGGGAAATTACTCACTCGGGACGATTGGGAACAAATTAAAAAAGTCGTTTTGTTAAATAATCTGTTCTTATTGAGCGATGAAGTTTATGAGCATATCATATTTGACGGCAATCAACATTATAGCGCTGCCGGTTTGCCAGAATTAAGAGAGCGAAGCTTTATTACTGGTAGTTTTGGCAAGACATTTCATGTCACGGGATGGAAAATGGGCTATTGTTTAGCTCCGAAAAAACTGATGGATGAATTTCTCAAAATTCATCAGAATGTAGTTTTTTGTGTCAACAGACCGGTACAACAGGCTATTTGTGATTATTTAAGCGATCCATCGCATTATTTAAAACTTGGATCGTTCTATCAAAATAAGAGAGATTTATTCCTTAATTTAATTAAAAGCAGTAAATTTAAATACGTTTCTTCAGAATCAACTTACTTCCAGTTGCTTGACTATTCTGAAATTACTAATGAAAGCGACATCGCATTTGCCGAGCGGTTGACGCGAGAATACAAAATTGCTAGTATCCCTATATCTGTATTTATGGATGGAAAAGATCCTAAGATGTTGAGGTTTTGTTTTGCTAAAAAAGATCAAGAAATTATAAAGGCTGCAAAAATCATTGAAAGCATAGTTTAAGACTAGAAATCTTATCTCCAATAAAAAGTTAAAAATTTATAATTAACGCTCAAATACATATTTATTCGATTAAAGTAGCATATGTTTGATTTTTATAAATCCCCACATTATGAAAAATTTAGTTTCTCAAATTTTGATTATCGTTCTCTTTGTCTCGTGCGTCTCCACTTCAAAGACAGTTTTGGTGGTGGACGATACGGATTATCAACTCAAAAGAGCCTTCTCACAAGCGTGGATGGGAGGAGCTCCAGGTTCAGGATCAGGAGTTGAATTGTTCATACCCACTCATCTTCTCGATGATCCTGTAGATGTTGAAACCGTTTATTATAATAATATGGTTTCAACTTCAGCAAAATACACTGACATCTCTCGTGCAATGGTGGTGGTACACTTCAAAAAAGCTGAAAAGGTTATGTCTTTAAACAGTAATGAAGAGTATGCTAATGCTGTTCCAGCTCTGGCACCTGAATTCCAAAAATTAAAAGAAAATCAAGCTCTAGTATTCTATAGCCAGCGTGGGAAACAACATAAAAAATTAATTAAGAATATTCAGTTGAAGTCTCCGCAGACATACCCAAGTATGCCTTCTGAATAGAAAATCCTTTATACATTTCGGTTTAGTTATTTAACAGCTCAGTAAACTTTAGTTTATCTGAGCTTTTTTCATGTCCATATTTGAATCATCAAACCATGAGATATGAAACTTTTAATTACTTTTTTACTTCTACTTTTTTCCTTGACATTATTGGGTCAAACCACCATAAACGGTATTGTAAAAGACGCTCAGGGTAATCCTATTCTCGGTGCAAATATCTATTTGGAAGGTACCTACGATGGGACTACTTCAAACATCGAGGGTGTATTCTCTTTTATGACCGATGAACAGGGACTGTTTACAATGATCGTAAGCTCTACAGGTTACGAAAGCTTTAGATTAGAAAGCAGCGTTTCTGAGATGCAGAATCTTAAAATACGCTTGCGCGAAAGCCTCAACGAATTAAATACCGTAATCCTAAGCGCTGGTAGTTTCAGCGCTGGTGATAGCTCTAAAGCAAGTGTGCTCAAGCCTTTGGACGTAGTAACTACGGCAAGTGCGGTGGGAGATTTTGTGGGAGCCTTGCAAACACTTCCTGGTACCACGGCAAATCCAGATGATGGCCGTTTGTTTGTACGTGGGGGTAGCGCAGATGAAACGCAGATCTTCATAGATGGTAACCGAGTCTTTAGACCCTTCACGCCCACCACGGGTAATATTCCTACCAGAGGTCGGTTCTCTCCGTTCTTGTTTGATGGTATAACATTTTCTACAGGCGGTTATAGTGCAGAGTATGGAGACGCTCTATCCAGTGTCCTGTTACTAAACACCAATGATTTTCCGCAAGAAGAAAAAACCGAAATAGGGATCATGAGCGTGGGTGCAAATGTGGGAAATACTCAAATTTGGGATGATAATAGTTTAAGTGTTAATGCCTCTTACTTAAATCTGTCTCCTTATAACGAGATCATCCCACAAAATAATAAATTTACTGATGCCTATCAGAGTTTTAATGGCGAGGGAGTGTACCGTCATAAATTCAAAAAGGGACTATTTAAAGCCTACAGCGCTTTTTCATATAGCGATTTTGGGATAATTCAGGAAGATATCAATGTGGAAGAGGGCATCGTGGTGGATATCAGTAACTCTAATTACTACGGAAACCTCAACTATCTGGGAGATTTATCAGATTCTTGGAAAATAGAGACGGGTATCAGTCTTGCCCATGATGCAAACTCTTTAATTCTAGCGGACACTAAATTAAATGCGAGCGAAAACGCTCTTCACGCAAAAATCCGATTACAAAAGCGGTATAACAACTACTTCAAATTCAATGTAGGTGCCGAGCAATTTGTCATCAATTACGATGAAAAGATAAACGTTCCAGAAGGAGATTTTAATCCACAGATCAATCATGGTCTAACAGCATCATTTGCAGAAGCTGAACTGTTTATATCTAAAGATCTAGCTTTTAAGGCTGGTTTAAGAGGAGATTATTATCAAGCCAATTCACAGTTGAAGGTCTCACCGCGATTGAGCGCAGCTATAAGTTTAAGCAAGAGCAGCCAGCTATCATTAGCTTACGGGAATTTCTACCAGATCGCCCAGAATAATATACAGCAATACAGCCCAGATCTAGACACAGAGAACGCCCAGCACTTCATTGCAAACTTTCTTTATAAAAAGAACAAACGCATGCTTAGAGCCGAGGCATATTATAAAACCTACGATGACCTGATTACCACCAATACAAACATGCCACGATTTGACTCTGAATATTCAAATGACGGTGACGGTTTTGCTGGAGGGCTGGATCTTTTTTGGAGGGATGAGAAGTCAATCAAGAACCTCGACTACTGGATAAGCTATTCTTACCTAGATACGGAGCGTCTTGCCCGAAATTTTCCTGAAAGAGCTACACCTAATTTTGCTACAGACCACAACCTAAGTGTGGTGAGTAAATACTGGGTGGAAGATCTTCAATCGCAGCTGGGTTTTGCTTATAATTACTCCAGTGGTAGACCCTTTACAAACAAGAATCAAGATGGTTTTCTCAATGATAAAACCACTTCATTCCAGAGCCTTGATTTCAACTGGGCATATTTGATAGACGACCAGAAAATCCTTTATTTATCAGTAAGCAATGTTCTGGGGCGCGATAATATTTTTAACTACCAGTATAGCAATACGCCTAATGCTCAAGGCAATTTTGATCGCCGCGCCATCGGTCAGGCCGCAGATCGTTTCATATTTGTGGGCTTTTTCTGGACCATAGGCGGGAGCGACAACCAGCTGGATAATCTTTAGAAAAGAGATGTAGCTTTTCCCTTTATAGAAGGGAAACCAGTCGGCGACGATCTCGACATCGTCGAGTGAGCGACTAAAGGGTTTTACGTTTGCTATTATCATGTCCCGTTATTTTAGATATCTCGATTTTACCCGTCTTCGACAAGCTCAGGCTGACATCTAAGTTATTCTCTAGCAGAGAAATCCAAATGGAATTCCACAACTCATCCCTATCAAATAACAGTTCACTTTGTTCCGCTTTCGCGAAAGCGAGTAATACACAAATTCTGTAAGAAACATCTTTGAATATACCTATTTTGTTATTTTCGCTATGTTTTCCAGAATTTCTAACCATATCAAAAGATGATATTTAAATACTTTATTCCACTTTTATTTATATCGCCGTGCCTATTAGTTTCTCAGGAAGTACAATCTATCAATTCAGGTGCGTTTACAAATAATAGTCTTGCGTATGGTGTGGGTACTATCTATGTAAATACCACAGATATAGATAATAATAGTTCAGGAATTATAGGTGCGATTTCCTATTATGAGTTTGGAACCTTGTCTTTAGAAACCTTGCTTCAAGATCAGCATATTCAATTCTATCCCAATCCAGTTGAGGATATGATATATCTTAAATGCGATATGGCTTTTGATGAAGCTCAAATTTATGACTTGAAGGGGAGATTAGTTTTTGCCGTGACAAACCCGCAGTCGCAAATTGATCTTTCTTCGCTAGAAATAGGTGTGTATATTATAAAATTTAATGATGCGGCAGGTACTTCTATAAAAATTATTAAAAAGTAAATTTGTTATGAAAATTCAATATGTAGCTCTTCTTCTGTTTAGCTTAATAAGTCTTGCACAGGCACCGCAAGGAATAAGTTATCAAGCCGTGGCATTCAATACGGGAGGTTCGCCTATAAATAACACCAGCGTAGGCGTCAAAATCAGTATCCTGCAAGGATCAGTAACAGGTAGTGAGGTTTATACAGAGACACATCTACCGCAAACTAATAATCAAGGTTTATTTAACTTGACAATAGGTCAAGGATCATCACAGGGCAATTCCTTTGACACCATCGACTGGGGGAGTGGCTCCAAATTTATAAAGGTTGAGGTTGATCCTAATGGCGGGTCCAATTATACTACTTTGGGAACCAGTCAACTAATGAGTGCGCCCTATGCTCTATATGCTGAAAACGTGAATACAAGAAATGGTAATTTATTAAATCAGATCAATAATAGTAAGACCGCAAATTTTGCTTTTTATGATTTTCAAAATGATGTAGTGCAGATTTTTGACTCTAAATCCGGATTGTGGGAAGGTCAGAGCGTGGCAAATTTAAACAGTTCAGATATTCTATCATCTGACGGGAGTTTTTTCTTTTATGATTTCGGAAATGATACTATTTATGCTTATTCGTTGACTTCTGGATCATGGATAGGTCAAAGTGTAGGGGGTATTTTAAATAAACGTCTTGCGTCAAACCGCAATTTTGCTGTTTTTGATTTTTCAGCTGATGTTGTTTACGCTTTTAGTAATCAGACCGGGCAATGGTATGGACAGAATGTAAGTAATATTGTGATTGACGATTTTATTGCTTCTAATGGCAATTTTTTCTGCTATGACTTTATCAATGATATGGTTTATGTCTTTAATGGAAAAACTGGAGTATGGACAGGTCAGAATGTGGGAAACATTAGTGATATTACAGCTTTCAATGGAAACTTTGCGTTAGAGGATTTTACTAATAATATTGCACTTGTCTACAGTAAAGTTTCTGGTGCCTGGGTCAGTCAGACAGTTGGGAATATTGATTCAGAGGGCATTAAAGCGTCCGGTTCTCAATAGACCTACTTAATTGATTAATGCAAAGCGTGAACTACAATTCATCATCCTATTAAGACAGTTCGGTTTGTTCCGCTTTCGCGAAAGCGAGAACACTCATACTTTTATTTCATAATAACTAAAACCTTAATTATGAAAACCTTACTCTCTACCATTTTACTACTCGTAACACTAACTTTAAATGCCCAATCGCCCTACCAGAAAGCGATGATAAAAGGAATGGAGTTGATTTCTGAAGACCTACAAAAAGCATCACAGCAATTTGAACGCATTGCAGCAGCCGAAAAAGAAAACTGGGTGCCTGCCTACTATGTCGCGTTAACAAATATAAATAGCTCGTGGGGCCAGAATGGGAAAGAACAGACCTTTAACTACATGAAAAAAGCCCAAGACTACATTGATCAGGCAGAGGCATTGTCTCCAGATAATGTGGAAATCATGGTGTTACAAGGTATGCTCAATACGTGTATGATTCAATACGATAGTAGTGTTTATGGAATGAAGTTATCGGGACCTACTACCGCTATTTATGAAAAAGCACTCGCCATGGCTCCCAATAATCCCAGAGTTGTAAGTAATAAAGCGCAGTGGTCTATGGGTCTAGCTCGATTTTTCAATAAGCCTACCCAACCTTACTGTGATGAAATCATTAGGGCAATAGAATTGTTTGAAAAGGAGGAGCAAAATGGCTTTCAACCTAGATGGGGAATGAAGCAAGCACAAAAATCCCAAGTGGAATGTGAGTAGATACCACCATAACTAACTAACAAAAACCTCAATCCTTTGCATTAGCAAGGGATTTTTGATTCTTAAATCAATATCACACTTCCATTTGATCTGTCATGCTGAACAAGCCATGCGCATCCTGCACAGCCGTCATGACAGCATCTCCCGGATAGGAACATCGGACTATCACAATATTGAGACATTTTTAAAGAGACTCTGAATGTCTCGTTTCTCGACTCGAGAGTGACAGATTATAAGAATCCCCCTTGTGGAGGATAAAGGGGGTGTGTCACACACTATTAAAAATCTCTCCACAAAATTAATACTTCAAAATCCTCCCAATTATTAAAATACTTTATCTAAATTTAAGCAGAATCCATATCTAATCAGCTTAATCACAACGATCCATGCAAAAAGCCCTGCTATTCTTCTGTTCTTTCTTATTCCTCATCGCCTGCAATGATAAAACTGAACAAGAGAAAAAAGAAGAACAAAAAAACGAGTTTTTCAAATTCAGAGAGCATATTGCAGAGGTGACCAGTGATGAAATATCTGTAGCAGAGCCTATTATAATCAAGCTCACGACGCCTGTAGAGGGTTGGACCGTTGAAATGGAGCTTTCTAATTCACTGGTTGAATTGACACCGTCAGTCTCTGGAACTGTCAAGGCTTTAAGTGCGCAGTCCCTAAGTTTTCTTCCCAATGAGATGCTGGAACAAAATACGGAATATGAAGTTGCTTTTGCATTGGGAGAAATTAAAGAGGTGGAAAATGATTTGGAAACCTTCAACTTCAGGGTTAAAACAGTAAAACAAGATTTTATAGTTCGCACGGAGGCTGTCGCTGCTTATGATAGGGATTATCAATATGTGGAGGGTTCTATTTCTTCTAGTGATATTATGAAACTAGAGGATGCAAGAAAATTAGTGGAAGCTAATCTAGACGGTGAAATGCTTCCCTTGAAATATCCTGGCAATACTGAACTGGGCAAGTATTTTACATTTCGTATAGACAGTATAAAACGACCAGAAGAAAACACCACCTTAAAAATTAGCTATAACGGAAACCCCATAAAAATTCAGGAAAAAGGGAGTTATGAAATTCAAATTACTGGCAAGGATAATTTCTCCGTAACTCAAATTGAAGCAGTAAGCAGTACTTCAAAACATATTTTAATTAGCTTTTCTGATCCTATCAAAAAGGGACAGAATCTTGAAGGCCTTATTGCTGTTCAAGGAGCTGGAAAAATAAGCTTTGAGATCGATGGAAACGAGTTGAAGGTATTTCCTCAAAATACGGTAATTGGCTCCACGCTCATTGAAGTATTTAAAGGCATAAAAAGCACCGATGGATATAAATTGAAAAGCCCATTTTCCCAACAAGTTTCATTTGAACAGATTAAACCTCAGGTACAACTTGTGAAATCTGGAACCATTTTACCTTCATCAAACAAGTCAAAAATAAATTTCAAAGCTGTAAACCTCAATGCGGTAGATGTTTGGTTGTATAAGATTTATGAAAACAATGTTTTGCAGTTTTTACAAAACAACAACTTGGGGTCTGATTCCAATTTGAGACAGGTGGGGAGACCTATCGCACGCAAAGTCATTGATTTAAAAGAATCAGGTAAGGATGTCTCCCGCTGGAATACGTTCTCTCTGGACCTCAATGAAATTATCAACCCAGATCTAGGTGCGATGTACCGGGTAGAATTTAAATACAAACTTGCTTACAGTTCATACAAGTGTGCTGGAATTACGAGCAGTGAAGCAGTGGAACAGGAAGAAATTGATTTTGACGCACCATTGGAAACTAGTAATTGGGATGGAGCCCAAAATTATTACTTCTACAATAACTATGGATACAACTATAACTGGCGTGATCGCGAAGATCCATGTACACCTTCTTACTTCAGAGACAAAGAGGTCTCGACAAACATTTTGTCCAGCGATCTTGGTTTGATCGTGAAAAAAGGCAATAATAACAGTTACTCTTTCGCGGTAAGCGATATTGTTTCTACGGCGCCTATAGGTGGTGCTCGTATCGCGCTATATGATTTTCAGCAACAGGAATTAGCCAGTACAACGAGTGATTTGGAAGGATTGGCAAAGGTGAATCTGGATAGGCAGGCTTATTTTGCCAAGGTAGATCATCTAGGCCAGGTCAACTATGTAAGACTGGACGATGGTAGCTCGCTACCGGTCAGCAAGTTTGATACATCGGGTAAAAAATTAGAAAAGGGGCTTAAGGGTTATATTTATGGAGAGCGAGGTGTTTGGAGGCCTGGAGACCACATCTACCTCACTTTTATCCTCAATGACGCCGACAATAAATTACCCTCTGGACACCCGGTAAATCTCAAACTAACTGATCCCAACGGCAAACTCATCATGACCGATACCCAGAAGTCGGGCTTGAATAATTTTTATCAGTTTGATCTACAAACAGATCAAGACGCTCCTACGGGTAATTATAACGCATTGATCGAGGTGGGTGGAGTAAGTTTTAGCCACCGCGTTAAAGTTGAAAACATTAAGCCAAACCGACTCAAAGTCAAGCTAGGTTTTGAAAATGAAATCCTTAAAAGCGACGGTGCCACTCGTGTAGAACTTATGGCACAATGGCTTCACGGCGCCACTGCAAAATCATTGAAAGCGGAGGTTATCGTCAAACTCCTGCCCGTAAAAACAAGCTTTAAAAAATACAGCAGCTATGATTTCGACGATCCTGGAAAATTTCTTGAAGTACAGGAGCAGGAGGTTTTCAATGGCAATCTGGACGCAACTGGAGAAACCAGCTTTAATTTCAATCCTCAAGTAAACGGAGAGGCACCGGGAATGCTCAAGGCAAATTTCTTGACCAAGGTGTATGAAAATGGAGGTGATTTTAGCACAAATGTGGTCTCAAAAACTTTCTCGCCATTTGACACCTATGTAGGTCTTGACACGCCGCCGGGAGATAAGCAGCGTGGCATGTTGCTTACTGATGTGGATCATAAAATGGATGTAGTCACCCTTGATGAGAGTGGTGAGCCCAAAGCGGTTGAAAACCTTGATGTAAAGGTTTATAAAGTAAATTGGAGATGGTGGTGGCAAAGCCAGTCGGGCAGTTTGTCTAGATATGAGGCACGCAATTATAGAGATCAGGTGTTTAGTACCACCATAAATACAGGAGCCAATGGAAAAGGCCAGTTCAAGTTCAATCTCAAATATCCAGATTGGGGACGCTATTATGTGCGGGTTTATGACCCGGCATCTGGTCACTCCACGGGTAAAATTGTGTATGTAGACTGGCCGGGATGGGCAGGGAAAAGTAAAAAGCTGGATCCAGAAATGGCTTCTATGTTGGTTTTCAATGCAGATAAAGAAATTTATACCGTAGGTGAAAACGCAAGCATAACCTTTCCCTCAGCCGCTGGAGGTCGCGCACTTGTAACTGTTGAAAATGGAACGGAGGTTCTTGAGGCAAAATGGGTAGATACCCAAGCCAAGCAAACCCAATTTAAGATCAAGACCAAACCCAGTTTTGTGCCTAATGTCTATATCAATATTACTTACCTTCAAAAACATGAGAAAACGGCAAACGACCTTCCACTGCGTATGTATGGAGTGATTCCGATCAAAGTCGAGAATGCAGAAACCCACCTACAGCCAGAAATAAAAATGGCCGATGTTCTAGAGCCAGAAAGTGAGGTCAAGGTGACGGTGACTGAGCAAAACGACAAGGCGATGACCTACACACTTGCAGTAGTGGACGATGGGTTACTCGATCTAACCAATTTCAAGACTCCAGACGCTTGGGATAGCTTTTACGCTCGCGAGGCGCTGGGTGTGAAATCTTGGGATATTTATGATGATGTCATAGGAGCTTACGGTGGTCGTATAGATGCTGCTTTTGCCATAGGCGGCGATGGTAGTGCAAATGCCGCAAAGGCAAAAAAAGCAAATCGATTCAAACCTATGGTTGTGCACTTGGGACCGTTTTATCTCAAAACGGGACAATCTAAAACCCACAGTATCAAGATTCCTAAATATGTGGGTTCTGTCAGGACAATGGTTGTTGCCGGTAATAGCGCCAGCGAGGCCTACGGGAGCGTAGAAAAAACCACACCCGTTAAGAAACCTTTGATGATGCTGGCATCGCTTCCGCGAAAGCTGACTCCAGGAGAAACCGTGCGACTTCCAGTAACGGTATTTGCCATGGAGAATTCCATAAAAGAGGTGGATATCAAAATTGAAGAGTCGCCTTATTTTCAACTTTTGGAAGGAGACACTCAAGAGCTTCAATTTAGCGAGACAGGAGATAAAATTGCATATTTCAAGCTCTTGGTAAAAAACCGTTTGGGCATTGCAAAAATCAACCTTTCTGCATCCAGTGGTCGGGAGAAAGCCAGTTATGCGACAGAGATTGACATCATCAATCCCAATCCATTTACAACAATTTCAGAACGTTTAAATATCAATGGTAAAAGCTCTGAAACTATTCAAATAAAGCCGTTTGGAGTTTTGGGAAGCAATGCGGCAACCCTTACGTTTTCTACAATGCCACCCTTGGATTTAGGACGCAGATTGAATTATTTGATAAGATATCCTCACGGTTGCGTAGAGCAAACTACAAGTGCGGCTTTCCCGCAATTGCAATTACCCGCCTTTGTAGAAATGACCGCTCAAGAAAAAAATAGAATCAGCCAAAATATAAAGGCAGCCATAAATCGACTCAATGGTTTTCAGCAACCGAACGGTGGATTTTCATACTGGACAGGTTACGGTAATGCAAACGACTGGGGAACAACTTATGCCGGGCATTTTCTTATTGAGGCAGAAAAAGCAGGTTATAGCATCCCTTTATCTTTTAAAAGCAACTGGATCAAATATCAAAAGCGCGCTGCAAAACAATGGAGAGCTAATGATGGAGACGATCTGCGACAGGCCTATCGTTTATACACATTGGCACTGGCTGGAGCGCCAGATCTTTCTTCCATGAACCGCTTACGAGAAGAGATAGGCTCTGGGTCACAGAGTGGAACTAAAGTGAGAAATGACTCCAAGTTGCGACTGGCAGCTGCTTATGCGCTCATAGGTCAAAAATCAGCCGCTGAAGAGCTCGTAGATCAGAGCAACATCGATTTCCAGCCCAGAAATTATGATTATCGCACCTATGGGTCGCCGCAACGCAATCGCGCCATGGCACTCGAGACATTTGTTCTTACGGATAATAAAAGCAAGGCTCGAGATATGATTGAGATTATTGCAAAAGATTTGAACTCCAACCGATCATATAACACACAGGCTATTGCCTACAGTCTAATCGCTGCTGGAAAGTATGCTCAAGAAAACACCTCAGATCCCATTAATGTTGAATACGTTATCGATGGAAAAAGTGAAACGGTAACCACAGACAAAAGTATGTTGCACAGAAATATTGACATTAGCAACCAGCCGGTAACCATTGAATTTAACAATAAATCTTCCCGTACTGTATTTATGAATTATGCTGTTACTGGAAAACTTCCCGTAGGTAAAGAACTCGCAGTACAGAGTAAATTAAAAGCGGTCACCATTTATACAGATCGCGATGGCAAAAAAATAGATGTTTCACGATTGAACCAAGCTACAGAAATTATCGCCACGACGACCATAACAAACGATACAGGTCTTGCGGTCAAAGATTTGGCGTTAACACGATACATTCCGTCTGGTTGGGAGATCGTAAACACCCGTTTTACAGATTATGGGGATAACACCACGACCACAGGCATCGATTATACGGATATCAAAGACGATCGCGTCCATTATTATTTTGATTTAAACGCTAGAAAGTCCAAGGTCATTAAAACTGTAATCAACGCCAGCTATCTCGGAAAATATTACCTGCCTGGAATTCAATGCGAGGCGATGTATGATGAAGAATATCTCGTACGTGAAGCTGGTAAATGGGTTGAAGTTGTGAGGTAGATTATGGAAAAGAAAAATGATCTCTATTGAAGGTTATGAAACCTCACTTGTCAATCGAGTGATTTCTGTTCTGATATGAATGCAAAATTGAGATTAGCGAATTATTCAAAATTCTGCTAAGATTTTTTCAAAGGCACCCGCACAGTTATCACTGTGCCTTTAGAATGAGGTCCGCTTTCACGGTGGTAGCTTCCATTTACCAGATCAAGTCTGCTTTCTATATTATGGGTTCCAATACCCTTACTTTCTGAGCTTTTTTGAAATCCAATACCATCATCTTCCACGATTAAAACTAGACGTTCCGCTTGTTTGAAAAGCTGAAAATGAACATTTTCTGCTTTGCTGTGTTTTAGAATATTATTAATCAATTCTTGGGCGATTCTATAAATGGTCGTCTCAATATTTTTAGGCAATCGCTCGCTGAGGTTAAAATGATCGTAGGAATAGGTGATTCCTGCGGGTTTGAGGCTAGATTCCAATAATTCTTCCATTGCTTCTACAAGTCCGGATTCTACCAAAGCTCTGGGCATCATTTGGTGGGAAATAGTACGTACATCTTGCGCCGATTTTTCAAGACTGTTGACCAGCTCTTGTGTGGTAGAAACGTTGAGATCTGGATTTGTTTTAAAATACTGTCTTGATTTGAGAATAATGCTGCCCAATTCCTGCACAACCCCATCGTGGAGTTCGCGAGCAATTTTATTCCGTTCTGTTTCTTGAGCTTCTATAACCGCTGAAAAGGCAGATTCCTTCATCCTTAACTTCTCTTCTTGATTCCTTCTTTTGCGGGTTTGTAGAATAAGAAAGAAAGTAAGAGCAACTGTTAGAACTATAAAAATCAGGAAATAAATCCAATTCTTAGTTTTGGAGAGCGTATTCTCCGTCTCTAATTTTTCGTTTTGTGTAAGCAGTAGATCTTTTTCGGTTTCGGCTTTGGCAGCTTTTGCGATAAGAAGTTCGTTTTCTCTTTTTTCGGTTTCATATTTTATTTCTAGTTCGTAGACTGATTTGACTTTTTCCTTTTCAAAAAGCGCCTCCTTAAGCCGGTCATATTTCATGGCATAGGTGTAAGCCTTAGCATTCTGTCCCAGTTTACTGTAGGAACAGTGTATGAGATTTAAGGCTTTGACCTCGTAATCTTTAAAATCATTTTTTCGCGCAATATCCAGAGCTTCTAGGCTTATTATAAGCGCCTGCCTGAATAAATTACTCTGTAGATAGTTGTTGGCTAGTCCTATTTTGGCATCTGCGAGTTCGTGCTCATTGTTGTCCGCAGTAAAAGAACTTGCTGCTTGTGTGTAGAGTTTCCTTGCTTCTTTAAATTGCTTCAAGCTGTCCAAAGCATTGGCGATCTGCACATTCATATAGGGAACGTAGCGTGAATATCCCAAATCACTATACATAGTCCTTGCTTCCGTACTGAAGCTTATGGATTCCTCATATTTCTCCAATCTTAGCAGGGTGTTGCCTATATTTCCTTTGGTAATGACAATCCCTACATCGTGATCGTTTGCTTCATAGATATCTAGGGCTCTTTGATAATAATCCAGCACCTTAGCATAGTTTCCCATCTTTTTATAAACCACACCTATATTAACTAACACCATGGGCACCTTGTCAAAGGAAACTTCTTGCGACTCATAGATTTGCAAAGAGTCAAAATAATTCTTCAGCGCCTTTTCATGATTGCCTTTCTCATCGTGAACGATTCCCACATTATTTAAGCTGTTGGCAACACCTACCGTATCGTTAATAATTCTTTTGATTTCAAGGCTTTTAGTGTAGAAATAAAGTGCGCTGTCCAGTTTGGAAACGTACTCATAATTACTTCCCAATGTATTATATGAATTGGCAATCGCCTTGGGATACTCAATTTTCTTAGCTAAATCCAGCGCCTTGTTGGCATAGTGAAACGCACTATCCATGGTGACATATTTGTACTCCCAGCTCAGCTCGTCCAAGGTTTCAATAAGCAGCGTATCTTGTACCTGTTCTGACCGTAGTTTGAGACTATCAATCAATACAGATTCTTGAGCGATAACAAAGTTGGAAAGTAAAATTACTACGAGTAAAATCACGACTTTGAATAAGCCGTTTATAAAGACTTTCATGTATTTGATTGATAGTTAGTGATATAAAATTAGCCATTCACAACCTGCTATCCAAATAAAATGTTAAATATACTTTTTGCATTTGTGATTATCTCGCTTTCGCGAAAGCGGAAACTACACCATCCCTATAGTTATATTCCATGCTTTTACGTTTTCATTAACTCACGTATTAGTCCGTTCACCATAACTTCTCACAAACTTTACGCTATGTCACTTTTTTCAAAAATCAAAGGAACCATCAATCTTATGAAGAAGATTGATCTAGACCAACTCGCTAAACTCAATGAAAAAGTAGATCTGTCCAAAGTTATGGATACCGTCGGTAATCTGGATGATAGACAGCTGGCAGGATTGATGAAAATGCTATCCACTAAAAAGAAAAAAGGACAAAGCAAACTACCTCCCATTGACGGAGACTTTTACAACCTGAGCCTGAAGTTGACAGAAAAACAAAGAGAAGTACAGCTCAAGGTGCGTAATTTTATGGAAGATGAGGTGCAGCCTATCGCAAACGACTACTGGAACCGCGCCGAGTTCCCACACGATCTGATCCCTAAAATGGCCAAGCTCAATATCGCAGGAATAGCTTATCAAGGCTATGGTTGTCCAGAAATGGATTTTGTGACCGAGGGTATTATTGCAGAAGAAATTGCACGGGTGGACGTTTCCATTTCTACGTTTTTCGGAGTGCATAGTGGCCTAGCTATGGGTTCTATTTACCTATGCGGTAGTGTGGAACAAAAACAAGAATGGCTGCCTCAAATGGCGCGTATGGAAAAGATCGGAGCTTTTGGTCTGACAGAACCCGATACGGGCAGCGGTATCGCTGGCGGAATGGAAACCACTTGCCGTAAAGAGGGCGATAACTGGATTTTAAACGGTCAGAAAAAATGGATCGGAAACGCCACCTTTGCTGATGTGATCATCATCTGGGCAAGAGATGAGGAGTCCAATCGAGTCAAAGGCTTTCTAGTCCGAAAAGGCAATCCCAATTATCAAGCTGAGAAAATGCCCGATAAAATGGCATTGCGTACCGTTCAAAACGCCATCATCACACTAACCAACTGTGTCGTCCCAGAAAGCGACCGATTGCAAGAGGCCAATTCCTTTAAGGACACCGCAAAAGTACTGCGCATGACCCGTGCCGGTGTCGCTTGGCAAGCGGTAGGTTGCGCCCGTGGAGCTTATGAGAACGCATTAAAATACACTAAGAAACGAGAACAATTCGGCCGACCGATTGCCAGTTTCCAGTTGGTTCAAAATCATTTGGTAGAGATGATCTCCAACTTGACCAGTATGCAAACTTTGTGTTTTCGTCTGAGCGAGATGCAGGATCAAGGCATTTTAAAAGATGAACACGCCTCACTCGCCAAAGTCATTTGCTCCATGCGCACCCGTGATATCGTTTCCCGTGCCCGAGAGGTAATGGGCGGTAATGGTATTTTATTGGAACACAACGTCGCCCGTTTCGTCGCAGACGCCGAGGCGATCTACAGTTATGAGGGAACAAAAGAAATCAACAGCCTGATCGTAGGCCGAGCAATTACAGGATATAGTTCTTTTGTGAGTTAGTCATTCTTTTCCTAATCGATCTTTCCTGAAGTCAAGTATTTCTTTTTGGAAGAATTCTCTTTGTTCTTTAGGTAATTCTATTAGAGCCTCTTTATCATTTTCAAGTACGTATTTGCGAAAGGTTTTAACCATGGTAAGGGGTAATATATTTTTTTCAGTCTGATAAAGCTCGATCTTCTTTTCAATTTCCAGACATCGCGCTAACGTTAAATGTTTATCATTTTGGAGCACAAAATTTATAAGAAAGACGAAATTATCTGTTGTTAACAGAGGGTTTTCAAGACTGTCTAGAAAATATTTAATAGATAATTTGATCTCGTTAAGTCTAAAATAAATAAGACCAATCATGAAATCTAATTGTAATTTAAGTTTAAATTCACGATTTATTTGATCCTGCTTACTCAAAACAACATTGAATAGGTCTAAACTTTTATTATAGTCTTCCTTGTCCGCATAAACAATCGCGAGCATTAATATTCCAATTAAATTTTCAGGATCTAATTTGACGCTTTCCTTTAGATAGGTTTCAGCTATTGAGAATTGTGACTTTTCGAAGTATATGCCTCCCAATTCAACAAGAGTTGAAACGGATTTTGGATTAATTTTTAAGCTTTCCTTAAAACTATTAACGGCTTCATCAATTCTATTGTTTTTAGATAAGGTCAGCCCTAAGTCAAACCAATTTTCTGCCTCCTGAGGATTTATTTTTACAACTTCCTCCCTCGCTTTTAATTC
Organism: Nonlabens sp.; assembly: GCA_049671565.1. Classification (GTDB taxonomy): domain Bacteria; phylum Bacteroidota; class Bacteroidia; order Flavobacteriales; family Flavobacteriaceae; genus Nonlabens. Next base: position 172,670 of record JBATVD010000032.1, read on the forward strand.
TAAAACGTTGTCGCTGGTATTTTTTGCAAGTACTGCCATAAAATACCAAGCTACTTCTAAATTAGGCTCAATTTCTAAAATTTTTGAGATAGCTTTTTTTGATGATGAATATTGTTCTTGTCTAGAATACGTCAATGACTTTATCAATAGAGTTTCTATTTCCTTAGATTCAGGATCAATTGCAGATAAGGATTGAAGAACTTCCTGATACTTTTCCTCTTCTAGTAATTTATACACAGCAGAATATTCGTCATTTTGTGAATTGTTTTGTATCTCTATCGCTTTTTCTCTAGCTGAAACTTCAAAACCGTATCTTTTTTTGTCTTCTACATTCAAACACTTTATGTAAATATCATTAAATTTTTCTTTTTGTAATTCAAGCTCTTTCTGATCGTAGTATAAGGCTAGAAAATCCACAAACAATGCGCTAATTCCTTCCTTATGTTCTCCTATTTCAATACTGATCCGTAAAAGAGGCTCTGCAACGTCGTAAAGCTTATTTCTCTTATCAGAATGGTTTATAATCGCTTCGATTAACTTTTTTCTTGTTAATTCACTTAATTGTTTGGAAAGCGATTTTTGCTCTATAAAACACTCCCTGGCAATGGTAGTTCCTAACTGTGGTGTTTTAGCGAGTGCTATAAATCGAAGAATTTTTTGCTGTTGAGGGGGCAAGTAACGTATGTAAGTCTCATAATAGGGTTTTAAGTCATTAAGAGTTTTAATAAACATTACGGACAAATCAGACAGAATATCTGATTTTAAAAACTGGTAAAACGTAATCAGCAATCTATGATTTCCTTTTACCAGTCTATTGATCGCCTTGACTTGAGCTTTCCCTTTGTTTTTAAGATGCTCAATCACATCATCTCTTTGATCCAATTCTGCAAGAGTCATCAAAAGCTTATATGATTGATCCAAGTCAAGGTTGGTTAAATTGATCTCATCAAAAAAACCATAAAAAGGTTTATCCTCTTTACCTATATCATCGCTTAATGCCTGAGCTGTTGAAATGATACTTATTCTGTCGTTTTTCTGCAACCAGTTCCTCAATTTAGACTGACCATCATGTTTCAAAGCCTCTAGAATGTCATTGAAGTTTTCTGTAAGAATTATAAGAGGTTTTTCAGCTATGTAGTCCTTAATGATTTTTTGGATTGTTTCTTCCTGATATTGAAACGGAGTATCTTGTAATAGAGTAAGTTGCTCTTTCAAGAACTCGGCATCTTGCTCATTGTATTTAATAAAAGCGTTTAAAATCCGAACTAAAAAGTCTAGAAATCCTGATATACCATATTCTTCCTCGGCGAAGTATGCGACCTTGATTTTTCCATTATTTATGAATGGTTGTATACGATGATGCAAAACACTTAGTAGATGTGTTTTTCCCGTTCCGCGTGCTCCAACGATTAAGACCTGATGGTTCAGTCCGTCATTAGCGATATTTTTTACGCGATTCTCTAACTGATTTACAATTCTTTCTCTTCCTATCAATAATGCCTCTAGAATTTCAGGGTTAACACTTTTTGCGCCGAAAGAAAGAGTAGAGCCTAAGCCATGTTTATTCTCCACCATTTTTTAACCAATTTATATTTGAATGAATAATAATTCTTTTGATCTTCTATGTCTCTTATCAAGTAAGTGTCAGACAACAGGGTATAGATAGAAGATTTTACAGTTTTCTTTTCTAGATTGAGTTTTTCAGCTATCTCCTTTTCGGATACAAGGTCGTCCGATTTTGAAATTAGATTGAGAATTGATTTGAAAGTCTCGGCTTCTTTGACTGGATAATAAGTATCAAGCCTTTCATCCAGTTGTTTAAGGACCTTAGAATAAAAAGGATCTTCAATAAGAAATTTATAGGCTGTGTTTACACTTTCCATGCTTAGACGGCTGTCAAACTTATCTCTGATAATGCTAAAAATGCGATGAATGTAGAAAGGTAAGCCCTCGGTTACATCTGAAATATGCTTGATAACTTTGTCCTCATTTTCCCCATCAGCAACTTTAAAATCATCAAGTAGCAAGCAACTGCTCAAGAATTCAGCATCTTCTTTTGTCATAGCTCCAAGTGAAAAGGGCGCAGCATCGTTGAAAGGTTCGCCAGTATATTTATGTTCTTTTTTCAGTTTTTGGAGAACGACCTCCATTCCTATTGAACCACAGATTACAAATCGAACCCTTCCTTTATCTTCAAGTAATTGACGATTTTTTCTGAGTACATCTAGGAATTCTTTAGCCTTTTCGCTCTCACCTCGTTGGATCCAGTCCCAAATCATAATCGGTAGTTCGTCAAGTATAATGACAAGTGGCTTTTCATCGTCATTTTCTCTGTAGGCTATATCCTCAAGGCAGGCATTTAGTAATGGTTTCCATTCTTCTTTCCAGATGGGTAGTTTGAATTTGAAACTAACGACGTCAACTTCATCAGGTTTGATTGCATTTACAACACTCTTTATTTTATTCCAACCAATTCGGAATTTTGCAAATGATCGTTCAATTCTTAAGCCTTCTATAAGCATTTCAATGAGTTCATTAACATCTTTTACGCCTTGAAGTGTGAAATAAACAATGTTTAGACGGTCATTGGCTTGATGGGCAAACTTTTTTAGAAAAAGCGTTTTGCCCATACGCCTGATCTCCTCAATCACGACGCTTTGGGATGCTAATTTTTTCTCTAGTTGAGCCAGCTCTTTTTTTCGACCTACTATTTTGTCAACGGGAACGACTCCTTGAGTAGGAGATAGCTTGTATGGTTTCATGAGGCAAATATACGATGATTTTATCGTAAGACAAAATCATCGTAAGATAAGATCATCTTACTACTTTCCCAACCCTTTCTTCAAAACCTCTTTAATCCCTTCTAAATTCTCCGTAAACTCCATCATCTGACTCAATACCTGAGACATTTGATTACCGCCAAGACCTTTAAGCTTGTTGTTCTTCTGAAAGATCGCTTTGATGTCCGTCCAGCGTTGTTGCTCTTCATCGCTGAGGTTATTGATGAGTTCGCGGTATTTTAAAAGATTGGCTTCTGCGGCGCTGGTTAGGGTTTGGGACTCGCTTTCGTAATGGGATAAAAGCAAAGTGTCCAGTTCCTTGTCATCCATGATGGGAACGACTTTGGCGACCAACTTGTTCATATCACGATACGAACCTTGCAATTTAAAACTGGGTTCTGTACGGTATTCATCTTCCATTCCTGCGCTGGAAATGTAAGTTTCATTGACCTTAAGAACGGTATCTCTAATCTTTAACACCTTTTCCAAAACCGCCGCATAATCTGCGATTTCTTGCGTGCTGTGATTACCTTTAAGTTCCATCTCTCCGAGGGCTGAGGCACCTTGAGAACCGCCATTCTGCACCCGATCAATTAATGCATACACATCATCAAAGTTACGATTGCTTAATTGTTGCAGTACAGAATTGCTAGTCAACGCATTTTCAATTAAACTTAGTTCAAATAAGTGCGCGGTATCGCCTATAATATCTCCTAGGTTGTAGATATCCGCACGGTTTGCTAGCATGTCTGGGATTTGGAATTTATCGCCGCTTTCGGTGTAAGGATTTCCCGCCATGATTACACAGAATTTTTTGCTGCGCAGATCGTAGGTTTTGGGATTGCCGTTGTAAACTCCTTCAATTTTACGCGTTCCATCAGAAAGACTGATGAACTTTTGTAAAAACTCAGAATTACAATGCTGAATATCATCCAGATACAGCATCACGTTATCGCCCATCTCAAAGGCGAGATTGAGCTTTTTCAGTTCCTCACGAGTAGCTGAATTAGTTGCTGCCTCTGGATCAACCGATGTGATTTCATGACCTATTGCCGGTCCGTTTATTTTCATAAAAATCAATCCCAGTCGGTTAGCGACATATTCCATCAAGGTGGTTTTACCATAACCCGGTGGCGAGATCAACAGCAACAGTCCCATGCGATCAGTACGTTTGGTGTCGCCTACGGTTCCCAATTGCTTGGCGAGATTATCACCTATTAACGGGAAATACACCTGATCGATCAATTTGTTACGTACAAAACTGCTCAACACGCGTGGCTTGAATTCTTCCAGTCGCAATTGCTCTTTCAAGGTTTCCGTGACCTCGTGTTTTGCTTTTCGGAATGCGTTGTAAGCCGGCACTTCTACTGCGGTAAAATGCTCCAAAGTTTTTACAAACTCATGGTAGTGAAACAACATTTTGCCGTCGTCCACGGTCGCGTGCGCCCCTTTTAAATTCTTTATTTCCTCATGCGGCGCAATCGCATTCACTTCTGCCGCCACCTGCTCGCCGTAAAGGATGTCTGCAACGCATTCGTCAACGTAGCTTCGGCTTCGCTCAGCTACCTTTTCGTCTTTTGTCAAATTGAACTCTGCTCGCACTTTGCTCGACGATGTGTTCGGTGCGAGGCTATTAAATTTCTCATTAGCGCGGTCGCTGAGCGAAGCCGAAGTGAAAGCGGAAACCCACAAACGCACCAGCTCCACACGAGCGGCATCTGTATCACAGTTTTCTAGGCTGGTCTTAAACTTTTGTGCGGCTTTTTGCTCCTTGATTTTTTTCTCAAAGGCCTCCTGTAACTCCCGCGCCGAACTGCTCACAACAAAGTGATCATTGTCCTTGAGTTCATAGAATAGGTATTCTGCGACTTCTCGTGTCAGACTGAGCTTGTCGAAGTCGTTTTTATTATCTCGAGTTTTTATTTCATCATCGCGCTTCGACAGGCTCAGCGTGACATTGTCTTTTAAAGCCCTCTCAATCTTCCCCACCACATGATCATACTCCCTACTCTCAGGGAAAACCTCCAAAACTTCTCCAGCACTCTTGATCAATTGATTGAAATGTTTCTGCTGGTCTTTCGGCAATGCATTCCAAAACAACTGCGCCTGCGCACGCACCTGGGGCGGATAAATCAGCAGGCCTAGATCGTGCTGCTTGTGCAGCAAGGTCTTTAAAATAAGCATCGCATCCTGATCGTGCACGCCTTTTACATATCCCGCCGAGTAATTACCGCTAGCGGCTTCTTGAACCACCGCCAGTAAATCTTCATCCGACTTTAATCGTAAATCTTCTTTATCTGCAGTTTTGAAAATGGTGTAGGCGAGATAACTGGATCGGTAGACCTTAGCATTTTCTGAAACTAGATCCTGATCCCACAAGTAACGACTTGCGGTCAAGGTCTCGTTGTGCAACTGCTGATAGAAGTCGGTTCCCGTGAGGTGGTAATACAGCGAGTCGTCCTTATAAACGATGGTCAGATCTAATTGCTGTTTGTTAACACCAAATTTGTGTTTCCCCAGCTTGATGATATTATCGCCGTCCTCGTAAAGTTCATTCTTATCCTTGAGTTTACGCAAAGCGTCTTCACGCGATGTTTTTAATGCGGTTTCAATGGCTTCTGCCTTACCAGCGTCTTCCAGTTCCTTGAGTTGGGCGATGATATCCCGCACCTTGTTGATCATCAAATCGCTGGCGAAATATCCGTTAATCTCGGTAGCGGTAGCGAGTGATTGAGCGCGTTTTTGCACTCCCTTTATGATGCGCTCGGCCGCGTTTTGTAATGCAATCGCCTTTTTGTTCCGCGCCTCGACCAGACTGTTTTTACGATTATCAAAAGCGGCGTAAACTTCCTCGCGTTTCTCGATAATCTCGGTAATATATTCCTCATAATCGGCAAAACGTCCCTCAAGTTCCTCCAGCTGGATGGAAATCTTGTTTAGGAATTCATCGCATTTTTCGGGCGTGTTTGCGATGTCCAGATAGTTGATGATACTCTGATCGATGAGCTTGAGTTGCGCGGCAAATTCGGCTTGAGCTTCTTTTTTGCCTACTTGCTTGATCTTGTTTTTGATCGCTGCCTTGACCTGATTGATCGTGGCGAAAATCAGCGAGATATTCTCAATGATTTTGGTGGATTGTGAGGTGTCCTCAATGTCAAGGTTGGATACGATCTCGATCAAAAGTTCTAGATCTTCGGCAATCTGATTGACCTCTTTTTCCAGTGCCTTGATCTCGACGACTTTTTTGGCATCTGCGAGCGCTTTTTCTTTTTCGGCAATGGCGTCGTGATAGGGCGCGAGGGCTTTGTCATCCAGTAAAAAAGTAACCGCACGACGCGAGATCATTTCATTTTGCTCCACGATCTGTTCCTCGATGCCTTTGATGAATTCTTCATCCACGTAACGTACTTCATAGAGTCCTATCGCCTCTCCACGCAGCGTGCGTAATTGAGTCAACAGTTGCACAAAGTCATTGATCGTTTTAAAGCTGGTACTGCGTATCTTACTAAAAAGTTCTTCTCCTTTTCGCGAAAGCGAGCTCGTTTCCTGAGCTGCTTTTTTACGTAATTGCTTGACCTTTTCAAACTCATCGATCGCCGCATTTGAGGCTTTGTTGATCTCACGCAAAGGCAAGTCCAGTCGTTCCGTTTCTTCTTCGTTTAACCAGTAATACGCATCCAGCAAATCCTTACTGGCATCAGCAATATCGTCGTACAAGCCCTCGTAGCTATCCTCCTTGTTGAGCAGCGTGATGAGTTCGTGCGACTCGGCCATCGCCTTGACGACGTCTTTGTTGCCGATCTTGTACAGCAGCGTGTCCTGATGCTCAGACGGCATGATGTCACCTTTCATAAAGGGCGTTTGCCAGATCTGCATCATGTGATGTTTGGTCTGCTCGTCCTCGTTCCTGAAATAGCACAGCTCGCCACGTGCCAAAATCGTGAAACCGCTACAAACGATAGGTGTTTTGACCTCTTGCTCGATCACATTATACGACATGAGCACATAGATCCCATCGGCCTGATTATAAAACACATAAAGGTGGTCCTCCCCATTAGGCGAGGCAATGCGCTTCTGGAATTTTAGATTTTTACTGATGGACGGGAACACGTTGTACTGTCCCGTTTGCAGGTAATAACCATCGGGAAAAATGATCCCCTGATCGTCTGGCAACAGCACCGCCGCCTGTGCGATGCTCTCGATTTTTTCTACTTCTTTGATCTTGTGGTTGTACACAAAATACCGTGGATTTTCTTGAAAAGGTTTGATTTCCAGAACAATAAGATTCCCTAGATCAGCATAGCGGTACTGACCGTCGTCCAGCGTCTGGTCTCGGTGCACCACGTCCTCACGGTAAATCCCCATGCCGTCGTCTGTATTGTCCTCCACCTTGATCGTGAGATCGCCGCCTATGGTTTCCACAAAAACCTTGTCCAAAATAGACACGTGCGCATGCTCGCCATACCGCTGGTCGTCACGGCCCGCCTCTTTCCACGCAAATCCATATTGCGGCGGGAAACGCACCTCGTGCTCACTGCGATTATCGATATATTCCAGCCCGTCGTCGGTAATCAGCCATTTGAACGACTTAATGTCCGTCACGCTCTCACTCAGCTGAAACACCATGTGCAGGTAGTTGCCCATGATGGCAAACCGCGCAAAAATCGTGTTTCGGTAATATTTGTAGAGGTTTTCAAAGTCGGTTTGAAAGGTGCTGTTTTCTAAAAGCTGCAGTTTTGTACCGCTTTCGCGAAAGCGTAATTCTAATCCAGGATCTCGGTTTTTTTCCTTTTCTGGATGATTTTCATCGTTAGGGCGATTTTCATCGTTGGGGCGCATCGCATGCGCCCTTTCCTCGTCCTGTGGGCGCTTGCGAAGCGCCCCTACCGTATCGCTTTGCGATGCGGTGCCAAATTCATAAACGCTGAAAACATCGCTCAGCTTGATCTCCGTGCGCAACCCAAAATGCACGTTATACCCAAAAATACTGTGCTTACCGATGGTCACGATATCCCGCGCGATACAGTTGTTCTCCGTATTGATGCGATCGTTTGCGATCAGTCGCGTTTCCAGCGAACCAAAGACTTTCTTGCGCTCTTCATTCAGCGCGTTGAGGCGTTGCTGCAAGTCGGTTTTTTGCTTGAGCAAGCGACTTTGGATGATCTCGTAGGTTCCTGAGTCGAGTTGGGTTTGCGTGCTTTTATCTTTTTCTGTCATCTGTCTTTTTCGTTGGGGCGCATCCTTGGGGCGAATCGCATGCGCCCTTTTCCTGCGCCCTTTTTGGATCTTTTACTCTGGTGGGGGCGCTTGCGAAGCGCCCTTACTGGGTCTCTCTTTTATCTCCGTCTTTGGGACTTGCGATGCGTTCTTACGCCGTGGGGGCGCTTGCGAAGCGCCCTTTTCAAGCGCCCTTACCGATCTTTTTTCCAGTTTATCGGGTTGTCTCTTATATACTGCTCTATATTTTTATAGACCCTATCGCTACGGATGATATGATCGTAGTAGTTGCGTACCCAGATCGTTTTTTCCCCAGCGAGCTGGTGAGAGAGATTTATCTCTTTTGGGGACGCCCGTTGGGGCGCATCGCAAGCGCCATCTTCAGAAATGCCCTGTGCTGATGAAGACGCTATTGAAACGTTCCTGCCAAGTTGGGGCGCATCGCATGCGCCCTTTACTGATGAAGACGCTTGCGAAGCGTCTCTACGGATGCTTTCAGCCATCTCTAAAACCTGTCTCGTGACTGCTCCTTTAAAACCTCGGATGATGGTACTGACGGATTTCGTCTTGGTCAGGTGCTTTCCAGCGACCGCGCCAGCGCGTCGTTCCCGTTCTTCATCAGTCCATTGTACTTGCGGTTCTTCCACGGCAATGTTAAGAACCATGTGCATGTGGTCTTGCATAACAACGTGCTCGCCAAGAATGATCTCCTCTCGCAGCTCGACTGTTTTCAGCCACTCATTCTGAGCGATCATACCAAAACGATTTAAAATCATTTTGTCATTTTCAATGTATCCAAAAAGCGGTAGTCGATTTCTGGTAGTGACCGTAATAAAATAACTTCCCGCAGAAGCGTAGTCATGATTTTTTAGTCTTACCGATTTTCTTCTTTTCAAGATATAGGTATTGAGAAAAATATTACTGACAAACGATTTTCAATTTAATGTTACAAACTAGCGCTAGGGATAGCAGTGGAAATCCCACAGCGAGAGCAACGAGCGAGAAATTGTAGCGGATAGCCAGACCCCAGCCTTTTTGCAGGCTGGGGTAGCGCCCTAAAAACAACTCTAACATACTTCAGCTTCCGCGGACGCTTGCGAAGCGTCCCTACCGAAGCGCCCCTACAGGTCGCTAATTTTCTTACCAGAAAGCCCCAAACCTTTCGCCATACTCAACAAATTACTTAACATATTCTGCTCATCGCCATCGTCACTTTTGTTTTGTAAATCACTCAATAGACTGGCAATACTCAGGTTCTTGATGTCCTCGCTGCTGATGTTGTATTTATCGGCAAAGTCGCGTACTTTCTCAAGTAGGTTGCCTTTTACATCATCGCTGCCCAAGATGGCATCTTTTACCTCATGCACGGTTTCAGAATGGTTGACGAGTCTGTCATAACCCTTAGCCTTTGTGATCTGGCCGATGATCTGCTCAAAGAACATGGTCTCGCCACCTACGATGTCGATTTTGGCGGCTTTAAGCGCATCGCCTATGACCTGTGCCTGTGCATCTGCGATGTCTTTCTGGATGTTGATCTGGGCGAGATCCACTTGAAGTTCCTTGTCCAGACGTAGCTTGAACTCCTCGTGATCTTTCCCGACGCCGTCCAGTTTTTTCATGGCTTCTGCTTTCTCCTCGATACCTGCGGCATCGGCTAGGGCTTTTTCCTTGATGACCTCAGCCTGTGCGAGTCCGTCTTTGCGGTTTGCCTCGGCTTTTGCTGTGATGCCGCTGGCTTCTGCCTCGGCTTTTTTCTGGATGATCAGTGCGTCCACAATTCCCTGACGCTCGCTGGCCTCTGCTTTTGCGTGCATGACCTGAGCCTCAGAAAGTCCGACAGTCGCTTCCTCTTTAGCAGTCGCCTCCGCAAGTATTTTTCTGGCTTCGGCTTCTTTTTCACTGGCTTCTTTATTTGCTAGTGCCTCGATGTTGATCTCCTCTGCTTTCTGCTTGGCGGCCATTTTAGAGGCTTCGGCAGCTTTTGTGGTCTTGATGAGATCATCCTGAGCTTTAGCCTCAGCATTTGTGATGGTTACTTGCTTGATACGATCGGCAGTTTTGAAAGCCTCGATATCTTTCATGTTTTCCTGCTCCTCGACCACTCCTTTTTCAAGGACGACGCGGTCGCGTATCACATCTTGAATGTTCTTTTTCTCAACTTCAACGACTTTTTCTTTCTCGATTTCGGCAAGGGTCACGACGCGCTCACGCTCTGTACGCTCCAGCTCGCGGTCTTTCTCTACACGTTCTGTCTCTACAGCATCGGTACGTTGCTTGTTTTTCTCGGCAACAATGATCTGGCGCTGCATGTTCTCTTCAGCCACCTTTACTTTTTCAGTGGTTGCGATGCGGGCGGTTTCTGATTTGAGACGCTCTTCTTCCGCTACTTTAAGCGTTTCGGCCTCTTCACGAGATTTGATGTTTGCGATCTCCCGTTTTTGCTGCTCTTCTTTTTCGGCAAGTTGCTTGTCGAGTTCTAGAATAGCCTCACGAGCCTCCACGTCTTGCTTACGGATGGTTTTTTCCTCGTCGCGCGTGATCAAGTTGGACTTGATATTCTGCGCGGCGGTCAACTCCGTAATCTTTTTGATACCCTCTGCATCCAGAATGTTGTCCGGTTTCAAAACGCTTACGGACGTCTGCTCCAAATAGTCAATGGCACAGTCTTCCAGCGTATAACCATTCAAATCGGTACCGATAATGTCCACGATTTCATCACGGAACTCGCGACGCGCCTCGTACAAGTCGATGAACTGGAATTTTTTACCGACAGTTTTGAGTGCTTCAGAGAATTTGGCTTCAAAAAGATCTTCCAAAGTTTCAATACGAGAGGCACGTTGCACACCTATGGTTTGCGCTACCTTTTTGATGTATTCCACCTCATTGTTGACACGTACGAAAAACGCGACCTTGATATCGGCACGTAGGTTGTCCTTACAGATCAATCCCTCCACGCCCATACGCTCGATCTGGATCTTCTTGACCGAGATGTCCATGACTTCCACACGGTGGAACACGGGAACGACGTAGAGCCCTTTGTCTGTTGCGACTTTTGTACCGCCAAAACCTGTACGCACCAGCGCCTGGCCCTGATGTACTTTTTTGTAAAACATCGCGATGATCGCGAAGTAAACGATGACGAGAAAGAGGATGATCCCCAGACCCGTTACGATGATTGGTAAAATTCCGTCCATTTATTTATTGTTTTAGATTTAGTTGTTGTTTTAGATGTTGTGGCGCATCGCATGCGCCTTTTTTCTCTCCGTGGGGGCGCCTCGCATGCGCCTCCTGTACTTTTATGATCTATCCCTTACTCACTAAAAAATAGTTCTTATCCGTCGATTGCTTGATGATGAGTACGCTTTCGCGAAAGCGTAATTCTGATCCATCCAGTGATTTTACATAGATACTCATACTATTACCATCTGCCAAGACTTCTGCATTTCCCATTTTATCGCCCGAAATCGTGGAAAGCAAAAGGGCTTTACGTCCCAAAAAATCGACGGCTTTATCGCCATCCTTATTCAGGTTTTTGAAAAAGGACTTGAATGGTGTGGTAAACACCTTGGTCAATATTAACGCGGGAATAAAGGCTGCGAGGGCAATGACAAAACCGAAACTGTTGTCATAACTGCCCGTAATCGCCGTGGCCAAAACTGTCGTGATCCACCACAGGAAAATCCATACCGTGAACGTAAACATGAACGGCAGCCCCACAAAATTGAAATAGATGAGCAGTACCTGCCACCATTTCAAATCGCTGGCACGACGTGATTTCACGTGTTCCTTATCCACCTCAGCATTTGCTACGTCCTGAAAGTCCATGTTGCCGCCCTCGATACCAGGATCTGCATCAACGTCTGCGTCGATATCAATGTCCACATCGATATCGAGATCAAAGTCGATACCACTGATCATGGTCACGATCCAGTACAGAATAAGGATGATCAACAGCACAGTGAGTGTGATGTTTACCTCTGAGAATAATATGTTGAAATAGTTTTCCAAAATGATTTGATTGTTGTGGCGCATCGCATGCGTCTTTTTAAGAAACGTATTGCATCTTTGCGTTTTTCTAGTATCGTGCTACGTGTGTGGGCGCTTGCGAAGCGCCCTTATCGGTTGTTGCGCATTGTATGCGCCGCAACTGATCTACGCATCGTTCTTCAGTCCCAGTTGCGACTTGAGTTTCTCGAGGTCGTCCTCTACTTTTGCATCTTTTGTATCTGCAGCGGCGTCGATCTCGTCGTCTATACTATCCTTTGCGCTGGCAAGATCTCCATAAGCCTCGGCAAGTGCCTCGTCTTGTTCGACTTTGTCTTTCATGCGTTCCAGCATACTCACGGTGCCTGCGCTATCCAATTCGGCCATTTGCTTGTTGACATTTTTTGTGGCGTCGCTTACTTTGACACGGGCTTTGAGTGTTTTGAGTTCGTTCTCCCAGTTTGAGATGTTGGACTTGATACGATTAATGGTCGATTGTAATTGCTCCACATTTTTCTCAAACTTTTCTGCTTCTGTAGCAGCGCGGTCCACGTTCTTCTGTGCATCTTCTTTTTTAGCGAGTGCTTCCTTAGCAAGTCGATCAGCATCGGCATTGTTCATATCGCCGCTGTGGGCCTTTTTTAATATAAGGATGGCTTTGCTCTCGTAGTCTTTAGCTTTGGCCTCAAATTCTTCCTTGTCATTTTTTGAACGTATGGCAAGGGCTCGCACTTGTGCCATGGCTTCTACGCTTTTGTTTAGGTCTTCTTTCATATCGCGTATGCCCTGCTCGGTCATCTTGATGGGGTCTTCCATATTGTCTACTGAGGCATGTGCCTCGGCTTGTCCTATTTTGAATAATCTTTTGAATATGTTCATGATTTCTTTGTTTTAATATTTTGAAAATTTGATGATCTGTTCAGAGTACTCACTAAGCAGTAAGCTGAGCGAATTCAACGTGCCCTCCAGTTCATTGAGGTCCAGGTTTTCTATCTGCAAGGTGTCTCTAAAGATGACCTTGCTGCCGGTCTCGTCCAGAACAAAGGCACCGTGTATGATGTCCCTGTTCTTTTGGAGTAGGCTTTTAAAAACCTCTTCGTTTTTATTGTTGATCTTAAAAATATATTGTTCCATTATAAGGATGGGAGGCGCAATTCCCAAGATCAGGTTCTTGACTCCCACGCTTTCTCGCTCAATTACCAGAATACCGCTGGACGGATTTTCCCTGGTAATATCGTAATTGAGATCGAGGAGATAGTCTTTGATGGTATTAAAGTAATTGTTCATGTATAGGTAAATTTTTTAGTGGTTTAATAATACGAAAAAAGACCGGGTGTTACCCTACAAGAATTTGGCTGGCCGTTTCAATGATGTAAACGATAATAGATATCATAGTTATAAAGTTTTTCAAACCGAGGTTTGTGGTTAAGATTTGGTTTTGAGCAAAAGTCTTTGCTCATTTTTTTGGCGTAACAAATAGTTTTAGCTAATATTGTTAGTGTAAATATACACAAAAATTTTATATTGCAAATAAAATTAGCAAAAAAATGTCCTTTTTCGGAAAAAACATTAAAAAGATAAGAGGTGTCAAAGGTTTGAGCCAGCAGGCTTTTGCCGACCTATTTGACTTAAAGCGAGGTACCTTAGGTGCTTACGAGGAGGGACGAAGTGAACCCAAGATCGATACAATTATAAAGATTGCTAACCATTTTAGCATCGCAATCGATGACATGTTAACGGCCGAGTTGACCGTAAATCAGCTTTTGAGGTTCAACGATGACCTCGCACTGAGTCCCGAGGATCTGGAGCGGGAGGTTTTTGCAGAAATCCCCTGTATCACTGAAAAAACTGCTGAAGATTATATTGAGTACCACGATAACGAGGCATTTATCGATGACTTGCCTAAACTGAACCTGCCCCTAAATACCGAAAAAGTCTTTAGAGCCTACACGGTAACCAATCTGGAAATGACTTCGCACGACAAAGGCCTGTATCCCAAGGACATCGTCGTGGGCGAAAAAGTTCCCAGCAACATCATCAAAAAATTGAATAACGGTACCGTCGTGTTATGTGTATGCGATGAAAAACTGATCCTCCGTCGTCTTTACGCGACCGACAAAGGATTGGTCCTCCGCGCTGATCATAAAAACTTGGATGATATCAAGATCGCCGTAAAAGACGTGAGGGAATTATGGCGGGTGCGGTATGTATTCTTCCGCAGGTTGCCTGATTTTTCCAGTGATTTCGAGGATAAACTCGCATTGCTTGAGATGCAGATGCGGGAGATGAGGAAAGAGTGAGTGTTGATTATTAAGTGTTTAGTACAAAGTATTGAGATTATATTACATGATATGGATTTCGCTTTCGCGAAAGTGAAACAACGAAGTGAAATTTACGCATGAAACCACAACTCAGCAACAATCCAGAAACGTTCAAGACACTGTACAAACTGAAAGAAAGAGGTTTGTATACAGGAGAGGTGGGAAATTCTAATTTTACTCTTAGAAAGAAAGGTCTGGTAAACAATTTTCATGTTTTTGGGCATTTGAATCAGAGCGGTAGAATAGTTGTTGGAGCTGGACTCATTCCACCTACTAACTTGATGTTTCGAGTTTTTCTGCTTGTAATTATAATTACTGGGTTTTATTTCTATGATTGGATTTATCCTCCTTTTGTCGCTATTTCTGTAGTAGTTTTAGCTTATCTTCTATATCGGTTGAGATGTAGAAAAGAAATAGAAGCTTTCCAAACGTTGTATGATTTATGCAAAAGAAAGTGAGGAAGCTCCCTAAAAAACATACAACAAGCTAATTTTTTCAAATCTCCATGTAACATTCTAAGAAATCGGGTTCAAAAGGGAAACTAAACTCTTTATCATGAAAACTCTTTTTACCTTTTTATTTGTTGCCATCTTTGTACCCACAGCTTATTCTCAATCCATTCAAACTACGGTTGTTGGAGATGGCGATCCTGTTCTATTGCTGGCTGGTTTTGCCAGTACCAGCGATGTTTGGGAAACCATCGCTGAGGAAAGCCTCAAGAATCATGAATTACATTTAGTTGATTACGCGGGTTTTGGTAAAGTCCCTGCTTTGGAAAGTGATTTTCTTGAAACGGTCAGAACAGATCTAAGGGAATATGTGGAAGAATTAGATAGCGATAAGCTTACGATTATAGGGCACAGTATGGGCGGAACGTTTGCTGCCTGGCTCGCGGCTCAGCCTGACTTAAAAATCAGAGAAATCGTCATCGTCGATGGTCTGCCGGCGAGTGGAGCGCTTATGTTTCCTGGCGTAGATCTATCTACATTAGTTTATGATAGTCCTTATAATAACCAAATGCTGGAGATAGAGCCCGCCGCTTTTGAGCAAACCCTGGAATATATGATACCGGGAATGGCAACGGCACCTGAACATCAGGCCATCATCAAACAGTCAGTTCTTGAAACAGACCGAAAAACCTACGTGTATGGTTTTACAGATTATCTCAAATTTGATATTCGCGAGGATTTGAAGAATATTCATGTTCCCGTAACCATTTTGGGAGCTGGAGGAATGTTTGGGGAAAAAATGGCCACAAAAACCTTTCGTGATCAATACATTAACTTAGAACGCTATAACCTGATCATGCATCCCACCTCAAAACATTTTATCATGTATGACGATCCTCAATGGTTGAATAATCAAATCGCAATCGTTCTAAAAGCCAAGTAATTGGATCAACAAGCTAGATTTCAAACACTCTATAAAACCCATAAGGATAAGGTGTACCGCTTGTGCCTGGGATATCTAAAAGGAAATGAGCCACTCGCGGTGGATCTTACCCAAGAAGTTTTTATAAAAGCCTTCCAGCATTGGGATAATTTTAAAGGGAACGCCTCTCGATCTACTTGGCTGTATCGTATAGCCGTAAACACCTGTTTGAATCAGTTGCGAAATGACAAGAAATATCAAAAAGTAGATCTTCAGAACATTTCAGAGCTCCCAGATGAAACCGATAATGAGAACGGCAGAGAGCACGATTTCAAAAAGCTTTACAGTTGTATTAATAAGCTAAATAGTGTTAATAAATCCATCATATTGTTGGAACTGGAACAGATGCCGCAAGACGAAATTGCAGAAGTTATGGGACTATCCCACGGTGCGGTGCGTACCCGCATCAATAGAATCAAGGATCAACTATCAAATTGTATTACCAATGAAAAATTTTAATGAATTAAGTAAAGAATGGCCAAGGCAAAAGCCAGCTCTAATTACACTGCCAGATAGAATCAGTCATGTTAAAAACAAACAGTTTTATACCATTGCAGTACTAGCTGTTACTGTATTAATTCTTGTAATATTTTTTACATATGTTTATAATCCAGCTGAGCCTATTTTCAATTTAGGGATGGGGTTGATGATCGGTAGTGTGGCGTCACGAGTACTTATCGAAGCGTGGTCTGTCAACCGGCTCAAACAACAGAGTCCTGATCTGGCAGTTATTGAATATCAAAAAGAATTAAAAGGATATTTAAAAAATCGACTCAAGATCCATCAAATCGCCACACCCGCGATTTTAGTAACCTACTGGATCGGGTTTGTGTTACTCATCCCTACGTTTAAAGAGAACTTGTCCAGCTTCATGTTTCAATACGTGTGTTGGAGCAGCATTCCTATAGCTTCGGTGATGGTATGGTTTATTTCCTTTCAGATTAAGAAAGAGAAAAAGTCTTTATTAGATTTAATAAAAGAGCAAGAAGGGTTGTAAAAGGCTATCGCTTTCGCGAAAGCGAATTCATCATCCCTCTGGTAGAGCCCTCCAGTTCATCCAGACCTTACTTAGATGATATATAAACCCAAATGCAACCGCAAGTAAAATATAACTCCAATAAATACCTAAATATTCAAATAGTACGAAACAATTGCTTTCATTGCCGCCATAATATTTGGGGCACTTAGAAATTTGATACTGGCTTATGGCACCAATTATCGTAAGAAGGAAAGGCACAAAGCCGCCCATAGAAATGATCAATAGGACTCCCGCAACCAGCTTTTTTAAATTACGGTATTGGAATAAAGAAATATAGAGAATAACTGACCCAACAATAATAGGGGTGGCGAAACCAGCAGTTTCAAAATTTCCAAGGATAAATTGCAAAAAAACAATGATAAGTGCGATGAGAATTGCCAGCACACCTATAGCAACTAAAGCAAATAGCAAAGGCTTGAGGCCAGCCATTCTAAAGGCAAAAACCAATAAAGAAAAGACAAAGGCAATCCAGAGGTAGACGTGGATCGTAAACTCAAAGATATTGCTGGACTTGATATCATCTATGTTTTTAAGCGACCGATGCAGGCCTGAGGCATCAAAGTACGTAGATCTATACAAGGATCGCTCGTAGGCGGAAAATGGATTTTGCTGCTGATTGATGTAGGAGTCGTTTTTATAAACGCGTATTCCATTGTGGATGAGCTCGCTAATTTCAAATGGTTGATCATAAGATTGCCTATTCAACCAGCTATCGATCTCGAGATTGTTTTTGATTTGATATATGTCGGCAAGTTCCTTCAGATTGAGAAGGGCTTCCCTCACGCTTTCAGTGCCTTGCGCAAGCAGCTTTTGATTAGTCTCAATACTATTTATTCTCTGTTCTGATAAGGACCTGAAATCATCGCCACTATTATAATTCTTAGTGTAGAGACTGTTCTCATAAAAATCCATTTTGCCATTCTTTGTATAATATGTATCAGAATAATTATAAAAACTGGGTTTATGGGTATTGTGCGGTATTATTAATTGTTGAGGATTGTCCTTTATATAATAAGTATGGACATTTCTATTATCATCAAAACGGTTGTGAAATGATTTGTTTCTAAGGCTATTTTCTGTATAATTCTCAATACGGGAAACTTCTTCTTTGTGATAACTCCAGAATTGATATTTCTGACCTTTGAAACTATAGATTTTTGAATTTTGATCCATTTCTGTTTCTCTGGTCTCGCAATAAAGGGTGTCAAATGGAGTTGGCAATCTAAGTTTGTCCAGCTCATAAGTATTGAGGTCAAATGGTAATAGGGGGACGGCTTTATTAATGATTGCGATCTCCTTATCCATACGAGCATCGTCATACTCAATACCTATATAGGTTTGCATACCTAGTGTGAAAGAATAATAGAATGTGGTCGCCGCCATTGTTATAAAAAAATAGCTCACAAATTGCAGAAAAACTTTTGTCCTGCTCGTGGGGTAGAAATTTTTGAAGGCGTTGTTTCTAAACATGGAAATAAGCCAAAGCATGAGCAGGACGATTGAAATAATAAGCCCAAAGAAAAAAGCACCGCTATCAAAAAAGAAATCTAGGGTTTTATATTCTTGCAGTACCTCTGGATCAATCATGGAAATAACGCCAGACAAGTAAAATATAATATGCAAAACGATAGAGATTGCCAGCATCCAGACGATTTTGGTATTCCAGATCAATGGATAGCGTTCCAGCAACCATTGGTTCTTAGCAAGGATGAAATTTTTCATGATGGGTGGTTTAGGAAACAAAAAATCTGCGTGTGGAAACTGAAATGTCGCGTATATAGGTAACGGTTAATTTTGCGTTACCTAACGCGGCGATCACTTCGTGAAATGCCGTATTTTGATCAAAATAAGCCAGATAGACACCACCATTATAAACCAGCTTTTCTAGTGCGAGATTCTCAAAGGCTGACATTATTTGATCGCGAGCATTTATACTATCTATTTCTACAATAAGCTGGGTTGTTCCCTGAGTTGAAGGCTCATTATTATCAGTGTACTGACCATTCTTCAAATAAATGACCTTGTCTGATATCTTTTCTACCTCGTAAAGTTGCTGCGAGCTCAAAATGAGGGCAATAGGATTTGCAACACTATTGCATATAGATTTGAGGTCTTCGAGAACTACCTGTTGAGCAAGTACGTCTAAATTTGCCAGTGGCTCATCCAGTAACATCACTTCCGGTTGCCTGAGAAGCGTGCGTGCGAGTTCAAACCGCATCTTGTATCCTGAAGAAAGTTCACTCCATTTGAGGTGTCTGTAATTCCACAGTCCAAGTCTAGCGATTATAAAAAGAACCCGTGTCTCATTTTCTTGAGGGTCTATTCCATAATTAGATAGGACAAATTTTAAATTATCCTTGAGACTTCCATACCATGTCGCCGTACGTTGAGGTATGTAGACTAATTTAGATCGAAGGTCAAAATCGTCTTTTACGCTTTCGCGAAAGCGAAAATCCAAATTACCTGAAGAAATACTCAATTCTTTTGCTAAACTACGCAGTAAAGTAGTCTTCCCATTCCCGTTCTCTCCAACGAGGCCATAGACCTTGCCTTTGAAAACTGACAGGTTAATGGGGCCTAAGCAAAATTTTTCACTGCCATAGGTTTTCGTTAGGTCTGTTGCAGTTATAATGGCAGTATCAATTGCGGCGGGTTCTATTTGAAATTTTTCTAGCTCGTTTACTAGATTGAGAGATTTATCGGTGAGTTGGTCAATGTCTTCTGGGTGGCGTTCTTTCCATGCAGCGATATCTATAATCTGTTGATAGACATGCATGTTTTGAGTATCTGAGGCACAGTCCATTAACTTGCGAAAACCTAGTACGGTATCTTTATTTTTGAAAAAACTACGTACTTCTTGTAAACGTTGTTGGTATAGGTTCATTTGTGGTTGGGTTGTTGTTTTAAACGGACTATCTGGATATATGTTATAAGCTGCTATTCTAAATGTATTGGTTTATACGTATAATTGTCGATCAATTTTGATCTTCAGGTTTAGAATTTTTAGTTAAGCCTTGCTTTTGAATTGTTGAATAGAAAAGTTTACATCTTCCTTGCTCATTTGATTTCCGCAATAACGGCAGATGTAAGCACCTATTTTGATGGACTCTTTGCACATTTCGCATTGTTTTCTTGGATCTACGCCATATCTTAAGACCAAATATGCAATCCAGCCGAAAAAGGGATGAATACCTGAGAGCATCCACAATCTAGAAACTCCTTTAATTTTAGCCCATTTAATGCCAAACCATATGGGTATGACCCATAAACAAATTACTATCCCTACAAATAATAATATGCCTGCGAGGTTTTTCAATATCTCGTCCATTGCAAAACTATTTTGTCTGTATCAATTTCAAAAAAATACTATTCTATTGAAGAGTGTTGGAAACTTCTTTTATCAAGAATAATTACGTTCTAATAAATCCATAAACTTATCGGCGTGGACATCTTTTCCCTCCCAATTATTGTATTCCGGTTTAACCATATTATTTATAAAATGGTTGGCCTTCTCTAGTGTGGGAAATGTATTAAGCTGAGATAACACCCGGTTGAAATCATCAGTACTGCCATTGAATAAGTGTTTGACAAAACCAATGCGGTCATTCATTCCTATTTTCATGCCTTGGTTCAACCGCTCATTTAAAGACTTAGGGCGCTCAGAACTATCATTTACCTTACGTTCAAAAACAGGCGTTTCTTTAAAGTCTGCCGTAATTTCTTCAAAATCGTTTTTATTGTACTGAGGTTTAGGCAGCATTTCTTCTAGATCTGGCTTTTGCTGCTCAGCTTTTATTCCTTTTTTTTCTGAGGATTCTTGCTCTCGAGGCTTAGCATTTTCCCTATTTACCTTTTCAATTAATTTTTCCCAAGGTTCTTTTTCACGCTCCACCGGTTCAGAGGCTTTTTTCTCTGGAGTAGATTCTGGCTTTTTAGAGTTTTCTTGATGTCTTTTTTCTGGAGTTTCTACTTCTTCATCAGGCATTTCAACTACCATTTTGTGAATGGTCGAGATGCCGGGAAGATCCATTTCTTCACGTTCATCCTCCTCTGCGGGTACAAATAAGTCACTTAGGTTCCTGTTTGAGAACGCATCTTCTACATCTTCTTGGGCGCTTTCCATAACCTGTTCCACTCGGTCAGAAACTTCATCAACATTTTCTTTTGCCTCAGCATAGGCTTTGTCTAGTCTTTCTTCGATCTCTCGGGTGCCCGCACTGGGTTGAGCGTCAGAGAAATGTTTTTCAGTAAAGGCTAGAACAGTGAGTTTTTCATACAATTCCTTTGCGATGGACTGTAGCTCTGTAACATCGTTTTTATTTTTAAGCTGTAGCACACGGTGTGCGAGGCTGGTAAGGTCTGCGGCTATTTTCTTTTTCATATTGCTATAAGGTGCGGCTCGTTTATTTGTATTTTTGGACACTTAACAAAAGAAAAGCGTCTCGCTTTTTCAGGTTTGTAAATTACAAAATGTTTCTAGAAAATACGGTAAATCATAAAGAGCAATTTGGCTGGATCGAGGTCATCTGTGGATCCATGTTTTCTGGTAAAACTGAAGAATTGATACGCAGGCTCAAGAGATCCCAGTTTGCACGGCAAAATGTTGAGATCTTCAAACCAGCTATAGACGTGCGATATGATGAAGAAAAAGTAGTTTCTCATGATTCTAACGAGATACGCAGCACACCGGTTCCTGCTGCTGCAAATATTCCATTGCTTGCAAATGATTGCGACGTCGTAGGAATTGACGAAGCCCAATTTTTTGACGACGAGATTGTCTCCGTTTGCAATGACCTAGCAAACAGAGGCATACGCGTAATTGTTGCGGGACTGGATATGGATTTTAAGGGGAATCCTTTTGGTCCCATGCCGGCACTCATGGCTACGGCCGAGTATGTAACTAAGGTTCACGCTGTATGCACACGCACTGGAAATCTTGCCCAATATTCCTACCGCAAAACGGCCGATGAAGATGTGGTGCTTCTGGGGGAAAAGCAAGAGTATGAGCCATTAAGTCGCGCGGCCTATTATAAGGCAATGCAAATCCAACGCAAGAATAGTAATCGCGATACCGCAACTGGTATAAATAAAAAAGAAGTTTAATTGAAGTTAAAAGGCACTAGGCTAGAAGTAGATCTCGAGTCACTGACCCATAATTTTCTGTATCTTAAAAGTATAGTTCCTTCCGGCACGCTATTTATGTCTGTGGTTAAGGCAAATGCATACGGCCATGGAGCGGTAAAAGTTGCTCTTAAACTTCAAGAATTGGGCACAGATTATATTGGCGTCGCCTATATCAGGGAAGGAGTTGAGTTGAGGAAAAATGGAATCAAGACACCTATTCTGGTTTTTCATCCTCAAATTCACGAGTTATCACAATGCATAGAACATTGCCTGGAACCGGTATTATATAGTTTGGAAATTTTGGATGAATTTCTCGCTTTCGCGAAAGCGAGGAATCAAAAAAACTACCCGATACATATAGAATTTAACACAGGAATGAACCGCTTGGGAATAGATGAGCAAGACCTTCCTGAAGTTCTAGCTAAACTAAGAGAGCAAGAAGTTGTCAAGGTAAGCGCCGCTCAATCGCATCTTGCCGCAAGTGAAGACCTTCAAGAAGAACAATTTACACAAGGTCAAATTTCCCTTTTTAACAAACTTGCAGGAGCGCTAGAAGATGGTCTGGATTATGAGATCATACGTCATGAAGCAAATACAAGCGGCATATTGAACTATTCTTCCAGTCATTTTACGATGGTGCGCTCTGGAATAGGATTATATGGTTATGGAAATGACCTAGAGCACGATAAGCAATTAAAACCCATTTCTAGACTTGTGAGTCAGGTTTCACTTATCAGAAATATTAAAAAAGGAGATACCGTAAGCTACAATCGCCAGTTTATTGCAAACAAGGATATGACTTATGCCGTGGTCGCCTTAGGTCACGGCGATGGTATCCATCGCATTCATGGTCACGGAAAATTAGAGGTCTCGATAAACGGCAAAATGGCGCCTACCTTGGGAATTATCTGTATGGATATGTTCATGGTAGATGTAACCCACTTGGATTGTCAAGTAGGCGACGACGTCATCATATGGGACGCGGTAAATCAAACCGCACAGACCGTAGCAGAAAATTCTGGAACGATATCCTATGAAGTATTAACGGTAATTTCTGACAGAGTACCGCGATATTACATTTGAGAATACTGATTTTGAATTAAATAGAAGTGTAAAAATTGATTTTAACCATTTGTTAAATTAAAAATCTCCTTTACCTTGCGCCGGTATAACTAAACACCCTAAAACATGTTCAAAGAATTCAGAAATTTTATAATGACGGGAAACGTCATTGATCTTGCGGTAGCAGTCATCCTTGCGGGCGCTGTAAGTGCCGTTGTAAAAGGTTTTGTAAGTATGATTATGATGCCTATAATTGGTCATTTTGCCGGTGGCGTTGACTTTAAGGATTTGAAAATCGTCCTTTCTGAAGCGGTCATAGGCCCGGATGGTGTGGTGACTAAACCTGAAAACGCCATCATGTATGGGGCTTGGATCAATACTATTATCTCACTTATTATCGTAGGTTTTGTATTGTTTATGATCGTAAAGGCTTATAATCAGGTAAGAAAGAAAAAAGAAGAAAAGAAAGCTGCTCCAGCAGGTCCTACAAAGGAGGAGCAACTTCTTATGGAAATACGCGACGCTATCAAGACTCAAAAGTAATTGTGAGTTTTAATGTTGAATAAAAAAGGCTGGTTCTTCTAGAGATCCAGCCTTTTTAAATTTGTGACAAGGTCATCAAGTTTAATTCTTTGGTTTGGTGATTCTAAAGGTCACTACAGGAACACTGGAGTGGTTAACCATATCACCGGTATTGCTGCCACCAAAAAAGTGACTCAAACCCCTTCTCCCCTTGATTCCGAGACCTATTATATCTCCTTTAATGTCTTTGGCATAGTTAAAAACCCCTTTTTCTATTGATCTGTCATTATAAATACTGTAGTCTTCTGGAGTAACAGCAGTATTTTCTAGATATTCTTTGACCTTGGCTTCGGCCTGTCGGGTCGTTAAGAATTTAGAAGGCGTGTTGACATATAGTAAATGCAATTTGCAATTTGTCGCTTTCGCGAAAGCATCAGCCTTTTTGAGAGCACTGATTGAATTTGGGTTGAGGTCAGTAGCAAACACAAAGTCATTTACATCCAGTCTTTTTTTGCGATCCTTGATTACAAGCACGGGAACCTCTGAATTACGCACGACTTTCTCTGCATTGGAACCAATATATCTATTTTTGATCCCGTCAGTACCATGGCTTCCCATGACAATCAAGTCAGCATTATGTCTATTTACGGTTTCCATGATTCCACTATAGGCCGCACCTGTTTCAACATCGCCATGAATGGTCACGCCTTCAAGGAAATCCAATTCAATAATTTTATTGAATTTTTCCCTTGCAAGCTTCATGAAAAACAGGGCTTCGGGCATTTCTCCACCAGAGGAATTAGCAAGGTGAACAGGGAGGTCAAGCAGGTGTAAAAGAAAAATTTCACCGTTGTTTTCTCGGGCAATGTCTGCCGCGACGCGCAATGCGTTCTCTGCTTCATAGGAAAAGTCGGTAGGTACAAGAATTTTTTTCATAATCAGGGGAATTAGTCAGTTTAAATATAATAAATTTAAAATCATTTGATTAGGCGCCTGACTTCTTTGATTAAGCTTAAAAAGTATTATATTT
Source organism: Nonlabens sp. (assembly GCA_049671565.1). Classification (GTDB taxonomy): domain Bacteria; phylum Bacteroidota; class Bacteroidia; order Flavobacteriales; family Flavobacteriaceae; genus Nonlabens. The sequence continues at coordinate 197,180 of JBATVD010000032.1, forward strand.
GCAGCCTGTTAGAATTAAGCTGAGGGGACAAAAAGTCCCCTCTTTTTATAAGTTATGCTAAAAGATAAGGTTCAGGAGTTGTTGGATAGTGCGTTTGAAGAGCGTTCAGACCTTTTTTTAATTGATTTCAAAATAGGTTCTGCAAATGACATTCACGTAACTATTGATGGGGATGAAGGAGTTAAGCTTGCAGATTGTATGTTTGTATCTCGAGCCGTTGAGCACAATCTTGATCGAGAAGAGATAGATTTCTCAATAGAAGTGACTAGTTCAGGGGCTTCAGCTCCACTTGAGCGCCCGCGACAGTATTATAAGCATGTGGGAAGAACGCTTGAAATTGAAGATCTTGATGGCAGGGTTGAAAAGGGAGAGTTGGGTCGAGTACAAGAAGAGGGCATAGCTTTATCTTGGAAGGCTAGGGAGCCTAAGCCTATAGGTAAGGGGAAGGTGACCGTTGAGAAGAATTGGGAATTAAACTTTGACCAGATAAAAAAGGCCAAAGTCATAATAACATTTAATTAAAAGTACATATGGAAAATCTCGCATTGATCGAGTCTTTTTCTGAGTTTAAAGATGATAAAATGATAGATCGCGTCACGCTGATGGCGATCTTGGAAGATGTGTTTAGAAGTGCCCTCAAGAGAAAATATGGAGAGGATGATAATTTTGATATCATTATCAACCCAGATAAAGGGGATTTAGAGATTTGGCGTAATCGTGTTGTAGTAGCAGATGGGGAGGTAGAGGACGATAATTCTGAAATTTCACTTTCCGAAGCCCAGAAAATAGAGCCTGATTATGAAGTAGGTGAAGATGTTGCAGAAGAGGTCAAGCTTATTCAGTTGGGAAGGCGTGCGATATTAGCTTTGCGTCAGAATCTGATTTCTAAAATTCATGAGCACGATAACACAAATATCTTCAAGCATTTCAAAGAGCTTGAAGGTGAGTTATACAATGCTGAGGTGCACCACATAAGACATAGAGCGATTATTTTACTTGATGATGAAGGAAATGAGATTATCATGCCTAAAGATCGTCAGATTCCATCAGATTTTTTCAGAAAAGGAGAAAATGTAAGAGGTGTTATTGAAAGCGTAGAATTGAGGGGTAATAAACCTAATATTATTTTATCCCGTACTTCTCCCAAGTTTTTGGAAAAGCTGTTTGAACAAGAGATACCTGAGGTTTTTGATGGTGTTATTCAAGTCAAAGCAGTTGTAAGAGAGCCTGGTGAAAAAGCAAAAGTAGCGGTAGATAGCTATGATGATCGTATAGATCCTGTAGGTGCCTGTGTGGGTGTTAAAGGTTCTCGTATACACGGTATTGTACGTGAATTAGGTAATGAAAATATTGATGTGATTAACTGGACTGCAAATACCCAATTATATATAGGTAGAGCATTGAGTCCAGCAAAAATTGTTTCAATGACCATCGATGAGGAAAACAAGAAGGCTGAGGTAAGACTCAATCCAGAAGAAGTTTCCAAAGCCATAGGTAGAAGGGGTCACAATATCAGACTCGCAGGCAAACTCACAGGTTACGATATAGATGTCATAAGAGAAGGTGTCGAGGAAGATGTGGAGTTGAGCGAATTCTCTGATGAAATCGATGGCTGGATTATTGAAGAATTTAGCAAAATAGGCCTGGACACGGCAAAAAGTGTTCTTGAGCAAGACGTTGCTGACCTAATTAAACGTACCGATCTTGAGGAGGAAACAGTTATTGAAATTGTAACTATCCTAAGATCAGAATTTGAAGATTAAATTTAAAGTCAATCCATAACCATTTTATGGCCGAAGTAAAAAATATGAGACTCAATAAGGTTCTAAGGGAATTCAATATTTCTCTAGATAGAGCCGTGGAACACCTTAGTTCCAAGGGTATTGAGATAGAGGCTCGTCCCACGACTAAGATCGATGCGAGCGTCTATCGAGCTCTTGCAGATGAGTTTCAAACTGATAAGAGTAAAAAAGTAGCCTCTAAAGAAGTAGGAGCCGAGCGACGTAAGGAGCAAGAAGAACTGCGTATTCAAAGAGAAAAAGAGCAAGAGGAGAAAGCTCAAAAGCGTCAAGAGGTTGTGCGTGCAAAGGCTCAATTAAGCGGTCCAAAGCAAGTAGGTAAAGTTGATCTTGATGCCGAAAAGAAAGCTGCAGAAGCCCAAAAGGAGGAACCTAAAAGTACTCCCGTTGAAAAGACTGCCGAAGCTACAAAGCCTACTCAATCTGAAGAAAAAGCTCCTGAATCTAAACCAGAAGAGTCTAAGGAGGAGGACGCTGACTCAGGTGTTGTTTCAAATCGACCTAAAGCTGCTGGAACAACAGTTAAGGGTAAAATTGATCTTGAGCCTAAGAAACCTAAAAAAGGTAAGGTAAAAGCCGATGCACCTTCTAAAAGAAAGAAGAAAGAAGAGGAAAAAGCTAAAGCTTCTGAAGCCAAGGCTCTAGTTAATCCTGAAACTGCCAAAAAAGTAGAAAAACCTAAAGAGGTTAAAGAAAAAGAAAGAGAGACCGATGCTTCTGACGAGTCAGAGGTTATTAAAACTGAGTACAAAAAGCTCGGCGGGCTCAAGGTTACGGGTCAAAAGATTGACTTGACAAAATTTGCCAAGCCTAAGAAAAAAGGTGACGCAAATCGCGGTAAGCGTAAACGTATTTCCAAGCCTGGTGCAGGTGGCGGTTCTGGTAATAGAAGAAGAGGTGGTAATCAACCGCGTAAACCTATTATCAAGGCAGAGCCTACAGAAGAAGAAATCCAAAAACAAGTAAGAGAAACTTTAGAAAAGCTTCAGGGTAAATCATCAAACAAGGGTGCTAAAAATCGTCGTCAGAAACGTGACAGACACCGTGAAAAGGTTGAGCTGGAACAGGCTGAGTCTGAAGAAAAAACACTGCAAGTTACGGAGTTTGTAACTGTAAGTGACCTCTCTACAATGATGGATGTCCAGGTTAATCAGGTTATTGGTGCTTGTATGTCATTAGGAATGATGGTAACGATGAATCAGCGATTAGATGCTGAAACGATGAGTATTGTCGCGGAGGAATTTGGATATGAAGTTGAGTTTGTTAATGCTGATATTGAAGAAAGTATTGCAGAGGAAGTTGATAAGGAAGAAGACTTAGTTTATAGAGCTCCGATCGTTACTGTAATGGGTCACGTAGATCACGGTAAGACTTCGTTACTTGATTATATACGTCAAGAGAACGTAATCGCAGGTGAGAGTGGTGGAATCACTCAACATATAGGTGCTTATGGGGTACAGCTGGATGGTGGTCAAAAGATTGCCTTTCTAGATACTCCTGGTCACGAAGCATTTACAGCGATGAGAGCCCGTGGTGCTCAAGTTACTGATATTGCTATAATTGTTGCTGCTGCAGATGATGACATCATGCCCCAAACCAAAGAAGCAATTTCTCACGCGCAAGCAGCGGGAGTACCAATAGTTTTTGCTATAAATAAGATCGATAAACCTACTGCAAATCCTGAGAAGATTAAGGAAGGTCTTGCTCAAATGAATTTACTCGTAGAAGATTGGGGTGGTAAAATCCAATCTCAAGATATATCTGCAAAAGTAGGAACTGGAGTTAAGGAGCTTTTAGAAAAAGTCCTACTTGAGGCAGAACTGTTAGACCTTAAAGCAAATCCAGAAAAATCTGCGACGGGAACTGTTGTTGAAGCATTCCTTGATAAAGGTCGTGGATATGTATCTACTATACTGGTTCAGGCCGGTACTTTAAAAGTAGGTGATTACGTTCTTGCTGGTCCTCGTCACGGTAAGGTAAAAGCTATGCAAGATGAGCGTGGTAATGATGTTAAAGAAGCAGGTCCATCTACTCCCGTTTCCATTTTAGGACTGGACGGTGCACCTCAAGCTGGTGATAAATTCAATGTTTTTGAAGATGAGAGAGAAGCAAAATCAATTGCTGCAAAACGTACTCAATTACAACGTGAGCAATCTGTAAGAACTCAAAAAACATTATCACTAGACGAGATAGGAAGACGTATAGCACTTGGAGATTTCAAAGAGTTGAACTTGATTTTAAAAGGAGATGTAGATGGTTCTGTAGAAGCACTTACCGATTCTTTCCAAAAATTATCAACAGAAGAAATCCAAGTCAATATCATTCATAAGGCCGTAGGTGCCATTACTGAAAGTGACGTACTGCTTGCAAGTGCCTCAGATGCGATTATAATTGGATTTAATGTACGTCCACAGGGTAATGCTAGATCGGTTGCCGAGCAGGAAGAGGTAGATATCAGAACTTACTCTATTATCTATGATGCCATAAACGATCTTAAAGATGCGATGGAAGGCATGTTGTCTCCTGTTTTCAAGGAAGAAATTACTGGTAATGCAGAAGTGCGACAAACCTTTAAGATTTCTAAAGTGGGAACTATTGCAGGTTGTATGGTTACAGATGGAAAAATGTATCGTAATGGCGGTGTAAGGTTGATTAGAGACGGTATCGTGGTTTACACTGGCGAGCTAGCTGCGCTCAAACGTTTCAAAGACGATGTCAAAGAGGTAGCTAAAGGTTACGAGTGCGGTATGCAGATTAAAAACTACAACGACCTTCAAGAAGGAGATGTTATTGAATGCTTCAGAGAAGTAGAGGTTAAAAAGAAGCTCTAGACCTTTTAGTTTTATTGAATATAGAAAAGGCGCTCAAATTAATGAGCGCCTTTTCTGTTATAATAAATATTAATCTAGGGTTTCATGACAATAGCATTCGGGAAATCTTTACGTATTTTTAGAAGTGCCTGATCCGCTTCTAACCGGTTCCTGAATTTACCTATACGTACTGCCAGATTTGGTGATTCCCAGAAGAGATCACATTTCCAATTATAACTCAATGCTTCATACTCCCTTTTTTGTTTAGTAGCAGCTTCTCTGTTGCCATAATAAAGCTGAATAGTAAAGCGGTCTTTTAAGTCACCAGATTGATCTAGCTTTTGCTTTGCTTCTATCAACTCAACGACCTGATTTTCACTAATTTTTCCATTCTTTTGCGAGAAACATTTGGATGTGGATAGCACGGTTATAAAACATAGGATTATGAGTGATGGCGGGATTTTTTTCATGTTTTTCAATTTTTGCTTTCGCGAAAGCGAGATCTATTTAGACTAATTATAAATTATTTTCTTCAATTTTCCAAAGCCTTAATAAGAGGTTTATCACTTATTTTTGCATTTGCATTGACGATGCGGTAAACTACCGTAATTATTGTGCCAAAGTTATTGTAATAATCTTAATAGGAGATGATAAATAGGAAATTACCCTTTTCCAACTGGTCGCTGATTTTAGTCTTTCTTTTAGTAACATTTTCATCATTAAATGTCTACGCTCAGGAAGAGACTGCCTCTGACGGTGTGTCTGCAACTCCGGTTGAAGCTAGTACTGCCGATGCTGAAGCGGGAGAAAAGCTCTTCAAGGCAAATTGTGCATCATGCCACAAATTGTACAAAAAGGCTGTTGGACCTGCCCTCCATGGCGTGACAGAACGTCGCGAGAGAGAGTGGTTGTACAAATGGATCGTTAATTCTGCTGCGCTTATTGCTAGTGGGGATGCTCAAGCAAACGAAATCTATAACGAGTACGGACAGTCTAACATGAATGCTTTTCCACAGCTTTCAAATACTGATATTGATAATATACTCGCTTACACTGATACTCCTAAGCCAGAACCTGTAGCTGCTGTTGCTGGAACTGATCAAGTCTCTGCAGGAGCTGTTGATAATTCCTCTACTAATAATTTAATTTTAGGAGCGCTAGCAATAGTGTTGCTTTTGCTGGTTGTTCTTTTGTTTGTAGTAAACAATACTCTTAAGAGGTTTGCAGAGGCTAATGGTATTCAGACCGATTTTGAAGAAGATACCGTCCAAAGAACACCTATCTGGAAAGCGTTTGTTCAAAATCAGTTTTTGGTTTTGGTGACTGCTATCTTCTTATTGCTTGCCAGTGCATATTTTGCCTACGGAGCTCTTATGAGTGTGGGTGTGGATCAAGGTTACGCGCCAGTACAACCCATACACTACTCTCATAGAATTCACGCTGGTACAAGTCAGATAGAGTGTAAGTACTGTCACTCAAGCGCCATGAAGTCCAAGCACTCTGGGATTCCATCCCTGAATGTTTGTATGAATTGTCACAAGTCCATTGCTGAAGTTGCTCCAGAAACTTATCAGGAGGGTATGGATGAGTACGGTATTGATTATAACAAGGAAATCCAGAAGCTCTACAAGGCTACTGGATGGAATGAGGATGAGCAAGCATTTGTAGGAGAAGAGCAGCCAGTGCGATGGGTACGCATACACAACTTGCCAGACTTGGCTTATTTTAACCATGCGCAACATGTGAATGCTGGTAACATTGCATGTCAGACATGTCACGGACCCGTGCAGGAAATGGAGATCATGTATCAATATTCTCCTTTGACCATGGGATGGTGTATCAATTGTCACAGAGAAACTAATGTAGATCTTAAGGGTAACGGCTACTATGAAGAGATTCATAAGGAGTTGTCTGAAAAAAGAGGTGGTCGTCAACTTACGATAGCTGACTTAGGAGGTTTAGAATGTGGTAAGTGCCACTATTAATTTACAGTTATAGATATTATGGCTACGAGTAAGAAATATTGGAAGAGCACTGCACAATTGGATAGCAGCAACGAGATGATTAAAGATCTCGAGCAGAATGAATTTACCAGTCCCATTCCTACCAATGAATTTTTAGGTGACGACAAGTCTATGACGGAATCAAATACGTCAAGACGTGACTTTTTAAAATATGTAGGATTCAGTACAGCTGCCGCATCGCTTGCTGCTTGTGAGGGGCCAGTAATACATTCTGTTCCTTATGTGAATCAGCCGGAGCGTATTGTTCCAGGTCTTGCAAATTATTACGCAACGACTATCGCAAATGGATATGATTTTGCGAGTATTCTTATAAAGACACGTGAGGGGCGACCTATAAAGGTAGAAAGTAACAGAGATGCAAAATACCGAGGTAACGCAAATGCCCGTGTGCATGCATCTGTACTCTCTCTTTACGACACTAAAAGATTGCAAAATCCATTAGTAAATGGCAGTGATTCTTCATGGGAAACACTAGATAAGGAGGTGGGTGAAAAACTTTCACAGTTAGGCGGTAAAGAATTGGTTTTATTAACTGCCACTCACGCCAGTCCTTCCATGAGTAAGATTGTTAATGGGCTAAAGGCTAGATACGGTAACGTGCGTGAAGTTGTATATGATGCCGTGGGTGCTGATGCTGCTCTAGATGCGTTTGAGGTTAAGTATGGTACACGTGGATTAGCTGATTATAATTTCACTGATGCAGAATGCATTGTTTCAATAGGAGCAGATTTTGTAGGCGACTGGCAAGGTGGAGGTTTTGATAAAGGATATTCTGCTTCGCGCATTCCGAAAAACGGGAAAATGTCCCATCACATTCAGTTTGAGTCAAACATGACCCTTTCTGGAGCAAATGCAGATAAAAGATACCCAACCAAGCCGTCTGAACAAAAAGCAATCATTGCGGCGTTGTATTCCAAAATTTCTGGAGGTAGCGTACCTTCCCTTTCTCCCAAAGTAGAGAAAGCGGTAGAGCAAGCAGCTATAGCGTTGAAGCGCGGCGGTAGTAAATCCGTAGTTCTTTGTGGTTTGCCTGATCGTTCGGCCCATCAGTTAACTCTTTCCATTAATGAAGCGCTCTCGAGTACTATAGTAGATACCGAGGAGCCCGTAATGACGAGACAGGGTAGTCGTATGGCTGTTGATCAGCTGGTGAATGATATGAATTCAGGTTCGGTTGGAGCTGTTTTCGTTGCTGGCGTTGATCCTGTATATTGCTATGATGATAGTTCCGCTTTCGCGAAAGCGTTTAATAAAGTACCACTAAAAGTATCCTTTGCCACCCGCAGAGATGCCACGGCTGAATTGTGCGATTATGTCGCCACCACACCGCATTACCTAGAATCATGGGGTGATACCATGATTAAGAAAGGGCATGTTTATTTAACACAGCCTACAATCAACCCGTTGTTTGACACTCGTCAAATTCAGGAAACTCTATTGAAATGGAGTGGAGATGACAAGTCTTACAAAGATTATTTAAAAGAAACTGCTACTACAGATGGTGCCAATTGGAACAAAGCACTGCAAGATGGATTTTATATGTCCAATGCAGAGTTTGTTGCAAATGACCTGGCGCCAGAAATGTCAGATGGTCAAGCGATGAGTCAGCTATCTTCTTCAAAAGACAGCTCAGATTTTGAACTTGTACTTTATACTAAAACGGCCATAGGAGACGGAAAGCAAATTAACAACCCATGGTTGCAGGAATTGCCAGATCCTATTACAAGAACCACTTGGGATAATTATATGACAATTTCCCAAGCTGATGCCGATAAACTTGGTATTGAAAACTATCACGTGGCAAATGGAGCTCTTGATGGAAGTTATGTGACGGTGAGCATGGGGGGAAAAGAGATTACTCTCCCAGCCCTCGTTCAACCAGGTCAGGCTGATGGCACCATAGGAATAGCCCTAGGTTACGGTCAGACTGAAGGAGTGCAGGAAGAGATGCAAACAGGAGTGAATGCTTATCCGTTGTACAAAAATGGTATAGCGCTTCAAAACGCAACGGTTGCTGTTGCAGCTGGAACTCATGAATTTGCATGTACGCAGCTACAAAATACGATGATGGGTCGTGATGTGATCCGTGAAACAGATCTTGCTACTTATAGAACTGGTGACAAGGATGAATTTAATCCAATGCCAGAAGTTTCTTTAAACCATATTCCAACAGATGTGACGTCACCAGATGTGGATCTTTGGGAAGGTTTTGATAGATCTATAGGTCATCATTTTAATATGTCAATCGATCTAAATGCATGTACCGGTTGTGGTGCTTGTGTTATTGCTTGTCATGCTGAAAATAACGTTCCAGTAGTAGGTAAATCTGAGGTGCGTAAATCACGCGATATGCACTGGTTGCGAATCGATAGATATTACTCTTCTACCGACAGTTTTGAGGGAGATGAAGAGAAAAAGGATGGATTTGAAGGACTGTTTGGAGATAACGGATCCTTAGGAGGTTTTGGCGAGCTAGAAATACCTGCCGAAAATCCGGAAGTAGCCTTTCAACCTATTATGTGTCAGCACTGTAATCACGCACCATGTGAAACTGTGTGTCCAGTTGCTGCAAGTGCGCATGGTCGTCAAGGTCAGAATCACATGACATATAACCGCTGTGTAGGTACTCGTTATTGTGCCAACAACTGTCCTTATAAAGTACGTAGATTCAACTGGTTCCTATATAATGGGAACGATGAATTTGACTACCACTTAAATAACGATTTAGGTCGTATGGTAGTGAATCCAGATGTAACAGTACGTTCTAGAGGTGTGATGGAAAAATGTTCTATGTGTATGCAAATGACACAGATGACGATTCTTGAAGCTAAGAAAGAAGGTAGAATGATCAAAGATGGTGAATTTGCTACGGCATGTTCAAACGCTTGTATGGAAGGTGCCATTAAATTTGGTGATATTAATGACAAAGATTCTGAGATCTATAAATTAAAGCAATCAGATCGTGCTTATCACTTACTGGAAGAAGTAGGTACTGAGCCTAATGTGCTTTATCAGGTCAAAGTAAGAAACGTATAATTAACTAGGAAATTAATCAAAACATTATGGCTCATTACGAAGCGTCCATAAGAAGACCTCTTGTTACAGGTGACAAAACCTACAGTGACGTTACTAGAGACATTGTCGCTCCCGTAGAGGGAGAAGCAAACAAGCAATGGTGGCTGGTTTTTACAATCGCGCTTATTGCATTTCTTTATGGATTAGGCTGTATCGTTTATACCGTTTCTACAGGTATAGGTGTATGGGGATTGAATAAAACCATCGGTTGGGCATGGGATATTACCAACTTTGTATGGTGGGTAGGTATTGGCCACGCTGGAACTTTGATCTCGGCGGTACTTTTATTGTTTCGTCAAAAATGGAGAATGGCGATTAACCGTTCTGCGGAGGCGATGACGATATTCTCGGTAATTCAGGCAGGTTTATTCCCGATTATCCACATGGGAAGACCATGGTTGGCTTATTGGGTACTTCCTATTCCTAACCAATTTGGTTCCTTGTGGGTGAACTTTAACTCACCTCTTTTATGGGATGTATTTGCGATCTCTACTTATTTATCAGTTTCATTGGTGTTTTGGTGGACAGGATTGCTGCCCGACTTTGCAATGATCCGTGATCGAGCGATAACACCTTTCAATAAGAAAATTTACGGTATTCTATCCTTTGGATGGAGCGGTAGAGCAAAAGACTGGCAGCGTTTTGAAGAAGTCTCTCTAGTTCTTGCAGGTCTCGCAACCCCACTGGTACTTTCGGTGCACACGATTGTATCCTTTGACTTCGCAACGTCTGTCATTCCAGGATGGCACACCACGATTTTCCCACCATACTTCGTTGCTGGTGCGGTATTCTCTGGCTTTGCGATGGTGAACACACTGCTTATTGTAATGCGTAAAGTAGTTAATCTAGAAAATTACATAACGATCCAACATATAGAGTTGATGAACTTGGTAATCATGATTACTGGTTCCATTGTAGGTGTGGCATATATCACAGAGCTTTTCGTTGCATGGTATTCTGGAGTTGAGTACGAACAGTACGCTTTCTTAAACAGAGCAACAGGGCCTTACTGGTGGGCTTATTGGTCCATGATGACTTGTAATGTGTTCTCACCACAATTCATGTGGTTCAAGAAATTGAGAACAAGTATCATGTTTAGTTTTGTGATTTCTATTGTAGTAAACATAGGAATGTGGTTTGAGCGATTTGTAATTATTGTGACTTCATTGCACAGGGATTACATTCCATCTTCATGGACGATGTTCTCGCCTACATTTGTAGACATAGGAATATTCATAGGTACTATAGGGTTCTTTTTTGTACTCTTCCTTTTATACTCTAGAACCTTCCCTGTAATTGCTCAGGCAGAGGTAAAATCGATCCTGAAATCAAGTGGTAGTAAGTACAAGACACTTAGAGAAAATAAAATGACGTCTAACCCAGCTGAAACATCAGGTGATCCACTAGCTCACCCAGAGGCATAGCATATTAGATTATTATGGCGACACACAAAATACATGCTCTTTATACTGATGATGATGTTTTATTGCGGGCAGTAAAACAAATCAGAGAGCAAAAATATCATATTGAAGAGGTCTTTTGTCCTTTTCCTGTCCATGGTCTTGAAAAGGCAATGGGTATCGCAGACACGCGATTAGCAATTAATGCATTTTTATACGGTTTAGTAGGTCTGGCTGTAGCAACGGTAATGATGAATTACATAATGATCGAGGACTGGCCGCAGAATATAGGTGGTAAGCCTAGTTTCAGTTATTTGCAAAACATGCCAGCATTTGTACCTATCATGTTTGAGCTAACCGTATTCTTTGCTGCCCACTTGATGGTGATCACTTTTTATCTAAGAAGTAGGTTGTGGCCGTTTAAAGCTGCAGAGAACCCTGATGTACGTACTACTGATGATCATTTCCTTATGGAAATTGATGCACATGGTGAAGACATCGACTCAATAACTAAGTTCATTTATGACACTGGGGCTACTGAGATTAATTTAATTGAAAATAAAGACGCGCATTAATGAATAAGCTAATGAAAACCTTTTTGTTTGCATTTCTTACCTTGGCTGTTGTCTCATGTGGAGATGGGCCGGATAAGGAAGTTGCTGCAAAATCTGATCGAGCGGTTCAGTATTTTCCAAATATGTATCAAGAAGTAGGTTACAGTACCTATGAGGAAGGAGATATATTTACTAATGATATGGAGGCGCAGAAACCAGTTGATGGAACCGTTTCACGCGGGTGGATGCCTTATCAATATGATGATGATAATGAAGGTTACGCTTCCGCGAAAGCGAACTTGACAAATCCATTACCTTATACAGAAGAAAACCTCACAGAAGGTCAAGTGTTATACAATATTTACTGTGCAATCTGTCACGGTCAAAAAGGAAATGGACAGGGGCATTTAGTGAAAACCGAGAAGATTCTTGGAGTACCCAGTTACGATGCTCGTGAATTGACCCAAGGTTCTATTTATCATGTAATGTATTATGGTATTAATTATATGGGCTCCTATGCCTCACAAACTTCAATAGAAGAAAGATGGCAAATAGCACACTATGTTGATGCACTTACCAAAGATTTGAAAGGAGAAGTGCGTCAAGAATTTGTTGAAGGAAACAATGATGGTATTTTTGCAGCTTATGATGAAGACGTGAACCCGCAGGATACCAATCCAGAAAATAAAGATTCCGAAATTGAACAACCTACATTGCAACCTGGGGAAATCGAGGAGATGAAGGAAGAAAATAATACAACAACAAGCGGCGAGTAGTAGGCCTTAGAAGTTAATATTTATGTATACTGTTACAAGCAAGTTAAAGATATTCGCAATCGTCCTCATCGTGATAGGCGCTGTTCTTACTGCGGTTGGTTTCTTGACCGTACCTTCGCACGAGGAGATTGAACACATGGTGTCCAATCATGATGTTGAACATCATGATGGTGAAGAATATATCAAAGAGGGTCAAGGACATGGTGATGACCATACCACTTCCATGTCGCATCATTCAGATGAACACAGCGATGACCATCATGGAGAAGATGCTCATCATGGTAGCGATACTGATGTAGAGCATGTAACTCATCAGGTTCATAATAGACCATGGTCTGCTGTTTATATTTCTGCCTTTTTCTTTTTTATGATTGGTCTTGGAGCTCTAGTTTTCCTAGCTCTTCAAAAAGCGGCGCAAGCGGGTTGGTCAGTGGTTCTTTTTCGAGTCATGGAAGGTATCAGTGCATATATCCTACCTGGTGGGATAATCATGTTTATTCTTTTATTGTTGGCATCTTTTCATGTGACGCATATCTTTCACTGGATGGATCCAGAAGTCATAGATCCCAGCAATCCTCATTATGATGAATTAATTGCCGGTAAAACAGGCTTTCTTAATGTGCCTTTTTTCTTAGCTAGGGCATCTGCTTTTTTGATAGGATGGAATTTATACAGATGGAATATACGTAAATTTGGTTTAAAGCAAGACGAAGATCCAAAGGGTAATGTTTGGTACAAAAAGGGATTCAAGCATTCTGCAATGTTTCTCGTTTTCTTCTTGGTAACTGAATCTATCATGTCTTGGGATTGGATTATGAGTTTTGATCCTCACTGGTTCTCTACACTTTTTGGCTGGTACATTCTTGCTGGAATGATGGTAAGCGCAATAACAACTATTGCATTAGTTACCATATTCTTGAAGAATAACGGATACTTGGAATATGTAAATGATTCTCACATCCATGATTTGGCAAAATTCATGTTTGGTTTTAGTGTCTTTTGGACTTACTTATGGTTTTCACAGTTCATGTTAATATGGTATTCTAACATTCCTGAAGAGGTTACCTATTTCGTGACGAGAATTGAAGATTATAATCTAGTGTTCTTTGGAATGGTAGCTATCAATTTTTTACTACCCGTTTTAATTTTGATGAACTCAGATTTCAAGCGTAAAAACTGGTTTGTTGTAACTGCTGGTCTTTTTATTATTATAGGTCACTATCTAGACATTTATATGGTGGTAATGCCAGCCACGGTAGGTAAATCATGGTTTATTGGTTTTCCAGAAATAGGTGCTTTTCTTCTTTTTGCAGGAATATTCATATTAACTGTATTCACTTCGTTAAGTAAAGCTCCTTTATCCGTCAAACAAGATCCATTCTTGGGAGAGAGTAAGCACTTCCATTATTAAAATTTAAGAGAAATATACTGTAATGACAGCATTTTTTATAATACTTATTGCCGCCCTCTTTGTCATATCCATTTGGCAGATATCAAAAATAGTGAGCTTAGGTAAAGCTCCAGATCCTGACTCGGCGGTTTCTGAGATCGCAAACGATACCGATAATAAGCGCAACGGTCAGTTGATGCTGGCTTTTGTGATTGCTTTATACGTAACCATGATTGCTTGTTTTATTGGTTATCAAGACTTCTTTTTACCTGATGCAGGATCTGCTCATGGTGCAGAGTATGATGATTTGTTACTACTAACTACTGTAGTGATAATGATTACTCAGGTATTTACGCAAGGTCTTCTACACTGGTTCTCTTATAAGTATCATGGTAAAGAAGGCCAAAGAGCATTGTTTTATGCTGATAACGACCGCTTGGAATTTATTTGGACTGCAATTCCAGTGGTAGTTCTTGCTGGCTTGATACTTTGGGGCTTGTTCTCATGGAATGAAATTATGGATGTGAGTACTGACGATGATCCATTAATTGTAGAGGTTTATGCTTATCAGTTTGGATGGAAAGTGAGATATAGCGGTGATGACAACACGTTGGGAGATGCAAATGTCCGTTTTATTGAAGGTGCAAATATTTTAGGTGTAGATGAAACTGATGCCGATGGTATGGACGATGTTGTAGGAACTGAACTTCATTTACCTGTAAACAGACCCGTTTTATTTAAGTTCAGGAGTCAAGATGTACTCCACTCAGCCTATATGCCTCATTTTAGGGCACAAATGAACGTAGTTCCTGGAATGGTAACACAATTTAAATTTACTCCTACGGTCACTTCGGAAGATTATAAATCCACCGAATTTATGACTGAAAAAGTTCGTAAGATTAATGAGATACGTCGACAAAAGAGTCAAGAATTGATCGCAGAGGGAGATGTAGCTCTCGATCCTTATGAGTTTGAATATTATTTGCTCTGTAACAAGATTTGTGGTGTTTCACACTACAATATGCAAATGAAAATTATAGTAGAGAGTGAGGAGGACTACCAGGAATGGTTAGACTCACAACAAAAATTTGAAGAAACCTTAGCTAGCGCAGAAAATTAAAAATATGGGACAGGCTATTGCAGTTGCTGATCACGGTCACGACGAAGAACACCACCACCACAAAGAAACTTTTGTAACAAAATATATCTTTTCTCAGGATCATAAGATGATTGCAAAGCAATATCTTATAACTGGTCTGATTATGGGCGCCATTGGGATTTTGATGTCTGTCTTAATGAGAATGCAGTTGGCTAATCCCGGAGAACCGAATGTTGTTTTCGAAGCGCTTTTAGGCAAATGGGCTCCAGATGGGGTCATGGATCAAAGCATTTATCTAGCCTTAGTGACTATCCACGGAACAATAATGGTTTTCTTCGTTCTTACCGCTGGTTTAAGTGGTACGTTCTCTAACTTTTTGATTCCATTGCAAATTGGAGCGCGAGATATGGCCTCAGGATTCCTAAACATGGTTTCTTATTGGTTGTTTTTCGTCTCTTCGGTGATCATGATTTGTTCCTTGTTTGTTGAAATGGGACCTGCTGCAGCTGGGTGGACAATTTATCCTCCACTGAGTGCTTTACCAGAAGCGATGCCTAATTCAGGCTTGGGTATGACTTTATGGTTAGTTTCAATGGCAATTTTTATTGCATCTTCCTTATTAGGTTCTTTGAATTATGTGGTTACAGTTATCAATTTGAGGACTAAGGGAATGTCAATGACGCGTCTTCCACTTACTATATGGGCATTCTTTGTAACTGCTATTATTGGTGTGGTTTCTTTCCCTGTTTTATTATCAGCAGCATTGATGTTAATAATGGATAGGAGTTTTGGAACATCATTTTTCCTTTCTGATATCTATATAAAAGGTGAGGTTTTGGCAAATCAAGGAGGTTCTCCAGTACTGTTTGAACACTTGTTTTGGTTCTTAGGTCACCCTGAGGTATATATCGTGTTACTTCCAGCACTTGGTATCACATCTGAAATTATAGCGACTAATTCACGTAAACCGATCTTTGGTTATCGTGCGATGGTTGCCTCCATACTGGCAATTGCATTTTTATCTACAATTGTTTGGGGCCACCACATGTTTGTTTCTGGTATGAATCCGTTCTTAGGATCGGTATTTACATTTACCACTTTATTGATCGCGATTCCATCAGGTGTAAAGGCTTTCAACTATATCACAACACTGTGGAAAGGAAATCTGCAAATGAACCCAGCGATGCTGTTTTCCATAGGTTTGGTATCAACATTTATCACGGGTGGGTTGACAGGAATTATTCTTGGAGATAGTACACTTGATATCAATGTACACGATACGTATTTCGTTGTTGCTCACTTCCACTTGGTAATGGGTATATCAGCTCTTTATGGACTGTTTGCAGGGGTGTATCACTGGTTCCCTAAGATGTTCAACAAAATGATGAACAAGAATCTAGGTTATGTGCACTTCTGGTTGACTGCGATTGGAGCTTATGGGGTCTTTTTCCCGATGCACTTCGTAGGTATGGCAGGTTTGCCTAGAAGGTATTATGAGAACACAAATTTTCCATATTTTGATGATCTTTTAGACACTAATAAGTTGATTACATATTTTGCAATAGCAACAGCTTTTGCTCAGTTGTTCTTTGTTTACAATTTTGTCAAATCAATTTTCTACGGTAAGAAAGCTCCAGCTAATCCTTGGAAATCTAATACTTTAGAATGGACTACTGGAGACAATCACATTCACGGAAACTGGGAAGGTCCCATTCCTCATGTATACCGTTGGGCTTATGATTATAGTAAGGTAAATGAGGATGATGAATATGTTATTCCTGGACAGGATTATGCTCCTCAGCACATTCCACTTCAGGATGGAGAAGAAGAATTGAATCATTAGTCAATTCGTTAATCTTAATAAATAAAAACCCGCTATCAGCGGGTTTTTATTTATTATACAAATGATGAAGACATTTTACTTAGTACCTCTTGGTGGATAGCCATTTTCTTCTATAAAATCCACAGCATTTATAATATCTTCTATACTAGGTCGAGCAAAAGGCATGCTCTGAACGGACGAGAAGAATAATTTATTATCCTTATCAACGAGGAACATTCCAGGCTCAGAAAATGTATCCGGCTCTTTATCACTTATTCCAGTCGATATAAACAGACCGAACTCTCTCGCTTTCTCTTCGCTTAAGTCATATGCAATCGGTAGTGAGGTAACATCCCATTCGTTTCCAGCCTTTTTAGCCCGTTCTTCATTATCCATACTTATAGCTACTAGATTGATACCTCGATCCACCAGTTTATCAAGATGATCTTGGATATTGCTCAATTGTTTTTTACATACAGGGCAATGTAACCCTCTATAGAAAATGAGTAGGGAATATTTATCAGGATTCTGTTCTTCAAGTTTATAGCGAGCGTCATTGATTAATGGAAGCTCTAAACTAGGCATTTGATCTTTTGGTTTCATTTTTTCTTTTCAATATATGATTGAAGATGCAAAGCCCTCGTAAATCTGACTTAAATAACACAACTCTAACTTTGATTTACCTTCAGTCCACTTTCAATAAATAGCGGTTTATCTGCCGTATCTTTGGTATATGAATGAGAACCTAGACCCACAAGGAGAGCACTTTTCGCCTGAAGAAAATGATCTTGAAAGAGCATTAAGACCTTTGAGTTTCAATGATTTTGCTGGTCAGGATCAAATATTGGAAAATTTAACGGTATTTGTTGAAGCGGCAAATCAGCGAGGGGATGCACTAGATCATACCCTATTTCATGGGCCTCCAGGGCTGGGGAAAACGACACTCGCACATATACTGGCAAACGAATTGGGAGCTGGCATCAAGGTCACTTCTGGACCAGTATTGGATAAGCCGGGAGACCTAGCTGGGCTGCTAACTAACCTGAACGAGCGTGATGTTTTGTTCATAGATGAAATCCACAGATTGAGTCCTATTGTAGAAGAATACCTTTATTCTGCGATGGAAGATTATAAGATTGATATCATGATAGAGACGGGCCCCAACGCTCGTACGGTACAGATCAATCTCGCTCCATTTACCCTAATTGGTGCAACCACTAGGTCGGGTTTGCTCACAGCTCCCATGAGAGCACGTTTTGGAATTTCTTCAAGACTTCAATACTACACTACTGAACTATTGTCTACAATAGTCACGCGCAGTGCAGAGATACTAAATGTTCCCATACATGAAGATGCTGCCATAGAAATTGCTGGTAGAAGTCGTGGAACACCTAGAATTGCCAATGCACTTTTACGTAGAGTACGTGATTTTGCACAGATCAAGGGTGATGGAAATATTGACCTCAAGATTTCACAATTTTCACTTAAGGCCTTGAATGTGGACGCCCATGGTCTGGATGAGATGGATAACAAAATCCTCACCACCATCATCGATAAATTTAAGGGCGGTCCTGTCGGGATCACAACGCTTTCCACAGCTGTCTCAGAAAGTGCAGAAACTATTGAGGAGGTTTATGAACCATTTCTCATTCAGCAGGGTTTTATTATCAGAACACCTCGAGGTAGGGAAGTTACAGAGTTGGCCTATAAGCATTTGGGGCGCACACCCAGCGCCAAGCAAAATGGTTTGTTTGATTCTTAAGGCAATTTAACTTGAGATGTAAAATGAAGTTGTAACGCTTTCGCGAAAGCGAGATAACATCAAGAAAATGAAAAAAATTCACGAAGTATCAACTATTGACTTTCTGTTGCAAACTCGGCAGATTTATAAGAATCCCTTACCTTTTCATAGAGAGAATTTCAAAAAGCATGGAAATACGTTTAAGATCACACCCAAGCCAGGGCTCACGATCCATTTTTCCTGTGATGAGGAAATTGTCAAATATATTTTACAGAAAAACCAGAAGAACTTTGAAAAGTCAAAACTACAAACCGAAGACTTAGGGAAATACATAGGTCATGGGTTACTTACTGAGAACGGAGATCAATGGAGGGCAAACCGTAAGTTGATACAACCAGCTTTCTACAAGAAATCACTTGCCACGCTTTTGGACACCATGAAAACAACTATCGATCAGGAATTAAAGGAAATTCCTTTAGGTTCTGAGTTTGATGTATATCCTCTTTTCAATAATCTAGCGTTTAAAGTCGTCGCGCGTAGTCTGTTCGACCTTCCGTACCTAGACAATGTAATTAGCAGATTGCAGCACATCACAGAAGAAGCTCAAAAAATGCTCATCAAAGAGCTGCGCATCCCGTGGATGAAATGGTATTTTGACCGCGAGTGGCTTGCAGGAAACAAGAGTGTTCCTTTTCATATAAAACTTGTAGATGAGGCGCGTGCTATTCTCCAAAACATCATCGATGAAAGGAGAAGGTCAAAGGAGAATCACGAAGATCTATTAAACATGTTACTATATTCTACCTATGAGGATGGAAGCAAGATGGATGATGATCAGCTCATAGATGAGATATTAGTATTGTTTATTGCCGGTCACGAGACCACTGCAAATGCTTTGAGTTTTGCTGTTCAATTACTGGCTCAAAACTCATCAGTTCAGGAAAAGGCTAGAGAAGAGATTTCAAAAAATACTGGGGATACTACATTTGAGCAACTGGTAAATCTTCCCTATATAAAGCAATGTGTAGAGGAAACCTTAAGATTATACCCACCTGCGTATGTCACAGATAGAGTCGCTCTTGAAGATGATCAATGCCATGAGGTTGAGATGCCGGCAGGCAGCACTTGGCTCATATCTTTTTATGAATTGCACCGCAGAGCAGATTTGTGGCAGGATCCCGAAAAATTTGATCCAGATAGATTCAATGATCAAAACGCAAAAAAGCACAAAGATTTTTACTTTCCCTTTGGCGCTGGTTCCAGAATGTGTATCGGGAACAATTTTGCGATTTATGAAATGATCATGGTATTAGCAAGCCTTCTCAAGCGCTTTGAGATACAGCCTACTCGGGAAGATATCGAGATTCATCCATTGATCACTTTGAAACCTAAGAATGCCATTCTCAAATTTCAAAGAGTTCAAGATTTTAAGTAAAAGTCACTTTATTCTTGCGGAGAATTCTATGGTTTTCTCGCTTTCGCGAAAGCGAGATCCAGCAAAATTACTTACACCCATATTTCTAATATTCAATGCGCTAAACCTGACATAAATTGTAGATTTCAGCGTTCTTAAGTTACTTTTGCCCTTTATTAGAATAAGCTATACATGAGTCAAGAAAGCAAACGCAGAGAAGCACTGGTTTACCACGCAAAACCACAGCCTGGTAAGATCAAAGTAGTACCTACTAAAAAGTACAGCAGCCAGCGCGATCTCTCACTGGCATACTCTCCAGGAGTGGCTGAACCTTGTATAGAAATCGCAAAAGATAAATCCAATGTTTATAAATACACGACTAAGGGCAACCTGGTAGCGGTGATTTCTAATGGAACTGCGGTTTTGGGATTGGGCGACATAGGTCCAGAGGCATCTAAGCCAGTCATGGAGGGTAAAGGCTTGCTTTTCAAAATTTTTGCAGATTTGGACTGTTTTGATATTGAGGTAGACACTAAAAATGTGGAAGAATTTATACAGACAGTAAAGAATATAGCTCCCACTTTTGGCGGGATCAACCTTGAGGATATCAAAGCTCCTGAGGCATTTGAAATAGAGCGACGCCTTAAGGAAGAACTTGATATACCGGTGATGCATGACGATCAGCACGGGACGGCGATAATTTCCAGTGCAGCTTTGCTCAACGCCCTTGAGCTTGCCCAAAAAAATATAGAAGATGTAAAAATTGTTGTTTCTGGAGCGGGTAGCGCCGCCATTTCCTGCACCAGTTTGTATGTGAAGCTAGGAGCAAGGCCAGAGAATATCATGATGTTTGATATAGATGGACTTATAACGACTGACCGCACTAACCTAGGGCCTGAGCAAATGAAGTTTGCTCGAAACATGAAAAACCAGAGTCTAAGGGAAGCTTTTGAAAATGCAGATGTATTTCTTGGGCTTTCAGTAGGCAACATCGTAGATGGAGACATGCTTAAAAGCATGGCAGCAAACCCGATCGTTTTTGCAATGGCAAATCCTACTCCAGAGGTAGATTATAATGTAGCCATTGCCACAAGACCTGATCTTATTATGGCGACCGGTCGTAGCGATCACCCCAACCAGGTAAACAATGTTCTTGGATTCCCCTTTATTTTTAGAGGGGCACTTGATGTGCGCGCAACAAAAATTAATGAAGAGATGAAGATGGCAGCGACCAAAGCCATCGCCCAGCTCGCCAAAGAACCAGTTCCAGAACAGGTAAATATTGCTTACGGAGAGTTGAAATTAAATTTTGGTCGTGATTACATAATTCCAAAACCGTTTGATCCACGGTTGATCGCCACCATACCACCCGCTGTAGCAAAAGCTGCAATGGAAAGTGGTGTCGCCCAAGAACCTATTTTGGATTGGAATAAATATGAGGAGCAACTTTTATCCCGCATGGGGTCTGATAATAAGTTGGTCAGATTAATATTGAATCGAGCAAGAACGAATCCTAAGAGAATTGTTTTTGCAGAAGCTGATAATCTGGATGTTCTCAAAGCAGCACAAATAGTTATGGAAGAAGGCATAGGAGTGCCTATCCTTTTAGGTCGCAAGGAGGTGATTGAGAAACTAATGGTAGAATTGGACTTTGATGACTCTTGCTTAATCATAGACCCCAAATCTGATGAAGAGTCTGAGCGTAAGGAGCGTTACGCTCAAGAATTTTGGGAATTGCGACAGCGCAAAGGGGTGACGGAATTTGACGCTAGTAAAATTCTCAGACAGCGCAATTATTATGCGGCCATGATGGTAAAAGTAGGTGATGCCGATGCATTAATCACCGGTGTGGCACAGTCATATCCAAAGTCAGTGATGCCTATGATGGAAATTATAGGTAAGGCTCCTGGAGTGGATAAGATTGCCACCACAAACTTGATGATTACGGCAAAGGGACCTTTATTTATATCTGATACGTCTATTAATATTGATCCTGATGCGATCGAATTGGCAAAGATTGCCCAAATGACGGGTAGAACAGCTTCTATGTTTGGTATAAAGCCCGTTACAGCAATGATTTCCTATGCAAACTTTGGATCTTCCAAGCATCCTAACGCGACCAAAGTGACCGATGCTGTAAAATATTTACACCAGTATTACCCGTCTTTTGATGTTGACGGAGAAATACAAACCGACTTTGCCTTGAATCCTGAACTGCTTGAAAAAAAGTTTCCTTTTTCCAAACTTGCAGGCAAAAAGGTCAACACCTTAATCTACCCTAATCTTGAGAGTGCAAACAGTACCTATAAAATGCTCAAGGAATTGAATAATAATGATTCTATAGGACCTATTATGATGGGGATGCAAAAACCAGTACATATACTACAGCTGGGCGCAAGCGTTGATGAAATTGTAAATATGAGTGCCGTGGCCGTTATTGATGCACAGCAAAAAGAAAAGCACAATAAAGAGAAAGCAGGGCAGTAGTTAAGGAAATCATAACCGTCTATATTTTTACTACATTTGGGCAGCTTAAATAGAAGCTTTTATGATAGCACAAATACAGGGAAAGCTTGTAGAGAAAAACCTCACTGATGTCATTGTAGATTGTGGTGGCGTGGGGTACCTGGTTGAAATTTCATTGCACACTTATTCTAAAATTCCAGATGGCGAGCTGGTAAAGCTGTACACCCATCACCTGGTGCGTGAAGATGCGCAGCGATTATTTGGCTTTGCCGAGAAGAGCGAGAGAGAAATTTTTAAGCTATTGATTTCTGTTTCAGGAATTGGGGCAAGCACCGCACGTACCATGCTCAGTAGTATAGAGCCTAATCATATTGCTCAGGCTATTGCAAACGGTGATGCAAAAACCATACAAAGCGCTAAAGGTATAGGTATAAAAACTGCCCAGCGAGTCATCATTGATCTTAAAGATAAAATCCTTCAAGTTCTGGATAATCCAGAATTAACAGTGATGTCGAGCAATACAGGTCGAGAAGAGGCGTTATCTGCACTGGAGACTTTAGGCTACCTGCGCAAACAGGCTCAAAAAGTAGTAGATAAGATACTTGGAAACCAGCCAGATGCCTCCGTGGAGCAACTCATTAAAGAAGCATTAAAACAGCTATAGGATTTGGCGTACGGTAAAATGAAAGTGAGGGTATTTCCTTTAGTTTTTTGTCTGTTGGTTTTCGCTTTCGCGAAAGCGCAAGACCCCCAAGAAACCCAACAGGATTCTATTCCCAATGGACCGAAGCTCGGACGATTGGATCTACCTGATCCTCCCAGTATTACTACTCTTTATAAATACGATCCCAATCTTGATAGGTACATACGTACTCGTATGTTCAATGGCTATAATATCGATTATCCATTAATGCTTACCCAAGAAGAGTATTCCAAAATGGTTCTTAAAGAGAGCATGGATTCTTATTTCAGGGAAAAATTTAAGGCAGTTGCTGGAAAAACAGATGAGGACAAAGAGAAGAGAAGGGATCTGATCCCTAATTTTTACGTAAACTCAGATTTGTTCACTTCCATTTTTGGAAGTAATGAGATTGATTTGGATCCTCAGGGATCAGTAGAGGTAGATTTGGGAATACTTTTCAACCGTACCGATAATCCAAGTTTGTCCCCACGCAACCGACAAAACTTCACTTTTGATTTCAACCAGCGTATCAATTTGAGCATGGTGGGAAAAGTAGGAACTCGTTTGCAGGTAAATGCAAATTACGATACGCAAAGCACGTTCAATTTTCAGAATCTAGTAAAACTGGAATTTACTCCAGATGAAGATGATATTCTCCAAAATATAGAAGTAGGTAACATTGCAATGCCGCTTAACTCACAGCTTATACGAGGGTCTCAGAGTTTGTTTGGTGTGAAGACTGAATTGCAATTTGGACGTACGCGCATCACGGGAGTGTTTTCTGAACAACAGTCAGAGGCTAATACCGTTCAGGCCGCCGGTGGAGCTTCTTTTAATGAATTTGATTTCTTTTCGCTGGATTACGAAGAGAACTCCCACTTTTTCCTAGCTCATTATTTTAGGGATAATTATGATCAGTCCTTGGCAAACTATCCATTTATTAATAACAATATTCAAATAACTAGAGCAGAGGTTTGGATTACAAATCGATCCAACCGCACAGAAGATGTAAGAAATGTCGTAGCCGTTCAAGACATGGGTGAAGCTGAACTATCAAATATAGGCTTGGATAATATTCCTCCTGATTTTATTAATGTTCCAGCAAATAGCCTTCCTGATAACAGTAATAACGATTTTAATCCCGAAGGTTTGAGTGGCAATGGCCAAACCTTGTTCAATAACCGTATTAGAGACGTGGGAACGGTTTCCCAAGGTTTTAATACAGCCGTTAACGAAGGGTTTGACTACGTGACCCTGGAAAACGCAAGACAGCTCGACCCTCGAGAATATACCCTCAACACCCAGCTGGGTTACATATCACTGAGGCAGCGATTGAATAACGATGAAGTTCTTGCTGTAGCTTTTCAATATACCGTAGGGGGCAAGGTTTATCAAGTAGGAGAATTTGCAAATGATGGAGTAACCGCAACAGAGGTTACAGAAGATGTAGATCAGCAAAACCCTGTAGTTGTGAGCAATCAGAACCTTGTGGTAAAGCTGCTAAAAAGCAACCTTACTAATGTGCGCGAGCCCTTGTGGGATTTGATGATGAAAAATATTTATAACCTAGGAGGTTCTCAATTGTCACCAGAAGATTTTAGATTAAATATTTTCTATCAATACCCGCCAGAGCTTAATTATATTACTCCTGCATCGGGAACAATTGCAAACCCAGTGGAATCACCTCTGCCAGAAGATGTAGAGGAAACAACCTTGATACGGGTGTTTAATTTGGATCGCTTGAACCAGCAAGGAGATCCTCAACCTTCAGGAGATGGTTTTTTCGATTACATCCCTGGGCTAACCATAGATCAAGAAAGAGGGAAAATCATTTTTACAACTGTTGAACCTTTTGGAGAACATATTTTCAACAAGCTGGATAATACCCCAGGCACAGAATACGGGAATCCTGGTTCCTACAACGCTAACCAAGCGCAATATGTTTTTCAAGAAATGTACCGCACAACTAAGGCACAGGCTTTGGAAAGCGCTGAGAAAAATAAATATTTAATAAAAGGTGAGTACAAGTCAACTGGTCAAGAAGGAATTCCTATAGGAGGATTCAACGTTGCACGAGGATCGGTTGTCGTTACCGCAGGTGGGAGAACTTTGCAAGAAGGTATAGATTACACCGTAGATTATAACGCTGGCCGAGTGATCATTCTAGATCAAGCTCTTTTAAACTCGAGTACACCTATTCAGGTTTCGACTGAGAATAATTCAGTATTCAATCAACAAACTAAAAGGTTTACGGGCATAAATGTAGAGCACACCTTTAGTGATGATTTCATAATAGGAGGTACATTCCTGAACCTCAAGGAACGGCCTATCACTCAAAAAGCAACCTACGGCTTTGAGCCGATAAACAATACCATAATTGGAGCAAATCTCATTTATAATACCGAAGTGCCTTTCTTTACTCGGCTGGCAAATAAATTACCAAATGTAGATACAGATGTGGAATCTACTTTGTCTGTAAGAGGTGAGTTTGCGTATTTATTTCCGGGATCACCCAATGGAGATAATTTTGGAGGTCAAGCGGCTGCTTATGTTGATGACTTTGAAGGTTCACAGACCACGATCGATATCATGAATGCCAATGCATGGAGTTTAGCAAGTACACCTGAGGGACTGGAAGGAAATGACAGTGATGAACCTGAACTCGCGGTAAATTACAACAGAGCTCGTCTTGCTTGGTATAGTGTAGATCCTATTTTTTACGGCAATCAACGACCAGATGGAATCACAGATCAAGATGTTTCAGATTACCGAACACGTCGTGTCTTGATCGAGGAGATTTTCCCCAATGTCGATGTTCAGCAAGGACAACAACAGGTTATAAACACATTGGATCTTGCTTATTATCCAGATGAAAGAGGCCCTTACAATTACAATCCACAAACAGGTGGCTCAAATACACTACCCAACCCATCAAATAATTGGGGTGGAATTATGCGTCAATTTTCAAGTACCGATTTTGAACGTACTAATGTTGAATACATCCAGTTTTGGGTGATGGATCCTTACGTGAACGACCCTACAATGTCAGATGGTAAGATTGTCTTGAACTTGGGTAGCATCACAGAAGACATTTTAAAAGATGGTAGAAAGCAA
Source organism: Nonlabens sp. (assembly GCA_049671565.1). Classification (GTDB taxonomy): domain Bacteria; phylum Bacteroidota; class Bacteroidia; order Flavobacteriales; family Flavobacteriaceae; genus Nonlabens. The sequence continues at coordinate 223,346 of JBATVD010000032.1, forward strand.
TTTGAAAACGGATTGCCTGAAGATGGCGGTACCATGTTGACAAATGCAACACCTTACGGTAAGGTTCCTTCTAATCAATCATTGGTTTATGCTTTTGACACCGCAGGTCAAGAAAGAAATAATCAAGATATAGGACTTGATGGGTTGAGTGATGCCGAGGAGATTGCAAATTTTCCTTTATTTGATTCAGAAGATCCAGCTGCGGATAACTATGAATATTTTTTGGCTGCGAGCGGTGATATCCCTGAACGATACAAACGATTTAACAATACCCAAGGAAATTCACCCACAGGTGTAGGTCAGAATGATCGCGGTTCCACAACTCTACCAGATGTGGAAGACATCAACCGTGATAATACCATGAACACTATTGATAGCTATTATTCATACGAAGTTCCTTTTTCAAACAACTTGAATGAAAATAGTGATTACGTTTATAGTATTATCCCCAATCAACAAATCACGTTGCCCAATGGTCAACAAATACCTGCAAGATGGATTCAATTTAGGGTGCCGCTAAGACAGGTGTTAGATCGAGTGAACAATCCTTTATATGATAAGGTGGGGGAGATAGATGATTTTAGAGCGATACGTTTTATGAGAATGTATTTGACCGGTTTTGATACAGATGCTTATCTGAGATTTGGCTCTTTGGAATTAGTGAGAGGAGACTACCGTCAGTACACACAGTCGCTTTTGCCAGACCAAGCACCTACAAGTGAGGATACGGTTTTTGAGGTACAGGGAGTAAATGTAGAAAATAATAGTGCCAGGCAACCTGTGCCTTACGTGCTTCCACCGGGCGTAGAGCGGGAAGTATTAAACACACAGAATCAAAACATTCGTCAGAATGAGCAATCCTTAGCTTTAAGGGTTTGTGGTCTAGAAGAGAATGACGCGAGAGCAGTCTTTAAAAACATACGCATTGATATGCGACAGTATGAAAGCCTACAAATGTTTGTTCATGCAGATCGTGGCAGTTTCCCACAAAGTTTGCTTGCAGATGGTGAATTGGAGGCCTTCATTAGAATAGGTCTGGACTACACCCAGAACTTTTATGAAGTAAGAATACCACTCACGGTAACTCCCAGTGGTACAAATAATCCTTCTGAAGTATGGCCTGAGGAAAATGAGTTTAACATTGATTTGTCGATACTACAGGATATTAAAGCTGCTGTTTTGGGAGATCCCAATTTACTGGTTAATGAGTTGAATCCATTTCCGCAACCTGATCCAGACCGGCAGACTTATCTTATAAAAGGAAATCCTAATTTTGGAGATGTACGGGCAATGATGCTGGGTGTGCGCAACGCTAGTTCAGGCGATGTATGTGGAGAGGTATGGTTCAATGAGCTGCGACTTGCCGGGCTTAAAAATCAAGGTGGTTACGCTTCCATCGTAAACTTAGATACAAATTTTGCGGACTTTGCAACAATTAATGCCAATGGGTCGCGTAGTACCATAGGTTTTGGGGCGATTGAGCAAGGACCCAATGAACGAAGTAGAGAAAATATTACCGCCTACGATTTCACGACAAATTTGAGTCTTGGAAAATTACTGCCACAAACATGGGGCGTAAAATTACCCTTTTCTTATAGCATCGCAGAAGAAACAATCACTCCCCAATTTGACCCACAGTTTGAGGATATTGAGTTGGAAACTCGTTTAGATAATGCTACAAGCGATGCGGAACGGGATATTATCAGGGAACAGTCAGAAGAATACACTAAACGACAGAGCGTTAACTTGATAGGTGTGCGAAAAGACCGCACGGGAGAATCTAAACCCATGCCTTACGATATAGAAAACTTTACTTTCTCAGGTTCTTATAATCAGACCGATCAGCGCAATTTTGAGATTGAAGAATTTCAAGACCAGAGCACAAACGTAGGTGCAACATATGCCTATGCTTTTCCAAAATCAGAATTTGTGCCCTTTAAAGATGTTGGATTTCTCAAAGGAGATTATTGGAAGTTTTTACGTGAATTCAACGTAAACCTACTACCCAATAACTTTACAGCGGGAGCTAACATTTTGCGGCAGTATAATTTTCAGAAATTTAGGGACCTTCAACTAGACACTAATCCGGTAGATCTGGATGGCGATGGTATACCAGATGCACAGAACATCAGTATTGATCCACTTACCAATAGAAATTTCACTCTCGATAACAGTTATTCCATCAACTGGGACCTCACAAAGTCTATTAACATCAACCTCGCTGCAAATAACGACCGCATCGTGCGCAGCTATATTAATGAAGACAGTAGTATCAATGAGGACTATACACTTTGGACCGATTTTCTAGACGACGGTATTGCAGATTCGCACACCCAGCAACTTAGGGCGACCTACCAGCTCCCCTTTGATAAATTTCCATTTCTCGCTTTCGCGAAAGCGGACTACACCTACACCTCAAACTTTAACTGGCAACGTAACCAGCAACAATTCCTTGATCTTGAGGGCATTCCCAACTTGGGAAATAGTATTTCAAATTCCAATTCACACGTCCTTAATGGTTCCATCGATTTCGAAAAACTATATCGATACGTAGGGTTTGAAAAGAAAAAATTTGGGATCGCAGCAAACCAAAAACGCTCCCGTTCCAGAAGCAGAAGTAGAAATAACAACAGGCCTCCATCACAACCCGGCCAGGATGACGAGGATAAACCCAAAATCCCAAAGAAAAACTTTGCCAATCAACTCTACAACACATTTGTAGGGCTTACCACGGCAATCAAAAGAGCACAGGTCAATTATTCACAAAATAATGGAACTTTTCTACCGGGCTATACTCAAGATGTAGGCTTTGTGGGAACTTTAAAACCTACAACAGGCTTTGTATTTGGGAGTCAGAGAGACATTAGAGAAGAAGCAGCGCGCAGGGGATGGCTTACGCTTTTTGACAACTTTAATGAACAATATGCCGAAACAGAGACCCGTAATTTTGATTACAATATTAAAGTAGGCCTTCTAAAAGATCTATCGCTGGACCTGACGGGTAACCGCATCTATCAAGAAACTTATGCAGAAAACTATCGAGTAGATCCTACCGATCTAACTTATCAGTCGCTCACGCCCAATACATTTGGGAACTTCAGCATATCGACCATCATGATCAGAACAGCTTTCAAACCCACATCGATAGATCAATCAGAGGTTTTTGATACATTCAGAGCTAATAGGCTGGAAGTTGCTAATAGACTTGCTAATGAATTTTACGGCAACGATAATTTCCCACGTGATGGATTAGGATTCCCTCAAGGTTATTCAAGAAACAGCCAGCAAGTCCTTTTACCCGCATTTCTGTCGGCTTATGAAGGTCGCGATGCAAAAGAACAAGAGAGCAGTCCTTTTAAGGATATACCCTTACCTAACTGGAATTTAAAATACACAGGTTTAATGAACCTAAATTGGTTCAAAAAGAGGTTTAAGAGATTCTCAATTAACCACGGGTACAGATCGTCTTTTACCGTAAACCGTTTTCAAACCAATCTCGATTTTGTTGCTGGTAATCCTAATCTTGATTATCAAGAACAGTTGAGCAACACCCTTAATTCAAACGGTGACTTCAAATCATCCAATCTCTATTTTAATATCAACCTAGCAGAACAGTTCAGTCCTTTGATTAAAATAGATTTTGAAACGAAGCGAGGTTTTACCATTGCCGCAGAACTTATTAAGGATCGGGCAGTTTCTCTAAGTTTTGACAACAATTTACTCACAGAGATTGTGGGGAATCAGTACAATCTGGGAATAGGTTATAGAATTCCCGATCTCAGGATCAGAACAAGTTTTGGTGGGAGAAGTAGAATTATCAAAAGTGATTTGAACTTGAACCTAGAGGGAAGTGTAAGAGAGAACGTAACTATTATAAGGTACTTAGATATAGATAACAGTCAGGCGACTGCTGGACAAACGATCTACGGTCTCAAATTCAATGCAAACTATGCATTTAGCAGAGCGCTTACTGCAATTTTCTACTACGATCACACCTTTTCTGAATTTGCCATCTCTACCGCATTTCCACAAACGACTATTAGAAGTGGTTTCACTTTAAGATATACTTTTGGTAACTGATATTCTTTGATGATTGTTAGAAATAGTATTTTTACCATATTAAAATAACAAACATGAATATTCCAGCGGAATTAAAATACACCAAAGATCACGAGTGGATAAAAATCGAAGGTAATGTTGCCACCATAGGCATTACTGACTTTGCACAAGGAGAGTTGGGAGACATCGTATATGTAGAGGTGGAAACAGTTGATGAAACTTTGGAGCAAGAGGAAGTTTTTGGAACTGTAGAGGCCGTTAAAACGGTATCTGATTTGTTTTTGCCACTTACAGGTGAAATAACAGAGTTCAATGAAGAATTGGAAGACAATCCAGAACTTGTAAACTCCGATCCTTATGGAGAAGGCTGGATGATTAAAATGACCATTGCAAATGAGTCACAGGTAGAGGGTCTTCTTGACGCCGATGCTTACAAAAAGCTTGTGAACTAGCATTTGTGATGCGCCTATTCAATTTTATCGCTCCAATAATCACGATGATAGTTGTCTATGGATCGTTAACACCTAATCCTGATCTTCCCGTTGTTATGGAAGACCACTCAGATAAGATATATCATGGAAATGCATATTTCTTGTTGTTTTTTGCTTGGTATTCCTTTTTCAAAAACAGATTTTTTTCTGTTCAACAGATGAAAAGTAAATATGTTGTGCGAGATTTATTTAGATTTAACCGCAGCATCGCAATAGGTACTGGAGTTCTATGTTTCTCTGTGGGTGTAATCATAGAATTAGCTCAAGGATATCTAGCTCAAAATAGATCTATGGATTTCTACGATGTGATCGCAAATACAGTTGGCATCTTATTTGCATCACTTATTTTGAAGGCTATAACTCATTTTTGGTTGGGCACGAATAAGAGTAAAGCTTTTTAAATCATCAACAATTAGTTACTTTTAACCTTTAAATTACAATCTACTATGGAAGTTAAAAAATCAGAGTCGGCAGACTTGAGGAAAAACATAACGCTTTACGCTCTTACCGGGCTGGCTTTTATGTTATTGATATCATGGCAAGGACTAGAGTATGAGACGGTGACTGTTGAAGAGCCAGAAGAAGAGGTTTTTGTTCAGGATATGGTTATTGAGGAAGAAATTCCGATCACGCAGATGCTGGAAACACCGCCACCACCGCCACCACCGCCACCAGCTCCCGAAATTCTCGAGGTTGTTGAAAATGATGTGGAAATAGAAGAGGTGATCATAGAAGATACCGAAACCGATATTAAAGAAGAAATCGTTGAGGTTAATGAGGTTGCTGAGGAAGTAGGTGTTGAAGAGGTCATTGCAGATGTACCATTTGCGATCATAGAAAATGTGCCGATCTATCCAGGGTGTGAAGACATGAAAAACAATGCGGATCGCAAAAAGTGTATGAGTGAAAAAATCACACGTTTTGTAAACCGCGAGTTCAACACAGGTCTGGCAAATGAGTTAGGTCTTGAAGGTCGACAAAAGATCAATGTTCAATTCAAAATTGATTCTAAGGGTAACGTTGTAGGTATTCAAAGTGCCGCAAAACACCCACGCCTTAAGAAGGAGGCAGCCCGAGTAATACAGAAGCTACCTCAAATGACTCCAGGTATGCAAAGAGGAAAACCAGTAGGTGTGATTTATGCACTTCCAATTATATTCCAAGTTCAAGATTAAAATATATAGATTTAATTGATAGAACCCGAGCTCGCAGGCTCGGGTTTTTTGTTGCAATACATTCAAGAACTGTCTCTATATGAAATGATTCCAATTTAATATTTGTGCTTAAAAGTAACTGAAGTTCTTAAAACGGTATGACCTTTGAGAATGGTTTAAAATATAACATTTAAACCATTAATTATGAATTATTTTAACACGAGCGATGCTGCAACATCGCAAGGTTGTGATCGCATAGCCCTCAAGAAATCGGTCAACACAAAAGTGAACAGAAATATTAATTTCCTTTTAGGATTGATACTCGCCCTTCTCACGGTGTATCTAATTATAGAACTTAATAGTCAGGTTGTAAATAAGAAAATTCCTATCGTAAGCATAAAGCAACTGGAACCTGAGCAAAATGTGGGTCCTTATAGAATATTAGTAGAAAAAAAGCCACAGCAGCAAAAAAAGGTTCAGAAAAAGCAGCAACCTTTGAAAAAACAAAAGAAATTTGATATCTCCAAAGCTCCCGTTATAGACGAGACAGTTGATGACTTTGATGATTTGCTGGCAGCATTAGAGCCTACGAATGATCCTATCGCAGAACCTGTAGATCACCTTAAAAGTGGCGATGGTCCTGCCGATAAAAACAGCGAACCAGCTACCTCCCACGTGAATTTCGTTTCTGAGGTGCCATTGTTTCCAGGATGTTCATCTTCAATGGATCGCGCAGAACGGATAGATTGTCTCAATAGTAAGATGGCTCGTTTTGTACAGCGTAAATTTGATACCAGTATGGCAAATGAGACAAGAGGTTCTAACACTGTAAGGATTTCTGTCATGTTTACCATAGGGATAGACGGTCTTCCTATGAATATTCAGATTAAGGCACCTAGTGAAAAACTAAAAAAAGAAGCTGCCAGAGTCATTTCCAAACTCCCTCAAATGACGCCCGGAAAAATGAATGGAGAGCCAGTAAATGTGACCTATACGCTGCCCATCGTCTATAAGGTCAATTAATATTTTTGACTAATCAAATAGATAAGGCTGTCCACTCGGGCAGCCTTAATCATTTACATTCAGCAATAAAAAGTATCTTCGCGATCTATTGATTTTTACTATGAAAGGTGTTTATTTAATTGTCATATTACTTGCAACAACAATTCTGCATGCGCAGTCACCCTATGAGCAACCTCCTGTTTTTCCAGAATGTTCAGAATTAGAAGCTTCTGAAATTGAGAATTGTTTTTACGAGAATCTCTATAAAGAACTTTATGCAAATTATGATCATCCAGAGGTAGAGGGCTCCTCCTCAACCATGGCCAGCGTACGGTTTGAGGTAAATGAGGATGGTGATTTTGTACCACTTAGAATTGATGCAGATTCAGAGATTTACGAGCAAGCCCTTCAAGAAGCTTTTACAAAGCTGCCTAAAATAGCGCCCCCAAAATACAAGGACGATCCCATAAATATGATCTTTGTGCTACAGTGCAAGCTCCCATTGAGCAGCACTGGAAAGTTTACTGATCAGAGTCAAGAAGATGACACGCCCAGCTCAAATGATCGTGAGCAGTCTTTGGATAGTATCGCTTTCGCGAAAGCGGCACAAGATTACAATAAAATACAATCTAACCAGTATAACAGCCAGGAGTTGAGCTCTAACGCATTGATCCCCTTTTCCTACCAGCGCTATCACAGATATGAGGCTGCGATGAATCGTGTTGGGAATAATGCCCATACAGCTGTGAAGCCTTACACGTTTAGTTACGTAGATAAGTATTTTGATCTTGAAGCAGAGCGAGAGAGCCTTCTAAAAGATAAAACCTCATGGCTAGGCAAAAAATGGCACAATGAGCACTTTTTTGAAGTTGCTGGTAAGGATTACTGGTTTGTTCTGGATCCTGGAGTAGACCTGCAAGTAGGTCGAGACAATGATGAAGGAATAAATACTTTTAACAATACCAGGCTGGTTTATGTGAACGGTGGTATAGGAAAACAGATCACCTTTGGTGCAACGATACAAGAATCACAGGCACGTTTTCCAGGCTACTTTAATAGAGAGGTGGTAAGAAGAAGAACTCCTACCGGAACTCCTGGTGTGGTTCCCGGTAGAGGAATAGCAGAGGATGGTGGTGAGAACGTGTTTGACTATCCAGTTACAACGGGTTATATTAATTACAAACCATCCAAGTACTTCAATCTGCAATTGGGACACGGGCAGAATTTTATAGGAGATGGTTATCGATCGCTGATTTTAAGTGACAATTCGCAGCCTTATCCCTATTTTAAATTGAATGCAAAGTTTTGGAAACTGGATTATACCGTGCTTTACACCTCTTTGCAAGATGTCAATATAGACAACACCACCGAAAGGTCTTGGAACCAAAAATACATGGTGCATCATTACCTTAGCTGGAACGCGACAAAAAGACTTACTCTGGGAGTTTTTGAAAGTGTTCTATGGCGTCGCGATGAGAATCGAGGTTTTGACCTTAATTATCTGAATCCCTTGATATTCTACCAGACAATAGAATTGCAGACTAATAGTCGCGGTGGGAATGCATTGCTAGGGGCTGCAATTAAGTATAAGTTCACTGATGAAATCACTGGTTACGGGCAATTTGTACTCGATGAATTACGTCTAGGCTCCGTGGTGAGTGGTGATGGGAGTTATAGAAATAAAAACTCTTTACAATTAGGGGTGAAGTGGCAAAATGCTTTTGGCCTGCAAAACTTAATGTTACAGGGAGAATTTAATAGAGTGCGACCATACACGTATTCGCATAATAGGATCATTCTCAATTATGCCAACACAAATCAGGCGCTGGCACATCCCTGGGGAGCAAATTTCAATGAGCTTATAGGTATAGGTAGATATACGCACAATCGCTGGTACGGAATTGCCAAAGCCATTTATGGACAGCGAGGTTATGATGTACTGTCCAATGGGGATAATGCATTTTATGGTGGTGATATTTACAGAACGGAGTTTGATCGCATTTCAGACAATGGCAATGAGGTGGCTCAAGGAAACACTACGGATTATTTATTTGGACATCTCGAAGCAGGATATATAATTAATCCTGCCAGCAGACTCAAGGTTTTTGGACAAGTCATTTATAGAAGTTCTTCTCCTGAATTTGATAATGCGGTCGTTAGAGATGAATCTACCTTATGGTTTAACGTAGGTATTAGAACTGACATCATGAACTGGTCGTTTGACCGTTAAGACTTTTCAGTTGTTTCTGTTTCAATTTTTAATCAAAGCTTAAGAGCATCCTAGCTATCAGAGTACTAGTTTTAGTCTTCCAAACTTAAAAGATTAAAGTGCTATGATGGGATATTATATTATTGGTGGATTGATCATGCTGGTCAGCACACTGGTGAGCAGTAAGCTGAAATCAAAATTCAAGCACTATTCACAGGTTCATTTGCGCAATGGGATGAGCGGTAAGGAAATAGCCGAAAAAATGCTTGCTGATAATGGCATAAGGGATGTAAGAGTCATTTCTGTCAAAGGTCAGTTGACAGATCATTATAATCCTAAAGATAAAACTGTAAACCTGAGCGAGGTGGTGTACTCACAACGCAATGCTGCCGCGGCCGCGGTAGCGGCTCACGAAGTAGGCCATGCCGTACAGCATACGACGGCTTACTCGTGGTTAACCATGCGATCTAAGCTGGTTCCCGTAGTAAGTGTGGTCTCAAAATACTCTCAATGGGTAATTATAGGTGGCTTGGTACTGGCTGCATCTTCATTATTTGGACAGTATATCTTTTTTGCTGGGATCGTTATGTATGCCTTTGGAACTCTATTTTCATTTATAACACTTCCAGTAGAATATGACGCGAGTAATAGAGCGCTGGCATGGCTGGAAGAGCGTAATATGGTCACTAGAGAGGAGCACGATGCGGCAAAAGACGCATTAAAATGGGCCGCAAGAACTTATGTCGTAGCAGCCATAGGCTCACTGGCAACCTTGTTGTATTTTATCTCACTTTTTATGGGTAGAAGGAGATAGGTATAAGAAGGTGTAGTTTTTATTTTGTAGATTGTGCTAATTGAAAATAAAAATTGCTCAAACTTTTTATTAATATCATTCTAATTTTTGGATCCTTAGTCGATTTTGAACCTGTCTCTGCCGATCTTAAGGTACAATCCACAATTGTAGCTTATGTTAGACACTTTGACCAAAGTTGTTATAAAGTGCAGCATGTAGTTTATACCCTTCGTGAGAATGGACATAAAAATGTTGTAGCAGTAGGGTATTCTTATATGGGTTGTAAATCTTTGGCTCCAAAACATAGAGGAGAAGAGAATGATGAAATTCAGGACTTAATAGATGACTGCAATGCCGGAACGGTATCAGATATATTTTTCAGTAGTCATAAGCCTGCTCATCCAGAAGGTCTAGAGTGTTTTGTGCAATTATTAAAGTTCAATGAAGATATTTATAATCAAGTGGTTGAAGATAGGGTCTTCTTAGAAAAAACCATTCATTAGGTATCACCACCATAATTTATAAAAAAAGATTTTGTAACTTATTTATAGTCTTTGAATTGAATTTTTCATCATCAATATTTTTTGATATGAACGTAATTATTATTCATTAATGCTTTGACAAAATATTGCGTATTATCCAATGAATATGATTTATTTTAACTAAAATAAAAGTTATGAAAAAGATACTGATTCTATTAATTTGTTTAGTTGCAGTCTCCTTTTCTAAGGAGAATTTTGAAGTTGATGAGATATCAAAAATTAATGCAACGTCAGCGGACGAAGAACTTATATTGAATTCGAACCAAAATGAAACGGATTCCTTTTCTGTTCCTGCTATGTGGGTTGAATCGGTTATAACTAACGTCGATAGTGATGGATGTTTTCATTTAAATAATATTCTTTGGTCTGTGGGTCTTGTGGGTGGAGAATCAAATTTTATAATTACGCATGTGTGGGAGTCTGTCGTTTGCGGTATGGATGTTAGCGATCCGATGGAAGGTATCAAGACTCATGCAGATCTAACCAATATAAAGTTTACTCAAATTAATTGTAATTCAGGATATCTGAGTGTTGACTACATGGTTTCCTTAGGGAGCGAGACAGAAGGAGGTCCTTGTTTAGCTGATTTTCTCACGAAAGCGGATGTACAGCTTTCCTATATTAAGCAAAGAAATAAATTAATATACAACTAGATAAAGATGATTAAAAAGATTTTATTGACAATTTTTTTGTCAACAACCATATTTAGCGCAGCACAAGTAGCACAAGATAGAGATATAAGAGTGGAGTCGGCATATATGGGTAAGGCAACGCACAATGGACAAGAATGCATGAAAATGCAGCACAAGGTCTTTGAGTACTTTGATAACGGTACAAGGATTCCTATAGCTATAGGCTATTCCTATATTAATTGCGAGGACAAAGTGGATGGGGAAGTAATTTCCATAATAGATCTACCTTCTGACGGATGTAATACTGGAGTCGTTGATGATGTTTATTTTGGAGATCATGCTGATTATTCATTCGACACCCCTACATGTTTTATTAAGATGATGAATACAGACCAAAAAATAAAAGCATCTGTTTTTGACCAGCGAGCACAGATAGCATTAAAGTATTAAAAGTACTTACAAGCTCAAGGTGTTATATCCTACATAATCTTCCTCGCTTTCGCGAAAGCGAATCCCATAATCTTCCAATTCTTTTAAAATAGGATCATAAATTTCCTCCTGAAGAGGAATTTGAACACCGGGAGTGGTAAGTTCTTTATTTAAAATACGCAATGCCGCCATGGCTAGTGGTAGCCCTACGGTTTTTGCCATTGCTGTTTCCATTTTCCCATCACCTAAGCAAACCATGGTACTGTCTATTTGCTTGCGCTCTCCATGAAGCTCGTAACCAAATTTATGATACATAACGATCATATCTTTTTCTCCTTTTTCCAAAGTCCAAGAGTCTTCAAGAATTTTTTGAAGAATCTTTGCGGGAGAGGCGTTTTTTAGCTCTACCATTTTATTGGAATTGAAAATGTCCAGTTCTACCAACTTTTCCCACATGATATCATCCTGATCTATGCGAAGTTCATGACGCATTTTCAATTCTACGCTGTCAGTAGGTGAGTAGGGTAAAAAACTATTTACAAAATCTCGATAGCTCATATGCTCTGATTCAGAAATAGTGTAAGTGTCGTCTGTCATGCCCAGCTGAACAAACATGTTCCACGCTTTGCTGTAGCCAGGCCTGCGCATGGTGCCACGGTATAAAGTTGCAATATCTTCCAGACCATAAGCTTCTCTGTACTTGAGACTGTTCCTGTTTGCGTAAGCTTCAAACCTTCCATAGCCTTCTACATCAAGAAACTCCGTACGCCTGAACAAGCGGTGGTAGGGAATATATTTATATTTATGTTCTTGAATAAATTTTGCGGCTCCACCCTGACCGGCGGTAACAACGTTTCTAGGATTCCAGGTGAATTTGTATTTCCAAAGGTTATCATCATCTTCTGGAGCGACAAGACCACCGGTAAATGATTCAAAAAGCAACATTTTACCTCCCTCTTTTTTAATGCGATTGATGACCTGCATGGCGCTCATATGATCTATACCTGGATCTACTCCTATCTCATTTAAGAATATCAATCCATTTTCCTTTACTTGATCGTTAAGTGCATGCATTTCTGGACTCACGTAACTGGCAGTCACCAGATTTTTTTTCAATTTCAAACAATCTTGGGCCACTTTAATGTGAAAGCGGGCTGGAAGCATGGAAATGACTAAGTCTGCTTTTTGAATTGAGACGGAACGCTCTACTGCATTAAAAACATCGACTTTAATGGGAGTGGCATTTTTATGATCACCCACAAGTTTTTGAGCATTTTCCAAGACAACATCGCCTATGGTTATATGGAGTTGTTCTTTTTCTGATTTTTCAAGTAAATAATTAATTAGAACACCGGTAGATTTCCCAGCACCAATCACTAGAATATTGCGCATACTTAATTTGTAGTTTTGCACAAGTTATGATTTAATAAGAATAAGAAAGCATGCAACGTAAATTTATTTTAGCAGGAGCCTTAATAATGATGATTGCCGTTATTTTGGGAGCCATGGCGGCACATACTTTAAAAGAGATACTTACAGTAGATCAACTCAATAGTTTTGAGACAGCGGTGAGATATCAAGTATATCATGGACTAGCCTTATTAATTGTTTCTCAGATCAACTTGTTCAAAGCAAGAACAAAATCAATCATTTTTTATGGATTTATAGTAGGTGTGTTGCTTTTTTCTGGGAGTATCTATCTTCTAGTTTTGGGACCACTTTTAGATTTACAGCTTTCTTTTTTGGGTCCTATTACGCCCGTAGGTGGCTTGTGCCTTATCATTACATGGCTTTTTATAGTGGTAAAAACATTGAAACATAAAACTCAAAATAATTAGTGATAGGTCATTAAGATTTATACTTTTGCAGCAAACTCTTAATTAAAAGAATTATTATGGGGTCAAACGCCTTAGTTACGCAATCGATTTCGTTAGAATATCTTGGTGTCAATCGCTCTAAGATCCATTATCAACTATCACCTCAAAAACTTCAAGAGAGATCTGTGGAAGATTATGGAGGTAAGGAAACGGATAATGGAACTCTAGTGGTAAACACCGGCAAATTCACGGGACGATCACCTTTAGATAGGTTCATTGTAAAGGACGATGTAACGAGAGAAAAAATTTGGTGGGGTAATATCAATATTCCATTTCAACCAGAAAAGTTTGACGCACTTCAAAAACGCGTGCTTGATTATCTGGATGGTAAGGAGCTTTTTGTAAGAGATGCCTACGCATGCGCCCATGAAGACTATAAGACAAATTTGCGGGTGATCAATGAGTATCCTTGGTCCAATATGTTTGCCTATAATATGTTTCTTAGGCCAAGTGAATCTGAGCTAGATTCTTTTTCTCCTGAGTGGACGGTGATCAACGCTCCTGGTTTTCAGGCAGATCCAGAACGTGATGGGACGAGACAGCAAAATTTTGCCATTCTCAATTTCACAAAAAAGGTTGCCTTGATAGGAGGAACTGGTTACACTGGGGAGATCAAAAAAGGGATTTTCAGTGCATTGAATTTTATTTTACCAGTAGAAAAAGACACCTTACCCATGCATTGCAGCGCAAATGTGGGAAGTGATGGTAATACAGCCATATTTTTTGGTCTAAGTGGAACAGGTAAAACTACGCTGTCAACAGATCCTAACCGAGCGCTTATAGGTGATGATGAGCACGGATGGACTTCTGAAAACCATGTATTTAACTTTGAAGGTGGCTGTTATGCAAAAGTTATTAATCTGGATCCCAAAGGTGAACCAGAAATCTTCAACGCCATAAAGCCTGGCGCCATTTTAGAAAACGTGAAGCTCAAGAAAGATGGTAGTGTGGATTTTGCTAATACCAGCATAACCCAAAATACTAGAGTGAGTTACCCGATCTACCATATTGAGAATATCAAGAAGCCATCAGTAGGGCAAAATCCTAAGAATATTTTCTTTCTAACGGCTGATGCCTTTGGTGTACTACCTCCCATTTCTAAGTTGACACCGGGACAGGCGGCCTACCACTTTATAAGCGGATACACCGCAAAAGTAGCGGGAACTGAAGCCGGTGTAAATGAACCCGTTCCTAGTTTTTCAGCTTGTTTTGGAGCACCATTTATGCCGTTGCACCCTACTGCCTATGCAGAGATGCTAAGTGCAAAGATGAAAGAAAATAATGTACAGGTATGGCTCGTAAACACGGGATGGACTGGAGGACCATACGGTGTGGGACACCGAGTAAAATTGAAATATACCAGAGCGATGATCAATGCGGCACTTGATGGATCTCTAGAGGCAGCAAATAAAGACAATTACCACATACACTCAATGTTTGGTGTTGCGCAACCCAGAACCTGTCCCAACGTTCCCTCAGAAATATTGAGTCCAAGAAAATCGTGGAATAACGATAAGGGGTATTATGAAACAGCCGAAAAATTGCGTCAATTCTTTTTTAATAACTTCCAGCAATTTAAAGATCAAGCATCAGAAGAAATACTGGCAGGTGGCCCTCCAGTGAATTACTAAAAATAATTTTTGGTAATAAAAAAAGTCTCGTAGGAATACGAGACTTTTTGATATAATGATATTAATAACAAGCTTGATTTACTTTGACTACTTGGTAGCTTTGATGTAATTTTCTATGGCCATGGTCATGGAAGGTGACTCAGGAGTCGGTGCCTGAATATCTATTCTTAAGCCTTTTTCTTTTGCGGCATTCATGGTAGTGTTTCCAAACACAGCTATACGCGTATGCTCTTGAGTGAAATCAGGAAAATTTTTGAAAAGAGACTCAATACCACTTGGACTAAAAAATACAAGTATATCGTATTTTACATCTGCTAGATCTGATAAATCACTGATTACAGTTCTAAAGAAAACACCACTGGTCCACTTCACACCTAAAGTATCCAGATCATCTGGCACCGTATCTTTGAGCTTATCAGAACTTGGAACCAAAAAGTTCTCATTCTTATGTTTTTTTATCAAAGGTATCAACTCTGAAAATGTACGTTTGCCTACATAAATTTTACGTTTTCTATAAACGACATATTTTTGAAGGTAGTAGGCCACTGCCTCGCTTTGACAAAAGTACTTGAGGCTATCAGGGATTTTAAACCTCATTTCTTCAGCGACTCTAAAGAAATGGTCTACAGCGTTGCGACTGGTTAAAATAATGGCTGTAAAATCTGCAAGGTCTATTTTTTGCTCTCTAACCTGTTTTGCAGTTGCACCCTCGACATGGATAAATGAACGAAAGTCTATCTTTACCTTGGTTCTATCCACAAGGTTTTGATAGGGAGAGTTTTCCATTTTAGGTTCGGGCTGAGAAACTAAAATCGTTTTCACTTTCATAGTCTAGTTTTTTTCAATGATACCTCAAACTATAAAATACTTATATAAAAGCAAGTAAGGTCCAATTTCAAGGGCGCAAAGGTACAAAAGAAAATAATATGGATGTTGTGTGAAAAGCCTTAGTGATCTTGACAATATCATAACTATTGTTAGCACAAAAAGAAATAGGGTTCCCGTGTATAAAATGAACGGGTTGTCAAGCGAGAAGCTGTAGGTTGTAATTATCAGTAATATCAAAATTGCATATCCTAAAATTCCGTAATGATATGATTTGAGATTTTGAAATGCAATATAGATCAACTCAAGTTTTGCAATGTAGGCAAGAAGCTTAGAGAGGTAATATTTCAAGAGGTAAAAGCATGTCAGCATGACCAAGTTCTGTAAGAAAAAAACAAAATTTCCACTAGCTAATTCGGGCTTCTCTTTATATGCGGTTACCAAAATCGAGATACTAATTACAAATATTAAAAGTCTTGCAATTGAAGTTGGGGACACATTTTTGTGCCGCGATTCAATATCATCTAAATGATCTATTTTAATGGAGTATCTAAACCATGACCGCAACATACCTCGCGACGAAGTATACTCAACGACACAGGCAATGGCAAAACAAATTAAAAGCACGAGAGTTAGCCAGTCTTGATGAGGTGGAGTTCTAAGTAGGGGATCTGTCATCGCGACAAAAATAATATAGTTTAACGCGTTGTGCTAGTTAAAATTATGGATTAACCTGAAAAAAAGATCGCGCATTAAATTGATATACAGTATCTTAAGGGTGTAAAACAAAAAGATTGATATCATGCACGATCTACATGCAATGTAC
>JBATVD010000033.1:0-4276 GCA_049671565.1 Nonlabens sp.
TTATTGATGAGGACTATATCTGGACAGTCCATAAGGATTGGATTGATAGCCGGAACGAGCATGTTAAGTCCGCTGAGTGGGCGGCCGCCAATAGCGCGCGCTGCGAATTTCTGGATGAAAGCTGCGCGGTCTCAGAACCCGTCATCATGGAAGATCAGGTCTGCCAGATCGGTCATACGATCGTGCGGTCTTCGGAGCTTTGCAAAATTGCCCGGCGTGTCACCATCGATGAAGATTATAAGTATGCCGCCACGCGGACCTGGTCTGCTGCGACCCAAGACCACGAACCGGACGCGGCCTGGTCAGCTCTCGCGGCTTCTGCGGGATGCCAGAAAATCGCGGAAAGCTGTCAGGTTGCAACAGAGCCGAGTTACGAGATCTATTCCTGTGAAGATGGCTACCGTATCCACACCAAGCCTGTCAGCTGTTTCAACCGTCGCAGGATCGAGGTCGATACTGACTATCTCTATAAAGGCTACCGGAACTGGAACGCCTCCGCGTCTACCCATATTCCTGATGCGACCACCTTTGCGGCCGAGGGCGCGAATTGCCTGAAGGGCGCAGAACGCTGTGCGGTTCCAAGTCCGGGCGTCTTCTCTGAAGAGATCTGCGAAGTCGGCTACCGCATCGACTATACAGACGAGGCCGTCGTCCGGAACCGGATCGTCACGACAGACGATGACTATGTCTATGAGGGCAAGGAAACCTGGAGCCCTGCGCAAAATCGCTATAACCCTGATGCGGCCCGCACAACCCTAATCGCCCAGAACCCAAACTGTGTTCAGACGAGCCGGACCTGTACAAAGGTGGGGCCCGGCGTCTTCTCCGAATATGTCTGTGACGCCGGTTATCGCGACCGTTACACCAAATCGGCTTGCGAAGTCCCGCGAGCCGTCACCGTTGATCGCGACTATCGCTACCAAGCCGACCGGGTCTTCCAGTATGGTCCGGACCGCTGGAACGATACGAGCCAGCTTTCTGCCCTGAAGGGAGCATCCAGCTGCAAGAAGAACGGGGAAGTCTGCGTGACATCGTCTCCGGGTGTCTTCGAAACGCTCACCTGCGATATCGGAATCCGGACAGACTATACGGAGCGTCTTGGCAGCCGCAACCGTGTTGTGGTCGTGGATGAAGACTATATCTATGACGCGCCGCGAACATGGAATGGGTCGTACCATCAAGGGAATAGCGCATGGCAATCCCTTCAGGCGGACAGCTCATGTGAGCTGCAATCGTCTGTCTGTTCTGTGGCGACCCCTCCGCCCTTTACGCCCTACGCATGCCAGTCCGGCTATAAGGATAATGAATCCCAGCCCACTTGCTCACGCGAGCGCACGATCACTGTCGATCCGGATTACATCTATACGGTCAACCGGAGCTGGAACACGTCAACCAATCGCTGGACCGGAACGTCGGATTGGAATGCGCCGCGTAGCGCCGGTGGAAATTGCGCTCGGATCGAAGCCACCTGTGCCAAGACCTCACCTGGTGTCTATACGACCCACACCTGTGAGCAGGGTTACAGCATCGATCCGGAAAACATGTCGTGCCGGGATGAGCTTAGCTTTACCGTCGAGACGGATTATCAGTATTACGGATATGAAACGTGGAACGGTTCCTCATTCGTCCGTGACAGCACCCTCAATGCCATCTGGACGACGACCAATAATTGTTCGCGCACGTCCGTGGTCAATGAGCAGCCTTGGGCCGATCTGCGATCTGAATATAGCTGCGTTGCCGGTTCGATCACTTTTTCTGACGAGAAGACCTGCAACACGACCCTCAGCGTGAACGTAACGGCCACGACCAAGAAAAAATATTCGGCTACGACGGGCTCACCGGCTCAAACTTATGTCCACGGTCGAAATGGATGTGTGCGCAAATCGACAGCCGGTGGGCGAAGTAGCTACGAATGCTCGTCCACCCAAGCCTATCATGGGATCCTGTCCAATTCGTCCAAGACGATTTCCGGCTACGAATATCGCATTGTCGAGGGGACAGGCAGCGAAGGACAATTCTTCGGCAACGGAAGATGCAAGTTTGACCGGGCCGAGATCAAGCCTAGCAGTGATGGCGGATGGGGTTGGGGTTCACCCATCATCTCCATCGATGACGATTTCTATTTCTACTACCATTGTGCCAACTCCATGTCGGTTCTTGGGGCGACCTATATGGGCCGGCGGAACATGCAGGTTTACGACCATAGGGCCTATTTAAGCTCGCCGGGCAGAAGCTTGCTGGACACTAAACTCGACTGCCATCACAGTTCGACTAGCGGGTCGCAGGGTAACTTCTATTGTATGGCGCAATACTCGCTTGAAAGCCTGCGATCGGATGGCAACCAGACTTATTATTCCGAGAGCGACAGCTGGAACACGAGTGCATGTAATGCCTATTCCTCCAGCGCCTATAAGGGTCAGGTCTGCAACGCCGGTGCTGCGACAAAAACGATCAACGGAAAGTCGGTCTATCGGTCCTGCTGGGGATACCGCCGTACTTATGGCACGACCTCGTCACGAAACGTCAATAGCTGTTCCCCGCCTAGCGGATTCTCCCTCCAATCGTCTGCGGCTTACAATCCGTCGATCGGCGTCTCACGTTCTCTGCAGAAGCGTACCTACATCAAGAACCATTCTCGAAGTGACGCGGCCAGTGTCGTCGGCAATTATGACTGCTTCTCCGGATATTGGCTCGACTCCAATGGGACCGCACGCTGGCAGAGCTGTTCTGCGCCAGCTGGGGCGATCTATGTCAGCAACAGTTGCGCTTTTGTCGATTCAGGCGGAACCTGCAGGCTTCGCCACTATACCTACCGCGTTCCGGCAAAAGCCCCGACTGGCGGCTATTCGCGGCGCAAGGAAACATGGGTTTGCAATAACCGTGTCTATGGGAGCGGCGTCCGTTCTCCGTCCGAAGTGAAAAAGTGGAAGGGCTGGGTGTGGGATAGAAGCCAGTGCAATGCCAAGCGCGCGTCCTATCCGAATGGCTGCACACAGACGAGTGCATCCTACGTTGATTCAGCCCGGACGAAAACGATCGATGGCCTGTCTCTGACGCGGCAATACACCTATCAGCGAAACTATACGTGCCAGGGCAAGAACGTCAAAAACACCTGCTCCGGCTATGCGGCCCTTCAGCCGACAAAACCGATACAATATGCGTCACTGGATAGGAGTCGGGCGACTCCGAGCCCGTTCTCTACAATAGGTCAGAGGGGATCGTCCGATTATGGGCGTGACGAGACCGCCCCGATCAGACCCGACTATCCACGCGCTGCGCCCGTCCGCACTCCTCCCGGTCTTGGAAAAATTCCGGCAGAGGATCTGAGGTTCAATTTGCCGAATGCGCCGGTCCGGATGGCCGCCGTAGGGGATTATGAATATGTTGGACAGACCTGCGTCAACTATGAGGGCTCGACCTGTACTCTGTGGCGCAAGACCTATCGACGTGAAGAACATGACCCGTCTGGCGGCTGTCATATAGAGCAGGAAAAATGGCGGTGTGAGAATGCAATTTCAGGGGCAGGCACCGCCGCCATAGTCCGGGACATCGTTAGTGAGACGTTCCCGATGGCAGCCTGCAATGCGATGGTTGCACAGCAGACGTCCTGCACTCTCATTCGCCAATATCAGGACACTTCGACGGGCGGCACGCGCGTCATCAATGGTCTGTCGGTCACACGGTCCTTCTGGTCGTATAAGCGAGAATATGATTGCACCAAGCGGGTCGCAACGGAGACCTGCAGCCCGCCCCAGGGAGCGGTCATTCATGACGTCGAATGCCTGTGGAAGGATTCGAGTAATGTCTGCCGTCTGGTTAAGCGGAACTACAGGATCCCGCTTCCCGATCCGTCGGGTGGATGCACCACCTACACCGACACTTATCGGTGTGAAAACCGCAACCACGGAACACCGAAATCGACCACACATGACATTGTCAGCGAGACATTCCCGACTCCGGCCGTCTATCCATCACGAACCCCAGGATGCACTAGGAAGAGCTATAGCTACAGTCCTACTGAAACCCGTACCATCAATGGGCTATCGGTTTCGCGCAAATGGAAGCTCAATGAGGTCTTTGAATGTTCTACCCAAACCGCCGTTGACACCTGCAATCCCCTTCCATCCGGATCGACGCAGCAGGGCCCGTCAACCTGCGTGTCGGCCAATCGAGACGGGACGTGCGGCGTGTCTCGCAAGACATATCGTTACCCGGTTCATGATGCGTCTGGTGGCTGCTTGCGCGTTCGTGAGGAATATACCTGCCCTGACGAAGT
>JBATVD010000034.1:0-4107 GCA_049671565.1 Nonlabens sp.
TTTAGAAGGATTTCGGATTCATCACAGAGTTCTTGTGCATTTCTCAATGTTTTTAAAATTCCGTCGATTAAATTTTCTTTAGTCATAATTTTTATATTTTAACGGATTTTCCACATTAACCACAACGGTCTTGTATATGGCTCGTAGCGTGTAAATTAGCGATTACCTTTCGGTTAAGAACGAGCCATTTTTTTTAATTTTCTTATTACCTTATTCTCCAATAAGTTTAATTAAAAAAAATGGTGGACTTACAAATATGCCCTAACTTCGATTAAGCAACTAATTAGCTATGAGCTATATACGTTGTTCTACGCAGTTTTACTTGCGCTTAATTGTAACCCACGACTTATCAAATCCGATTGCAGTCAATATTTTTTCTTTGTCCAAAACCTCGGGCTGTTTTATTTTCAAAATCAGCGTTTGCTCGGGAACTTTTTCGATAATCGTAAATTGCGAACCGTGCGGTTGCCATACAAATTGTTTGTCTTTTGTACCTTTTACAAACCCTTCAAGGTTTCCATTCTTATTCCAAATGAAATTGAATAGTTCAGGGTCATATCGAATTGTGTCAAATTCAAATACTGCAACTTGCGATAGGTCGTTTGACTTTACTAATACAACTGTTCGAAGATGTTTATATTTTTCTCGAATAGCTGAAACACGTTCGTTCCAAATTTCTAAAACTTGTTCGCCAACAAGATTGGGTTCTATTGAAGTATCTATGGTACTACCAAAAGAAAATACTGGGGAATTACGTCCCGAAATAAGTCGGACTTTTTTAAGGTTTGTAAAATCCTTCACTCCAGATTTTACAGTTTTTGCTCCCCAAGCTGTGTTTCCCATAACAACATCATCAAGACCAACATTTGACGGTTTCCATTCCGCTCCAATGCAGAGTGCAAAAATTTGTTCCCATTCATTGCCTTGCAAATCTGCTCGTCCTTTACTTGCTAATAGATAAACTATTTCTTGTCCAAGAATGTACGGAAATTCGGAATTGAACTGATTTAGTGGGTAAGCTGAAACAGATTTGTTTACGGTTCTTAATCGTGGTGATTTACGTTTTGCCATTAACTCGGATTGTATTGTAAATCATATTCTCTTAAAACAGAAGCTTGGTCTAAACTTGTAGCTACATAAGGCAAAAACTTTTCTACAACTGCCTTAATCATATTGACTGGAACTGCATTTCCTGCCTGTTTTTTTGCTTGTGCATCACTTACTACAATCTTGTACCAATCGGGAAAACCTTGAAGTCTAAACATTTCTCTTGGCGTTAATCTTCGTTCGCCATTAACTAAAAGGTAATTGTGCGATGCTCCGGAACGAAGTGCGCAAGAATAAGGATATGAACAAATATTGCCCGATTTATTCTCGTGCCAAATTGAAGGATAAAATGAAGATTGGTGTTTGTCTTTTCTTTTTTGTTTTATGTAGTCAGATGCAAAATACTTTTTATCAACTTTATTTTCTAAAATTTCTGTAAGTGCTTTATATGGCTTTTCTGGACTTGGAAAAGTAAACATAATCGGCTCACGATGACCAACAATAACAACTCTCTCACGCTTTTGAGGTAAACCATAATCTAATGCGTTTAGCACACTGTATTGAACGTGATAGCCTAAATCTTTTAAGGATTGTACAATTACTTTTAAGGTTTTTCCGCTATCGTGTCCGACAAGTTGTTTAACATTTTCTAAAATAAATGCTTTTGGCTCTTTCTCTTTTATAATTCGTGCAATGTCAAAAAATAACGTTCCTCTCGTATCACTCAATCCTTTCATTTGCCCAATAATACTAAAAGGTTGGCAAGGAAATCCAGCAAAAAGTATGTCGTGGTCGGGAATTGTCTTTTCGTCTATTTGTGTTATGTCGCCAAATGGTTTTTCGCCAAAATTGGTTTCGTAGCTTTCTTGTGCATATTTGTCTATATCCGATGAAAACACACATTCGGGCTGAATTTCGTTTTCTTCGCAAGCCTCCTCAAAAGCAACTCGAAAACCTCCAATTCCACAAAAAAGGTCGATAAATTTTAGTTTTTCTCTATACATATTGTAAAGTTAATTATCTATTCCATAAACTTGGCTAAAATCCAAAATTTTAATCAACAGCCGAATGTTAATCAAAATTGCGTAGAACGTGTTGTGTATGGCTAGTTGCGTTGGCTAGCTCTAAAATAATAAAAGAAAACGAACCAGAGGAAAATTCGGAGAATTTTCCGAGTACACACAGACCGAGCAATTAGTTATACACGTTGTTATGCACTGGTTTTATTTTTTATCCGCAAGAGTCAATTCCGACGGTTTTATTGTTTTCAATTTATTCTTTTTTCCTTAAAATCTAAAAAATATTCGATTTTAATTTCGTTTTTGTTCGAACGTTTTGCCGTTCAGAAATTCAGCACTAACCCTTGGATTTCTTAATTTTCCTCGTTAAAAACAAAACCTGGGAAAGTCCATTTTCATAAAGTTCAGCCGTAAAGTTTAGCAATTCTGTGATTCAGCCATAAGTTTTCGGTTTGCTAAATTTTCGATGCGAAAACTGACTTTGGGCAAGCCTAAATTCAGATTGATTTCCGCAACATTTTTCAATTCCGCTTGAGTGAAATTCTGAGTTATTTTTCAAAATTCCGCTTGTCATTTTTCCTTTCTTAAAAATCAAAAAACTTGAAGTTAAGCACGATTTTTGTTGATTTGTCAACTTGTGCATAACTGTCCTGGCTATGATTTCGTTGCTGAGCAAATAAGCCTTAGTTTTCGGCTGTCCTAAACACAAATTATTGCAACTCGTTTTCCAATAAACAGAACAATCTTTTTTTGTTGTTGTGTATAAAAATAAGCAAATAAATGTGTTGCAATAATGCTGTTGCGAAAAAATACTTTTCGAATCATCACCCAAATCAGCAATGAATTATAGCCCTTGTTACCTACTGTCGCAACAAGAGTGAGGATTTCGTCACTATCTACAGAGTGAAAATTGAACTTCGCGTTCTTTAAGAGTGAATTTTGAGTAGGGAAGAAGTTTAAATTTCCGCAATGTTAGGCAGCATTTCTTAAGAATAATTGGAGTAATATTTAGCCGATACTTTCCACACATTTTTTGGCGTAGGTAGTTGTTTTGACAGCTAATAAAATAACTTAGAAGACTAATGTTTTTTGTCGCAAAAGATGAAGTATTCCCTGCATTTCCCTGAAAATCGAACTGGTGATTGCGTTTCTATTGGAGAGCTATTTAATAAAAGAAAAGCTGCCGACTTAACACTTTCCATCGATTAGAGTTTAGCTTGGCGATTGTAGGTAACGGCCTCGTATATGAAAAGTAGCGGTTTGATATCGCATACCTTTGGATTTTACAGTAGTTAAAAGTACAAGATAGATTTCAATATAGCCCAAAAGCCTGCTATTTTTTATATGCGTTGTTCTACACTGCTCTCACGATGCTTGTTCTTCGCATGATTCTATCTACTGAAGCGTTATTTCGCAGCAACGATCAAAAAACATGATGTTAGAAACGTGTTTGCCGCTGGAGCATTCGATCTGACGTTGCAAAAACTAAGCTACAGATATTCGCATGAGTAGACATTTCGCAGTCTTGATAAAAATATGATGTTAGAAACGTGGTTGCCGCTGGATCATTCGATCTGACGTTGCTAAAACCAAGCTATAGATATTCGCATGAGTAGACATTCCGCAGTTACGATAAAAACAATGATGTTAGAAGCGTGGTTGTCGCTGAATAATTCGATCTGACGTTGCACAAACTAAGCTAAAGATATTCGCATGAGTAGATGTTTTCGCAGTCACGATAAAACAATGAAGAAAGAGGCGTTTCTATCGCTGATATGAGCGGAAAGTTAATCTGTATCGAAAGCTATTTATTGACAATAAAATAAACTATTTGATAAGTCAAAATTGGAGTAGGTAAGTAGAGTAGAAGTATCTAATCGGAATATTTTCCGTTCTGTTTGGCGAGTTGTGTAGAACGGCTTTGTATAAGCGCAGTACGGGAAAAGGGATTACTATCCTTTTCGGCAAGAGCTGAGCCAAACCTTGTTTTTGTGGTTATTATTTTTTGTCAATAAGCCAAAACAAGGTTTTGGCGGTCATC
>JBATVD010000035.1:0-32310 GCA_049671565.1 Nonlabens sp.
GCAACCGGATTTACTGTATAAAGGTATGTTCCAGAAGGATCGACTGAAGGATCAAAGACTCCACTTCCACTGGCAAGTGTAGGACTCCAGGTTCCTCCCGCATCGGGTGTTCCTCCCAAAAGAGTGAATAGATCAATCGCTGGGTCGTTGGCACAGATGTCCAGGCTAGATCCTATTCCCGCATCTGGTAAAGGTGTGACCGCCACAGTCACCTGACTGCTCGCTGAACTCGCACATGCGGTATTGGTAACCGTATAAGTATAGACTCCTGCTGCGTCCAAAGAGGGGTTGAAGACTCCGCTGCCACTGGCTAGGGCTGGATTCCAGGTTCCTCCAGCATCCGGTGTTCCTCCAAGTGCCGTGAAAAGATCCACTGCCGAGGAATCGCTACACAGATCCAAAGCTCCATCGGTACCAGCATCCGGTGCAGTCTGTACATTGACGTTGACTGATGCCGTCGCTGCCGTGTTACAAGGGGCAATAGGATTTACGGTATAAATATAAGTTCTAGAAGGATCGACAGAAGGGTCAAAGACTCCGCTTCCACTCGCAAGTGCCGGACTCCAGGTTCCTCCCGAATCGGGTGTTCCTCCCAAAAGCGTGAATAGATCAATCGCTGGGTCGTTGTCACAGATGTCCAAATTTGCTCCTATTCCCGCATTGGCTGTCTGTTGAATGCTGACATTGACTTCACTAGAATCTGATAAAGCACAAGTAGTATTAGTCACTGTATAAACGTAGATACCTACTAAATCTATAGACGGATCAAAAATTCCAGAACCAGAGTTCAAGGCAGGTGTCCAGACACCTCCAGTATCGGGAGAACCGTTTAAAACGGTAAATAAATCAATTGGATCTGAGTCACTACAAATCACTAAACTGGAATCTTCTCCTGCAAAGGGAGTCGTTTGAACATCAACTGTAATGATTGCAGTGTCTGAAGTATTGCAAGGTGCAGTTGGATTAACCGTATACGTATATTCACCAGAAGTGTCTACCGAAGGATCAAAGATTCCGGTTCCACTAGCGAGTATTGGACTCCATATTCCTCCGGCATCAGGTGTTCCGCCTAAAACATTAAATAAGTCTACAGGCGCATCATTCAAACATAACGTAAGAGTTCTGTCGCGCCCTGCATCTGGCAACCCTTGAACTGATACATTGATCTGCGCAGAATCTGTAAAATTACATGGATTTCCAGAATCAATGGTATAGGTGTAAATTCCCTCCGGGTCTACCGCAGGATTAAACAAACCTGTTCCACTATTCAATATAGGGAACCATGTACCTCCTCTAGTGGGACTACCACCCAACAAATTAAATAAATCAAAGCGCTCATTGTCCTCACAAACATCGATTGATGAATCTTCCCCAGCAGATGGTAATATGCTGAAACTTACATTTACGTTAGTTGATGAAGGATTATTGCAAGAAGAATTTGGATTTACAGTATATGTATATACACCCTCAAGATCAATACTAGGATCGAATACGCCACTTCCACTGCTCAAAGTAGGACTCCAAATTCCACCAGAGTCAGGGGTTCCACCTAAAAATGCAAATAAATCAACAGGCGCATCATTGGGACAAATTATTAGTGAAGCAGGGAGGCCAGAATCAGGAGTTTCCAGCACATTTACTGTCACAAAAGCAGTTGCTGAAATGTTACAGGGCGCTGGAGATATAATTGTATAAAAATAGGTTCCAGAGCTATCTATAGCTGGATTAAAAATACCGCTCCCACTCGAGAGAGCTGGGTTCCAAAAGCCACCATTATCAGGATTTCCTCCCAAAACATTAAATAGGTTTACTGGAGCGTCATCTCGACAAATTGTCAAAACAGCATTAAAACCAGGGTCAGGTAAAGGCTCTACAGTTACAGCCACTGTTGAAGATGAAGGAGTTGAACAAGGCGCAGTAGGTGTTACGGTATATGTATATATTCCCGCTGTATCAACATCTGGATCAAATGTATTGTTGCCATTATTTAAACCAGGAATCCAGGTTCCACCTCTATCTGGACTACCGCCTAAGGAAAGAAGCAAATTAGTAGGGCCATCAAAAGCACAAATGGTTATCGAAGTACTTACTCCAGAATTAGGTTCTTCTTGAATGTTGACAGTAACATTTGCCACGGCAGTGTCAAGACAAACTGTGTTATCTTGAACCCTATATTCATAAACTCCAGCAGTATCTATGGAAGGATCAAATACACCACTGCCACTAATAAGTGCTGGAGTCCAAGTTCCATTAGGATCTGGATTACCACCTAAAATATTGAATAAGTCAATAGAAGCATCCGAACTGCACAAATCAATTGACACATCGTTACCTGCATTGGGAGGTGTTACAAAATTGACAATAACAATAGAGGTGTCAGTTCCCGTGCATGGAGCGGCAGCCGTTACAGTATAAGTATAGCTACCTGCGAGATCAACACTAGGATCAAAAATTCCTGAACCGCTAGAAAGTGATGGTGTCCAAATTCCGCCAGATTGAGCATTTGGCCCCAAGGCAGCTAATAGATCTGTGGAAGAACCATTCTCACAAATATCAATATTCACATCATCTCCAGCATTCGGGATAGGACTGACTGAAACGTTAACCAGAGCAACGTCTGATAAATTACAAGCTCCGCTGGAATTAATCTCATAAGTATATATTCCAGAAGAGTCAATGGATGGATTGAAAACTCCTGTGCCGCTTGTAAGGTTTGGACTCCAAGTTCCTCCCGGGTCCGCATCAGGACCTAATAAAGTAAATAGATTAAAAGATAACTGATCTTCACAAACAGCAATTGAAGCGTCGTCTCCAGCATTGAAGGAGGTATCTACATTAATTACGACTGTTGACTCATCGTCTTGATTACATGGACTCGTGGAAGAAACAACATATTGATAGGAACCAGATGGGTCAATCGATGGATCAAATAATCCCGTTCCACTATTCAATGAAGGGATCCAAAAGCCACCAGAATCTGGATTCCCAGTTAATAAACTGAAAAGGTCCAGTGGTGCTTCATCGTCACACAGATCCAATGTAAGACCTAGACCTGCATTTGCTTCTTCTTGTACTGTTACATTTACTACGGCCGACGACGCTCTATTGCAAGGAGCAACGGCTGCAAATGAATATGAGTACGCCCCAGCCGTATCAATTGAGGGATCAAAGACTCCGGTGCCGCTAGAAAGTGCAGGTGTCCAAGAACCGCCTGGATCTGGAGTGTCGCCAAGTTGATTGAAAAGATCCACTACTCCACCGGTTTCACAAATTTCAAGATTTCCATCAGTACCAGCATAAGGTGGATCTGTCACAATTACTGTTAATGTAGCTGAAGCTGGAGGACAATCCCGGTTTCCCCTAAAAATATAGGTATAACTATAAGGACTTCCTGAAGGTACTAAATCATCTGGATCTACATTTCCTACAGAACCCACAATTCTGGTCGATCCAGTCCAACGACCAGAAGGACGTGGTGATCCATCCAGAAAAGGCAAAAGTGCTATACGACCTTGAGCTGGAAAGTCTGCCGTACATAAATTAACGGTCGTATCAATACCAGCGTTGTTAGCAGGAATTAAGGTTACATCAACTCTCAATCTATTGATACTTTCACAAGGTAGATCTATAGAAGTTGCGTAATAATCCTGACCGTCAACCAGTGGCGTAGATGGATCAATAGGAACTGCAGAAGTTACCGTTCTATACCATCTATTATTTGAGTTGGTGATGAGATCTCCTACTACGGGAGGGTTATTGGGATCTTCACAAAATGACTGTTGGGCTGCTCCGGTGGGCACATTTACAACAACTACATCAGCTTCAACAAAAAGTCGTGATGTACGACAGCCAGTAGCAGGATTTGCTTGATCTGCATAATAGACTTCTCCATTAATTAATGGTGTAGTGAGTGGCAATATGTTCCCTCCAAATGCAGAATCATACCACCTAATGTCATTTCCTATCGCAATTAGATCTGCAATTGTAGCCTCTCCGCCGTCATTCACGCAAAGACCTTGAAAATTGATACCAGCAGGAGCACCTAGAACGGTGATCGTGGCAAGTTGCCGGTTTCCACAGTTACCGCTGGCATTATCGAGGTATAATTCTTGTCCGTTAACTAAAAAGGTATTTGGATCAAATGGAACAGTTGTTGTCGGACTACTGAACCACGCAAAACCCTGACCATTATCCACAGCTACCAGATCTCTTACCTGAGGTTGATCGATATCACAAAACTGCATGTTTGCAACAGGCAGTGTGGGACATTGCGCGTTCAATTGCAATGTTATCACCCAAAATATGATTCCAAGTATCTTCCTCATTTCCTTTTAAATCGACCGTACCACTTTAATACTTTTGAATTTTAAATTTTCCCGTAGAATATGAACGAGGACTGACCTGTTCATATTTTAAAACTTCCATATCACTTCCCGATAAAAAATTAATGAAATCCCCATCGTTTGTTCTCATGAAGTTATTAAACTTACGTAATAGATCAAATGTAGTTTCAAAACCAGCTTGATGATAATCAGTCTCCTCTTGACTCCTTTTATTTACAGTGCTCAAAGGATAGATCATTTCCAAAATTCTAAATCGTTTACTTGAAACATTTTCTTCTTGAGGTAAAAAATTACGATCTACTATTGCCGTTTTGATTTTGTAACTAGCGCTTAACTTTAAAAGGGCATTAGTCGTGTTGATTAATACCCCATTACGATCTGTGTTAAATACAATATAATTGGTTTTGGTTGAGCTAAGTAGTTTTTTCAACTGAGCTTCATTAATTCGATCGGTGGTGGTTTCAACTAGACTTTTAAGGTTTGGGTATTTCGCTTTCGCGAAAGCGAGAAAATCAACCTGTGCTGGATCACTAATCATAATAACATTGTCCGTAAGTGAATGAACATGCTGCAACATGAAGTTCTTCACTCCGTCGATACCAGAATTATTTGAAAAAAGAATGTTGGTTCCAGCGGCATCTTTATCATTCACTGTTGATGTTGTAACAATTATTGAATTAGTAGGCATTTTTTGATCCCCTAAAAGCGGAATGAAGGTTACCCTAGGTATGGAATCATTCTCTTGCGTGGCAGCAGAAGAATCTGAATAATGAACGACAGGAAGAAGTTCGTATTTGAGTGAAGCTAGGGAATCTATGGCTTCGAGAATACCAGTAGCTACTGTCAATTCCTTTAAAACCTTGCTTCTTTCAAATGATTTGGGATTTGACTTAAAGCGTTCTAAATCATTTCTGCTAAATGAAAAACGAACCTCGACTTCTTGCGGATCTTTGATATTAGATAAATCAGCGATTGAATTTTCATTATTAGACTCTGATTTATCATCAATAATCTCAGAGGTTTCTTCAGACGCGTCTAAATTACCTGAAGTTGATTCTACTGGCGTCTCTGTAATAGTGGGATTATTTACTGAAGCGGTCGCATTTTCTTTATCTGGAATAACGATACGATCGCCAGCGAGTAAGGTAGGAACCATACTTGGATTTGCACTTTCAAGTTGTGTAATGGACTTACCAAACTTCTTGCTTAACCCATACTTTGTATCTCCTTTTTTAACAATATAATATTCATTTCCATTTGAAATGGGCTGATCAGTTTTGGGTATGACTAATGTTTGACCAGCTAGAAGAACTTTCCCCAATTCATCAATGTTTGCCTCAACTAGTCGGTCTACCGTAATGCCGTACAATCTCGCTATGCCGTATAAAGTTTCACCTTTTTTGACAAAATGGGTTTTAAGACCTTCTCTAGAAGTTTGAACTGATGCAGAATACTTAGGGATTCTGATTTGTGAATCTGCTAGTAAAGTAGGAACCATATTGGGATTAATGGACTCCAGCTCTGCAATACTCACCTGGAATTTTTGTGACAAACCGTACTTTGTATCCCCCTTTTCTACATAATAATAATCGTAATCGCCAATACTAGCGGTAGAAGATTGGTTAGAAGGAATCGATGGGTTTGGAATGATCAACTCCTGCCCTATCTGTATTAAATCTGAAGCATTTGGGTTAAGCTGTAAAATCTTTTTGGGACTTATTTGATATTGTCGTGCGATGGCATAAACGGTTTCACCCTTCTTCACAAAATGAGTTTGCGTATCATTTTGCGCAACGACAAGACTCTGCATCAATAAGACACTAATCGTTACTAATATACAGGCTCGCGTATGCGTTAACATTTAAATAAGAGTTAAATACAAATTTCTCTTAAAATGGTCATTATTCCTAATTGTAATCCTCGCTAAAATTATAAAGTATCAACATAGTCTAAATTTTAGATTAAGTATAAACAATTGATTATAAGTTACTTTGAAATCAAATAGTTAACCCGTTGTTAATTAAAAAATCGATTTTAAAGGTTTAGACTTATTTTCTACGCTCCTTGCGCGCCTTTTTTTCTTTATATTTCCTAACGCGTTCCGCACGTTCTGCAAGCTGGATAGAATCGTAATCCTTAGGCAATTGCGCTTCATACTCCTTCCATAATTCTCGCCCCTTATAATAATCTACTTGAACTGCAGCTTCCTGTTCTGGGAGTTTTTCATTCAGAAACTGATTGAGAAGAATATCTTCAATGTAGAAATCTTCTATAACCTTATCTGGTGCATAGGTTTCCTTAAGAGAAATATTAAAAAGAGAGGCGGTTTGATCAAACCAGAAGGCACTCCACCCGCTGCGTAATCTTTTGAGTAGGTCATATGCGGTCTGACCTGTTTGTCTATGAATTAATTTAATGAGAATCTGACCCTCAGTCTTAGAAAACTTTTTGAGCTCCTTTTTAAACTCATCCTCTATATAACTCTCGACCATGCGAGAATACTTTTTACGCCTGTTTTTGGTCTTGATCTTGGCCAATCGCTGGTCCAAAACAACCAATCGTTCAGCAGCAAGTTTTGCGTAAGGCCACACTTTACGAACCTTACGTTTTAAAATCAAATATTTGATGCGCTCATACCTACTGTCAAATTTGAGTTTTTGCAATAACAAGACATCTTCTAATTCTATCGCGCTTAGGGAATCACCATCCACATAAAAAAACTCTTTTTCACTAATAAAGGTCGAGTCTTTTGTCACGGGTAAATTGCTTGATGGTGGTTGCGCTTTCGCGAAAGCGAAAAAACCAAACACTCCTAAAAAAATATACAATTTCATACTCGGAAACCACTTGCTAAAAGTGTTCCAAAAATACTATTACTCATTTACAATTCTTTAAGAGGCGTAATTATTATCTTCACGACCTAAAGTAAATAATTATGGCAAGCGAAAGCTTATTAAACGACAGGTCTCTAGACTTTCTTGAAGAATATTTGAATACCGCCTCTCCAACAGGTTATGAGTGGAATGGTCAAAAGGTCTGGATGGACTACCTTAAACCCTATGTAGATAGTTTTATCACTGACAATTATGGAACAGCAGTAGGAGTGATCAATCCAGATGCAAAATTCAAGGTCGTAATTGAAGGCCATGCAGATGAAATTTCATGGTACGTGAATTACATTACAGATGACGGTCTTATATACGTAGTGCGCAACGGTGGGTCTGATCACCAGATCGCTCCCTCAAAACGAGTGAATATCCATACTAAAAATGGAATTGTGACCGGACTGTTCGGCTGGCCCGCAATTCATACACGAGATAAATCCAAGGAAGAAGCTCCTAAACCAGAGAACATCTTTATAGATGTAGGTGCAGAAAGCAAGGAAGAGGTTCTTGAGCTGGGAGTCCACGTAGGTTGTGTAATTACTTATCCTGATGAGTTTTTTGTCCTAAACAAGAATAAATTTGTTTGCCGTGCTCTAGATAATCGCATGGGAGGTTTTATGATAGCAGAGGTTGCCAGGCTTTTAAAAGAAAATGGTAATGAGCTGGATTTTGGACTTTATGTCACAAATAGTGTTCAAGAAGAGATAGGTCTGCGTGGAGCAGAAATGATCACACAGACTATAAAACCTAACGTTGCAATAGTTACGGACGTGACTCACGATACCACCACACCCATGATCGATAAAAAGAAAGAAGGTGATGCAGCGATAGGAAAAGGCCCTGTGGTTGCTTATGCACCAGCGGTGCAAAATAGATTGCGCAACCTAATCCTTGATACGGCTCAAGAAAAAGAGATTCCATTTCAAAGAAGAGCAACATCGCGCTCCACGGGAACAGATACAGATGCGTTTGCTTATTCCAATGGTGGTGTCCCCAGCGCACTGATTTCATTACCGTTGCGTTATATGCATACTACTGTTGAAATGGTGCATAGGGATGATGTGGAAAATGTGATTAGAATGATTTATGAATCTTTGCTTAAGATCAATAATAATCATGATTTCTCTTATTTTAATGGAGATGGAAGTAAGTTGATATAGTTTCATAACACTTATTTAGGGCTGATGTCTTTTTTATCAAAGGCATCAGCCCTTTATTGAATCTACTCTATTCATGAATATTTCTGAAAGAATTCTTTACGAAGACAATCACTTGATTGCAGTCAATAAACTATCGGGCGAGTTGACTCAGGGAGATAAAACTGGCGATCCTATTCTTCCAGATCTCATAAAGGAATACATTGCCGAAAAATACAACAAACCAGGCGCGGTTTATCTTGGTGTGATCCACAGACTTGATCGACCTACCAGTGGCATCGTTATTTTTGCACGGACGAGCAAAGCGCTTTCTCGCATGAATAAATTGTTTTTGGAACGCAAAACCGAAAAAACCTATTGGGCAATGGTTGAAGGAGCTCCAAGTGAAGAACGTCAAAGGCTGGAACATTATCTAGTGCGTAATCCAAAGCAAAATAAAAGCTATGCCCATGATCACGAAGTTCCCAACTCAAAGAAGGCTGCACTCTCCTACTCTATAATCAAAAAGCTGGACCGCTATAGTTTGTTAGAGGTAAAATTGGAAACAGGTCGTCATCATCAAATACGTTCCCAATTATCAAAAATTGGTAGAATCATTAAAGGGGATTTAAAATATGGAGCAAAACGCAGTAATAAAGATGGCAGTATACATCTTCACGCAAGAGCATTGAGTTTTGTGCACCCAGTAAAAAAAGAACAGATTACTATAGTAGCTGAGCCAAACATTAATGATTCTTTATGGAAAGCA
This sequence comes from Nonlabens sp., assembly GCA_049671565.1. Taxonomy (GTDB): domain Bacteria; phylum Bacteroidota; class Bacteroidia; order Flavobacteriales; family Flavobacteriaceae; genus Nonlabens. The sequence goes on from JBATVD010000035.1 coordinate 9,134, forward strand.
GCGGTTTACTAAGAAGGAATTAATTTATCAAGCTGCAATCAATCCAATCCAAACTTTACAATGTTATTAGAAACCGACTATACTCAACAAAAACCAGAACATGCAAGTTTTGCACCTCGATTAGCAGCTCTGCTTTTAGATTTTGCAATTTTGGGAATTCCGCTAATTGCACTCAATTTTTATAATATCATTGAATTGAGAAGCGCAGTTCTTCATGTATTGATTTTTATAATAGGACTCTCATACAAACCCTTCACGGAATATAAATATCACGGTACGCCGGGTAAACTAATTATGAAGTTGGAAGTGGTTGATAATAATTATGATTATATAGATCTTCAAAAATCGTTTTTGCGCAGTCTTATTTTGCTTATCCCCAGATTTTTGAGTTTGATAACCTATGTTTTAGCCTTTTCAAATCCAGAGTCAGTAAATGTTGAAGGCTACTTTGCCTTTGCTACTTGGGTTGCATCAGAATATAAAATATTGACTATTATAAGTTCGATTATTAGCTATCTGTCTATCGCAGATATCATTGTTTATCTCGTAAATATTAATGGTAATCAGAGATCACTAAAAGATGTGATAGCAGATACCTATGTAGTAGAAAAGATTAAGGATCACTAAATTTTACGTGTAATTTAAGATAGCAACTTTTAGATAAAAAATCATTTTTGAACCATTGTGATAAATAATACATATTTATGATTAATCTAAAAAACGCCCGCAATCTACTCAACGCAAAATACAGAAAGCGGTATTTAAATGAAATCAAAATTGCCAAAGCTGCTGTTGAACCTATCAAAAGAGGTATAACGCCTATTCTGATTCATCAAATGGGAAAGGTTGGATCAACGACTTTAGTGAATTCAATCAATCAATCTTCACTAGAAAACCCAGCTTTTCATACCCATTTCATTACAAAACCTGGAATACGAGTTAATTGGGCTGTAGAAACTCAAAATTACAGCAACAACGCCATTCCAAAACATTTAATGATGGGAATTGAGCTTGAAAAACTATTAATAGACCATCCTGATCAAGAAATACTAATTATATGTAGCGTACGTGAGCTTATTGCCCGCCAGGTATCCATGATTTACCAAGCACCTTTTTTAGCTGAAAAAAATATTAGGAACCAGCGAAGACAAATAGATCCAGTACTTGCCTCATCATACCTCAATAAGTTTATTGAGCAAAAAAATGCTTTTAATTATCCGCATAAATGGTTTAAAGAAGAATTGCTGGATGCTTTTGGAATTGATGTTTTTGCTCATGAATTTGATACCGATAAAGGTCTGTCTATAATTGAGAAAGGCAAAATCAAGTTAATGCTTATTCGTATGAATAAGATCAATGAATTTTTACCAAATGAAATTTCTCAATTTTTAGGTGCTGAAAAACCTATTCAGGTGGTTCACAAAAATGTTAGGAAAGCATCAGGTTATGAAGAAACCCAGAAATTAATTAAACTCGATCCTGATCTTCTAGATAGAATTTATAGACTTCCTTTTATGACTCACTTCTATTCAGAAAAAGAACGAGAATCCTTTAAAAATAAATGGTCGATTTAGAGAATCATTTTGATTAATTCAATTGAAAGAGCCAGCAAAATAAAAATTCAGCAATAACAGAGCTATACCTCAGCATCCATGAGGTCTGTAGCAATATGGTATCGTGGATCTTCCACACTGGATTCGATGATGGTTTCAAATTCAGGATTACGTCTTATCAGCAACTCTTTACATTCTGGGCTCAGATGAATGAGCTTTATATTCTTACCTAAATCGAGGTATTTATTTGCAACATTTCGAAGTGCCTCTACCCCACTGTGATCTTGAACTCTTGACTCAATAAAATCAATGACCACGGTATCAGGATCATTTTTAGGGTCAAATTTTCCATTAAAATCAGTAACGGATCCAAAGAAAAGAGGTCCCCATATTTCGTAAACCTTTGAGCCATCATTCTTAATTTTTTTACGAGCCCGTATGCGTTTAGCGCTTTGCCATGCAAATACTAGAGCGCTCATGATTACTCCTATGATTACCGCGATTGCCAGATCCTTCCATACCGTAACTGCACTAACTGTAATAAGCACCAGCAGATCTGCGAGAGGTATTTTATTGATGATTCTAAAACTGCTCCAGGCAAACGTTCCTATCACGACCATAAACATTACTCCTACCAATGCTGCAATAGGTATGCGTTCTATCACAGGCGCTCCAAATAATATAAATAACAGCAACGCAATTGCTGCTACTAATCCTGATAAGCGTCCTCTACCTCCAGAATTGACATTGATAATAGACTGACCTATCATTGCACAACCTCCCATTCCACCAAAGAGGCCATTTACGATATTTGCAGAACCCTGAGCTACACATTCACGATTTCCACTACCACGAGTTTCTGTGAGGTCATCTACGAGATTTAAAGTCATCAAGGATTCTATCAGTCCAACAGCGGCAAGTGAACCTGCTGTCACTAAGACAAGAGCCCAATTTCCGGCCATCGTTTCAATAAGTGTGAATATTTGAAATTGAAATTCGGGTAATGAACCCTGTAGGCCGCTACCGCCGCCATCCCGAATGAATGAACCTACGGTTGCCACATCTAGCTTCATTAAAATAGTAATGGCCGCAACAACTACAATACCAGTGAGAGCTGCAGGAACTGCTTTGGTTAATTTTGGTAAAAAATACATGATTGCCATGGTAAGACCTACAAGACCTAGCATGATATAAAGCGCTGTGCCTTGAAGCCAAGACTTTTCTGCTCCACTACCTTCTGTAAAAAAGTCCAGTTGAGCAAGAAATATTACAATGGCAAGACCATTTACAAAACCCATCATCACTGGATGCGGAATCAAACGCACAAACTTTCCCAACTTAAAAAGTCCAGCCGAAATCTGAATCGCTCCCACAATCAAGAGAGTTATGAATAGCCATTGCAAACCTAGGTTTTGAATTGGGTCTGCAAGTTCAAGTCCTACTTCATTTCCTTTTTTAATTAGGTTGATCATGACAACAGCCATTGCACCCGTGGCTCCCGAAATCATTCCAGGGCGACCACCAAACAAGGAGGTAATCAATCCCATCATAAAAGCACCATACAGTCCTACCATCGGATCGATACCTGCAAAAAAAGCGAAAGCCACAGCTTCAGGAACCAAAGCAAGAGCAACTGTTAAGCCAGAGAGAATATCATTTTTAGGATTACCTACAAAGTTGTTGAAAATCTTACGCATGGGCTTCAATTTAAGCGTGCAAAAGTACATCTTTAATGAGGATTCTTGAATTACAGAATTCAGACATATATATATTTATATACGCAATCGATAATAGATGCGAAGCACAAAGCATCTCATTTAATTAAATTTTAAATGAAGCACTTAGTGATTTAATCAATAGATTTCGGAACGTGCGATTAATCGACTTAAAATAATTGATTTTTATGAATACTAAATAGGTTATCTTATAAGTAAACGTTACAATTCTACTGTCTACAAATTATAAATGGTAATCAATTACTAAGTCTTCAAGTCATTTGTTAAATAAGTTAAACTAAATTTTAAATTAAGTTAATCTGCTATATATAAGCACATTAAAATTTATTTTTAAAGAAAAACTATGAGCAGTAAGAAAGAAACTTTTGCAAGATTTGGAATATTTACCAAAGGAGTCGTCTACGTATTGATAGGTGGACTTACCGCTTACACAGCTTTTAGCAGCGGTAGTGGCGCAAAAGGTAGCAATAGTGTATTGGATTATGTGGTTAGTCAGCCATTTGGTCAAATCTTATTAGGACTGATGGTTCTTGGTATTCTCGCATTCACTGGCTGGAGATTTTATCTTGCTATCAAAAATCCTGAAGGTGGCGGTGAAGACGATAAAAAGTCTGCAATTAAGCGAGCAGCTTACTTATTAAGTGCTCTATCTTATTTGACTCTTGCGATTTATGGGATTCAACTACTCCTTAACTCTGGCTCTAGCGGTGGCAGCAGCAATTCATGGTTAAGTCAGTTGCTCAGTAGTGATTGGGGAACCTATCTCGTCTATTTTATAGCTCTATGTCTTTTAGGTAAAGCTATATATGAGCTATATCGTGCTTATTCAGGTAAATTTACTGATAAGATCCGCAATGCAGAATTGGATAGCGATGCCCAATCATTCCTTATAAAAGCTGGGAAATTAGGATTTACCGCGCGAGGTATCGTTATTGGTGTGATTGCTTATTTATTTTTTAAAGCTGCCATGAATTCAAATGCTGGTAAGGCAGGTGGAACAAAGGATGCCTTTCAGTTTATAAGTGAACAAGGAGGAGTGGTACTTATGGGTGTCATAGCCGTAGGGCTTTCATTATATGGAATCTATCTATTGGCAAGTAGTCGTTATAGAAATATTCCTGTGCAGTAAGAGTCTTTAAATCCACATTAAAACCACAAGGTCTTTTGAATTTTGAAATTCAAAAGACCTTTTTAAGTTTAGAAAGTTCTATACTTATATAGAATCCATAGCGCTTATTTTTGTAAAAAAAAGATGAAGAAACTATTTGTAATCATTCTGCTTTTTTCCATGGTTAGTGTTCATGCTACCGTTGACGATTGGGGTAAAACAGGTCATCGTGCAACTGCAGAAATTGCATCGCAATACCTCAACAAAAAGGCTCGAAAAGCCATAAAAAAACTACTTGACGGCCAGTCTCTTGCAACCGTATCCACTTTTGCAGATGATATAAAGAGTGATTCCAAATACCGCTATCTCAGCCCCACGCATTATGTAAATATTCCTTTTGACAAAACTTACGATTCCCATCCGAAAAACGAAAAAGGTGATATTATCCAAGCCATTGATGATGCCATTAATATTTTACAATCTGATAAGGCGAGTAAGGAAGAAAAAGTGTTTCACCTCAAAATGCTCGTTCATTATATTGGTGACTTGCACCAGCCGCTGCACACGGGATTGAAAGAAGATAAAGGCGGCAATGATTTTCAGGTGCGTTGGTTCCGTGACGGGACAAACCTGCACAGCGTTTGGGACTCAAAAATTATTGACAGCTATGGGATGAGCTATTCTGAACTGGCTGTGAATATGGTTCCGCTTTCGCGAAAGCAATACAAAAAAATGTCTTCTGGGTCTCATAGAGACTGGTTAAAAGACAGTCGTGAACAGGTAAAAGACATCTATGCCAATGTGGAGGAAGGTGATAAATTAGGGTACGCCTATATGTATAAATACACTGAGACCATGAAAAGCCAATTGCAGAAAGGTGGAGTGCGACTTGCAGCTTTACTAAATGATTTATTGGGATAAAATCTTAAAGATCTGATGAAAAAATGGATTAAAAAGTTTTTATACGCATTAATCGTTGCGATGATCCTTGGCGGATTTTTAGTTCATTTTTATCTACCACGCGCAATCGTAGAAATTAATAATCCGCTTATTCTATTGGTCACAAAAGGAAGCTGGAACCATCCAGAACCTGCTCCACGCATAGAAGGATTTACTTATGAAACAATTCACGGATATGGCCACACAGACCTGTCTGTAATGACTTACGGTAAGAAAATCGATTCCGTGAAAGGAGCCGTGATTTTACTTCATGGGATACGTGCGGGCAAAGAACATTTTTCTGAGAAGATGAAGTGGTTGTATGAGAATGGTTTTAGGGCTTATGCCATGGATTTGCGAGCTCATGGCAGTAGTGATGGTAAGTTTACGACCTTTGGGGTAAAGGAACGCCATGATGTAAGCGCTCTCGTAGATTACGTTGACAAATCAGGCTTTGAAAATATAGGGATCTGGGGGCAATCACTTGGTGCTGCCGTTGCCATGCAGTCTATGGGAATCGATAAGAGAATAGACTACGGAATTATAGAGAGTACGTTTACTGATTTTAGAACCATTACCCACGATTATACTCATTTTCATTTGGGTACTAATTTTAAGCCTCTTACCAATTACCTGATTGATAGATCTGGAAAAATGGCTGATTTTGAACCCGAAAATGCATCTCCGTTTGAAAGCGCTGCTCAAATCAATCAGCCCATATTAATGGTTCACGGCAATGAAGATCAACGTATTGACATTTCGTATGGTCGTGAAAATTTCTCGAATTTAGCTAGCGAGCAAAAGAACTTTATAGAAATTGATGGCGCCAACCACTTGAATGTTTGGAAAATAGGTGGAGAACCTTACTTGAATCAGGTTTTAAAATTCATGAATGATCACTCTGCAATCGATTGAATTTGGAGTTGATATAGAAGGATCGCTGGTAATTAAATTTTCGGTCACTCTCAGCATAAATATTGCTTCCTTCATTCCATTTAAACTCAAATAAGATCAATTCTTGAAATTGGTCTATTCGTTCCACTTCTATAAGTTACGATTCAAAGACTTGGTGTATTAGAGAGGAAGTTTCAAAATTGGAGAGCGGCTACTTCTTTTCAAAATCCAAGCTCAAACTATTTACACAATGGCGTATACCAGTATTGGTAGGTCCATCGTTAAAGACATGACCTAGATGACTACCGCAATTAGCGCACATAATTTCGGTACGTATCATTCCGTGAGTTGTATCACGCTTGCGTTCTATCGCACCCTCTATCTCGTCGTCAAATGAGGGCCAGCCACAACCAGAGTCAAACTTTGCCTCTGACTTGTATAGCTCATTTCCACAAGCGGCACAGCTGTAAATCCCATTCTCATAATGGGTATTGTACTCTCCGGTAAACGGTCGTTCTGTTCCTTTCTCTCTGAGAATACGGTATTGATCGGGCGATAACTTTTCTTTAAATTCCTTTTCAGTCATAATTTGAATTCAATTTTCAGCTCTTAGAGCAATTTGCCAAAAGCTTTTCCTATAAAAATAATGTCCATTTCCCATTGAGCTGGCAATACTTTGAAAATTTTAAGCAATAAAAAAGCCACTGAAAATTTTCAGTGGCAATTATTCTTTTTGTGTTGTCTCGATTACTTAACGTCCATTAGTTCTACGTCAAATACTAGAGTAGCGTCTGGTGGGATGACTCCTCCAGCGCCAGCTGATCCATATGCTATATGAGAAGGAATGACGAGACGAGCCTTATCGCCTACCTGTAATAGTGAAATACCTTCATCCCAACCTGCGATGACTTGTCCCATTCCAAGAGCAAAATCAATAGGCTGGTTGCGACTGTAGGATGAGTCAAACACTTTTCCACTAGGCAACATGCCCTTATAGTGAACGGAAACCGTCTTTCCCTTTTCAGCCTTCTTACCGTCTCCTTTATTGATGATTTTGTAACGAAGACCGCTATCAGTTTTATCAAAACCTTTTGCAATGTCGTCCAATTCTTGTTCTTGTTGTTTTCTAGACTGCTCTTCGCGTTGCTTTGCCGCACCTTCAAAAGCACGGAAGGATTCTACTGCATTGAACAATTCTGCTTCTGAACCTTCACGTATGATTTCTACATGCTTGATCTCGTCACCTTGAGCGATGCTATCTACTACATCCTGACCTTCTACTACTTTTCCAAATACGGTATGCTTATCATCAAGCCAGTCTGTAGCGATATGTGTAATGAAAAATTGTGATCCATTAGTGCCAGGTCCAGCGTTTGCCATACTCAATACTCCAGGTCCATCATGACATAAGTCTGAATGGAATTCATCATCAAACTTATACCCAGGTCCTCCTGATCCTGTACCTTGAGGATCTCCTCCCTGAATCATAAAATCTGGAATGACACGGTGAAATTTAAGACCATTATAATAAGGAGTTCCCTGAGGTTTGGCATCGTTCTCCAGATTTCCCTCTGCGAGAGCTACAAAATTCCCCACCGTCCCTGGCGTTTCATTGTAGTGTAATTTTAAAAGAATATCCCCTTTTGAGGTTTCCAATTTTGCGTATAGTCCGTCTTGCATTCTTGATTTTTTTAAGTGATCAAAGATAAAGAATCCGTAAACTATGACCTCTTAAATGGATGTTAGGAAATGTTGTTTTGATCGGAAATTCCAATCCGATTTCATGACTCAAACTATTATAAATTATAACTCAAACAAGGAGCATGTTGATGAACTTCAGAATAGTTCAAAATAAAATTCAAAAGGTTTCTTCAATTGGGTATGGCAATATTTAAACTATTTGGCCTGATCTGAGCAGATATTTTTTCAAATTCCCCAATATACTCTCCATCTACCTGTAGTGGAATAGGTTTTTTACATTGAATTGATATTGAAGTGGTTTGAATTAATTCAATGGCAGATTTCTGAATAGTAAAATCATGGAAAAAGGCCTTTACAATTTCCTTAGGGTTCCATTTTTCAAAGATTATCACCTCAAAATGACCGTCAGTTATGCTTCCATCTGGATTGATTACCATCCCAGTACCGTACTTTTTAGCGTTTGCCATTGCTAATAAAACAGAAGATCTCTTAATCACTCGATCGTCAAAGGTAATCTCAAAATCATAAGGAGCTTCTGATTGAATAAGAGTTGGTACGGACTGTATGGCATAACCCAATTTTCCGCTTGATTTAGACTTCTCGTAATTATAGATTAATTCTGCATTCAATCCCAAGTCTGAAATATGTACACAAATTGTATCATTGATCATTACAGTATCAATAGATGTCTTTTCTTGTTTGAAGGCAATTTCAAGCTGCTCATCGAGCTCATCAGGAATATTTAAAGACGTCGCCAAACCGTTAGCAGATCCGCAAGCAAGAATTCCTAAAACAACTTTTGTATTCAAAATGACAGAAGCTACCATTTTAATTGTACCATCTCCCCCAGCGGAAATGATTCTATCAAAAGCTATATTTTCTAGGCGTGTAGAAATTTCTGCAACATCATTCTCCCCAGTTGTGCAATAAATATCAAGATCAATTTTGCATTTATGGGAATATTCTTTGGTTTTAGAGATTACCTGGTCCTTATTCATAGATCCAGCTGTAGGATTTAATACTAATAGGACTTTTTTCTTCACTTAAAATCTATATATTGATGTATAAATGTAAGTCTATAAAATTGATATATCTATGAAACTTGATATAAGTATCTACAGAGGACATATGAATGATAAAGAGGTTGTACTTTATGGACACGTATTCAAATCATGGGCTCCTAGCCAGTATAGCATCCAGAGAAGATCCTATAAACATGCTTTTTCACTTTTAAGGATGTTTACCATAAAACCTCTAAAAAACAAACGGGTCACCTTAAAATTTAAAGACCATTCTTTCAGTACAAATACCCTTGAAGACGGTTATTTCCATTTTAGAGTTCCGTTTGATCAAACAATAGAAAGTGGTTGGCATTCTTGTACAGTATCTTGTGAGCATAAATCTTTTAATATTGTTTCTACAGGAGAAATCCTCAAGCCCTTTTCTGGTAAATACGGTATTATATCAGACATAGACGATACTTTTCTTATCTCACACAGTTCCAACTTCTTTAAGAAAATGTACGTTATGCTTACCCAAAACATAAATAAGCGGCAAATCTTCCGTGATGTTCCCCATCATTATCAAGCATTGAGCAGTGCAGGCCAAGAAAACAAACAATTTACCAACTCCTTTTTTTACGTGTCAAGCAGTGAGTGGAATTTGTATCCGTTTATTGCAGCGATTGCAAAGAAATATCAATTACCTAAAGCAGTGATCAGGCTCAAAAAAATAAAAACTGGTCTTTTGGACTTTTTGAATACTGGAGGTGGCAGTCACGATCATAAATTTAAAAAAATTAAAGAAATTATATCTTTTTATCCAAAACTCCAATATGTTTTGCTGGGAGATGACTCTCAAAGAGACCCCTATTTATATGAACGCATCTGCGAGGAGTTTCCTGAAAACATAAAAGCTATTTATATACGCCAAACGAGTACCCAGCCCAAAGCGGAAGTCCAAAACGCTCTAGATAACATAGGGAACAAGAAAATTCCCTATTTGTATTTTGTAAATAGTGGAGATGCAATTGCTCACTCAAAACAAATCAAAATTATTGATTGACATTCAAAAAATCCTTTCTAGCCGTACTTCCAATAGTATGTCGTGTTTTAAAGGTAACAGTACTTCTTGATAGTAATCTTAGGGTCGGAGCTTCGTAAACATAATTGGAGAAGTACACAATCAGATTGTTTAAGGCATATGTTGGTCTCGCTTTCGCGAAAGCGTAATAACAACCGTCAATCTCAAAACTTAAGGCTTCACGACTTAAAAATAGGCCCTTCAAAGAATTAAAAAATCAAAAAGCTTTACATATCAAGGTGAAGAGAACTCATCTTGATTTGTGATTTAAATCTTAAACTTCTGTTTAAGTTTTTGATAATAACATTAAACGAAGTTATATTTAAACAAAAAACATCATGCAAGATCTAGGCAATGCAAATTTCGAAAACTTTATAGGTCTCAATGACGGGATCAGTGAGATGGCTTATCAAATGACTTCCCATGTTCTAACTTTAGGATATGCGGTAATGCTGGCGGGACTTCTCTACTTCATTCTCACCATCAAGAGTGTGGATAAAAAATTCCAAATGTCAAACATTCTCTCTGCAGTCGTTATGGTATCTGCTTTTTTACTGCTCTATGCCCAAGCAGGAAACTGGACGTCTAGTTTTATATTTGATCCAGAGCGCGGACGTTACTTCTTAGGAGAAGGAGAAGATCTTTTTAATAATGGTTATCGTTACCTGAACTGGCTGATCGACGTACCGATGCTTTTATTCCAGATTTTATTTGTGGTTACTCTTACCAAATCCAAAATTTCATCCATCAGAAATCAATTTTGGTTTTCTGGAACGGGAATGATTGTTACTGGTTATATAGGACAGTTTTATGAAGTGACTGATCTTACAGCTTTTTTCATATGGGGAGCGATCTCGACTGTATTTTTCTTCCACGTTCTGTACTTAATGCATAAGGTAATCAAAGAAGGAAAAGAAGGTGTTTCTGCCAAAGCACAAGGAATTCTGAGCAACATATGGGTACTTTTCCTAATATCTTGGTTTCTCTACCCAGGCGCTTATTTAATGCCCTACCTCACTGGTATCGATGGATGGTTGTACAGTGAATCTGGAATCGTAGGTCGTCAAATGACCTATACCATTGCAGATGTTTGCTCTAAAGTAATTTATGGTGTGTTGCTCGGTAATCTTGCAATGACTCTAAGTACTAAAAACAAGAATCTGGAAGAAACAACTCATTAAAATATGAATACATTCTAAAATTGGGAACAATCGCAAGATTGTTCCCAATTTTTATGTGTTGTGAGTTCAATACCAAATTTTAAATCTACGTAAGAGGTTACATTTTATACCGACTCGAATAGCTATAAATTCCATTTATGAAATTAACTTTAAAACTAGCCGCCATTTATAACGTAATTTGGGGAGCGTGGGTCGTTCTTTTTCCCAATCATTTCTTTGAACTGGTAGGGATGGAACCTCTCAATCATCCCATGGTATGGCAGGGCATGGGAATGGTCATAGGTGTTTATGGCTTGGGTTACTGGTGGGCGAGCTACGATCCCATGCGACACTGGCCCATTGTTGCTGTAGGTTTTTTGGGAAAGATCTTTGGTCCGTTAGGTTTTGTTTTTAATTACGTTCAAGATATTGTTCCTTTTGAATTCATTTTTACACTTATCACCAATGATTTTATCTGGTGGATTCCATTTTTTCTGATTTTGCGAAAAGTGCATAGGGAATACCAGTGGAAATTAAGCTAATGTCTAGATTATCCCTTTTATCATTTATAATTTTCTACGCTTTTGCTGGTGTGATGCATTTTGTCATGCCTGAATTATACATACAAGTTATTCCTAAGCAGCTGGGTAACGCCGAGCTTTTAAATTATCTCGCTGGTGCCTTTGAAATTTTAATTGCAGTACTTGCCCTATTTAGAAAGACCAGAGATAAAGCTGGATTTTCTGCTATTGCCATGCTTTTTGTATTTATTATTCCGCATATTTATTTTATTCAAATGGGTAGTTGTGCGGGAGAGCTCTGCATTCCAGAATGGATTGGATGGATTAGATTGATTATGATCCATCCGCTCCTGCTCTACTGGGCTTACGCGATAACCAAAAACCAAATTAAAATTCTATGAATATTGAGATTTTTCGACTGGCTGTTGATTTTGGATTAATGGTTTTGATATGGATGGTGCAGCTGCTTATTTATCCAGGTTTTGAGTTTCTCAACAAGGATACTTTTCACGATTGGCATCGTAAATATGCGCGTAACATGACCTTTATAGTTGCGCCCTTGATGTTTGCTCAGGTGTTTATGGTTGTTTATTTCTTCTATTTTCATGCGCCGCAATTTGCTACTAATGTTATTTATGCAACACTGGTCGCCCTCACCTGGATATCGACCTTCCTGATTTTTATACCGCTTCATAACAAGCTAGATAATGAGCCGCATAATGTAGATACTTGCTGCAAGCTCACACAACACAACTGGATTCGGGTGATTTTGTGGACAGGAATTGTCTTGCTGGATATTTATCTTCTTTATAAGCCTTTTTGAGGTAGTTTTGTTTTACTAAAGAGACCTAGATTTTTTCTCTTGATAAGAATCCAATCTATCTACCGTAATAGTGAAGCATTTCGGGCGTGGTTGCAGATCTTAGTCGAGGTACTCAATGGCCACGTAATAGAATTACACTCAGTGTGGCGTATAAAGTTTTTCATGACGAAACCTCGGAGGTCTCGCTAGATCATTTGATCATCAATCAATTTTTTTTTGCATTAGGGTTTCAACTAAAATGAAGAGACCTCCAAGGTTTTAATTCTCTAAAAGAATCCAAAAGTTCCCTGAGATCAGCTTCAGATCTGACCGCAAGCAAACAGGGTGACGGTTATGACTTCATTAGTTGATCTCGATCTTGACAGCGATCGGAATGCAGACTAGCGGCTTAGTTTGATCAATGTGAGCGACCTCATGATGTGTAGTTGCTTGTGATGTTCACGCTTTCGCGAAAGCGTTACCAGCAAAAATTCATTAGATTTTTACGAATACTGTCAGTCAAAATGACATGATGTCACTATAGATGTGATGGCACAAAGCTTGACTTATGGAAGGCATATTGAAAATTGAAAACTAAACTTAAAACCATTTATAATGAGTAAAATAATAGGAATAGACTTAGGTACGACTAACAGCTGTGTATCTGTGATGGAAGGTAGCGAGCCGGTGGTAATACCTAATGCAGAAGGAAAAAGAACAACTCCCTCTGTTATCGCCTTTGTAGAAGGTGGTGAAATTAAAGTGGGTGATCCCGCAAAAAGACAAGCAGTAACTAACCCAACTAAAACGGTGGCATCGATCAAGCGTTTTATGGGTAATAAATTCAGCGAGGTTTCTAAAGAAGTTTCTCGCGTACCTTATGAAGTTAAAAAAGGTGATAACGATACAGCTCGTGTAGATATAGATGGGCGTTTATATACACCTCAGGAATTAAGTGCGATGATTCTTCAAAAAATGAAGAAGACGGCTGAAGATTATTTAGGAACTGAAGTAACTGGAGCGGTAATTACGGTACCGGCTTATTTTAACGATTCACAACGCCAGGCGACTAAGGAAGCCGGTGAGATCGCTGGTCTTAAAGTAGAGCGTATTATCAACGAGCCTACCGCAGCGGCACTGGCTTACGGATTGGACAAAAAAGATACGGATCAGAAGATCGTTGTATTTGACTTTGGTGGTGGTACGCATGACGTTTCTATCCTGGAACTGGGTGACGGAGTATTTGAAGTACTTGCAACTGATGGTGATACGCACCTAGGTGGAGACGATGTAGATGAAAAGATCATCGATTTCCTTGCTGACGAGTTTAACAGTGCCGAAGGTATCGATCTACGTAAAGACCCAATGGCTCTACAACGTCTTAAAGAGGCGGCCGAAAAAGCTAAAATTGAGCTTTCTTCAAGTGCGCAGACTGAGATCAACTTGCCTTATGTAACTGCAACGGCGTCTGGACCAAAGCACTTGGTACATACATTAACCCGTTCAAAGTTTGAGCAGTTGATTTCTGATCTTGTAAAAAGAACGATCGAGCCATGTCAAACGGCATTGAAAAGTGCAGGTTTGTCTACTGGCGATATCGATGAAATCATCTTGGTAGGTGGTTCTACTCGTATCCCAGCGGTACAGGAAGCTGTTGAGAAATTCTTTGGTAAGAAGCCTTCTAAAGGAGTAAATCCAGATGAAGTTGTAGCGGTAGGTGCTGCGATTCAAGGTGGTGTATTGACAGGAGATGTAAAAGATGTATTGTTACTTGATGTAACTCCACTTTCTTTAGGTATTGAAACCATGGGAGGTGTGATGACTAAGTTGATTGAAGCTAATACAACGATCCCAACTAAGAAGTCACAGGTATTCTCTACTGCAGCTGACAATCAGCCAAGTGTTGAGATCCACGTACTACAAGGGGAGCGTTCTATGGCAACGGATAACAAAACCATAGGTCGTTTTCACTTAAGTGATATCCCACCAGCACGTAGAGGTACACCTCAAATCGAGGTAACCTTTGACATCGATGCAAACGGTATCATCAAGGTAAGTGCAGAGGATAAAGCTACTGGTAAGAAACAAGATATCCGTATCGAGGCTTCTTCCGGACTTAGTGATGATGAAATCCAAAAAATGAAGCAGGATGCAGAAGCTAACGCTGAAGCAGATAAGCAAGCAAAAGAGAAGGCAGATAAGTTGAACCAAGCAGATCAATTGATCTTCCAAACAGAGCAACAGCTAGAGGAATTTGGCGACAAATTACCAGCTGATAAAAAAGCTCCAATCGAAGAAGCATTAGCTGAATTGAAAACAGCATATGAGTCTAAAGAGATCGAAAAAATTGATCCAGCACTGGAGAAGATGAATACCGTATGGACTGCTGCAAGTGAAGAAATGTACAAAGCACAAGCTGAAGCCCAAGGTGGACAACCTGGCGCTGATGCAGGAGCTTCACAACAAGCTGATGCTGATGACAAAAGTGATGTAGAAGATGTAGATTTTGAAGAAGTGAAGTAAATAAGTATTTAGTATTAATTTTAAAAAGACTCTGATTGATTTCAGGGTCTTTTTTTGTTCGGAAAAAATGAAGATCTTTCCCAAACTACTTCGACTTAACTTAACAAGACGCCTCTAGAACGAGTTCCTGCTCATGCTTTTTTTAAAACAGAGAAGAATTAAAACAAGGTAGAATTACTTCTGGAGGTAAACTGTTCCAAAAATCTCATGCCGCGATAGCTGTTCCCTTTTTTATTCAATCTGGGACTCCAGACCGCGATGCTGTATTTTTCTGGATGGAGTGCGATGATACCGCCGCCCACGCCACTTTTACCTGGCAAGCCTACACGGAATGTGAATTCGCCCGACTCGTCGTAAAATCCACAGGTTTGCATGATGGCATTAATTCTATTGGCTTTCATGATGGGAAGGATCTGCTTGCCTTCCTTATTTCTAAAATCATCACTAGCAAGAAACAAAAAGGCACGAGACAGATTCTCACAGCTCATCTCCAGTGAACACATGGTAAAATAAAAGTCAAGAACTTCCTCTGGCTCATTATTGATATTGTCTAGAGATTTGAGGTAATTACAAAGAGCTACATTTCTATATCCCACAGATTCTTCTGAGGCGGCGACTGATGCGTTGTAGACCACCTCTTCATGAGAACAGACTGATTTTATGAAATCAAGCAGTTCTTTTTTGGGATCCTCAAAACGGCTTATGAGAATGTCACAAATGACGATGGCCCCTGCATTTATAAGTGGATTACGCGGTACACCATTTTCATCTTCCAGTTGAACTAGGGAATTATATGGGTTTCCAGATGGCTCCACTCCTACTCGTTTCCAGATTTTATCCCCTTCATGTTTATAAGCGAGGCTTAACGAGAGCACCTTTGCAATACTCTGTATGGAAAATGGAGTTTTGTAATGTCCATAACCCGCCTCCTGACCGTCTATTGAGGTGTAGTGTATCCCAAACTTGTGTGGATCTACCTTCGCAAGTTCGGGAATATAATCAGCTACCTTGCCTTTGTTTTCTATGGTAAGAATTTCATCATATATATTTTGCAAAAGACTCTTAACGCTGTTGACCATTGGGAAACTATTATTTGTTTGTATCAAATTTAGAGCTTCATAGGTTTGATTTTCTTAGCCTGAACTTAAATTAAGTTTTACAAACTTGTTTTATCCAAGATTTGTAACACTCTAACTTTTCAAAATCAAGGTGGATGGTTGTGATTGTCTCGCTTTCGCGAAAGCGGAAACATGACCAAAGCTACCGGCATTTAGCATTCTGAGCATCCCCAAAAAAAACTTATAGGAAATAGTAAAAATTCAAATTAGCAACACCAAAAAGAAAGGTTTACAACATTATTTAAAAAGTTTATCTTTAGAGGTTCAACTTTTTTAAAAATTATGGATTCCATACAAATTATTCTCACAAAACACAGGTATGCTGCTATTTTTGGTATTTGTTTTGAGTATGACGAACAACTCATAGCATTTCTCAAGTCAGGATCCAACGCTCGATACAGCGCGAGTCGTAAATTTTGGTATGTTCCTAAAAACAAGAAGCAATTACAAACCGTAATTCGACTGCTGAAAAAGCACCAATATCGCTATGAGTGTGATGATGGCACTCAAGACTTTCTAGATGTTTATCATAAGGACCATCGTGCAACATTACTTGCTTTCAAGGAGTTTCTGGCCTCAAAGCGGTACAGCCAGAGTACTATAGACACCTATTTTACTTTTATAAAGCAAATAGCGGTGCATATCAAGAAAGCTCCATTAAAATCTCTGGATGCAGAACAGTTACGCTCTTATATAATTTCACATGTGGACAAAAAAAAGCTTAGTATAAGTACCCACCGACAAATGATAAGTGCGGTGAAGCAATTTTATGAGTTTACAGGGCGGCCACTGGAGTTCATCGAACAATTACAACGACCAAAGCGTAGCAAGCACCTTCCCACTGTTATCTCACAAATAGAAGTCTTGCAGTTATTGCAGAAGACTTATAATTTAAAACACCGCATGATTATAGCCATGTTATATAGCTGTGGATTGCGCATAGGAGAATTACTCGAGTTAAGAGTGGATTCTATAGACTTACAACGCATGTGCTTACATGTAAAAATGGGCAAAGGTCGTAAAGATAGGTATGTACCACTGGCTAATCAAATCAAAGCGCTCTTGCATAATTATCTAACCAGTTACCAGCCCAGCGATTATTTTATAGCTGGTAATGATAACAAATCTTATAGCGCTAGTAGCGTGCGTGCCATGTTAAAGCGTAGTTGCCTGAAGGCAGACATTTCCAAAAAAATTACACCTCACGACTTGCGGCACAGCTATGCTACGCATCTTGTAGAAAATGGTGTCAATTTGAGAATCATACAGGAATTACTGGGTCATAGCCGTCCAGAAACGACTATGATATATACGCATGTAGCGCGCAAAGATTTGGATAAAATCACTAATCCTCTTGACGCTGCAGTATCCCAATGGAAATTATTAAGAAAAGATAATGACAACAGAAATATGCGTTTATCCCGGTAAATCTCACGGGATAAAGAGTATATTTGGGTTGATATAACTAGTTGTGAGCAAGCAAAAAAATGACCGCGAAAGAAAGCGAATACTATAATCGAATAAGAAAAGAGTTTCTCGGACAAACAATATCTGAAGTCTACTACGAAGAAATTAATTGGGAAACTGACGGTTCTGAATTTTGGGAATTTTCGCCCGAAATTCATTCTGTGGATATGAATATAATATTTAAATTAACGAACGGAAAGTTAATTCAAATAATGTGGGACAGCGAATTCTACAGCTATGGAGTTGGATTTATGGTAATAGATAAACTTGAACCAAAAGAAGGATTTAAAATAGCCAATGTTGGCAGAAATAAAAACTGGAAAAATTTAATTGGTAAAAAAATATCTGGAATTACAATTTTATGGGATATTAGCGAAGGTGTCTCGACTGAATATAAAAATAACAAAATTATAAAATCGGAAAATACGATTACCAAATTGCCTCAAACTTGGGAAATTGAATTTGATAATCAAAATATTTGGATTGCCACTCTCGAAATTAAGCAGGATGAAAATGATAATTACTTCTGGGCTGACCATTTGACAATATTATTCTCAAAAGAAGTAGAGAGAAAATATAAACTGTGCGAAAATGCCAGCTCACAACAACGTATATAGCTCATAGCTAATTAGTTGCTTAATCGAAGTTAAGGTATATTTGCGAGTCCGCCAAATTTTTTAATTTGGCTTATTGAAAAGAAAAGGTAATAAGAAAATTAAAAAATTCGGCTCGTGCTTAATCCTGAAATAATTTTCTAATTTGCACGCTACGAGCCATATACAAAACCGTTGTAAAACATACACAAAACGCTTTCAACTTAAAATTCAACAACTGAATATTTTGAATATAGTAACTTTTAAGTTACCTTTGTCAGGATGGAAAAAGTTAGGC
Source organism: Nonlabens sp. (assembly GCA_049671565.1). Lineage (GTDB taxonomy): Bacteria > Bacteroidota > Bacteroidia > Flavobacteriales > Flavobacteriaceae > Nonlabens. Next base: position 27,629 of record JBATVD010000035.1, read on the forward strand.
AAGTAATACAATATAAAAATTATTTTGAGGAGTTTTTGCTTGCTCAACCGAAAAAGGTTCAGGACAAAATATTTAAGGTCATTGAAATAATTGAAACTTATCAACACGTGCCGAAAACATATCTGGCACCGATAAAAACTCAAAAAGGATTATTTGAGGCTCGAATAAAATTAGGTTCGAATATATGGCGGGTTTTTTGTTTCTTCGACAAAGGTAAATTGGTTATACTCTTAAACGGATTTACCAAAAAGACGCAGAAAACACCGAAAAAGGAAATCGACAAAGCTGTCCGATTGATGAAAGAGTATTACGATGAAAAAAACAAAGACAATGGAAACTAAAAGTTGGAAAGACATTAAAGATACCGTTTACGGAAAAAAAGGAACGGAACGTAGAGACGAATTGGACAGAGACTTTGAATCATTTAAAATTGGTTTGCTTCTCAGAAACGCACGTGAAGAGAAAAATCTGACTCAAGAGCAACTTGGCGAACTGATTGATAAAAAACGGACTTACATATCGCGCGTGGAAAATAATGGTAGTAATTTGACTTTAAAAACACTGTTCGATATTGTGGAAAAAGGTCTTGGAGGAAAAGTTAATATTTCCATTAAAGTCTGAAAAAAGTACGTTTTACAACACGGTGTATAGTTAATGGCGAGGTTTGGACTAAATCGCAAAGTCCGATTTTTTTTGCTAATTTTACGATTGAATAAAAAAGGTTCGTGTATTTTTAGTCGCCACTAACCATACACCAACCGTTGGCAACAAGTTAAGAAGACTCACAAATATCTATGAAATTATTACTATACATATTTCTATCAATTAGTTTCATCAGTTGCCAAACAAGTAATTCTAGCAATGACAAAAGGGCACTAGAAAAAGAAACAATAAAAAGTATTGATACACTATTTTCTGAATTTAACAACCTTAACAGTCCGGGTTTTGCTATTGGAATTATAAAAGACAGTACTGTTTTATATAAGACAGGATATGGAACTGCAAATCTTGACCATTCTATACCAATAGATAACAATACAGCCTTTGATATCGCTTCTGTTTCAAAACAGTTTACGGCTGCTTGCATAGCATTATTAATAATCGAAGGTAAAGTAAACTTAAATGCACCAGCTCAAAATTACATTCCAGAATTATCTAAATATCAAGATACTATCCGAATTAAACATTTAATGTATAATACAAGTGGTTTAACCGACTATTTTAACCTTCCAAGAACAAATAAAAAATCTTGGTTGGACTTCCATTATTTTGACACTGAAGAAGCTATTAAAACTTCCTTAAGACAAGATACTTTATCATTTACACCAGGAGATAAATGGGACTATTCAAATGTAAATTTTATGTTGCTTACAAAGGTTGTCGAAAAAATCAGTGGTATGTCTTTCACTGTCTTTATAAAAGAACGGTTGTTCAACCCTTTAGAGATGAAAAATACTCTTGTGAATGATGACATAACAACAATAATTAAAAATAGAGCAACACCTTATAATCCGAGAAATTCAATATATGTAAATGCTTATAAAAAAGAAGGGATTAAGGTTGCAGAAAATGGAGACTGGATTCAACACAACAGAAATTCACCTCATTATGGAGGAAGCGGAATTATCTCTACGATAGATGATTTAATAAAATGGGAACAAAATTTCTTTAATCAAAAATATGGGGGTACTGAATTTTATTCACTGATGCACCAAACAATGCAATTCAATCACGATAGAAAAAATCAAGCCTTTGGGTTATATTTTGGCACATACAAAGAGCGCAATTTTGTTGCTTGGGAAGGTGCAACATCAGGTATTAGTTCCCAAATCATTAGATTTCCTGACCAAAAAGTTGCAATAATTGTTTTATCAAATTTAGGTTCAGGAGCAGCAAGTAATAAAGCAAATTTAATTGCTGATATTTTGATTAAAGCATCGGAACTGTAAAAACCAGTTGCCAACAATGGCTATAAGTAATTGCTTGTTCTCGCCTACTTTGGAATTTCCTGCGGAATTTCCAACTTGGTCTATATTTGCAAAGTTAACTGCTAAACCACGCAACTACTCATAGCCGAGACCGTTGGGTGCAATATGAACAAACATTGAGAATTAAATGAAAATTGATACAGAAAAATATAAACCACTCATCAAAACAGCAGTTGAATTGTTTTGGAATACTCGAAACAATCAAACGAACAAACAGTCTAAAAGTAACATTTTAGATACAGGAAACAGAAGTGCTGTAACTGGAGGAAAACAACTTGACGGATTTTTAAATTTACTCTGTCAAATTGCTATTGATGTTGGTATACCAAAAGAATGTTTATTTATAAAAGGTAATCATATTCCAGGTTACTTTAGACCAACAAAGGATTGGGATTTACTAATAATTTCGCCTAACAAGAAATTGATTTCTGTAATTGAACTTAAATCTCAAGTTGGTTCTTTCGGTAATAATTTTAACAACAGAACTGAAGAGTCATTGGGAAGTGCAATTGATTTATGGACAGCATATCGAGAAGAGGCTTTTCCAAATCAATCAGCACCTTGGGTTGGATATTTAATGCTTGTAGAAAAATCTTTAAAGTCAACAAAACCAGTAAAAGTTAGAGAACCACATTTTAAAGTCTTACCAGAATTTATTGGTGGTTCTTATCTTGATAGGTACAAAATACTTTGCCAAAAACTGATGTTAGAAAGGCATTATTCTCAATGTTGCTTAATGTGGTCAAATCAAGACTTATCATTTGGAGACGTAGCAGACGAAACATCAATCGATTCATTTATTCATTCTTTCGTTGGAAATTTAATTGGTCAATTAAAAGAGTTTAAATAAAAATATATGGAGCGTAAAAATGGCAGAAAACACGGAGAAGTATTTACTCAACTAAATGTAGTTAAATATATTTTAGACGAGGTAAAATACATTTCTTCTAAAAACCTAAATAAGGTTAAAATCCTTGAACCTGCATCTGGTCAAGGTGTTTTTGCTATTGAAATTATCGAACGCCTTTTTAAATCGTCAACAAAATATGACTTTGACTTTATTCAATCAGTCAATCAAAATGTAAAATTTGTAGAATTAGATAACTTTAGTTTTGAGAAACTTAAAGAAAATGTTTTAAATCATATTGAGTATTTAGGCTTCAAATCAAATAAAATAAAGGAGAATGTATTCTCAAATACTGACTTTCTATTAAAGAATTTTGATATTAACTTCGATTCTATAGTTGGTAATCCACCATATATTAGACACGAAATAATTGACTCAAAACTCAAGAAAGAGTATAAAGATATTTTTTCAACGTTTAAGTATCGAGCAGATTTGTACGTGCTTTTTTACGAAAAGTCTTTGAAATTACTAACTGAAAAAGGACTTCTTTCTTTCATTTGTTCAAATAGGTGGCTTTTTAATCAATATGGTCAGCCTTTGAGAAAATTAATTGCAGAAAAATACCATATTTCAAAAATTATAAACATTGAAAAAGCCAACGTATTTGATGAAGAAGTAATTGCCTATCCTTGTATAACTACCATAAAAAATGCTAAAGGAAATATTACAGAATATTACGAATCTCAAGATAAAGAGATTAATATAAATAACTTGAGCTTTGATTTAGTTACATCACCGAAAGATGAATCTTGGCAAAATTTATTTTTGAATTATAACATCAATCATAGTTCATTAATTTCAATAACAGAACAAGAATTTGAAATCGGTATAGGAGTTGCGACTGGAGCTGACAAAATTTATATAAAGAAAGAGAAAGAATTAAATGGAATAGAACGAAATCGAGTTATTCCAATAATTAAATCTAATTGTCTAAAAGGGGAGAATATAAATTGGGATAATTCATATGTGATTAATCCTTTTAAAAATGGAGAATTATGTGATTTAAATGACTATCCACATTTAGAATCTTATTTAGAATCCAATAAAGAAATTTTGTTAAAGCGTCACGTAGCAATGAAAAAACCAAAATTTTGGTATAAAACAATTGATAAAATAAAGCCAGAGTTACAAACGAAATATAAATTATTACTACCTGACCTTTCAGGTTGTAAATTTCTATTCATTGACGAGGGAAAATATTATCCGCATCATAATATATATTACATAACGCATACAAACTTAAACGAATTGAAGATTTTAGCTTGTTTTCTTATGTCTGATTTCATTAAAGACCAACTTTCACAAATCGGAATTAGAATGAATGGTGGTTTACCTCGGTTTCAAACTCAAACATTAAGAAAATTGAGAGTTCCAAAAATAACTGAATTAAACAGTATCGACAGAAAAAAATTATTACAATCCTATGACAATCGGAATTTAGGAATTACAAATAATGTAGTGAATAAATACTGCACCCAACACTATATATAGCAAATAGGGCGATTATTGTTTAATCGAAAGGTTGTTGTCTATTTGCTTAGTCGCCAAATCTTTTGATTTGGTATTCAATGAGAAAAATTAAAACAAAATACAAAAGATTTGGCTTGTGACTAATCCGAGAATAATCGCTTATTTTCTGCCCAACTTGCCATATATTTAACGTTGTGGTTAATGTGGAAAATCCGTTAAAATATAAAAATTATGACTAAAGAAAATTTAATCGACGGAATTTTAAAAACATTGAGAAATGCACAAGAACTCTGTGATGAATCCGAAATCCTTCTAAA
>JBATVD010000036.1:0-11182 GCA_049671565.1 Nonlabens sp.
GGAAATGAGTTTCAGCAATGCGTTTAGTTCTGATTTCGACAAAGCATTACCATCATATCTCAAAATGAAAGATGCCTTTGTGGCAAGCGATGCTGGTCAGGTTTCCGCTTTCGCGAAAGCGACATCAAAAAAATTAAAGGAAATATCTATAACGGAATTAGGCAAAATGGAAAAGCAACATCTTACGAAAAGTATCGAGATGCTGGATGCTATTGCCACCAATGAAAATCTGGAAAACCAGCGAGCACATTTTGTGATACTTAATGAGAACGTTGTGCCTATTGCTATGAACATAGAAAACACAACAAATTACTATGTCCAAAAATGCCCAATGGCAAATAACAATAAAGGCGCGGTATGGTTAAGCACCGAAGAAAAAATAAAAAACCCATACTACGGCGATGCGATGTTGACCTGTGGTAGTGTAATTAATGAGATAAATTAAGTATGGGTAAAGAAGTAGAGCAAGAAAATAGAGACTTCGATTGGAGGAAAATAGTTGAACAAGCCTATATGAGTATCATAAAAGGTTCCTTAAATAGAATTGCTGTTTTTGGTCACGATACAATTTTAAACAATATCATTAGACTAGTTGTTAATGTAGATACAGGAGTAGAAAAGGAAAATCAAAATGCAGATGAAGTTTTGGTAGCACCAGATAAGTTTTTCATATTTAAGAATATGTGGAAGGCAACTCTGGAAATTCTTTATGAAAAATATCTACCAGCAATTGACTATAAGTTTAATTGGACAATAGAAGCAACACCATATACCCTTACAATCTGTAAACTTACAGAAGCTCATTTTGAGGATAATGAAGTAAAGCATCTTATGAAATTGGCTAAACTTGATGATCACGACATAGAGGACAATTTTTCTAAGCTTGTTAAAGATTTAGGACTAAAAAACATGAATCTTGACGGACACCTAGAAAAAAGATTGAGTGATGCAATGCTACCATTAAACAACAAAAAGAAGTTAGAGCTTCTTTTTCGATTAATGAATTTTCCACCATTGCAGGAACTGACTCTTTTTTATAGACGATATGTAGAAAAAGTAAATAGGGAGCATAAAGAATTAAGTGTAGGTTTTACAACTATTGCAGAAGTAGAAATGCCAAAAATTGGTATGAGCGAAGCTCTTCACTATTCATATTTCCAAATAGATCACGAAGTTTTCAAAAAACACGGTTTAAAAGGTTTTTCTGCACATCCTGAGCTTAAAACTTTTACTAAAGAACTAGAAGATATTCGAGCTAAAGCACATTCCAGAAAAGATGAGTTGAATGACGATATGATTTGTCCTTGTTGTGGCAAAAAACAAACTATTACTTTACCAGAAGAACTACTTCAGTATAAGTTATTATTAGAGAATACGACTTTAGCAGAAAAAATTGGGTTAGTGTATTTTGATGAGTTTATCGATGATTACAAAAAATCTATGGCTGATAGATTTGGAAACTTTATACCTAATCTCAATAGAGTTAATAATCCTAAAATTATCATTTTAGTTGAAGGCGAAAGTGAAGAAATTGCTATTCCAATTATAGCTTTCAGAAAACGATTCGTATTATCTCACAGCGATATACAAGTCTATAATTCTAAATCCAAGCAAAAACTGAAAGACGACTTCTTCAATTTTCGTAGTAAATATCCTAAGCGAAAAATAGTCTGCTTTTTAGATTCTGACGCTATTAAAGAGAGAGACGATATTAATAGAGTTATAAATGACCAACAGGATAAATACAGGATGTTATTCATTGAAAATGGAACGTTTGAAGACCTATTTGATTTAGCATATTCAGTTGATATTCTTAACTACTTATATCCTGAAGGCACTGATATTTTAGTTTCAGATTTTGATACTTCCAAGGATTTTCTATCAAACATTAAAAAGATTTTATTCAATAAAAAGAAGGCAACATTTGATAAAGTATTATTTGCTCAAACTATTGCATTGAGAATTGATATAAATAATGTTCCAGAACAAATTAATCAGGTTTTGGAAATTGTTCAAGACTTTGCTGAGCCAGCAAAATTCATTTCAAAATAAAGATTGAGGATGACCCTTTGCAACTCAATTGCATCATTATTCTTTTATCTTTGCATTCTTAATGAAAGCATTTTATTCTATATTAATGTCAATTTTATTCCTTTTTCAAGGAATGACGGCCAATATGGAAATATGTGAACAAATAGAGAAATTCTCACATTTTGTTTCACATTATCAAATGCATAAAGAGTATGGTGGAGATACCTTTTATGAATATGTAGTAGAGGTAATTTTTAGTGATCAAGCCGATAATAAAGACCATCACGACGGCTCGCACGATGATAGTGCACCAGTACATTCACACCATCAATGCTGTCATCCTACAGTTTTCTTAACACCTTCTAACGCTTTGGCCTTAAAGCCACTTCTTTTTAAAGAAAGAGCGACATATTCACATTATTCTTTTCAATTTAATTCCAGATATCTGGAATCTCTTTTCCAGCCACCACGGGCATAATTCAGTTTTCATAGGATAACTATATCCTTTTTTGAAGTTTTCCTAATGGGAATGCTCAACTATGTTTTTGCTTTCGCGAAAGCGTAAACTCATTTTTTTAACTGAATTAATACATTAATCTATGATTAACAGAATCATTGATTTTTCAATCAATAACAAATTTATCATTGGTCTGTTCACGTTGACTCTTATAGGAGTTGGCATTTGGTCAATGGCAACAGTAAACCTTGGGTCTGTACCAGATATTACAAATAATCAGGTGCAGGTCATCACGCAATCGCCTAATCTTGGAACGGAAGATATCGAACAGTTCGTGACCTATCCCGTAGAGCTATCTATGGGTAATTTACCTGGTGTTACTGAAATTAGATCCATTTCAAGATTTGGGCTCTCTGTAGTAACCATCGTTTTTGAAGACGATATGGGAACCTATCTTCCTAGACAACTGGTAGGGGAAAAACTCAACGAACTTGGAGAATCTATTCCTGAAAAATTTGGAAGTCCATCTATGGGTCCCATTTCCACAGGATTAGGTCAAATTTATGAATACACAATTCAACCAGAAGAAGGTTTTGAAACCAAGTATTCGCCTATGGAACTGCGCACCGTGCAAGATTGGGTTATCAAAAGACAACTCACATTATTGGAAGGTGTGGTAGAAGTCAACTCTTATGGCGGTAGCATAAAACAATATGAAGTTGCCGTCGATCCAGAGAAGTTAAACAGTATGGGCATCAGCATTTCACAAGTGTATGAGGCTCTCGCACAGAACAACGTAAATACTGGTGGCGCGTATATAGAGAAAAATAAAATGTCAAATTTTATAAGAGGTGAAGGTCTAATTCGCTCTTTGGAAGACATTAAGGATATTTCCATTATTAATGAGGGCAACATTCCTATTACTATTGGAGATGTGGCAACGCGCGTCCACTTTGGGAGTCAAGTACGCTATGGTGCTTTTACACAAGACGGTAAAGAAGCTGTAGGCGGTATGATTATGATGCACAAGGGTTCTAATCCTAATGCAGTCATTCAAAATGTAAAGGATCGTATGGAAGAAATTGAAAAATCTCTGCCAGAAGGCCTGACTATCGCCCCAATAATTGATCGTAGTGAGCTTATTGCAAGAACCACCGATACGGTTAAAACCAATCTTCTGGAAGGTGCCTTGATTGTGATTTTTGCACTTGTCCTATTGTTGGGTAGTTTAAGAGGTGGGATTATAACTGCCACTACGATACCATTGTCCTTACTTTTTGCCTTTATTCTTATGAAGCAGTTTAATGTATGGGCAAACTTGATGAGTCTGGGAGCAATAGATTTTGGAATCATCATAGATGGTGCTGTGATTATTATTGAAGGAACGGTGTATGAAATCCAAAAAAGAATTAGGTCTGGTAAGCTAAAATTCAATCAGGGAGTAATGGATAAAGTTGCCTATGATGCCGGAAGCACAATGATGGGTTCTGCGTTCTTTGGACAGATTATTATTCTCATTGTTTTTACACCTATACTTTTTCTTACTGGTGTAGAAGGTAAAATGTTTAAACCTATGGCATACACCTTTGGGTTTGCAATGATAGGTGCCATAATTCTATGTCTTACGTACGTTCCGATGATGGCAGCACTTTTTATGAAACCAGTACAAAACACTAAAAATTGGTTTGGCAAATTTGAGCGCTGGCTCGAAAAGATAAGTGATAAAATCATAGGTGCTATTCATAGTGCGTATATGCCTTTATTAAAAGGTGCTCTTAAACTGAAGTTTATCGTTTTATCAGCTGCTGCCGTACTACTTGTTATAGCTGGATTCATATTTTCTAATATGGGAGGAGAATTTGTACCACAGCTTGATGAAGGAGATTTAGCAATGCAGGCACTTATAAGACCAGGAAGTTCGCTAACAGAATCTATTGAAATTTCCAAAAAAATAGAAACTATTCTATTAGAAAGTTTCCCTGAAATCAAGACGGTAACTGCTCGTATAGGTGTTGCAGATATTCCTACAGATCCTATGCCTATGGATATTGCAGATATGTACATTATCCTTAATAAGGATATGGACGAGTGGACAACAGCTTCTACTAAAGAAGGTTTGATAGATGCTATAAGAGATAAACTGGATGATGAACTCGTGGGTGTAAATTTAGTTTTTACCCAACCGGTTGAATTGAGATTTAACGAGCTGTTAGAAGGTGTAAGAGAAGATATTGCTGTAAAGCTGTATGGCGAGGATTTAGAGGTATTATCACAAAAGGTTCAGGAAATGGCGGCTATTATACAAACCGTTCCTGGCGCTGGCGATGTGAGTGCAGAACGTACTGCTGGATTGCCACAGATGACTGTAAAATATAGACGTGATAAAATGGCGCAATACGGATTGAATATTCAAAAAGTAAACGATTATGTAAGTACCGCTTTTGCTGGTGGAACCGCTGGAGTCATCTTTGAGGGAGAAAAGCGATTTGATCTTGTTGTACGATTTGATGAAAGTCATAGAAAAAGTATTGATGACCTGCGCAATATGTATATTGATCTTAAGGATGGTAGTCAGGTGCCCATTATCGAAATAGCCGAGATTGAATATGTCCCTGGACCTATGCAAATCTCACGTGACAATACGTATAGAAGAACGTATGTAGGTGTAAATGCACGAGGCAGAGATGTAGAATCTGTCGTAAAGGATATTCAACAAAAATTAGATGAAGAATTGGACTTGCCATCAGGATATTATATTACCTATGGTGGAGAGTTTGAAAACCTTCAAAGCGCAAAGGATCGTTTGATAATCGTTGTGCCTATCGCCCTGTTTTTAATCTTAATACTGCTATACTTTGCGTTAAAATCCTTTTCACAATCTTTAATGATTTACATCGCGATTCCCTTGGCAGCCATAGGTGGTGTATTTGCTTTATGGCTTCGCGGTATGCCATTTAGTATCTCGGCGGGTGTAGGATTTATAGTACTATTTGGTGTTGCAGTTCTTAACGGTTTGGTACTTATTAACCGATTTAATTCTCTCAAAGAAGAAGGCGTTATAAGCATAAAAGATAGAATATTTCAAGGGACTAAAGAACGTATTCGCCCTATTATGCTCACGGCCACCACAGATATTTTTGGCTTTTTACCAATGGCATTTTCTACATCGGCTGGTGCAGAGGTACAACAGCCGCTTGCGACGGTGGTCATAGGTGGTATGCTTTCGGCAACGCTGCTTACATTAATCGTTCTTCCCGTACTTTATACATTTATAGAAAAGAGACGTGAGCGCAAAGATCAGAACAAGATTGGTTCTTTTAATCCGCAAGCGTTAACTACGATTTTGATAGTTGGTTTTATGTTAGGTGGCACCGCTTTCGCGAAAGCGCAACAACCACAAGCACCTTTGCAAGACATTGTTGTCCAGGACAGCATCATACCCATCGCAATTTCACAAGCCATTGAAATTGCCAAAGAAAATTACCCTGTGCTGAAAGCGAGCCAACTCGAAATCGAAAGACAGAACGCACTTAAGGGCATTGCTTACGACTTCGGTAATACCCAAGTTTTTACTGGTGGCGAAGAGATTGCAGACGGTCAAGGTATTTATACCGTGATAGGCTTCGGGCAACAGAATATTGATCTATTAGGCATAGGAGCCAAAAAACGTTTACAGCAACAACGTATCGAGTTGGCACAAACTGCATTTAACCTTTCTGAAATTCAGATAGAACTAGAAGTCAAAAGAGCGTGGTCAGAAACATTTCAAGCAAAAAAGAAGTTCGTTTTGTACCGTGAATTGGATAGCATTTATGGTCAATTTTCAAAATCTGTAGAACTTAATTACGAATTCGAAGCTATTTCACGGTTGGAATATGCCGCCGCGCGTAATCAGGCCTTGCAAATCAACAACAAATTTCAGCAGGCAGAAATTGATTATTTCATCGCCTTACAAAAACTTAATCTTTGGTTGGCACCAGATACGATGTACACCGTAACTGATGATTTGGAAGCTACCGAAATTTCGATTTTGGATGCCGATGATACATTAGATGAACATCCCGATTTATTGCTTTCGCGAAAGCGTATAGATGAAGCACAAGCAAGCTATGACGCAGCCAGAGCAAACTTATTACCCAAGTTCAATCTGCAAGGTGGATTGCAACGTGTAAATGGCGATAGTGGTTTTTATACCTATCAAGCTGGAATTTCCATTCCGTTATTTTCTGGTCCAGACCGCAGTCGTGCAAAGACTGCAAAACTGGATACACAGATAGCAGAAACAAATGCCACTTTCAAACAACGAGAGTTGCAATCACAATTCATACAGGCACGGCAAAATTTTACAAAGTGGCGAGACACGTGGTTTTTCTATAAAACCGAAGCGCTGCCACTTGCCATAGACCAGCGCAAAGGCGCATTGCTCGCTTACAAGGAAGGAGCGCTGGATTATGCCTCATTCACGCAAATCATACGCGATGCCATCCAAACAGAATTGGATGCGCTGGACGCACTCGATAATTATTTAGATGCCTTGTTTGAACTACAATATTTTCAAAACTAAAAAGATGAAGACGATAAAATATATACCTATTACAGCGATGCTATTAGCATTATTATTGACCAGTTGTGGCGACTTAAAAACTGCCGAAGATGAAACTAAAGAAAGTACACAAACTGAAGAAAGCCATACAGAAGGCGAAGCTGAAGAAGTGATGCTCACGGCACAACAGTTTGAAGCCTTGCAGATGGAAATTGATACACTCTCTCAACGCAATATGAGCGGTTATGTAGAAGCAAACGGTACGTTGGAAGTGCCACCGCAAAACGAAGCAAATATTACAGCCCTTACGGGAGCAAATATTGCATCCATAGAGGTAATAGAGGGCGACGAAGTCAAAAAGAATCAAGCAGTTGCCTATCTATCTCATCCCAGTATTATACAGATACAGAGTGATTACCTAAATGCATACAGCAATAGTCGGTTTTTAAAACAAGAATATGAACGTCAAAAAAGGCTTTACGAAGCTGGCGTAGCATCTGGTATGAATTATCAAAAAGCCACGGCAGATTATCAAGCATCTACTGCAATGGTAAACGGGCTGGAAGCACAATTACGACAGTATAATATTAATGTGAGTGGCGTGCGCAATGGTACAATTTATCAGCGTGTTGCATTGCGCAGTCCTATTGCAGGTGTGGTAGAAAAAGTTTTCATAAAAACTGGTCAATACGTGGAGCCACAGACCAATCTAATGGAAATAGTAGATACAGACCACGTACACGCAGATTTGATGGTTTTTGAAAAGGATGTGGACAAAGTGAAGAAGGGACAAAAGGTACGGTTCAGCATTCAATCTCGACCAGGAAAAGAACTGGAAGCAAAGATTTATTCAGTCAGCCAGACTTTTGAGCAGGACCCAAAAGCAGTTCACGTTCACGCTGAAATCGAAAATAAAGAAGGTGGTCTTATCCCTGGAATGTATATTAAAGGTAAGATTGAGGTTGATAATGAGAAGACTACAGCATTTCCTGAAAGTGCTATAGTTACAGAAGCTGGAAAGAACTATGTATTTACAGCGCAAAGGGAAGGCGATGCGTGGAGTTTTACACCAGTAGAGGTTACTAAAGGCGAGAAAGATGGCGAGTGGATTGCCATACGCTTTTTTGAAACTCCAGATCCTAATGCTCTTTTTGCATACAATAATGCCTATTACCTGATGGGAGAAATGAAAAAGGGAGAAACTGAACACGAACATTAATAACTATGGATAAGACAAGAAGAAATAATCTAAAACAAGCCAGAACGCTTCAAATCTGGAATGTTATTTATGATGTTATAGAAGTAGTTGTGTCACTCATAGCAGGAATCACGGCAAATAGTTCAGCCTTGATAGGTTGGGCTTTAGATAGCGTTATAGAAGTAATAAGTGCAGCAACATTGGGATGGCGATTACACGGCGAACTCAAAGGCATCGATGAAGAAAAAGTAAAGCGGAGACAAAAAATCACTTTGAACGTGATTGCAGTTTCATTTACGCTCATCTGCATTTTCATTTCCTACGACTCGATTACCAAACTTATCAATAAGGAAACTGCAAGCTGGAGTACTCTTGGACTTATTATACTATTGGTCTCGCTAGTCGTGAATCCTATTTTGATTTATTACAAGAGAAAGTACGGTAATAAGTTGGACAGTCCAGGCTTATTGGCAGATGCCAAGGATACCTTTATTTGTTTGTATCAGACTGTAGTTGTATTGATCGGATTGCTATTGGTCAACTGGCTGGGCTGGTGGTGGGCAGATCCCGTAGCAGCATTACTTATCGTCCCGTATGCAGCAAAAGAAGGTTGGGAAGCCTATAACAAAGCAAAAGACATCAATTATAACATCGCACAAAATGACTGAAATAGAAAAAAGATTAAATGACCATGACGTGCGTCCCACAGCCATGCGCATCTTGATTTATAAATATCTGGCAGAACAAAAGATTGCTCAAGCGTTGCTTGACATTGAAACCGCTTTCGCGAAAGCGGAACGTTCCACCATCTTCAGAACATTAAAAACTTTTGAAGAAAACGGTATCGTACATCAGATAGAAGACGGCACAGGCATCACAAAATATGCACTTTGTGAGCCAGGTTGTAACTGCGAGATAGAACAAGATTTGCACCTGCACTTTCGATGCAGCAATTGCAATGAGACTGTTTGTTTGACAGAGCATAAAATACCACACATCAACCTGCCAGATGGATACGTCGCAGAAGATGTAAATTTGGTTGTGACAGGTATTTGTGAAAAGTGTAGTGGATGATAAATGCACTTCCGTTGCACTTTTAATTAATTGATATTTGAAGTATGAAAAAGCAAAAACGCAATTTAAGAGATATAGATACACAAGAACATAAGGGAGAACACAGCCACGACGATGGTCACGACCATGGTGATGGTAGTTCCTTCAAAACCTACATTCCTGCCATTATAAGTTTTGTAATGCTCATTTTAGGTATTGCTATTGACTATTTCGAGGTAATTCCAGCATTTGAAGGTTGGGTACGCATAGTATGGTATACCATCGCCTACATCCCTGTGGGTTTTCCTGTCATTAAGGAAGGTTGGAACAGCATCCTAAAAGGCGATTTCTTTACAGAGTTTTTGTTAATGTCCATCGCTACGTTAGGTGCATTTGCCATAGGCGAATATCCCGAAGGTGTGGCCGTAATGTTATTCTATGCAGTAGGCGAGCTCTTCCAGAACGCAGCGGTTAATCGAGCCAAGAGTAACATAAAAGCTTTGCTTGATGTAAGGCCTAATGAAGCATTGGTATATCGCAATGGCGATTATATATCAGTGGATCCAGAAACGGTTGAAATAGGCGAGAAAATTCAAGTACGTGTTGGCGAGAAAGTACCATTGGATGGGACATTGCTTTCACAAAAAGGCTCATTCAACACCGCAGCACTTACAGGCGAGAGTAAGCCATCGACCATCACAAAAGGCGAGTCGGTTTATGCGGGTAGCATCAATCTGGATGGCGTTATTGAAGTTACGACCACCAAAGAATTTAAGGATAGTAGCATTGCGCGTATTCTCGATATGGTTCAAAATGCCACAGCAAGAAAATCAAAAACCGAATTATTCATTAGAAAGTTTGCGCGCATTTATACGCCCATTGTGGTATTTCTCGCGGTCGGCCTGACCTTTTTACCGTATTTCTTTATTGATGATTATGTATTTAGGGATTGGTTATATCGGGCATTAATATTCCTTGTAATTTCCTGTCCGTGTGCTTTGGTTATCTCCATACCGCTAGGATATTTCGGTGGTTTGGGAGCTGCATCACGTAATGGAATTTTATTCAAGGGCGCCTCATTTTTGGATGCAATGACACAAGTCAATACCGTCGTGATGGACAAGACGGGAACGGTTACAAAAGGTGTATTTAAGATTAAGGATATTATTGTTGTTGATGACGCTTTGAATGATTCCGCTTTGGATAGTTCCGCTTTCGCGAAAGCGGAACTATCCAAGTCTATCCCGTCGCAGGACGGGACGAAAGCGGAATCAGACAAGTCTATCCCGTCGCAGGACGGGACGAAAGCGGAATTAATGCAATACCTGATGGCGATGGAAGAACAGTCCACGCATCCCATTGCAAAGGCCATTTTAGAATACAAAGCAGACGGAGCCGACTACGATGCAAGTAATGTATCTGAAATTGCAGGAAAAGGGCTCAAAGGAACCGTCAATGGAAAAACCGTACTCGTAGGTAATAAAGCATTAATGACCGCATATAACATTGATGTTCCTAAAGAAACGGACACCATTGTAGAGTCGATCGTAATGGTAGGAATCGATGGGAAATTTGCGGGTTATGTAACCATTGCAGACGAGCTCAAGGAAGACGCCCATCAGGCGATAAAGCAAATACGTGAGTCAGGAATTTCCAAGATCATCATGCTCTCTGGTGATAAAGATTCTATTACCCAACAAGTTGCAAAAGAGTTGAATATTGATTGGGCAAAAGGCGGACTATTACCCGAAGATAAACTCAACGAAGTTGAAAAGCTAAAGCAAAAAGAGGGTGTAAAAGTGGCCTTTATTGGGGATGGTATTAATGATGCTCCTGTACTCGCAGCAAGTGATGTAGGTATCGCCATGGGTGGTTTGGGTAGCGATGTGGCCATAGAAAC
>JBATVD010000037.1:0-1860 GCA_049671565.1 Nonlabens sp.
ATACGCGCCAGCCAGTTTTAATGCATGTCCTTGTGCGCTGTTAGTAATGCCATTTAAATTAAAGTACGGGTGCGAGGTAGGCCCTGCAATGGTTTTTTTATTACTGGTAATTGTAAATTTAATATCAAGATTACTGTGGCTTTTACTGTTAGTGGTAAAGGTATACAGCACGTTAAATGTAGTTTTACCGGGGTAGCCGTTGTATCCATCGGGTAGGGTAATACTTAAACTTAATGCATTTTTGTGATGATAATCGAGCTGCCAAAACAAGTCGCTTAATGCTTTTTGGCCGCCGTGAAGTTGGTTTATGCCTTCGTTTTTATTAAGTGCATAGGCTTTATCATCAATGTTTATTTGGGCGTTACTTAGCCTGTTTGCATAAGGGCCGGCTATAGCGCCTAAGTAAAACGTGTCGTTCAAATAGTCATTAATATTAGAATAACCAAGTATAATATTTCGTTTTTTATTATCAATATGGGTAACCCAGCTGGTAAGCCGGGCACCGTAGTTAATAATAGAAATAGTATCGTTTACCTCATTACTTAGTGTGTATTGAATAAGTGAAGTTGTCATGATGGTTACTCTTTTAATTGTTCTTTCTAGCTTTTTTAATTTCTTCTTTTACGATTGGGTACAGATCGTAAGTTGGGTAAAACTCAGTGCTGTAAGCTTTCCAACCATAACGTTCAATCGATAAGTTTACTTTTGGTAACAGCGCTGCCGGAAAGCGCAAAGTGACTACTTGCCCTATGCCCATCATTACTTTCCAAGATTCTACCGTTGCGCCCTCTGGCGGAAAATGTTTGTAAAAGTTAGCGTTGTTGAGTATTTCTTTTATTTCAGAGAGATTTTTTGATTGGTCGTGCTTTAAAAAAATCGTTAGCATTAGTTCATCATTTTGCTCGTCACTTGCCCATGCGTTAAAACTAGTACTTGCACTAAAAAGCATAATTAATAGTAAGTATTTCATAGTTCACCTTTGTTAGTTAATTATAAAAATGCGCCGAGCTTTGGGAGGCTTAGCGCATTAATTGGATAAAGTTTGAATTATTTAGCGCATTACGCGTACTAAATATATTAAGCGTTGGCTTTAATTAACGCCTGCGCGGTGCTCACTACATTTTTGGTGGTAAAGCCAAAATGCTCTAATAACACATTACCTGGCGCCGACTCACCAAAAGTGCTCATACCAATTACTTTGCCTTGTAAGCCTACATATTTTAGCCAGTAATCTTGGTGTGATGTTTCAATTGCAATACGGTTTGCTACCGAGTTTGGCAATACACTTTGCTTGTAATCGTCTGATTGTAGATCAAACAATGTGGTGCTTGGCATTGATACCACACGCACTGCAACACCTTGTGCTGTCAGCTCTTTTGCGGCTTGCATTGCTAAATCAACTTCAGAACCCGTTGCAATTAAAATAAGCTCAGGTGCTTTATTGCTTTCGCTAAGAATATAGCCGCCTTTTTCTATATCGCTAATTTGCTGAGCACTACGTGGCTGGTGGTTGAGCCCTTGGCGACTAAAAATAAGCGCAGTAGGTTGCTGCTGATTTTGTATCGCGTTTTTCCACGATACTGCGGTTTCTACTGCGTCACATGGGCGCCATGTGACTAAGTTTGGCGTCATACGTAGGTTGGCTAGTTGCTCAATAGGTTGGTGAGTTGGACCGTCTTCACCTTGGCCTATAGAGTCGTGGGTATACACAAATATATTTTGAATACCCATAAGTGCCGACATTCTTACTGCGTTACGGGCATATTCCATAAACATTAAAAATGTAGCGCCGTAATTAATAAAACCACTGTGCAGTGATATGCCATTCATAATGCCGCTCATACCAAACTCGCGCACGCC
>JBATVD010000038.1:0-38400 GCA_049671565.1 Nonlabens sp.
TAGGGGATTCAACGCCAGGCTGGCCAGCAAGGTTGCGGGAGTGGCGGTATTACAGAAACTGAACCTGGAAAAAGGAAGGCCCATCAACCAGATCAGGCATGCTTGGAGTAACTAGCACAACAGGTTAGTTTAATCATCGTTCTACATAGGGCTCGATTAAATCATTATTTTTGTTGCAGCTATGAATAAAACCTTAATCATCATACCTACCTATAATGAAAAGGAGAATATAGTATTGATAATTAAGGCTATATTGGATCATAATCCAGACCTTCATTTATTGGTAGTAGATGACAGTTCTCCCGATGGTACAGGTAAGCACGTATCAGATCTCATCTCAAATTATAGAGACCGCTTATTTTTAGAAACCCGTATTGAAAAAAATGGTCTGGGAACGGCATATATACATGGATTTAAATGGGCGTTACAAAGAGATTATGAGTATGTTTTTGAGATGGACGCAGACTTTTCCCACGATCCAGAAGATGTTCCCATTTTACTCAATGCGTGCATAGAAAATAATGCAGACCTAGTGATTGGGAGCAGATATGTTACTGGGGTAAATGTGGTTAACTGGCCTATGTCGCGAGTATTACTGTCTTATTTTGCATCTAAATATGTTCAGTGGATCACTAGAATGGATATAAAAGATACTACTGCGGGATTTGTTTGTTATAGGTCATCGCTTTTGCGAAAGATCAACCTCGATAAAGTAAAGTTCATAGGTTACGCCTTTCAGATAGAATTGAAGTTTAAAGCACATCTATTAAAAGCTAGAATAATTGAGATTCCAGTAATATTTACAGATAGATCACGTGGAAAATCTAAAATGGACAGCGGCATAATTCAAGAAGCAATTTCTGGAGTTTTATTTATGAAGATCAAAAGCCTTTTAGGTACTTTGCATATATGAAAAAGACACTGATAAAAAACGCCAAAATAGTAAACGAGGGAAAAGTAACAGAGGGCGATGTCTATATTGAAGGCGATACTATACAAGAAGTTGCAGAAAGTATAAGTGCAAAAGATGGAAATACTCATATAATCGATGCAGAAGGTAAGTTTTTGCTTCCGGGAGTCATAGATGATCAGGTTCATTTTAGAGAACCAGGCCTTACACACAAAGCTACAATTGCCACAGAAAGTGCGGCCGCCATAGCTGGAGGGATCACTTCGTACATGGAAATGCCTAATACCAGCCCGCAAACAATTTCCATTAAAGAATGGGAAAATAAAATGGAAATTGCCGCAAAAGATAGTTACGCAAACTATTCTTTCATGTTTGGTGGTTCTAATGACAATCTTGATGAAATACTTAAAATAGATACCACAAGAGTACCAGCATTAAAAATTTTCTTGGGCTCGTCTACAGGCAATATGTTAGTAGATGATGAGGAAGTATTGAAGAAAATCTTTTCAAATGTAAAATTACGTATTGCACTACATTGTGAAGACGAGCAGACCATAAAGGAAAACTTGAAAAAAGCCATAGAAGAATATGGCGAAGACATTCCCATACACCTTCACCCTATAATTAGAAGTGCAGAAGCGTGCTATTTGAGCAGTTCCAAGGCAATTGAATTAGCAAAAAAGACGGGAGCGAGAGTTCACATATTTCATCTATCCACGGGAAAGGAGACTAAACTCTTCAAAAACAAATTGCCTATTCAAAAAAAGCAAGTCACATCAGAAGTATGCATACATCACCTGTGGTTTTCAGATGAGCAATATGCAGAAAAGAAATCCCGTATCAAATGGAATCCTGCGGTAAAGTCTGCATCAGATCGTGACCAGCTTTGGGAAGCGTTGCTTGATGATAGAATTGATGTTATCGCGACTGATCATGCCCCACACACCATTGAAGAAAAAGAAAACCCTTATTTGAGCTGTCCCAGTGGTGGTCCACTCGTCCAGCACGCCTTGCCGGCAATGCTGCAATTTGTTCATGAAGAAAAGATCAGCATTGAGAAAGTGGTACAGAAAATGTGTCATAATCCGGCGTTGCTTTTTGATATAAAAAATAGAGGATTTATACGACAAGGTTACAAAGCAGATCTTGTCTTGGTAGATACAAATAATCCTTGGACGGTAACTAAAGAGAATATATTGGCTAAATGTGGATGGTCACCTTTTGAGGGAGTGACATTTAAAAGTAGGATATCCCACACCTTTGTTAATGGTCACATCGCGTATCAAAATTTTAAAGTATCCGATCAAAAATTTGCTCAGGAATTAAGATTCGATCGATGAAAAAACTAATACTGTTTGTGGCCCTTTTAGGATTTTTTTCATGTGAAAATGTGGAAAAATCACCTAAACCTGATCCGTTTTTTGATCAAGATAAAATGTCTGATATCTTAACTGACATGTATCTGATAGAAGGAGCGCAGAGCTCAAACAGACTCGCTTTTCTCAATACCGCGATACGTCCAGATTCATTTCTGTACAACAAATATGAAATGGACAGCTTGATCTATCAAAAGAACTTTCATTATTACGTAGACCACGCAGATCTATATGTACAGCTTTTAGAACAGACAGAAAAAAAATTAGTAAATATCAAAGAAAAGGTTCTACATGATGCCCGATTGAAAAAAGAACAAAAAAGGGTAGAGGATAGCATCAAAAACGCAAACTCTAAAAACAAGCCAGATCTCAATAAGTTGAGAGACAGCCTCAAACAATCAAATTCAAGTAAAAAATTGAATTTGAAAATCAATGAAGATAATTAGTGGGTCCTGTATAAATCGCAAACTCTTGAAATCGTTTCGGCCACATCCCTGAACTCATATCCCAGCTGATCCTTAATTTTCATGTTTGAGTAACGAGTTTTAGACACTAGACTCTGCACATTTGAACTTCTAAAAACACTTGTTCTAGTAAAAATCGATTTTATAAAACTTAACATCACTAGAAAAGACAATAAGTAACTACCTATCTTAAAACTAGGTCTTTTGACGCCGAATTCTCGGGCAATGCCATCCAAAATATTTTTGTAAGAACAATTTTCTGCAACCAGTATAAATCGTTCATTAATTATGTCAGATTCCATGAGGTGTTGCATAATTTCTACGACATCACGCACATCTACAAAACCACTTGCACCTGAGGTGTAGAATTTATTGCCGTCATCCATTTTACTGAATAATTGACCAGAACTATTATCCCATGATCCCGCTCCTAGAATAATACCAGGGTTAACTATAACCACATCCATACCCTCTTGAGTAGCCCGCCAGGCTTCCATTTCAGCTCCATACTTGGAAATTGCATAATCTGTATTATTTGCATCAAGGTTAAAGAAGTCCTCTTCACTAATAGGTTGACTCCCCACGGAATCACCCAGAGCGGCAATACTGCTCACATGGCAGAATTTTTTTACTCCATGAGCGAGAGCTACATTCACCACATTTTCCGTCCCCATTATATTTACGCGCTTCAATTGTTCAAAGCTAGGTGCTTTTAAAGCGGCCGCACAATGGTAAACCTCTTTCACACCTGGCATAACTTCATCCAGCGAGGGAACCTCTAGAATATCTGCGGGTTTCCAGATAAAATTATCCACGAGATCTGCGTGGAGAGGATCGTAGCAGGCAAAAACAAAACGGGTCTTTTCAATATGGTCTATGTTCCTGTAGAGTGCTATTGTGGTGGTGGCGCTTTCGCGAAAGCGATACAATAAATGTCCCCCTACAAGTCCAGTTGCGCCCGTTACTAATCTCATATCGTAAAAGTACGCAATGCGACCCACAGAAATGCCTAGAAAACGCCTAAAGCTATATCTTTGCTGGTCTTAAAAAATAGCTATGAGTTACAATTTTGTTGAAGAGTTGAGATGGAGGGGAATGATTCACGATATTATGCCAGACACGGAGGAGTTGCTCCAGAAGGAACTTGTCACGGGTTATATAGGCTTTGACCCCACAGCAGATTCACTCCATATAGGAAGTCTCGTGCAGATCATATTACTTATGCACCTACAGCGATCTGGGCACAGGCCTATCGCACTGGTTGGAGGTGCTACCGGCATGATAGGTGACCCAAGCGGTAAAAGTGCAGAGCGCAACTTGCTCACTCAAGAAATTTTGGATAAAAACATAGCTGGAGTGCAGAGTGTGCTCAGCAGATTTATAGATTTTAAAGGCGGTGATGAAAAAAACCGCGCTCTATTGGTCAATAATCATGACTGGATGAAAGATTTCAGCCTGATTGATTTTGCTCGTGATGTGGGTAAACATATTACCGTAAACTACATGATGGCAAAAGAGTCTGTGAAAAAAAGAGTAAGCGGCGAGGGGGATGGTATGAGCTTTACGGAATTTACCTACCAGCTATTTCAAGGTTATGATTTCTTACATCTCTATGAAAAACAAAACTGTAAGTTACAAATAGGCGGTAGCGATCAATGGGGTAATATTACTACGGGTACAGAACTAGTACGCCGGAAGGCACAGGGAAAGGCCTACGCTCTCACCACGCCACTGGTAACCAAAGCAGACGGGACGAAATTCGGTAAAACCGAAGGTGGTAATGTATGGCTGGATTCAGACAAGACGAGTGTTTATAAATTTTACCAGTTTTGGATAACCGCCACAGATGATGATGCCATGAACTGGATCAAGATTTTTACATTTCTAGATCAGAAAACTTGTGAATCTCTTATTACAGAGCATAAAAAAGATCCTGGTTATAGAGTTCTTCAAAAAAGGCTTGCAAAAGAAGTAACGGTTATGGTACATGGTCAAGAAGCTTATGATAATGCGGTTGAGGCTTCACAAATTCTTTTTTCCAAAAAAGTTTCCATGGAGCAGTGGAAAAGGATGGATTCAGAAACTTTGCTTGAGATATTTGAAGGTGTACCCCAAGTAGAAATAGATCGTGAGCTTTTGAAGGAAGGTCAGGATATTGTTACGTTTTGCAATGAAACAACTGGTTTTCTCAAGTCAAATGCTGAAGTAAGAAGAGCTTTAAAGGAGAATAGTCTTAGTGTAAATAAGAATAAGGTTTCTGAAGACAAAACAATATCTGAAAAAGATGTGATTGCGGGTAATTTTATTTTACTGCAACGCGGTAAGAAAAGTTATTTTTTGGTGGTGCTTAAATAATCTAATGAGGTACGGCCATTAAGTTGCAGCCTCTTATATCTGACTGGTCAAACCTCCCTAGAACTTCAAAACTTCCATCAGGATAGGTCTTGCACAAATCTTGTGTTGCAATAAATGGACAAGAATTATAATTTGCCAGATCAATTACATTTAAGCCTCCCGTTTTATGATGCACCAAGTTCTGTAAAGGGTCGTTAGTGTCGCGTGCGCTCACCTGCATCCAAGCCGGTGTCTTAAAATGAATACCATCTATTGCATAGGCTTGGGAAAGTAACTCTGTCATTCCATACTCACTTTGAATTTGTGCTTTGGGAAATGCCCCTTTGAGGGTTTTGTGTAGTTCTTGTTTTGTAATTTCTTTGCGCAGGCCTTTCATGCCACCTGTTTCAACTATAATCAGGTTTTCAGCATCTAGTGGGAAGCGATCTGCTAATTCTAAAAGGGCAAAAGTGACCCCAATTAGAATAATCTTTTTTTTGGAGTTTTTGAGTTGATCAATTTTTTCTGCAAGGCGCTCAATATCGTTGAGGTAAAAACCGCTATTGGGATTCTCGCTTTTCTCAATCCAGCGCTGTACCATGTAAACGAGTGAAGAGCCAGTTCTTTCTAGATAATGAGGTAAAAGAGCAAGGATTACATAATCCTCGTGATTGCCGTAGGTTTCCTTAAAACTGTGATCCAGACTTTGATCATAAATCTTCAAATTGCTGAGATAGTGCGTTGAGGTTGTACTACTGGTCGTACCGCTACTGGTAAATTTTTTTTGGTAATCCTGCTGTCCAGTAATGATTTTATGATTTTTGAAAAATGATATGGGCAGGTATGGAATATCTGATACTTCAAGAACTTTCTTATTACCCAAA
This sequence comes from Nonlabens sp., assembly GCA_049671565.1. Taxonomy (GTDB): domain Bacteria; phylum Bacteroidota; class Bacteroidia; order Flavobacteriales; family Flavobacteriaceae; genus Nonlabens. The sequence continues at coordinate 5,969 of JBATVD010000038.1, forward strand.
AGCGTACAAAAACGATTGTACAAAGGGTTTTGCGTTCTTTGATACTTATAGATATCTAATGCTAAATCATCAAAATCTGATCGGGAGGAGATGTCAAATATGGGAAATTGCAATGCCGTAATTTAGAAACAAAAGTAAATAAAAAAGCACCGTAGCTTAAATGCTACGGTGCCAATATTAAAACAGTCTACTGATTACTTAACAATCAACTTGCGTGTTTGAGAATTTTCTCCTTGAGTTAATTTCACAAGGTATATACCAGCGTCTAAGCTTGCTATATTAAGGTCTCGAGTTACATTTTTTGCAACTAGCACCTGCTGACCTAGTGTTGAGAAAATTTTCACATTCAATGCCTCTCCGTTTGAAGTTTCTATTGAGATAATAGTTCCTTCTACTGGATTGGGATAGATATTGAAGGAAACAGCATCTATACTTTCATTAGAAAGTGTGAAGTTGTTCATAGCTCCTGGAGTACCGAAGTCACCTCCACCAAAATCATTGGTAGCCGTGCCCCAGTTAGTTCCATCATCATTAGCAGTTACAGCATTTGCTCCGTTAATAACACTCTGTGCAAGTTCCATACTAGCTCCTGAAGGATCAGGAAATGTAGATCCATTATCCCAGATTACCTGATCCAAAATGACACCACCACAAGATATTGCAACGCCGTCCGTACCGTTTCCTAATGAAATGCTGTCATAGGCATAATCCAGAGTAGCATCTCCAGTATTTGTTCTGTTAGCATCGTTACCTAGCACAACATAACCACCAGCTGGAACCACTACACTTGAATTAATGGTATGGGTTTCATTTGCACTAACATCATCTGCAATTACGAATGATACAAGATCTATCGGGTTACTAGAATTGTTGTAGACCTCTATATACTCACCAGCAGGATCATTATTGATTGAGGGATTTTGCATTATTTCTGTAATTATAAGATCACCTATGCTAGGACAGTTTGCTGTAGGTAAAACTTCTCCATCTACCTGAATAGTGTCGCTAGTTGCTCCAGTAGAAGAGATATTAACAGTACCCGTATATTGACCTATGGATTGACCAGCGGCGAGTCTAATAAATACATCTTCAAATTCTGCTGAGCCATTTGTGACAGGAACGTTTACTGAGGTAGAAAAAGTACCGTTAGACGCAAGGGACATTTCAAAAGGCGCATCGACAGATACGGTAATTGAATTATCAGTTAAAAACCTACCTGAAACCGCAAAAGAGTCTTCTGGTGAAGGCCCATTGTTTTGATTATAGTTCATCCCACTTGCTCCACCTGATATAAATATAGTAGGGTCATCATCCTCAACATCTCCGGCAACGGTTATGGTCTGAGTAGGAGCTCCTCCTGAAACAGCTGAAATATCTTCAGTATAAGAACCTTCTAGAAGTCCCGCAGCCATTCTAACAAAAATAGTCGTCGATGCTACTTGACCATTATTTTGACTCAAGGTTATACTCTGACCGAATTGCCCTCCTGAAGTCTCGGAAATTTCAAAATCTGCAGACGGAACGGTTAGTACAATATCTGCAGTTAGGTTGCGACCAGATATTGTGAAAGACCCTTCTTGAGATGGTCCGTTATTTTCAAAATATTCAAGGCCGGTTACTGGTCCGGTTGCTGATATTTCTGGAGTTGTACTTGCAGTAGTTGTATAAATCCCTATTCCGCCCAAAATGGTTTCGTAGGTATCATTTCCAGCATTTTTGCAACGACCTAGATTATCTATGGCGTTGACACCAGCAAAATTCCAGTTGGCTTCAATAAAACCTCCATCAGGTCCTGATCCATCTATTCTTTGAGCATAAGAGTCATCATATTCCCACGATTCGCCAGTTCCATCGAGATCGGAAACGCCCAGCTGGTCTACAACAGTTTCACTTCCATCGTCAAGAATAATCTGAATTCTATCATCACCATTGAGATTAACCACGCCAGACTCAAAAACATTTGAATTATTAATTAGACTTGGAAATTCAACATAAACAGAATTTGCATCAGGAGCTTGTGGGTCGTAAGCATTGTCTGTTGCAATGTAAATAAAGTCATCTTGTACGACCGTACTGGTTCCCATAGGAAAAAGGCTACCTATATTAGTAGTATTACCAAAAGTACCTGAATTAGCATTAGTCTGGTTTCTCAATGCGTAGGAGCTAAAGTCTACTATACCATCAGCATATATTTCTAGAAGCTTAGGAGTTCCACCTGAACAGTCACCGTCCACGATTGTAGTGATAATAGGTTGTTGAGCAAAAGAAGTTGCTGAAACAAACAGCAACATCCATAAGTAAATTTGTTTCATAATAATTGGAATTTTTGCAAATATAGCGTTCTTTTTGGGTAGACCTCATTAGGTGTTTTGTATTTAATGTAATCATAACATTGATTTTAATAGGGAAGCTGAGTTGAAATTCGCTTTCGCGAAAGCGAGCTATAATTAAAACATTCTTGAGCCTAGGTTAACTATAACCTAACATAGGGAACGGTTTTTCTACGTACTTTTATAAATCAATATAAGTGTCATGAGCGATAATAAAGCTAAGATTCTACTAGTGGATGATGAGCCTGATATTCTGGAAATAGTAGGCTATAATCTCCGAGCAGAGGGGTATCAGGTACATACTTCTGAAAATGGAGAAAAAGCGATTAAAAAAGCTAAGAAAATCCATCCCGATCTCGTCATTTTAGATGTGATGATGCCCGTAATGGATGGTATAGAAACTTGTGAGCGCATGAGAAAAATGAGTGAGCTGGATGGTACCGTAATCGCATTCTTTACAGCAAGGGGAGAGGATTACTCCATGATAGCCGGTTTTGACGCGGGTGCAGATGACTACATAACAAAACCTATCAAGCCTCGGGTTTTGATTTCTAAGGTCAAGTCGTTGTTGCGTAGAAAAAACGCCTCTACAGAAGATGACCAAAATGTCAGCAAAATAGGAGACCTCACGATAGATCGTGATCAGTATAAAATAATCTACCAGAAAAATGAAATGCTCCTTCCACGCAAGGAATTTGAGCTGCTTTCACTTCTTACTTCCAAGCCAGGCAAGGTATTCAAAAGGGAAGAAATTCTGGAGACGGTATGGGGTAATGAGGTGATTGTAGGAGGTAGAACCATCGATGTGCACATAAGAAAACTACGTGAAAAGCTGGGCGATAAAAAGTTTAAGACCGTGAAAGGAGTGGGTTATAAATATGTCAAGTAACACTGTTGCAAATAAACGCAGTTATAGGTTTGCATTGCGTTCTTCGATTTATGTGAGTTTAATTGCTGCCGTGTTGCTTTCCTTTTTCTGCTACTTTACTACAAACTTATTTCAGCCTATTCCTATTTTTATTACCTCAATAGGATTTTTTATATCAAGCTTTATCGTTATACAGTATCGTGTGCAACGTTTTATATATAGACGAATTAAAAAGATATATGAAGACGTTAGTATGCTGGAGACTCCATCTTTTGCCGATAAAAAAATCGCTACTGATATGAAATCGCTTACAGAACAAGTGGAGCGGTTTGCTAACAAGAAAAAGACTGAAATTGAAACATTAAGAGTAAGGGAGACCTACAGAAAAGAATTTCTGGGTAATATATCACATGAGCTTAAGACCCCACTTTTTACGGTTCAGGGCTATATAGACACCCTTATAGATGGTGCTCATAAAGATAAAGCTATACGCAAGAAATATTTAGATAGAGCTCAGAAGGGAGTGGAACGACTTACCTATATCGTTAATGATATGGATATGATCACAAAACTTGAAGTGGGAGACTTGAGTCTCGAGCAGGAGAATTTTGATATCATAGAACTTATTTCTCAAGTCTTTGAGCAATTTGAAATGAAGTCTGCAAAATCAAATATTTCTTTGGTTTTTGATATAGTCTATCACGAGCCTATTTATGTATTTGCAGATCGAGAACGTATCCAGCAGGTAATTGCAAACCTAATTGTCAATTCAATAAAATATGGAAAAGAGAATGGAACTACTGAAGTTGCGGTAGAAGATCTCATCAATAATAAAGTCATTGTTAGAGTTACTGATAATGGAGAAGGAATAGCAAAGGAATATGTGCCCAGACTTTTTGAACGTTTCTTTAGGGTAGATCGCACGGGATCTAGAAAAGAAGGTGGCTCTGGACTTGGTTTAGCTATCGTTAAACATATAATTGAAGCTCATGATGAGCGTATTTATGTGGATAGTGAAGTGGGGATAGGTTCTGAATTCTCATTTACACTGGAAAAAAGCTCTTCTAATATTAAAGACATAGAAGTTGATGAAGAGATCGAACAACAAAACTGACTTCCAAACCCAGTATAATCCTTTAATTTTTCCAAATGTGAGAGATTGAACTTGTGTTGTTCAATGAATGGAGCAATCCTAAGCTCATGAAAATGATTAGCTAGATACTCTTGCTCAAACTGGCCTGGAGTAGGGATGAAAAAAGCTTTTTTTTCCAACTTATATAAGTCCATAATTGTTGAATATCCACTTCTACATATTACCACATCACTTCTGTCAAAAGCCTTTTGGAGTCCGTTTTGAGTTAAAAAATTGTAATAAGTAAGTGCACCTGTCTTTCGCACTATTTGTGTCTGCTCCATCTTGCCCGCGATAAAAAGGACTTTTTGTTTGTAATTTTTCAGGTTTAATAGTAGCCTTTTCTCTAAAATTGACCTTTGAGGTTCTGGCCCAGATAGCAGTATTAGTAAATCATATTTTTTATGAGGGTGAGAAGTTTTTTCAAATCTTGAAAGTGGTCCTATAAATTTATAATTTATGGAAGAGTCTTTTAATGCACTTAACCTGCCTGAAAGTAAACTGTCATCAAAATCAGGAACCCAGCACTGATCGAATTTTTTTATAAAGTAGTTGTGTAAATGGGTGCTCAACCATGTGGTGTTTCCGCTAAGAACATGCAGTTGATGGGTTATAAAAATTGTTTTTACATGAGTCGAAAATAAACCCAGCCTATTATCGGAAATGACTAGATCTAGCTTGTGTTTTTTCACAATCACCTTGAGAATTTGATGTTCTTTTCTAAGGGCAGACCAGATTTTTGGTGAGTCTTTAATAAGTTTGAGCTTGAAATGTTTTCCTTCCGCGGGATACTCAATGGAGTAAGAAGGGAGCTTAATAGATTTTAAAAGAGGAAACTCTTTTTTGAGATAGGTCAAGGACTCACCGTCACTTCCTAAAATTACCTCGTGACCAAGATCTAATAATTCATTGATTATTGGAACACATCTACAGGCGTGGCCTATACCCCAATTAAGGGGAGCAACAAGAATATTTTTAGATGCTGACATGGGTATAAAGGTACGACCCTATCTATATCTAGTATATTTGTAAAATATTATGCGATTATTAAATAAATGTTTTGGGAAGTAAGAACAAATTAAGACGATTCAGAGAGAATGAAACCTTCTCAAATGTATTACAACCTTTAAGGGAAGAAATTGTAAATGGCTATAAGTTTCAAGGAGCTTGGAATGAAGTATTTAAAAATGATAATCCTATATATTTGGAACTGGGATGTGGAAAAGGAGAGTATACGGTAGATCTTGCTCGTAAAAATCCAGACATTAATTATATTGGAATTGATATTAAAGGAGCGAGGTTTTGGAGAGGAGCTAAAACTGCTCTTGAGGAAAATATGGAAAATGTGAGGTTTATAAGGACTCAAATAGAACTTGTAGATCAAGTATTTGCGGTAAATGAAGTAAGTGAGATCTGGATTACCTTTCCAGATCCACAAATTAAATTTCAGCGTACTAAACACCGCATGACTAATCCAGATTTTTTAAATAAATATAGAAAAATACTTAAAAAGGAGGGTCTTATCAACTTAAAGACTGATTCAGAATTTATGTTTGGATATACCTTAGGCTTGCTTCAGGGAATGGAGGAGGACATTCAGTATGCTCATCATGACATTTATAAAAATACCGAAGCTCCTCAAGATGTAATCGGGACTCAAACTTTCTATGAAAAGCAGTATCTTGAGATAGATAAAAAAATTACTTATTTAAAATTCAGATTGAAACAAGATTGATTTTTTTTCAGCATTTAGTTTTTGGATTTCTAGTGGGCTTTGTAGGTGTAATTCCTCCTGGCTTACTAAATCTTACTGCTGCAAAAATCAGCATTTCTAAAAACTTTAAATCTTCCCTATTCTTTATTCTAGGTGCTTGTATAGTTGTTATAGGTCAGGTGTATCTGGGGGTGTTTTTTTCTAAATTGATTACAGAGAACGAAGCAGTTTTGCTAATTATGGAACGCTTATCAGTAATTATTTTTTTTGCGATATCGATCTTTTTCTTTGTTAAAGCAGTGCGTTACATCAAACCTGTAAAGGCTAAAATAGACACTCGAACCCAAGGGGTGAAAATGATTGGCCATGGGATGTTACTTTCCGTATTGAATGTTTTCCCTATCCCTTTTTATATAGGTTTCAGTTCGTTTCTTGCGAGCAGAGGCCTATTTGAATATAAATTTCCGCAAGCTTATTTGTTTATTATTGGAGCAACCTTAGGAACGTTCTTCATGATGTTTCTCTACGTGAAATTTGTAAAAAGACTTGGGTTTGATAGTTCAAGGTTTGCAAAGAACACAAACTATGTAATTGCAATACTGACATTAAGTATCGCTCTTTTTACAGCTATCAAATCATTTTGAAAATGGAACAAGATTTTTTTTCAAGAGTATATGATGTGGTTAAACAAATACCAATCGGTAGAGTAACTTCTTATGGTCTTGTGGCAAGATATCTTGGATCACCTCGCAGCAGCAGGGCTGTTGGATATGCGATGACCGCTGCTGTAGACAAAGATGATGTTCCCACCCACCGTGTAGTAAACAGAATAGGTTTACTTACCGGGAGGCATCACTTCCCAGGAACCAATCTCATGCAACAATTATTGGAAAATGAAGGCTTAGAGATCAAAAATGACCAAGTCGCAAACTTTGAGATGAAATGTTGGGATCCTAATAAAGAGCTTTAATCAGTAAAGATCATTTACTTAATCAAATTGAAATGAATGAAGAATAACCCTTATCATGGATTCCTAAAACATTATTAATAATAAGTGAGGGTCTAGAGATATTCTAGATAGTAAACATAACCTAGGTTAACCCACCATATCCAGTCATTAGCACGGTTGTTAGGATTGTCTGGGCTAAGGCCATCCACATAGTTATCAAGATAATAATGCCATTTAGAGCTTAAGGTTAAATCACTTACACGATTAATTTTGTATCTAAAACCTATATCCCCTACTATAGACAAGGTACTTCCTGGTGAAGTATCAATCCTATCTAGGAATGTAGGAAAGGTAGTAACTGGATTATTTAAAGGCCCAAGCGTGCTCGTTGCTTCAGGAGCAAAATTCACATAATGAAAGCCTAAACTTAAATAAGGTGAGAATTTACTCTGACCAGCCTCAAAATCTCGTATACTATTAAAGTGATATTCTAAACTAGGTCCTATCTCAAAAACCTTGGCTTTACCAGTCATCTCCCTAAGTTGTCTACCTCCCAAATTTTGCTTTTCAGAAGTAGGTCCGAAGTTATTTAAAGTCGTGGTATGGTAGGATATTTCAGTCTTTATTTTAAAGTGATCATTAAAGTAAGAATCAAATGCGTATGGAAAGTTTAGATAGTGAACAAATCCACCACCGATTCCTACATTTCCCGAATTGGTATCAAAATCACCTCGTTCTCCGTAATCTCCTTGAAAAGCCAATGGGCCAAAAAACACACCTATCTCGTGAGTATATCCATTCTGAGACTGTACCGTTTGATTAAAACCGACAGTGGATATAACTACGACTACAAAAATTCTTACTAGGTTCCTCATTGCTTTTGGCTTATAGAAGTCGCAAATATAACAAAATCGCTTACAGGCAAAAGTTTAGAGCTAGTAATCATCTAGTTTTTTAGATGAAATGCATAAAGTATTTCTTACTAGTTAAATAATGTTTTTTATAAGTTAAAAATTTTATGAAACAAAGAAGGGTGTTTAAGTATAAGCATATCTTTGTATATTATTATATAGACAATTTTAATAAAAATTATTGCGTAAAATGGAGAAAAAAGTCCAGAATTTTATCGATTTGATAAAAGATAGAAATCCAAATGAGCCTGAATTTATTCAAGCGGTAACCGAAGTAGCCGAGGTGGTAATTCCATTTATAGAGGACCATCCTGAATATTCAAGTGACAAATTGCTGGAGCGTATGGCTGAACCTGAAAGAGTAACTATGTTTAGGGTGCCATGGACAGATGACAATAATGAAGTTCACGTAAACAGAGGGTACCGTATTCAAATGAATAGCGCCATAGGTCCATATAAAGGGGGGTTGAGGTTTCATCCATCCGTCAACCTTAGCATATTGAAATTTCTTGCCTTTGAGCAGGTTTTCAAGAATAGCCTGACTACTTTGCCCATGGGAGGTGGAAAAGGAGGTTCTGACTTTAATCCTAAAGGTAAGTCAGACCGTGAAGTTATGAGGTTCTGTCAATCTTTTATGGTTGAACTTCAAAGAGTAATTGGTGCCGATACAGATGTGCCGGCAGGAGATATAGGAGTAGGTTCTCGAGAAATTGGCTATCTATTTGGCTACTATAAAAAACTTAGAAACGAGTTTACAGGCATCCTGACTGGAAAAGGCCGTTCTTATGGAGGCTCACTTATTCGCCCTGAGGCAACAGGTTATGGAAATGTTTACTTTACTGAAAATATGTTGAGTACTAGAGGAGAAGGCGTAAAAGGTAAAACAGTTATAATTTCAGGTTCAGGTAATGTAGCACAATATGCGGCTGAGAAAATTCTTCACTTAGGGGGTAAGGTGGTTACAATGTCAGATTCAGGTGGTTATATTCATGATAAAGATGGCATTGACGGTGATAAGCTAGCATTTATCATGGACCTCAAGAACAACAAAAGAGGTCGTATTTCAGAATACGTAGATAAGTATGGCGACGCTACCTATCACGACGCTGAACGCCCGTGGTCTGTAAAATGCGATATAGCATTACCTTGCGCCACCCAAAATGAATTGAATGGAGATGAGGCAAAAACTCTTGTTTCCAATGGGTGTATATGTGTAGGAGAAGGCGCAAACATGCCTTGTACTCCAGAGGCGATTGAGCATTTTCTTGAAAAGAAAATTTTGTTCAGTCCTGGTAAGGCATCAAATGCCGGTGGAGTGGCAACATCAGGTTTAGAGATGTCTCAAAACTCACTGCGCTACAGCTGGACGGCCGAAGAGGTGGACAACAAACTACACGGTATAATGAACGATATTCATGAAGCCTGTGTTAAATATGGAAAAGACAAAGATGGTTTCGTAGACTATGTCAAAGGAGCAAATATTGCAGGCTTTGTAAAAGTGGCAGATGCTATGCTCGCTCAAGGAGTCGTTTAGTATATTCGCTTTCGCGAAAGCGGTATTTTATCAAGCACCGTCATTTCATTATAGATCTGACGGTGTTTTTTATTTCAAATATTCCGAAGAGCCATCATATAAAACAAATTAGACCGTTATCTATTTATGAAAAGACCCCTACTTTTTTTGTTGATAAGCTTTAACTTATTGAATGCTCAGGACTTTACTGAATCTTGGGAAGGCTATTTTTCCTATTCTGAAATCGTGGATGTCGCCAGATCCTCCCAAAAAATTTACGCAGCTAGTAACAATGCTATTTTCATTTACACACCTTCTACCGGGCAGTTTGAAACACTTTCTACAATTGAGGGCTTAACAGGAGATGATATAAGCCAGATCTATTACAGCGAGGACAAGTCAAAGTTGGTCATAGGCTATGAAAATGGGATACTTCAGATCGTTAATGAAAACAATGAGATAACTACTATTGTGGCAATCGCAGAAAAGCAGATTATAGCTGCTGATAGGAAATCTATAAATAAATTTATAGAACTGGAAGATCTCCTTTACATAGCAACGGACTTTGGCGTTACTCTGTATGATCTTGAGAGGCTTGAATTTAATGATACTTATTTCATAGGTAGGGCAGGTGGTCAGGTAGAGGTAAACGGCTTGGAGATTTTTGAGAATAATATTTATGCAGCCACCCGTGAAGAGGGAATTTTAAGAGCAAGTTTGACAGACCCTTTTCTGATAGATTTCTCCAACTGGTCTCGGGTAGCGTTTTTTCCTTGGGACGATATCATACAGTTTAACAACACACTTTACGCAGCAAACTTCAGTCGCTTTCTATGGGAGTTCAATAACAATCGCTTTACAACTACATCTATTCAGTTTCCCTCAAGAGCCCTTGACCTAGCCTCAGATGAAGAAAATTTAATAGTTTTAAGTCGCAATGAAATAAGGTTGATAGATACAGGCCTGACAAGCTCTATCATAGATAATGAGTTTGATGGTGTAGAGTACAGGTTCACAAGCTTAGTTCTTTTTGATAACGATTTATATGTAGGTACTCAAAACAACGGATTATTACGCATAGGGATAGACAATAATTTAGATCATGAAATCATACTTCCAGACGGACCTTCTCGCAACAGTGTGTTTTCAGTGACAACAGGAGAGAGTGGGGTGTGGATAGGATATGGTGACTATGACGTTTTTTATAACCCTTTTCCATTGGAAAGTTTTGGGATAAGTAGACAGCGAGAAGATATGATGTGGAATAATTATTCCTTTGAAGAGATTTTAGAGCCGCGGTCAGTCAGTAATATTCTTATCAATCCCAATAATCCAGAAGAGGTTTTTATCAGTTCCATGCGTGAGGGTATTGTAAGTTTTGATCCAGAAATTTCAGCGATTTTATATGATGATAGAAACAGCTCCCTATTAGGAGTATCAGTCGCACCGGGCAATTTTAGGGTTCCAGGAGCGACTGCGGATCCTGCGGGAAACTTATGGTTTATAGACTCTATTTCTGAAGAACCTCTACACCGTCTATCACCAACAGGGCAATGGACAGGCTTTGGTTTTGATGATGAGTTTCCCGATACCTTTGCTGGAAGCTCTTCAACAAAAATAGTGTCAGATAACGCTGGAAGACTCTATTGGGGAAACACGAGTCAGGGCCTTTTTGCTTTTGATCCAGAATCGGGTGAAACGGGACGCTTAACTGAAGGAATTCAAGATGGAGATCTCATCAATAATTATGTAGGCGCCCTCAGGATTGATCAAAACAATACACTATGGATAGGATCCTTTTTAGGGCTTAGGGTGCTTTCCAATCCATCAAGTATGTTTGATGAGCAAGTGAGAGATGCGCGTCCTATTATTATTGAGGACCAGAATGGAATACCGCGCGAATTGCTGGCAGATCAAGCTATTGTAGATATTGAGGTAGATGGAAACAATAATAAATGGGTGGCAACATCTTCTTCTGGGGCTTTTTTATTTAGTCCTAGCGGTCAGGAAACCATTTTTCAATTCACTACTGACAACTCTCCCTTACCTTCTAATGCAATTAATGATATTGAGATTGAGGAAGGAACTGGAAAAATTTATTTTGCAACCGACAAAGGAATGGTTTCCTTTCAAGGGGCACGTTCCAGCAAACCACAGGAGGACCTCAGTAATGTTTTTGCGTTTCCCAACCCAGTAAGGCCAGGTTTTGATGGTAACGTTACCATAGATGGACTTACAGAACGCGCAAGGGTAAAAATTACTGATGTAGAAGGCAATCTTGTTTATGAGGCAGTTTCTCAGGGAGGGAGCATTCCTTGGGATACACGTAGTTTCTCTGGAGATAAAGTATCATCTGGGGTCTATTTCTTGCTCATCAATACAGATGATGTCATTGAAACGACAGTTTTCAAATTAATGATTATAAGGTAACGCGTCATGATTTCTACAGAGGCGCTGGTCATTTCTTCACTCAAATATGGAGAAGCCGACCTTATCACACGTATTTTTTCTAGAGAGCTGGGGATGCATTCCTATATGCTTAAGGGTGTACGCAAATCACGTAAAGGTAAACTGCGTATATCGCTCTTTCAGCCTTTGAGTCTCTTGCGCATAGAAACCAGGCACAGGGATAAGGGAGGATTGGAGTATTTGAAAAATGCGCAAATATTACATGTCTATCACAGCATTCATCAAGATATTTATAAGAGCAGCATTGCCATGTTTTTTTCGGAGGTATTAACCCAGTTACTGAGTGAACAACCGGCAGATGAAAATTTATTTGATTACTTACAAAACGTATTTATCTACCTGGATCACTCAGAGAACTCACCCAATTTTTCACTTAAAGTACTTCTAGATTTGACCCGCTTTTACGGTTTTCAACCCGATCAAGATTTTAAGGGAGCCTATTTCAATATGTTGGATGGACGTTTTGATAATGATGGTCTACAGCCTCACCACTCCACCGATGTGGAAGCCACATTTCTCAAACAGCTTATCGGCATGAATTTTGAAGAAGTGAAACAAATAAAAATGAGCAGATCCGATCGCAGCGCTTTGCTTCATTTGATAATCGACTATTTTCAAATACATTTGCACGCTTTTAAAAAACCTGCTTCTCTATCTATTTTAAAACAGCTTTTCGACCATTGAAAACATGTGTGTTCTTTATTATTTTTTGTATTTGTTTCACAGGTTTGAGTCAATCTGTACAAGTTATTGATCGATTTACTGGAGAGCCTATAATATCTGTTTTAATTTTCAATAAAAGTAAATCTACCGTCACCTATACAGACGTGTTTGGAAAGGCCTCTCTTGATGGTTTTAATGATGAGGAGCGTATTTATTTCAAGAGCACTAACTATGAAACCGTAAATCATTTTAAAAAGAATCTAGACGATTTAAAATGGTTGGTTAAACTTCAGCAAGACGGTGAATTTATGGATCCCATTGTTCTTTCGGCTTCAAAATTTGAACAGCGCAAACAAGATATTCCTCAAAAAATCATTTCACAGTCCAGAGACGATGTGCTTTTTCAAAACCCCCAGACCAGTGCAGATCTTTTGCAACAAACAGGTCAGGTCTTCATTCAAAAGTCACAGCAAGGCGGTGGGAGTCCCATGATCAGAGGTTTTTCAACTAATAGGCTTCTTATCACCGTAGATGGCATACGCATGAATAATGCGATTTTTCGAGCAGGCAACCTTCAAAATGTAATATCCATAGACCCTTTGAGTATAGAAAGGTCTGAGGTAATCATAGGTCCAGGAAGCGTGGTGTATGGGAGTGATGCGATAGGAGGAGTAATGAATTTTTATACAAGCAAACCAGTTTTTAGCAATGATTCAACTGCCTTTCATGGTAACGCATTATTGAGATACGCTACGGCAAATACTGAGAATACCGCACACGTCAATCTTAAGTATGGAGACCAGAAATTTGCAACGGTAACCAGCGTCACCATTAACTCATTCAATGATTTGAAGATGGGGAGTCATGGGCCCGATGAGTATTTGAGAGAAAACTATGTCATACGCAGCAATGGAGAAGATTTGTTGGTATCTAATCCAGATCCAGAAGTTCAGGTGCCTTCAGGTTACAACCAGATAAACATGTTACAGAAATTTTCTTACCGCCATACTCCACGATGGAAGTTTGACGCTGGATTGATCTATACCGCTACAAGTGATTATGATCGTTTTGATGCATTGAACCGCTTTCGCGAAAGCGGAAACCCAAGAAACGCTCAGTGGTTTTATGGACCACAAAAATGGTTGTTTCTAAACGGGAAAGTACATCATGAAGCAAATAATAACTGGTATGATCGAGGCGTGCTTGCCATCGCGTATCAAAAGTTTGACGAAAGTCGAAATACTCGTGACTTCCAAAAACCGGAGCTTTTCAGAAATACAGAGCAAGTAGATGTTTATACGGCGTCTCTAGATTTTGAGCGTAGAGATCAAAAAAACAATACACTTTTCTACGGTACTGAATTTGTTCATAATAGAGTAAATTCCAGAGGAAGTGTTGTCAATGTTGTTACTGATGAAGTATCGGACAGTCCATCTCGTTATCCAGATGATTCATCATGGCGGTCTTTAGCCTTTTATGCCAATCACCAGTGGAAACTTAAGGAAAACCTCACCCTGCAAACTGGGTTGAGGTATAACCACATCTGGATTGATGCAGATTTTAGTGATCCATTTTTTGATTTCCCCTTTGAAGATGCTCATGCAAACACGGGAGCACTAACTGGCGCAATAGGAGCGACTTATAGACCAGGACAACAGTGGGAACTAAGATCGAATTTGAGCACGGCCTTTAGGGCACCTAACATTGATGATATAGGTAAAATATTTGACCCCACTCCAGGAACCGTAATCGTTCCCAATCCAGACATCGAGGCGGAATATTCCTATAATTATGAGGTAGGTATTAAGAAAAATTTTTACGATCGTTTTGAACTGGATGTTGCGGGCTATTTCACATTTTTGAAAGATGCACTTGTAGCACGAGACTTTTCTATCAATGGTCAGGATGAAATCCTTTATCAAGGAGAATTGAGAAGGGTTCAAGCCATTCAAAATGCCGAGGAATCCATGGTTTATGGTGTAGAAATAGGGGCTCAATATAAAATTAAGAAAAACATACAGCTTTTAGGACATTTTACCTATTTGCAAGGAGAGCAAGAGGTTGAGGATGGTAGTACGGTTCCCGTAAGACACGTGTCCCCAAGTTTTGGAGATCTTCACCTTTTAGTAGACTGGGAAAACTTCAAGATTGATGGCTTTGTGATGTTTAATGGACAGCTGGATTTTAACGATCTAGCACCTTCTCAGACAGTACGGCCATATCTATATGCTAAAGATGAAAATGGAAATCCGTATTCTCCCAGGTGGTACACTTTAAATTTGCGTACCAGATACAACATTAACTCAAGTCTAGGGGTTACCGCTAACTTAGAGAATATTACAGATCAACGGTACCGCACTTATTCTTCTGGAATAACCGCCGCCGGATTTAATTTTATTGCTTCACTGGATTATAGATTTTAAATTCAATTTTGTCACTCGAGGTCTCTTTAAATAATCAGAATTTTATACTTCATCCATCAGGAGCGTGCTATTGGAAAGAGCAGGATGTAGTGCTACTGGCCGATGTGCATCTGGGAAAAAGTGCCCATTTCAGAAAACACGGCATGGCTATTCCCTCTACTGCAGACGATGGTGAGTATGATAAACTGAATCAAGTTCTAGATCATTTCAAGCCTTCAAGATTATGGTTTCTAGGAGACCTTTTCCATTCCTATCAAAATGCAGAATGGCATTTTTTTGAACAATGGGTGCGCATGCAAGAAATTGAAATAGTGCTTGTCATGGGCAATCATGATGTGATTTCAAGAAAACATTTTAATTCAATAGGTGTAAAAACGTATAATGTCCTGAACGCTGGAAAATTCTTCTTTACCCACCACCCTCAAGAATCAGACGGCAGATTCAATATTGCTGGACACATCCATCCATCCATTAAATTAAATGGTTTGGGAAGGCAAAAAATGAAGTTGCCTTGTTTCTTTTGCTCTGATGCAGGTATGATTTTACCAGCATTCGGCGATTTTACGGGAACCTATAGCTTAACTCCTAAAAAGGGAAATAGAATCTTTGTTGTTGCGGGAGATGAGGTCGTAGAATTCAGCCAGGCTGTTTAAGTGACTATTAAAATTTAGCTCATACCTACTGCAGGGATCGGTGAAGGCTATGCGCAGTTGCGTGACTTAGCCTTTTCTTTCCAAATAAACCCAAACTGTAGAAAATTTTGCAGAAATTTTCGGATGAGCATGAACCGAGCAATTGCGTATAGCCAGTGTTGTGCAATGTTTTTCACTTTGTTTTGAATGTTTGTAATAAGTTTTCTAATTCACAAAGTTCTTTCTTTCCGAATTCGTTTTGGGAAACAGATAAATTCAAGGTGTAAAATAGATTTTCCGTTGGGTGTTCGGTCGTTATATATAAAGTCAAGGTTGGAATTGATTCGTTTATCTCCTCAACCAAGTTCCAATACGAACTAACACCATTTACTTTGGTCAGGCCTGATTCAATAACATTGTATTTCGCGGCGATCTCAGCTTGTTGCTCTTCAATAGATTTCCAATCGTCTGCTTTTCGCATTTCGACCACTCCAAAAATTTTAAAGCTATCGTCTTTAAATATTCCTCCAACAATTCCGTCGCCTAATTTATTATTATGAGCATATGGTAGCCATTCTTCATTAGGGAACTTAATAGAATATCTTTCGAAATTATCGGTTATTTCTACTTCGTCATCAACACGTATTTTTTCGCATTCACAATTAGTGAAATAATCAGATTTGACTTTGCAAGCTGAGATGGTGAGAACCAAGATAATAAAACTTACTTTTCGGACTGTCATTTTTAAATGTTGCACAACGAAGCGATTAGGCTTTTGGTATACTCGCTTTTTGGATTGCGGTAAAGCTCATCTGCCTCGTTTATTTCTTCTATTTTACCCTTATTCATAACGATGACTCGATCACAAAAGTACTTGACTACGGCTAGATCATGAGAAATAAACAAGTAGGAGAAATTGTAGATATCCTTTAACTCATTCAATAGATTCAGGACTTGAGCTTGAACTGAGATATCTAGGGCGCTTACGCTTTCATCACATACGATCAAACGAGGTTCTAGGGCAATTGTGCGAGCGATGCCTATCCTCTGCCGCTGACCACCGCTGAACTCGTGAGGATATTTGAACAAATCTTTCTCACTCAATCCCACCCTGCGCAAAAGATCTACAGTTTTCTCTCTTCTATCCATATTACCAGAGCCTATCCCGTGCCACTTCATGGCCTCCATGATACAGTCTGCCACCGTAAGTCTTGGGTTGAGAGAGGCAAATGGATCTTGAAAAATTATTTGTAAATGCTTTCTCATTTCTTGCATCTCCGAATTTGTCAGGGAGCTCAAATCTTTATCTTGAAATATGATTTTGCCTGAAGTAATAGACTTGAGGCCTAGTATAAGATTCCCTACGGTACTTTTTCCACATCCACTTTCTCCTACCAGGCCTAGGCTTTCTTTTGAGAACAAATCAAAACTAACGCCATCTACCGCTCTAAAAATTTTCTGTTTTACAAATAGTTTTTTCTTTAAAGGAAAGTCCTTGATTAAATTGATAACTTGGAGGAGAGGTTTTTGAACATAAATTTCTTGGTGCGATTTCTCTCGCTGTGCAGCAGTAATTAACTCTGGTTTAAAACCTTCATTCACATAATCACTCACCGTAGGCAGAACCTTCAGCCGTTCTTCCACATTGGGACGGGAAGCGATGAGAGCCTGAGTATATTTTGATTTTGGATGGTAGAAAATAGCATCGGCGCTGCCCGTTTCTTCTATTTTACCCTTGTACATTACAATAATCCTATCTGCAAAGGATTGAACGAGAGTCAAGTCATGAGATATAAAAATGATACTCATGCCATATTCTTGCTGCAATTCCTTAAGGAGCTCTATGATTTCTTGTTGAACCGTCACATCTAGCGCAGTAGTAGGTTCATCTGCAATAAGTATTTTGGGCTTACACGCAATCGCCATCGCTATCATGACCCGCTGCATTTGTCCACCACTTATCTCGTGTGGATATTTGTTGTAAGTAGATTTGGCTACAGGTAATTTTACCCTTTCAAATAACTCAACCACCTGCTTTTTGCGATCACGAGAACTTAAATTAGTATGTATCTTGAGTATTTCGCTTACTTGCTGGCCACAAATTTTAGTTGGGTTTAGAGAACTCATGGGCTCTTGGAAAATCATGCTTGTTTCGCTTCCGCGAAAGCGAGACCATTCACGATCTCCAAAACTCAATACTTCCTTGCCGAGTACTTCAAACTTGTCTGCATCGACTTTCAAACTAATGGGAAGAAGTCCCATAATCGTTTTACAGGTGATGGATTTACCGCTGCCAGACTCTCCTACAATTCCTAAAACTTCATTAGTACGGAGTTGAAATGAAACATCCTTT
Organism: Nonlabens sp.; assembly: GCA_049671565.1. Lineage (GTDB taxonomy): Bacteria > Bacteroidota > Bacteroidia > Flavobacteriales > Flavobacteriaceae > Nonlabens. The sequence continues at coordinate 23,926 of JBATVD010000038.1, forward strand.
GTGAGGGCAAGTTCCTTTCCATCGCTAACTACTGTTATCCCAAGATTTTTGACGTCGCAGAGAAGAGGTTCAAGTGTGGACAATCTGCTCTTTTTTAAGTAGTGGCTCATTTCTCAATCTCAAGATGATTTGTGCAACTGCAATAACATCTTTTTCACAATAGCGCACAATACGCTCTATATCATTTTCCTCATAAAAAACCCTACTTACTTCTGAGCCATCGATGTCATCTTTGGGGGAGGGTATGTTAAGTACACGTGTAAGTAGTTTTAAACTAGTAAAATGTTTGTAATCGCCAAATTTCCAAAGCTCCAGCGTATCTAGATGCGGAACCTCCCAAGGTTTTTTGCCAAATAAATTAAGTTTATCCGGTAGCGGCAGGCCGAGAATAAGAAGCCTGCGAGCGATATATGGAAAGTCAAATTCCTTACCGTTGTGGGCGCATAGTACATGATTATCTTTAGAGAAATGCTCATTTAAAACTTTAGAAAACTCCACGAGCAATTCTTGCTCGTCACCATAAAAACTTCTCGTACGAAACTCTTTACCCTCTCGATTCACAAAATATCCTAGGGAAATACAAACGATTTTACCAAATTCTGCCCAGATCCCAGCACGCTCATAAAACTCCTCTGGGGTATGGTCATCGCGTCTTAAATATTTGGTTTTTGCAGCATAGAGATCCTGATCTAAAATTTCAAGTTCGCTAAAATTGGAACGTTGTGGGACAGTTTCTATATCTAGAAACAAGATAGATTCTATGTCCATTTTTGCGATCACATCCTACATTTGTAACTCATCGGCGGTATCATCTCCCTGATCATCACTCAAAGGGTCGCCTTTTTGAGCGTTTTTATATTCATCACAATCCACAATGATTGAAAGGTCTTCAGGTTCTTTAAACTCTTCTTTTGATATACTCAAATTATCGTCGGCATAAGCGCTTTTCATGTAAGTACCCCAAATAGGAAGTGCCATAGAAGCTCCTTGCCCATAACGCGTACTTTTAAAATGTACCGATCGATCTTCTCCACCTACCCAAACTCCAGTGACAAGATTTGGCACCATTCCCATAAACCATCCATCGGAATTATTTTGTGTGGTACCTGTTTTTCCTGCAATGGGGTTCTTAAAATTGTAGGGATAACCAGTAATCATCTCTTTATAGAGCGCTTGATTTTTACGCCAATCGCTATCGCCTCTCAAGCGAGAGCCGCTACCGCTGGTAGTCACACCTTCCATCAATTTAACTGTGGTATAGGCGGTTTCCTCATTCATCACATCTTTACTTTCTGGGGTGTACTGATATAAGAGTGTGCCATTTTTATCTTCAATACTCGTCACAAGAATGGGCTCATTGTAAATACCCTGATTAGCAAAAACTGCATATGCCGCAACAATTTGAAATAGATTTACATCTCCTGTTCCTAATGCTAGTGAAGGCACAGCGTCGAAGTTACTAGTGTCTATCCCAAGCAGGTTTGCACGGTCTATTACGGCTTGCGGCCCTACCATATCCATCAATCTAGCTGAAATTGTATTTTTAGAATGTGCGAGAGCTTCTGTAAGAGTCATAATATTCCCGTAATCTCCACTGGAGTCTGTCGGAGTCCAGTCTTTTGAATTGCCCCACTTACCTGCTGGAATGGTGTATTCTCCATCTGAAAATTCCTTGCAGGGAGAAAAATTCAATAGATCAATCGCGGTAGAATAGAGAAAAGGTTTGAAGAGAGAACCCGGCTGTCGTTTCCCCTTTTCAACATGGTCATACTTAAAAAACTTGTGATTGATGCCGCCTACCCAGCTTCGTACATGCCCAGTCTGTGGCTCGATGGACATAAGTCCTGCTCGCATAAACTGTTTGTAATAGCGTATGCTGTCGCGAGGAGTCATCATGGTATCTTTCTCTCTACCTTCAGACTTCCAGTCAAAAACAGTCATTTCAGTTTTTACGTCAAAGCTCTTCTTGACATCTTCATCGCTCAAACCTTTAGCCTTTAGAATTCTCCATCTTTCAGAACGGCGCATTGCTCGGTCTATGATCCGCTCCACCTGTTTTTGAGTTACATCAGAAAATGGAGCTGTTTTATTGCGCGTCATTTGATGATCAAACTCTGCTTGAAGGTTTTTCATGTGCTCAGTCAGAGCATTCTCAGCATGTTGTTGTAACTTATAATTAATAGTCGTATTCACCTTTAACCCATCGTTATATAGGTTATAAGGTTTTCCAGTGTCTTTATTAATAGTATTCTTTGCCCAATCCTTAAGCCAGTTCCTCAAATATTCCCTGAAGTAAGTTCCCATTCCATCATTGTGGCTTTCTGGATGAAAATCTAATTTTATAGGTATCGCAGAGAGACTATCTTTAGTTTCCTCAGACATTTTACCATTGCGCACCATCTGGAAAAAAACTTGATTACGTCTATCAAAAGATTTTTTCTTTGAAATTTCACGGTATGGATTGAATTGTCTCGGGTTTTTGAGCATTGCAACAAAAACAGCGCTTTCAGAAACGGTAAGCGAATCTGGTTCCTTATTGAAATAAATATTTGCCGCCGAGCGTATACCAATGGCTTGTTTTAGGAAATCAAATTCGTTTAAGTATTGCACCAAAATTTCTTCTTTGGTGTACTGTTTCTCCAATCGGGTGGCAATGATCCATTCCTTGATTTTCTGGATCACGCGTTCCACCTTGTTCTGACTAGGTTCTGGGGTAAAATATAATTTTGCAAGTTGTTGGGTTATAGTACTTGCGCCACCTCGAGTACCTAAAAAAGCAGCAGCTCTGGCAGTACCGTATCCATCTATACCACTGTGGTCAAAATAACGCTCATCCTCAGTAGAAACTAATGCGTCTATGAGGTTTTGTGGTAAGTCGTCGTATTTAACAGGCTTACGGTTATCTGTATAAAATGTTCCAAGTGTCCTGCCGTCCTCGGTCATGATTTCAGTAGCAAGCTCAGTCTGTGGGTTTTCAAGTACCGTGTGATCTGGTAAATCACCAAAAACTTCCCACGCCGCAAGCATAAAAAGTAAAACTAACATTCCAATACCCAGTCCTACCAGCTTCCAAAATAGGAGGATGTTTTTTTTATTACCCTGATCCACGGTGGATTTCTTCTTAACAGGTCTTTTTTTATTCTTACTTGTTGCCATCTTCAGACTTCTGTTTTTCAATACTATAGCCTACATCTAAAACTCCTTCCAGATTTTGAACGCCGTCTACCTCTCCGTTTTTTCTCATTGCATGTCTTAAAAGTAGGTTGTAGGTCCCGCTTTCGCGAAAGCGTACACCTTCTTTAAGCCATAGTTTATTTTCATATACATCTCTTGTGCCAGATCCTAAAAATTTGCCCTCGGCATCTGTCATCATATATTGCAATGTGTCTGTAACGGTTTTACCATGAGGAAATTTTATTTGTGAGATTAAATATAAGTTATTGAATTCATATTGATCTGTATTTCTCAAATGCACAAACATATCTACGGCGCTGGTAGTGTCCACGGGCTCAAAATCAAACTCGACCGGATTATTTATAGCCCATGCACCATTTTCAAAACTTGCAGTGTCGCTCATGATATGATGGTCATCACAAGAACTTGCTATTATAGCTAGGTAAATTAGAAAAAAACTTTTCCTCATTTAGTTATTGGGATTTTTAGGCTTGCGGGTAGGTTTTTTTTTGCCTTGTGTGTTTTTTCCTTTGCGAGGCTTGTTTTCTGAGGGTTTGTTTCCGTGGTTGTTTTGATTAGCTTTTTGTGGTGTCTTGTTGCGATTGTTTCTTCTCTTCTTATTGCGTTTTTTGCGACCAGTAGACTTTTGGTCAAATCTTGTGAGACTGTCCTGACCTACCACATTTTCAAAGCTTACCTCTTCAACAATCAGCTCTGTGGCGTAGGTTTCTATACCGGCAACTTTTTCTTTTGCTTTATTCTTTTTTACGATCTCGTGTACTTGATCTGTGGTGAGGGTATGCCAGTTAGTCCACTCACCGTCATAGCAATACCACATCAATCCTTTAAAAATATCTACCTTTTGACATAGAGCCACCCCTTTCTCGGTATACAACTTTTGATTTTGCTTGGGAAAATTGCTTAGAGCATCCATGTAAGAGTCCAGCTCGTAGTTGAGGCAGCATTTAAGTTTTCCACACTGCCCTGCCAGCTTTTGTGGGTTTAGGGATAGGTTTTGATATCTCGCGGCTCCAGTTGTTACAGTTCTAAAATCTGTGAGCCAAGTAGAGCAGCATAACTCCCTGCCGCAAGATCCTATACCTCCCAATCTGGCAGCTTCTTGACGTAAACCTATCTGTCTCATCTCAATGCGGGTTCTAAAAGTGCTCGCATATTCTCTGATTAATTCTCTAAAATCTACGCGGTCTTCTGCGGTATAGTAAAAGGTTGCTTTAGAGCCATCTCCCTGAAATTCGATATCTGAAATCTTCATTTGAAGATTGAGACGTATCGCGATTTCCCTGGCTTTTATTTTCATGGATTCCTCGCGGTCCCTAGCCGACTTCCAAATGTCTATATCATTTTGATTTGCAATTCTATATATTTTGGGAAAAGATTCCTCTTTGGTTTTGGCTCTCTTGCGTTTCATCTGAACTCTTACCAATTCACCCGTGAGTGTAACCATCCCTATATCATGACCGCTTTCTGCTTGTGTGGCGACTATATCTCCTATTTTGAGCTGAAATCCATCAGAGTTTTCAAAATATTCTTTTCGTGAATTTTTAAAACGGACTTCAACATGGTTAAATGATTTTTGGCCATCAGGCAATTCCATATTTGCCAGCCAATCAAAAACAGTTAACTTGTTACATCCAGAAGTACCACAAGTACCGTTATTCCTACAACCACCAGGTGAATTACCACCAGTTCCACAGCTATTACAACTCATTAAATATATATTGAAATCCGATCACATGAACTCGACGGATTGAAAATTTATGTAAAAGGTAAAGATAAAGGATTAATATTTCAGATTGTGAATTGACATTATGATTATAACAGCTGCATTTATTTTACCTTACGACTTGTCTCTGGACTAATTTGAACAGCATTAGTTATGATGTTCTAATCTCTATAAGGTAAAGATTAGTGTTAATTTAATGTTTATTAGTTGGGAATGAGAGGTTTTAGTTTTATTCGTTATACTATTCAATTTCCAAACCTTAAATTATGAAAAGAACATTACTATCGTTTTTATTGACAGTTTTTACACTTGCTGCGTATGCACAGGTTGCAAAGATGCCTTTGATTGAGCATTTCACACAGGCCAGTTGTGGCCCTTGTGCATCTCAAAATCCTACTTTAAAAAATAGACTTGATGCTTTTGGCACGAGTAACTATGTTAGGATATCACACCAGACCTCTTGGCCTGGAGTTGACCCAATGAATGCAGCGTTCCCAGCTGGCCCTGATGTAAGGAGAACCTATTACGGAGTTACTGGGGTACCTAACACATCCTTAAATGGAGGTGCAGTAGGTGGGTCTGGAACTGTAATTACAGCAAATACCCTTGCAAGTGCAGCAGCTCAAACGACTCCTTACGAAATTGTAGCCTCTCAGACATGGCTAAGTATAGACGAGCTTAGGGTTGATGTTCAAATAAATAACACCACTTCTAATCCAGTGTCCACGGCAAATAGAATTTATGTAACTATGTTGGAGGATCATGTCGCCTATACAGCTGCGCCAGGCTCAAATGGAGAAACAGATTTTGAATACGTAATGAGACAGATGTATAATGCCTCTAACGGAAGTCCAAATGCTACAAATGGCGCTGCATTAGCAAATATTCCAGCAAATGGAAGTGTTTCATACTCATTTACTTTGAATAGCTTGCCCAGTTACATTTCTGATATATCACAAATTAGTTTTGCCATCTACCTTCAAAACTCAAATTCTAAAACTATTCTTCAAGCAGCTAAAACAGCCGCTGCTGTTCCACCTGGAGAATTAGCCGTAAGAGCAACTTCACAATCTGTTGTAGGTTCTGGATACTGTGATCTATCTTTTTCACCAGAAGTAGTACTTAGTAATGATAGTCAAGATGTTGATGTAACAAGTGCAGTCATTGAATATAGCATAAATGGCGGTGCTCCAGTACAAGAGACTTACAATGGTACTCTAATGCCTGGACAATCAGCTACTATAACTTTTCCTTCTGGATTTCTTGCTTCGGGAAATAGTTCGTTAGAGTATAGAGTGGTATCGGTAAATGGAGGGCAAAACTGGTTGAGTGCTGCCGCAGTAGATATGCCAGCTGAATTATACAGTAAGCTGAGTGATTTAGGAATAAATGGTGGTATTAGTGAGGATTTAGAAAACGCACCTCTGATTGCAGGAACTGGGTATTCCAGAGATATTTCTTCGGGAATTTTTGATGCAGATCCAAGTATAAATGAGCAACTTTTTAGCATCCTAGACGGCCCTAGTTATAATTATGGTCCGATTGGTGGATTTGCGCTGTCTGACCGCAGTATCAGATTTCGTTATTTTAGTGTCAATAGTGGTGAGGAACTGAAACTTGTTATGCAAAAAGTAAATCTTGGAACAAATTCCCAACTTACTTTTAGTCATGCCTACAGACAGTATATTAACGAAAATGATGCTTTAGCGGTAGAAGTTTCAACAGACTGTGGTTCTACATGGACTAACGTTTTTAACCAATCTGGAGTTATTTTATCCACTCTTCCAGCCTCGACAGCGCAGTATGTACCTGCTTCTGCAAATGACTGGAGAACAAATACTGTAGATTTATCTGCTTACGATGGATTAAATGATGTAATTGTGCGATTCAAGGGTACAAGCGGCTTTGGAAATAATCTGTATTTAGATGACATGGCTATTACCTCTACGCTATCAGTTCAAGAGATTTCTAATGTTCGTTTAAAATTATACCCAAATCCAACTGATAAATCACTTTACGTTTCAGGTTTAGATGCCGAGAGAACTTACAAAGTTTTCAATTTGCAGGGATCATTAGTACTCGAAGGTCTTATTTCAAATGAAACAGAAATTTCAGTTGAAAATTTATCTCAAGGATTGTTTATCTTGAAAGTCGATGGACATTCTGCTGTAAAATTCTCAAAAATTTGAACTTTAATCACCATTAAAAAATAGAGGTGTGGTAGAAATTTCACACCTTTATTTTCTAAACTCATTGATGGGCATTTTACATTTATAATATTCAAAGCTTTATTTATAGATTATGAAAAAACAAATACTTTTTATTTTATGTGGATTGATGTTCACATCGGCTGCTTTTGCTCAATTTACGGTGGCAGATGAAGACGGTAACACTTTGCAAGATGGTAGCGTCATAGTAACAAATTCATTAGTACGTAGAACTGCGACCTGGAATTTTCTGGTTGTCAATGATAATAACTTTGACATCTATGTCAAGGCTGAACTAGTAAGCACTTCCGGCGATCCTTCACAATTTGAGTTTTGTTTTGGATTATGCTATTCTGGAATATCACAAAATCAAGAATTACCACCTGGTGCTCCGTTAACAATTGCGGCAAGAGGAGATTCAGGACGTGGAAACCATATGTTGAATATGGCACCAAGTAATGGCGTTGTTTATGACTATCAAATGAGGTTTTACCAAACTGATGCCACTGGAAATACTGAACTAGGTCCAGAATATTTTATAACTTATAGGTTTGATGAGAATGCTACCTTAGGTATAGATGAGGGACAAATTGAGGCATCAAGTGTATTAAATACTGTAATAGATAATAATATGTTGAATCTAGACCTAAACGAATCTACTAAAGTGAGTATTTTTGATCTTCAAGGAAGAAAGGTATTGTCTAATCAATTAGAGCAGGGTAGAAGAACTATTAATCTACAGACACTTAGATCTCAAGCCTATTTAGTTGTTTTTGAAGGTACTTCTGGATCTAACAAAACTCACAAAATCATTAAGAGATAACTGAAAGATATCTGACCGTTTATTTACTGGAAGTTTCTGCTTCAGATATCAATATCCTTATAATTAAAGAGCCCTTGGAAATTACTCCAAGGGCTCTTTAATATTTTAGGAAAATTAAGTAACTGCTGTATTAGTCAGCTAAAACAATAGCCTTATTATTAGTCATTTCTAAAACACCGCCTGAAATTTTAAAATTAGTAGTTCCGTCGGCTTTTTCAAATTGAGAAGCATTAGTTTCATCCAGCTCAACAGCACCAAAAATCTTTACCGCTCCTTTACTTAATAAAGAGACAACGGGTGCGTGATTATCCAACATCTGGAACTGACCATTTATACCTGGTACGGAAACAGATTCTACCTCTCCTTTAAACACGGTATATTCTGGGGTTACAATTTCTAAAATCATAGCTATTTAATAATCATTAAGCTTCTGCAAGCATTTTCTCACCAGCTTCAATTGCCTCTTCGATCGTTCCTTTAAGGTTGAACGCACTTTCTGGAAGATGATCCAATTCACCATCCATAATCATATTGAAACCTTTGATAGTGTCTTTGATATCTACAAGAACTCCTTTGAGACCTGTAAATTGCTCAGCAACATGAAACGGTTGAGATAAGAAACGTTGAACACGTCTTGCTCTACTCACCGCCATTTTATCTTCTTCAGATAATTCTTCCATTCCTAAAATGGCAATAATATCTTGAAGTTCCTTATATCTCTGTAATAATTCTTTTACACGCTGTGCACAGTCATAATGATCTTTCCCCAAGATATCTGCTGTAAGAATACGAGAAGTGGAATCTAATGGATCCACCGCTGGATAGATACCTAGTTCGGCAATTTTACGAGAAAGAACCGTAGTTGCATCTAAGTGCGCAAAAGTTGTTGCTGGAGCTGGATCTGTAAGGTCATCTGCGGGTACGTAAACCGCTTGTACAGATGTGATCGATCCTTTCTTAGTAGAAGTAATACGTTCCTGCATAGCTCCCATTTCAGTAGCTAGTGTAGGTTGGTAACCTACTGCTGATGGCATACGACCTAAAAGGGCTGAAACCTCAGAACCTGCTTGAGTAAAACGGAAAATATTGTCAACAAAGAAAAGAACATCTTTACCCTGGCCATCACCCGCACCATCACGGAAATATTCTGCGATAGTAAGACCAGAAAGTGCCACACGAGCACGTGCTCCTGGCGGCTCATTCATCTGTCCAAAAACAAATGTCGCCTTACTTTCCTTCATCACTTCCTTATCCACTTGTTGAAGGTTCCATCCACCTTCTTCCATGGAGTGCATAAAGTCATCTCCATATCTTATAATTCCAGACTCAAGCATCTCACGTAAAAGGTCATTTCCTTCACGAGTACGCTCTCCTACACCTGCAAATACAGAAAGACCACCGTGACCTTTAGCAATGTTGTTGATCAGTTCTTGAATAAGTACCGTTTTACCAACTCCTGCACCACCAAAAAGTCCAATTTTACCTCCCTTTGCATAAGGTTCAATTAGGTCAATGACCTTAATTCCAGTAAAAAGAACCTCGGTAGAAGTGGATAATTGATCAAAGTCGGGTGCAGATCTGTGTATGGCAAGACCGTTTTCTCCAGTCTTAGGTAGATTTCCTAATCCATCAATAGCATCACCTATCACGTTAAATAAACGACCGTAAACATCATCGCCTATAGGCATTTTAATAGGATTACCTGTCGCTTTAACTTGAGTACCACGGCTCAGACCATCTGTGGAGTCCATTGAAATCGTTCTCACGGTGCTCTCACCTATGTGTGATTGAACTTCAAGAACAAGCAATGAACCATCGTTCATCGTGATTTCAAGTGAATCATAAATCTTAGGGAGTGTGCCTTCTGCACTGTCAAATGTTACATCGACTACTGGGCCGATAATTTGGGAAACGCTACCTGTTATTTGAGACATTTGTCTAATGTTTTAAAACTTAATGGAATATGACTTTTTAGGGTCGTTTTTCGTGGCGCAAAGATACTCTATTACTGTTTATTAACGTAATTGCTTTTTCAAAAAAATAAGTTTAACAATTTGCACAAGGTTGTTTGTCATGGATAGATGTGATTCTGGTTATCGCTTTCGCGAAAGCGATCAATAAAAAAGCCCTAACACAAATGGAAAGGGCTTCTAAAAAATATTAAAATCTGCAATTATTCTACAGTAACCGATTTGGCCAAATTCCGAGGCTGATCTACATTTTTACCTAGTTTTACCGCTATGTGGTAAGATAATAATTGCAACGGTATGGTCGTAAGTAAAGGCGTTAAAAACTCAACCGTATCAGGTACTTCAATAACATGATCTGCCAGATTACGTACATCAACATCTCCTTCAGTGACAATACCTATAATTTTACCACTACGTGATTTTATTTCTTGAATATTACTTACCACTTTTTCATAATGCCCTTTGCGAGTCGCTATGACTATAACCGGCATGTTTTCATCAATAAGTGCGATGGGGCCGTGTTTCATTTCGGCAGCTGGATATCCCTCAGCGTGAATGTAGCTTATTTCTTTAAGTTTCAGTGCGCCTTCTAAAGCCACTGGAAAGTTAAATCCACGACCTAGATATAGGCAGTTTGAGGCATTTTGGTAGATGTCTGCTACCTGCTCTATGTGTTCATTTGACTCTAAGGCAATTGCAACTAATGAAGGTATTTTCTCTAATTCTACCAAATGGTTGTGAAAATCAGAAGTAGAAATTTTACCTTTCTTTTTAGCTAATTGTAGGGCAATCAGTGTTAAAACTGTTATTTGAGTGGTAAATGCTTTAGTGGAAGCAACACCTATTTCAGGCCCTGCATGAGTATAAGCACCCGCATGAGCTTCACGAGAGATAGAACTTCCCACAACATTACATACTCCAAATACAAAGGCACCGTTTTGCTTTGCCAACTTGATTGCAGCCATCGTGTCTGCGGTCTCACCACTTTGGGATATTGCAATCAAAATATCGTCAGAATTGATAACTGGATTTCTATACCTGAATTCAGAAGCATACTCCACCTCGACAGGAACTCTTGCTAGCTCCTCAAAAATATATTCAGCAACAAGACCTGCGTGCCAACTTGTGCCACAAGCAACTATTAGTATGCGTTTAGCGTTTAGAAACTTGTCCATGTGCTCATCGATCCCTGCCATTTTGATCAAGCCTTTGTCTACTAGCATACGACCTCTAAATGTATCTGTAATTGCTTGTGGCTGCTCGTAAATCTCTTTTAGCATAAAGTGTTCATAGCCACCTTTTTCTATTTGCTCGAGATTCATTTGCAGTTTTTGAATATAAGGATCAACCAGACTGTCGTCATTGATCTTTCTTATCTTCATGTCCTTGTGGTTTCTAATGACAGCCATTTCACCATCTTCCAGATATATGGCATCTTTAGTAAACTCCAAGAATGGCGATGCATCACTAGCGATAAAAAACTCGTCCTTACCAACTCCGATAGCTAGTGGTGACCCTAATCTAGCGACTACAATCTCATTAGGTTTTCTCTTATCAAATACAGCAATGGCATAAGCACCAATTGTTTGATTTAATGCAATTTGAACAGCTTTACCTAGCTTGACATCTTCGTTATTCATAACGTCTTCAATGAGGTTGACTAGAACCTCAGTGTCGGTATCAGACTTAAAAGTAAATCCTCTTTTGCAAAGCTCTTGTTTTAGAGGTTCATAGTTTTCTATGATTCCATTATGAATAATAACCAAGTTGCCACTATTTGAAAAATGGGGATGGGAATTCACATCATTAGGAACACCATGTGTAGCCCATCGGGTGTGTCCTATACCTATGCAACCAGCGGTAGACGTTTCCGAAGACATTTTTTTCTCTAAATCTGCAACTTTTCCCTTTGTTTTAGAAAAGTTGAGGTCAGATCCATCATATAATGCTATACCAGCACTATCGTAACCACGATATTCTAATCTTTTAAGTCCATTAAGTACAATGGGATAAGCTTCTCTGTGTCCTATGTATCCTACTATTCCGCACATATTGATAGTTCTTTAGTCTGGTGATGAGTAATAAATGGTGAGTTTTGGGCGTTTATCTAAATTAGGAGATAAGTTGCCATGAAGAACTGTTCCTTCATGGGAAATTGCGGTGCTTTCGAGAATTCGTTCAATTTCAATAGGGCTATTTTGATCTTTTACTTGTGAAACGCCTAGGTTATTCACGTTTTGACTAACAGCTATTGCAAGCCTATCGTTTACCAGCTTTTCGCTTTCAGGTATGTCATCATTGAGAGCATCCGAAATGATAGCGTTCAAATGAGTTGTAATTCTTATTCTGTATTTTACACCTGCGGTGTTGAGGTCATTATCATTGACACGTTCTAGTCTGCCCAAATGAGTTAAATTATTACTGATGCTAGGAGATTGATCGTTTATATCAAAGTCTAATAAAAGGTTTCCAGTCTCAAAATTGTATATTATAACGCGTTCAGGTTCAGTTACGCCTGGTGTCACCAAATCTTGGTCTACGTAAAATTCAAGTACAGCATCATTAATCAAAGATCTATTATTTATGATTTCCGTTAGTGCATCAGCTTGTCCATTACCATCAGTATCTTCTCCAAAAAGATCTATAAGAGCAATAGCCCCTTCGCCACCTTTCAAATAAAGGTTTTCTGATCCTGTTTGGGGTTGATAGGAATTTTCTAGATCAGTAGCAATGTTTGTGGGTATATCATTTTCAATAAAATTAGCTCTGATTACAGACCCTACATTGTTATTTTGGAGTTCAAATCTGTATTCCGAACTTACTGGCACCTCCGAATCTGCTAGAGTAACGTCAACTGAAAAAATAATTGCTGCTTCAGATAAATCTAAATATATTAAAAGAGGATTATTCTCATCGACCAGTTCCGCTGTAAAGTAGACACCTCTAAAAGAGTTTTTGAAATTTCCTGCACTATCAAAAAAGTTGTCACCAGAATTAAATAAGATATCAGACCAATATTGTAAGCTTTCATCCGGATTACTTGAATCAAGTAGATCAGCATTTATTCTAGGTGACTTTCTTTCAATAATTTCATCGCCTTCAGTATTTAAAATGAGGACTTCTAGTGGAGAAGGTTCAAAGTTGGTGATCTCTTTTAGGAGGTTGGATTCACTAATGCTTGAACTAATTAAACTTTGCTGATTTGAGAAATAAGCTGCTCTTTGAGAAAGATCATCTGGATTTAAATCATTTAAAAAGTATTGATTTCTATATACTTTAATGTTAATAAGACCTTGACCATATATAGAATCTAGCTCATATAAAGTTTCCTCACCATCCACTCCAACTGCGCGTGAAAAGTATGGCACTTCCAGTCTAACGTCAGTCAAAACTGGCGCTGTTTCATCTTCGTCAGTACCAGTGAAATCTGGATTTAAAAAAGAAGGCACTACTTGACTTACAAAACTATATTCCGATTTTCCATAAACAGGATCATCAAAAGTCCCTAAAAGAAAAGAGTCAAAATTATTTGTTTGAACAGGGTTTACAGGTGTAGAGAATGCTTTTACCTCGATATCTTGTTGAGTAACTACCTCATTCGGATCAACGCCAACTATACCTTCTCCTATGTTATCAATTTCATTATCACATGACCATAGCGCGCTAGCAAGTATGCAACCTGCTATCACAGCAATTTTTATTTTTTTCATCGGCTTTTTTTCTTATTCTTCCTCTTCTTGTTCCTCTAGAACTTTAGATAGATAGAAATTTTCATAAGCATCTGCAAACTCTTCTGGATTATGGTAGGGAAGAACAGGTTTGTCTTGAGAGTCGATTAGTGCATCAATCTCAGGGTCTAGGTCCTCACTTCCCTTTATCAAAGCATCACTGTTGAGAATAGCACTGCGCATAAGGTTGTCGTAAGTTGCATCTTCAAAAATCGAAATGGCATCCTCGTCCAATGCATCGTACCTGAGTTTATCTATCATCTCATCATCTAACGCTCCATCAAATGATTGATTGTAAACAGAAGTGACTATTTTGCTTTCTTCAAATAACGGATCGTTACCGTAGTAGTTTTTCAAATATAAGGGGAGTAAACTAGCAAGCCACCCATGAACATGAATGATATCTGGAGCCCAGTTTAGTTTTTTAACGGTTTCAATAACACCTTTAGCAAAGAAAATAGCTCGTTCGTCATTATCATCAAAAAGATCTCCATTCTCATCGGTTAAAGTCGCTTTGCGCTTAAAATAATCTTCATTGTCTATAAAATAAACCTGCATGCGCTCTTTAGGAATGGATGCTACTTTGATAATTAGAGGCATGTCCAGATCATTAATGATTAGGTTCATACCGCTCAAACGTATTACTTCATGTAGCTGATGTCTACGTTCGTTTATATTTCCAAACCTCGGCATGAAAATACGAATCTGACCTCCTCTATCATTTACCATTTTAGGAGCAAAATATGACATGGATGAAGCTTCAGTTTCTGGTAGATAGGGAATTACTTCTGATGATACGTATAAAACTCTTTTTTCCTTCATATAATTA
>JBATVD010000039.1:0-77069 GCA_049671565.1 Nonlabens sp.
AATAATTTTAGCATCGGAAACCATAAGAGAGTTTTTAGTTAATTAATTGTATTACAGGACATTAATATACTAATTATCTCTCTTTTTCCCTATAGCTAATCTCGTTTTCTTACGTCGAACTCACGTTAGTATAGGCACATTTACCACTGCAAAATCGGTTAATGAGGTTGCAATGGGATCTTACAATACTGATTATACCGTTGCAAATGATGATACAGACCGATTGCTGGTTTTAGGCAACGGTATAAGTAACAGCAACAGATCGGACGCATTAATCATCAGGAAAAATGGAATAATTACGGCTCCATCTTTAGAATTGGCTGAAATTGTGGAAAACAAAGCATTGATCACAAAGGAGTATTTTGATTTCAACAACAGTACTGATGCCGGACTTGAAGAAGTCACTGAAAACAGCAACACTGGATTTCGTAAAGCAAATGTTGATGCAGCAAATTACGGAAACATAGGTGATGAAGCCGTAGACCTAAGCTTCAATGGTTCTCCATCTACAACTGCGGGTGCGACTGGGTCAAGCTCAGTTGCCACTGGAGCGTCTACAACTGCAAGTGGATTAATTTCAACTGCTATGGGCTTTTCAACAAATGCCAGTGGAAATTTTGCTATCGCAACTGGATGGGAAACCACGGCCTCTAACTTGGGGACAACAGCCCTAGGTTCCTTTACTACTGCAAGTGCCCCATACACTACAGCAATGGGGTATGGTACGACCGCAGTAAATCAATATGAAACCGCCCTAGGCATATTTAATATCTTAGATACACAGAATGATAATCTTTTAGTTGTGGGAAATGGTGTTACAGACGGTTTGCGCAGTGATGCATTTCTTGTCACCACTGATGGAATTGTCACCGCACCTTCTTTTGATCTCAACGAGATTGATGATGCTGGCAGTAAGGCATTAATTACTAAAGAATATTTTGATGCAAATAATACTGGATCATCTGGTGGGGCATCTGGCTTAGTGAGGATAACAGAAGGTCTAAGTACCGGTTACCGTCTCGCTACTGCAAACTCGGCAAATCATGGAAATATAGGTAACAATGCTGTCGATCTAAGCTATAGTAGTTCATCATCAAGCATAAACGGAGCCACCGCGAGTGAAGCTTTTGCTGTAGGATCATCTACAGTTGCTAGCGGTATTAGTTCTACAGCGATGGGAACTAGCACAACCGCTAGCAATACAAGTTCTACTGCACTGGGTGCTTATACGACAGCCAGTGGTAGCGTTTCTACTGCCATCGGTAACAATACTGTAGCCAGCGGCACCAATTCTACTGCGATGGGATGGCATACGATTGCGGCAAGCCCTGTTGAAACGGCAATAGGCACATACAATGTCGAAAACTCTTCTGATAACTTGTTTGTGGTGGGTAACGGTAGTCCGGCTGCTCGCAGCGATGCTTTTCTTGTAACAAAGGGAGGTACGATAACAGCGCCTTCATTGGATAATAATGAGATTGACGCAGCTGGAAACAAGGCTTTGACAACGAGAGAATTTAATGATGAGAACTACATAGGTCGCCTACCTAGTGGCGATACCGCAAGCAGACCTACTGGTGCGAGTGCACCAGTATTTGGAACCATGCGATATAATACAGAGACAGGTCGTCCGGAAGTTTATGTGGAGAATTCTACAAACTCACCCACAGGATCAACCTATATGCCAGGCTGGATATCTTTATAAACTACGTTCAATTAAATTGAAAGCCATCTTGAAAAAGATGGCTTTCATTGTTTACCAGCCCTTGTTTAGGTTTACCAGCTACACCAGCAGAGGAGAGTTAACAACAATCCAATCTACTGAATATTGATAGTTATCGCTTTCGCGAAAGAGATACAATCAATCCAACCTATACTGTTACAAAGATGTTTTGCATGATGAAATCAGCGTGTATTCGGCTGTTTTCTATAAACCATTTATGGGTTTCAAGACCTCCACAAATCACTCCTGCAAGATAAACACCCTTCGTGTTGGTCTGCATGGTTTGGGAGTCATAAATGGGTATTCTGTTTTTTCCTTGTAGTTCAATACTTAAGCTCTCAAGAAGTTTGAAGTTGGGTCGGTACCCAGTAAGGGCAAGTACAAAATCGTTTTCAAGACTAATCTCGCCATTACTAGTGTCCACTATAATTTGATCTTTTTTTATTTCGGTAATCTCGCTGTTGTAATAAGCTCTGATACTGCCTTCTTTAATTCTGTTTTCAATGTCAGGCTTTACCCAGTATTTGACTCGATCTCCTATGGATGATCCGCGTATAATCATGGTGACATGACCTCCTTTGCGATAAATTTCTAGTGCCGCATCTACCGCACTGTTACTCGCACCTACGATAGCAACATTGCGAAAAGCGTACAAATGAGGGTCGTCATAGTAATGGGAGACTTTGCTTAGATCTTCTCCTTCAATATTTAGTGCGTTGGGCATGTCATAAAAACCTGTAGCAAGTACGATGTTTTTGGACAGATAAGAGCTTTTTTCAGTCTTTATACTGAACCTTTGATCTGCATCTTTTTGCACTTGCTCAACCTTTTCAAAAAGATGAATGTTCAAATTATTTGAAGTGGCAATGCGCCGATAATACTCAAGGGCTTCTTGCTTACTGGGCTTCGCTTCTTTTGAAATAAAGGGAATATTGTGAAGCTCTAACTTCTCACTGGTGGAGAAGAATTTCATATTGGTCGGGTAATGGTACAATGAGTTGACGATTGGACCTTTTTCTAGAACGAGGTAATTTAGGCTTTTCTTTTTCGCTTCAAGCGCACAAGCAATTCCTATAGGTCCTGCGCCTATAATGATGACATCGTAAACTTCATTCTGTTCCATAGATCAAAATTAAAGTAACAGTGGTAAAAAGCTCTTAAGCTTATACTAATGGGGAGGATTGTAATTTTATTTTTTATCTAGTTCTGACTTTCTCATAGGCATAGAGTCTATACGATCAAAGATGTCTTGAGCATTTACCAATTGTTTAGATCGAAACTTTATGCCTCCATCTAATCCTATAAGCATTACTTCAAACTCCTTGTTGTCACTTGCAAATTTGCTCCAAAGACCACTTTCCTTAGCCTTTTTAATAGGCTGTATAGAGTAATCAAAAGTTTGCACGGAATCTGGTGTGATCTTTAATAGCCGCAACTTCCTATCAGCCAATTCTTGAGTTAAATTATCAAACTCTTTTAACTGGTGAGCGCCATGTGAAATATTGCTTTCAGTACTTAGAATAACCAGCAGGCGGTTTTCCCATTTGAATTCAGATAGTTCTTGACCAAAGCCATGATTCATAAATAACCAATTTAAAAGTAGAAATAAAAAATGACCACTGTAACTCATTGGATAAATATAGGTTGTTCAACCTGAATGTTACCAATCGTTTGCAAGTCCTTTAGGGTTAGGTCCATACTGATTATGACCGTGCTGGCTATCAATACATCCCATAACAATTGAAACAATTCCACCAGTACAAAAAATATCGAGTAATATGAGCCAGCCGCTTTGACCAGCATCGTGGAACCTTCTTACAGTTACAGCTAAACTAGGGATAAAAGTAGCGATAGCAAATAAAATCACTAGCCCTATAAAGACATAAGCTATGAATTCATGTACTAGAGCTCCTAATCCAGCAAAAATGTACAAGGCTAAAACCACAATTAATTGAAACAATCTAAAATACCAATATTCTGATCTGCGCGATCTGCCTTCAAATTCAGCGTATTTGTCAAAGCATGCTCTTACAGCTTGCTCCATGGTCATTTGGGGCGGTTCGTTATAGTTGTTGTAATTAGTGTTATGTGGACCTTTGTGCTGACCGTAATCTCTATTAGAATTTTGGGAGTGGTAGGGAGGTTGATTTTCCATAATCGTAAAAATATAAAAAACCTGTCATTTGTGATAAATGACAGGCTCTTATTTCATTGAGTCAACTAGACTCCTATGAAAGTAATTATTATCTTGGTTATGCAGTCTTAATTTTCCTATTCAAGATAAGGTCAAGATAAAGATTGAGTTTTTCCTTTAATTCGGTTCTAGGACAGATAAAATCAAGAAAACCTTTTTCCAACAAAAATTCTGCTGTCTGGAAACCCTCTGGCAATTCCTTACCAGTCGTGTCTCTTACTACTCGTGGCCCAGCAAAAGCAATTAAGGCCCCTGGTTCCCCTATATTCACATCTCCCAGCATGGCAAAAGATGCGGTAGTCCCTCCAGTTGTGGGATCTGTACATAGCGAAATATATGGAATGCCGGCATCACTCAATTGCGCAAGCTTAGAACTCGTCTTCGCCAGTTGCATAAGTGATAATGCGGCCTCCATCATACGTGCACCTCCTGATTTTGAAATGATCATAAACGGAATCTTATGCTTTAGGGAATGGTCTGCGGCACGAGCAATTTTTTCTCCCACCACACTTCCCATGGAACCGCCTATAAATGCAAAATCCATACAAGCAACGACTAGGTCATTACCATTTGACTTCCCTACGGCTGTGCGCACGGCATCCTTTAGACCCGTTTTTTTCTGGGCGGCATCTATGCGATCCGCATATTTCTTTGTGTCTTCAAACCCCAATGGATCTTTAGAAGTCATATTAGGATTGAGCTCCTTGAACTTATTATCATCAAAAAGGATTTCAAAGTACTCCTTGCTACCTATCCTTACATGGTAACCATCTTCTGGGCTCACATAAAAGTTATTTTTGAGCTGGTCAGTATCAATGATTTTTCCCGTAGGTGATTTATACCACAAGCCTTTTGGTGTGTCTTTCTTTGCTTCGGTAGGGGTGGTGATTCCTTTCTTTTCTCGTTTAAACCAAGCCATATAGTATTCTTATAAAAAAGAACCCGCAATCTGGATGATTGCGAGTTCAGGGGATTTTTAATTAAAGTGTATTAATATTATTAAGGTCTTCAAATGCCTTTTTGAGACGTTCCTTGAAGCTTTCTTCTCCTACGCGCAACCACTTACGAGGATCGTAATATTTCTTATTAGGTGAATCTGAACCTGTAGGATTACCTATTTGAGAGAGCATGAAGTCATTGTTATCGTCCATGTAGGTTTTTATTCCATGGGCAAAAGCCCACTGCAGGTCAGTATCGATGTTCATTTTAATGACGCCATAACCTATAGCTTCTCTTATTTCCTCAAGAGTGGATCCTGAACCGCCATGGAATACAAAATCTATGTAGTTGTGTTCCACTCCATATTTTTCAGTGATATATTCCTGTGAGTTTTTAAGAATTTTTGGCGTAAGCTTTACGTTACCTGGCTTATAAACACCGTGTACGTTTCCAAAAGCTGCTGCAACTGTAAATTTATCACTCACTTTTTTGAGTTCTTCGTAAGCATAGGCAACTTCTTCGGGCTGTGTGTAGAGTTTTGACTCATCCACATCGCTGTTATCCACGCCATCTTCTTCACCACCAGTGATTCCCAGCTCGATCTCTAGGGTCATATTCATCTTAGACATGCGCTCTAGATACTTTTTACAGATCTTTATATTTTCTTCAAGTGGCTCTTCACTAAGGTCTAACATGTGTGAGGAGTAGAGACTTTTTCCGCTTTCGCGAAAGCGGGCTTCACTTGCATCCAGCAAACCATCTATCCAAGGCAACAATTTCTTTGCACAGTGGTCTGTGTGCAGAATGACAGTAGCTCCGTAAGCCTCTGCTAACCTATGAACGTGTTCAGCACCTGCAATACCACCCAAAATAGCCGCACGCTGGTTTTCATTACTGAGACCTTTACCAGCATTGAACACAGCTCCACCATTAGAATACTGTATGATTACGGGTGAGTTAAGCTCTGCAGCGGTCTCCATAACAGCATTTACCGTGTTAGAACCTACTACGTTTACCGCCGGTAAAGCATAGCTGTTTGCCTTTGCATGATTGAAAATTTCTTGTACTTCGTCTCCAGTTGCAACGCCTGGCTTAATGTTATGACTCATAATTAGTTTCTTAGTTAATATACAAAAGTAGGGAATTTTAAAATGGGTTCATACTTCTAGAATGGGTAGTTGATCCCCACATTGAGTACAGATTCAGAAAAGTTCCATTGCCTGAACCAACGTCTATTTTTTGGCAAACCAGGGTTATAGGTTTTGAATCCTGCGTCAAATCTCAGGACAAAGAATCCAAAATCGTAGCGAATCCCAAAACCAGTACCCAGTGCAATTTCTGCAAAATCATCCCACTGGCTGAATACAGCATCTTCATTGTCTTCACTGTCCAATACATTCCATATATTTCCTGCGTCTGCAAAAACAGCACCCTTGAAGGCGCCAGCTATAGGGAATCGATATTCAGCATTAAATGCAAGCTTCATATTAGCTTCGTTAAAGTCGTTGATTCCCCCAGTACTTCCCGGTCCTAACTCATAGGCTTGCCACGCTCGATTGTCATTAGGTCCTCCAGCAAAAAATGACCTGATAAAGGGAATGTTATCAGAGTTACCGTAGGGTATGGCTACTCCTCCAAAAGTCCTGATCGCTAGTACGTGCCCATTTACATATTGCCAATGCTTGATGTAGTCTATTTCTGGTTTAACGTACTGACTGTATTGCACGCCAAAAAGATTTCTTCTACCATCTGCATTTTTTTCAATGCCAGCAAGATCTGAAATACCGCTTAAAACATTGCCTGCAAGTTCTATTCTCAAACTCAATCTTGAGAAATCATCATCATAAATTCCATTTCGGTTATTACGTACCCAGTTGTAACTGGATGATATGATTAGATTATCTTGTGACAGGCGGTCACGCCGTTCTTCGATGTTGCGTACATTACTTAATTGATCTTGATCTGTAGGAATTGTTCCGTTTATAACGTCTCTTATGAAAGATCGAGTCCCTCTGGGAATGATCAGGTCATTGTTCTCATTCACGTACTCTGGATCTGTGATACCAAGGTTTTGAGATATATCATTCAATGAACCATAACTGCTCTGGTACACTGAAAAAAAGTTGTCAGGATCAAGGTTGCGTACATATTGAGCGTTAACCAGATCCACTCGCGTGCTTTTTATAGGAGTTTGTTCCCAATTGTAAGCAATACCACCGTTTACACTTTGTTTATCCAGCCCGATGTTAGTCTGACTAAAGAAGCCTACGGATATGTTTGTCGAAGGCGACATGTACTTAGGGATAAGGGAATCTGTTCTTATGGGAATAAACAATCTAGGGAAAGTAAGCTTGGCATCAGCTCCAAGTTCTTGGAGGTCAAAAAAACGGGAATCTCCGGTTGAAGTATTTGCACTGGCACCTACATTTCCCCTGAAACTGATATCCAGCGTTTCACTTCCTCTAAAAATGTTACGCATGAGTAGTGACGTGTTCAATCCTATACCAAAGGTCTGAATATTGCTGTGTGTAGCTTCTGGAACAAAGTTGAGCTCAAATTTCTTTTTAGAAGAAAGATCGATCCTTGCAATAAGATCTGTACCTGTGCTGTCACGAGTATCTGGAATATAGGTTATGGTGGGAGCAAAAAAACTTCTCAATTCCGTGATGCGTTTATAGGTGCGATTGCGATCTATATCCCTGTAAATATCATCTTGATGCATAAATACGGCATCAGTTAGTGATTTGGGTCTATATTTGCGCTTGCCGGTGGAGAGAATTTGATAGCCATTGTAGTTTAGGGTATCTACAGGTTTGTCAAATTCAAGGTCTGGTGCAATGATTACATCACTTATGCGGTGTATGGTATGGTTCACAAATCTGGACGAGTCCTCTTCTTTTATCTCACGCTGTTTAATAATAAGTGTGGCATTAACTTTCTTTCCCGTCTGGACTGTATCACCTTCGAATCGAATTTTTTCTTTTTCCAGATAATACATGCCGTGATCCCTAAAATAATTAAAAATCCGATCTCTTTCCTGAGAAAAGGCAGGTGAAAAGTACTGGTCGCCCGCTTTAACAATGCTGTTTTTTTTAGTTAATTGATAAAGAGAATCCAGCGCGGGACTTTTGATGTCTGTCTTGAGTGTGTCTACAAAATAGGGATCGCGCTTAGTGATCTCAAATTTGAGTTTGGCACGTTTTCTACCTTTAAGATCCAGCAACTCATGGTCTACGCTTGCATTAAAATAACCTTGATTCCAATACCACTTCCTTAGATTTTCTTTGGACTTTGCAATCAGGTCTTTTTCAATTAATACTGGAGCCTCTCCGGTACGTTTTAACCAATTGTTAAAACCCACTAGATTTTGTCCAAGGCGCATGGTTTGCTTTTCAGATAAAATAGCATTGCGCCTTTTAAGCCCTTTAGGATTTTCCTGCATCCAGTTAAGATAAATGGAATCTCGATTGGGTCGCGCGAGGTTGTAAATATGCAGCCGCAGCGGGTAATTGATTAAAGGTATCTCTTGATTAGGTTGCTGAACTGGTAATGTGGCGACTCTCGCATCCTTTGGTTTGAGGCTATCTACAAGAATAATATTTTCTACAAGTAGTTTCTCTCCGTTAGGAACGCGCTTGATGGCATTACAGGAGCTAAGCAGTATAAATGCTAGAATTATTAGGCCTACTTTTGCACCGCAAGTGTCTTTCTCCATAGTTCAATGTTCAAAAATACGATTATATAATGGTAACAAAAGCCAGGCTTAAACTTATCAAATCCCTTTCACGTAAAAAATTTAGAAAGGAATATGGATTATTTGTCGTGGAAGGCTATAAATCCATATCTGAACTGATCGACTCTGGCTTGGAGTGTGAAGAAATACTTATTACCGAAGGTAATCATCACTTGAATTCCTACGATCCAGAAGTCGTTTCTAAAAAGGAGATGCAGTCTTTGTCAAATGTTACTACACCTCCAGGATATTTAGCTGTTTTTAAGACCCCAAGTTTTTCGGGCATTTCAGAAGGCCCCACCATAGCTTTGGATAATATTAAAGACCCAGGGAATTTAGGAACTATCATAAGACTTGCTGACTGGTACGGAATCAAAAACATTGTGTGTAGCGATCAAAGTGTGGATTGTTATAATCCTAAATGCGTGCAAGCCAGTATGGGATCGATTGCCAGAGTACAAATACACTATCTAGAACTTTTTTCATTTTTGGAGAACACAGACTTACCAATCCATGTTACCGCAATGGAAGGATCAAGTATCTATAAAACTAATATCTTTCAAGATTCCATAATTGTAATGGGTAATGAATCCCATGGTGTGAGACCAGAAATATTGGAGCGCTTTTCAACAATCTCAATACCACGTGCACCTTCTGAAACTGATACAGAAAGTTTGAATGTCGCTATCGCAACTTCAATAGTCGTAAGCGAGTGGATGCGACCTTTTATTGAAAAGTAAAATTAAGAAAAACCCCTCTGGACTGCATGGAGCTCACATTGCCCGTGTAAGGACTGTTAGGATCAGCATCCGGAACGATTTCGTCTGTCATTGCAAAAACTCCCCTGATGGAGGGTGTAAATTTGAAATAAAATAAATAGAGGTCAATTCCTATTCCTAGTTCATAATTAAAAACATTACTCTTCTGGCGGAATTGTCCCGCGAGATTATCATCTGGGCTTTCTTCATTACTCGATAGATTACTCGACCATGACACGCCACCTACGATAAAAGGCTTGATGTTATTGAGTCTTTTTGTAGAAAACTTCAATAAAAGAGGTACGTTGATGTAGGTAGAAGTGACCTCTCTTGTCATATCGGCCTCGGTTAAAAGTGAAGGGTCTGGAAAGGTTAGGTTGCGCGTTACAAAGCTGATTCCCGGCTCTAGTCTTAGATTGAAATAATCATTGATACGCATGTCGCCCACGAGTCCAACATTGAATCCAAGAGAAGTTTCCGTCTGGATTTCTGGTTCCACTTCTTCATAGTCAAATTTATAATCGTAGGTATTCATGCCTAGGTAATATCCCCATGACCATCGTTTCTTATCAATGTTATCAAGATTCCTGATTTTTTCCCTCACTGGACCCTGAGAATAAGCAAATAGCCCTGTAAGCAACAGGACGATGACAAAACGTATTTTCATATAATTATTTGACCGCTTTATAAATAGTGGATGCCCCATGGAATTGCAACTGGCTCTCTACATATTTAAACCCTACTTTTCTCAAAATATTGTTGAATTTTTCACCATATGGGAAATTGGCCGCACTTTCAGATAGATAGCCGTAAGCCGTCTTATCTTTAGAAAACAGCTTGCCCAGTGTGGGTACTATTAATTTAGAGTAAAGGTAATATCCCTGTTTATAGGGGAAAGAGGTAGGTACGCTGGTTTCCAGTATGACAAGGATGCCTCCTGGTCGCAACACACGTAGAATTTCGTCTAGCCCTTTTTCCAGATTTTCAAAGTTGCGTACACCATAAGAAACGGTTACGGCATCTATGCTTGCATCTGGGTAGTTGAGATTTTCAGAATCTCCCACGACCATTTCAATCCGGCTGTTTAAAGATTCATTCTTGACTTTAAGTTTCCCTACTTCGAGCATGCCTGGAGAGATATCTAGCCCTATGAGTTTAGAGGCCTGCGTCTGTTGCGCCATTTTTATGACCAAATCTCCCGTGCCCGTCGCAATGTCCATGATTACATCAGGTTGATGGCCAGCCACCATCTCCACGACGTTATCACGCCATTTTTGATCCAGTCCCAATGAAATCATGCGGTTGAGCCCATCATACTCGCCACTTATGGTGTCAAACATCTGGGTTACCTGTTCCTTCTTACCGCTGTCCTGATCGTTGTAGGGTTTTACTTCCTTAGCCACAATAATAAATTAAGGCGCAAAGATAAGATAGAGCGAGGTGCTAGCTGTTTTATCATGCTTTTTTATCAAAGGTCTAACGATTGAAGTGAACTGAGGGCTCCATTTGTAGTTCGCTTTCGCGAAAGCGAGATAGAAAAACATAATTATATTACAACTAGAATTGATCCTTGACCTTATATTTCTCAATTAAATAATTGTGGAGTTGCTGGAAAAGTTATTGCCTAATTTTACGACTGACCTATAAATTAACGGAAATGTTCGGACTATTTAAGAATAAAAGTGAACTGGAAAAGTTGCAAGAGCAATACGCTAAAGCGATGGAAAACTATCATAAACTATCAACTACAGATCGTCATGCCAGTGACGCTGCATATGCTCAGGCAGAAAAATTAGGAGATAAAATTGAGGAGCTGAAGAGCAAGCAGGCTTAGGAATTAATGCATATAGGCGTAGATTTGCGGAAGACCCAATATTCTTCTTATGAGTAGTCTTGTTCAAATTACAGTCGCACCGCAAGACCTTACTGATCGATCATTAATCTTGAAAAAAGCACTTGAGAAAGGACAATTATCAGTCTCTGATATCTCGGACTGGAATATAAGGAAGCGATCTATCGATGCTCGGCAAAAAAAGATTAAGTTCAATTTGCAAATAGAGTTTTGGAAAGAAGGAGAGCAGCGACCTAAAATCTCTCATTTTAAAATCAGAAATGTAGAAAGTGCGCCAAAAATAGCTATTATAGGAGCAGGTCCCGCAGGATTATATGCTGCGCTAAGAGCAATAGAAGGTGGTTTGAAACCTATAATCTACGAGCGTGGTAAAGATGTACGTGCCCGCAGAAGGGATCTTGCAAAAATCAACAAAGAGCATGTGGTGAACCCAGAATCCAACTACTGTTTTGGCGAAGGCGGAGCTGGAACCTACAGCGATGGGAAATTGTATACGCGTTCCAAGAAGCGAGGAAATGTGTTAAAAGCGCTAGAGTGGTTGGTAGATTTTGGTGCGGATCCAGATATTTTAGTAGATGCTCATCCGCACATAGGGACTAACAAGCTGCCACAAATCATTACCAAAATACGCGAGGTAATTATAGAATGTGGTGGAGAAGTACACTTTGACGCAAAATTGACTGATATCAAACATGAGAATTCTGAAATAAAATCCATTTGTATTAATGGAAAAGAATGGAGTGAATTTGACAATGTTATTTTGGCAACGGGACACTCTGCACGAGATATTTTTGATCTACTACATAAACGAGGAGTTAAGATTGAGGCAAAGCCTTTTGCTCTGGGAGTGAGGGTAGAGCATTCACAAGATTTGATAGATAAAATTCAATATCATGGTGATGACCAAAACCCATATTTGCCACCGGCAAGTTATAGCTTGGTAGAGCAGGTGGATGGGATGGGGGTCTATTCTTTTTGTATGTGTCCTGGTGGTATCATTGCACCTTGCGCTACAGATGTTGAAGAAGTCGTGACCAACGGCTGGAGCCCAAGCAGGAGAAATAATCCTTATTCCAACAGTGGTATCGTAGTAAGTGTTCCACCTCAAGATTTACCCAATTATAAGGAGAATGATCCCTTTGTTTGTCTTGATTTTCAGCGTCAAGTGGAGAAGGACTGTTGGGAGGCGGCAGGTAAAACACAGCGTGTTCCAGCACAGCGTATGGTTGATTTTATTGAAGGTCGCGTCTCTACCGATTTCCCTAAAACTTCTTATCAGCCCGGTTTAACGAGTGTTGATTTAAATGAGGTTCTACCTGATCTTATTGCTTCCCGATTGAGAAAAGCTTTCGTGGCTTTCGGTAAAAAGATGAATGGTTTTTATACAAATACTGCGGTACTGCATGCCCCTGAAAGTCGAACGAGCTCGCCAGTAGCGATTCCGAGAAATTCAGAAACCTTTGAGCATGTTGAAATTAAAGGTCTATATCCATGTGGCGAGGGTGCTGGGTATGCAGGAGGAATCATAAGTGCAGGTATAGATGGGATCAATTGCATGGACAAGATTATAGAGAAATACGATCTCTATATTAAATAATCACTTATGAAGCTAGTTACTCCAGTTTTTAATTCAAACTGTCTTTATTAGAACGTTCTCTTTTTTTACGCTCTAGTGATTCTCTAAAATTTCTTTTTGAACGGTTTTTGATGCTCGTGTTGCGTCCCTTGTTCCAAAACAAGAAAAACACAAAAGCCGCGATAACTCCACCTATGTATAACCAGTCTGTATAGTCCAAAATCCTATTCTATAATCGTTTGTTTAAGAATTTGGAAGCCTTTTCATTTCTGTTTATCATATTGAACATTTTAAGTTTTGTAGGTAGAAAATTTATGCGCTCCAACTCTTTTGTAAATCTCTGATTTATGATTTCATACAATTTCATGTCAATTTCATTTGTTTCTGTAATTGCCGAAATTAATTCTGGGCTTATCTCGCTCTGTTTGGATGTTTTATTTAAGCTCTTATAGAATATTTTATTCCAGTTATAGGTTTTGTGAAGTAAAATTAAGGATTCATCAAATCTTTCTTGAATTCCAACGAAATCAAAATGTTGATCAATGTTTTTCAAAGCTAGATCGAGCATTTTATCTTCGTTATGTGTGCCACTTAATTTTCTTGCCTGTCCATTTATGACATCAAAGTCCCTGATTTCAGTAATGCATTCAAGCAAAGTTCTATTTTGTACTGCGCTCAGCAGTCTATGTTCTTTTTGGCGTCGTATATAATTGTAAAATGATATGGTTCTTTCAATAGGATTACGGAGCATGGTTATGTACCTAAAATCTCTTTCAAAAATCTCGTGAATTCCGTAGTTGAAATGACCTTGAAGTAGATTGATTTTTGCAAGCTCTTCTTTCGGAGAGCTTTTTAATTCTTCCATGTTCCAAATACCAGATGAATTGTACCCCACCTGAAAAATATTTTCCTTATCATAATATTTGGAAAGTATGGACTTAAAAGTCGTTCCCGCATTTTTAGGGAGATGAAGAAATATTATATTTTTTTCAGACTTGGTCATAAAAAGTTTAATTTCAATGTTTATCGATCGTTCCTTACATCGCTCTCTATAACCCCATCGCGTAATCGAATAACTCTATGGGCATGTTCTGCAATTTCTTCTTCGTGTGTTACTAGGATCACTGTATTGCCATCTGCATGAATTTTATCAAATAGAGTCATGATTTCTACTCCAGTCTTTGAGTCAAGATTCCCAGTAGGTTCATCAGCTAGTATGATGGAAGGGTTGTTTACCAATGCCCGACCTACCGCTACTCGCTGGCGCTGACCACCTGATAATTGATTGGGTTGGTGATCCATACGATCTGCAAGCCCCACACTCTCCAGTACTTCGGAAGCTCTCGCAACGCGATCTTTTTTTGATTTGCCCGCATAGATCATGGGTAAAGCCACGTTATCCAATGCCGTGGTTCTAGGCAAAAGATTGAAGGTTTGAAATACAAAACCGATTTCGGTATTGCGTATATCGGCCAAGTTGTCATCGCTCAAGCTGGAAACATCAGTGCCATTGAGTCTATAACTACCCGCAGTAGGCGTGTCTAGGCAGCCTAGTAAATTCATAAAAGTGGATTTGCCGCTTCCCGATGGACCCATGAAAGCTACATAATCGCCGCGTTTAATATCCAAGTCTATTCCCTTGAGGACTTTTACCGTTTCCTGACCTAACCTAAAATTACGCACGATACCGCGCACCTCGATAACATTTTCACTACTCATGGTACTAAATTAATTGATCTCACTTTATTAGGACGCTCGTTTGCAATTTAAGTTACAGGTAAATATGAAAGCATTGCTGTCTTTGCTCCTTGCGCAGAAACAAAAAACCCAAGTCATACGTATCGATAGAAGCGGTTACCTGGTCATTTCTTTTCAAGCATTCCCATGCTTCATTCATATCCCGCGACCAGTAAATATCATCCAGAATGAATACAGTCTCATTGTGCGCAAATGGCAAAAGCTGCTCAAAATAGGATAATGTAGCCTTACCGTCATGATGACCGTCTATATAGATAAGGTCATATTTACCCTCTGGTTTCAGGGAAGCTTTCCCCTCGAGGTAGTCTTGAAAAATACAGTTAGTAAGGTTTACATTTGAAATACTACACTGCTTCAAATTATTATGAGTGAAATCTGCCAATTGATGAGAACCCTCAATGGTAGTGATTTCCGCTTTGGGATTTGATAATGCAAAAGCTTGAGTCGCAATTCCCAAAGATGTGCCTAATTCCAAAATACGTTTTGCATTGAAATAGCGAGCAACTCTAAAAAGGGTTTTAGCAGTTTTGAGGGAAGAACTATTATGCTTTAAAATTTTATTTATAGCTCGTTGGTCAGATTTAAAGACTCTACTTCCTGCACCATGGTCCTCAACGGTGAGTATGGTGTTGTTTTTTTTTAAGCTTTCGCGAAAGCGAGATAGTTTCAGATACTCTTCAAAATGATTACGATCTCTCAAGCATTTTTTTTCAAATTGAAAGACAAACGGCGAGTGAATACCGTGCAGGTGAAAGGACTTTGCGAGGTGTGAGAAGTAAGTTGATATTTGAAACTGTGCCTGCATGCGAGCTATCCCATTTTTTCACTGAACTCAAGCCATTCCATCTCGGTTTCTTCAAGATCTGCTTTCACTTTTTCCAGCTCTATGGAGTTTTCGGTCATTTGCTCTGGATCAATCCCAGGATCTAGAAAACTGTTTTGCAGCTTCTTTTTTTGCTCTTCCAGCTTTTTGATTTTGTTTTCCAGTCGGGAGAGGTTTTTCTGCTGCTCTCGGCTAGGTCCCGAGCTTGAGTCCTCCTTTTTAAGAGAAGGTTCTTTTGCTGTTGGGGTCTCTGTTTTCTTTGAAATATCCTTTTCTAGTGAAATGTCTGTTGATCCTACATAAGCTCTGAAATCGCTGTAATTGCCAGGGAAATCAGTAATATTTCCGGAGGTATTAAACACAAAGAGATGATCTACGATCTTATCCATAAAATAACGATCGTGGCTCACTACAATAATACAACCGGGAAAATCCATCAAAAAGTTCTCCAGCACGTTGAGCGTGGGAATATCCAGATCGTTAGTAGGTTCATCCAAAATCAGGAAGTTGGGATTTTGAATCAGTATCGTGCACAAATACAGTCTTTTGCGCTCACCACCACTAAGTTTCTCAACGAAATCATGTTTCTTTTTACTATCAAACATGAAACGTTCCAGTAGCTGGCTTGCGCTTATTATCTTTCCTTTAGTAAGAGGTATGTACTCTCCATATTCCTTGATCACATCGATTACCTTCTGGCCAGGATTGATATTGATACCTTTTTGAGTGTAGTATCCTATTTTAACGGTCTCACCAGTCACGATCTTACCCGTATCAGGCGGTAGCATGCCTGTTAGAAGATTTAGGAAAGTGGATTTCCCAGTACCATTTTTACCAATGATGCCAACGCGCTCACCACGCAAAAAGTTATAGGAGAAGTTTTCAAAAAGAGTATTCTCGCCAAAGGATTTGCTGATTTTGTGCAGCTCCACAACCTTGGTACCCATGCGCTCCATATTGATCTCAAGCTCTACTTTGTGATCCTTGCGTCTATTCATTGCCGCCTCCTTGATTTGATAAAAATCATCGATGCGAGATTTGGACTTTGTGGTGCGTGCCTTAGGCTGGCGACGCATCCAATTCAGTTCTTTTTTATAAAGTTGTTGCGCTTTTTCTTGAGTGGTTTGCTCCAGTATAAGGCGTTCTTCTTTTTTCTCAACATAATAGGAGTAGTTTCCTTTGTATGAGTATAGCTGGCCGTTATCTAATTCTATAATTTCAGTGCATACGCGATCTAGAAAATACCGGTCGTGAGTGACCATGAGGATTGTGTAATCTTCTTGTTTAAAATAACTCTCCAGCCACTCTATCATTTCTAGATCGAGATGGTTGGTAGGTTCATCCATGATTAGAAGTTGTGGATCAGAAAGCAAAGCTATGGCCATTGCTACACGCTTTTTCTGGCCTCCACTCAAGGTTTTTATCTTGATCGAGAGGTCGTCCAGTCTCAGTTTGGTTAGGATCTGTTTGTATTTAGTTTCAAAATCCCATGCATTTGCAGCATCCATGCGATCCAGCGCATCTTGCATCTCATCAGCATCGTCTGGATTTGCCATGGCTTTTTCATACTGAGTAATAAGCTTTAAGGTGGGGATGTCGCTGTCTAAAATTACCTCTTCCACCGTCAAATCAGGCGCAAGGTCAGGCTCTTGGCTCAAGTAAGCCATGCGCAGATCGTTGCGGTAACTTACTTTTCCATCATCAGGCTGTTCCTTACCAGTAATTATGTGGAGAAGGGAGGTTTTTCCTGAACCATTTTTGGCAACGAAGCCTATTTTTTGACCTTGATTAATACCAAGGGATATATTTTTGAAGAGATATTTTTCTGCAAAGCTTCGGGAAACATTTTCAACCGTTAGGTAGTTCATATTTTTAATGTAATAGATGCAAAAATAGAGGTTCTTTGTCCTTAAACGATCATTTGCGTGAACCTAAGCCCAAACTCTTGTAAAATTCTTTCTCAATGGATAGGAATGATTAGTTTTGCCATTTAAATTTCATTCATGATATCAAATCTAGGAGAACTTGCAATCAAAGCATCTATTAAGGCGGGCGCTGCGATCATGGAAGTTTATAATAAAAATGAGGCAATAGTAGATAAAAAAGCGGATGACTCACCACTTACTCAAGCAGATCTCAATTCCAATGCGGTAATCATCGATTATCTCAAAAGTACCGACATTCCCGTAATTAGTGAAGAGATCAAAAATTCCGATTACTTAGCTCGAAAAGATTGGGAGAAGTGCTGGATCGTAGATCCAATGGATGGAACCAAAGAATTTGTCAACCGCAATGGCGAATTCACCGTCAATATTGCCTTACTGGAGAATGGGAAACTGACTATGGGAGTGATTTACGCACCTGTGTTGAAGTCCCTCTATTTTACTAGTGAAGGTATGGCAGATGCTTTCAGAGCAACGGTAGATTGGGAAAAGGGAATGAGCGTCTCTGAGATTGTGAAAGAAGCTTCAGTTTTAAAGCAGCATTCAGATAAAAATTACCTCAAGGTAGTCGCTAGTAAATCTCACTTAAATCAAGAAACTAAAGATTACATTGATCAGCTGTCTAGAAGTGACGATCGAGAATTGCAAATTGTGTCTGTAGGTAGTTCGCTCAAATTTTGTTTGGTAGCAGAAGGAACTGCTGAGGTCTACCCTAGATTTGGTCCTACAATGGAATGGGATACTGCGGCCGGACAAGCCATATGCGAGGCAGCAGGCGTTTCTGTAACTTCTTACAAAAATAATCTACCTTTGCAATATAATAAGGAGGATTTATATAACCCATTTTTTATAGTCAATTAGCAATGGATGTTACAAGGAAAAGGCATATTGCCAAAACAATTACGTGGAGAGTAATTGCGAGCGTTACTACTTTTGCATTGGCTTTTATCTTCTTCCAAGAAGATCCAGATGCAATCACTAAAGCTTCGGGTGTAGCTATAGCAGAGTCGATTATTAAAATGGTACTTTATTATTATCATGAACGTTTCTGGTATAAGTCAAATTTTGGTATTGAGGGCGAAAGAACAACTGAGGATGAAGGGAAAAAATAATATTTTCGCCACAGATTATACAACTGAACAGCAACTTCGCATTCAAGTAAAAAAACAGAAACCTGTTCTTTTGTGGTTTACTGGACTTTCAGGGTCTGGAAAATCTACCTTAGCTCAAGCAGTTGAGAAAGATCTGCTCCGTGAGGGTTACCATACGTTTGTTTTAGACGGAGATAATGTGAGAATGGGTTTAAATAAAGGTCTCGGTTTTTCAGAAGAAGATCGGTCTGAAAACCTTAGACGAATAGGTGAGGTAAGTAAACTAATGCTTGAAGCTGGTTTGATAGTTATAGGTACTTTTGTTTCACCATTATTACATCAGAGGGAAAAGGTAAGAGAAATAGTGGGAGCGTCTCGCTTTCGCGAAATTTTTATTAATACTCCCCTCGAAGAGTGCGAAAAAAGGGACGTTAAAGGATTGTATAAGAAAGCTAGAGCTGGGGAGATTCCTAATTTCACTGGTGTTGATGCTAAATATGAGATGCCTTTGAATCCAGATATAGAGGTTTTTACCACGGGAAAATCTGTTGAAGATACATCAAAAGAATTAAAAAATAAATTAATACCGTTTATAAACAATGGATAAGTATTATTTAGATTATCTAAGCGAATTAGAATCAGAGGCTATATATGTTATCAGGGAGGTGTGGGCTCAGTTCAACAAGCCTGTAATTCTTTTTAGTGGAGGGAAGGATAGCATCTTGGTGACACATTTGGCTAAAAAAGCATTTTATCCGGCAAAAATACCATTTGCCTTAATGCATGTAGACACAGGTCATAATTTTCCCGAGACCATTGCTTTTAGAAATGACATTGCAGAAAAACTCGATGTAGAATTAATTGTTGCAAAAGTCCAAGATTCTATTGATAAAGGACGCGTTGCAGAAGAAAAAGGCAAAAATGCAACCCGAAATGCTTTGCAGATAACTACTCTTTTGGATGCTATTGAAGAAAATAAGATAGATTGTGCTCTAGGAGGTGCGAGACGAGACGAGGAGAAAGCACGAGCAAAAGAAAGATTTTTTTCACATAGAGATGATTTTGGTCAGTGGGATCCAAAAAATCAGCGTCCGGAATTATGGAATATTCTTAATGGAAATCATTTTGAGGGTGAACATTTTAGAGCTTTTCCTATTAGTAATTGGACTGAGTTAGACGTCTGGAATTACATTCATAGAGAAAACATAGAGGTGCCGAGCCTATATCTAGCACATGAACGTAAAATGGTTTGGAGAAATGATACGTGGTTACCTTATTCTGAATATTTACAAGATGTAAAGGAAGAAGATATTGTCACAAAAAAAGTTAGGTTTAGGACTTTAGGAGATATCACCATAACAGGAGCCATAGAATCAGACTGTGATACTACCGAAAAAATTGCCCTTGAGGTGGCGTCAATGAAGATGACAGAAAGAGGAAACCGCAGTGATGATAAAAGATCAGAATCTGCAATGGAGGATAGAAAAAAACAAGGATATTTTTAGGAAAACAACATGAATTTAGATAAAAATCAATTATTACGCTTTACTACTGCTGGTAGTGTTGATGATGGAAAAAGTACTTTAATTGGAAGGTTATTATACGACTCTAAATCGATCTTTGAAGATCAAATAGATTCCATTAAGAACACAAGTTCTCAAAAAGGTCTTGAAGATATAGACCTTGCATTATTTACGGATGGTCTGAGAGATGAGCGGGAGCAAGGAATTACTATCGATGTTGCTTATAGATACTTTACTACTCCAAAACGTAAATTTATTATTGCGGATACACCTGGGCATATTCAGTACACTAGAAACATGGTTACTGGTGCCTCTACTGCAAATGCTGCCCTGATACTAATTGACGCAAGACATGGAGTCATTGAGCAAACTAAGCGCCACGCATTTATTGCAAGTCTATTGAATATACCACACATAATTGTTTGTATCAATAAGATGGACTTAGTTGATTTTAGCGAAAGTGTTTATGAACAGATTATCCAAGATTTCAATGATTTTGCTTCTAAAATGCTAACGCGTGACGTAGCTTTTATCCCCCTAAGTGCCTTACTTGGTGATAACGTGGTTAATAGAAGTGAAAATATGCCGTGGTATCAAGCGGCTCCGTTGCTCTATACACTGGAGCACCTTCATATAAGTAGCGATATCAATAAGATTGATGTACGCTTCCCTATTCAAACAGTTTTGAGGCCACAACGCAAAGGGTTTGAAGACTATCGTGGATACGCAGGGAGACTCGGTAGCGGAGTGCTTAGAGTGGGCGATGCAGTTACAGCTCTTCCGTCTGGATTCACATCTAGAGTTAAGTCAATAAATTCAGGTGATAAAGAAGTTCAAGAAGCATTTGCACCGATGTCAATAGCAGTAACGCTGGAAGATGATATCGATATCAGCAGGGGTGGTATGATAGTACGAACTAACAATATGCCAGAGTCCAAGCAACAATTTGATGTTATGATATGCTGGCTTAACGAGAAACCATCTCAAATAAGAAAAAAATATAAAATCATTCATGCTAGCAACGAGCAGATCTCTATGATTGCTGATTGTGTTTACAAAATTGATATTGAAACCTTGAAACGAGATAGCAATGTGGTTGAGTTTAAAATGAATGAAATTGGTAGAGTAAGTCTTAAAACCAATAAGTCAATGATGATAGATAGCTATCGAGATAATAAGTTGACTGGAAGTTTAATACTCATAGATCCTGATACAAATGAGACTGTAGCCGCTGGTATGATAGTCTAATTAATGTGGGCATGAGCTATATTGTAGTATATTTGCAAGCTTAATTTGATTATGAAAAATTTTTTTGCTCTCGTAATTCTGGCGCTGTTTGTAACTTCTTGTATACCTACTTCTCGCATTACTTATCTGCAAGATAAAGAAGAGTTTCCAAAAGATTCTCTACTTACAATTCAGAGAGTACAGAGTCCTTACAGGCTGCAAGTAGGGGATATAATAGCAATAAACATTAAGGCCCCATTTGATAGCAATTTCGTTAGTGAGTTTCAAATTGGTTCAGCTAGAGGAGGAGGAGGTAACGCTCAGCAGGTTTTACAAGGGGGCTTATATTTTACTGGTTTTACCATTAGTAATCGTGGTACCATCAGGGTGCCTCAATTAGGTGAAATATCTGTGGTTAGTAAAACTTTGGAAGAAGTGCGTTTACAAATTGAGGCTTTATTGTTTAAAACAAATTTTAAACAAACTTCTGATATTTTTGTAGACGTAAAGCTTGAGGGTTTACGATATACTATGGTTGGTGAAGTAAATAGTCCAGGTCAATACACTATTTTGAGAGACCAAGTAAGTATCGTCGAAGCCGTGGCAGACGGTGGTGGAGTACCAGTGACCGGAGATCTTACTTCGGTGAAAATCATACGGCAATATGAGGGTGGGATCAAAACTCATATACTTGATCTAACATCAATTGAGGTCATAAAATCCCCTTACTATTACTTGAGACCCAATGATATGATCGTTTTTAGTCCGCTCCCTCAAAAAGCTTTGGGTGTAGGGACTACTGGACTATCCACATTTACAACGGCCATCTCCATTTTTACTACAATTATCACTACTTATTTATTAATTGACAATTTATCTAATCGATAAGATGCAGGACGAGGATATTAATTCATTATCTGGGATTTTTGACATACGTCAATTTTTATCTAAAGTAATAAAGCTTTGGTGGCTTTTTATTTTAGTATTTGCCATTTGTTTCTCAATAGCCTATTACCAAAACCAATTTATCCAGACCTATTATGAGGTCGAATCATTGATCACAGTTACTGATAATTCAAGCCCTGGCCTTTCAGACAATACCAGCTTGACTTTTAATTGGGGAGGGACAACAGACAAAGTAACTACCGCAATAACTAAATATAAGTCCAGATCGCATAACGAACTTGTGGTAGATGAATTACAGATATATGTAGATTATTTGAAAAAAGGGGAATATTTTGATATTGACGCTTATAATAAAACTCCTTTTAAAATTCATGTGGATACTTCAAAAGCCCAGTTAAAAGGTGTTCCGATCCAATTTAACGTGCTTGATGAAAACCGTGTTAGGATAAGTGTTGACTTTCAAAAAAACAGTGCGAGTGGATTTAATTATTCCACAAAGGAATCAGTGAGATTAAAAACTCCGATGGGACTTTTTTCTGATGTCTACAATTTTGGAGACAAGGTTGAGACTCCTTTTATGGCATTTGAGATCAAACGCGTGCCTGAGCAGTTTAGAAAAGGGACTTGGGATGTTTACTTCAAAGACTACTGGTCTACAGTTAAAAATTATAAAGGAATATCTTTAGAGCAAACACCATCTGGTTCATCAATATTGACACTTACGCTTACAGGGACCAACAAACTCAAGTTGATTGATTACTTGAATGCAAGCTCTTCAGTTCTAGAAAAAGCAGAGCTTCTTAGGAAAAATTTATATGCGAACAGTCAAATCAGGTATATTGATAGCGTACTTAATGCTGATCTTCCAAAACTGGAGCAAGCAGAGAAAGCCTTAGAAGATTTTCAGTCTGAAAATGGAATTGTAGATGCATCTGCACAAATGTCCCAATTAAATAGCGAGCTATCAGTTCTAGAGTTAGAAGAGAAGCAGATTGAACGATCTAAAAAATATTACTATTCCCTCGAGGAGTTTTTGGAGAATAATACAGATTATACAAAAATTCAAGTACCTTCTGTAGTTGGGATAAATGAATCAAACATTGAACAATATGTAAGTCAGATCATCGAGAAGTCTCGAGAAAGAAATGTCAAACAATATTCTGTCAAAGAGAATACGTTTGAAATGGCTCGTTTAGATAGAGATATCGAAAGTTTGAGAAGACTGATCTTAGCAAACATTACGAGCTCCACAGAACTTCTCAATCAGGATTTGATTAGTAATTTAGAAGAGCAAACTGAGGTAAAGCAGGAAATTAAAACACTTCCAGAGGAGCAGCAAGTGTTTTTAAGAATACAAAGAAACTTTGAGACTAGAAAATCGGAATTCAACAATTTGCTTAGAAGAAGATCCCAGGCGGAACTAGCTAAAGCATCAAATGTTTCGGACATTTATGTAATAGATAAAGCAAAAGATACTAACCAATCAGGAAGGTCAAAAGATTCGACAGTTAACTATTTGTTGGCGCTTCTATTAGGATTGACAATTCCAACATTAGTGGCTTTTCTTCTTACATTATTTGATAATTATATATATACTCCAAAACAAATAGAACGACTAACTACTATTCCCGTGCTTGGAGTTGTAGGAAAAGTAGATCACCCCAATAATCTAATCGTATACGAAAAGTCGAAATCTGCAGCCGCTGAAGCTTTTAGAGGATTAAGGTCGAGCCTTCACTTTATGTATGACCAAGATTCTCAAACCAATTCTAGGACTATCATGGTTACGAGTAGTGTGAGTGGTGAAGGGAAAACTTTTTCCAGTATAAATCTAGCGTCTGTGTTTGCTTTAAGTGGTAAGAAAACAGTACTAGTAGGTTTAGATTTGAGAAAGCCAAAAATATTTGATGATTTTGATATTACAAATGACGTAGGTGTTTCTAATTACTTGGTGAAGGATTGTACCCTGCAGCAAATGACTAAGACAACTAAGATCAACAATCTTGATGTGATCCTATCTGGACCAGTTCCTCCTAATCCGAGTGAATTAATTTTGTCCGCTAAGATGAAGGAATTGATGACGATTTTAAAGCAGGAGTACGATTATGTGATTTTGGATACGCCTCCTCTAGGACTGGTAGCAGATTCTATAGAATTAGCTAAGTATGCTGATGTGACACTTTATATGGTTAGACAAAAGTATACTAAAAAGATGATGCTTGATATTATCAACGAGAAGTATGCAAGAAAAGAGATAGATCGTGTCAGTATTTTATTCAATTATTATAAGGATACAAAAGGTTACGGCTATGGTTATGGCTATGGTTACGGCTATGGTTATGGTTATGGCTATGGAGTCTATTCCAATGGGTATCATGAGCAAGACAGAGCTAGGGGCTTCAAATATGTTGTGAAAAAAATCCTAAAGCGTCTAATAAAAAAATAGGGAACTTGCAATCGGTTTGGAAGATCTTAGAATTGGTTTCCTTAGATATAGAATATTTAACAGGTCTAAATAAAATCTCAAACTGACCAGTTTAGAAATTGTTTTTGTCGTGATGAAAACTTGGTCACTAATTAATTTTTATTAGGTAAATTAAAAAATAATGAAAGTACAAATCTATCAGAAAGATAATCAAACCAAGTTTTTTAAGCTGTTAAAAGAAAGTTTATTTGATCTTATAGATTCTAGATTTTTGGCTTATCAATTAGCAAAAAGAGATATATCCGCAAAATACAGACAATCACTTTTAGGTATTGTATGGGCATTTATAACCCCAATAGCTACTGCAATAGTTTGGATATTATTAAGTTCAAGTGGAACGGTAAATATTAAGGATACAAATATACCCTATCCTGTTTACGTGTTTGCGGGTACCCTATTATGGTCAATCATTACTGAATCAATAAACGCTCCTATTCAAAGCACAAATGGTTCTAAGGGAATATTGACAAAAATTAATTTTCCTAAAGAGGCACTTATCGTTTCTGGTGTTTTGAAACTATTATTTAATTCATTTATTAAAGTTTTATTGCTGCTCATTTTTGTTTTTGCCTATGGCGTCGATTTAAGCTGGGGCTTATTGTTATTCCCATTTGCTATTATTGGCGGTTTATTGATAGGAAATACCATTGGATTGTTGTTAACGCCTATAGGGATGTTATATCAAGATGTATCTAAATTGATAAGCTTCTCCTTACGATTTATAATGTACGTTACACCTGTAGTTTTTGCTGTCCCAGAAAGTGGAGCAATTAAAATAATTATGGAACTTAATCCCTTGACCCCAATTATTATGGTAGGACGTAATCTTGCGGTTGGTTTACCTTTGGAGTATTTAACCTACTTTATAATAGTATTCCTAGTTAGCATCCCACTATTTTTAATCGGTCTGGTATTTTACAGGTTGTCCATTCCTATTTTTGTGGAAAGATTAAGTGCTTAAAATGGCAAATAATTCAACTCAGAATATCCACAGAGATAAAAATTTAGAGGAGGATGTTTTAATTGAGGTTTCAGATTTGTCAAAAAAATTCTGTAAAGATCTTAAAACCAGTTTGTATTATGGGGTCAAGGACCTGCTGACCAGTTATAAGGATTCCACATCAAGCATACTTCGTCCTAAAGAATTTTGGGCAGTCAAGGGTGTCAGCTTCAAGCTTAAACGTGGAGAGTGTTTAGGTTTGATAGGACATAATGGTGCTGGAAAATCTACATTGTTAAAGATGCTCAATGGACTTATTAATCCAGATGAAGGTCGGATAAAGATGAAGGGACGAGTGGGTGCTCTAATTGAATTGGGCGCTGGCTTCAACCCTATCTTAAGTGGTCGGGAAAACATTTACAATAATGGTGCTGTTTTAGGATTCTCTAAAAAAGAAATTGATCAAAAACTATCTTATATAATCGATTTTGCCGAACTGAAAGAGTTCATTGATATGCCAGTGCGCAATTATTCAAGTGGCATGAAAGTTAGGTTGGGCTTTGCAGTAGCCGCGCAGATGAATCCTGATATATTGATTATCGATGAAGTTTTAGCTGTTGGCGATTTAGGCTTCGTTCTTAAATGCTTTAAAACTATTGATGATATATTGCCAAAGACAGCGGTCATATTTGTTGCTCACAGTATGCCTACTGTTTCCCGTATTTGCTCCAAAATCATGTTATTAGAGAATGGGCATGTGAAATATCAAGGCAACAATGTTTCAGAAGGAATCGACATTTATTATACGAGGTTTGCTGATAATGACGCAAATATTGTACTGAATGATGGTAGGATACTATTTGGGTCAATGCTCTTAAATACTGATACTTATAGAGAAGGTGTTCAATGTTTGAGCTGGGGTGACGACCTGAACTTGAAATGTGATTTTGAGGTTGTAGATAGAAAAGCAAAATCCGTAAAAGTGGTGCTAACTTTGTCTGATAAAGAACAACGGCCGGTAGCTGTTCTTGATAATGACGCTGTAGAGCTCAACAACAATCCGAATTGCGTACTGAATTTTAGCACCAGTAACATCCAACTCTCTAAAGGAGTTTACTCCATAAACATAACTGTCAACCTTGATGGTTCTCCCTGTTACAGGGTCAATAGCCTTTTAGTTTTTCAAGTACTACATCATAAAGAAACTTGGCATCCTTTTATGCTAAAAACTGAAGTAACCTCTGGTTAGAAATCTAATTTTATTATTTCCGAATCATAAATTATCGGTGGTCAGAAGAGTTTGAAAGGCCATTTGGTAATTCGGTTATTTGAATTTTTACGGTTTTTCTCAACCTGTCTTTTCCTGTCTCAAATTTAAAGACACAGCACTTACAATTTGATTTGAAAATATTGTGTAAGCTAGCCTTAGTATTCAAGATGTTATCCAGTATTGTTTTTTGATATTCCTATGAATAAGCATATCCGTATTTATTATAGATCATATGTTGATGAAACTTGAGTGTTTGATTGATGTCGCTTTCGCGAAAGCGAACTAGTTATAATCAATAGCCCTGCATATTTATTTCTTTCAAATTCCAAAAGTATGGAACAAACTCGATCAAAGAGATGGCAAGGATTTTTATCACTGTCGTTATTTAAGCATGCTATCTTTATAAGATATTCCTTACTTTCTAACCCGTTTATTAAAGGCAAGAAAAAATGATTTCTAGTTTTTAAATCAATTTGACTTGTAATGAATAAATCCATTTGCACAATGGCTATCTTTGTAAATTGATAGAAGAATTAAAAAATGAGTTCTACACCTATTTCAGTACCCCATGACAAAAATGAAACGTTATATCAAAATGACGATATACTTGTAGAAGTTTCAGGCCTCTCAAAAAAGTTTTGTAAAGACTTGAAGACCAGTTTGTGGTATGGAGTAAAGGATTTGATAGCGGGCTATTCTGGGAATAGCAATAGTGAACTTAGGCCTAAGGAATTCTGGGCGGTTAAAGATGTTAGCTTTACTTTAAAACGAGGGGAGTGTTTAGGATTAATAGGACACAACGGAGCAGGAAAATCAACCTTATTAAAAATTTTAAATGGATTAATTAATCCAGATGCAGGAAAAATCGTGATGAAAGGTCGCGTAGGAGCCTTAATTGAATTAGGTGCGGGTTTTAATCCTGTTTTAAGTGGACGTGAGAATATATATAATAATGGAGCCATTTTGGGTTTCTCTAGAAAAGAGATTGAAAACAAATTAGAAGAGATCATTGAATTTGCTGAACTCAGGGAATTTATAGATATGCCCGTGCGCAACTATTCTAGTGGTATGAAGGTGCGTCTGGGATTTGCTGTCGCTGCACAAATGGAGCCTGATATCCTAATTGTGGATGAGGTGCTTGCTGTTGGTGATATGGGGTTCGTTTTGAAATGCTTTAAAACCATTGATGAAATTTTACCGAAAACAGCTATTATTTTTGTGTCACACTCCACTCAGATGGTATCTCGTATTTGTACTCAAGTTTTGCTCATGGACAAAGGGAAGTCAAGATATCAGGGGACAGATGTTTCAAAAGGTATAGATCTTTATTATCAAAGATTTGGTGATATTAAGATGTCTACACTGATGGAGTCAAGCAAAATCAAGTACCGCAGTTGCTCTATAAATGGTCTAGAAACTAAAACTGGGGTTCCAAAAATTAATTGGTTGGATGATGTGCGCTTTGAATTGACTTTTGAAAACTTAGAT
Source organism: Nonlabens sp. (assembly GCA_049671565.1). Classification (GTDB taxonomy): domain Bacteria; phylum Bacteroidota; class Bacteroidia; order Flavobacteriales; family Flavobacteriaceae; genus Nonlabens. Next base: position 28,230 of record JBATVD010000039.1, read on the forward strand.
ATGACGCAATCTCCTTTCTTGTTAATTTCTATCTTTGACAAGGAACAAAGACCCGTAGCTATTGTAAATAATGACCTACAGCCCACTAAAATTGAAAAGGGAACTTTTTCTTTTAAGGTAGACCTGAAAAAGATTCAGTTGTCTAAAGGTATTTATCACTTAAACATATACTTATCTGATAAGAAGAGGAGTTCTCCTATATTAAAGGTAAATAACGTGGGTTCATTTCAGATCATTTCAGAAATGGATATTTCACCACCATTATTGTTAGATAGCTATGTGGAAGTATAATTTGAACCAATAACTCAATCAATATATCTTTTTATTTTAGATGTGTGGTGATTTATCAAAACGAAGTTTTTGTTATTAAAATGTAAGCAGATTTTTATTTGTTTTTTAACCCTAAGTAAATGATTAATGTAACGCAAACCTTCTTGCCTGACCAAAATGAATTTCAAGCTATTTTGAAAACCGCTTGGGATAATAAATGGTTGACCAATCGAGGACAATTGGTAAAGGAGTTGGAATATAAGTTAATCAATTTTTTAGGGGTCAACAATTTGACTTTAACTACAAATGGAACCTTGCCTATTCAAATAGCTATTAAGTCTATGGGGCTTGAGGGTGAGATTATAACCACCCCTTTTTCTTACGTAGCCACAACATCAAGCGTTGTATGGGAGAATTGCACTCCCGTATTTGTGGATATTGATGAAGATTTTTTTACGATTGACGAAAATAAAATAGCATCTGCAATAACCTCTAAGACTTCAGCGATTTTAGCAACCCATGTTTTTGGAAATCCTTGTAATATAGAGGCTATTGAAAAAATTGCACACAAACACAATATCAAGGTGATTTATGATGCTGCGCATTGCTTTGGTGTGAAGTACAAGGGGCAATCCATTTTCAATTATGGCGATGTTAGTACATGTAGTTTTCATGCCACTAAAATTTTTCATACTGGGGAAGGCGGGTGCTGGATCACTAATAATGATGAGTTGCAAAAGAGTCTATTTTTTCATCATAATTTCGGTCATGATGGTCCAGTTGACTTTTATGATGTGGGAATAAATGCGAAGATGAGTGAGTTACAGGCAGCCATGGGACTTGCCGTTTTTAAACATTTAGATGAAATTTTTCAGGCAAGGGAAAAAGTAGTTGATTCTTACAAAAAATTTCTAGCTGGCACCTCTTTGAAAATGATCAAGCTACGTCCAGGGACAGATTGGAACTTTCATTACTTTCCAGTTGTTTTTGAGTCAGAATCCCAATTGTTGAGAGTCAAACAGGTCTTGAATGACCATGCTATCAATCCACGCAGGTACTTCTATCCGAGTTTAAATACTTTGAAATATGTAAGCTATCAAAAAATGCCTGTTTCTGAAAAAATCGCCTCAACCATTTTATGTCTTCCAAATTATGTAGGACTGGCTGGAAAAGATTTAAAACGGATAACTGATTTAATTAAAATGTCTTTATGATCTTCTCAAATAAAAAGCCAAAGGTTTTTTGCATAGGTTTTAATAAAACGGGTACCACTACCATAAAATATACTTTAGAGGAGCATAACTATAAAATGAATGTTCAGAGTAAAGCATCGGTTTTTTTGAAAGATTGGAAGACTCGAAATTTTAAACCATTAATCAAATATTGCGAAAAATATGAAGCGTTTCAAGACTTTCCTTTTTCATTCCCATATACATACATTGCTTTAGACCTGGCCTTTCCAAACAGCAAATTTATTTTGACGGTACGAGACACTCCAGAAGTTTGGTATAAGTCAATAACTACCTTCCACGGTAAGTTATGGGCAAATGGAAAAACGCCCTCAAAGGAAGATTTGATGAATGCAGTTAGACACTATAAAGGAAGGCCTTGGGAAGTTAATAGATCAATATTCAAAACTCCAGAGAGTGATCCTTATAATGAAGAAATCCTTAAGGAACAATATGTAGATCATATAAAGTCTGTGAAAGAGTATTTCAGGTTTAGGCCAGATGATTTTTTAGTAATAAATGTCTCTAAGAATGATGATTATCGTAAAATGTGTGATTTTTTGAAGGTTAAACCAAAATTTGAGAAATTTCCTTGGAAAAACAAAACTTGAATTGTCATGAAGACTAAAAAGACTATAAAAATTGGTAATGAGAAAAAACTTTCATTCGGCTTTCATGCGTACAGAGTAAATGAAAAGACAAAAGTTGTAAAGGATGAAGAGTCATTCCTTCCTAAACAAGACAATGATGGCGTACTTAATAAGTTTATTCATATAGGATATCCAAAAAGTGGCTCAACGGTTCTTCAAAATGGTTTTTTTGGCAAACACCCTGAAATACTTAACCTAGGTTGTGGAAATAGGAGTGATCAAACTTACTGGGATGATCTTGGATATATTTCTAGAGAAATCAACATCGCCATGGAGGTGGATTTGAGATACCGCAATTCCATCAGTTACAATGCAAAAAAGGTGAGGTCTAATTTTGAGAGCTATTTTGAACAAGCAAAAAATTCAAACATCATTCGTACCGTAGGTATTTCTAACGAGAATTATAGTTTCCAATGGAACTACGGAATCGATATTGAAGAAAAAGCAAAGAGGTTAAAGGGTATTTTTGGTAGAGACACTAAAATTTTAGTTGTGTTGAGAGAGCAGATCGACTTGATAGCATCTTTATACAAAGAGCAAATAAGATTTGGTTATTCGGGCTCTATCAATGATTTTTTTAATTACCTATGGGATTATCAAGACAGGAGTGCCCTTCATGAATTTTGTTTTGACAAAGTAATTGATGTATACGCGAGCTATTTCGGTAAGGAAAATATACATATTGTGCCCTTTGAATCCTTTAAAAAAGACAATGAAGTTTTTCTTAACAATATTGCTCGTGTGCTGGATGTGGAAACAGATCTAATTACCAAAATTGAGACAATCTACAACCGCCAGCTCAGTGATCAGGCATTGGAGGTCAAAAAAATGATGAATGAACGATATAGTCATTCTTTCGGTAATGGTTTTTACCAGGTGTTTGATAATCATAGGTACGTTCCCTATTTTACTGAAGAGTTAGGTAAGGAAGTTCCCCTTGAAGTTCACTTGGATTATCAGGTAAGACACCATTTGGTCAAGGCGGCAGAGAAAATAGCATCTTTGTCCAATGTGGAAAAAATTGATTTGAACATAGATAGCAACAATTTAAAACGCTTTTCTAAACTATTTAGTGAATCCAATAATAAGTTGGAAAAAGCTTATAAGCTAGATTTGAAACAATATAAATATTTATCGTGATGGGTAATACTATTGCCATAATGCAACCCTATATTTTTCCCTACATAGGATACTTTCAGCTTATCAACTATGTTGATAAGTTCATATTTTATGATGATGTCACATTTATCAAGCAAGGCTGGATCAATAGAAACAAAATCACTATTAATGATAAGGAAGTTTTCTTCACGATTCCTCTATCCAATGCTAGTTCATATACCTTGATTCAGGACATAAAGATCAACCAAAACTTGTTCAGCAAAGTCAAAAAGAAACTTTACAAAAGCATCAAGCAGTCCTACGGGAAAGCTCCGTTTTTCAATGAGGCATATGAGATTATTGAAAAAACCTTTGAGCTAAATACAGATAGCATGAGCGAGATGGCAAAATATAGTGTTAAGCAGGTATCAGAATACCTTGAGCTAAATACTGAGTTTGCTAAAAGTCAAAACGCTTATGATAATTTAAGTTTAAGCGGTCAGGATAGGGTGATCGATATTGCAACTCAAGAAAAGGCAGTTCATTACGTGAACCCAATAGGAGGAAAAGAATTATATAGTTCAGATATATTTCGCAAGAATAATCTGGATTTATCATTTATTAAAGTCAACGATAGTTTAGATAAAAAGCTTATAATTGATCTATTAATGAATCATAGTAAAGAACAGGTTAGAAGTATTTTGAATCAATATACAATTGTAAAATGAAAAAAGTTATTGTCTTAGGTGCTACGGGTTCTCTGGGAACCTATTTTGTAGATTATTTGGTAGATCAAGGAGTTGAAGTTATTGCTTGTGGTAGAAAAACCGAGGTAAAAGATTACTATCAAAGCAGGAATATAGAATATATTTCTGTAGATATGACTAAGCAAGAAGACTTTGCCAAGCTTCCGCAAAAAGATGTTTCCGCTATTGTATTAATTTCAGGAGCCATGCCATCTAGGATGGAAGGTTATAAGCCACACACTTATCTAGATGTAAATGTCATGGGGACATTAAATGTGTTAGAATTCGCTCGTAAGACCGGTGTAGAAAAATTTCTTTTTACACAATCCCACTCAGACGTTGCAGGTCACTGGAACACTGGAGAGGTGATTAAGCCAGACGCACCAAGAAGTTTGAATCTCAAAGGTGATCATGCAGTTTACATTATTTCTAAGAATACAGCAGTAGATTTAATTGAGCATTACAGACAAGACTACGGTCTCAAAACTTTCATTTTCAGACTACCTACAATTTATCTCTACAGACCTATATTAGAAATGTTTGTGAATGGTAAAAATGTCCCAATTGGATATAGGTACTTTATGGATAAAGCAATGAAGTCAGAACCTATTGAAATCTGGGGTGACCCTTCTGTTTCAAAAGATATTGTTTATGTTCAGGACTTTAATCAAATGCTCTATAAAGCTTTACAATCAAATCTGGACAAAGGTTTCTATAACGTGGCAAGAGGAGAGTCTGTTACCTTAGAAGATCAAATACGAGGCATAATCGAAGTGTTTTCACCAGACGACAATCCATCAGAAGTCATATATAAGCCAGAGAAAAACAATCAGAATTCTTACCATTATGATATAAGTAATGCAGTAGAAGAGTTGGGCTATTCCCCAAAATTTGATTATTTGACCATGTTAAAAGATATGGCCAAAGAAATGAAAGGAAGTCGATTTGAGCACCTTAAAAATTCTAATGTATCGATTTGATGAATGGTACAGTTACTGAAAAACCATTAGTAAGCATATCTTGTATAACATTTAATCACGCACAATATATAGAGAAGGCGATTAACGGCTTTTTAATGCAAAAGACCGACTTTGCATTTGAAGTACTCATTCACGATGATGCATCTACAGATGGTACTGAAGAAATTATAAGGGAATTTGAGCAAAAATTCCCTTCCATTATAAAGCCTCTCTACGAAGAAACAAATCAATGGGTAAAAGGTAGAAAAGGGTCTGTTGTGTTCAATTTTCCAAGAGCTCAAGGAAAATACATGGCTCTGTGCGAGGGTGATGATTACTGGACAGATCCATTTAAGTTACAAAAACAAGTGGACTTTTTAGAAAGGAATCCAGAGTTTGGATTGTGTTTTCATAAAGTAAGCCTGATACATCCTGATGGGGCTATTACAGATGACTATAAAACCAAAGTTCCAGAACACTATCAAACCCATTCAGACTTAGCAGAAAAAGGTAATTATATTCAAACACCTTCTGTGATGTTTAGAAAAGAATATTTGTTATCAACTGAAGAAGCTAACCTAAGTCCGCTAGGAGATCTATTCATGTACATGATTGTTACCAGAAACAGCAAAATAGGTTATATAGAAGACACCATGGCAGTTTATAGGATTGGTTCTGGAATCTGGAGTGTTCAGAATGATTATGAAAGGAATATCAAAACCGCCCTGACTTTTGCGCTACTTATCAAAACAAGATTGTTTACTAGAGAAATTAATGACATACTCAACGCTAGAATTTTAAATATCATAACTAGATTTATTGATCAATTAAAATCAACTGATTTGGAAAAGCTGAGTATTGTACCAAAAGTCACCGAACAAATATTTGCGAAGCTCCTGTCTGAAATAGAGCTCCACAAAAATAGAACCAATCTGCCTTTTAAGGTTCAATTGAAGCGATATGCGAATTCAAAATTGAAGTCAATGGGTTTAAAATAGGCAAGCTTGTTAAAGTCGAGAATAACCATTGTCTTTCTATTCTTTAATTAATTCAAACTGCCTTACATTAGTTTCGCTTTCGCGAAAGCAAATGATCTAAATCTTTTAAACCAGTCAAAAAAAAAATCAAAGTTTATAGGTTTGTCGTTTTACTTTGAACGAGATATTTTAGTAATTGTGAGAAAAATTAATACGTACTTCTGGATAAAGTAAGAAAAGCGAGTTATGACCTGTAAGTTGTAATCAAAACCTGCTCAATCATGATTTATGACGTTTAAAAAAGATGATCTAATTCAACCTCTACTTACTGTTTGTATAGTGACCTATAATCATGAAGCATATATTAAGCAGTGTCTTGAAAGTGTGCTGGCGCAACAAACCAGTTTTAAATATGTAATACATGTGGGAGAGGAGGATGGTCCAGATGGGACTCGAGATATTGTTGAGAAATATACAGACAAATATCCAGATAAAATCAAGTTGTTCAAGTGGTTGAAAAAAGATAAGATACTCGTGAATGGACTTTCTACAGGTAGATATAATTTTAAGGAAACACTGAAAAGCGCCAGATCCAAATATGTTGCATATTGTGATGGAGACGATTACTGGACAGATCCTCTCAAACTTCAAAAGCAAGTGGATTTCTTAGAGGCGCACCCAGATTTTGCAATGTGTTTTCATAATGTAGACATTTTTGACCAGGATAAAAAGGAAGTCTTCTCAAATACATCCACGAGGGAAGTTGCTTCTGCTACTGATAGTATGGAGCTCGCAAAAGGAAACTATATTCATGCAGCATCCATTGTCCTCAGGAACGATTTTACTTTTCCAGAATGGTTCAATCTAGTATACCTTGGGGATTGGGCATTTTATATGCTACAGGTGAAAAATAGGAAGATTAAAAAGTTTCATGAAGTAATGGCTGTGTATAGGATTCACAGTTCTGGAATCTGGGCAAAACAGAACCGTAAACTCAGAATAAGACATACCGTAGAAAGTATGGAGATCGTACTCGAGCACTTGGAAAATTCCCCACAGGTAGAGCACGCCCTTACACAAACGATTCGTAAATTGCGTTCACAACTAGAAACTGACCAGAAAATAGGTCTGATCCAAAGAATTAAGAAAAAGCTTAAACTTCTGTTATGAAATCACTGGTTTCCGTTTGTCTACCTATGTATAACGGATCACAGTTCCTCAAAGAAGCTTTAGACTCCATTGGGGCACAAACTTATCCTAATATGGAGCTCATTGTTAGTGATGATGCTTCTAGCGATCATGGTCTTGAGATTGTTTCTCGCTTTCGCGAAAGCGTCACCTTTCCCGTTAAGATTTTTAAACATACACCACAGGGAATAGGGGCAAACTGGAATCATTGCCTAGAAAAAGCAAGCGGCATTTATATCAAATACGTATTCCAAGATGATATTTTAGAGCCCACTTGTATAGAGGAAATGGTTGGGGCATTAGAAAACAATTCTCGCCTGGGCTTAATATCTTGTAAACGCTCTATAATTGTTGAAGAAGGCTCTGACCCACTTAAAATTCAAGAGTGGAAGTCAAAATATGGTAACCTTCAAAAGCAGCTTGAACCTAATTATTTTAAAGATGTCTTATTAACCAAAGATGTTTTTAAGCGTAAGGATTTTTTCAAAACTCCGCTCAATAAAATAGGAGAACCCAGCTTAGTACTTTTTAGGAAGTCTATCGTGGAGGAAGTGGGATATTTTAATGAGGATTTGAAACAAGATTTGGACTATGAGTTTTGGTATAGGATTTTAAGAAAATATGATATTTTGATTTTGGGCCGGGAACTAGCCAGTTTTAGGATTCACTTAAATCAAGCGACTAGTGTCAATGAACTTGAAGGAGCTGATGATTCAGACGCTTTTGCCCAAATCTTATACAATGACTTTCTACCTTACCTACACACAGATAAACAGAAAGAGCTTAAATTAAAATTCGATCCTTTTTTTAAGTGGAAGTTCAGGCTGAAACAAAGGTTAGGTAAGCTCGTCAAAAAATGATTTCTAAAAAGAAGCATTCTCATGATCATGAATGGTGACCGCATTTATATATTGATTCTCAACTACAACTCCTCTCAAGAGGTGATCAGGTTATACAATTCATTGAAAGTTGATTCCAGGGAAGAATACGTTTTTTTGATCATAGATAATTTGTCACCCCAGCCAGACCGGGAGCAATTAAAAAAAGCTATTCCTGATGAATGCCTTCTTTTGTTAAATACAAACGATGGCTACGCCTCGGGAAATAATGCTGGTATAAAACAAGCTATGAATAATGGGGCAACCCACATTTTAATATTAAATCCAGATATTGAAATAGCTGCAACAATCATTCATGATTTATATATACGCTTCAAATCGCTTGAAAAAACAGCTGCCCTAGGAACCAGGATATGTGATTCAGAAAACCCTGATATAATTTATTCTGACGGTGGGATCATAAATAAAGAAAAAGGTTTTTCTACAAAACATCATAATGGCAAAAAGCTAACAAGTGAGGTTTCTGAGACTGGGTTACGAGAGGTAGATTATGTAAATGGGAGCGTCCTATTTACAAGTGTGGCAGTACTGCAGGATGTAGGACTCTTAGAGGAGTCTTTCTTTATGTATTTTGAGGAGACCGAGTGGTGTTTGAGAGCAAAGGAAAAGGGCTACAAATTGCTGGTAGATACAGATTTAACGGCCTACCACAAGCCGAGTTCAAAAAATACCCGTTATCAATTTTTAATGATTAGAAATAGGCTCTGGCTTGCCAAAAAATATCCAAAGTATTACCCAAAAGCAAAAAAAGTAGTTTTCCGTAAACTTAAGAAGGAGTCAATGAAAAAGCTAAAACGATTCCAACTACCCGGAAAAAATACCAGAGCAAAAATTAAAGGCTACCTGTATGGAGTCTATACCTCGCAGTCATGATCAAAGATGTATTAATTCCCGCAGCGGCATCTGACAATAGTTTTTTTGAGGAAATTATAAATAATTCTCAATCTACACGATATCATTTCGGCTCCTTGGAGTCTGATATTTCAAAATTTAATGCTGTACTGATTCATTGGCCAGAGCAGTTGTTTGAATGGCAAGAACCTACAAATACTCAATTGGAGCAATTGGCTAGCGTATTGGGAAATTGGTCATCGCGAGTACCTATTGTTCATGTAGTCCATAATCTGGCTCCTCATATCGGAACTAGTATTAAGTTCAGAAACCTGTATGAGCTGGTGTATACAAATGCCACTACTATAATTCATTTAGGTACTTATAGTAAAAATCTTATGGAGGTGAAATATCCAGCCGCTGAGCATGTTGTCATAGAGCATCCTCTTTATTCCAGTACCATGAGGGTTCGAGATAAATTTGAGGCGAGGAAACTTCTGGAGATTGATGAGGAACAATTCGTAGTTATAGTTCCGGGCACAGTCAGAAGCATAGAAGAGAGAAAGATTATATTGAACTCTTTCAATGCTATAAATTGTAAGAATAAATTACTAATAGCCCCTAGAATGCTTTTTAAGCGTTTGAAGCCATTTTCAGGGTACTATAAAATAAAAAAGCTCTTTCCTATAGATCGTGTGTACGATTACTTTGCGAACAAACGATATGTGGGGAGTTATAGATTTAATAGTCGTTTTATAGACAGCGATAGCTTGTCTCAATTAATGTCTGCTTCTGATGTTGTATTAGTACCGAGATTTAATAATTTGAATTCTGGAATTATCTATTTAGGTTTGACGTTTTGTAAATTGATAGTAGGTCCGGATAACGGAAATAATTCTGAACTCTTGGAACGACATGATATGTTAAGTTACAATGTGGAAAAGCCAATTGAAGTGGCTCAAAAATTAAATCAAGCCTATAAACAGCATCGTGACTTTAGCTTAACTGATGGTGAGATAGATTATCTAAGACCCGAAAACATCGCTCTGAAATGGGATCGTCTTTTTAGCAAGGTTTGAATTTAGATTCAGGTAGGTGTATATCAAACAGAACTTACATCTACATCAACATATTCATTTAGACAGAGGGCTCAGTATTGTTTTCTGTAATAGGAGTTTTGCTTGTTATTATATTTAATTTTTAACCTGTATCTGTTATTAAAGCTACTCAATTTTCTGCAAAACGTCATGTAAAGTATTGACTTCGAGATATCAGCCATCAGTGACTACGGTTGTTTATAATTATCAAATAGTATTTTATTAATCAGGTATTAAGAATAGATAAGATCAGATTATAAGTGCTCAGATTTGTATTTTTGCAGATCAATCATCTAATAATATGGATCCTTTAGTCTCTGTGATAATTCCTACCTTCAACGACTGGGATAGATTAAAGCTCTGCTTAAATGCTCTAGAAAAACAAACGTTCTCTATAAAGGATACAGAGATATTAGTTGTAAATAACAGCATAGATGATGATTGTCCTTACCAGTTAGACTCTAATGTAAGGTTACTAAGAGAGGTGACGCCAGGGTCTTATGCGGCTAGAAATAGGGCGCTAGGGGTTGCAAAGGGTAATATTTTGGGATTTACTGATTCAGATTGTATTCCCAATGAAAATTGGATCAAATCAGGTGTTGATAAATTCAAACAGATTAATGAAGAATTCAAGGTAGTTTCAGGAAACATAAATTTGTTTTATAGTAGTGAAAATCCATCTACCCTTGCAGAGCACTATGAGGCTCAATTTGGTTTCAGACATTTAGAGAAAAAAACTTCTAGAACAAAAACCTTTGTTACCGCAAATGTTTTTATTTCTAAAAACGTGTTTGATAGGGTAGGGTTATTCAATGAAAAGTTGTTTTCTGGTGGCGATTCAGATTTAGCCAAGCGAATTAAAAACAGCAAGATCAATATTCACTATTGTGAGCAGTGCTTGATTGAACATCCGGCGAGGAAGAATTTCAAGGATTTACTGAATAAAAGAGTCAGAATCTTTGGAGGGAAGATTAAGAACAAGGCGTTGAGTCAAAATATTAAAATAAGCGGGTTTAATAAACCTTATTTAAATATCATTTGGAAAGAATTAAAACAACAGAAAAAAAAATGGAAAGCAGATCGGTATCGAGCAAAACATGAAACTAAGCCCAAGGTAGAATCTACTAAGGTGATTAAGGCTCTTAATTTGATTTTTATAGGTATAGTTAAAGAGGCACTACATTTATCTATTTCCAGTAGATTTAAAAGAGAATAAATGAAATTAAACGTTTTGATATATTCTACTGTTTCGCCTTTTGAAAATAGAAGTCATGGTGGCGCAGAAACTTCTTTAAAGTTGCTCGGAGAGTCTCTGAGTAAAATTGGAGTTAATGTCGTTTATGTTACAGCTTCTTCAAAAAGGAGATTTAATACTTTATCTTATTCCCAAAAGGATAAATTAAAAGTGGTCACTTTGCATAATAGCATTTTGCCGCTAACAAATTTTCATAAAATTAGATGTTTAATAAAGAAAATCAATGATCGTATTTTTGATAAAAATGTTCGCAAAATAATTGCGAACCATCAAATTACAACGGTATATACTTATTATGAATTAGATGCGTGTCAACATTTTATCAAGTTGAAAGCAGAGCTGGGTTTCAAATATGTGGTTCGTATAGCGGGTATGCGCTGGGCAAACCAAATACAGAATAATCCTGATCTTAAAGTCAATTTTGAGAATATCTTTAATTACGCTGATGGTTTGAATTTTATATCAGAGGGTCTAGTAAAAATTTTTAACAAAGAAGTATTCAGGCTAAATATGAATGTCATCCCAAAACAAAGCTTAGTGATGGATATAGGTGTGAGAAGCGATTTATTACGGAATAAGCACTGTGAACATTCAGATACTAATGGAAATATTTTCAATCTATTAATGGCTTCCAGACTTTCTTCACAACAAAAGAGGCAAGATATTTTAGTGAAGGCTATCAGCATTTTGCCTAAAAACTTCTCTTGCAAGTTATATCTAGTGGGAGATGGACCCGAAAGAAATTCCATTAAAAAATTGATTCAAGATTTGTCTATTGAGAACAAAGTTGAACTAATACCATTTATGCCACAAGAGGATTTGTGGGGTTTAATGAAAGAAACTGATTTGCTATGTCATTCCTGTGATTACGAGGGTCTTAGTAAGGTTATTATTGAGAGTATGGGTATGGGATTGCCGGTCTTGGCATCTAACGTACTGCCCCTAAATATGTATATCATTGATGGGAAAAATTCATACTTAGTAGACAACGATCCTCGAAAATGGGCTGATAAAATTTATCAGTTGTATTCAAATAAAGATCACCTTACAGAGGTAGGTACTAACGCTAAAGAATTTGTGAACAATCAATTTAACGCAAAGAAGAACGTACATAAATATGTTGATTTTTTTCAAAACTTATAAATAGGCTTGTATCTTATGATATATCAAATTTTTGGAACATACCCGCAACCGTATCAACCTTACAACATCAGATTGGTAGAAGGTCTCAAGCAAAAGCAAAAAATTCAAGCGGTGTCAGCGGCGGAGTTGCCTGTCTCTGAAAGAGAGAATGGTGTTTTTTATCATAGTTCTAAAAAATTCTCTTTGAGTGCACTCTGGTTTGCATTAAGTCAAAAAGATATGTCTTTCAAAAAGGCCTACCGATTTTATAAAAAATATGATTATATCATCAATAATCAAGAGGCCATTTTTCATTTTCACAATCTGCAAAATATAAATGACGAGTTATTAGATTATTTGATTCATCATCAAATAAAATATGTATTATCCTTAAGAGGTTACGACGTAACTATTTTTCCATTAATTTCTAATATTAACGAGAAATTTCTTGAAAAGAGATTAAGACATTCTTGGAAAATACACTCGGTTTGTAATTCGCTTGTTGATAATGCTTCAACTTATTATAGTTTATCAAAAGAAAAGGCTCACGTAATTTATCGAACTCCTAACTTAAAAGACGTGTTTGATTTCAAACCTAAAAGTACTTTAGGTAAAGAGATCAATATATTTACTATTTCTCGAGTTCACTGGAAAAAATGTATAGCGGAGTCTTTAATTTCCATAAAAAAGTTAATCGACCAAGGTTTTAATGTCAATTATCATGTCATAGGTGGATTTCAAGGCGATGAGAAAAAGAGGTTGCTGTACATAATTACAAAGCTTGGTCTTCAAAATAATGTTGTTTTGCACGGATACCAGCCAGAGGATCAATTTAAGGCGGTCATTGCTGGTATGGATATATGTTGGATTCCTACGATAAATGAAGGATTGCCTAACACAATTTATTTTTTGTTAAAGAGTGGTGTGCCAACAATCGCATCATCCACAGACGGTATACCTGAGGTGATTAAAGATGGAATTAACGGTTTGCTTTTCTCTCCATATAACTTTGATGAATTAACTACGTCTACAATCAATTTGCTTAAAAATAGTGAATTGCGTTTGCAATTATCAAACAATGCCAGAAACACTGAGCTTCAAAATATAGAGTCGGAAGTGGAACAATATATTAATATGTATGAAGCCTAAAAAAGTTTTAATAACCGGGATTGCTGGATTTATTGGCTTTCATCTTGCAGAACATTTACTTCAAAATGGATGCGAGGTTATCGGTCTTGATAATCTCAATACGTATTATGATGTTGATTTAAAATACGCGAGACTAGAGGTTTTAGGAGTGGCTAAAAAAGAAATAGAATATTATGGTAGAGAAGTTAAATCTACCATTCACGCAGAACTAAGTGTCTATCAGTTAAAATTAGAAGACCGAGCAAATTTACCTAAATTGTTCAAGGCGCATCAAATTGATGTGGTCTGTAATTTAGCTGCTCAGGCTGGAGTACGTTATAGCATTGAAAATCCAGAGGTTTATATAGATACAAACATTACTGGTTTTTTAAATGTTTTACAATGCATGCGAGAAAATGACGTGAAAAAAATTGTATATGCCAGTAGTTCTAGCGTTTATGGGAATTCAGACGACGTGCCCTTTACGGTTGATCAGACGGTAGATCACCCCATCAGTGTCTATGCAGCTACCAAAAAATCAAACGAATTATTAGCGCACACTTATGCGCATCTATTTGGGATTCAGACAATAGGTTTAAGGTTTTTTACAGTATATGGACCGTGGGGTAGACCAGATATGGCTATTTATTTATTTGCAGATGCTATAACTAATAATAAGCCTATCAAGGTTTTTAACAACGGAAATTTGTCTCGGGACTTTACTTACATTGATGATATCGTTGAGGGTATAACAGCTACGATAATGAAAGATTTACCCAACAATAAACTCTACGGTGTCTATAATATAGGAAATTCAAGTCCCGTAAGATTGCTGGATTTTATAGAGGCTTTAGAAGAAAGTTTTGATAAAAAAGCAATTAAAAAAATGTATCCTATGCAACCAGGAGATGTGAAGCAAACTTGGGCGGACGTTTCCAGCTTAAACAGAGATTTTGGATATACACCTTCTACCGATATCCGAACTGGGATTCATAAATTTGTGGAATGGTATAGGGGATACTACAATTCTTGATTATTTACCAAATCTGATAAGCGTCTCAATGCCTCTTAAATTCAGTTCATGAAAATTATCCTATTTGATGGTACTTTTGAAACCACTGCATTTATAAGGCGATTGATGCAAGGCCTTATCAATGCTAATCATCAAATCTTTATACTTGGTTTCAATGAGCGACTTTCAAATCCTGTTTCTGGGGTCAACTATATAAGTCTAGGAAGTAATCAAAATAAAATAAGGTTTATAAAAACCAGTTTGTCTTGGGCGGTTCAATCGAAGTCTTTGATTAATTCTCTAAAGTATATTTTTCTCAATAATAAGAGCAAAGTCCAGCAAAGCAACTTGGAGGCTGCTTTTAATTCCATTCAACCTGATATTGTTCATTTGCAATGGGTTTCAAACATCCCTTTATTTGAAGACTTTTTAAAAAAATCAACACACAGATTTATACTCTCGCAACGTGGCTTTCAAACTAACATAAGACCTTTCGTTAATTCTGATAACTACAATTACCTTAAAAAATGGCTACCATATTTTAATGGCTTTCACTCGGTTTCAAATGCCATATCAAATAAGGGTGATCACATGTATAATGATCACAATAAAATCGATCACGTGGTGTATACTGGATTAGATATGGATCAGATTGAGTATAGCAAAAAGGAGCCAGATAGTGATGTTTTCCAGATTATTTCAGTGGGCCGTCAGCATTGGGTAAAAGGATATGATCATGCAATTAAAGCAATGAGTCTTTTGTTAAATAAAAATATAAAATTCAAATACAGTATTGTTGGAGCTCAGGGAGATGAGGAGTTATTGTTTCTGGTTGACGATCTTAACCTTCGTGATTGTGTTGAGTTGTTACCCAAGTTACCTCAAAATGAAGTTTTTAAATTGATCAATCGATCAAGTGTGTTGCTCATGCCTAGTCTAGAAGAAGGAATCGCAAATGTTGCCGTTGAAGCCATGGCTTTGGGAACTCCAGTGATTTCTACTAATTGTGGAGGGATGGAAGAATTGATTACCCACAATGAAACCGGATGGATTGTTCCCGTATATGAAGAGGAGGCACTTGCACATCAGATTTTAGAATTTACTCGATTATCAAATCACGATGTTTTAAATGTTGTAAATTTCGCTCGAGCGAAAGTAGAAAAGCAACATAGTGAAGAACAAATGGTAGAAGGAATGTTAGAACTGTATCAAAAAGTCCAAAGTGTCGATATTTGAATATTCGGATTTGTCCAGGAGCTGTGTAAAATTTGATCAGGTTATGGCTAGTAGACTAAGAGTCTTGTGGACATCAATTAACCCTCGTTCCTATGATTGCGTTAAATCCTTGAGGTGTTTGGCACTAGCCACTAATTCATTTTACTACTTCTATTTTAACTAGATAGGGACTATGCTGTTCAACTCAATAGATTTTGCAATATTTTTACCGATAGTATTTTTACTTTACTGGTTTGTATGCAATAGAAATCTAAAGCTTCAGAATTTTCTCATAGTTGTTGCTAGTTATTTGTTTTATGGCTGGTGGGACTGGAAGTTTTTATCACTAATTATCTTTAGTACCATAGTAGACTTCACTATCGGGATTAGTTTGGATAAACAAGAAAATCCAACCCTTAGAAAATTATTACTATGGATCAGTATTTTGGTAAATCTGGGTTTTTTAGGTTTTTTTAAATACTATAATTTTTTCATTGACAACTTCATAAGTGCTTTCTCATTTTTAGGTAGCGATATACAGCCCAATACCTTAAATATAATTTTACCGGTAGGAATAAGTTTTTATACGTTTCAAACCTTAAGCTACACCATCGATGTCTATAGGAAAAAATTAGAACCTACTAGAGATATCATCGCATTCTCCGCATTTGTAAGTTTCTTTCCTCAATTGGTTGCCGGTCCTATAGAAAGAGCAACACACTTACTACCCCAGTTTTATGAGAAGCGCAAATTTGAATTACTTAAAGCAGTTGATGGAATGCGTCAGATTCTTTGGGGGCTGTTTAAAAAAATTGTCATTGCAGATAATTGCGCCCTTTATGCAAATGAAATTTTCAATGATTCTGCTGATTTGAATGGAAGTACTCTTATTGTAGGTGCAGTGCTTTTTTCATTCCAGATCTATGGGGATTTCTCGGGTTATTCAGATATAGCTATAGGGACGTCTCGATTATTTGGTTTTGATTTGATGCAGAATTTCAACTTCCCATATTTCTCCAGAGACATTGCTGAGTTTTGGAGGCGATGGCATATTTCACTCTCAACATGGTTCAGAGATTATTTATATATACCGTTGGGAGGAAGTAGGGGTAGCGTCCTGAAGAAAGTAAGAAATACCTTTATCATTTTTATCGTCAGTGGTTTTTGGCATGGGGCGAACTGGACATTTATTATATGGGGTGCCTTAAATGCGATATACTTTCTTCCATTATTGTTGACAAATAACAATAGGAGTAATATGGATGTTGTAGCGAAGGGTAGATTATTTCCTGAAATAAAAGAACTTTTTTGGATGTTATCCACTTTTATACTTACCGTTTTTGCTTGGATCTTTTTTAGAGCAGAAAACATAAGTCATGCCTTTAGTTATATTTCTGGAATATTTTCTCCATCTACCTTTTCTCTTCCAGAGGTCAGGCCTACAAATGTTTTTGTATTGTTAGTAATATTCATGATCATCGAGTGGATCGGTAGAGAAAACAAATTTGCACTGGCCAAGTTAGGTCAAAAGTGGATTTGGCCATTGAGATATTCTTTTTATTACGTTCTTATACTTTTGATTTTTTGGTTCAGCCGTGAAGATCAAGAGTTTATTTACTTTCAATTCTAAGAGGGGTTATGAAGATATTTTTGAAAAGACTTGTTTTATTTTTCTCGCTATTAATGGCTATTTTGGTGTTAAAAAAGATTTTCACACCCTACTTTCTTGGTAATGTCTATTTTAAGCCTAAACTGGAGTATTATAATAAAAATTATGAAACTAAAGACTATAATACTGTCTTTTTTGGCTCTAGCCGAATATTCAGACATATAAATCCCAATGTTTTAGATTCCATCATGAGTGATGAAAACATTGAGACCTTCAATTTTGGAACCGTAGGAACTTACAATCCTGAATCTTATTTTCTTTATGAAAACTTCATTAACAATCAGGCAGATGAAAAAATAGACTATGCTTTTCTAGAGATACAGGCATTGAATGATATTGACGCTAAGAATCTTGCTACAACTAAAGGTAATTATTGGAATTCAATAGAATTTTTGAATTTTGCTATAAACTATATATCAGATACAAATAAAAGCGATAGTGAAAAATCAGACTTAATGGCTCGTTATTTTAAAAGTCATCTCTACAGTTATTTTGATGTAAAGATCTTTAAGCATTACTCCATGGATACAAAGAATACGGCAAGGCGCATGGGGTCAGATGGTTTTTATTCATTAGATGATGATCTAGAAGAAACGCCGAATAATAGAGTGCTAAATCAGAGAAGGGAAAATTTTCTAGCCGATACCGAAGTTTTGAAAGAAAGAAGACAGTCGGTTTTGGACATCTATGAAAGAACATCTGATATGGTTTTAAATGAATTTCATTACACTTACCTTTTATCTTTAATCGAAAAATCTAAAGAAAAAGGTATTGACCTTATTTTTGTTTTACCTCCTAGGCTTACAGAAGAACAGTATTTAGAGTTGCTTCCCATTTCAAATCAATTGCCAAAAAGGAATGTCATAAATTTGAGTGACCCCAAAACATATGATAAATTATATATGAATGAGTACAGTTATGATGTGGGGCATCTAAATGCAAGGGGTGCCATTTTGATGACAACATATTTGGCAAATGAATTCAAGGATAAATTACAATTAAGGGATAATGGTAATTAGGAATTTTATTCGGATAGCTTTTGCCTATGTAATTTCGTTAAATACGTATTTCATCTTGCTCTTCATGGAGGCAAATATGGGTTAAAGAACAGAGATGTGTAAAATTTTACCCGATCTAATATTTCATCAAATCAAATGAACTTTAAATGAAAATAGCCATAGTAATAACAGCTAAAAATGAAGAACGATTGCTAAAAAGTAATCTTCAGTATCATTTTGCGGTGGGAGTAAACAAAGCTTACATATATTTTGATGGAGCTACTGATGGAGGTCCTGATAGTATAAGAGATATTCCTCAAGTAGAAGTGCAAGATTCAGTGAACCCAGAGACTTACAGTCATTTGTCATTTTTGGATAAATTCACCACAATGGCGGATGAGCACCATACGGCGAGACAGTGTTTGAACACCTATAATGCCACGCTTAAATGCAAACGGGACGGAATAGACTGGTTGATTTCTATAGATGCAGATGAGGTCATCATTGCAGATAAGAACGAGCCAGCACCATTGACAACTCTTTTTGATGGGGTTTCAGAAGATGTTGATTTAATCCACTTCAATACTAAAGAGGCAGTTCAGAGAAGAAATGAATACGACAATGTGTTTGCCGATGAGACTCTATTTAAATCTACGCATCTGTTTAAAAGAAAATTAGAAAGACCGAGTAAAGAAATTCATGACCCTTTCCTAAAGAAAAATACAAAGATATCATATTGGATGGGACAGTTTCAGGGAAAGTCGGCGATCAGGGTAGCCTCTGATTTAATTCCTAAAAACGTGCATAGGTACAAGCATAAGGATGGATCCTTATTAAAACAAATTGAAAAAGGCTTAGTGCTACATTATCATGCTTTCGATCAGCCTGATTTCATTAAAAAATTCACGAATTTCAAGAAACATCCTGATAATTTTTTGGCCGGTTCAGATGTGGGTTATGTTAAGAAATTGTGGAGAGATGTGGTAAATTCTGATGATATAGAGGCTCACTACAGAAACAATTACTTTCAAAATAATATAATGTTTACTGAATCTGAGATTAATAAAATGAGTTCTAAAATATTTGGAATTTTGCCCAGAAAGCAAAAGCCTTTTGAGAAGATTACATCTGTGAAAAAAGCCTTTGATTCGTTAAACCTCCAAGAATAAGGGATGATAAATAAAATTACAATCATTCAAAGGGTTTTAATAATAAAAGGTCTTTTTTCTAAAGTCGAGAACAACCATATTATTGAACAAGATGTTCATCATTACTATGAACTACGTGGGTGTGATGCAAAAAAGAAAACATTTAAAGATCGTTACAAGCATTTAATGCTCTATTATCCTGAGTTTGTTTTTGTTTTTCAATGGAGAACTGGTTTGTTAAATAAAAGTCAGAAAAAGTTATTCAAACACCCCAATTATCAATGTAAGTTGTTCAAGAGTACTAAAATAGCAGGTGGACTGTCGTGTTTCCATCCTTTTGCCACGGTTATAAATGCTAAATCAATTGGTAGGAATTTTGAATTTAGAAATGGTCTTACCATTGGTAATAAAAATAATGACAATGAACTAGTGCCTACAATAGGAGATAATGTAGTGGTAGGGGCTAATGTTTGTATCATAGGGAAAATCAATATTGGGAATAATGTGGTTATAGGAGCAGGGAGTGTGGTTGTGAAGGATGTTCCAGATAACGTGGTTGTTGTGGGTAATCCGGCTAGGTTGATTAAGAACTTAGATACGCACTAGAAATTAATTATCACAAAAACATTTCAATTTTTGCAACTCACTAATAACTTGGAATAATGCAGCAAACCATAAAAACCTCGATAATCCCAATCAATCAGCAACTTGTTAAAATCAGGGGACAGGTACACGAAATTGACCATAAAGCAATTTGTCTATTTGCTGCAACTGGTTTCTTTTGGGATGATATGACATATTTTAAAGATCAAAAAGTATTGCGTCCCGGTACGGTAAACAAAATTGATGATGATGGCTTTTTAATAGATTCTGAACCGTGGTTCAACTGGTATTATAAATCGGCAGACCAGTCATTTCAAACCTCTGTCGAGCAACATAAGAATTTGCTAGAGCAGATTATAGGGGAGCAAGTTCAAGATAATAATGTGATTTTACCACTTTCTGGAGGCTTGGACAGTCGCAGTCAAGCCGTTGCCTTAAAAGAATTAGGTAAAAAGGTTACTTCTTATTCCTACTCGTTCAAGGATGGGTATAAAGAACATGGAATAAGTCAAAAAATTGCCGAAGCTTGTAATTTTGATTTTCAAGCATTTGAAATACCATACAGTTACTTATGGAATAGAATTGATGAATTGGCAGAAATTAACCAGTGTTATTCAGAATTCACCCACCCCAGGCAAATGGCCGTGCTTGATCAGCTCAAACAAATGGATGGAATTTTCTCACTTGGTCATTGGGGCGATGTATTATTTGATACAGGTGGTGATGAGGGTATAGAAGACAACAACCTAGTCGCCTACATTCATAAAAAGGTAGTGAAAAAAGGAGGGATGGAACTGGCGCAATCGTTATGGAAATCTTGGGATCTTGATGGCTCATTTGAAGACTACATGACCCAAACGACTCAAGAATTGCTCGCTCAAATCAATATTGAAAACACCTCTGCCAAAGTACGAGCCTTTAAATCCACTTATTGGGCACCGCGCTGGACGAGTATCAATTTGAGCGTTTTTGAAGCCGCACATCCCATCACTTTACCTTATTATGACGACCGTATGTGTCAATTGATTTGTGAAATCCCTGAAGACCATCTTGCAGACCGGAAGCTTCAAATTGAATATATCAAACAAACCAACCCAGAGGTTGCCAAGATTACTTGGCAGGATCAGAAGCCATTTAATTTGTTTAATTATCATAAAAATAGAATGCCATTAAACTTACCTTATAGGGTGACAAACAAACTCAAACGCGTGCTTCAAGAAAAATCCGGTAAAAAATATGTGCAGCGCAATTGGGAATTACAATTTTTAGGTGAAGAGAATAAAAAGCAGTTGGAGTCTTATTTATTTAGACCTGAATTTGCCAATTTTATCGATTCCGGATTGGTAAAGAATTTGTATCAAAAGTTTGAAAATCAAGATCAGGTTTGGTATTCGCACGCAATAAGTATGTTATTGACCTTGAGCGTTTGGCAGAGTCGTCAAGAAAATAAGTAGTAAATTGATCATAAGAACTGCTTAAGTCTTAATGTAGCAAATATTTCAAAGTCATTTTCAATTATTCAAAAGATCTTGAAGTGATAGTTCGCTTTCGCGAAAGCGAAAAACCATATTACCTAGCCGTATTATCTGAATAAAATCATGTTGCAAAATACGGTAATATGACTGGGCATCTCATAGATCACACCTAGTTATTGTAAACGAAGATTGCACTAGTGTATTTTCTAATCAAAGAGAACTCATTTCATCTAAATATTCTACATTTGTCCGCTGTTACTTAGTCCATGCAACGATCTATTAGAATTCTTTATACCATTCCTAATTTTGACACGGCAGGAAGTGGGAAAGTGGTTTATGATTTAGTAAAGGGTCTGGATAAGAGCAAGTTTGAACCACAGATTTTAGTCAAACATACCAGAGGAAAGTTCTTCAAAGAGATTGAGAAATTAGGCGTTCCCATTCATATAATGGACTATGAGACTGATTACAGGCCATTTTTGACTTTTCCATCGCGATTATTAAAAGTAATTAGGTTCTTTAAAACCTTGGATATAGATGTAATCCATTCCTGGCACTGGAGTTCTGATTTTTCAGAAGCTTTAGCGGCAAAATTAGCGGGTGTAAAATTTATCTATACAAAGAAAGCCATGGGCTGGGGAAATAAAGCTTGGGTCTGGCGATCAAAGCTGAGCACCAAAGTCATCGCTATCAATAGGGATATGATGATCGAGTTTTTTAATCCATTACCCACTGTGGATGCAGTCTACCTTCCTTTGGGCCTAGATACTGAAGTTTATCAACCGCGAGAGTTTCACAAACCTACTGCTGAAAAACACAAAATTGGAAAAAACGATTTTGTAGTGATCTCCGTGGTAAACATGGTAGCTGTAAAGGGGATTGAGATATTGATTGAGGCCGTAATTCAGTGTGGTATCCCTAATATCAAGCTACTTTTAGTAGGCAATGACCAAACCACTTATGTAGATGAGCTCAAGGCAAAATATTTAAACAAACATCCAGAAATCATCTTTACAGGCAAACAGCTTGAAGTGCGCAATTACCTATCCATAGCCGATGTTTTTGTGATCCCTACAAAGAACGAAGGTAAGCGAGAAGGAATGCCCATGGCTCCAGTTGAAGCCATGAGTTCTGGAGTGCCAGTAATTGGATCTAAAGTTTCAGGTATCACTGACATTTTAGAAGGTTTTGACGAGTGGCTTTTTGATGCGGGTGATGTGAGTTATTTAGTTACAAACCTAGAGGCTATGCACCGACTCCCTAGCGAGGAAAGAAGGAGTATTGGGCTTCACATGCGGCGTAAAGTAGTGGAACATTACTCCTATAGAAACTTTATTGAATCTAGAGAACACCTTTATGAGTCTTTATAAAAAGCATGTTATTGTTCTAGGATCTGCTAGGAGTGGAACAAGTTGGTTGAGTGAAAACTTGGCCAAGCCCTATCGTTATAGAATGCTTTTTGAGCCCGAGCATGACGAGAGAACGATAAACGGGCATTTGCTCACTGATCAGTTTTTTACTGATGAATATCCGGCCTCCAAAAAAGCAGTGAACTATTTGACTCGGATTTTCAAAAATCGTGTAGATAGCGATTGGATCGCGCAAAATTCTAATAGAAAATATAAAAGGCATCTCTGGCCATTTATCCCTAAAAAGTTTGTGATCAAATTTGTTCGCTTCAATCTGTCCGGACAATTTTTGCATGATAAATTCAAAATTCCCATAGTTCATATTATTCGTGATCCATTTGACTTGATTCAATCTCAAAAAAGAGTCAGCTTTCCATGGCTATTTGATTTTTCATACTTTTTGGATCAACCACATTTATTGGAGTTGGTGAAGAATGAGTTCAATTACGATCTAACCAAAATTGAATCAAAATCGGACACTGAAAAATTAGCGGTACGATGGTGCATTGAAAACGTAATACCTTTGCAAATCAATGCAATTCCAAATGACGATTATTGGGTGATCAAGCACGAAGATTTAAGAAAGGATGCAAATGTATACAAAGACTTATGCAATAAATTAGGGCTGGAGGTAGTAGATAATATTGAGAAAGAATTTAAGAAACCCTCCTCCAAAGCTCATCCAAAATCTAGTGTAAGAGGGCAGAATGATAAAAGAGAATTTGTGAATGAACAAGAAGCTAAATTGATCTTGGATATCCTGAAAACGTTTAAACAGAACTTGTATCATTATTAATTGAAGCCTAGCTATTTTGAGGCTACGAAATTTAACACCTTCTCATGACGATTGCCCTAGTTCTTCCTAAACCACCAGCTTATTCTGAGACCTTTTTTAGATCAAAAATTAAGGGTTTGCAGGATTCAGGGCATAAAGTTGTTCTAGTTACTGCGACAACTGGTTTTGAATTTGAAGAATGTGAGCACCTTCAGCACCCAGAAATAAGTAAGGATGTATTTGTTCAAGTTTTAAGAATGGTATTGGTTTTTGCCAGTTTGATTCCTTACTTGGGGAGAGTTAAATCTTACCTTACTTTGGAAAAGGAGGAAGGTACAAGCTTTAAAAGGTCTTTAGAGAAGCTGTACATTAATGCAACTTTAATAAAATTAAACTCAGACTGGATTCATTTTGGTTTTGCTACAATGGCTATAGATCGAGAGCTTGTAGGTAAGGTTATAGGAGCAAAACTGGCTGTAAGTTTTAGAGGCTATGATATAGGCGTCTACCCTTTGAAGCATCCAGGGTGTTATCATAAATTGTGGTCATACGTGGATCAAGTTCATTATATATCAGATGATTTGTACGAGAAAGCCCTAAATTTAGGTTTGTCAGCTGCAACTACAGGTAAGAAAATTACTCCTGCTATTAATACAGATTACTTCAAGCCATCAACACTTGAACTTAAAGGTGTTGCTGGCAACTTCACTTTTTTAACTTTAGGACGCTTGCATTGGAAAAAAGGTTTTGTAGATACATTAAAGGCGTTGAAACTATTGAAATTACAAGGCATAAACTTTATGTATAATATTGTAGGAGAGGGGCCTGATTACGAACGTATTGCATTTGCAGCATATCAATTGGGGATGGCTGACCAAGTGAGGTTCTTGGGGAAATTGGATCACAAAGATGTCAAGGAACAATTGGACAAAGCTGATATTTACTTACAATACAGCATACAAGAGGGCTTTTGCAATGCAGTTCTTGAGGCACAGGCTTTAGGTAAGTTATGTTTAGTTTCAGACGCAGAAGGTTTGTCAGAGAATGTGTTAAATGGTAAAACTGGTTGGGTGGTACCTCGCCTTCAACCTGAACTTTTAGCCCAAAAGATTTTAGAAGTCATCAACTTACCAGATTTTGATAGAAATAGGATTTGTCAGAATGCAATTGAACGTGTTCAGGACGAGTTCAACATAGAAAAACAAAGGAAAGAATTTAATCAGTTTTACTCTCATTCACATGCTGTTTAATTCTTTTACCTTTCTTATCTTTTTGCCAGTTGTATTTGCCTTGTTCTGGTTGTTCAGAAAACAACTTTTGTTGCAAAACATTCTTATTTTAATTGCTAGTTATGTTTTCTATGGCTGGTGGGACTGGCGTTTTTTGAGCTTGATAGCTTTTAGTACGATAGTGGATTATCTGGTAGCATTACAAATAGAAAAGTCTGAGGCCCCTAGAATAAGAAAACTTTTTTTAATACTCAGCCTTGTTGTCAATCTGGGCTTTTTAGGAGTGTTTAAGTATTACAATTTTTTCGTTGAATCATTTGTTGAGGCTTTTTCAAGTGTCGGTATTGAGTTATCGCCATCCACTCTCAATATAATTTTACCAGTGGGTATAAGTTTTTACACTTTTCAGACCTTAAGCTATACCATTGATGTATACCGAAAGGAGCTGACTCCTACACGCTCCCTAATTAATTTTGCTGCTTACGTAGCTTTTTTCCCCCAGCTAGTGGCCGGCCCAATAGAACGGGCAGCCAAATTACTTCCACAATTTAGTGTTGAGAAAAAATTCAGTTATGAACTCGCACGGTCCGGAATTTATCTAATTATATGGGGTTTTTTCAAAAAAGTTGTTGTGGCCGATAATTGCGCATTTTTTGTCAATCAAATTTTTGAAAATACAGAAGGAAGGTCTTCAGTAGAATTATTTCTTGGAGCTGTTTTATTTGCTTTCCAGATCTATGGTGATTTTTCAGGATATTCTGATATAGCCATTGGAACAGCTCGTCTGTTTGGCTTTAGATTAATGACTAATTTCAAATTCCCCTATTTTTCAAGAGATATTGCTGAGTTTTGGCGTAGATGGCACATCTCACTGTCGACTTGGTTCAGGGATTACGTCTATATTCCATTAGGAGGAAGTAGAGGGCCTAAAACATTGCAATTAAGGAACGTGATGGTCATTTTTCTCGTTAGTGGATTCTGGCACGGAGCCAATTGGACATTTTTAGTTTGGGGATTGTTACATGCTTTGTTCTTCATACCCTTGTTACTTCAGAATAAGAACCGTAAAAATTTAAATTCAAGTGGTTATGACTTCAGAACTTTTGCGAGCACGTTGTATTGTTTCTTTTTAGTTACCATAGCTTGGATATTCTTTAGGGCTGTTTCGGTTACTGAAGCATTATTGTATATTCAACAAATATTCTTATTTGGATCATTGGATTTAGGCATATTTATTCAATCAAGTAAATATGCCTTACTGAGTTTAATTTGCCTATTTGGAATAGGTTGTATTTTGATAATAGAATATGGAGCTTTTACAAAAGATCGGGAAGAAGTTAACTTAAACAAGTTTTCAGCGCTTATCATTAGTTGTTTAATTTTGCTTTTAGGTAGTTTCAAAAACCAAAGCGATTTTATATATTTTCAATTTTAACTATGTCTAAATTCCTTAGAAAAAGTATAATTTGGACTATCGTATTTTTAGTTCTAATGACAATTATAGCTGAGTTAAGCCTATATTTACTTAGGTCATCTCACTTTTACAAGCCCAGTTTTGTGGCTCAATTGGAACAAAAAGACTTCGATTATGTGGTTTTAGGTTCTAGTACAGGTTTAACTACTATTGATACTCAATTATTGGATAGTTTGTCTGGATATGAGGGCGTTAATCTGAGTATGGACGATACGGCTTTACCTACGCATTACTTAATGTTGCAGCATTTTTACAATACAGGTCATACAACTAAAAAGGTGGTTTTGAGTATTACCCCTTGGGATCTTGCAGAAGACACCCCAGAAATTGGAAATAATGACTATCGGTTTATTCCTTATATAAATAGAGAGTATGTACATGGTCATTTAGATGAATTAACCAGTGAATTGTGGAATCCATTGACAGCAAGTAGGTTTTTCCCCTTTGTAGGTTTGTCATATTATAATACTGAACTGCTACCACCTAGCCTTATTAGTATAGTAGCTCCTGAGAAACGTAATCGATTTGATGAGAAAGGGAATTACAGTTATCCAAAATCAATTTATAAACCTAAAGATGGTGAACCTCAGGTCTACGACTTACAATTTAATAATCCCTTCTTGGGAAAATTGGAGCAATTCTGTTCGGAGAAAGGCATTGAGTTGATTCTCTATCAATCACCTATTTACAATGGTAGTTATAAAGAACAAATAAAAGGCGATCACTTGATTAACCATATAAGTTTATTAGATTCGACAGAGTATTTTTACGACCGTATTCACGTAAATCAAAAAGGTCGTAAGTTGGTCACTTCGAACTTGGCAAATCGATTATTTTAAATGAAATTAATAATATTAATAGGGCAGCGAGTCAGGTCAGGGACTAACTTTTTAGGTTCTACATTAGGTCAACATCCTGATATTCAAACCATACCTCCTGGAAAATCCCACGGAGAATTTAATTTATTCAAGGATAGGGCGATTGATGGCGTTTTGAGAAACATCTCTGATAAGAGTTTTGGAGTTAAATATAACGATCAAGATGTGGATGAATTCTATAGGAGGTTCGGCAACCTAATCTTAGAGCAGTTGAAGAATAAATACGAACTCAATTCTGAAAAAGCTGTTTTTATAAAATCTCCGTTTATTGCACATTATGATTTATGGCTCAGAGCTTTTCCAGAAGCAAAAGTCATTTTCTTATGCAGAGATGGTAGGGATAATGCAATATCTTCTGTTAAGGCAAGCCTGATAAGAAAAAGTTGGTTCTCCTTCCTAAGGAACACAAAAATTACACTAAATTATCGTTCAGGTCGCTTGTTAATTTCGCAAATAAAGGATTGGAAGAAAACGGCCAAAATCTATGATAGAGTACCTGCCAGTGAGAATGTAATTAAGGTACGATATGAAGACTTAATCAACTCAGAGGCGGATTTATCTCTTCTCTTAGATTTTTTGGAGGTACGTAACACAAAGGAAATTGTAGAAAGTTGTTTAAATGCTCCTGTAGTAGGAAGCTCATTTGGTATAAATTCTGAAAATACCACTAAGTCCAATTGGATACCTGATCATGATAAATCAAAATTTAAATTCGTTAAAAAGTGGGAAAAGTGGAACTGGATCAAGAAAACGGCTTTCAAAGCGATGTCCTCCGAAGAGTTAATTAAGCTTGGCTATGAAAAGAATGATCAATGGTAGCTTGTAAAAAAAAATGCTGTACATTTCAAATAAGTCAAAAAAAAGTCAGTCACAATTTTTTTGAGCAATGTCATCAGCTTCGTTAAAATAAAAAACAGCATTTTATTTGTATACCAATAATATTTAACAACGTAACCAGCTCAAGTTTTAAAGCTTTGATAACAAGAAACAAGGCTGCAAGATTATCATTCCTCTCTTAATTTGAAGGGGAACACTCTATTGGGAAAACAAATGATTACAACTTTTATAATAGATAGGGTGTGAAAAGTAAATATATTGCAACTTGGTTTTTACTATAAAGAGAATACATGAATATTATACTAGCAGGGCCAGGTAGATCAGGAACAACTTTGTTTAATCACATCTTTTCGCATCATGAAAAGTTTGCTTGGATTTCTGGTTGGGTAAGCAAATATCCAGCTTTTCCGCAGTTGAGCTTATTTAATATGCTTTATCAAAAGCAGCTGTGGGGCGTTAACTGGGCGCATGTAAGGTATTCGCCCAAACCAGCCGAAGCTTACCCTTTCTGGAATCATTTCTTCTATCCATTTGATAATTCAAATCACGCATTTGACAATAAGAGTATAACTCAATGTAGAGAAACGATATCAAAAATCAAGAAAGCATCACATAAAGAACATTTTGTCACTAAAATTACAGGTGAGACAAGGTTTGAAATATTGAATCAGGTATTTGAAGGAGATCTGAAATTTCTTTGGATAGAAAGAGATCCTCGAGTCGTGGTTTCCTCTTACATTAAACAAAAATGGGGTTATAAAAATAAACCAAAAGAGTTTGCAAATCTTTCAATGGAAGATAAGATAAATATAAATTGCTCAAGATATATGAGTTTTTTCGAGGATTCCAAGAAAATAGAAAATAAGTCTCTTTATTTTTATGAAGATTTATGTGAGGATCCTATCGCATTTTTTACTAATATATTCAATAAACTAGACCTAAATCTCAATGATGAATTGAAAGAAATTATTAGGAGTTGGGAGATCAAGCCTGTAGGTTGGGAGACGAAATATAAGCGCCAATATACACAAGAACAACAATTCATGTTTGAGAACTTACTGTCTGAACCTCTGAAAGCATACAATTACCAGTAATGTTTAATTTTTTAAAATATCTACAACCTACTAGTTACTTTCGCTTAAAGCGAAAACAAAAAGGTAGCATATATCCTCACATAGAACAAATCAAACCTTCATTACTTAGTAAAGTGCCTAAAGATGTTTCTTATCAGGACTCAAAGACTCAAGATTATGACCAGTCATGGAGGTTGATTCAAAAAGGTTATGTAGGTGATGGTGAAGCTTATAAGCAGTTTTCAAATCTACCTGTTGTAGATGAGTATAGATTTATACGCAAAAATTTCCATCCAGTTTGGGTGGTGTATGTTTTGGTAGTTAGGTTGCTGTCCTTTAAGAACCCAGTTCGTGAGATCTCCGCTTTCGCGAAAGCGAGATCCATAAAAAGAGTCAACGAGCATAAGGAACCCTTTGAATATCCTGAATATCAAACCTTCAACAGCTCCTTGATAGAGAAAAAGCCTCTTGTATCCATCGTGATTCCTACACTAAATAGATATCCTCATCTGAAGGACGTCATGGCAGATTTAGAAAAGCAGGACTACCAAAATTTTGAAGTGATCGTAGTGGATCAATCAGAACCTTTTCAACGTACATTTTATGAGGATTTTGATTTAGACATAAATTTGATTTATCAAGAAGAAAAAGCGCTTTGGTTAGCTCGAAATACCGCTATTCAGAAAAGTAAAGGTGATTTTATACTTTTATTTGATGATGATTCAAGAGTAGATCCAGATTGGATCAGTCAGCATATAAAGACACTGGATTTTTTCAAAGCTGATTTATCATCAGGAGTCTCTATTTCTACTCAAGGCGCAAAAGTTCCTGCTAGCTATGCGCATTTTGGGATCAGTGGTCAGCTGGATACGGGTAACGTTTTACTTAAAAAAGAAATTTTTAGGGATATCGGTTTATTCGATCGCCAGTTTGAAAAACAACGCATGGGAGATGGTGAGTTTGGCCTTAGAGCCTATCTAGCTGGCTATCTAAATATATCTAACCCATACGCCAAGCGTTTGCATCTAAAAGTAGGTTCAGGAGGACTGCGACAAATGGGATCTTGGGATGGCTTCAGACCAAAAAAATGGTTTGACCCACGACCTATTCCAAGTGTCGTATACCTATTTCGTAAATATCACGGAAATTCTGCGGCGAGGTGGGCTCTTCTAAAAACGGTTCCCAGTTCAATTATGCCCTATAGATATAAAAGTAGCTCCATTATGATGTTATTAGGTGGTTTAATAAGTATATTTTTGTTACCAATTGTTCTATTACAGGTCAGAAAATCTTGGAAGCTAGCTACTCAAAAGCTAAATGAAGGTGAAAAAATTGAGAAGTTATGAGGCAGGGAATTGAAATAGTTAATTATTGTCCCGCAATTGAGGAGCAACATTATTCTTTTGCCACAAGAATGTTTGGAAATCGTCGTAAACGTAGAAATCCCGAATATTTATATTGGAAATTTAGAGGGAAGCAGGGCGAGGAACTAACGTCGTTTAAAATAGCCTTATCTAACGGGAAGATAGTTGGCCAGTTAGGTTTGATTCCTTGTCAATTAAATCTCGATGGTCAGATAGTTGACTCGCAGTGGGCTTGTGATTTAGTAGTTGATCCAGATTTTAGAGGTAAGGGCGTTGCAAAATTATTATATCAAGCGGCTCATGATCAAAAAGCTATAACTTTAGGTAGTGACCCTAGTCCATCGGCAGAGATATCAATGCTACGCGCGGGTTATAAAAAGTTGAAAAGCTCGAATAAGCAATTTGTGCCTATATTTTTAGGCTTGCCCCTAAGGATGAAAGGTGTGAATATTAAAATTTTAGATAAAGTAAGAAATCCATTCTTGAAACTGTACAGCTCAAGTAAGTATAAAAGTGATTTTGAAGAACTGGACATTATCGAGGCAAAACATGAAAAAATCTTCCAGTTAGAGAAAGACAAACAAATTTTTATAGATAGGGGTAATTCATTTAAAAATTGGCGGTTTAGACCCTTTAAAGATTATTATCCTGGTGTAAAGCTATACGGTCTCACAGGTACAGGAACGTATTATTCAGGCTACCACCATGGTGATGTATATTTTATTACAGACTTTTTTATAACTCACAGTGTACACTTCAAAAAGATTATTAATCACATTTTAGGTTATATTCCAGATAATATTGAAAGAATACGGTTCCAAAATAACACTAATAATGAACTTCTTGGTTCAAAATTGAATACTATTAAATACCGCACGGAAACCTCCATTATTTATTATACAGAAGACGTAGAAATTGATAAGAAAGTAAAGAATCAATACTTTTATTATTCACATCAAGATTCCGATGAAAATGTCTAGTAAAAAGGTGGTCATAACGTGGGATTTTGATGGGCCTATTGGTATTATTAACGCTTCATATCCATATAATTTTCATTATAGTAACCTAGAGAGGGAAATAAATAATGCTAAAGCTATTCTCGATATTCTGGATGAGTATGATGTAAAAAGTTGTTTTGCAATAACTGGATTTTCTGCAGAGGAAGGGAAGTATCCATATACTTTCCCAGAATTTATCAATGAGATATTTGAAAGAGGACATGAAGTTGCTTCGCACTCTTGGAGACATGAATGGTCTTCTATTTTTCAATTGAATCAAATAGATAAAAGCTTAAAACGCAGTAAAGAATCACTAAAGATGGCGATCAATCATAAACAGGAAATTTATGGCTTTGTACCGCCTCATAATAGACCTATGACTTGGCTCAGGCGTGGAGCTTTCAGTTGGGGTGATCGTGGCGTATATCCATTTTTCAAAGCAGCTGATAATGAGAGTATCATTAACCTTTTGAAAAAAAATAATTATAAGTGGTTGCGAGTTTCTTATAAAAACATTTTCCAAAAAATACGCCTTCAGTCCAGAAACATTACCGGTAGAATACATCATTATAAGGGAATCATGCTGCTTGAAAACCACCACACAGGTTTTGGAAAAAAAGTCACCAAGCATATTTTGGAAACTAACTACGAGACTTATATTCTAAGTGCTCACCCTTTGATGTTTGATTTTAAAGATAAGACAGAAAATAAAGAGAATTTTATTTACTTACTAGACACCCTTAAAAATTCCACTCAGGACATTGAGTTTGTAAGACCTATTGATTTACTTAATATGTATAAGGGTGGCAATTAAAGAGAAGAAAATTTTAATTCTAACATCAGAATTTCCACCTCAACCAGGTGGTATAGGCCAGCATGCGCTAGATTTAGCCAAACAATTAGAAAAAAGACATCAAGTCATAGTCATTGCAGATCAGCGATCTAATGATGGTGTGGAGGAACTCAATTTTGATGCTGATCTAGACTTTAAAGTAATAAGAATAAAACGTTTAGATAAAATCGCTTTCACTTATGCTTTTAGATTAAAAGAGACTTTGAATCATTTGAGTAAGGTAGATCTAGTGATGACATCGGGAAAATTTTCTCTTTGGCAAATCCATATGATCAAATTGCGCTTCCCTTCAAAGCCCGTGATTGCTATTATTCATGGATCTGAAGTGCTTCTACCATCTAAAATCACCAAAAAGTTGACAGATAGAGCCTTAGAGAAAGCAGATTGTGTAGTGGCGGTTTCACACTATACACAAAGTTTAGTCAATCACTTGAAAATTAAATCCATGAAAGTGATTCCTAATGGAATCACTAATATTCCCGACTATAAAAAAAATGTGATAGATTCCAATGAAATTCATTTGCTGACCGTAGGTAACCTCACTCAGCGTAAAGGGCAACACAATGTAATTGAAGCCTTGCCTCTGATTTTAAAAGAATTCCCACAAGTACACTACCATTGTGTTGGACTTCCTACAAATCTAGAACAGCTTCAAGAGCTGGCGGAAAAACTTCAAGTTAGTGAGGCTGTCACTTTTCACGGTCGTTTGAGTGAGCGAGATAAGCAAAAATTTTACGAAAACTCCCATATTTTTCTGATGTTGAGTGAGCGTACGGAATCAGGTGACGTTGAGGGTTTTGGTATAGCAATATTAGAGGCAAATGCTAATGGGCTTCCAGCAATAGGTAGTTCTGGTAGTGGAATAGAGGATGCTATAAAATCAGGACACTCCGGCTATTTGGTGAATCCACATGATAAAAACGATATCGTAGAAGCACTCCGAAACATTCTAAAAGATTACCCAAGTTTTGAAAAGCAATCCTATACCTGGTCAAAAAGTTTCAAATGGGAAGTTTTAATTCAAGACTACCATCAACTTTTAAAGCATTTATGCGCATAGTAATCATTTCACATACGGAGCATTATAAAAGCACTGAAGGTGTAATCAAGGGATGGGGTTCAACAATACGTGAACTGAATCATGTCGCTGAAATTTGTGATGAGTTGATTCATCTAGCTCCACTACATAATGATTTACCACCAGATAGCAGCTTAAGTTATACATCTAATAAAATCCAATTTGTTGCTTTGAAGCCTTCAGGCGGTAAAGGTTTGAAGAAGTTAAGTATCATACAAACTGCTCTTCACAATTTAAAGTTGATTCACAAGTACACTAAGTCAGCTGATTATGCACAATTTCGAGCCCCAACAGGAATGGGTCTTTATGTGCTTCCCTATTTGAAACTGTTTAGATCTAATTCATACTGGATAAAATATGCGGGTAACTGGATTGACCCAGAAATGCCTCTTGGCAATCGTATACAAAAATATTGGTTGAAAAATATCGATCGTAAGGTAAAGGTAACGATCAACGGAAGATGGGAAAGTAATCCACGATTCATCCCTTTCGAAAACCCTAGTTTGACGAGTGAAGAACATCTTATAGGTAAAGATATTATTAATGATAAAATAAAGAATTCTCCCGATAAATTCAGACTCATTTTTGTTGGAAGCCTTAATAGGCATAAAGGGGTTCATCTTATAATCGATACATTTATAAAGCTGAAAAATAAATCTTGTTTTTCCGAAATATTATTTGTTGGCGACGGAGCAGAGCGAAAAGTATTTGAAAAAAGTGCCAAACAAATTGATTTTCCAATTCATTTTCTAGGCCATTGTTCTAAAGAAAAAGTAGCAGAACTACTTGCGAGAAGCCATGTATTATTGCTTCCCTCAAAAAGCGAGGGTTTTCCTAAGGTAGTTGGTGAAGCGATGAATTTTGGATGTATTCCGATAGTTTCCGATGTCTCATGTTTAAGCGATTATATAAAAACAGGAGAGAATGGTTTAGTATTGGACGATCTGTCAAGTGACGCCATATGGAGTGCTTTGGAGACCATAAGTAAATGGAGTTTGTCAGATTATCATATGGCTTTAAAGAAAAATGCAGGTCTAGCTTCTAGATTTACTTACCAACACTATAACTTTGCACTAAAGTCAAAAATATTGAGGTCGGACAAAAGATAGCATGTTTTAAAATCTTTAGAAGATGCATTTTGATGACTTTTAAGCCCTAAGAAAAGTAAACGTTCACAACTCGTTTTATTAATAGATACCTACTATAAGGATGCCCAAAATAGAAAACCTTCCCTATCCTATAGTAATACTTATTCACATCATTCTTGGAGCTGCTATTGTAACTGTTCCTTTTCTAGCCAAAATTCTTGTTTTAGTTGTAATGGGATATTTGTTGCTTAGAATTTTAAATAACTCTGATCGCAATAACGAGGTTCTGCTGGCATGTATTTACTTTGTCTGTGTAGAAGTTTTCTTTAAGATGACCAAAGCCATGCCCCTTTATGAAATGGGTAAATATTTTGTCTTGATTTGTGTTGTTTTAGGAATTTTACTGAAAGGATTTTCTTTAAAGTCTTCATTCTATGTCATTTATATTCTAACGTATATCCCTGCTATTTTTGTTGCAGCAGAAAATATAGCAATTGATGAGAGCCTCCGTAAATCCATAGCCTTCAACCTCGCTGGACCTGTCATATTGGGCGTTGTTGCCATTTACTGTTATAACAGAAAAATTTCTAGAGAGAAATTACTAAACCTGTTTGGACTAGGGGCAGCTGCTTTAGCCATGATGGCTGTTTATGTGGTTTTTTCGGCTCCTAGTGTAGAAGAAATTGATTTCAATGCAGCTTCAAATGCTACAGCCTCTGGTGGGTATGGACCTAATCAAGTCTCTACCGCATTTGGTATCGGTATATTTTTGACATTTGCGAGATTTATTCTTATTAAAAAGCTATCCCATAACTTGATAGACCTCAGTCTTTTTTTAATATTTACTTACAGAGGATATTTAACTTTTTCAAGAGGAGGGGTTTTAACTGCATTTGTAATGATAGCGGCTTTCATATTTACAATAACCATTTTATATAGAAGTGGGTTTCGAAAATCTTTCATACCCAAATTTATTTTAATAGGTGCAGGGGTCGTTTTGGCTTTTGCATATACCAGTGTAGTGACAGGAGGAATGGTGGACAATAGATATGCTAATAAAAATTCATTAGGAGAGGAAAAGGAAGACTTGACCACAGGTAGAGGTGAATTGGCAAGTTTGGAAATACAGGCTTTTTTAGAAAATCCAGTTTTAGGCATCGGTGCCGGGATGTCTAAGTATTATAGACTTAGAAAAGCAGGAATAGGAGGAGCTTCACATAATGAATTGACGCGGACTCTTTCCGAACATGGATCAATAGGGGTTTTGTCTATTGCAATGTTGGTTTTTATACCCTTGTTTTATCGATTGGGAGATCGATCCAACATATTTTTTTATAGTTTTTTAATATTTTGGTTTGCCACCATCAACCATTCCGCAATGCGTATCGCGGCACCTTCTTTTATTTATGGTTTGGCTTTGCTGAGATTCTTACCCCCAGATAAAAAATCTTTAAAAGATGAAGAGGGAAAAGATGAATTTGTAGAGCTTATTAAAGAAAGAAAACTACTTTCACCAAGGCGCTTAAAGACATGAAATTGGACATACTGTACATTGGCAATAAATTAAGTGTTCATGGCTACAACGTGAGCTATATGGAAACTTTGGGGCCCTACTTGGAAAAAGAGGGGCATCAAGTGACTTACGCTTCAGATAAAAAAAATAAAATTTCCAGATATATAGATATGTTGGTAACGCTTTCGCGAAAGCGTTATTCCGTAGACCTCGTGCTCATTGACACCTATAGTACATTGAATTACTGGTATGCAGTAAGTGTTGCGAAATTATGCCAACAATATGATATTCCCTATATACCTATTCTCCACGGTGGAAATTTGCCTCATCGTGCTAAATCATCAAGAAGTAGTTTTAAAAAATTGATTGAAAGTGCATTTGTAGCCGTTTGTCCCAGTAAATATTTACAGGAATCGCTATCTCAGCTCGGTTTTTCTAATTTTGAGATTATCAAAAATACGGTGGCTATTAGTGATTATGATTTTAAGGCAAGAAAGAGTGCTCAGCCCAATTTATTATGGGTGCGTTCATTCTCACAGATTTACAATCCTGAGATGGCTGTTAAAGTATTGAAGTTTGTAAAGGCCAAGTATTCTAATGCCACCTTATGCATGATAGGTCCAGATAAAGATGGCTCGCTGGAACGAACTAAAAAATTAGCCCAAGGTTTAGATTTAAATGTGGAATTTACTGGGAAAATGACAAAGGAGGCCTGGAGAGCCAAAAGTCTAGATTTTGATATTTTTATTAATACCACCCACTTTGACAACCTGCCTATAAGCCTTATAGAGTCTATGGCACTAGGACTTCCCATCGTGTCAACTAATGTAGGTGGCATTACTTACCTAATCAACGACGGCAGCACTGGGCTTTTAGTGGGTGATAAGGATGTGGATCATATGTGCGAGTCTATAGAAATGCTCATTCAATCACCAGAGCTTACCGCTTCAATCAGTGAAAATGCAAGACTTGAAGCAGAGAAGTACGGATGGAACATCGTAAAAGAAGAATGGAAAAGGTTATTGTCTAAAGTTCCCAAGCGATGATTGTTTCTGATTAATTGACCTACAGATCAAAAATTTTACCCCTGTTCAATAGGTTTTTTGGATCCAATGATTTTTTGATAATCCTCATTAAATGAATTTCTTCATCGGTTTTACTGAGGCTCAGGTATTCTTTCTTGTCCACACCTATACCATGTTCCGCACTTACAGATCCGTTTAGTTCTTTGATCCCTCCATACACCACATGGTCAATTTCTTTTTTAAGTTCCGAGCTGGTATTTCCTTTGCCGATCATCAAATGAATATTTCCATCAGCTACGTGACCAAAGGCATAAATTTGCTCAACTCCAGCGACAAGTTTTAGAGATTCATAGCTCTTTGAGATATATTTATCTATGGCTGGAACAGGAATACTGATATCAAAATGCTGATCATGCTTCATGAAGTCTGTTATGTTGTTCACATCTTCCCGTATTTTGAAAAAGTGTTCTACCTCAGAAGGACTACTGGCAATGGCAGCATCTTCGATGATCTCATCAATCAACATTTTCTCTAGAGCCGCTTCCAGATCCTTGTGGTTGTTTGGGTCATTTGCACCCTGCATTTCAATCAATACATAAAACTTAAAACCATAGGGTACGGGTGGTCTTGCTTGTGCCCCATTTGATGTAAGTTGCTCATAAGCATTGCTCCACATGAGCTCATACCCGCTCAGTTTACCTGAAAGGCTGGCATCCATATATTTAAGCAATCGCATTACATTCTTGTATTCATTTACGCCAACCATGGCTGCCTGTCTTGAAGTGGGAAGCTCTTCAAGTTTAAACACTGCCTTGGTAATAATGCCTAATGTACCCTCACTTCCAATTATCAATTGTTTAAGATCGTAACCGCTGTTATCTTTTATAATTGTCTTTAAAGATGAAACCACCGTCCCGTCTATAAGTACATACTCCAGTCCAAGAACGAGATTGCGAGTCATTCCATACTTCAAAACCCGCAATCCACCGGCATTGGTGCTAATGATCCCACCTATATGTGCACTGCCTTTTGCTCCAAAATTTAACGGAAAGAGCATACCCTTATCTTTCACAGCATCTTGTAGAATCTCTAGAATCACTCCAGCCTCTACGGTAGCGGTACGAGTCTCGTTGTTGATTTCAAGAATTGAATCCATACGTTCAAGGCTAATGACCACGTCATTCTGCGTGCTAGTCGTGCTCCCCACGAGATTAGTAAGACCGCCATGGGTAACTACGGTCAGTTCATGCTCATTGCAAATCTTTAAGACTGCACTCAACTGCTCCGTTGTTTCAGGCGATAGATGGCATAAGGCTGTTAGCGGTTCGTCCATTTTCCATATATGGGAATATCTGTCTGCTAAATCGGCTCCGGTCAGCACTCGCGATGCTGGAAGTATTTTCTTAAAAGCTGCTATTGCGTGATGCATCAATCTATTTCTTTGGTCCACAATTGTCCTCTGTGAGGTTTGAGGTCGTCACGCACCTGAGGCATCTTTTCTTCATTTATCGCAACATATGCGATTGTGTGCATTTTACTGATTTCCTCTGTTCCGGTTGCGATAAACTTAATGTCTTTCATAGATCCATATTCATTGAGGTGAGTCAAATGATGCTCGGCAGTTTTTTTACTGTCAGGTCCTTTAAAATCCCAAATCAACTTCAGATTTCTCATGTATTGCTCGCTTTACTTTCTGCAAAAGTCTTGAAATCATTCATAAATTGTATGGTCTGCCCTTTAAAAAGATCGGGCTTGGTTCTACCTATCAGCCGCATGAAGCTCGTAAATTTAAAAACGCTGCGTGACTGCCATTCAGTGACTTTAGTGGTTTTGTTGTTTTTAGTGATCTCGCTTTCGCGAAAGCGGTTATACTGATAGTTCACAACTCCTTTTGAGCGATATACAGCTTCCCAGGCATGTGGCAGGTCTACTTTAGTAATTTCTTCTTCCATGGAGATTGAGGTTCCGGCAAGTCTTATTTTCATGGCACGCCTGCTACCTTCCTGTCCTATGGACGGAGTGATATTTGTCGAGCTCACGAGACCTTTTTGCCATTTTTTGAAATACTGTTGTTCTTGAAAGAGTTCCATCACAACATCGATGGGAAGTTCTACGGTGACATTTTGTTTGCTCTCTATCATCTACACTACTTAAAATATCTGGTAAAGTTATGAAATAACTAAGCCTCTAATACGTTTTGAATGCGATCGCTAAATAGCTATTTTTGCACGCCTTCAAAATATGTATTATGAAAAGCTTAAATGCTGTATTAAAACTATTTATATTTCTATCTGTCGCTGCTGTCAGTGCGCAGGGATTAGAGGATAAAACTTTGCTTACCATAGATGGAGTAGATTACGATGCGGGTACATTTATGAAAGTGTATCAAAAGAATCTAGACATCGTTCAGGATGAATCCCAAAAAGATATCGATAATTACCTTGAATTATACATCAAATATAGGCTCAAGCTACAACAAGCCTATGAATTGGGTCTTGAGAAAGATGAGGAGTATAAAAAAGAACTTAAAAATTACAGAAGCAGTCTTGCGCAAGGGTATCTTACGGATACAGAAGTTACTGATGAGTTGGTAAAGCAAGCCTTTGACCGCTCGCTAGAGGAAGTAAATGCAAGTCATATTCTCGTGAAGGTAGGTAAAGGAGCAACTCCTGAAGACACGTTAAAAGCATATAATAGAGCGCTGGAAATTAAAAAGGAACTGGATCAAGGTGCAGATTTTGCCACTATTGCAAGAAACAAAAGCGAGGGCCCCAGTGCTGGAAATGAAGGGGAGCTTGGTTGGTTCGGACCTTTTAGAATGGTTTATGAGTTTGAAGATGCAGCATATTCTACGCCAGTGGGAGAATATACAGAGCCATTTAGAACAGATTTTGGCTACCATATTCTTAAAGTAAATGAACGTCGCAAATCTCGTGGTGAGGTAACGGTGGCTCATATCATGACCTTTGATAAACCCGCAGACTCCACTAAAACTGCTGAAAAACGCATCAATGAAATCAATGAACAGCTTAAGTCTGGCAAATCTTTTGAAGAACTAGCTCGGGAATTCTCAGACGATTTGCGCAGTGCTGATAAGGGGGGTGAGCTCCAAAAGTTTGGTACTGGTGGGTTGAACTCTCCTATATTTGTGGACACTGCCTTAGAAATGGAAGATATAGGTTCATATTCGGAACCTTTTGAATCTAAATATGGCTGGCATATTATTAAGTTATTGGAAAAGCACCCAGTAAAATCTTTTGAGGAGCAAGAGAAGTTGCTTAGAGATAAAATCACAAAGTCGCCCAGAGCAAGAAAAATAACTAAATCCTTTATTGAGAAGCTCAAGACTAAGTATGATATCAATGCTGATTTAGCACTTTCTGATAGTATGCTTGAGGTGGTAGGGGACAG
Source organism: Nonlabens sp. (assembly GCA_049671565.1). Classification (GTDB taxonomy): domain Bacteria; phylum Bacteroidota; class Bacteroidia; order Flavobacteriales; family Flavobacteriaceae; genus Nonlabens. The sequence goes on from JBATVD010000039.1 coordinate 68,804, forward strand.
TATTATGCAAAAGGCATGGAAATACGAGCCTAAGGATTTACATGAGGATGAGGTTCTTTTTTCTATAATGGACTCCACCTATACCGCTAGGGATTTTTACGAGTTTGCTGAGCAACGGCAAATGAAGGATTATGCAGAGTATAGCAACAAAAGAGAAAAGCTAGAAGGTATTCTAGATTCTTTTGAAGAGACTTCTATTATTGATTATTATGATCAAAACTTAGAACGTGATAATGACGACTTTGCATTTGTTTACAGAGAGTTCAAGGAAGGAATTTTACTTTTTAACTTAATGGAGAAAAAGATTTGGGGTAAGGCAAAAGAAGATACTGTTGCTTTGAAAAGTTACTATGAAGATCATAAGCATGATTATCGCTGGAAAAGAAGGCTTGACCTTGTTCTAACCCAAAATACTTCACAAGAAGTGGCGGTTCAGGTGCAGGATCTTCTCAGAAAGGGTGTTGCGGTAGATAGTATCAAGTCTCAGCTTAATGTAGAAGGACGCACTAAATCCATTATCAGTTCTGGTACAGTTGAAGAGAACTATAACCGCCTGCCCGAAAACTTTGATATTAAAAAAGGAGTTTCTAAAATCTATCACGACGAGGGAGACTCATTTTATAAAGTGATTTTAGTAAAGGAAATTATGGAGCCATCCATCAAGAGTTTTGAAGAGGCAACTGGTGCTGTGATCAATAATTACCAACAAGTTCTTGAAAAGCAGTGGGAAGAATCTCTGGAAGAGGGTCACAAAATAAAGATCAATAAACGCACCTTGAAAAAGGTAAAAAATCAGCTTGCGAAAGAAGTTAAGTAACATATCTGTCTTTTTTGTAATAGTAATAGGCTTAGTCTCGTGTGACTTTTTTGATGATTCAAAAAATGTTAGCGGCGTCATCGAGCTGGATGAGAATTATCTCACTAGGGAAGAAATAGCAAGTCTACTACCTACTGATTATACCACAGAAGATAGTTTGAGGATCGTTGAAGGGTTTCTCAAAGAGTGGATGCTAAATGTTGCATTGAACAAAAAGGCTCTTGAGAATATTCCAGATGATAGACAGAAGGAGTTGAATATGCTAGTGAGCAGATATAAGGATCAGTTGTATTCACAAGAGTATCTTACTGAACTTACAAAGCAGAATCTCGATACAGCTATTTCAATTAATGCTATCAAATCCTACTACGAGAAGAAGAGCGAAGAGTTCAGGCTCAACGAGGATTTATTGAGGTTGACTTATGTAAAAGTAGATCCGTTTTATGATGATCTTGATCTAATTAAGAAATGGGTTCGTAAGAATGATTCTGCCTCAATGTTTAAGTTGGATAGTTTAAAGCTTACCTATAAAGATTATTTACTCAAGGATAGTCTTTGGCTTAGAAAAAGTACGGTTTTTGAAAAAATTGATTTTTTGAATGCTTCTAATGAAGGTTCTTATGTAAGAGAAAATAAGTTTACGGAATATACTGACTCAACAGGGCTATATTTGATGCAAATCAACAAAGTATTGAAACGCGGGAATATTTCTCCACTTTCATTTATTAAGCCTACTATCAAACAGATTATTCTGAATAGAAAGAAATTAGAGTACAAAAAAGAATTAGAAAAAGATTTATTACAAGACGCTAAGTTGCGTTTGAAAAACAGGTTATATGAGTAAATTACTAAGTGTGGTTATAGCTTTAATGGGATCAGTGATGATCTATGGGCAAACCACGGACACAGCGGCAGAAGATCAAAAAAATACTAATGAAGTGATCAGTTCACTCATTAAAAATGATTCGGTTAAAAAGCCAGTTCAGAATACACGTTTCATGATAGACGGTGTCGCTGGAGTCATAGGTGATTACGTCGTTCTAGATTCTGATATTGCCAAACAGCTGGATGTGGTTAGGAGACAGGGTAACAATGCCAATTTGTCCAAGTGCGAACTTATAGAAAGCATTCTTCAAGAAAAAATGTATGCACACCACGCTATCCAAGATAGTATTACCGTGAGCGATGCAGAAATTAATGGACGTACTGAACAGCAAATCGAGTATTTCAAAAGCGAGCTGGGTACAGATGAAGCTGTTGCACGTTACTATAGACGTGATAATATTCAGCAAGTGCGTGATGAGCTAAATAGATCCAATCGGGATCTCCTTTTGTCTCAAAGAATGCAAGAACGACTCACGGAATCCATTGAGATAACTCCTGAAGAAGTACGACAGTTTTTTAGTGAGATCCCCAAAGAAGAACGACCACTTTTTAATACAGAGGTAGAAATGTCCCAAATAATTGTTATTCCAAAGCCTACGCAGCAAGCGGTAGATGATGTTATTGAGCGATTGAATAGATACAGGGACGATGTTTTAAATAACGGTGCAAGCTTTGCCGCACTGGCCACCTTGCATTCAGACGACATTGGTACAGAACGAAATGGTGGGGTCTTGTCCATGAAGCGCAATGACCCATTTGTAAAAGAATTCAAGGATCAAGCATTTAGTTTGCAAGAAGGTGAGATAAGTGAGCCTTTTGAAACAGGGTTTGGATGGCATATACTCTTGGTAGATAAAGTGCGCGGTCAGGTAAGAGATGTGAGACATATTCTCCTTGAACCATTTGTTTCTACCGCTCAGGTAAATGATGCACGACAGAAACTCGATGAAATGCGTGACAAGATAATTTTGGACGAGATCGAGTTTGGAGAAGCCGCCAAACAAATTTCAGATCAAGAAGAAACCGCAAAAAATGGTGGTAAGTTCATTAATCCACGTACAGGTGATGTGCGTCTAGAAGTTGATAAACTACCTTCAGAGCTTGCTTCGCAACTTCAGTTTTTAGAAGAGGGAGGTGTAAGTGGAATTTTTCAAGAAAAGGATGAGCAGGATCGGGTTGTGTTCAAAATAATATATGTAGAAGATAAAATTGACGATCATATTGCAGATTATTCCCTTGATTATTTAAAGATCAAGAACCTTGCAATGAATAAGAAGAAGATTGATGCGATCAAAGATTGGAGAGAGGAAAAATTAAAGGATACTTACATAAAGATCGGTCCTGATTTTAAAGATTGTGATTTTAACGCCACATGGACCGCAGGATCAAATAACTAAGAATACCACATGTCAGACGTACAAGCCATAGATCATCTCGTTCAGAAAAATAAACAGCTCAAGCAAGAGATTGCTAAGGTAATCGTAGGTCAGGAGGTCGTGATAGATCAGATCTTAATTTCTATATTTTCTGGCGGGCATTCCCTTCTCGTGGGAGTTCCCGGGCTTGCAAAAACATTGATGGTCAATACTATTTCCCAGGCGCTAGGTCTTGACTTTAAACGTATTCAATTCACCCCAGACTTGATGCCAAGCGATATTTTGGGGAGCGAAATCCTTGATGAGAACAGGACTTTTAAATTCTTGAAAGGACCGATTTTCTCCAATATCATTCTTGCAGATGAGATTAACAGGACACCACCCAAAACCCAAGCGGCTTTGTTGGAAGCCATGCAAGAGAAAAGTGTGACGGTTGCAGGGAATAACTATAAATTGTCGGCTCCGTATTTTGTACTCGCCACTCAAAACCCCATTGAGCAAGAAGGTACTTATCCATTGCCTGAAGCACAACTCGACCGATTCATGTTTGCTATTAAACTTGAGTATCCAACTTTTGCTGAGGAGGTTCAGGTAGTAAAATCCACTACATCAAATCATAAACCAGAGGTGAAATCCTTATTTAATGCCCAGGAAATCATTGATTTTCAGCAGTTGATTAGACGTATTCCAGTCGCAGATAATGTCATAGAATACACTGTAGGTTTGGTAAGTAGAACCCGTCCGGCAGGTGATTCCGCTCCAAAAATCATTAAGGAATATATAGACTGGGGAGCAGGCCCTAGGGCGTCACAAAATCTTGTTTTGGCGGCTAAAGCTCACGCTGCGGTAAATGGAAAATACAGTCCAGACATCGAGAATGTAAAAGCGGTGGCTACAGGAATTTTGCGTCACAGGATGATATTAAACTACAAAGCTCAGGCAGAGGGTTATACCGAGGAGCGTATCATTCAAGAAATCCTCTAGACATTATTTGCCTCCTTGCTTAATTATCAATAGTTCTTGTAAAGGGTTTACGCTTTCGCGAAAGCGAAACAAGCACCTATTATTTAGAATAATTACAGATTGCTAAAATGATAAAATATTAGCAAAATAAATACCGTATTGTTAATTTAAACACATCAAAAATCATTAATTGTTAAGAATTGTTTAGTTCTTTCACTATATCGTTGTATATTTTTAAATGAGAACGGTTTTTTGTAAATTTGCAATCCTAAAAACAAAGAAATATGGCATTTGATATTGATATGATTAAGAAGGTTTATGCTGAGATGCCTGCTCGTATAGCAAAGGCTAGAGAGCTGACCAATAAACCGCTCACACTTTCAGAAAAAATTCTATACTCCCACCTTTGGGAAGGCAAGACTAGTAAAGCTTTTACAAGAGGAAAGGATTATGTAGACTTTGCTCCTGATCGTATCGCGTGTCAAGATGCTACCGCTCAAATGGCCTTGTTACAATTCATGCAAGCTGGAAAAGATAAAGTTGCAGTACCTACTACAGTGCACTGTGATCATTTAATCCAAGCAAAAGAAGGAGCTGATAAGGATTTACAGCACGCCATGAATACCAGTAATGAAGTGTTTAATTTCTTGGAGTCCGTTTCAAATAAATATGGAATTGGTTTTTGGAAGCCAGGTGCTGGAATTATTCACCAGGTAGTTTTAGAAAATTACGCATTCCCAGGAGGAATGATGATAGGTACAGACTCACACACGGTTAATGCTGGTGGTCTGGGAATGGTCGCAATAGGTGTAGGTGGTGCAGATGCGGTAGATGTAATGGCAGGAATGGCTTGGGAACTCAAATTCCCAAAACTTATAGGTGTTAAACTTACTGGTAACCTATCTGGATGGACGGCGCCTAAGGATGTCATCCTCAAAGTTGCAGAGATCCTTACTGTTAAAGGTGGTACTGGTGCGATTGTGGAATATTTTGGCCCAGGAGCTAAAAATTTGTCTTGTACAGGAAAAGGAACCATTTGTAATATGGGTGCTGAGATAGGAGCTACGACTTCTACTTTTGGCTATGACGACTCTATGGAGCGTTATTTAAGAGCAACTGATCGAGAAGATATTGCCGATGCTGCAAATGAAGTACGAGAACACCTTACGGGTGACCCTGAGGTTTACGAGAAACCAGAGCAGCATTTTGATCAAGTGATAGAAATTGATCTTGACAAGTTGATGCCTCACCTCAACGGCCCTTTTACTCCTGATCTAGCGACAGAAGTAGGATCCATGAGACCTAAGGCAGAGAAAAATGACTGGCCTTTAAAAGTAGAGTGGGGATTAATAGGATCTTGTACAAACTCTTCCTATGAAGATCTTTCCAGAGCAAGTAGTATCGCACAACAAGCGATTGATAAAGGCTTAAAGACTAAAGCAGAATTTGGGATCAATCCTGGTTCTGAAAAAGTACGTTACACTACAGAGCGCGACGGAATTTTAGGAATCTTTGAAAAATTAGATGCTAAGATCTTTACCAATGCTTGTGGACCATGTATCGGACAGTGGGCGCGTTATGAAGATCCCAAAAATGCACCTAAAAACAGCATTGTTCACTCCTTCAACAGGAATTTTGCAAAACGTGCTGACGGTAACCCTAACACGCACGCATTTGTAGCGTCTCCAGAAATGACGGCTGCAATAGCGATCGCGGGTAGATTGGATTTTAACCCATTAACTGATAAGTTGATCAATGAAGACGGTGATGAGGTCATGCTTGATGAGCCAACAGGATGGGAATTGCCGCCTAAAGGTTTTGAAGTAAAAGATGATGGTTATCTAGCACCAAAAGAAGATGGAAGCGATGTGGAAGTGGTTGTAGATCCAGATTCTGAGCGATTAGAATTATTAGAGCCTTTTGAGCCGATAGGTCGTGAAATTAAAGGCGCAAAACTGCTCATCAAAGCATTTGGAAAATGTACTACTGATCATATTTCCATGGCGGGTCCATGGTTACGATACAGAGGTCACCTCGATAATATTTCAAACAACTGTTTGATCGGAGCCGTAAATGCTTTTGGTAAAAAGACAAATTGGGTTAAAAACCAAATGACGGGAGAATTTGACGCAGTTCCTAAAACAGCTAGAGCCTACAAAGCAGAAGGAGTTCCTACAATTGTGGTGGGAGATCATAACTACGGTGAAGGTTCTTCTCGTGAGCACGCGGCAATGGAGCCTAGATTCTTAGGAGTAGTTGCTGTGATTGTAAAGTCATTTGCACGTATTCATGAGACTAACCTTAAGAAACAGGGAATGCTCGGTCTAACATTTGCAAATGAAGATGACTACGATTTAATTCAAGAAGATGATACGTTCAACTTCTTAGATCTAGATCAGTTTGCTCCAGACAAGCCGTTAACTATTGAGATTGTCCATAGAGATGGAAGCAAGGATAGCATCAAGGTAAACCATACTTACAACGATGCGCAAATTGCTTGGTACGATAAGGGAAGTGCCTTGAATAAAATCAAAGAAGATAACGCGGCATAATCAAGCCAAATTAATATATAGCTAAAACGCCTTTTGATGAATTTCAAAAGGCGTTTTTGTTTTTAACTGGATCTGTAAACCGTTTCGATAAGAATTTTTGTTCTGAAGGTATAAGTACTTTTTGATTTAACTATTTAACGTGAGTTCGACGTAAGAAAATAAGATTGGCTATAGGAAAAAAGAGAGGTAATTAGTATATTAATATCTTGTAATACAATTAAATAACTAAAAACTCTCTTATAGTTTCCGATGCAAAAACTATTGAAATCTTCTGTATAATTGATGACTTTATGATAGAACATGATCATATTGTCTCCCGATCTGGCATTTCTTCAGGCAAAACAACAAAATCACGCAATAGGAAATTTACCATGTCCGATAGTGAGGTAATGAAGATCATGACTCTATTTCACTTGAAGTCATATAGGAACCTCAAGGAATTCTATACTACCTAAGTATGCAGGCACATGCAGGATTTCTTTCCCAAGACGGTATCCTATAATCGGTTCGTTGAGCTTCAAAAACTTCTGGTCACGCCTCTGGCGGTCTATCTCAAACTATATGGCCTGGGAAGGTGTTCGGGAATATCCTTCATTGATTCAACTCCCTTAAAGGTGTGCCACATCAAAAGGGAAAAACCACATCGCGTCTTTGACGCAGTAGCCGAAAAAACCTTCGAGACCATGGGTTGGTATTATGGGTTCAAACTCCACCTGATAGCCAATGACATGGGGGAGATCATCGATTTTCAGTTGACCAAGGCCAATGTTGACCAAGGCCAATGTTGACCAAGGCCAATGTTGACGATAGGCAGCCACTAAAGGACAGGACCTTTCACGAAAAGGTATTTGGAAAGATATATGGGGACAAGGTCTATCTGGGAAGTACCTGTTTGACAAGCTCTTTGTTGATGGAATTCATCTGGTCACCAAGATGAGAAAGAACATGAAAAGTAAAAAGATGGAATTTATGGATCGCGTGATACTACGCAAAAAGGGCCGTGATCGAATCCATAAATGATGTCTTGGAAAAACATTTGCCATATAGAACATTCCAGGCATAGATCCTTCGACAATTTTATAGCAAATCTAGTCGCTGGGTTAACAGCCTACTCTTTTCTGGACTTTAAGTCATCCATCAAAATACGAAGATTTTTGCCTCAAGTAAGAGTCGCTTAGGTGGAACTCATGTTTATATGACTACTTTCGTTACCAAAGGAATGAATTTCTTCTACTCTAAATAGGAATTATACAATGATTAAAACCTGGATCGTCCAAAGCTCAAACGCTATCCAGGTTTTCTTATTCATCCTCGAAAGGAGACATTAGGTTATGCATCAGGTAACGATTTTCCCATGCACCGTTCAAAAGCTTATCTTTCATTTGACGAAGTAGATATTAACTCATGATCTGTGAACAGGTTTTGTAATATATAAGACTAATGATATCACCAACTACCGTGATCCTATGAATCACGATAAAAAGGGGGTAATCGATCACTCCAATCGCAGTTTCCCTTCAGACAGGGAGCGATCACAAAAAGGTCAAAAAAAACTTTTGGGTCTATCGATCACGTTTTCAATGCTTTGAAATTTTTTTCTAAAAAAGATTGATTTTTTTTGGTTGAAAGTTTGGTTGGAAAGAAATAGTGTCTGTATATTTGCACCCGCTTAG
>JBATVD010000040.1:0-2566 GCA_049671565.1 Nonlabens sp.
GGGCAGCACCGCGACCTTCCCAAGCGACCGGACCGGCCAGACAGTACAACAAGGCCTGAAGGCGAACACGATCCTGTTGCGTGGCGGCTTCGTCAACGTCAACGGCTTGATCCAAGCGGGTAAATCCGATTTCACCCTGACGCTCGACAATGAAATCCGCAACCGTCTGCTTGCCGCCAATGGCACAGCTGTACCGATCAATGTGGACAACAACGACTTCCTCGCGCGTTATGACAGCACCCTGAACCGATTGACCATCGTGGGCATGAACCCCAAGGGCGGCAAAATCGATATCGAAGGCCGCATCGTCGCCACCAGCAAGGGCCAATTGGTCAGCCACGCAGGCTACCCGCGCATCACCATCGACAACCAGATGCAGCTGAACGGCACAAAGCTTGAAGGCATGGATCTTGTGATCGAAGACATGGATGTCTCGCTCAAGGGTGAAGGCCTGATTATCCTCAAGGATAAGAACCGCGGTGTGCGCGAAGACGGCTCCGACCTTGCGATGTACTTCACACAGTACAGCACCGACGCAAACGGCGTTGTCACCACGACAGACGGCTTGATCGACCCGGTTACTTGGGGCGCAGGTCGCGCGATCAATGTGCAAGGCACGGGCGTGGTCAATGCGGCGGCGACACATTCGTCAGGCACCAACATCACCACCTCGACTGGTAGCGCGATTAACTCCAAGCTTGGCTATCAGACCGTAGATGGCATGCGCTACGGCTGGGTCGTCGGTCAGGGTAAAGTCACTGAAATCATTCAGGAAAAGACCTATAACTCCTGGCTGGGCATCGACTTCCTGATTGCCGACATCATCGCAATGCCGGTTGTTGACACGACATTGCTTGACAGCACCCTGATCCCGAACTCGAACTATTTCTACTTCGACTCCAATCCCGATACGGCAGGTATTGGTGAATCCAAAGCCTATACCTACAACAGCAATACGGTGATCACGGACCGGACGTACGAGCAGACCGCCTATAACACCACCACATCGTGGTACGGCAAAACGTCGACCTTTGTGCAGTACACAACCGTGGAAACCAGCTTTACCAAGCACAACCACACGATTGCAGCCGACCAGACCATCGACATCTCGTTCACCGGTTACAACACCAGTACGTTGGACATTGATGCGGGCCAGGCCAACCTCATTGTGGCTGGAAAGATCACTAACGAAAACGGCCTTACCCGGCTGGAAGCCGACGGCACGATCACAACAGAACGGGTCGCGGCCCAAGGCCTCGCTCCGACTGTGGGTGGGCGCTTTATCGACATCACCGGTCTGTCCGGCGTTGGTGAGCGCGACTTCGGCGTGATCCGCCCAGAAGACGGGCAGTTGTTCACTGCAGGCGACAGCCGTGCGGCGAATGCCCTGCGGGTTGATCAATCGGCAAACGGTACACTGGATGTGACGTCGAATGGTGACATTTTCCTGAAGCAAACCAGCGGCGATCTGCTGATCGGCGATATCATCTCTAACGGTGACGGCCTTGTCGAAATTCTGGCAGGCGACCGCGGCGAAGATGTGGTTGCCAGCAACGGTGGCTCGATCCTCAATGACGCTGGCGGCAGCTTGGTCAAAGGCGGGTCAATCCGTCTGGACTCTGATGGCGCCATCGGCGGCACATCGGCAATCGTTATCGACACTGGCACACGCACAAATGACGTGCTGACGGCTGTGGCCGCAGATGACATCAACCTTTATCAGGACACCAACGACCTGCGCGTGTTCGAAATCAACTCATCAGGCGGCAATGTTCTTGTCACCATGCGCGGCGACAACGACATCATCGACGCCAACCAAATTCAGGAAGCCGACACGCGCTCTCGCGAGGCACTTCTTGGCGGCGTCTGGGGTGATATGGAGCTTCTGGGCGACGTTGGCGACCCCGGCCAAAGCCCGGCCGAGCTGAAAATCCTCGAAGCGATCGAGCGTCTGAACAGTGGCCGCGTCGAAGACTACCGCACCTATTGGGACTGGCGGAACCTTTATGACTTGTCGGTTCAAGCTGACGTAGACGAGTTCAACGCGCTTGTTGGCGACCCTTCGGTGGGCACGATCCGCCTCACTGCGGATGGCGACACGAGCGCCTTGAAAGCGTCGATCGTGGCACAGCTTGTCGCTGGTGGTCTGGACGAAACAGCGGCCGGAGATCAGGCTGATGACCAGATCGACACAGCGAAAACATCGCGCACCGCGCAGTTCCTTGAGCAGCACGCACGCTACGGTGGGCAAGCGTCCGAGGACATGTCAGCGAACCTTGATCTGACATCACCTGAAGAGAAGCAGGCCATTCGCGACAGCATCAAAGTCTGGACCCAGTCCGAGCTGCTGAATGCAATTGGCTCTGGCTTGCTCAAGCCTGTCACAGATACGACCGTCAACATCGAAGCGCCGAATATCGTTGGTGGCAGTGTCACGCTCGACACCCGTGGCAACGTAGGTCGCACCGAAGGCGACGTGACTATCCTGCTTAACAAAGTGGAAATTGTCGGCGTCACATTCGATCAGGGCGCGAACTCCATGACGCGCAGCGCAGGCAGCTGGAAT
>JBATVD010000041.1:0-100441 GCA_049671565.1 Nonlabens sp.
TTGAGATGTTTGCAAAGAGTCACGTACTCAGAGTCCAGAAATAAGTACATTGAAAGGCTTACGACATTGATAGAAAATAATTATCAAAAAGGATCTTTCAAGAATCCTTATCATCCAAAAGCTTATGAAGAGCTGGAAGAGTTACCCTACTGGATGGCATCTTTAAATCCATCTGGCTATCAAACCATGTTTGACGCTTTAGGCAACGCCATTGCACTTTTATTAAATTTAGGTACTAAAGTCCAGAATCTGGAATTGATTTCATTCTCGGAAACACTTCGAAATAAATTACCTCTCAAACTTCTTCCCGCCTTTTGGAAGCCCATTGAAGAAAATGATCAAGACTGGGGTTTACTAAAAAATAATTGCAAATATGAGTTCCGTAATCATCCATATGAATTTCATAATGGTGGTACGTGGCAAATGGTTAACGGCTTCTACGGTATGGCTCTTTGCACAAATCCAATATACCAAAACGCTACAAATGACATCTTACGCCACATAAAGAACTTAAACCAGAAAGAAAACAATGGATATTACGAAAATTTCAACAGTAAAACTTCAAAAGCAATAGGTATAAAATATTGCACATGGAGCGCAGCTGGAGAAATATTATTAGAGGCATATATAAACGGTAAAAAATTATTAAGTTGAATAATAAAGAAGATCTACAAATTATTTGTATGGGCGAGCTTCTAATCGATTTAATCGGTATTAAAGAAGCTAAAAACTTAGAAAAATCCCAGGATTTCAGAAAAGTCCTAGGAGGATCGGTTGCAAACGTTGCCTTGAATCTGAAAAAATTAGGTTGCAATGCTGCCCTAGTTGCGACCATAGGCAACGATGGCTTGGGGACTTTTATATTGAGCGAGAAAAAGCGTTTAGGTATGACTACAGATTATATTGAAGTACATGGGAAGCTACCTACAAGCGTCATTTTAGTTTCTAAAACTCAAGATACACCAGATTTTATACCATACAGAGCTGCTGATTCAGAAATATATTATGACCAAGTTTCTGACGACGTGGTCAGGAAAGCCTCGATTTTTCATACTACATGTTTTGCGCTAAGTAAGGAGCCTGCTTGTTCAAGTATTTTATCAAAAGCTCAGGTCGCATTTGAATCAAACAGTATTTTGAGTATAGACCTAAATTATTCTAATAAAGTCTGGTCTGAAAAGAATAAAGCAATCAAAACAGTTGAGAAATATTGTGAGTATAGACCTTTTGTAAAAATAAGTGATGATGATAAGCAACGCTTATTCGGGAGTGATTTTAGCGATGAAGAGTTATTTGAAACCTTACATAGGTACGGAGCTAAATGTATTTGTCTTACAAAAGGGTCTCAGGGTGTGAAAATATCTCAAATTGATAAAACAATTCTTTCTAAACCAGCTTCACCTATTGAGACTGTGGTAGATGCTACAGGAGCCGGTGATGCATTTTGGGCTGGTTTTCTTTGTGCTTTATTGGATGGAAAAGCGATAGAACAATCCGTTGAATTTGCTCTAAAAGTTGCACGAATTAAACTTTCAAGTCTTGGCGGCTTGCCTCGTGATATTATGAATAAAATATAATTGAGCTTATAGTTTACCGCTTTATATAAAAATCAGAACCGATTTCAATGGGTTAAGGGTGCTGGATGATCGTTACTAAAAAATATTAAATAACATTGGTGTACTTTTATACATGTAACAAGTGGAGATAAATTTTATACGGCACAATGAAATAAATTTTTCGCTTTCGCGAAAGCGAAACACTAATCATCTAAATAAGCAGAAATATTAAGATAGTTCCTTAAGGGTTCAGCAGTCATGTCGTTTCGAAAAGATACTACCCTTAAAAAGGCGTGCATCAGTGCGCGTTCTGCTTCGATCAGTTTGACTTCCCTGTTTAATTTGAAGATATATAATTTGACAAGGTTTTTAGTGTTCATTGAGGCGTTGCTTGACATTTCCCTTATGAGGGCGTCATATGAATTATTTTCTATTTCTTCTTGAAGAGCCGTATAAGTTTCTTTTGCTGCATTGAATTGCGCCCGTGCGTTAATCTCACTTTGTGTCGCTTCTTGCTTAAGGATTTCAAGTTCTGTTTCCTCTTCGGCTTTTTCAAGCAGATAATCGCCTCGCTGTAATCGAGCATTGCCAAAAAACGGTAAGTTGATCCCCAAACCTATTGAAAAGACATCATTGAAAATAAAGTCCTGTCTGGTCTGGTACTCGACCTCTACATAACGCAGCAAATTCTTAGTGTCTGCGATATCCATTTCACTCTCGAGAGCGAGAGCTTCTATCTTATTTTGTTTGAGTAGAATATTGATCTGTTCTGTTGATTCCGCCAATTCAGGATTGTAGTTTATTATAAATTCTGGAGTAATCAATCCGACGGTGTCGATTTGCACTTCTGCTCCTGTATCCTCAAGTATTTGCGCTAAATAACGCTCTCTGTTATTGATTTGTTCCGATAGTTTAGACCTTAAGGAGTTTGCGTTGAAAACTTCATCTTTTGCTTCCACCAGATCGGTAATGTCAAAGTTCTTATCGTACACCTCATTTTCAACGACCCTTCTTTTATCCTCAAGCAGCCTGATCTTGTGTTTCATCGCGGCAGCAATGCGTTGCTGGTAGATGTAATCCAACAGATAGTGGTAATGAAAATCTATGATTTGTCCTCTTTTCTCCCTGCTCAAAAGCTTTTGTTCCTCAAGTCTTGCAGCATAGTACTTCTTGGTCGCCTTTTGCGCTCTAGGGCTGTTGGGACGTACTCTCAATCTGTAATCCTGCTGGTTGAGTAAAAAGTCATTGGTCTCTGTTCTAAACTGGGCGTTGTCAATGAGTGGCAACCTGTAATCATAGTTCTCCAACTCTTGATATCGATCCGAGTTGCTTTTTTCAATAGAAGCTTGAATGATATCAATGGGCGAAACATTGGATTGCCCAACCGTTATGGAAACGCTTGAAAACAACAATACAAGTGTTAGGTAAGAAGTTGGTCTGAACACGCTTACTCCATTAAAGTTAGGGTTACCTTTTCTTTTTGAAGAAAGGGATTGTCACGTGGGATCTCGATCAGAACTTCACGACCATAGGTCTCGTAATCCTTGACTTTTGTAATCCGTGTGGGGATTTGAACGATGCGAGAACCCAAATTTCTAATAACGCCTGTGTTAGTCACGTCTGGTCGAGATGCAGAGGACACCGTAATGGTATCGTTAATATTCACTCTCAGCAACAACTCCTCGTGAATATAACCTACCACTTGAGATGGTCTGCGCTCGTAAAAAGATATGAGTGTTTCATAGGGCGAAATAATCTCGCCCTCTTTACATGGAATATTGCCTATTAAACCATCAGTGGGAGCGGTAATTTTTTGCTTTCCAGCTTCTAGATCGTAATATTTATTTTCGCTTTCCAAAATCTTGATGCGAGATAGGGTAGGGTTTTCTGGAGCATCCCGCTCGCTTTCCATTCCCTTTAACTGAGTCTTATAATTAGAGTCGATAATTGAAAGTTCGTTCTCAAGGCTTGTTATTTCTTTGGCTAAGGGGCTGTTGATTCTTAAATCTTCCTCATTGTTTCCTTGAACGGATTCCAAGCTGTTGTAGAGTTTCAGATTGTTTTCCAGCTCAGACTGTTTAAGGCCTATCTGGCTTTTCAATTGATTGGAATCTTCCAGGTATTTACTCGTCAGGTTTGCGATCTCGCGATTGAGCCGGTTGCGGTTCTGCTCGTATTTTACCCTTAATTCATCGATGGAAAGCTCCGCTCGATCCATTTGCATGGGAAGTTCAAGCGTCTTGACATCCATTAATATGTCTCCCTTCTGAACACTTTGCCCTGTCTGCACATGAATTTTAGCCACTTCGAGTGAGTATCGTCTATTGAGGTTTGTTTCCTCGTTCTGGGCAAAACCGTAGAATGTAATGACTTGCTGTCCCCTAAAGTAGTAAGCCGTTGCAAGAAAGCAACCCACTACAAACGCAATAACATAGATGAGATTAATATTTTTCATCTTCCTTGAAATTTATTTTAACTTCTCTTACGTTCTTGAGATTTGATATGGTATCAACGATTTCACGCCCGTTATCGCGATGGTCAATATTAATCTCGTAATCGTAAGTGGTACTGCGTCGATTCTTTTTCTTTTTTCTTTTACGAGTGCTTTTATTATAACTTAAAAGTTGAAATCCAGTAGATTGATCTTTAAAAATAGATTCAATTTTCTCAAGTAATGGGGACTCAAAATTATACTTACCAGGCACCTGGAATCTTATTGTCGCGAGAATATTGTCTTTATTGCTCAACTTGGAAAAGTGAATTAAGAAAGCAACTATGCAAAATACAAGAACTCCCACGGTGGCTATGCTAATACCATAGACCCCACATGCGATTCCTACGGCCAGGGAAGCAAACATAAAGGTAATGTTTCGCGGATTACGCAATGTGGTCCTGAACCTGATGATTGCCAGTGCTCCGAGCATTCCCAAACCTCTTGCCAAACTATCGCCTATCGCCTGCATTACCATGGACACAGGTATACTGATCATAATCAAACTCTGTATAAAATACTTTGGCGGTATAAGATCTTTATTGGTTTTCTGGTAGGTGAAAGCAATGATGGAGGATAGCGCAAATGCAGCAAGTGCAATCACGATAACGTTCGTGAGGCTTGATCCCTCGAGATTGGTAGTAAGACGAGAAAAGTCGTACATACTTAAAATTTTTGTTCTTTATTATTAGGTTATCAAAATGCTAAAATAATGTAAGATAAATCCATAGATAAGAAAATGTGAGATTATTCCGTATAGTAATGCGGTCAAATAGATAAATACATCAAATTCCATGAAAATTTAGGGATATCGCTTTCGCGAAAGCGAAAAATTGAAAATGTTAATCTCCAAAGATTCACGCGACTTACAGCTTTGAAACAAAAAAAGCTCTTCTTTTCAGAAGAGCTTTTGTACTCGAGACGGGACTTGAACCCGTACGGGCATTACTGCCCATTGGATTTTAAGTCCAACGTGTCTACCAATTCCACCACTCGAGCATTTACGTCAGCGACGTAAAAATTGGTATTTCAATTAAAAAGCCGATGCTAGCATCGGCTCTTTAACTGTGTGATTGCAAAACAAAAAACTACATTTAGGAGGCAAATACCGAATAAATGAACTGATTTTGTTTATTTCGAAACTCCTTGTGTTTCAAGACTCACAACCTCTTGAGCGAAAGACGGGATTTGAACCCGCGACCCCCACCTTGGCAAGGTGATGCTCTACCCCTGAGCTACTTTCGCATAGTAATTTAAAAGTTGAAAGAAGGCAAGCTGATGTTTGCATTCCTCTCGCTCCTACATCATCCTCTCGTTCGCCCACTCACTCGTCGGTGATGAGCGCTCGTCGGATGCAGGGAGCTACTTTCGCATAATTTTTAAAGAACAACCGCTTCAAAAACGGATTGCAAATTTAACAACTTTCCCATTTCTGCAAAGGAAAACAAGATAAAATTTAAACTTCTATAGTTTTACCTACGAGCATTCTTTTTATCTCGTTAAGCTTCATTAAAGCTTCGACGGGAGTCAACGTATTTATATCTACTTGAAGTATCTCATTTTTAAGATCTTCCAGCAAGGGATCGTCTAGATTGAAAAAACTCAATTGCATATCTTGAGTAGCGTCAAGAGCCTCACGGGAATCTTCCTGCTGATGGGATTTTTCAAGATTTTTCAGGATTTTCTTAGCTTTTGAAATGACGGGTTGCGGCATTCCAGCCATTTTTGCCACATGAATCCCAAAACTGTGATGGCTCCCACCTTCAACCAGCTTCCGCATAAAGAGAACCTTGTCTTTCAATTCCTTGACTTCAACGTTGAAATTTTTAATTCGGTCAAATTTCTCGGTCATTCCATTGAGCTCGTGGTAATGGGTGGCAAAAAGCGTTTTGGCTTTTGATGGATGCTCATGCAGGTATTCCGTAATTGCCCAAGCGATGGAGATTCCATCGTAAGTGCTGGTTCCTCTACCTATCTCGTCCAGCAACACTAGGCTGCGGTCGCTTATATTATTTAGAATACTGGCGCTCTCGTTCATTTCTGTCATGAAAGTGGACTCGCCTTGCGAAATATTATCGCTCGCGCCTACTCGGGTAAAGATCTTGTCCACCACGCCCATGCGCACTTCATCTGCTGGAACAAAGCTTCCCATTTGTGCAAGAAGAACGATTAGCGCCGTCTGTCTTAAAATAGCACTCTTACCGCTCATATTAGGGCCTGTGATCATAATAACCTGCTGGCTTTCTCGATCCAGCCTCACATCATTTGGAATGTAGGGCTGGTCTGCGGGTAGCATTCTCTCGATCACGGGATGGCGACCATTGATGATTTCAAGAACGTCTCCATCCTGTATTTCAGGCCGCTTGTAATTGTGACGCACCGCCTGGTGTGCAAAGGAAAGCAGGCAGTCCAGCTGACCGATCAACTGCGCATTATTCTGCACAGGTTTAATATAGGGATAGATTTCTTTTACCAAAGCCTCAAAAAGCTCTTGCTGTAAGGCGTTGATCCGCTCTTCTGCGCCAAGGATCTTACCCTCGTATTCTTTGAGTTCTTCCGTGATGTAGCGTTCTGCGTTGACTAAGGTCTGTTTTCGCGTCCAGCTTTCGGGAACTTTATCTTTATGACTGTTTCTAACTTCAATGTAATAGCCAAAAACATTATTACTGGATATCTTCAAACTGGTTATACCGGTTTCCTTGCAGTGTCGGTCCAGCATACTGTCCAGATATTCCTTTCCAGACGAAGCCAATCCTCTGAGCTCATCCAGCTCCTCGTGATATCCAGAGGCGATGGTCTTGCCTTTCAGAATATTTACGGGCGCGTTCTCGTCGAGTGCCGTTTTGATCTCATGGATCAATTGTGAACAGGGATTCAAGCCCTCGCCTATACTTTTGAGACTGGAATCGTCGCTTTGTAACAGCTGATTTTTAATAGGAACAATTGCTTCAAGCGAATTCTTCAACTGCACCACTTCACGAGGACAAATCTTGCCTACCGCTACTTTTGAGATCAACCGTTCCAGATCACTCATGCGTTTCAATCCATCGACAACAGCTTGTTGTTGCTCTGGATTTGTGGTAAAAAATGCGACTACATCGTGGCGCTTTTTAATTTGGGCAGCTTCTTTGAGCGGAAAAGCCATCCATCTTTTAAGCATGCGTCCACCCATTGCAGTTGTGGTGTGATCGATCACGTCAAGTAAGGTTACTGCACCCTGATTTTGTGAGTGGTACAATTCCAAGTTGCGGGTGGTAAACCGATCCATCCAGACAAAATTGTCATCTTCTATCCGTGAGATGTTGGCAACATGCTCAATTCTATGGTGTTGGGTTTCTTCCAGATAATGTAAAACCGCGCCTGCCGAAACAAGTGCTTGATCCATCTTATCCACGCCAAAACCTTTCAGCGAATTGACCTTGAAATGCTTCAATAAAATATTTCTCGCAAAGTCAATTTGAAAAATCCAGTCTTCCAGATGAAAAAAGGGCAGATCGTAGGGAAATTGCTGAGCCAGCGTCTTTTTATCACTGCGCTTTACGAGCACTTCACTAGGGTTGAAGTTTTGGAGAAGTTTGTCCACTTCTTCCTTGTTGCCTTGAGAAACCAGATATTCTCCTGTCGAAATATCTAAAAATGCCACGCCATACAGATCCCTGTTGACCGATAGGGAAGCGAGAAAGTTATTTGATTTGGAGTTGAGGACCTCATCGTTCAAAGAAACTCCGGGAGTGATCAGTTCGGTCACGCCACGTTTGACGATTTTTTTAGTCTGTTTGGGATCTTCCAGCTGATCGCAAATCGCAACGCGCTCGCCAGCCCGCACTAACTTAGGTAAATAGGTATTTAAGGAATGGTGCGGGAACCCAGCCAATTCCGTGCGCTCGCCACCGTTGTTTCTATTGGTCAAAACGATGTTGAGAATGCGTGCGGTTTTCATGGCATCTTCTCCAAAGGTTTCATAAAAATCGCCCACTCTAAAAAGCAGCAACGCATCAGGATATTTCATCTTGATCTTGTTGTACTGCTGCATTAATGGGGTTACTTTTTTTGCTTTGGCGGCCAAATTCTCTTCCTTTTATTGAACCTACAAAAATACAGTTTTAGCAACCCAATAATAAATTATGACTGTACATTTCAGTCATACGTCATATCATGCTTCAATCATTTTCTTTCGCAATCAGGAAAGGATGTATTTTGAGATCATCACGCCAGTCCTCGCCGTGTTTTTTACTAAGGTACTGCACAATAAATCTGTTGTGAATATCTGTTGCTGTGGAGTTTGTGATTATGCAGCCCTTGCTGAAATAGCCTACATTATATTTAGCTTTAAACGCTGCGACTAAATCAGAATTAGGAGGTGCTATTCCGTAAACGTGAAAGTTAAGCCTTCCTTTTTCTGCTAGACTATCCATCTGAATTTGAGTAAAATCAGATTTTGATGTCAACTGAAAATCGTTGAATTGCGCGTTGGAAATTAAACCAAACAGTAAAACGAATAAAACAAACAATTTTTTCATAATGGATAAAGTAAAATCGAGATCTAGAATTTGATTTTAAGGTTTCCGCTTTCCCTCGGTCGCCAAAGGCTTGCCGACGGCGTAGCGCGAAAGCCTGCTTTTTCCAGCAGGTAGAGGTGCTAATCCATCCCAAAAACCCGCACCGGCAAATCCTGTTTCCAGATCGTTCCATACCTGCGATTGAGTTCTTGAATGATACTGCGGTTATTGATCAGTGCTTTTTGCTGTTCTTCAGCTCGACCGGCCAATTCCATAAAATCAAAATCAATCTGATATTTTGCAGTAAATGCTTTCATCTCCTCCGTGTAAGGTCTGTTGGGTGCATTGATTACAAAAATGGGTAGCTCAGGTCGCGGAGGAATCTCAAAACGACTTCGATGTTCATTCTTATCGATTAAATCGGCATATTTACGTTCCCTCAAATCTGGTAAGAAATCTACGGTTTCATTACCACATTCAGATACTCGACAAGTAAATCGCTCCCAAGAAATCCCCACATTTGACTGATCATTTACAATATAAGTTGCTTTTTGAATTTCAGTATCCAGAACGATCAGAGGCATCTTTTTTTGCCGTGCATCGGGTAACCGTATTTTGAAATGATGCCGCTGGTAGGGCATGTTGTGTCGGTAGGTTTCAAACTGGATTATCAGTTCCGGATAAGGAATCCAAATGATATAACTACTGTGTCCCGTAAGATGGATTGTTTTTTCCCTTAAGTCCACCAGTCCATTCATTCTTTCGACTGTGTGACCATTGGCAACCTCAAAAAACACTTTGATATTAGTGATCTCTTGGGGATGTTTTATTTCAATATCAAACTCAAAATCGCTACTGGAGCTCGCCTGGCTCCAGCAGTGACTTGAAATAAATATCGATATGATCGTTAAAAAGTGGCGCATCAATTATTGGGCAGCTGTTGGATGTCCAGCTTACCTCCTGGCGAAACTACGTAAATCTTTGGATCGGGTTTTTCGACTGGCTTAGGCTCTGGTTTTGGTTCCGGTTTCACAGGATTCAAGGTGTATCTTAAAGACAGATCCATTCCCAGCTGGATTACGGGCTTATTTATATCTGCATTGACCACGATATCATAACCGTTATAAGAAATAGGATCGTAGTAATAACTGGTTGGTTTTTTGATCGTGGTTACGTTTTTCTTATCCTTAAGTGCGTCCATACTGGTATTTTCTGCCGCTATGTAACTTCTGTAAAAATCCTTGGGCATATGGTAATATTTTTGGTCTGCCATTTCCACGCCGTAGAGATCCATATCAAAGCCCAGAGCTTCGTAATAGGCTTTTTTCTTTGTGACTTCTGCGAGGATTTTTTCCTGTAGCTCGGCATATATGGCTTCTAGATTCTTGACGTAGTAATCCACCTTGACTAAATTAAAGATTTCGGCCTGTGCGCAGGCTTTTAATATCTTTTGAAAGTCGCTGTCCTTTTTATAGCTGATCATCAGGTTTTGCTGCAGTTCAAAACCTATGGGAACCTCGGTATAGGTTTTGGAAAAGAGTTTTTTCGTAACCTCGATCTCATATTGCGGCAGGAATGAGATCATGTCCACGGCAAACTTCCCTTTGAATCCCGAGGCACTCAGCGCTTTTTTGACAGACTCGATCTTGTCGTTCATCAGTTGGGTGGTCTCATCGGCAGTGGCGCCTATCTGGTTGATGTTGAAAACCGCAGTGTAGTCCGTTGCCTCTATGTTGTACAACGACCTCACGTTATGCAACAGCGTCTTGCTCGGGTTGAGATTTGATTGCTGGACTCTATTCTGATTGAGGTAGCCATTACCTAGACTGGCGGTAGCAATATTAGCTCTGGAAATATCCATGGACGCTGCCTGATTATTGAAATTTCCTAGATGCTGCGCACTGGCAAGACAGGTAAAAAGTAGAATTATAGAACTAAGGTACTGTTTCATGATCTTTGTATTTGGCTCAAAACTAGAGTGATAAAAAATCTGCAAATAACTGGAATGAGTAAGAATGCCCTTTAAATGAGTGAACGAAGCTTTTGAATGAGTACGCTTTCGCGAAAGCGTATAAATTACCCACTATCCATACCATAACTGGCCATTTCAAGTGAACGAACTATTTATTTATACTTAGTTTTACCCGTGATGAAATGGATGTATCTTCTTCTTATTTTACTGTGCGCGCCTTACGCAGCACAATCCCAGAGTACGATCGAGCGTCGTGAGGCAAAGACTGATATGGTGCTTCAAGGGCGTGTGCTGAATGAGGATGGAAGTCCTGTTTTTGGAGCTAATGTGGAAAGCAGAAACGGCCGCTACACAACGACAGATGCCCGTGGATTTTTCTCCATCCCTGCAAATATGGGAGAGGAGGTCGTGATCAGGGGCTTTGATTTTGAGACCGTCTATTACCGCATCAAGACATTTGACGATCTGGAAATACGGGTGCAGGCGGGCGATGAACAGGCTTACGCGGGAATCTCTTTCTCAGTCGCACTGGACAGCGCACGCACCTATTTAAAGCGAGATGCCCAGAAATCGGCCGATTTTTTAATTGCGGGATTGTCAACCGATCCAGAATCCTTATCTCGTAGAGAGCAAGCCGTTGCTTATGAATTGCTGGGCGATATCTACGGCTCCCAAAAACAGTACGATCTCGCCGCAGAAAGTTATGAGGAGGCGATTCAGTTTCAGGCATCTACCGATCGCCGATTGAAAAAAGCGCAGTCGCTTAAGAATAATAAGAATTACCAAGAGGCTCTGAGTGAGTTCTTAGCTCTTGAAAAAGCCACCGATGCAAAACCCCTGCAAGAGTTCAAAATCCTAAGAGGATTGGGACAGACCTACGCATTGATGGGCGACCCGACCAAGGCAATTGCCTCTTATGAGCAGGCACTTCAAGACCAGGCAAAGGTTGCTGATTCTCAATTGAAAACCACCGTACAGTCTGAACTTGCCGAGTTATACAACAAAATGGGTGCGATAGAAAAGGCAGAAGAATTGTATAAAACCACCATCGCAACTTCTTCCGCAGATAATCCCGTGCTCAACATCAACGCTCAATCCACGGCGGCTTCCTTTTATAACAGCAACCAGAATTATACCGAGGAAATCGCGCTGCGCAAGAAGAATATTGCACAAATCGAGGAGCTTAAAAACAAGCCTAAAGTTGCGGGTTATTTGGCATTAGATAGTTTGGCCTCAAAAACCAGCGTTCAGGCAAATGAAAGTGTTTCGACGCCTGAATTATTGGAAGATATGGATGAGATGGTTGTAGTGGAAAGCGCGCCTGAAATTTCTACCACCCAAGGCGAACAATTAAAAATAGGAGAAGCGCTGATCAAACTCAATAAGGAAGACGAGGCGATTGATTATTTAAAGACCAGCCTTGAAGAGGCCACGTCCAGCAATGATCTTGAGGTTCAAAAAGAAGCTTCCAGAGAACTCTACACCTTATACCGCAAACGTGGCGAAAACCAAAAAGCACTCGATTACAACGACATTTACATTGCCTCAGTAGATGCGCTCTATACTGCAAAAGAAAACGAACTTGAAGAAAATGCGAGACGCACCAAAGAATTACTCGCCCGCCAAAACCGCATCAACAATCTAGAAAAAGACCGTCGCCTCACGGAAAACAAATTACAGCTCATAGAGACAGAAAATGCCCTATCCACAGAAACCAACCAGCGACAGCGATGGATTATTTATTCGCTGGTTTTTTTGAGCCTACTGCTTATTTCGCTAGCTTATGTAATGTATCGCAACAACCGACAACAAAAAATCAACAACCATTTGCTTGCCTTGAAGTCCTTGCGCAGCCAGATGAATCCGCATTTTATTTTTAATGCATTGAACTCGGTCAATAGTTACATCGCCTTAAATGACGAGCGAGCCGCTAATAAGTACCTTGCTGATTTCTCAAAACTGATGCGCAGTGTTTTGGAAAACTCGGAACTGGATTTTATTCCGCTTCAAAAAGAGTTGGAACTGCTTTCTCTTTACATGAAACTGGAACATGAACGCTTTAAAGATCAATTTGATTATGAGCTCAACATCGATCCCGCACTAGCCGATTCAAAAATGGAGGTGCCACCCATGTTGTTGCAACCTATTATTGAAAATGCCGTCTGGCATGGGCTGCGCTATAAGAAAAGTAAAGGATTACTATCTGTAAACGTTACAAAGTCCACAAATCACAAGAACTCGGTAAAAGTTATCATTAACGATGACGGTATAGGTAGAAGCAAATCCAAAGAACTCAAAACCGAACACCAGAAAAAACGCGTTTCCAAAGGTTTGGGAAATGTGGACAACAGGGTAAAATTGTTGAATGAGCTTCACGATTACCACATTGACCTTAAGGTTGAGGACGCTGGATTGAGCCCTGATGTAGGGACGAGAGTGGTGGTTGTGATGGGGGAGAAATAAAATGAAATCGAAAAATAAAAATAAAAGAAATTGTGGACAGCTGCCACTGAGTTTGTGAGAGGAGAAAGTTAGTGCATTACACCCCCAGCCCCTCGAGGGGAGCTATCAAAACGTGTAGTTAGAATTGGTTTTATGAGAGAAGATTTTGAGGCGACTTTGGAGGATTGTGTAGAAAAGTTAGTGCGTTACATCCACAGCCCCACGAGGGGAGCTTAGTGGAACTAAATTGAGATTGACGGAACCTGCGAGGTTTTGTTAGGGCAGTAGTGGTGGTAAACTCGGAGGTTTATGGAGAAAATAAATAGAGTGAAAACACCCCCAGCTCCTGAAGGGGAGTTGCTGGGAAATATATTAGGACTGATTGAACCTGCGAGGTTTTGCTAGGAGAGTCGTGGTGGCAACCTCGGAAGATTGTGGAAAGAATAAATGCAGGGAAAACACCCCCAGCCCCTCAAGGGGAGTTACTGGGAAATGGATTGAGATTGACGGAACCTGCGAGGTTTCGCTAGGGCATTAGT
Organism: Nonlabens sp.; assembly: GCA_049671565.1. GTDB lineage: Bacteria > Bacteroidota > Bacteroidia > Flavobacteriales > Flavobacteriaceae > Nonlabens. The sequence continues at coordinate 13,500 of JBATVD010000041.1, forward strand.
AGTGGCAACTTAGTAGGTTTGGGAGAAAGAAAAAGAAAACACCCCTAGCCCCTAAAGGAAAGAAAACCAAAATCTAAACTTAAATTCAAACTTAAATGAAAAACACACTTACATTAAATTTAGATTTCTGTTTAAATTTAAACTTAAGTAGATGAACCTAAACGCTATCATCGTAGAAGACGAGCAGATCTCGAGAGATATTTTAAAGCGCTATTTGGAAAAATACTGTCCATCGGTTACCGTGGTGGATGAGGCGAGTAATGTGGATGACGCTTTGCAATTGTTGCGCAAACAGGAAATAGACCTGCTCTTTCTGGATGTGGAGATGCCTTACGGGACGGCTTTTGATCTTCTGGATCAGCTTGGGCCTCGGGATTTTGAAACTGTATTTGTGACTGCCTATGATCAGTACGCAAAGGACGCGCTCAATCAGCAGGCGGCATATTATTTACTAAAACCTATTGAGATTGACGAGTTGATCAAAGCGGTGGACCTCGTTAAATCCATCAAACAGAGAGAAGAAGATTTTAATGTGGATGTAAAGATCAAATCAGAATCCTCACATCAACTTACGGATAAGATTACCATTCCTACCCAAGAGGGTTTTGAGGTCATTCCAATTTCAGAAATCATCTACTGTGCGGCCGATGATAATTATACGCACATCCACATGCAAAATGACAAGAAGCTTGTTTCAAAAACCTTGAAACATTTTGATGTTTTGCTAAGTGAGAAAGGCTTTTGTCGCATTCATAAATCCTACCTTATCAATACTTCCAAAATCACAGCTTACATCAAGGGAAAAGGTGGTAGCGTGATGCTGGACACGATTGAACTTCCCGTGAGTCCAAGTAGAAAAACAAGCTTATTTTCGCACTTTGAATAACTACGTATTGAAACAATTATTGGTCTTTACCTTCCTGATTCAGACGTTAATATCTCAAGGACAGGAAAAAATGACTTTTACGATTCTCGACCAAAGTGACAACACGCCGATTGAATTCGTAAACGTGATCAATCTCAGCTCACGGCAGTTCTATTATTCAGATGCAGATGGTAAAGCAAATGTGATCGCTAAACCGAGTGACTCATTGCTCATCACGCAAATGGGATATTTAGAAATCAGAGATTTGGTTATAAACATTAAGCCACGGGTTGTGCTTCAACCTAATGTGAGCCAGCTCGATGAGGTCGTTCTCGCAGATCGCAGTAAGAACGAATTACTTCATAAAAACATCAGCTCTAAGCTGGACTATAGTATAAACACGGCTCTTATATGTGTTTTCAAATGTGAACTAGAGGAAAAGTCGCTGATTAATAAGATCGTACTTCCCGTAATTATCAAAAAGAGGCATGAGGATACTGGGGAGCTCCGTTTTCAATTGTACAGAACTTTTGAGGATGGCAGGTTGCAGGATCCCTTAACCCAGGTTTTTGTGTTCAATGAGCTGGAAAAAATTGAAGACAACATCGTTTTGGAGTTTTCAGATGTTGAGGTTGGAGAAGAGTTTTATATTTCTGCCACTAGAAACAGAAATAACACACGTCAAGTTTCTAGCGGAGCGTTTAACCCGTTTTTGAAATTCGGAAAAAGTCAAAACAGCGATGATTTGAAATACCGTCATATCTTAAGCTCAAGATGGTTCAACCTATCGTGGGCATTGAGCGATGATTCAAAATACAAGCTTGTTTTTGAAGCTTATGGCAGACCGATTAAAAATTGAGATAACGAACCGCTCTGTTTTCTATTTCGCTGGTTAACTCGTTCAGGGTTTCCGTATTCAAATTGGAGTATAATTCGTGGCTGCCTGCTTCCTGACTCATATTAAGCAAGTTGTTTTTTTTGAGCACATTTAAGGTTTGTCGCGCCACCGCAGCACCCGAGTCGATTATTTTTACTCGTGCAGGCAGCAATTCTTTTAGTAGTGGTTTGATGTAGGGATAATGGCTGCATCCCAAAACTAAATAATCAATTCCAGAAATCATAAATGGCTCTGTGATCTCTACCAGAAGTTCCCGCATTTCTTCAGAATCTTTCTTTCCTTTTTCAATCAGCTCCACAATACCAGTTCCTACGATTTCAATGGTATTGACATCCATCGCAAACTCCCGCTGGGTCTTGTTGAACAGTTCACTACTCAAGGTTCCCTTCGTAGCAAGAATTCCTACTTTTCTAGTGTCACTTTTTAAAGCAGCAGGCTTTATGGCAGGTTCTATCCCTATAAATGGCACATCATAGGTTTCACGTAGATATTTAATGGCATTGGTGGTAGCCGTGTTGCAGGGTACAACTATAATTTTACAATTTTGTTCCAGCAAAAAATCGGTGTTTTTTATAGAGAGATCTATGATTTCTTGATGTGATTTTCTGCCGTACGGAGCATGCTTCGAGTCTGCAAGGTAGATGGTATCCTCATGCGGTAGTAATTGCACGACCTCTTTCCATACACTGGTACCTCCCACTCCACTATCAAAAAATCCTATAGGCCTCTTGTCCAAATAATCTGTTTTAATGTATCCATTGTATTCAGGTAAAATTAAGGTTTTTGAAGTTTTACGCTTTCGCGAAAGCGAGATTTCTAATATTCCCACCCTACATTTTCAAAAACAAAGATCCTATCGCTTATCAAAAAAAATAGAAAAAGTTGAAGCGATATGTTTACCAATAGGATTCTTCATCATTAATAGGCACAAACAAAACCTATTTTTATGAAAAATCTATTTACTTATGTCCTGCTTCTTTGTGCTATTCTCGCGCACGGACAGTTTGACAAGATCGAATCCCTGACCTATGGTACAATTGTAAATTATTATCCGAATAGTTGCAACACCAGTGTTCCCGATGCTGTAGGCAAGTATACTTTTTGTGATAGTGCAGGGAATTTAGGCGTTGTAATGCAAAGTACGGGTCTTAATGGAACATTTATAGATTATGTAGGCGAGAGTCTTGATGCCAACAGAGAAGTTTTTGTGACCGAGAATGGGATCTCAATCAGAAATTCCAATAATCTGTATCAAAATTTTCCTCACTATTCAGTCTTAAAAGACAATCAATCGCCTAGCGTTACCCGAGAGGTAAGAAATGCCTCTATTGATCAAACAGGCAACCTGATATATTCTAATGGGTCATTTGGCTTCTACGCTATTAATCTAAATGATTTTAGCAATATACAGTTGGATTTTAGAGATAATATGGGTGATCCAGTCAGTAACATCTATACATCTGCAATCACCGTGGATAGGGTAAATAACATAACCTATATCGCCGCTACGGATCAATTTGCTGCCTACAATATATATAGTTGGGACGGCACATCTCTTACTCTTATTTCTGAAAACTTCTACAACCTTGATTCAAACAATCCTGGTAGTGACCTCACATACAGTAATGGCAAACTGTACTATCGGGTAGTAGACGAGATGTTCCAAATCGATCTTTCTAGTTCAACTGCAACGCCGGCTCCTATAAACGAGATCAACAATGCAACCTCAAGTTTAAGTGATTTTACAGTTGATACAAATGGAGATATAATCGTATCTGGAATAGATATAAACAGTAGTGAGCCCTCCATTTTAGTTTTGGAGTCTGCCAGCTCAGCAATATGGAGTTACGATCCCTTTTCCAGCTCCACGACTCAGGGAGTAAGTCAACTGGAGATCTATGATGGACAGCTCTATGCTATAGACAGTAGCAACCGGAAGCAGGAAATTTATGTCTACTCGATAGATCGAGCTGCCGATACCCTTATTGAAGAACCTGAATTAGACTATCAGTTTTTCATCTCAAATGGGATAAGACCTACAAATAATTCAGTAAATCCTCCAACTACTAATGTTTATGAGTCTTTGAGTGTGGCAAACGGCCTCCTTTATTTTACAGTGTCTGACACTAACGGCCTGCGTGATTATACAGAAACCTTTAATATCGTAAGGTTTGACGGAACTACTTACGATCCCTCGACTTTTGATGAACTTTCAAATCTTAGAGCCTCAGTAATTCAAGGTTCCAAGGAAATCGCTCCCTATGAAAACGAGATGTTTTTTGCCACGGTGCGCAGTAGCGGCGTAGATGGTCAGTTTATCTGGTCTCTGGACGATCAGCTAGGCCTTGAGAACCAACTTATAGCACCATTCAATGCCTTTACTTTTGATTTTGAACTAGATACTGATGGCAGCCCAATAAGTGCCGTTGAAATTTCAGCGTCATCAAGTGCAAACGGTTTGTATAAATATAAAGATGCTGTCGTGTATCCCTTGCCATCGGTGCCAAGGACAAACGGATTTAGACCCAATCTTAATCCGAGAATTGCCCGCTATAATTCCAGTGTTATTGCTCATGACACCTCAAATAATAGTCTTATCTATTATCAAGATGACCGACTTACCAATACAATTTCTCTAGACGTTAATAATCTAGCCACTTTCGATGCCTTTACTCCAGATGCTAATGGAAATATCTGGTTCTACAAACCTAATATAGGGGGCGGTAATAGTGGGTTGAGAATGTTTGACCCGTTATCACAATCATCTCTTGTTCTAGATTTCCCGTTAAATTCAGGAATAGGAAGTACTGAAGAAGTATTTGTAACTCTTTCCGGTAATGTAATGATGTTGAGTGGTACGGTTGTGCAAGTCTACAATGGTTCAAATGTTGAGACCTTTGACCTCTCTTCGCAAATCGGCGGCGGTACAGGAGGTAATATGAGAGCAGATGATGCAACGATTGGTTTAAATGGTGATATCTACATTCCCGCTTCTGGAGGATTACTAAAATTTAATTACAATGCAGGTTTACCGTTGATACAACATATACCTTTTTTTAATAACAGTATTATTCCTGCACAAGATGAATTTCAGAGTATAGTTGTAGGCGACGTAAGCTTAGACCCGTCCGGCGAGTACCTTTGGATGAGTCATGAAAATGGAGTGATAAGATTAAAGCTGGCACTTGCAGACACAACGCCTGTTCTATCTTACTCCCAAAATTTCACAACTGGCTTCGTTGGACGTGTTTACCACGATAAAAACAACAATGATTCTTTTGATCTGGGAGAAGAAGTGCCAAACATTTCAGTAGCTGCTGTAAATGGTAATGAGATCAGGAGAGGTTTTACAGATGAATCTGGTAGCTATACTATTCCTTATACCTCTACAGGAAGTTATGACATAGTTATCCCTACTTTACCCATTGGTCTTGAGGCTTCTCCTCAGTTTTTGACCGCCACGGTTACTGATGTAGATCAAGATACAAATATTGCTGATATTAAACTTCTAACCACAGACCAAAGTGCCATCTATGCACAAGGATTTGTAAAAGAAGGAGCATGGGGATTTGACAATCGCGATGGTTTTGATAATTCTTTTGTTGGAGCAATTAGCAATCTGGGTACAAATCCCATAAATAATGTGACCGTCACATATAGTATTGAAAACGCAGATGCTACTACAGCGAATACCTTACCTGCCGTTCTGGAAACAGAACTCATCGCTTATACTCCACTGGGAGATGACAATGTGTATGAAAACCTTCAGGTCAATCCTCGTAACCACGAGGTTGAGGTAAGCCTCGATCCTGCAGAATTCACACTTAACGTAGAAAATTTGACACCAACAATTACAAACGACGGATCACGCATTGATGTTCAGTACACGATTCCAGCTGTGGGAACTAATCAAACATTTACGATTAGAGTGAAAACAGGAATATTTGATCCCTCGCTAAATGGTGTAGTGTTGAATTATGGAGTCTCTGCCATAAGCAGTCCAGACCTCAATTCAACTGCTGGATCCAGCTATAGCTTACTGCCAGTTGATTTGAATAATACCTTTATTGAATTCAGTTCAGAAAGATACAATTTCGTTAATCCCTTCTTTGTGAGCGCTCCCAATCCCTCGGCTGACGTTAAGGTGTTTTACGACGGTATTCAGAGCACCACACTGCGCAGTTCCTTTGATCCAAACGATAAACTCGCAATGCCCGGTGTTCCAGGAATTGTAAATGATGTAAGTATCGATCACAAGTGGTTGATTTATGTGATACGTTTTGAAAATGAGGGGAATTTCCCGGCGCAGGATGTGAGTATCATTGATGTTTTGGATAGTGATTTGAATCCTGATACTTTCACGTTTTTGAGTTCTTCCCATCCGGTAGATATAGTCACCAGAGTAGAAAATGGAAACAGCGTGCTACAGTTTAATTTTGACAATATCAACCTCGACTTTACCGATAACGACCCTAGCGCAAGTCAAGGTTACGTTCAGTTTGCCATCAGTGCTGATGAAAATATAGGGGAAAACACACTTGTAGAGAACGAGGCAGATATCTATTTTGACCAGAATCCACCCATAAGAACTCCTGTTATCCAGCACAATTTCAAAACGATCACGCTGTCAAATGATCAATTTGAAATTAAAGATGGGGTTTCAGTATATCCTAACCCTACGAGTGGTTTGTTACGCTTTCGCGAAAGCGGAAACTCAAACATTAATAGCCATCAAGTCTATGATACGATGGGGAGGTTGATGCTGGAGGATCAAACCAGTGCTCAAGAAACAAATCTAGGGTCACTGCCTGATGGGGTCTATCTCCTGAAGATCGTCACTTCAAAAAGCACAAAAACCCACAAAATCATCTTAAAAAGATAAACAACATGAAGTACGTACTGATACTCGCCATATTGCTCACCGCATGTGGCAACGATAAAAAACAAGAAACGGTTGCAGAATCAACGGTAATTGCAAATAATTTAAGCTCTGCTTGCTATGAGAGGTATGTAAAATTTCCAGGAGAACTTTTTACAGCGACAGATCTTAAAAAGCTTACGGAAGTAGGCGGCAAAGTTGAGACAGACACCTATGTAACAGATCCAGGATCATTAGGTTGTGAGAGTGGTTGTGGACAGATTACACTTAGTTGGACTGCCGGTCGCAAAAACAAATGGGGAACAGACGATCCCTATTACGTGCGAGTGGAGCTATCCAAATTGGCAAAAAGGTATCAAAAAAACTCGCTAGAACATTTCAACCAGACCTATCGAGTCCTTACAGATGAGGAGCGCAAGAACTTGTCTGATCAAATGAACAAGGGAATTGATGAGCAGGTTGCAAATGGTAAATTAACTCAAGAACAAGCTGAGATCGCTCGTGGATTTTCTAAAAAACAGGTGACCAATAAAAAGGATTACGAAAAAGTAAGCGGTTTGGGAACGGCTGCTGTCTGGGAGCCTGACCCTAAGTATAAGGCGAGTTTTGGTCAACTGTATTTTTTAGTAGATGATTATATTTTTACCGTTGCAGTAGATGTGGGTACTACTGATGCAGTCGAGAGTAAGGCGCTTGCTCAAAAGGTAGCGCAACAAATAATTTCAAAATGTAAATGATCATGAAACTCTATATTATACCTTTTCTTTATTTACTAACGACATTTCATAGTTCTGCGCAGGATAAAGAAGGATCCAGCGACCACCCGCTAGTACCTAGATTCAAACAAGCACGCATCTATGATTATGAGGTGAAGTCTTTTGAGCCGCTTACCATTGCGACCAGCAAAGTCACAAAATATGATGAACTGGACGAAAAATTAAAAGTAGAGGGAAAGAAATATCTCATATGGTACGACCTTCCCTCATCCATGGGATCTACTTATGAGATCTACACCAATTTTAAGAATGCTTACAGTGGCAATAATGCTGAAGTTCTTTTTACTTGCAACGGTAAAAAAGAATGCGGAAAGTATTTCTGGAATGCGATAGGCTCTGATAACTCATACCTCATGTCTTCGTATCTAGGAGAAGAGATAGCCTACCACGCTGCACAGTTTCAAAAAGATGGAAAACAGTACACTATTGCAATTACCGTAGGTTATGGACTTGGTGAACAAGGTTATGAAGTTCACATCATTGAAAACGAGATCATGGAACAAACAATGGATGTGGACGGCATTACCGCGAGCATAAATGAGAATGGCAAGATGGCATTTAACGGCATCTTATTTGAAACAGGCAGCGATCGTTTGAAATCCTCATCTTATAAAGAAATAGCACTCATCGCAGATTATTTGACAAACAATCCAAAATCTAACATCTATGTCGTAGGTCATACCGACTCCATAGGAAGCTATGAGACTAATTTAAGTTTGTCTGAACGTAGGGCTATAAGCGTTGTTAATGCATTGAAAACAAAGCACAAGGTTAAGGCGAGCCGTCTTATGCCGGTAGGTGTAGGTCCTGTGAGTCCCGTGGCAACAAATTCAACAAGTGAGGGCAAAACTGCTAATAGACGTGTAGAAGTCGTACTAAAATAAAACCTTCCATACCATTTGTTTGTAAACCCTAGCTGAAATTTTAATTCCAGTTGGGGTTTTTAAGTTGAAAAGCTTCGGAATAATTGGTGGCATCTCCTAAGTCTCAAGTTACTTCTAAATAATTGAATTTTCTATTTTGTAAGAAATACATCGGTTGCTGTATCCCAATTTCTTAAACCTGTGAACCGCTTGCCCGATCAACTGTGAGGCCTTGCTATACTCTGTGGATTAAATTTTTTACTAGAATGAACTTACTGATTTTCAACAATCCCAATTATTTAAATGACTACTCTTCTAACTTTAATGAATAGCTTTTCTCAATTTTGATCGATTTTGGTCAAGATTTCTTGTGCTTTATCAAAGTAAGTTGATGAGGGTTTAAAGTTAGATAATAATTCTTTTGCAGTTTTGTTACGATTCTCATGAAGATACGATAAGGCTGCATACCACGAGACATCGTCGTTTTCGGTCATGCTTGCGGATATATTGTTTTTTTCGAATAAGTTAATCACCTCATCGTAGTCTCCCTCCTGCACCAAGCTGCTCAGGAGATAAGCGAGAATTTGAGATTTTTTCTCTTCTTTATAAAGAGTTCTCAATTTAATGGACGCTTCTTTATAATTTTCCAAATCGTAAGAGACAAAGGCATCGTAATATTTGCTTTGGCTGGACGTTGATCTCGTTAAAATATAAAAATCATTTTCTAAAGGTTGATCATAAGCAGCGACAGTTTCTTGAAATGAGGGTGTTGGTTCAAATAGTCCTGAATAAGAGAATAGTCCTATTGCAATTAAAATACATGCCGCGGCCCACCATATCAAATTATGGGGTTTTATTCTTCTTATCGGGTTTTCTTTTCTGGAACTATCCTTTTCTATCGAGTTGAGTAGTGCTGCATCTCGTTTACGCCGTGATGACCTTACTGCATCAAATACTACTTTCTCTGCAAAAAACTCTTTGCTTAACTGTTCATCAATCTCCAGTTGTTGCTCAAAGTCCTCACGTTCCTTGGGCAGCAGCTTTCCCTGAATATAGGCTATGATTCGTTCTTCGTTCATTATTCTACTTTTTTACAAAGCGATCTCAAAGTCTTTATACATCTACTCTTCTGACTTTTTGCCACGGTATAATCTTTATACCCCATAGCTTCTACGCATTCTTCCATGGTAAAGCCTCTGTAATAAAACAAGATTAGGAGCTCTTTACATTTTTCTCCTAAGTGTTCAAAGGCACTTGACAAACCATTATCGTTTTTTACATAATCATCTTTGAGAATAGGTTCAAGAATAGGCTCCTCTACAAGGGGTTTCAAATCATCAGAAACCTGTTCCTTCTTATTGCGGCGTTGTATTTCAAATATTTTATACTTCCCTATTGCAAATAAATAGGTCTTGAGTGAGGCCTTATCCATTTCTAGATTTCCCATGGATGCTTTTTCCATTAGTACAATAAATGCCTCTTGGTAAACATCAAGTGCATTTTCTTTTTGCACGCCTCGCTTATAGGAGAATTTCAGAAATGCATCCCTATGCAAGTTATAGAATTGAGAGATCACAGCTTCATCTCTGGCAATAAATCCTTTTGTAAGAGTAAGTTGATCCAATCGTGTAATTAAAAATCATTTTAAAGATATAATTTATTATTCAGGGAGACCAATAATATTTGAATTTGCTTGTAGGAAGGCAAAGTACAATGCTATCCAGTTTAAGCGCTTACCTGAAGAGAGCCGAGCAGCTTTAGTTATTTACTTAAATCTTTATTTATGATTACAAGATACCAGGAGAATTTAATGAGTTTGTAATAGACATGAGCAAATTTGTAGAAGTTCTCGCTTTCGCGAAAGCGAGATCATTAAAACATTTGAAAATCTGACAGCAATCAGTTGCAACCACAATCTCCGTTACCACAGGAGCCGGAATCCTTGGATTCTGGGAAGAGCTGTTTCCTAAATAAAAAAACAACGGCAGCAAGGACCAAAACACCCACTAAAATGTATTGTAACCACTCCATTAATTCAAAAATTGATAGGCTCCAAGAGCCGTTACGTAAGCGATGAGAGTCATGCCTACAAACTGGATGGCGGGCCATTTCCAGCTATTAGTCTCTCGCTTAACGATTGCGAGCGTACTCATACACTGCATGGCAAAAGCATAAAAAAGCAGCAGGGAAATCCCACTGGCAAACGTGAAAACTGGACCTCCAAGAACAGGGTTCACCTCTGCCGCCATGCGATTTTTAATCGTAGCTTGATCTTCATCCCCACCTTCTACGCTATAAATAGTGGCTAGCGTGCTTACGAAAACCTCGCGAGCCGCAAAACTACTTACAATTGCAATTCCTATCTTCCAGTCGTAGCCCAAGGGGCGCACAGCGGGCTCAATCGCTTTACCTAGGTACCCAATAAAACTGTGCTCAAGTTTGTGGCTGCCTATTTTTTGTTCTAATTCTGATTGCGAAAGGGAAGAATCTGCATATTGTTCTGTTACAATTACTTCGGCATTGGTAAATTCTTCTCCCAGTCCATAACTAGCAAGTGCCCATAGAACAATGGAGATTGCCAAAATCATTTTACCCGCACCAAACACAAAGCTCTTGGTTTTCTCCACAACGGTGATCACCACATTTTTAAACATAGGAACCTTGTAAGCTGGCATTTCCATCACAAAAAAGGCCTTGCGCTGTATGGGAAGCACTTTATTCAAAACCCATGCTGATAATATGGCCGTTCCAAATCCTAGAAGATATAAGAACATCAAGGTCAATGCCTGATAGCTGAACAAGCCACCTAATACCGAACCTTCTGGAATAACGAGTGCGACTATAATCAGATACACAGGCAAGCGCGCAGAACAGGTGGTAAAAGGAACTACGAGAATGGTGATCAAGCGCTCTTTCCAGTCTTCAATATTCCGGGTCGCCATTACTGCTGGAATAGCGCAAGCTGTCCCAGATACCAGTGGCACGACACTCTTACCACTTAAACCAAATTTTTTCATGATATGATCCATGAGGAACACCACGCGGCTCATGTAACCGCTTTCCTCAAGCACCGCTATAAAGAGAAACAGAAAGGCTATTTGTGGTATAAAAATCACGATTCCTCCCAAACCTGGAATAATCCCCTCAGCAACAAGACTGGTCAATGGCCCTGACGGAAAAGTATCTGACACCATAGCGCTCAGATTTGCGAAAGTCTCATCAATCCAATCCATGGGTACACTGCTCCAATCGTAGATGGCTTGAAAAATCAATAAAAGAATTGCAAAAAATATCAAGTAACCCCAAACTTTGTGAATCAAGATCCTATCTAATCTTGTACGCAAGTCTTTTGCATTTACGGTATCTACCGTCAATACTTTTTGCAGTAAGTCATTGATGAACTTATATCGCAACACGGTTTCTCTGTGTTGCATGCGTTTGAGATCTGCTTCTGTCTTGATATCAAAGGATTTGGTTTTAATATTATCCAAATCTTCCCTTTTACGGTCTAAACTTCCAAAATTAACATCTTGGGTAATAACGAGCCATAATTTGTAAAGTGCTTGATCCGGATAAGCTTTTTGCAATCGATCAAAGTAGGGTTTATCAATGATCGAAGCATCGAGACAGGGCGCAGACTTGAGATGCTTATAATTGGAAATTGCATCTTTAAGCTGGTCGATACCCATATTTTTTCGCGCACTGATCAATACCACCTTAGTGTTGAGCTCTGTCTCCATCTGCTCAATGTCTAGAGTAATGGCTTTACGCTCCATACGATCTGCCATATTAATAGCGAGTATCGATGGAATATTTAAGTCTTTGATCTGTGTAAATAACAGCAGGTTGCGCTTAAGGTTTTCAATATCTGAAACCACAACGGCAACATCTGGATAATCTTTATTGTTTTTGTTGAGCAGAGTTTCCACAACCACACTCTCGTCTAATGAACTTGTATTAAGGCTATAAGTTCCGGGAAGGTCTAGAATATGGGCTTTGAGACCTCGCTCCAACTTACAGATTCCTTCTTTCTTCTCTACCGTAATGCCAGGATAATTTCCCACCTTTTGATTGAGTCCCGTGAGCCTGTTGAATAAAGAGGTCTTACCAGTATTGGGATTACCTATTAGAGAAACATTGATCGATCTACCCATGAAGAGAAACGGTAATTTTTTCTGCTGTTTCACGGCGTATTGCTAGGTGCGTACCGTTAACGTTCAGATAAATAGGATCTTGGAAAGGTGCGCTCTGCATCATCATGACCGTGTTGCCAGGTAGACAACCCATCTCCAAAAGCTTGAGCGGCACATCTATTTCATCAAAGTGCTTGATGATCGCAGACTGTCCTCTTTTAAGTTGTGCTATGGTCAAAATCCTTATTTAGAATAAATTTGAATAGCAAAAATAGCCCATGCTTTAAGAACTGTAAAGCATATTAAGGTTTAATAAGCGAATGAAACAAAAAAATCCCGATGAAGCAATCATCGGGATTTATCAAATGAGGTCAATGAATGTTATTCCACTTCTGATACTCGTAGAGTATTAACCATACCATGTTTCATAACCGGCATAGATACAAGGTTTACTAAATAATCTCCTTTCTCTACAAACCCACGATCCTCTGCAAAGGTATTCACATCATCAATGGTTGTATCTGTACTATCATCTTTATCATAATAAAAAGCTTTCACGCCCCACAGTAAACTTAATTGGGTAAGAATGCGTTTATTATTAGTAAACGTTAATATATGTGCAGCGGGTCTCCAAGCGCTTATTTGGAACGCCGTATATCCAGATGCTGTCATCGTCGTAATAACATTTGCCTGAATTTCATCGGCCATTTTTGCCGCATGGTAACAAACTGATTTCGTAATGTATCGTTTGGTAATAATATGTGGCGCCTCATGAGGAACCTTAATCAATTCACTATCCTCAACTGAACGGCAAATACTTGCCATTTTTTCAATCACCTGTATAGGATACTGCCCAACCGATGTTTCTCCACTTAACATAACGGCATCTGCGCCATCCATGACTGAATTGGCAACATCATTCACCTCTGCTCTTGTAGGTGTAAGACTTGTAATCATCGTCTCCATCATCTGTGTTGCGATAATTACTGGTATACGTGCTTTCTTTGCTTTGAGCACCAACTGCTTTTGAATTAATGGTACTTCGTGAGCAGGAATTTCAACTCCCAGGTCTCCACGAGCAACCATAAGTCCATCACAATAAGCAACAATTTTATCAATATTGGTTACCGCTTCAGGCTTTTCGATTTTAGCAATAATCGGGATTTTATTCTCTGAATGCTCCTTGATCAGATCCTGTAGCTCCATCAAGTCTCGGCTATGACGTACGAAAGACAAAGCCATCCAATCTACCTGTAATTCACAGGCAAATTTTGCATCGATCACATCTTTTTCAGTAAGTGCGGGAAGCGAGATATCTGTTTGTGGAAGATTGACTCCTTTCTTGGATCTTAAAGGACCGCCTTGGATCACTTTTGCCACTACGTCTTTCTCTCCGTCTGTACTTTTTACCTCAAAGATGAGCTTTCCATCATCAAGCAAAATACGCTCACCAGCTTTTACATCGCGAGGAAAGTGCTCATAGTTCATGTAAACACGCTCTGCACTTCCTTTAAATGGCTCTCCGGTAGAAATCGTGATCTCGTCGCCTGGCTGTACCACGACTTCTTCTTTCATAACGCCTACACGCAACTTGGGACCTTGTAAATCACCAAGTATTCCAGTAGAAAAGCCATGCTCTTCATTTATGTCGCGAATCATTTGAACACGCTCGCGCACATCCTCGTGATCAGCATGAGAAAAGTTGATTCTAAATACATTTACTCCAGCTTCCATCATTCCCAACAAGACCTCTTTTGTAGAGGTTGCGGGTCCTAGAGTAGCTACTATTTTTGTTTTCTTGATATGATGCATTATTCAAAAATTAAATAATCTTGATTTTTTATTTTAAAGCGGTCTAATGTATAGGCGCTTATAACTTGGGGAATTTCAATAAGGTTGTTAAGCCATTTTTTTAAAGGAAACGATTGTTCATCTTTTTCGATTTTTAAGAGAAAATCAACGCTTTGATATTCTTTTAAAAGTACCGTTTTTATTTCCGGAACCTGTTGATCTTCAAAAAGGCCCAATGAACTGGACAAGCTTTTTAGTTTGCCCGTAAATCTATTTGGTGTTAGATAAATTGTGGTGTTTTCAATACTGTCGCTATAATAGTAAACGGGATAATTAGATACATATTCTGGCATTATAACATCCTGATCTCGCGACATTCTAGAAAACTCAGTTTTCAAATGTTTATTTATCTTATATGCCATTCTGTAAGGTTCGATGGTAGCATGAATGCCTATGAGCGTGTAAGGCTCATCATCGGTTTCCCAGTCAGTAAGCGTATATGATGGCATAAAGTGATAAAGGTTCAACTCATCAAATTTAGTAATACCAATTGTGTTATTTTTAAGGAATCGGTAAAAATTCAAGTACAAATAACGAAATCGATAGTAGTTAGCACCTTGTATTGAGAATGTTGTGGTTTTTGCTTTCGCGAAAACAGGAATATTAAACAATCGATAAGCAAAACCTACTCATTCATTTTATCCTGAAAGGCAAAATAAGCCCTCTTGCTGGCTTTTTCTTCTGCCTTCTTCTTGGAGGTTGATCTTGCCTTTGCGATAATACGCTTGTCTATGGATAATTTAACTGCAAAATGACGCACCTCTCCCGCACCTGTATCCTCATAGGTATTGAAGTCAAAACGCTTTTTGTTTTTTTGACACCACTCGATCAATAAGCTTTTATAGGAGATCACTTTTCCTTCCAGCTTCTCAATATCCACGTAGGGTTCCACTACTTTTTTACAAATAAACCTCTTGCAAAATTTATAACCACGATCCAGATAGACCGCTCCCACTAAGGCCTCAAACAGATTACCATGAATATTATCGCCAAAATTTTTGACCTGCACCTGCGACTGCGCATACTTGATTAAATTGAAGTCACGACCCAGTTCATTCAAGTGTTCACGGCTTACGATTTTTGAGCGCATCTTGGTAAGATACCCTTCATTACCGCTCGGTACTTCGTTATAAATATATTCTGCGATCACTGCTCCCAGAATAGCATCTCCCAAAAACTCCAGACGCTCATAGCTCCGCACATGACCCTCGGGTGTTTTGAGTCCCATGGATCTATGTGTAAATGCCGTTATGTAAATCTGTATATTTTTTGGCTTGAGACCTGTTATTTTATGAATTGCCGCAGCCAGATTCTCGTGTTCTGGATCCCGAGAAACAAAGATTTTTTTAAACCTATTCATTCAAAATAATTACCGCCTATATTTTGCGAAAAGCGATGCAGCAGTTGTGACCGCCAAATCCGAACGTATTGCTCAGCGCAACATTTACCTCTCGTTCTTCAGGCTTATTCAAAACCAATCTCAGAGAAGGGTCTATGTTCTCGTCCACAGTGGTGTGGTTTATAGTGGGAGGAATAATCCCATGGTTGATCGCCATTACACTAGCGATACTTTCAATAGCACCGGCAGCACCTAATAAGTGGCCAGTCATTGATTTTGTAGAATTGATGCTGATGTTGTGCGCATGATCGCCAAAAACAGCTTTGATCGCCTTAAGTTCGGCAACATCACCCAGCGGTGTAGAAGTACCATGAGTATTGATATGATCCACATCTTCTGGATTGATCTCTGCGTTTTCCAGCGTGTTTTTCATTACTGCGATAACACCCTTTCCTTCAGGATCTGGAGCGGTAATGTGATAGGCATCACTTGAGAAGCCTCCACCTATAACTTCGGCATATATTTTAGCTCCACGAGCTTTTGCATATTCATAGCTTTCAAGAACCAGTGCACCGGCTCCTTCACCTAGTACAAATCCATCTCGGGTCGCATCAAAGGGTCTGCTTGCCGTTTCTGGACTCTCGTTACGTGTGGATAAGGCGTGCATGGCGTTGAATCCACCCATACCCGCTTGGGCTACGGCGGCTTCAGAACCACCGGTCACGATCACATCGCAATGGCCTAATCTAATGTAATTCATGGCATCCAGCATGGCATTTGCACTTGACGCACAAGCTGATACTGTAGTGTAGTTAGGCCCCATGAAGCCATATTTGATGGAGATATGAGCCGGAGCGATATCTGCAATCATTTTTGGGATAAAGAAAGGGTTGAATCTTGGCGTACCGTTTCCGCTGGCAAAAGATTTCACCTCTTCCTGAAATGTTTCTAGTCCGCCTATCCCAGCACCCCAGATCACACCGACTCTATTCTTATCGATAGAGTCGGTGTCGAGTCCAGAGTCAGCTATCGCCTCGTCGCCTGCTACCAGTGCATACTGGGCAAAGCGATCCATGCGTCTAGCCTCCTTGCGGTCTATGAAATCAGTGACCTTAAAGTCCTTGAGTTCACAAGCGAATTTTGTCTTGAAATGTTCCGTATCAAAATAGGTAATGGGAGCGCAACCGCTCTTACCTGCTTTTAATGCTTCCCAGTAGTCCCCTAGGTTATTCCCTATAGGAGTAAGGGCACCCATTCCCGTAATGACAACTCGCTTCAATTCCATGTAATGTAGATTACGCTTTTGCTTCTTCTATGTAAGAAACCGCCTGCCCTACAGTTGAAATATTTTCTGCTTGATCATCTGGGATCTGGATATCAAATTCCTTCTCAAATTCCATGATCAACTCTACTGTATCTAGTGAGTCTGCGCCTAGGTCGTTTGTGAAGCTAGCTTCAGTAACTACCTCGTTCTCGTCTACACCTAGTTTGTCTACGATAATTGCTTTTACTCTTGATGCAATGTCTGACATAATAATCTTGTTTTAATTTTAAATGAAATGCAAAAATAACAAACTTTGGTTTAAACACACCTTTTTAGTGAACTACTTACATTTGGTACGGATTTTAATAATGCGCATCTTTGCTCATCAATACTCTCAAATCTAGTGCAGCCATCTCTTCTACCTAAAAAGAAAATCGTCATTTTTGCCAGCGGCAGCGGTACAAATGCGCAAGCGATCATCGATTATTTTGAGGATTCTACAATGGTAGAGATTGTATGCGTCCTATCTAATAAACCACAGGCACAGGTCTTGTCCAGAGCTCAAAAAGCTGGTATTGCGGCTATGAGTTTTAATAAGTCCGCTTTCGCGAAAGCGGGAATACTTCACACAATGCTCCTCGCCATCAATCCTGATCTTATCGTTCTGGCAGGGTTTTTATGGAAAATTCCGGAACATCTCATTCAAGATTTTTCAAATAAAATCATCAACCTGCACCCTTCTCTATTGCCCAAATATGGCGGAAAGGGAATGTACGGAGCGGCAGTCCACAGAGCAGTTTTGGAGAATGACGAGACAGAGAGCGGCATCACTATACATTATGTGAACGAGGAGTATGATGAGGGAACGTACATCAAGCAAGCAGCTTGTCCGGTCATCAATGGCGACACCACTGAAACTTTGGCGCAGCGTATTCATCAACTGGAACACGAGCATTTGTCCAAAACCATTGAAGAATTGCTTCATGGCAAATAAAAAATTTTATACCGTCTGGGAAGGTCATAATATAGGAGTCTATGACAGCTGGAAGGAATGCCAGAGGCAAATCAAGAATTATCCCGCGGCAAAGTACAAGTCATTTCCCACTAAAAAAGCCGCCGAAGAAGCCCTGAACGGCAACTACTGGAAACACGTGGGCAAGGCAAAAGTGAAACAAACTGATGGCGAGTTGCGTAAAAAGGTGGGTGAGCCCATTGCAAATTCGCTAAGTGTGGATGCAGCCTGCAGCGGCAATCCAGGCACGATGGAATACCGTGGTGTCTACACCCATAATGCCAAAGAAATTTTCAGAAAAGGCCCGTTCAAGAAAAGCACCAATAATATAGGAGAGTTTCTTGCGCTGGTGCATGTACTCGCGCTTGCCAAAAAGAATAATGATACCCGTCCTATTTATAGTGATAGCAGGACTGCGATGAGCTGGGTGCGCAAAAAAGCCGTCAAGACCACCTTAAAAAAATCTACTATCAATGCCGATTCCTTTGAACTGATGGATCGCGCGCTGCATTGGCTTAAAAACAACTCTTATTCCAACCAAATTTTAAAATGGGAGACGAAAGCCTGGGGAGAGATCCCGGCTGATTTTGGGAGGAAGTGAGTGAAGTGGTTTGATTCTCGACTTTCTGCTATTGGATCAATCTTTGACTAAATTGCAAAAGCAAATAAATAGTCAACTATAATTACCAGTCTATGTTTAAATCAATTTATCTTTTAGTCCTTCTCTTAATTTGTTTTGCAGCAACTGCTCAACAACCCACTTACGGCATAGACACGCAATACGACCCAGACTCACAGATTTGTAATGCCTTTAAAAATACACTACGTTCCAAACCCAAAGAAGTAAAATTTGGAATCAAGAGAAAAGGAAACAAGCTTTACCTCTCTGCGACCGACGAGAAATTTATGAAGAGCCTGCTCAATGGAAAGGACGACGGTATTGCTGTGGACGTAGTATCTAAAATTCGGTATGCTTGTGATGCGACTCCAGAGCAAACACAAGTCAAGGGAGTTTTACTCAGGCCTATTTATAAGAAAGCGCTGTTTAAAAAGTACGATAAGAACACACGCATGTTTTCTACTCCTGTAGGTACCGTGCCAGCAAATCTGGCAGATGAGGATTTAGAATTCAACATTTTATTCTTGAAAGATAAAAAAATGTGCAGCTATTATGTGCTGTATGATCTGGAAAGCTACCCTTGGGAACTCATGGATATGGGTTTGTATTTGGATGAAATAGTCTACAAAAACCGCACCCACAACAGTACAGAGACCATTGAGAGGTTCAAAACCCTCAAGTTTACCATTCCTTTTGAGAAGAATAAAACCGCCTACGCGCCAGAGGATATCAAACCACTCTATGATTCGCTGGAGTTGACCAGCTACAACATCAAGAAAATTGACATTAAAGCCTATGCAAGCGTGGAGGGAACTACCGAGGGAAATCTCAAACTTCAAAAAGGTCGAGCAGAAAGTATCGTCACATCCTTACAATCATTCCAGACTGAAAACATAGAAACCCAGATAGAAACCGCAGAAAACTGGGTGGAGTTTCTGAATGATGTAAAAGAAACCAGCTACGCTAACCTCAAAACTAAAAGTCAGAAAGAAATTAAAGCGGCCCTCACAGGTAAAACCAGCCAGGAGTTGGAACCGGTACTTGCAGATCATCGCAAAGCGATAGTAACCTTAAAGATGAATAGAATTGATCTTCTCAAAGATAAATCTATTGATGAATTGGTCGCAGATTTCAAGACTAATGTCCAGTCTGATAACCTAGAACAGGCGAAAAAGATCTACTACACCCTGGTGGACAAGATTCTTGAAAAGAACGAACCCTCTACATTAGAAGCGCTCAAACTTCCTGTTCAAAAGAAAAATGTGCCGTTTAATAGCAGCACGCATGCATTGGAATTTATGTTTGACAACAGACAGGCTTTGATCGTTAAAAATGCTTTCAACAAACTGGAAGAATTGGATCCCGATAATAAAAAGATCAAGTATAACCAGGTGGTGGTAGATTTTATGCTTTGGCGAGCAAATGCTGGCGGAGTTACAGAAAAAATCCTCACTACGGACATTAAAAACCTCTCTAAATATGGCATCATAAAGCCACATATAGAAAGATTCATGATCAATCTAAACATCGTCAAGGCTGAGAAATTCATGAGAGAGCGCAATTTCAGGGAAAAGGATCGTGCCGTTAAATACATCTATGATCATTATAAAAAAGCCAGCCTGAGCGATTCAGATTATGTGAGCCTAGCGCAATATTTGACCTATTTTGACTCTGTGGATAAGGCGGTAGAACTTTTGGATTCAAAGGCAAAGGAACTTACCGTTGATGAGAACATCCTGTTTTACTACCTTAATCTTACGATTATAGATAAAGACCGCACTGCCTTACCAGAGTATCGCACCATCATGCAAAACGCCATTGACAAGAATAAAACGCGCTTTTGTAAACTGTTTGATCCTGCATTGGGCGACGGTGTGACCTTCCAGTTGCTTGAAGATGACTTTTTGAGAAATACGTATTGTGAGACTTGTGTAGAGTAGCCAGTGAGCTCAGAAAATCTGTAATTATTCTCGCTTTCGCGAAAGCTAACAAACACCTACAATAAGTCAAATTCAAACCTTAAGCCCAGGTATCTAGGCTGGACTATCTGTATGGAAGTAACTCTAGAGAAAGCATCTATAGAATTAGTCTGAATCTGTTTAGTATTTAATAGATTGTTCCCTATTATATAAGAACTGACTTTAGGAATTAATTTAAAAGAAATCTCAGCATCGAAAAATGCAAAGCTTTCATTTCTTCTGAAATCTGGAATTTGAATATCGTAGATAAACCTAAGCCAGAGTTTTCTGCTAAATTTAATTCTTAAATTTATATTTTGACCTAAACCTGCAAATTCGAGTGTGTTGTTCTCAATCACAGAATAATTATATCTCAGGTCAGCTTCATAAGCTACTTTCAAAAAATCAATGAGCGATGAATTTAAATTGAGGGATGCGCCTGAAAGAAATGATTGTACCTCATTAGAACTATCGGTATTGAGTGCTAGAGGCTGTATTGAATAAGTCGCATAGGGTGCTATTTCCAATCTTAGTTTAGATTTACCCCAGTAACGTGAAAAGTTTGAATTTAATTGAAGGCTTTCTGTTGATCCACTTGAAAACTCGTTAATCGAACTTACAATATTTTGATTAGCCTGAATGCGGCTCAAATACAATCCATTAGTTCTAGAGTAGCCAATTGTGGTATTAAAACTTTTAAACAATATATCTTCTCCACTGGTATAAAAACCCAATCTAATGTTGAAGCCCTTTATTAAATCAAGTGATGGTATGTTTGAGTAAACCGATCTTTCTGAATTTATAAAGTTTTGGGTAAAACTGTTTTCTAGCCTTAGTCTAGAAAGTGATCTTGAAGCGTCTAAAGTTATAAAAGCATCATTCAATCTATATCGAATTCTAGCTCTGGGTAGAAAATGAAGGGATTGTTTTTCTAAATAGCGATCTGATTCCAAGCTCTGATTTACGATGGTCAAAGTTGAAAAAGCCGAAAATTTGAATCTACCAGCTTTAAAGCTGTAGCTATTATTGAAATTGAGATCAAGGTTTTCTAAGCTTATTTCATTTGTATTAAGCCTATCATCACTAGTGAGATTTGAGAAAGAGTCAAATTGCTCGTTTCTGTTTTTAAATGAAACCGAAGATATAAGCTTATTGCGTTCTAGTTCAAGATAATAAATGGCATTAAATTCAATACTTCTTTTATCTATACTATAATTTTGAATATTTCTTACACTACTTGTTCCAGTTGATAATAGATTGGGGGTTGCTTCGAAGTTGAGACCGTTATTTTGAAAAATTCCCGTTCCCGATAACTGAACAGCATTTTTATTATTTATTTTCAGGGAATACTCAACGCTTGTAACCAGACTTTTGAAGTCTTGATCTTCATCAAGCTGGAACCTCTCTTGGTCATTACGTAAAAGTTTCGAGTCCCTAGATGATTCATTTTGCTGGATATTGGACTTGATCTCAAGTAAATCTTTACTAGTTAGCTTTCTATATTCTAATCTAAATGAAGAAAAACTGGGACTGTATTTAGTATTTGAGGATAGTGAGTTCTCAATTTCATTTTCTACGTTAAATTGAGTCCTGTCTAGGCGATCAATCTTATGAGTGTCATCTAGATGATCTACATTAAGTTTGAGTGATGTGCCCTGAGCAAATTGATAGTTTGCGTTTGCGGAGATATATCTCGTCTCATTGATTACAGATCTATTGTTCCCTAAAAAATTAGCACTTGTAAATCTTGAATTAAAAAGGGGTGCTATGATATTTGAGGATTTTAAATATTCATAACTACTTGCTATATCATAGATATCAATCGTAGAAGGATTGATCGATATATCATTTGCTCCTACATAATTAAACGAATTGAGTTTTTCATTAAAAATGGATGGAGTTGATGAAATAGCACCGCCTAAGTGCTCCTCTTCAAATAGACCCGCCATACCCTCTAGCCCAGCTGAAAGTTGATAGGCATTTTTCTTAAGAACTACGTTAAGAGATTTATCATCACTACTAGAATATCGTGAAGTAATGGGATTATCACTATAATTGTCAATGGCTTCTAGACGGTCTATCATGTCCAGATTTAGATTCTTTGCTATAAGTGCATAATTTGCATCTACTAGATTGTTTCCATTAATAGTGACGGTTTTGATACTTTTTCCTTTGTATTTGATTTCGCCCGTACTTTCATTGTACTCTAGATTAGGGATATTATCTATAACATCTTTGAGTTTTCTATCCTCTAGGTCTGCTATTTGAGACACATCGTAAGAAATCGTATCCTGTTTAACAATTACCTTCTTAGGCAATTCTCTTTTAATAACAATTTGTTCTAAAGAATCTATCTTTTTTTTGAGCTCAAAGTCATAAATACTAGTTTTATTTTCAATATCAGAATATTTGAAACCTGTCATCTTGTTTTCATATCCAGAAATTCTCGCTTCTAAGTAAATGGAATCATTATACACTTTATCAACGCGCAATAGATAATAACCGTTGATAACAGAAACGTATTCAACGATCTGTTCATCGCTTTTTTGATATTTACTAATTACATATCCGTTAGTGATGAGACTGCCTTCTTTTCCCAATAACTTACCCTTAAAAACAGTTTGAGCTCCACAAAAGGAGCTCAAAAGAGTTAAAAAAATAACACAAAATAATTTCACGAATTAAATCAGTAAGTTATAATTAACGGTTCAATATCAGGTATTTCTATGAAATTAACAAATTTCACCGTAAGTGTTGTATCCCCATCTCCCTTTCCCGAAGTCAGTGCCTCATACCTCATCTTTTTAAATTCCCGTAGTTTGATTTTGTATTCTTCAAAAGAAATAGCATTTTGTGTTAATTTCACAGATTTTAAGCTATTATCATTGCTTTTATAGTTTACCAACTCAATAGAAACATAACCATCTCGACTTTTCAAAGAAACAAGAAGACCAGGAAGACCTCTGAATTTGTATGGTGCCGCTGTAGTATTGATAGATGGTGCGTAATAAGCAATATACTCTCTACCCATGTGTGTGACCATAGCCTTTTGAACATCTAATCCTGCTATTTTCACCTTCTCAAAAGAGGTTAGTAATTGCCATTTTAATGGTGGTTGATTCTTATGAATATGTACCACATCAGTACCGATCATATGATTGAAATAAACATCATTATTGGCTAGATCTGTAGTATGGTAATCATCATATATATATGAAGATCTTGAACCGCCGTTTTCAACAATGAGTAAGAGACTGTCTTTTCTCAGCCGTACCTCATAATTTTTAGCATCTGTGTTTACCTTATGAGTGAGATCTACGGCGAGGGAAGAAAAGTGACTTCTGCTAGAATCAAAATTAAGCACGTATTCAGAACTTCTTGATGACAAAAATCCATCAGGATCTAAATTAATTTGATATATCGCTTGCCCTGACTGAGGGTAAACAAAGTGGAAACAAAAGACTAAAATCGGAAATATCAATCTTGTCATTAATAACTATTATTGAGGTTGAATGCTATTTGCCGCATCTTGCATTTCTTTAAGCTTATCACAAGCTCTTCTATTTGCCCCTACGCTTGAACACCACCAACAATCTACCGTTACCAAAACGAGGTCATCTCCAACCCTTCCAATACAAGCACCTCTCTTGAAGTCTTCGGATTCATTTATAACTTTTGCTTCGACAGATGCCGAATTGCTCAATACAACATCAGTTTCCTCAACGCTGCTGCTCCACAAGGTAAACACCATTACAGGCATAATTACCATTAAATTAATAACCTTCATAATACTAAAAAATTAAATTAGAGTCAACATTATAAAAAAAAGCAAGCTAACCTAAACGATGATGAATTTAATGATTAAATTTTTCCATTTACCTTTTTACAGATTATCCGCATGAATAAATGCAGATATTAAAATCAAACGTTACACCAATTACCTGAAACTTTTTCCACGTAGATATAATTCTTACCATATTTAGACTGACGGTGTGACCTTCCAGTTGCTGGAAGATGACTTTTTGAGAAATACGTATTGTGAAACTTGTGAAGAGAAGCCAGTGAGCTCAGAAAATCTGTAATTATTCTCGCTTTCGCGAAAGCGAAAACCTAGCCATCTTTTTAAACTCAATTATAGGATTTACTTAAACCTACGTCCCATTGCAAATCCGTATTTTTGCAAAAAACAATTAGATGAGCAAATTAGTGGTAGTGGGCACGGTAGCCTTTGATGCAATCGAAACGCCTTTTGGAAAAACAGATAAGATTTTAGGTGGAGCAGCGACTTTTATAGGTCTGTCTGCAGCACATTTTAATACAGAGGTAGGTCTCGTAAGTGTAGTGGGAGGTGATTTTCCAAAAGAATACCTTGAGATGCTTGAAAATCGCGGTATGAATATCGAGGGGATCGAGATCGTAGAAGATGGAAAGACGTTCTTCTGGTCGGGTAAGTACCACAATGATATGAATACCCGCGACACCCTCGCTACGGAACTCAATGTGCTTGCAGATTTTAATCCGCAGGTGCCTGAATCCTTTAAAGATGCTGAGGTTGTGATGCTAGGAAACCTGCATCCTGCAGTGCAGCTAGGTGTGATCGAGCAGACTCCAGATGCAAAACTCATCGTGCTGGACACCATGAACTTTTGGATGGACAGCGCACTGGACTTATTGCACCAAGTTATCGCAAAAGTCGATGTGATTACCATCAACGACGAGGAAGCACGACAGCTTTCAGGAGAATACTCACTAGTGAATGCCGCTAGAAAGATCCATGAGATGGGCCCTAAATATGTAGTCATCAAGAAAGGAGAGCACGGAGCATTATTATTCCACAATGAACAGATTTTCTTTGCGCCGGCATTACCACTAGAAGAGGTTTTTGACCCGACAGGGGCGGGAGACACTTTTGCAGGAGGTTTTTCAGGCTTTTTGGCAGCGAGTGGCGACTACAGTTTTGAAAACATGAAACGTGCGATCATCTACGGTTCAAATTTTGCTTCCTTTTGTGTGGAGAAATTTGGAACCGAGCGCATGCAGTCCATCACAAATGATGAGATCAATAAAAGGCTGGAACAATTCAAGGCCTTGACAAAATTTGAATTGAACTAATATGCAAAAGCCCCAAGAAATTCTTGGGGCTTTTTTAATTTTGATCATCCCATAAATTCCCTCATGAGCGATTCTATAAAACATGAATGCGGTATCGCATTAATACGTCTTCTCAAACCCCTAGAGTATTATAAGGAAAAGTACGGCACGGCTTTTTACGGCATCAACAAGATGTACCTCATGATGGAAAAGCAGCACAACCGCGGGCAGGACGGAGCTGGTTTTGCGAGTATCAAGCTAGATGTGGAACCGGGACAGCGCTATATTTCACGGGTGCGCAGCAATGCCGCCCAGCCCATTCAGGATATTTTTGCACAGATCAACGATCGCATCAATAGTGAGATGCAGGAAAACCCTTTACTTAAGGACGATGTTTCCGCGCAAAAGGCACAACTTCCCTACATAGGCGAGTTGCTTATGGGTCATGTACGATATGGGACTTTTGGCAAGAACAGCATCGAGAGCGTCCACCCTTTTTTGAGACAGAACAACTGGATGCACCGCAACTTGATTATGGCGGGCAACTTTAATATGACCAATGTGTTCAAACTCTTCAACAAGCTGGTAGAGTTGGGACAACATCCCAAGGACATGGCAGATACTGTTACCGTGATGGAAAAAGTAGGTCATTTTCAGGATCGCGAGGTGCGTAAACTATATAAGAAATTCAAGAATAAAGGGTTTTCAAAAATCGAGGCCAGTCCCAAAATTGCTGAAGAGCTCAACGTAGGCAAGATTTTACGTAAAAGTGCCCGGGACTGGGATGGAGGTTATGCCATGGGAGGACTCATGGGTCACGGAGATGCATTTTTGCTGCGCGATCCTGCTGGAATAAGACCGGCTTATTATTTCCAAAATGATGAAGTTGTAGTTGTTGCGAGTGAGCGTCCCGTGATCCAGACGGCTTTTGATGCGCCTTTTGAAGAGGTCAAGGAACTCGATCCGGGCAAGGCGATCATCATCAAAAAGAACGGTACGGTTTCTCTGGAACAAATCAGTGAGCCATTGGAAAGAAAAGCCTGTTCCTTTGAGCGTGTTTATTTCTCACGTGGTAGTGACAAGGAGATCTATCAAGAACGTAAGAAGCTGGGGAAACTCCTTTTCCCAGCAATCATGGATGGTATCGATCAAGATATAGACCATACGGTTTTCTCTTATATCCCAAACACTGCCGAAACCTGTTTTTACGGGATGGTAGAAGAAGGACACGAGGTACTCAACCGACAGAAAAGGGATTATATCCTCGCAGGAGAAGGAAAGTTGACAAAGGAGCAGGTGGATGGTACGCTTTCGCGAAAGCTAAGAACTGAAAAAATCGCCATAAAAGATGCCAAGTTGAGAACGTTTATTACGGAAGATTCTTCTCGTGATGATCTGGTCGCCCATGTTTATGATGTGACTTACGGAGTCGTTAAACCAGAGGACAATCTTGTAATTATAGATGATTCAATAGTACGTGGAACTACGCTCAAAAAATCCATTCTCAAAATGATGGATCGATTGAATCCGAAACGCATTGTAGTGGTTTCCAGCGCACCTCAGATCAGATATCCCGATTGTTACGGAATAGACATGGCGCGACTGGAAGATTTTATCGCTTTTAAGGCTGCTATTGCTCTGCATAAAGACAGAGGAACATATGATGCAACTATTGAGAGCGTCTATAAAAAATGCGCCGCGCAAACCGAGTATGAAGATGTGGACGTGGTCAATCATGTAAAGGAAATCTACGAGCCATTTACGGATCAAGAAATTTCAGATAAGATTGCAGAACTGCTAAGCGACGATGAAATTAACGCTGAAGTAAAAGTCATTTATCAGACCGTGAATAACTTGCACAAAGCCTGTCCCAAAAATCTAGGCGACTGGTATTTTACTGGAGATTATCCTACAGCTGGCGGAAATCGTGTGGTGAATCGCGCCTATATCAATTTTTTTGAAGGGAATAAGGAGAGGGCTTACTAGATTATAAAGCATTTTACTTTTGCAAATAGTTGTTAGCATCTATAATTAAATGATTAAAAAATCCCCATCGCAATGCGATGGGGATTTATATTTTGCTTTGGGTAAGTTCTACTTCCCTTCAGCATATCTTTTTGAAACCTCTTCCCAGTTAATTACTTCAAAGAAAGCATTCACATAATCTGGGCGTCTGTTTTGATAATTTAGGTAGTATGCGTGTTCCCAAACATCCAGTCCTAGGATGGGAGTTCCTCCGCAGCCTACACCTGGCATTAATGGATTATCTTGATTAGGTGTTGAGCAAACCTCCACTTTTCCACCTTTATGTACACATAAAAATGCCCATCCAGATCCAAACTGGCCTTTTGCGGCATCACTAAATTTATTTTTAAAGTCGGCATAAGATCCAAATTCAGAATTGATCGCCTCGGCAAGATCTCCGGTAGGCTCTCCACCACCATCAGGACTCATCACTTCCCAAAACAGTCTGTGGTTATAGAAACCACCGCCGTTATTACGTACGGCTTTATTTTCCATGTCCAGGTGCATGAGAATGTTCTCAATAGTTTTGCCCTCGTGGTCTGTTCCGTCGATAGCATTATTCAATTTATCCGTGTAACCTTGATGGTGCTTGCCATGGTGTATTTTCATGGTTTTCTCATCGATATGTGGCTCTAATGCATCGTATGCATAAGGTAATTTAGGAAGTTCAAATGACATAAATCTATTTTTTAGTTTGTTAAAAATCAATTACGTAAAGTTAGAGACTATACGATCCAAGTAAAAAAAAGTGGTGTTATTTTACTCTTAAAGGAAATAGGTCTCGTTCTATTTTCATGATTGGTTGCTGTTTTTTGGCTTTCCCGGTGCACCTCGCTTACGCTTGGTACAGCGGTCGGGCTATGCATTTCAACCTGCCTGCCGGCAGGCAGGTCTTTTTATCTATAAAATATGAATGAGCCATTTAGGTCGTATCAGCAGTATCTATTATTTCAAATTTATCGTGAAGATAATAAAAAGGATTTTCGCTGCTACCTGCCTGCCGGTAGGGAGGTCCCTAACGCAACAACAATAAACCTCTAGCACTATACAGAAAACCTATAAACGATAACCTATTACTTCCTACCTTTACCTTACATGAACGCTCCCACTACTTTTTACAGCGCCAGCGCAGGTTCTGGCAAGACTTTTACGCTGGCTAGAGATTACCTCACGCTTCTATTTCAGTCGCCTTATCACAATTCCTATCGCAGCATTCTGGCAGTAACCTTTACAAATAAAGCCGTTGCCGAAATGAAAGAGCGCATCATGGATTACCTCCACAAATTCACAAAAGAAGAGGTTCCTGCTTCATTAAGCTCCGTCGCTGCTCATATTAAGGATGCCACTGGAATGGACGATGATGCATTTCAAAAAAAGGCCGTGAATCTTCACAACAGGTTACTGCACGATTACTCTGCTTTTGATATCGTCACTATTGATGCATTCAACCATCGCATTTTGCGCACTTTTAGTAGGGATTTGAATTTACCCGAGGGTTTTGAGGTGGAGCTAGACAGCAAATACCTTATCGCCAAAGCCGTATACAACCTCATTGCACGCGCTGGAGACGATAAAAACCTTACCGATCGGTTGATTGATTTTTCGCTGTTTAAGATCAACGAGGGTAAAAGTTGGGATATTGAATACGATTTGATCAGTATAGGGGATCTCATTAGTAAAGAGACTCATTACAAGCATCTGCAACAGTTAAAGTCAAAAAACCTCGAGGATTTTGTCAATCTAGAAAAGTCTCTATATAAGAACATAGCTACGATAGAAAAAAGCTTGACCGATCAAGCAACTAGAATTTCGCAAAAAGCAACCGCTTATGGAATTAAAAGCGAGGATTTTAAAGGAGGTAAATCCCGATCCCCATTCAAGCTTATTGAAAAAGTAATCCAAAACGATTTCTCTGTAAAACTAGATGAAGCGCCTATCAAAAACTTTTTGAACGGAGATTTGTACACAAAAACCATGGACGACTCCACACGCTCCGGAATAGAAAGTCTAGAAGGTGATCTCAAGGTTTTTGCAGAAAACTATACTCAATTATGGGGAAAGATGAGCTTCAAAAAAGAAGTGCTTAAAAACCTCACGCCGCTTTCACTGCTCAACGAAATCGTAGCTGAAATCGATACCATCAAGAACGACGAAAAGATTGTTCCCATCTACGAGTTCAACGGCCTCCTTGCTGAAGAAATTAAAAATCAGCCGGCGCCATTTATTTATGAACGACTAGGGGAGCGCTACACTCATTTTTTTGTCGATGAGTTTCAGGATACCAGTTATATGCAATGGGAAAACATGGCTCCACTTGTATCAAATGCCCTGCAACAGGAAACCACCGCTGGTAAGCGCGGTTCCCTGATGCTGGTGGGCGACGCAAAACAGTCCATCTACCGCTGGCGTGGTGGAGACCTTGACCAATTCCTAACAATTCTGGACACTCCCGATCTTTTTATGCTGGAGAAAAAGCAGGAAAACCTAGAATTCAACTGGCGTAGTTACGATGACATCATTGAATTCAATAACGATTTTTTTGAGTTCTATAGTAATTATCTGGACGATCCCATTTATAAAAACCTCTATCAGAAACATCTAAAACAACAAACCAGAAACAAGAACGGCGGCTACGTTCAGATAGATTTTATAGACAAGGATCATTTCACGAATGACGAGGAAGAGGCGGGCGTTTATCCCACGCATGTCAAATCGCTCGTGGATCAAGCCATGGGCAATGGTTTTCAGGCGGGAGAGATCTGTATTTTGGTGCGCACTAACAAGCAAGGGAACGACATTGCGACCCATCTCGTTGCAGAGGGAATCAGCGTGATTTCTGGCGACAGTCTGCTTATCCAGCATTCTTCAAAGGTTCAGACTCTCGCAAATCTGATGAATTTGTTATTGATGCCCGAGCAGCAGGAACCTAAGTTGGATTTCTTGATGTCTTACGCGCAACATCGCGAGATCACAGACGCTTCGGCATTTATCGAGCGGCACATTTCCATGGATCTTGAAGAATTATTGAAGACTTTGTCTAAGGATGTAGAAGATGGATTGGATTCCGCTTTCGCGAAAGCGGCATTATTTCAAAGTGCTGAAAACCTAGCCTACCAGATGCATTTGCTCGAGCAGCCAGACACCAGGATGCAGACATTCCTGGATTTCCTGTTTGAATTTTCACAGGGAAAAGACAGTTCGCTCAGTGGATTCTTGGAGGATTGGAACTTGAAAAAAGATAACCTGAGCGTTCCAGCAATGCAGGACCAGCAAGCGGTGCAAATCATGACCGTCCATAAATCAAAAGGGCTGGAATTTCCCGTGGTCATCGTCCCGCACGTGGATATGCCCTTACAGGATACGCGACGAGAGTATGCATGGGCGCCGGTAGATAACATAGAATTTATGGGGTTTGAAGAGGTTTTCATTTCGCTTAAAAAGGAACTGGAATTTTATCCAAAGCCCTTACCGGAGGTGTTTCGTGCCCATAGCAACAAAAGCCAGATGGATCAAATCAACCTGCTTTACGTGGCCTTTACGAGGTGTCGTGAGCAATTGTTCATCGCCTGCAAGGACAAGCCCGAACCCAAAAGTGGAACAGCAACGCCCAATCACAGTCAAATATTAAAGAGATTTCTTAGTTCCCGTGACTATAAGGAAAATAATTTTGAATTGGGATCCCGTTTCAGCACGGGAACTGAGATCAGGAATAGTGTACCAGATAAGGTTGATGCTCCCAATATTATTACCAATTATATAAGGACAAGCAAGAATAATCTGATAGAGGTTTCCACAACTCAAGGCCTATTATGGGCAGCAGGTAATGATGAAGCGATTGCCATGGGAACCCAACTGCATTATTTCCTATCATTGATAAAAACAGAAAATGATTTTGAATCAGTGGCAAAAGAGATTGAAAAAGCAGATCAGCTTGCACGGGAAGAAAAGGAGTATTTGTGTAAAAAATTAAATGACATACTCAATGATCGAGAAATAGGAGCACTGTTCAAAACTGATGTTGAGGTCATGAATGAGGCCAAACTTTTGCTGGCAAATGGTTCCAAACAGATTCCGGACAGGCTGCATAAATCTGGAAATAAGATTACCATAATCGATTATAAAACTGGAAAGGAGTCTGCAGCGCATCACAATCAACTCAAGAAATATCAAAATACCTTAGTATCCATGGGTTATGAAGTCGATGAAAAGTTTTTAGTTTATACGGATGAAATGAAGATGGTCGCGGTGGATTAGAATTTTAAGTCATTCCTAAGCATAAGCGGCATAATGGTTTTTATCTTTGAAAAATTTAGAAAAACATATACATGTACGGATCGATAAAAGAACATCTACAAACGGAACTTGAAGAAATCAAGGAAGCCGGCTTATATAAAAAAGAACGCATTATCACTTCGCCGCAAGATGCAGTCATCACTCTGGATGATGGTAGCGAGGTACTTAACTTTTGCGCAAACAATTACTTGGGGCTCTCATCGCACCCAGAAGTCATTCAAGCGGCTAAGGACACGCTGGACTCTCATGGTTTTGGAATGAGCTCGGTGCGTTTTATTTGCGGTACGCAAGACATTCATAAGGAACTGGAACAAAAACTGGCTGATTTTTATGGCTGTGAGGATACCATTTTATATGCAGCATGTTTTGATGCCAACGCCGGTGTTTTTGAACCGCTCTTGACTAAGGAAGACGCGATAATCAGTGACTCTCTAAATCACGCTTCAATCATCGACGGAGTACGTCTATGTAAGGCGGGACGCTATCGATATGCCAGCGCAGACATGTCAGATCTAGAAAAGCAGCTCCAACAAGCCGATGCAGATGGCGCTCGCTTCAAACTGATTGTTACTGATGGCGTGTTTTCAATGGACGGATTGCTGGCGCCTCTTGATGAAATATGCGACCTAGCCGATAAATACGATGCGTTAGTCATGGTGGATGAATGTCATGCCGCTGGTTTTTTGGGAGATACTGGACGTGGAGCACTTGAAGCGAAAAATGTTTTGGGTCGGGTAGATATTGTTACAGGAACACTAGGTAAGGCTTTAGGTGGTGCTATGGGTGGATATACTTGCGCTAATAAAGAAGTGATAGAAATATTGAGACAACGCAGCAGGCCATATTTATTTTCTAATTCCTTGGCTCCTTCTATAGTTGGGGCTTCTATTAAGGCTCTAGAGCTTATCGATGAGAGTACCGACTTGATTAAAAAGGTACAAGAAAACACATCTTATTTCAAAGAAGGTTTACGTAAGCTGGGCTTTGACTTTATGGATGGAGAAAGTGCGATTGTACCTGTAATGCTGTACGACGCCAAACTTTCTCAAAAAATGGCAGATGCCCTTCTAGAAGAAGGGATTTATGTAATAGGATTTTTCTACCCTGTTGTTCCAAAGGAAAAAGCACGGATCAGAGTACAGTTGAGCGCTGCGCACACAAAAGAACAAATCGATAGAACGTTGTTAGCTTTTGAAAAAACTGGGAAAAAATTAGGCGTAATATCTTAAACTCATAATTACACGAAAGATTAAATTAGTATAAATTTATACGAATATGCTTGTGAGAGTGTACGATACTGTTAATTTTGCTAATTGTTAATAAAATAAACCCAACATGAAAAACATGTACAAAATTTTAGTTGCAGTGGCTATATTCTTCAGCGCTGTGACAACTAATGCACAAAACGACGAAAACCGATGGGCTTTTGCTGTCGGTATTAATGCCATTGACCTTTATCCAGTAGGTGAAGAGAGCCAAGGACTAGGAGGTTATTTTGATGAATTTTTTAATGTTGATCACTACAACTTAATTGCAGCACCTACTCGATTTGAATTAGGATATTATATAGGAGATGGTATTGTGGCTACAGGAGCAGGTTCAATTAATTCAATTGATAGGGCGGGAGATGCACGTATTGATGCCCTTACCTATTATAGTTTAGATGGTGGCTTGAGATACAATTTAAATGAGTTATGGAATGGTTCATATGTATTTAGTCCGTATTTAGGAGTAGGAGGATCTTATCAATGGTTGGAAGAAGATGGTTTTGGTACTTTTAATGGAACATTTGGATTTGATATTGCTATTACAGAAAATGTATCTTTTAATGTGCAGACTACTTACAAGCATGCATTTGAAGATGCTTTTCCTAAACACTGGCAACACTTTGCAGGTGTAAAATTCATCTGGGGAGCTAAAGATTCTGATGATGATGGTATTGTAGACAGTAAAGATATGTGTCCAAATACTCCAGGTCTAGAAGAATTCATGGGTTGTCCAGATTCTGATGGTGATGGAATACAAGATTCAGAAGATGAATGTCCAAACAATGCAGGTCCTGCAGAAACTAATGGATGTCCTGATACTGATGGTGATTCAGTTCTTGATAAGGATGACAAATGTCCAGATGTAGCTGGAGAAGTTGCTCTTATGGGTTGTC
The DNA here is from genome assembly GCA_049671565.1 of Nonlabens sp. Taxonomy (GTDB): domain Bacteria; phylum Bacteroidota; class Bacteroidia; order Flavobacteriales; family Flavobacteriaceae; genus Nonlabens. Next base: position 47,527 of record JBATVD010000041.1, read on the forward strand.
CTGATACTGATGGCGATGGAGTTGCTGACGGTGACGACAACTGTCCTAATGAAGCTGGTCTTGCTAGATTCAATGGATGTCCTGATACTGACGGTGATGGCATACAAGATTCAGAAGATGAGTGTCCTAACGAAGCAGGTGTTGCTGAGTTGAACGGATGTCCTAAGCCTATCATGCCTCCAGTTGAGGTTCAGAAGCAATTGAATGAATATGCTAAAACCATATTATTTGATACGGGTAAAGCATCTATTCAAAAAGCTTCTGAGCAAACTCTAGAAGATATTATTGAAATCCTTCAAGAATATCCAGATGCTAAGTTCTCTATAGATGGCCACACCGACAGTGTAGGTTCAGCTAAGAACAACATGAGATTGTCTGATTCAAGAGCATTATCTGTTAAAGAATATCTTACTGGTCATGGAATCGATGAATTCAGATTGAGTTCTAAAGGTTATGGAGAGGATCAGCCAGTTGCTTCTAACAAGACAAAAGCTGGTAGAGCGCAAAACAGAAGGGTAGAAATTAATTTAGTGAAGTAATTTAAAACTATTCCTAAACTTAGAAATCAAAAGCCGTTAACTTTTAAGTTAACGGCTTTTTCATTTCCGAAAGCCAAGTTTGTATAAAACAGCAAATAAAGAGATTGAGCTTTCTTCCAAAAAAGATAGGTCTTTAGGTGCCTATGATAACGCTGAGGGTAATCCCGTGAGAATAAACTCTGGAGTAAAATTTTCGAGTTTTTTTAATCCTAAAGTGGTTGCTTTATTCATTATTGTTTGCCCCTCAGTGAATTTCAATGTACTACTATAATGACCTTACACTTCTGGGATATAAAAACTTGTATTGTTTAATCATTATAGATTTATCAATACCGTCTCACCTACCTAATGTAAGTTTCTAAAGTAATTCAATAGAATGTATTGATTGACAAACTTCAGAAGCGAGGTTTTAATTTTTAACGGGTTGTACAGCTGCAAGAGTTTTATTTCTGCTGTAATGAAATGATGTTAAACACTGCGGAATCCGAAATTGTGTTTTTGACCAAGAAATTCATTAATACCATAGACAGCTTATCACTATCCCAATCTAAAAGCATAAAAAAACCGCCATTCGAATTAATATGAATGACGGTTATAAATTAGCAGCATTAAAATGTATTACATCAACTGCTTTTTGACTATTGTGCTTATTGTACGTCCATCTGCCTTGCCTGCGAGGAGCTGCGATGCTCTTCCCATAACCTTGCCCATATCTTTCATACCCGCCGCTCCAGTTTCAGAAATGACCTGATTTACTACAGCTGCTATCTCATCCTCGCTCATTTGTTCTGGAAGAAACTTTTCTAGAACAGCAGCTTGAGCAAGTTCGGGCTCTGCAAGATCTTCTCTGGATTGCTCACTAAAAATTCGTGCACTATCCTTACGCTGCTTTACCAGTTTTTGAACCAGCTTGATCTCATCTTCTTTTGAAAGATCCCCATCACCTGACGTTTTAGCCAACAACAATTCGCTTTTTACCGCTCTCAACGCTGCAAGACTCGTTTGATCTTTAGCCTTCATTGCCTCTTTTAATGAGGACATAATTTCTTTTTCTAAACTCATCTTAATCTGCTCTATCGTGTAAAAAACTGTTATTGTTTGATTTGAATTTCAACTCATTGTTCTCATCCGTACTCACTGATGTACGAGACTTCATTTCATCTTTAGGTAGCTGGTCCAGCTCAATTCCTTGACGCTTGTATGCAGGTTGACGCTCCATCTCATCGAGCTTATCAGAGCTTTTGAATTTGTAGTTGTATAAATGCAGTTTGTGTTTACGTTCTTCTGCTCTTCTAAGGATCGCTTCATTAATTGGCAATTCTGTAGGGTCTGTAACTGGCTCTACGGGAGTCAATGGTCCCGTGAGTGGATCTGCACTTACAGGGCGTACCGTTTTCCTAACCATTTTAATTTCTGGTTCAGAAACTGCGGGAGCATTTTTTCTTTGAGTGCTCATGGATTGAGAGCTCTCCTCGTCTTCCTCCATATAATCTTGAAGCTCGTACTTTTTCACTTCTTCAGACGTATCTTTTGAAAGCACCTCTTTTGCGTCATGAATTTCAATTTCATTCAAATTGTGCTTTTTGATACTTTCTGTATCTTCATCACGCTCGTCTGTAGACAAAGGCATGTCAAAATCCAAGGTAAACCCTTGATTTTCTGATGGCTTCTCAGGAACATCATCTTCCTTAATCACAAATCTGGAAATATCAGAAGACAATTCCTGCTCATCATTGATTTTGATATGCTGAACATCTTGAGCGGGTTTCACTTCGGCATCTTCGTCGATTGTATCATCAAGTTTATGAACGATTCTTTCTTCTTGGGATGAGGTTTTCTCGGTATTCGCTTTCGCGAAATCGGAATCATTACCAGCTACCTGCTCGCGATCTTCATCTAGATCCATTATCAATTTACCTGGCGTAACTCTTTCATCTATGTCAGATAACACCTTTGTGGTACGTTGCTCTTCTTCAAGAGTATGTATTATACGCTTTGAATCTGTATTTGAGATCTCATGTTGCTGTTCCACGTCAAAACCGGTCGCAATTACGGTAATGGCGATTGCGTCTCCTAAAGCTTCGTCTTCACCCACACCCATAATGATATTTGCGACTCCACCGGCCTCATTCTGAATGTGTTCATTGATTTCACCTATCTCATCAATCGTGATTTCATCTCCACCAGAAACGATTAAAAGCAAGACATTTTTTGCTCCTGTAATTTTGTTATCATTGAGTAATGGAGAGTCCAGCGCTTTCAAAATACCTTCTTGTGCACGATTTGCACCAGAGGCCTGAGAACTTCCCATAATTGCCGTACCAGATTTAGATAATACGGTTTTAGCATCACGCAAGTCGATGTTCTGGGTATAGTGGTTTGTAATTACCTCTGCAATACCCTTGGAAGCCGTAGCAAGAACTTCGTCAGCCTTTGAGAAACCAGCTTTAAACCCTAGATTCCCGTAAACATCTCGTAGTTTATTATTGTTTATTATAATCAATGAATCAACATTGTTGCGAAACTTTTCAATACCACGTTGCGCCTGATCATTACGCGCTTTTCCTTCAAATTGAAATGGTGTAGTGACGATTCCTACTGTAAGAATATCCATTTCACGCGCTACCTCTGCGATAACGGGAGCTGCACCGGTACCTGTACCACCACCCATTCCTGCGGTGATAAAGACCATTTTTGTAGTGGTATCAAGTAAAGAACGTACTTCTTCAATACTTTCTCTTGCTGCGCGCTCTCCCACCTCTGGATTTGCACCCGCGCCCAAACCTTCAGTCAAAGTGACTCCCAACTGTACTCTATTGGGTACCGGACTGTTGTTTAATGCTTGAGCATCAGTATTGCAGATCACAAAATCCACTCCTTTAATACCTTGCTGGAACATGTGCTTTATGGCGTTGCTGCCTCCTCCACCTACTCCTATCACCTTGATTACATTAGAGGTGTTTTTAGGAAGGTCAAACATCATGTTATCTAATTCGTCTTGACTCATAATTTTGCTACTTTACGATGGTTTACATCATTATCATTGAGATAATCACAGCTTACTCTGCGTTATCTAAAAAATCTTTAAATTTTGTGGCCCAAGTATCAAAAATACTTTTTGACTTTGTAGGCTGTGTAACCGTAGGGGTATCCTCTGGCTGCTTTTCCTGTGTCTCTTCTTCGTCCGTATTCTCTTCTTGATGCTTAGGCTCAAAAACAGCTTCCTGTACTTCAACCTCTTCAACTACAGGCTCTGGCTCTTCTTCCTCCTCATAGGATTCTTCCAAACCTTTCATGACCAGACCTACTGCTGTAGAAAATAAGGGACTTGTACATTCAGTATCGCTATCGCCGGCTAGGTGCTCATTAGGATACCCTATGCGGCTGGGCATGCCTGTAACATACTCTGCAAGCTGTTTGATGTGCTTGAGCTGACTCCCTCCTCCTGTTAAAACCACACCAGCAATAAGTTGTTTTTTAGGCTCATCATGACCGTAGTTTTTTATTTCTACAAATACAGTTTCCAGTATCTCAATTACCCTTGCATGAATGATTTTACTCAAGTTTTTGAGGGTAATTTCTTTAGGTTCCCGACCCCTCAAACCAGGGATAGAGACAATTTCATTTTCTTTATTTTCACCAGGCCATGCACTACCAAATTTGGTTTTTAACAACTCCGCCTGCTTCTCGATAATTGAGCAACCTTCTTTTATATCTTGCGTGATAATGTTACCGCCTTGTGGAATCACTGCGGTATGCCTGATTATTCCGTCTTTAAAAATGGCCAGATCTGTTGTACCTCCACCTATGTCAATGAGGGCGACACCAGCTTCCTTTTCTTCTTGACTCAGCACGGCATCTGCACTAGCGAGTGGTTCCAAAGTTATATTTCTAAGGTCTAGATCTGCACTTTTTACACAACGGTAGATATTCTTTATAGAAGCCACCTGACCTATAACTAAATGAAAATTTGCCTCTAGACGACCGCCATACATACCTATAGGCTCTTTGATCTCAGACTGACCATCAATCTTATATTCTTGTGGGAGCACGTGTATAATCTCCTCACCAGGCAACATTACCAATTTGTAAACCTGCTTGCACAGATCATTTACATCTTCTTGATTGATGACCTGATCACTATCACCGCGGGTTATGTAGTCACTGTGTTGGAGGCTGCGTATATGCTGACCAGCGATACCTACAGTTACGGCTTTGATATCTATACCGCTCACTGACTCTGCTTGTGTGATGGCTTGCTGAATGGATGTTATGGTTTGAGTGATGTTATTCACCACACCACGATGAACACCCAAACTTTTAGAACGGCCCACTCCTAAAATTTCAAGCTTGCCGTATTCATTCTTACGACCGATCATAGCAACGATTTTAGTCGTTCCTATATCTAGACCTACCGCATATTCATGTGAATTCATAATGCTTGTTTTTTAGTGGTAATCACCTGTTTTCTATAACGCAGATCTACCGTCTTCAATTCTTCTAGTTTATTATCCTTTGCCATTTTTGCTACAAAGGCTTTGTACTTTTCCAGCTTGATCTGGTGATTATCAATCTCTCCTAAAACCACCTCATATTCGTAAGCTCTTGGAGCCAAAACAAAACCTCTCTGTACGTCAATTCTAACGTCTGTAAAACTTTTTTCTAAAAGAGAATCTGCTTTCAAACTGGTAATCAATTCAAAAATGTCGTCTTGAAATTCAGTTCTAAAACCGTAAATCAATGGAACTCGCACAGTATGCTCTTTAGACAACGGCATTAATTTATTGTCATCATCTAGGTACTGGCCCTGACCTTTCATGATTCTAGCAATGGGTCTGCGCTGTTCCACAATAGCCTCTAGATTACCATCTAGACTAAGGGAAACCTCTGCAGTTCTGATCATTGCATCATCGACAAGTCGCGTTTCACTTTGATGTAAAGCTAATTTTTCTAAAAACAGCATTTCAGTGCTATCGCCACTTTGTATCAACAATTTATTAACGTTAGTATACGATATCAATGGCTCGCTACTTCCTGAAAACCTGACGTTTACCTTTTTCAAAGTTCTGTTTTCATAGCGATGGGATGAAAAACCGTAGAAAACACATACTACGATTATCGCACACAAAAGGAAAATCTTATTTTTCACGAGCAGCGCAAATTTTGTCGGTTAACTTTAAAATCTCTACTCCTATATCTCCTGCTCCCAGCATGAGCAATACTTTTCCAGTTCTCGCTTTCGCGAAAGCGAATATTTCTTCCTTAGCGATCACTTGGGGCTGTAACGTTTTACTATATGTTTCAATATCCCGTGCAAGAACTGCTGATGTCACTCCATTTATAGGTTCTTCTCTGGCGGGATATATATCTAGAAGCGCCAATTGATCAAACTTGCTCAGGCTTAGGGCAAAATCAGCCATGAAATCTCTGGTCCTAGAATACAGGTGAGGCTGAAAGATTACAGAGATTTTTTCATCGGGATACATTTCTCTAACTGCATCATGCACCGCATCAATTTCTGTAGGATGGTGCGCATAATCATCTATAAGGATCAAGTCTTGGGTCATTAACCTGTATGTAAAACGACGTTCCACACCAGTAAATGACGATAAAGGATCTCGTAATTTTTCTGGATCCACGCCATAACCAACTGCCATTCCTACTGCAAGTAACGCATTAGATAGATTGTGACGTCCTGGTGTCTTAAATTCAAAATCGGAATACATTTGTTGACCCACTTTAAGGTCAAAACGATAGGCTCCCTCCACAATCTGCAAATTTGCAGCATAGACATCTCCATGATTCACACCCACCTTTTTACCATCCATGTCAACGTGTTCATTGAGGTAAAGCAGTCCATCGGGCACTAAATCTGCAAAGTCGAGAAAGGTTCTCTTGAATTCTTCCGCACTACCATAAATATCAAGGTGGTCTGCGTCTATGGCTGTAATGCCGGCAATATCAGGGTCAAGATTCATGAAAGAACGATCGTACTCGTCTGCCTCCACGACCATGACATCTGTTCCAGAGTATAAAAAATTGGTTTGATATTCGTTTAAGATACCACCTAGAAAAGCTGTCGTTTTTACACCAGCCTTGTACAGTATATGGGCTAAAATAGCGCTGGTAGTTGTTTTTCCGTGTGTACCTGCAACCGCCAGACAAGTCATAGATCTTGATATGTCACCTAGAAGCCTTGCACGTTTTATCGTGTTTATCCCGCTTTCGCGAAAGCGTAACATTTCTCCAAAATCCTGAGGAACAGCGGGAGTGTAAACCACACAAGCGGTCTCGGAATTTTTATAATCGTCTGAAATACTTTCAAAATCGTCAAAGTAATGAATGTCCATTCCCTCATTTTCCAGCTGCTGGCATAGCAATGATCGAACCTTGTCATAACCAGCCACACATTTACCTATATGGACAAGATATCTGGCCAGTGCGCTCATACCTATGCCACCGATTCCAATAAAATAATAATGTATAAACCTATTCTCCATAGATCAGCTTTTCAATGAGGTTTACAATATGTTCGGTCGCCTTGGGCTTTGCCAGTGTTGTAATATTTTTAGATAATTGTGCTTGTAACAATTGGTCTGAACTCAAATTTTTCCACTTCTCAGTAAAGTCCGTTTCCAGATCTTTTTCCTGGATCATTATCGCACCACCTATTTTCTCAACGGCTTCAGCATTCTTGCGCTGATGGTCTTCAGCAACATGCGGTGATGGTATAAAAATCACTGGCTTCCCAACGATGGCTAACTCACTTATGGAACTTGCTCCAGCTCGTGATATGATAAAATCTGCTGCGGCATAGGCAAGATCCATGCGCTCTAAATAGGCGTGGACTTGTACTCTATCGCTTGATAGGTCTTTGTATTGCTCGTAATAAAACTTACCGCATTGCCAGATAATTTGCATATTTTCTGAAATTGTGACCCTGTGCTCTTCAATTAATTGATTGATGCGACGGGCACCTAAACTGCCACCTAAAACTAATAAAGTCTGTTTATCAGGATCCAATTTATAGAATGAAAGCGCTTGATCTTTCAAACTTTCAATTCCCAAAAGATCTTGCCGCACGGGATTGCCGGTTATCGTGATCTTCTCCTTTGGAAAAAAGCGTTCCAATCCTTCACTGGCAACGCATATTTTGTCCACTTTTTTAGAGAGTAGTTTATTAGTTATCCCTGGATAGGAATTTTGTTCCTGGATAAGTGTGGGTATATTTTTTTGACTCGCTGCATATAGCAAAGGTCCGCTTGCATAACCTCCCGTACCTATAGCTACATGGGGTTTGAAATCTCTGACGATTTTACGGGAATCCCAGAGGCTCTTGAGCACCTTCAATGGAAAGGCCAGATTTTTAAAGCTCAAACTACGCTGAATACCACTGATCCATAGACCTTTTATTTCGTAACCCGCAGCAGGTACCTTTTCCATTTCCATACGATCTTCTGCTCCTACGAAAAGGATTTTACAATCTGGATATCGCCTGCGCAATTCATTTGCAATAGAAATTGCAGGGTAGATATGTCCACCCGTTCCCCCACCCGATATGATAAATCTATATGGCTTCACTTAATACATCTAAAGGGTTTGTTTCTTCAGTGACTACAGTTTCCTGCTCTTGAATTTGCTGTCTCTTTTTGCTCACACTCAAGACAATTCCCACCGCCATACAACTTATTAAAATGGAAGTTCCACCACTACTTACAAATGGCAAGGTTTGCCCAGTTACTGGAATAAGATTTACCGCCACAGCCATATTGATAAGCGCTTGAAAAACTATGGGAAAACCTACTCCTATCACCAGCAATCTAGCAAAAACGGTTTCGGTTTTAGTGGCAATAACCACCAGTCTGAACAGGAACAACATGTAGACTGCCAAAATAAAAACAGCTCCTATAAGGCCAAATTCCTCGATAATTATCGCAAAAATAAAGTCACTGGAAGATTGTGGTAAAAAGTGTTTTGAAGTACTTTTTCCAGGCCCTTCACCAAAGATATAACCTTTTGCGATCGCTGTTTTGGCTTTATCTACTTGGTAGGTTGTATCAGAATTGCCTTCTCCTGAAAAACTAGCGATACGGGAAACCCATGTATCGACACGGTTGGGAAAAACACCTGGGAAAGCCTTAGCGGTAAGGACAAACAAGCCCAATAACAGGACTCCTGCACCTATGATACTCAGCAAATACCTTTTTGGATAACCTCCCACGAAGCACAGCAATAATACCATGGCAAAGATCAGTGCCGTCGTTGAGAAATTTGCCGGCAATACTAGAGCACAAATCACACCTACAGGAACCCAAAGCGGTAAAACCGATTGCTTGAATGTAATGACCTTATCCTTTATAGAGCTTAAATATTTAGCGACCCAAACCATAAGAACGACAAACGCAAAAGTACTGGTCTGGAACTGTACACCTACGCCCGGAATGGTGATCCATCTAGAAGCATTGGCTCCATTCATGGTGGTTCCCTGCATTGCCGTATAGATCAATAAAACCACTATGAAAGGCATTAGGAGTATACTCAAGCCTTTGAAATAATTATAGGGTACTCGATGTACTGCATATAGTAAGCCCAATCCTATAACTACATGACCAAAATGTTTTACCAAAAACTTTGACGTATTTCCCGTTCCCTGATGCAAATACGCAAGATTTGTACTCGCACTATACACCGGTAAGAAAGAAAAAACGAGCAGTATAAGCACGAGTGCCCATAAAAATCGATCTCCTAGTATGTAGTCTTTTATTTTCAAATCTATAGTCCTCTTACAGCAGCTTTAAACTGACGACCGCGGTCTTCATAATTTTCAAAAAGGTCAAAACTTGCACACGCCGGGCTCAATAAAACATTGTCCCCAGCTTCTGAAAGTTTATAGGCAACGCGCACGGCGTCTTCCATGTTGTTGGTCTCTACCATTTGCTCTACACAGTTGCTAAAAGCATCTACAATCTTTGAGTTATCCGTTCCTAAACACACAATGGCCTTCACCTTGCGATTTACGAGGTTGTACAATTCAGAATAGTCATTGCCTTTGTCCACACCCCCCAGAATCCAGACCGTAGGTTGCTCCATACTGTCCAGTGCATAAAAGGTTGCATTGACATTGGTTGCTTTGGAGTCATTGATGTACTGGACTTTATTGATCTTAAGCACATTTTCCAGACGGTGCTCGACTCCTTGAAAGGACTGCATGCTTTGACGTATGGTCTCCTTGCGGATCTGTAATAATTTTGAAGCTGTAGATGCGGCCATCGCGTTTCCTGTATTGTGGCGGCCTTTAATGGTAAGTTTATCTGTAGACATGGATATAGGTGTATTATCTAATTTTATAATGATGTTGTTATTCTGTAAAAAACAGCCGTACTCGAGTTCTTTTTCAAGGGAAAATGGAACTAACTGGGCTTTAATATTATTTGATTTGATGGCCTCGACAATAACGGGATCATCGGCATTGTAGATGAGAAAGTCGTTCTGATCTTGATTCATCGCAATGCGCATTTTACTTGCGATATAATTTTCAAATTTGTAATCGTAACGATCTAAGTGATCAGGTGTAATGTTGAGTAGAATGGAAATAAAGGGCTTGAAATCTACAATCCCATCTAGTTGAAAACTACTTACTTCCAGCAATCGATATGCCGCAGCTCCTTCTGCAACTTGATGGGCAAAACTGGCACCTATGTTCCCACCTACCGTTACATTGAGTCCTGCTTCTTTCAATAAATGACCGGCTAGACTGGTAACTGTGGTTTTACCATTGCTTCCCGTTATGGCAATGATCTTTTCATCGGTAAACCTAGAGGCAAATTCAATTTCAGAAATGATCTCGATACCCTTTTCCTTCAGCGACATAATTAATGGAATGGTATCGGGAATCCCTGGACTTTTAACGATCAGGTCAGCTTGCTCTATTTTCTCTATTGTATGAGTATTTTCCTCGTATGGAATATTTTTTTCTTGTAACGCTTTCGCGAAAGCGGAACCAGCAACACGGCTTTCACTCACAAAGACTTCAAAGCCCATTTTTTGAGCAAGAATTGCCGCTCCCACACCGCTAATACCGATGCCGAGAACCACAACCTTTATGTTTCCGCTTGCTTTCATTACCTGATTTTGAGGGTTACGATACTGATAATGGCGAGCAAAATGCCCACGATCCAAAATCTCACTACGATCTTGCTCTCGTGAATCCCTAATTTTTGATAGTGGTGGTGTAGGGGCGACATCAAGAAAATGCGACGGCCCTCACCAAATTTTTTCCTCGTGTATTTGAACCAGCTTACCTGCATTACCACAGAAAGATTTTCCATCAAAAACACTCCGCAAAGGATGGGTATGAGCAATTCTTTTCTGGTGGCGATGGCAAGTACAGCTATAATTCCACCTATGGTCAAACTTCCCGTATCGCCCATAAAAACTTGTGCGGGATAGGTGTTGTACCACAAAAACCCGATGAGCCCACCGGCAAAGGCAGCGATAAATACCACCATCTCACCAGAATTTGGGATGTACATAACGTTGAGATAATCGGCAAAGATGATGTTACCGGAGATCCATGCAAACAGCGCTAATGTGACGACCACGATGGCACTGGTTCCAGCAGCGAGACCGTCTATCCCGTCAGTAAGGTTGGCACCGTTTGAAACCGCAGTCACGATGATAACGACAATGGGTATGAAAATGAGCCACGACCACTTTACCAAATCTGGACTGATCCATTCAAAAACACCCGAGTAGTCCAGCTCATTGTTCTTGACAAAAGGTATTGTTGTTTTTGTGGATTGATGTTCTTCAGTAAATTCTACTTGAGAAACATTGGTCATTAATTCCTGGCCTTGCTCTGGATTCCTCAGCTCTTCTTTAATTGTTATGCCAGGATGAAAATACATGATGGAACCGATGATCGCACCAAGTCCTACCTGACCGATGACCTTGAATTTTCCATGAAGACCTCCTTTGTCCTTTTTAAAAATTTTGATGTAGTCGTCTGTAAAACCAATTAATCCCATCCATACCGTGGTGATAATGAGCATGACCACGTAAATATTATCAATTGCTGCGAGAAGTAACACGGGAACGAGTGTGGAAAAAATGATAATCAAGCCTCCCATGGTAGGAGTTCCCGCTTTTTGTGCCTGTCCTTCCAGGCCTAGATCACGCACGGTTTCTCCCACTTGTTGTCTCTGCAAATAACGGATCACTCGTTTCCCATAAATTGTGGAAAAACCAAGCGACATGATAAATGCAATCGCCGCCCTGAATGTAATAAAACCGAACAACGATGCCCCAGGCAAACCAAATTCTTGTTCCAAATAATCAATAAGATAATACAGCATAATTACTTGTTGAGTTGATTTAAAATATTCATGGCGATTTCCCTATCATCAAAGTCGTGTCGCACGCCGTTGATCTCTTGATAGGTCTCGTGGCCTTTTCCAGCGATGAGAATAATATCACTGGCACCTGCAAGCTGGGCAGCAGTCTTGATCGCCTGTTCCCTATTAAGAACTGATAAAGTTTTTTTAAAATCGATGGGTTCTACGCCCACTTCCATATCGTCAAGGATTTGTTGCGGGTCTTCTGTACGAGGATTATCGCTGGTCAGAATTACTTTATCACTGAGAGACGCGGCAATTTTTGCCATTTTGGGTCTTTTTGTTTTATCTCGATCACCACCACATCCTACGACTGTAAGCAAGGTTTCATTTTTGGAGCGTATCGCATTTACAGTTTCCAGTACATTTTTCAATGCATCTGGTGTGTGTGCGTAGTCCACGATTACAGTAATTTTTTCTGCTTTTGTAGTAAAGTATTGGAAGCGTCCTGAAACTCCATCCAGCTGGGAAATTACCGTTAAAGTCTCCGTGGAATCCAGCCCTAATTCGATCGCACATCCATAAATGGCTAGCAGATTATAGGCGTTAAATTGCCCTATCATTTTTGACCAGACTTCTTGGTCATTGATCTTAAGCAACAATCCACCGAATTGGTTTTCTATAATTTTTGCTTGATAATCGGTGTAGGTTTTAAGGGCATAACCCAGTTTTCTTGCCTTGGTATTTTGCAACATATAGTCACCATTCTTATCATCAACGTTAGTTAACGCAAATGAGGAAGAGGGCAGCTCATCAAAAAACCGCTTTTTTACATCACGATACTCCGCAAAGGAGTTGTGATAATCCAAATGGTCATGGGAAAGGTTTGTAAAAATTCCACCTGCGAAATGCAGTGCTCCCACTCTTTCTTGAGCAATTCCATGACTACTCACTTCCATAAAACAATAGTCCACACCTGCAGCAACCATTTCCGCCAGATGTTTGTTGATCGATAGTGGATCAGGAGTGGTATGTTTTGTAGGCACCACCTTATCTCCTATCAGAATATGAACTGTTGAAATAAGTCCCGCTTTGAAACCGCAATCCTTAAATAGATTATATAAAAGACTGGTAGTTGTTGTCTTACCATTTGTGCCGGTAACGCCAATCAATTTGAGCTCTCTAGACGGCTCTTCATAGAAGTTTGCCGCTATTTGAGCTAAGGCCTTATGACTATTATCCACTTTGACATAAGTAACACCCACCTTCTGAGAGTCTGGTAGTTCTTCAATCACAACAGCATTTGCACCTTGAAGGATTGCCTGATCAATAAAATCGTGACCATCAGACGCTGTTCCTTTAAGCGCGATAAAAAGATCTCCCTCACCTACTTTTCTTGAGTCAAAATGAACTTGATCTACCATACAGTCAGTGCCTCCTATCACGGTGTCCATAGGTACTCTATAAAGAAGATCCTTTAAGTTTTTCATAATAAATTCAAAGTGATTTGATCGGTTACTGCAACTCTTGTCCCTGGTTTTATACTCTGTTTCACAACTTTTCCAGTTCCGATAAGTCTTACCTTAACACCCAGATTCTCAATTATTGCTATGGCATCCATTGCCTCCATTCCTTTTAAATCAGGGAGTTTGTTAGAAGTGGATTGTATTTTTTTATAATAATTATCAGTAGACTGATCCACTTTTTCCAAGCGGCTATCAGCTAGCTGTACCTTATCCACCATAGGGTTGTCAGCATAAATTTTTTGGGCAATTTTTTTAAAAACCGGACCAGCCACGATGTTTCCGTAATATCCTTTTGAGATATCAGGCTTATGTATCACGACGATGCAACTGTATTTAGGCTTGTCTGCCGGGAAATATCCAGCGAATGAAGCGATATAATTCCCAGGGCTCTTCCAATATTCTGCCTGACAGGTTCCTGTTTTACCAGCCATTGAAAAATTCTCACTGTAAAGGTTATCTGCGGTACCACGTTTGACCACGTTTTCCATCATGACTTTAACCTTATTAATGGTATTTTGAGTACAGATGGCAGGATTGATAATTTCACGGTCGTACTTCTCAATAATTTTATTTTTGGAGCGTACCTCCCGAATTAGGTGAGGTTTTACCATAACACCATTGTTTGCAACAGCGTTATAAAATGTCAAAGTTTGCAAAGGAGTCAATTGCACACCATAACCAAAACCCATCCATGGCAAAGAAAGCCCGCTCCAGCTATCATCATCTGGATGAGGAATCATAGGGCTTCCCTCACCTACAACAGGCAAGCCAATTTTGTCATTGAGATTCATGCTGTACAGACGGTCTACATAGTCTTCTTCACGACCCTTGTAATTATTTTGAACCATTTGAACCAAGGCGGTATTCGATGACAACTCAAATGCCTTGGCCACACTGATTTTACCATAGCCACCATACTTAGAATCTCTAACGTTGCGGCCGTAATAAGAGATTTTACCATTTTTGGTATCAAAAACAGTACTGGTATCTACCACTTTATCTTCCAAAGCGGCGATCACACTCATTAATTTAAATGTTGATCCAGGCTCATGGGATTCCCAGATGGCGTAGTTCCGTTTCTCAAAATATTTTCCGCTTTTGCCACGACCCAAATTAGATAAAGCTTTGATTTCTCCTGTTGCGACTTCCATTACCACAGCGGTACCATGATCTGCCTCAAAATACTCCAGTTGTTGTAGCAACGCGTGGTGAGCTACATCCTGCATGTTTACATCTATGGTTGTGTACACGTCATAGCCATCTTTGGGCTCTACTTCGTTTGCACTGTTAATGGGTTTCCACTGATTTTTTGAGATCTTTTGTTTTAAGCGAACACCGTTACTACCCCTCAAAAAGGGACTGAAAGCACCTTCCAAACCTACTGGAGCGCTACCTGCGCGGTCATATCCCACTATTCTTTCTGCCATTTTTCCCAGTGGATGTTCACGCACCACACGTTGCTCCACAATTAATCCTCCTTTATAAGGACCTTTGGAAAAAAGAGGAAACGACTTGATGTCTTTATAATCTCCATAATTGATGTTTTTAGCAATAAGAAGGTAGCGGTTGCGGTTGCTCCTTGCTTTTCTCAGTTTGTTTAGATAATAGGACTTTGAATTGTTTAGCTTTCGCGAAAGCGAGTCACTTAAAGGCCCCACCCATTCATTAAAATCTGCATCACTGGGAGTGACGGCATCAAACCTAATGTCAAATTTATTGATCGATGTAGCTAGCAATTGACCGTTTGTATCATACAAATTTCCTCTATTTGCTGGAATCGTATCGTTCTTGAATATGCGCTGGTCTGCTTGAGCTCTAAATTTATCACCATCCACAAATTGTATATGCATAATTTGCCCTACGATCAATAGACACACCACTATAAACAGGGCGGCCATGATATACATGCGGTTCAAAATACTTTTCTCAGTAGTTGCCATTTCCTATTGCTGTTTTTTATCGGATTTGACAATTATCTTCAAGGGAGGGTGCTCTGCAGGCCCTAATCCAGTACCTTTCAGGTTTTGTGCAACTTGAGATTCCATTTCAAGAAACATGAGCTGCCGCTGACCATCCATATATTCACTGCGCAGCTCATTCACTTTATCAGTGAGCCGTGCCATGCGGTGCACTTTTTTTTCAAAAGAATGCCCGGTGAAGATCATAACCATTGCAAGTGAGGCCGCAAAAAGTATGAAACGCCAGTTTTTAAACGCGTCATCGTTTGTGAGAAAGCTGCCTTTGAGAAAGTCGTAGACCCTTGTTGCCATGTTAGTCCTTTATCTTTTCTGCGATACGCAATTTTGCACTGCGCGACCTGTTATTTATCCTTAATTCTTCTTCGTCAGGAACTATAAGCCCTCCAACCTTTTTGAAGGGAACCTCTACCCTCCCAAACACATCTTTCTCTGGCTCGCCCTCAAACATCCCATTTCGTATAAAACGTTTGACAGGACGGTCCTCAAGACTGTGATAGGATATGACACTGAGTCGCCCACCCTTGCGCAAGATTTGTTCTGATTGGATCAAGAAATCATGAAGCACCTGCATTTCATTATTAACCTCGATACGTATGGCTTGAAATACTTGAGCCATTAATTTATGTTCTATGCGCGCTGGAACTAGAGGCGCACAAATCTCCTTGAGCTGGGCAATAGTCTCAATCTTGTTGTTTCTTCTTGCTTCACTTATAAATCTAGCGAGCTTTGGTGCGTTGCGTAGCTCTCCATATTCTTTAAATATTCTTGCCAGATCTTCCTCTTCATAACTGTTGAGAACCTTTACAGCATCGAGACTCGCCTCTTGGTTCATTCTCATATCCAGTTTTGCGTCAAAACGAGTAGAAAAACCTCTAGAACCTTCATTGAATTGATGAGAACTCACTCCTAGGTCAGCGAGTATGCCGTCCACCGTGCGCACACCATAGAACCTCAAAAAACGCTTCATAAAACCAAAATTCTCGTTTATCAGTGTAAAGCGATCGTCATCAATGCTGTTTTTCAATGCATCTAAATCTTGGTCAAACGCAAACAGCCGCCCTTTTTCTCCTAAACGAGAAAGGATCTCACGTGAGTGACCCCCACCTCCAAAGGTGACATCTACATAAGTACCTGATGGATCAATAGCGAGACCGTCCACAGACTTCTGTAGCAATACTGGTTCATGATATGATTGTTCCTGTGTCATCGCCCATTACTTCTTCTGCGAGATCTGCAAAGTCATTAGCCGCATCGTCTATGGCTTTTTCATACTTTGACTTATCCCAAATTTCTATGATATTTACGGCACTGCTTACCGTGACTTCCTTTGATATACCTGCAAACTGTATAAGGTCTTTGGGAATAAGAAGTCTTCCATTACCATCCACTTCCACAGTTTTAACACCAGCAGTAAACCGTCTGATAAAATCGTTGTGTTTCCTGTTGAAACGGTTGAGCCCGTTTAATTTCTCCATAAGCTTTTCCCATTCCTGCATGGGGTATAGCTCCAAACAAGGTTGGAAAACAGCACGCTTAATCACGAAACTGTCCTGTAAAACAGGAGCAAGCTGTTTCTTGATGCCAGAGGGCATCATAAAACGGCCTTTTGCATCTGCCTTACACTCGTATGTACCTATAAAATTGATCAATGGGAAACCGCGGTTATTCTACTATTAAATCAAATATAAAAATATGCTACCACTTTTTACCACATTTTACCACAATGTTGATAAATGCACCTATTTCTGAACAAGTAAATGACTTATCAACAATCTGAAGTTGTCAATTCTATGACTTGAACACAGATTATCTGACGTAACGATTTGCAATGCAGCGCATAACTTTTAAAATTGACCACAGAATAACTCTATGGCGAAATCGACTATATTTGCGACTGACCCTAAACTATGAGTTACGCTAAAATCACAGAAGGAAAATTTGAATACTTCGCCATCGGTGAGGGTACACCAGTAATAATTTTACACGGCCTTATGGGTGGTCTTAGTAATTTTGAAGGTGTGATCGATTACTTTCCAAAGCTTGGCTATGAAATAGTTGTACCCACTCTTCCATTGTACACTACTTCACTCATTAAAACCAGCGTAGCAACCTTTGCAAAACATATAAATGCTTTTATTGAGCACAAAGGCTGGGATCAAGTTATTCTCCTAGGCAACTCATTAGGTGGACATATAGGACTTGTAACGACAAAATTATTTCCCAATAAAATTAAGGCGTTGATCATTACTGGTAGCTCAGGTCTTTATGAAAATTCCATGGGAGAGAGTTACCCTAGAAAAGGTGATTATGAATATATCAAGAAGAAGAGTCAAGAAGTATTCTATGATCCAGCAATAGCGACCAAGCAAGTCGTGGACGAGGTTTTTGAAGTGGCAAACGATCGCAACAAGCTTATCAAAACCTTAGCTATCGCAAAAAGTGCGATAAGGCACAATATGGCCAAAGACCTTCCCTACATGACCACTCCTACCTGTATTATTTGGGGTAAAAATGACACGGTCACACCTCCAGAAGTTGCTACAGCATTTCATGAAAAACTGCCTGACAGCGATTTATTCTGGATTGATAAATGTGGGCATGCTGCGATGATGGAGCACCCAGATGAATTCAATGAGATTCTCCACGCGTGGTTGAAAAAACGTGAGCTGTAGGTGAAATTTGTTTTCGCTTTAAGCGAAAATTCAATTCTATTGATCCCTTAAGTATATTTATATCTTTGCGGCATGAAAATTACTCAAGCCTCCTTTGTGATGTCTAATCAAGATGTCAAAAAATGTCCCAACAGTAGTATACCTGAATACGCATTTATAGGCAGATCTAATGTAGGAAAGTCTTCGCTTATCAACATGCTGACCAATCGCAAAAGCTTGGCAAAGACATCTGGAAAGCCTGGGAAAACACAATTGATCAATCATTTCTTAATCAACAAATCTTGGCATTTAGTAGATTTACCAGGATATGGATATGCTAAAGTCTCCAAAACCAGCAAGGCAAAATTTCAGAAATTCATCACTAATTACTTTTTACAAAGGCGACAACTGGTAAGCGGATTTGTGTTAGTGGACATACGCCATGAACCTCAACCCATAGACACAGAATTTATGGAGTGGCTTGGAGAAAACGGAATTCCATTTGCTATCATTTTTACCAAAGCCGATAAATTGAAGCCTGCCCAAATCGATAAACACGTAGATCGTTATCGAAAGAATTTAATGGACGGTATCTGGGAAGAATTTCCGCCTTATTTTGTTACAAGTGCTGCTCAAGGAACCGGTCAAGATGATGTTTTAAACTACATCGCACAGATCAATGAACAATTGTAGTTTCTAAAGCCTACGTATTTTTCTGAGGACATCTTCAAGACCATTAATCTTTATTTCATAGACAGACTCCATCATTCTGCCTAGTTTATTTTCTGGGAATCCGTTCCTCTTGAACCAAACCAGATAAGATTCTGGCAGCTCACTAAGATAACTCCCTTTAAACTTGCCAAAAGGCATCTTGTAGAACGCCAGTTCTTCTAATGCGGCTTTATCAAACATGGATCAGCATAAGGTGAACTACTTCTTCAACTCAAGTTTCTCAGCAAAATAATCACAAAAATCCATCATGGTATCGCGCATCTTATCATCGTTTGTAGCGCGGTGGTAGGTATCTGCCATGCTTACCAAGGTTTGATGAAAAAATACCCGCATCTCATCCACTGGCATGTCTTTAGTCCAAAGATCTATGCGAAAGCTCTCCTTATCTTTTGGATCCCACATGGATAACATCATGGCCTTTGCGGTCGCGGCGTCCACGCCACCATCTGGAGCGCTCCATCTTATGTGTTCAGGGACGTTGTTCTCATCCAGTTCAACACCTATTTTTATGGTAGATCTCTTATTTTCAGACATTATTCAGGTTTGTATTTGGATCGCTTAAAAATTTCGTCAGCTGGGAGGGCGATCAGAGCGTCCAAGCTCACATCATTATTTTTCATGAATGCATCCACGATTTTGTAACCTAAATACCTACCTACACCGCCTGGAGTGTTTTGATCCACCTCTAGGTAAAATTTAGAAAATGGTGCAGGCAGAATAAATCGTGATAGCAATTGTGAATCTGTGTCGTATAAAAGCTCCTCACCTATGAGGTAACGCCACATCTCGGTTTCATTGTCTACCGTAAATTGATACTTTTCTGGGGTATAATTGAAAATCAGGTCGTTGCTTGCGTCTGGAACAAATAATTGCTGAATGTAATGCAGCTTGCCATGGTAGACCATATTTTCAAGCAAACTGCGCTCCATGGTTTGGGGCACAAAAAGTTTTGCATAGGCCAGGCCTACATCTGCTGGTAATTGCTCTACGTTGAGCTGGCTCCTGATGTATTTACTTATACCTAGATACAGCTCGCTGTCCTTACCCAAATATGTATCCATGGCGAGATAAAGAGCTTCCTCTGTAGGGATGACTTGATAGTTATACTCTACCTCTGAGATCATGGTCACTACTGGAGTGGGCTCAAATTCAGGAAAGTAGTACTTGACATGGCGCATGATGCTTTCCACATCGCGTTCTATCTCGTCATAGTCAAAGTTTGCTTTCTGAACCGCAGACTCAAGAATATCCTGAATGCTATCCCTACCTTGAATTTTAGCTATGAGCAGGCTATCTGGTGTGCGTGGAGATAAAAGACGTGGGTATCTTTCCTTTAAATCTGGCAGGTCTTCTACCTCTGCATCAGCAAATTCTTTGTGAAACATACGCAATTCCACATCCATGGGGATTTTTGCAATCTCTTGCTCCCTGTCACTCGACGAGTTGCATGAGGTTAACGCTTTCGCGAAAGCGAGAACAACAATAAGGCGTAGATAAAAAGAATTCACAAGTTTATAACTGATCAAGAAGTAATTTATTTTTATATTGATGCTGATTAATAGCTCACCACAAAAATACGACGATGCAAACAGATAAAGTAGCTGATTACATAGTAAACTGGCTCAAGAAATATGCAAACAAAGCTGGCGTGAAGGGTTATGTCGTAGGCGTGAGTGGTGGGATAGACAGCGCAGTCACCTCAACTTTATGCGCTATGACAGAGTTAGAGGTACTTTGTGTTGAAATGCCTATTCACCAGCATAAGGAACATGTTACCAGAGCGCAGGAACATATAAATTATTTAAAGAGCAAGTTTACTAACGTTAGTGATGTGCGTAGTGATCTTACTCCAGTTTTTGACACTTTTGTGCAAAACATGCCATCCTTAGAAGACAGCCCTCAAGTTGCACTCACTTTAGGCAACACACGTGCTAGGTTGCGCATGTCCACATTATATTATCATGGTGGGATCAATGGGTTGTTAGTGGCTGGAACCGGTAATAAGGTGGAGGATTTTGGCGTGGGGTTTTACACAAAGTATGGCGATGGAGGAGTAGATGTAAGTCCTATCGCAGATCTCTTAAAATCACAAGTATATCATTTAGGAAGGCATTTGGGTGTTCCAAAAAGTATAATTAAAGCAGCTCCCAGTGATGGCCTCTACGGGAATGAAGTTACAGATGAAGACCAGATAGGAGCATCTTATGATGAACTGGAATGGGCAATGTCACAACTGGCTCAAGGAAAAAAATCTTCTGACTTTGTAGGCCGTGAAAAGAAGGTTTTTGAAATTTTTATAGATTTTAATACGAGAAACCAACACAAAATGAAACCAATACCGGTTTGCGAAATACCAGACGCCCTACTCTCTTAAGAAATTCACAAAACCAATAAATAGGATTATACGTACAAAGCGTGCCTTCGAAAAGCAAATCTCAAAGTCTATATTTGTTAATATATAAATAACTGATCCATGAAAATATTATTAGCAGACCATCATCCTGTTTTCAGATATGGATTGGAGCATATGGTTGACTTTAAAGATAATTTTGACTTTGTAGGTTACGTAGAAAATGGGGAAAACCTCATGAGTACCATTGAAACTCTTAAGCCGGCTATCGTTATTCTTGAAATAGATCTACCCAATGCCAATGGGGTAGGAATCTTGAGACAGATTAAATCCAATTTCCCAAAATTACGCACGCTAGTGGTAAGCTGCCATCCAGAAGAGATTTATGCACTGAGCTCCATAAAGGCTGGTGCAAATGGCTATATAGCAAAAACAAGAACCGTAGAAGAAATTAGAAATGCCTTAATGACGGTGAGCGAAGGCGGTGTTTTTCTCTCTAAAAACATCAAGGGATTGATGGAGGATAAAAAGCATAAAAACGATGTGCTCAAATTCAAAAAACTTTCAACACGCGAGATTGAAGTTCTCAATCTTCTCGCTCGCGGCAAGCGAAACAAAGAGATTGCTCAAGGCCTTTCAATAAACGAAAAAACGGTAAGTACCTACAAGACTCGCTTGCTCAAAAAACTCAATGTAGACAACATTGCAGATTTGATCCACCAATCTAGGTTAATGCAATTGACCCGCTAAACCACCCTGTTGAGTCTACTTCCTAAATATTGGCTCAATTTGTTATAATCATTTACCTCTGTAAGCACAGCTAAAGAATCTGTATCTGAATTCTTTAATTTCTCTAAGAGTGACTTGATCTTTTCAGCTATTATAAGTCTTCTAAAATTAAGAATCGTATCTATAACAGATCGAGCGACCGTTTGGTTTTTAGTCTTTACAAATATCTGTTTCTCCTCCCATTTGTGTAATTGGTACCTATCTTCATCCATGATAAGATCAGCGACGAGGCTGGCTTCTTGATCCTGAAATTCTGACATCACAACATTTGCATCTATCTTTCTTTGCAGCAGCAGTATATCTATAAGTTTTGGGTATATCTTTTTGAATTCTTCATTTGCAAACTCAACTTCATCACCCTGTAACTCCATA
The DNA here is from genome assembly GCA_049671565.1 of Nonlabens sp. Classification (GTDB taxonomy): domain Bacteria; phylum Bacteroidota; class Bacteroidia; order Flavobacteriales; family Flavobacteriaceae; genus Nonlabens. The sequence goes on from JBATVD010000041.1 coordinate 69,798, forward strand.
AAGATTTTCTCATAAACAGGAATCTCTTTCTTTACTGGCTCCGTAACAAGCTTACCATTTTCAGGTTCTTGAAAGTATTCTTCATTAAAGATTTCTACGCGATCACCATAAAGCAAAAGAATTTTTATGATGTCGCGTTCTAGCAACTGCCTGCGATCTACAACAGGAGCCTGAGGCGCTTGCTCCACTTTTTTGAGGGTGCTGTTTTGAGTTCCCTTCTGTTCCTTTTTACGCTGTTCCTTTACCTCGCTGTTACGCACTTGAGCAAGTGCAGAGAATAGGGTTTCCTCACCTATATTCAGTATTTCAGCACTCTCTTGGACATAAATCTCACGAGAGATAGCGTCAGGAATCTTAGCGATACTTTTAACGATATCCCGTGCTATCGCCGCTTTTTTTATGGGGTCATCTTTAGCTTCGTCTTTAAGCAAGTTGGCCTTAAACCTTATAAAGTCGACTGAATTTTCTTGTAAGAAATCTTTTATCTCATCCTCTGTATGAGCCTTTGCATAAGAATCTGGATCCTCACCATCTGGAAAAGTACAAACGCGCACGTTCATTCCTGCTTCAAGAATAAGATCAGTTCCACGCACTGCAGCACGCATTCCTGCTGCATCTCCATCGTATAGAACGGTGATATTGGGTGTGAGTCTTTGTATGAGTCTAATTTGCTGAGCTGTTAAAGCAGTTCCCGAACTTGAAACTACATTGTGAATCCCAGATTGATGGAGTTGTATCACATCTGTATATCCCTCAACGAGAAAGCAAAGGTCTTCTTTTGCGATGGCTTGTTTTGACTCGTAAATTCCGTAAAGAACCTTACTTTTATCATAAACCTCGCTTTGAGGGGAGTTGAGGTATTTTGCAGCTTTATCGTTATTCTTCAACAACCTACCACCAAAGCCCAAGACCCTTCCCGACATGCTCCTTATGGGAAACATGACTCGTCCTTTAAATCGATCAAATTTCTTCTCTGCACCTCCATCAGTGGATTCTTTCACTATGGATAATCCTGTTTTGTCAAGAAACTCCAGTTTGTAACCGGCTTTCAGAGCGGCATCAGTCAAGGCGCTCCATTGATCGGGATTATAACCTAGGGCAAAATCATTGATGGTCTTATCTGTAAAGCCCCTTTCTTTAAAATAGCTGTAGCCCAACATTTTTCCCTCGCCAGTTTGAAGCTGTCGCTCCATCCATTGGGCTGCCCATTTAAGCACTAGAAACATGGACTCTTTCTCGTCCTGAGCCTGTTTTTCCTCATCGGTTCGCTCAGTTTCTATGATCTCGATACCATATTTTTTGGCGAGATAGCGTATGGCTTCTGGATAGGTAAAATGTTCATGTTCCATGATAAAGGTCACGGCATTACCACCCTTACCACTGGAGAAATCCTTCCAGATCTGCTTGACGGGTGATACCATAAAACTGGGTGTGCGCTCCTCAGAAAATGGAGAAAGCCCCTTCATATTAGAACCCGATTTCTTAAGTTGCACAAAATCACCTATGACCTCCTCTACCCGGGCGGCATCAAAAACAGCATCTACAGTGGTACGCGAGATCATTGGGGAATAGGTTCTGGAATCACAAAAATAGGAAAGTACGAGTTAGTTCTCGAGGTTGTGAGCTAGTGAGTTTCTGGATTATAAATTTTAAGTATGCTTTAATTACGCTTCGTTTAGATTATTGGGTTCTCGCTTTCGCGAAAGCGTCATCATAAAAAAGCCCTCGATTACCGAGAGCTTCTTCTATCGCATAAAACTATTGTACCATTAACCTCTCAACCTAATCCCCAAAGTCACATAGCTCTGCTCAATGGGAGAATCCTTGAAGATATCATTAAGACCATAGGATGCGTATAATTGTAGGTCTTCATAACCTGCATATAGGCTTAGTCCATAATTGAAGTTATTGATCTCAAAATCGTTTGTAAGGTCGCTTGTAACGTTTCTGCCTTCCCGGTCAAACCTAACAGATTGCGTAGAGGTAGTTATATATCCAAGGTAACCTCCCACACCAAAAACGAAATTACTCCCGTCGCCATAACGCCTCAATCCCTCATCATATTCCTGCACCTCACGTTTTCCAAATTCAAGATGTATAGGGGCATGAAAACCTGCCTGATAAAATCTTGATCGATCTGCATCAACTGCTATGGGTTGTAAGGTCGTAACATTATCAAAAGTGGAAAACTGACGATCATCGCCACTTATGCGCAAAGAGGATGCGCGCAAGGATAGACCATAAGTCAATCGTGGAGAGTTACTGGCCTTGCTCAATCGGGTTGAGAATTCTACCCCTACATCAAAGTAGCCACTACCCCAGAATCTATAATCTTCCCCTATACCGTTATCATCTCCCAGCGCCTGGTTGAAACCAACACCCCATAAGAATTCAGACTGAGTCATTACTTCTTTCTTATCGCGACGGTCCATATTGAAGATATCGAGAAAATCAAAAGGTGCTCGATTCTTTTTTTCTCCATTATCATCATTATCATCGCTTTGTGCAAATGAAAAACCACTTATTAAAAGTGTTAGGCAGAATAAAAGGTAATTCGTTTTTTTCATAGTATTAGATTTTAAAGCTTTCCTATTAGTTTAAATTTCACGCTTTTGTTACTTAAAAATTAAAAGTTTTTTTCCAGCCCATTTGAATAGCTCCTAAAAGCGATTACGCCCCATGGCAAGGGCGTAAAAGCTGGCTAATTCAAACTAACTTAACTAATCATAAACACTACTTTTTATTGTAATCTAAGACCGAAGGCGATGTATTGACCATCCACAGATCCCGATTTGAAAATATCATTGAGGTTCATCCTTGCAAAGGCTACTACCTTGTCGCGTCCCACATAAGCGTCGAGACCGTAGATAAAAGCCTCATTATCAAAGGCATTTGCAATGGTCTCTTTTACGTCTCTTCCGTTTTCTTCATATTTCATTTTAATTCTGGAACTGGTATTGAAACCTGCAAATCCCCCTATTCCAAATTTCCATTTATCCCACTGGTGGTACCTCACGCGTCCATCTTCATACTCTTTTTTCTCGGTCCCACCAAACTCCAACTGCACGGGAACTACAAACTGATCTTGTCTGAATTTGGCTTTTTTTGGTTGGAAGCCTAGGTTGGTTATTTCAGTCTGATCAGTATTTGGAGAGAACCTGCGCCCTCCATTGAGCTCCGTGCCGTGGGTTTGATATTGGATTCCGTAATTGAGTCTCAGTTTTTGATTTTCAGTCAATGCAGTTTGCCACAAAAATGCCATTGAGAAATAATTGTTATTTGAATAACTAAAGTCATTGATGTCAAGGTTTGCACCATCGATGAAGTTATAACCAAATGCCATTGAGAAAAAAGAAGTGGTTTTTATTTCCTCTTGGAATTCTCGGCCTGGTCGACCAAATTTTATCTCAAAACCTCCATCATTTTTGATCTCAATACCGCTTGAGGAATTTTCCTCTGAACTATAGGTTGTCTTGACCCGGTAAAATTCTATTTGAGAATCAATCATCTGGTTGTGCTTGCGTATGCGTTCTGCATAAATTTCAGCGATGCTCATTTTATCCCTATCTGCCATCTCTTCGGTATAATCCTTCAGATTACCTACTCGTCCATTGATCTCTTTTATAGCAGTTGCTAGTTGGGTTCTTTGGTTCGATTCGTACAGTTTTTTCTTATCGGTGAGTTTATCAATTTCCGCTTGTCTTTGTTTTTTGGAACGTAGATAAGCACTTTCAGAAGCATAGTAAGAAGCCAGTGGTTTTCCATCTACGGTATCTCTAATTACATAATACCTGCCCTCTTTCATTCCCTTTTTCCCATCAACTTGTGCCAGGGTAAACGTGTGACTAAAGATTGCAATAAGGATGCTTATAAATAGAGTTTGATTTTTCATTATACGTAAATTTAGGATATAGCTATGGCCATCAGATATGTTCAAGATTCTGAAATTCAATGTTTTATAAATATTTAGTTGTTTCTCCCTATGAGCGCAAAGGCTTCATTTTTAAGTTTCCCCAGCCCGTCCTTGAGCCCTTTGTTAATGCGATTGTGACGATCTGCCTCGATATCCCATTCTGTCTCACGCAGAAGTTGCTCCGATTTGATTGATCTAGTAGATACTACCTCTGTATTATCATTTCCAAGTAGTTTTTCTAAAAGCTTTGCGGCTTCTTGATCTGCTGTGAGCGCTGGTTTGGTCTGATCTTCCACCATTGTACTCGAGTCAATACTTTCAACATTTGCAACTGCTTCCTGAGTCTGGGATATAATCTTGTCCTCAACTTTTTGAGGTTGCGTTTTATGATCTTTATTTATCTTATTAGATGAGTGAGTTTGAGCAAGAGCCTGCTTCACATGTGTTGCTGCTGGCAGATTTTTGGCGACTGGCGCCTTCTCTTTTTCTTTTTCAATAGATTTTTCTTGCTCATTTAACTCACTACCTAATTTAATTTCTACCGCCACTTCACTTTGTGGGCTTTTATTCACTTCTTTAATATTTTCATTGTCAGCAGGTGGTTCTTGAACAACTACCTGATTATTGGGATCCTCATTTCTTGAATTTACCCCACTCATTACTGGATATGCCAGCAGTGCAACAACGAGTATTGCGGCAACTGCTCCTAACCAGTATAGGTAAGGTCGTTTTTTATTTTTTTCTGCCACATCCAGCTGCGCAGAGAGCTTTTCCCATGATCCTGCACCGGGCTGGATCTCTCTCTCGTTAAAATTATCTTTTATATCTCTAAGCTTCATAGCGTTGCTTTTGTATCTGTATAATTTCTTCCTGCAATACCAGTCTTGCCTTTCTAAACTGGCTTTTACTGGTGTTCTCACTTATGGAAAGCATCTGTGCGATCTCACGATGTTTGAAACCGTCTATGGCATACATTACAAAAATGCTTTTGTAGCCTTCAGGCAAATTATCAATGCATTCTTGGAGCAAATCCATAGGAATGACATCGTCATCGCAAATATCTTCTTGCAAATCACCTACGCGATCCTCGTTGATCTCATCTGTAAATTTGAAGGGATCCTTCTTACGCAAATGGTCTATACAAATTCTTACCATAATGCGACGCAGCCATCCCTCAAAACTACCCTCGTGACTAAATGTGTCCAACTTTGTAAACGCCTTCAAAAACCCGGTGAGCATCATCTCCTCTGCTGTTTCCACCGGCGATATATACTGCCTGCAAATACTCAGCATTTTTGGAGCGTGCTTATCATAAAGATGCTTTTGGGCCTTCCGGTCTCCACTGGCAGCTTTCTGAATGAGCTTCTTCTGGTTAGTAAAAAGTTGTATCACTTTCACAAGTTACGTGCTTTCTATTGATATAGACGAGAGTGTTTTTAAAAGGTTGTCTGAACTTTGAGATAAAATTTAAAATTTCTCGCTTTCGCGAAAGCGAACTCCAATAAAAATCCCTCACACCATATAGCGCAAGGGATGAATTAATTTAAAAAAACTTTATTTATTCTGGCATTACCACCGTATCCAATAAGTGGACTACTCCATTACTGGTGGATACATCAGTTTTAATTACAGTGGACATTCCACCTTTCTCGTCTTTGAGAACAACATTACCGTCCTTAATCATGGCGTAGAGCACTCCGCCCTGAACTGTAGTAATTTTGAATGATCCATCATTCTTTTTTATTGCAGAGATCACATCAGTAGCATTGAACTTGCCACTTACAACATGATAAGTGAGAATAGATTGAAGCATTTTCTTGTTTTCTGGCTTGAGAAGTGTTTCTACAGTTCCTTCAGGCAAGGCTTCAAAAGCTTCATTTACTGGGGCAAATACAGTAAAAGGCCCATCACTTTTTAGAGTTTTTACTAAATCTGCAGCCTTTACCGCAGCTACAAGAGTTGAAAGGTCGTCTACCTTAGAAGCAATATCTACGATATCTCCTTTTTTTGAGGAGCTGTACGATTGTGCTTGAATGTTTGTTCCCAAAATAAGGAAGAAAGTGAGTAAGATTGTGTGGGTAATTTTCATTGTGTAAGATTTTAATTATTATTTCGTTTATTTGATCGATCATTAAGTTATACGCTCGTGTCTTAAGCTTAGATGTTTAATGACTGATAAATAAAAGTTAAAGAAGGATATTGACATTTTTTGAGGAACACATTGTAGCGTTAATGAAAGATGGAGATCGCCGTGCGATTTCACTAATCTATGATCAATTTTCAAAACAATTATATGGTCTTGCTCTTAAAATGACTGGTAACTCAGAAGCAGCTCAAGAAGTGCTTCAATTATCATTCATTAAGATCTGGAAAAAAGCTCGCTCCTACGATCCTAAAAAAGCGCAATTGTTTACTTGGCTATACCAGATTACACGTAATACGGCGCTTGATTATCTAAGAAAAAAGAAAAGAAAGCTTAAAAAGGAAATCCAAATTACCGATCGGGACGTATATATTAATGAAGATGCTTTCAGTAATGAATATGCCACTCTATTAAACAGTGAAGTCGCGCAACTGGACGAAAATTTGAAAATGGCTCTCAATTCCATATATTATATGGGAATGACGCACAAGGAAGCTGCCGAGCATTTAGATGTACCTCTAGGCACCCTAAAATCACGATTACGCAAAGCCATAAAAGAGTTACGTCAAATTATTAAAACAGGTCTAATTTTGATCCTCGCTCAAAATTTATGAGTAGTACAACGCACATACAAGAATTTATAGACTCTGGTCAGCTGGAACAGTATGTGATCGGAGCTGGCAGTGATTCTGATCGTGCGGCGATAAATCAAATGATCCAAGAACATCCAGAAATTGCAGCAGCCTATGAAAAAGCGCAGCGAGATCTTCTTATACATGCCACCGCCCATCAAGTAGAATTAAAACCTGAAGTCAGAAAAAAACTGCTGTCCAAAGTAATTCCTAATTCTGCGGTGCCACGCAATAGAGATGTTTATAACCGTTCATGGTTCAATAGTAAATTGGGTATTGCAGCGGCAATAATACTTTTAATATGCTCGAGCGGACTGGTATATTTCACGGTTCAGAATACCATTTTACGAGATCAACTGGCAGCAGATGAGGAAAAAATCCAACGGCTTGATACTGAACTATCTGAAATTGAAGAAGAAAACCGAAATCTAACTACGGAAAAAGAAAATATTACAAGTATAAATACGAACAAATATGTGCTGAGGAATACTGATAACTCTGTTATGGCAACGGTTTACCACGGCAAAACTCGTGAGTTTGCAGAGATTATTATAGACTATCTACAACCATTAGACGAAGATCATGACTATCAATTATGGGCTGATGTGGAGGGTGAGATGGTCTCACTGGCAATTATAGATCACACTTTAAAAAAGATTGATTTAGATTCAGAGCTACTTTCTCAAGCAGAAAGTATAAATCTTACTATAGAGCAAGCTGGAGGGAGTGACCATGCAACGGTCGAAAACCTTGTGGCAAACGTGATGATTTCTTCTGGATCCTAGAATTATTTATTATCTCCCTTATAACCAAAGCGTCTCAACTGCCGCTCATCGCTACGCCAATTTTTATTCACTTTTACGTAGAGTTCAATATGAACCTGTTTCCCAAAGAACTTTTGTAGGTCTTTGCGGGCTTCAACTCCCACACGCTTGATAGCAGAGCCTTTATGACCTATGATGATTCCTTTTTGGGTTTCTCGTTCCACCATAATAACTGAGCGTATTCTAATGATATCTTCATCTTCAAAGAACTCCTCGGTTTCAATTTCTACCGCATAAGGAATCTCTTTCTTATAGTGCATGAGGATTTTTTCCCTAATACTCTCATTTACAAAAAATCGTTCAGGCTTGTCGGTAAGGGCGTCTTTAGGGTAAAAAGCAGGTGATTCAGGAAGAGTCTCAACTATACGATTTAGGACTTGAGGCACACCAAAGTTCTCCAGAGCGGATATTGCAAATATCTCAGCTTGTGGGAGTCGTTCTTTCCAGTGTTCCATAGCTTCTTTGAGTTGCTGCTCGTCACCTTTATCAATCTTATTGATCAGCACAAAAACAGGAACTTCTGCAAAGGTCAATCGCTTTTCAAACGCTTCATTTTTCAGTTCTTTTTCACCCAGTTCTACCATATATAAGATACAGTCAGCGTCTTCAAAAGCATTTTTTACAAACTCCATCATGCTTTCCTGAAGTTTGTAAGCTGGTTTTATAATACCTGGTGTGTCACTAACGACCATTTGAAAGTCATCACCGTTTATAATGCCCAGTATACGATGCCTAGTGGTTTGTGCCTTTGAGGTTATTATGGACAACCGCTCTCCCACTAAGGCGTTCATGAGCGTGCTTTTCCCTACATTGGGGTTTCCAACTATATTTACAAATCCTGCTTTGTGTATCATAGGACAAAGGTAATTGAAGTAAGCATCATAAAGAACTAGAGATACTGAAAGGTAAAGTTGGTATTTTTAAACTTCATTAAAAATCGGAATAGTTATAAATGAGTACAGCCAATAAACGTCTGGTCGCTTTATATACTATAGTGTTTATAGTATTATACACTATAGTTTATTGTATAATATTTGATTCAAAATTAAGCATCATTGGAGACAATGCCAGTTACTACATTTTGGGAAGAGCATTATCAAATGGAGAAGGCTTTACAAACATTCATTTAATAGACCAGACATCACACTTCCACTATCCTCCTGGATATCCCGCCGTTATTTCAATAATAATCACCTTTTTATCTAACAACATTATAACTATAAAGATTTTTAATGGTCTGTTTCTCGTAAGTGCACTTTTGATACTGATGCGATTGTTTTATAAACTGAAGCGTAATATCCATATAACCTTTTTAATGGGGATGTTGTTAATATTTAATAAATCACTTCTACAGTTTAGTACAATAATTATGAGTGAGATACCTTTTTTGCTCAGCACGACAATCGCTTTGTATCTCATTTATGCTCTAGATTACAGACGAGCTCTGCTGAAAAATTGGAAGTTCGGCTTGGTTATTCTCTTAATTGTTTTTAGTATTTATTTGCGAAGTCTCGGGATCGCGCTTGCGGTAGGTTTTGGCATTCACCTTTTAACAAAGAAATATTTTAAATTTCTTCTGACCCTTATCACTGTCAGCACGGCTTTATATCTTCCTTGGATCCTTCGTGGACTAAATTCTAATCAAAACTCCTATTTCAGTCAACTTATGATGGTAAATCCATACCGTCCTGAACTGGGAACAGCTGGTTTTTTTGATTTAATAGTTAGAGCCTACGAAAATCTATTGCGCTACGTGATCGTTGAGATCCCATCTAGTTTGGCATATAGTGTTGACATAGATTATAATGAAGATTTATACAATACAGGGTCAGTGCTTATAGGTTGCGCTTTAATGAGTTTAATTGTTGCTGGAGGAATTAGTATTTACAAAAAGTACCAGCTTTTACCTATTTATGTATTATGCTATTTTCTCATTTTACTGATATGGCCTAGCTCGTGGTACGGTACTAGGTTTATAACTCCATTAATACCTTTACTAGTATTTTTTGCAGCGACGGGTTTGATCGACGTTTTCAAGTTTTCCACCCAAGTTATACCTAAAATCATTAATTACAAAAAGCAGAAAATCACTATCATTTTGCTTTTTGGAGTTTGGATGTCCGCATACGCATATCCGGTGGTGTCGACACTTCATTTAAAAGCTAAAAATGATTATCATCCCGCATATGAGAATTATTTCAAAATGGCCGAATGGGTCAAGAAAAATGCTGTGACAAATAGTGTTACCTGTACGAGAAAAGATCGGCTATTCTACGTGTTTTCTGAAAATTACGTCACTAATTTCAAAAAGACAGTAAATCTTGAAAATCAAATAGACTACTTAAAGAGCAAAAAGGTTTCATACGTTGTTTTGGACCAATTGGGTTATTCTTCAACAGCCTTATATTTAAAACCTACAATAGATCGGTATCCCAACAAATTCAAGCTTATTCAAATGATAGAAAATCCTGATACTTATCTTTTTGAATTTAAACCAGAATTGGGATATTGGGGAGATTGGAAAAATGATCAGAGAAACGGTCAAGGAACCTATCAATGGGCAGATGGTCAGAAATATGAGGGTTTATGGAAGGATAATGTACGGCACGGAAGAGGAACGGTATACTTCAGTAATGGAAATGAACTTACAGGCGAATGGATAGATGGTAAAATTCACGGTAAGGCATTTAAAAAAGAAGTTGATAAGGAGGAGGTAGAGGTGGTATTTTACGATCACGGCAAAGAAGTGGAGAGGTAATATGATTTTTAAAAAACTATCGATCATTATTCCTGTATATCATGAAGAACATACCATTATATCCATTCTGGAAAAAATAAGGTCTGTCGACTTGATCCATGGAATTAAAAAGGAGATCATCATTGTAGATGACTGTTCTAAGGATGGTTCCGTTCCATTAATTCATTCTTTTATCAAAATGTATCCAAAACTTGAGATCAACTTTGCGGTTCAAAAAGAAAACTCAGGTAAAGGCGCGTGCCTGCATCGAGGGATTAAATCAGTAAGTGGAGATTTAGTAATATTTCAAGATGCAGATCTAGAGTACAACCCATTAGAATATAATATTTTGATCGCTAAAATGATATCTACAAATTCTCAAGTAGTTTATGGATCTAGATTTCTACGTTTACAGCCTCAATCAAATTCCCGATTCTGGTACGACATTGGAAACAGGTCGCTTACTTGGTTCTCAAATCTGGTTAACAATATGAGTTTAACTGATATGGAAACCTGCTACAAGTTATTCCAGACCGAAATCATCAAGTCAATTGAACTTAGAGAAAATAGATTTGGGATTGAACCAGAAATTACCGCTAAAATTTCTCGGCTTCCTCACGTCCAAGTTGCCGAAGTTGCTATTTCATATCAAGCTCGCACCTACGAGCAAGGTAAAAAAATAGGCTGGAAAGATGGATTAAGAGCCATTTATTGCATTATAAAGTACGGAATGATGAAGCGGTAGATCAATAAGCAAATCCTATCATTGAGCTGCCCGCCATTGCTTGAACTTCTTTGCTGGGTGTGTATCCTTATTATGAGAACCATGAATTCCCGCAGCGACAAATAGTAAAACTCCAAGTACAAGTGCCGTATAAGCTATGGAATTATACTCATTCAAATGCCTAACAAAAATGGCTACCAAAGCCCAGACTCCCACCAGTGCAAACTCGCGCATATTGCGGTAGATAATCATTAAGAGATTAACGCAAAAAGCTACCACAATCATTGCTATAGTACTATACAACTGAATATCAAAGTCAATTTGAAAACTACCGTTGAGCCACGCACTTACATTTGCAATACTTGCAACACTTATCCAACCAGAATAGAGACATAAAGGCCACCATACAAAAGCAATTATAGGAAATGGCGCATCCCATATTTCCATGTCCAGTTTATTGATGCACATGAATAGGCTCAAAAGAATTCCAAACATGCAAAAAACAGATAGACCGATCATCTCCTCAAGCCAAAATGCGACCCAGACCGTACAAAAGATATTTGCAATAAGAAACCATGGCGATGTAGTTAACACAAAATCCTTACGGTAATTTGGAATGCCACCTTCTGGTAATGCGGTACTCGCTTTCGCGAAAGCGGAATAAACACCATAAACACCAAAGACCAAAAGCGATATGAAAATAACGCCCCAAATGGAAAATGCATAGCTCGCCGGAGTGAAAAGGTTATTGTACTCAGCACTCAAGTCGCCTACGGTTTTACCGTTGAAGTTCCCAGTGTTTGCATAACCATTCCATGCAATCAACACTATGATGCTCAATAGATTGAGAATAGAGAAAATTTTTCTGCCCATGAAGGCAAGGTAAATAAAGTAATATGCTTATACAGTGGTGTTTAGACTACTTTATGAGAAAACGTTTTCGTTAATATTTCATTGATATCTACGACCCAAATACTTACAATTTTAATCCCGAAAAAGCAATGTTTCCGCAGTTCATATAGCATGAAAAGACGCTATAAATATATTGACTTTTTAAAGCGGTTTCTAGTTAAAAAGCGCTTTAAATAAATCATTCCCATTGGCATACAGCATCAATGATAATAAGATAACGATCCCCACGATCTGAGCACGCTCGAGAAACTTATCGCCTGGTTTGCGACCCGTGATCATTTCGTATAGTAAGAAGATCACGTGACCTCCATCCAGCGCTGGTATAGGCAGAATATTCATTATCGCAAGTATAAAAGAAATAAAAGCTGTGGTCGCCCAAAAAGCCGTCCAGTCAAAAGTGTCTGGATATAATTTTGCGATCGTACCAAAACCACCCAGCTGGCTCGCTCCCTTTTTGGTAAACACATATTTAAACTGGACTATATAATCGTGCATGGTCCAGTAGCCTTTTGAGATCCCTACAGATACTGCCTCGCCAAAAGAATACATTTGGCGTGTATCGTCTGGAACAATATCGTTAAATATAAAATTCATTGTAATTCCAAACTGCTCTTCTCTAAAGATTTCATTGTTAGTAGCAGTAACAGTTTTTTCAACTCCATCTTTTTCTAAAACAACTTTAAAGTCAGCATCTTCTTCTATAACATGATTGAGGGCATAACTAACATCGGTTTGATAAGTGATAGGGAATCCCGCAATACTTTTAATGGTAGAACCTACTTCCATTCCTAATTCTTCTGCATAACCACCTTCATCCACCACAGATATTTCAAATGGATATCGAGCAGATAATGAAGTTCCCACACCAGCTTCAAACAACCTGCTACCTATATCTTCTGGAATTGAAATCTCCACTGGCTGGCCATCTCTTATGACAGTTACCTCATCCACGTCTCTAAAAATAAGCCTATGGTTGAGCATTCTAGCCACCTGTAGAGTGTCGGCGTTAATAAGTAGCGGTTGATCTCCTTGTTCAAAACCTACCTCTTCAAGAACTTTAGGGAAACCGAACCCATTTTCATAATCAGTAGCAACACCCACAGGAGTTCCATTGTTAAATACCAATGAGATATAGATCACAAACCCCACTAGAACATTAACCACTACACCACCCAACATTACAATCAATCGCTGCCAGGCTGGCTTGGAACGAAATTCCCAAGGCTTGGGCTCTTCAGCCATTTGTTCCTTATCCATACTCTCATCGATCATCCCTGCTATTTTCACATAGCCCCCTAAAGGCAGCCACCCAATACCATAAACGGTCTCGCCGATCTTCTTTTTGAATAGTGAAAACTTGATATCAAAAAACAAATAGAACTTCTCCACCTTGATTTTAAATAAGCGAGCGGGTATAAAATGACCCAGCTCGTGGAGTACAATTAAAATAGAAAGGCTCAGTAAAAAGTTGATGATGAGTACAACTGTAGGATGCATAAAGCGGTAAAATTAAGTGCGGCAAAAATAGGTCATAATGAGCAGTTGACAAGAGGCGTGCCAGCTTTTAGCGCACTACCAGCGATCTGGTAATTTGTCCTGTACTCAGGCCTATTTTCACCATATAAAATCCGCTATATTCTGGAGCTGTGATATTTTCCCATGAAGGAACCTCAGAACTTTTGATGCTTTTGATCAAGCGACCACTCGCATCATAGATTTCTAGAGATTCGATGGGATAATTAGCACTGGAGATGGAAAAAACGTTTTCTGCGGGATTAGGATATACCTTGATCTCTTCAGCAAAGTCTATATCCTTAATTCCAAGTGTGCTTGAGTTGTTTCGGCTTAATGTATGGACATCGGGATCTATGAGGACATCTACCACGTTAAACGGTGGCGTGAAATTAAAAACCTCGCCGCTGGTTTGTGGCGAGACAATTACATCCATTTCCTCTCCTTGGGAACCTTTGATACGCAAAGGTAGATCTACGTTAAAATAGGAGACGCTGGGATGGCTTTGGGTCTGATCGACTTTAATACGCACCGTTGCATTACCATACAACCATTCCACCTGATGGGATGGATGCCCCTCTCCGTAAATCCAGTCGGCAAAAAATTTATCTAGATTTTGTCCAGAGGTCTGTTCTACACTTGATTTGAAATCGGCGGTCTTTGCGTAGCCGAAGTCATAAACCGGATCATTCAAGAAATTCTGCAGGGCATTCCTAAAAGTTGTGTCTCCCAGCCTGTTCCTCAGCATGTGCAACACCATGGAACCTTTGCGGTAGCTTAATCTTCCTGAAAACACCCGTGAGACGCTCAGTGTATCCTGTGCGGGAACATAGACACTACCGCTGGGCGCTTGTGTTGCACTATTATTCATAGAAGTACGCCAATTCTTAAAACCCGGCTCGCCATCAAATTCCTCCACAACCATGCCCGAGGCGTAGGTGGCAAAACTCTCATTCAACCAGATGTCTTGCCAGCTCCCACAGGTAACCTTATTCCCAAACCACTGGTGCGCCAGCTCGTGTGCTATCAGGTTGCGTGAAAAGTTGCCCATGAAACTAATGGTCGTGTGCTCCATGCCGCCTCCCCAGCCAAATTGTGCATGACCGTATTTCTCGTTCCTAAACGGATACACCCCAAATTCCCGCTCAAAAAACTCCATCATGGGAACGGTTATAGCGGTACTTGCCTGAGCCGTCGCAAGATCTTCTGGATAAACGTAGTTATCGATGTTTAAAGGAAATGTCATGTTACTGACCACATCGGTATATTTTACATAATTAGTGGCGGCAAAAGCGATCAAGTAGGCTGGAATAGGGTACTCATGCCGCCAGTGGAACCTGGTACCGTTTGCTGTAGGCGTTTGGGATTGCAAGAGACCATTTGAAACCGCGGTGTTTCCCGCCGCGACTTCTATGATCACTTCTGAGGTTTCAATCTTGTCGGTCAGGTCTTGTTTTGTGGGCCACCAGGCTTTGGCGCCGTAGGGTTCAGAAAGCGTCCACACCACTCCCGCGCCGTTATGGGTGGTTTGCTCGTAACTACCAAAACCGCTGGAAATAGGATTCCCATTATAGGAAATATGCACGGAATCCACTACTCCGGTAGCTTGGGTCGCATTAAGGTCTATAATCAACTCATCGGAGTTGTTGTGATTGAAATTTAAGTTTTGACCACGTTGCGAGACCTGGCTCACGTTCATGTTTGACGCTAGGTCAAAAACCACTTGGTTCAAGTCTGTTTCGGCCTCAAAATGTAGGGTCGTCGTTCCAGAAAATGTGGGAGCATCCACATCGGGCTGGAGTTCCAGTCGCACGTATTGCAGGTCGTATCGTGACGTCTCGCTATAGGTTGCGGTACGGTTTGCGTGTGCGATCCTCGATTTAGTCTGGCAGGGAACATCGTAGGCGTCTAGGGGCAATGTACCTACTTGCTGGGCTTTTGAGAAGTCCGCTTTCGCGAAAGCGAGCACACAAAAAACACTTAAAATTCTAGCAGTCATAAACGTTAGGTTTTTACCGGGAGCGCCACTAATGGAAGTGATGAGTCGTAAATTTGCAACAAAGTAATCAAAATGAGGGATTTTTTTGATAAAAACAAGTGGCGTATCCTATTTATGGTGGTTCTGTGTGGAGGAATTCTAGCGGCATTTCAATATGCGCTCACTCCAGAGAAAAGCCTGGCGATCCTACAACCCGACGAGTTTGATCCCTCACTGGTGGACGACAGTAAGCTTTTTGTCAAGAAATACCACCGCATCGCGCCTTTTAAACTCGTGAATCAAAACGGCGATACCATTACCCAAAAAGATTACGACAGCAAGATCTACGTGGCCGATTTCTTTTTTACGACCTGTCCCAGCATCTGCCCCATTATGACGGAAAACATGATGCTGGTACAGGAGGAATTCAAGAACGATCCCGAGGTCATGATCCTCTCCCACAGCGTCACGCCAGAGATAGACACAGTTGAAGTATTGAAAAAGTACGCCATTAACAAAGGCGTGGACGACTCAAAATGGAACCTTGTAACCGGCGACCGCAAGGAAATCTACGACCTCGCCCGCAAATCCTACCTCGCGGCAAAAAAGCCAAAACACGGTGGTGAGTATGCCATGGTGCATACTGAGAATTTTCTACTCGTGGACAAAGAGGGCAGGCTGCGCAGCCGCTCCTATGACGGCACGAGTGTGGAGGACGTTGAAGCCCTGATCGAGGACATTTATATTCTTAAGGAGAGTTATAGGGAGGATTAAAAGAACCTTTCAAGACTGTTTTTTACGGATTCAATCCCGTCCATTCTAAAAACAGCCTCCTTAAAAACAGTTCAAATAAGTTCTGTATTCTAAGAATCCCTTTATTTTTGCCCAAATTTAATCTGGATATGAAAAAGTACATTCTTTTATTAAGTGCATTAGTGATGGGCACATTAGGTGTTGCACAAGACGACAAAGAGAAAGAGGAAGTCAAGGAGGGGTGGAACGACGAGGGTACTTTCCAGTTCCTATTCAACCAGAGTGCCTTTAATGCCGAGTGGCAAGGTGGTGGAACTTCAAACATTTCTGGTAACGCGGGAATCAATTATGACCTCAACTACAAAAAGAACCGTACGAGCTGGGATAACAAGCTGATCCTGGAATACGGTCTTACCCAACAGGACGATGCCGAATTTGCGAGAAAAACAAACGACCGCATCGAGTTCAACTCGGTCTACGGTTACAAAATCAGTAAGGACAGTAGCTGGTCGTACTCTTTCTTCTTTAATGCACTTACCCAGTTTGCAAAAGGGTATCGTTTTGGCGAGGATGAAGACGGCAACGAGATCAGGACGGAACGCACCCGCTTCCTTTCTCCAGGTTTTTTCCAGACAGGTCCCGGTCTCTTATATAAAAGGGATGACGATTTTACGGTAAACATCGCGCCGGCAACTGCCCGTTTTATTGTGGTGGATGATATGTTCACGACTCGTGAGGGGTATGTGGATGGCGACTACTTTGGTGTGGATGCTGGGGAGAGCAACCGCTTTGAATTTGGTGCGTCGATCAATGCATTGTACAATTTTACCATCGCAGAAAATATTACCATGGATAATGTGTTGCTCTTATATTCCAACTATCTGGACAAGCCTGGAAACGTGGACATCAACTACAGCGCAAATATCAACATGAAGATCAACGACTGGTTGACTACAAACCTGATCTTCCAGACCATTTATGATGATAATGCCGTGGGTGCCTTTCAGGTGCGTGAGGTTTTTGGCCTTGGGTTGAATTATAAATTCAAGTAAGTATATTGAACTAACATTTTAAGTTTCCCAAGGGTTGAGCTGCGCTTAGCCCTTTTTTAATATGCAGAATTCAAGATTTAGAGGTCTTTTAAAGCTCTATCAAATAACGTCAACTTACTTAAAATCAAAATTTTAACAAATTTTGTTTAAGCTTTTATCGCAATATTTAAACATAATAGACTAATTTTAGGGAAACTTTAAACTTTAACTTATGTATAATTTACTTCTTTTAGCAGAGCCTACAAGGCTAGCGGCTGACGACTACACTGGATTTACGTTCTTTGTGGGAGCCATGGCCATGATGGCTGCAAGTGCATTCTTTTTTCTATCAATGAGCAGTTTTGACAAGAAATGGCGCACTTCTATTCTAGTCTCCGGACTAATTACCTTTATCGCGGCGGTTCACTACTGGTACATGCGCGATTACTGGTTTAGTTTTGAAGAGTCTCCCGTTTTCTTCAGATACGTAGACTGGGTACTGACCGTACCACTTATGTGCGTGGAGTTCTTCTTAATTCTTAAGGTCGCTGGAGCTAAAAAATCACTCATGTGGCAATTGATCTTCCTATCTGTTGTAATGCTTGTGACAGGTTATTTTGGAGAGGCAGTAGATAGAGATAACGCATGGTTATGGGGTCTTCTTTCTGGGATCGCCTACATTGGAATTGTGTATATCATATGGTTTGGAAAAGCCAAAAAACTTGCACAAGAGGCAGGTGGCAGTGTCCTAGCTGCCCATAAAACCTTATGCTGGTTTGTTCTTGTAGGTTGGGCCATCTATCCCATAGGTTATATGGCAGGTACTCCAGGGTGGTACGAACCAATCTTTGGAGGTCTTGATTTAGATGTTGTTTATAATATAGGAGATGCTGTAAACAAAATTGGTTTTGGACTGGTAATATATAATCTTGCCGTCCAATCAACTAGTAAAACTACCGCTTAGTAAGGAAATAGTTTACTTAACAAGTCCCAAATCGTATTGATTTGGGACTTGTTTATTTAAAAGGAAAAGCCCAGCTGCACTTCTACTTCTTCTACGGTTTTCTCGTTGTTGAGATTGCTTAGTGTGATGTCTAGAAGTCGTACGCTTTCGCGAAAACTTATCAATCTAGGTAGTGTGCGGTTGTATAAGCGTCAAATCATTAAACAGTTATCTCGTAACCATAAGAAGTGGAGGGATAGGCATTTTATAAGATTTCTTTTTGGGAAGGGGTTCAATTGTGATCACCTCATTACGCTCACTTGAAATTTTGGTCAAATACCTCTATACCTATTGTTTTTAATTCCTGAAAACTGATTATAGGTAATCGTGTATAATCACTTTTAATGTAACGGGTAGGCAAAAGCTCAGAAGTCAAAACTACTGACCTTACTTTTATAACTTGTTCAAAACCAATAAATTGTTGTAGCTGTTCAATATTATTCTTGAGCCAAGTATCTCTCTCTTCATGTTTAACCAATTTCTTTTTCTGACCATAACGTCCAAAATAAGCATCCAGTTCTGTTTTCATTTGAGCAATATTTCTCGCTGCCCCTGTGCTTTTGCACTCAATATTAAAGACAACATTTTCAGTTGTATTTACAGCTAAGATATCACAATCTCCGTAATCCTTATTTGCTTTGAGATGACCTCTCTCTTTAATGGTTACTTCGTAATCATATACATTTAAATCTGTATTAGCTTTTAACCATGACAGAACTTCTTCACGAAATTCTTTACCATTTTCTTCTCGAAACTTTCCCAGTAATTTGTTGATATTTTTACCTACCCCTGTAAGTCTACCTGAATGAAGAAGCTCAATCAAAAAACTACTTGCAGCTATACAATGCCGCATTCCCCAGTAACAATTTTGATTTCCCTCTTCTTCTAAAATTACGATCGGTCTTAATGCAAAACTAGCAGGGCGATTATAGGCCCAAGGATAGTAGTCCCTATATATATAACCTTCATTATATGTGACTTTTCCAGTATGCCTAATTAAACTAAGAAAATCAATAATTTTTTCAACCTCCGACTCCGCACCCGTCATAACGCCTTTTAATTCGGCAATCAATTCATTCAGAGACATTGAAACCACGGAGTTCTTTTTATTAAAAGCCATAGATGACAAGTGATAACATACACCTATGGCGTTCGAATAAGCGAATTTCTGATCGGCAATAAAAGCATCGTCAATATGATCAATCAATTCATCAGCGGTTTCTTCCAGATTTGAAAAGTCTTTTACTTCAAAGTGAGTACTAAAATGTTCAAGATGAGCATCTAGATGAGATGAAGTTCTATCGACAAAGAATGGTTTTAGTTTTTCATCGAAAAAAGTTTTTGAAATTCCAACTCTTCCTGACTGCAATAAACCTATTTCTGGATCATCTAACTCGTAATGAATAGTGTCACTCAGCATACCAAAATTTATAATCTCATGCATTTGAACTAATAATTCGTCTAAAATGTCATAATTTACTGATTGATTTCCCGTACTTGGGTATTGAACTAAAAGCTCGATAAAACAGCGCACCGCTAATGATGTTTTAACCATACTCGATTGTCGATCGAGAATTTCTTGAAACTTTTCATCATTCTGACCGAAGCATAAGATCTGAGCACTAGTTTTCATTTTACCATATTCTCTCAGAAAAACCTGCCTCTCATTAATGTAAAGTAAAATTCTTATCAAATCTGTATGGTGATAAGGCTGCACCTTATCTAGCAAGTCTTGAAGTAGTCTCAAAACTGCTTTGTTACATAAAACCTTTTTATCTGATTTGTTTTCAATTTTTTCTGGTATAGTCACCTCTGGACTTATGATACCAGCCAACCTGTCCAATAAAAGATTAATTTCAGCTTGGCTCAAGAAGAACGAGGGTGGTAGCCAGCTTTTATCTATTCGGATATCATTACCAGAATGTGAGAGTAAGATCATTTTAGCAGCTGAAAGTGGCATACAGTCATTTATGATGCTGACTACCTCATCATTCGTAATTACTACGTCTGGAACATGGTTCAGAGATACAAGCAAAGCTCTGATTAATTCACGCTCTCCAGCATTATCTCCTCCAGTAAACAAGCTATGAAAATGACTAGGAAATTTAAGGTTTAATGTATTGCTTTGGTAGCTGGCATGTAAATCAAGTTCCTTAAGTATTTCTGTTGTCATTTTCTGGATTGGTAAATCATTGAAAAAAGTATCGTCAAATTCCAATTCCAAGTTCAGCACTTTCAAATCACAATTAATAAATAACGAAGACAACCGAGCAGCACATTTGTCTAACCAATAGCACACCGCCTCCACTATGTGTTCAGTTAGGTTCTTTTGGAGTTCTGAGTTGGATTGAAAATTTTGCACCCAAAGTGGTATTGAAAAGGAATTTACCAGAAGTTCATAACTTCTCGTAGGGGTTTCCAGACAATACACGTTTTCGTACTCTCTAAATCTTTCCACCGATCTTAAAACTTCTCTATCTTCAACAAAACTGGAAACTCCATGTTTATCTAACTTTTGTTTGGCTTTAAAGATTAGATCATAGCCAGTCCCAGGTACAATAAACAGGACATCGGGATTGGTGTCGTCTTCCATATAAAAACTGCTGTCGCCTTTCTTGTACATGGCGTAGGCGTCAATTGTAGAAGTACAGATAAGACCACTGTTGCTAGATCTTTTGGCATATACTTTTGCAAATTTGTATAGATCTAGAGCTCCCCATTTCTCAAGTTTTATTAAACTTAAAAAGTCAAAAGCCTCGAAAATAATTCTTTCTTCATCTTCAGATGACTCATTAAAACTATAGGCGCTACTCGCGCCCATTGTATTTAATAGAACTAAGCTCAAGAACCTATGGCCGTTAAATTCCTCTACATTTTTAAGGTGTTCTATTACCTGTTTAATTCGTGTGTTGAGATTACTAATTCTTTTGCTCAAAGGCATTATATTTTCAAAACCAGCAGAATATGGCTTGACATCAGTTGGGAAAACATAACAAACGTAAGCCAGCATGCCATGAGTCATGCTAAAAATGCCTTCTTTTATATTTGACAGCTCACAGGTAGGTAAGTCCACCTTTATTCTATGCCAGTCCATGATTTTACATGCAGACCAAATTCGTCTCCAAATGAGTATATGAACGGTTTTGTGTATCTCAGTTGTGGAATTAAAAGCGATGAGTTTTTGCGCAATGAATTCGTTTATTGCTAGCATCTGACAGCTTGGCAAAACGAAGTGTATATTATCTTGAAATTTAACTAATGGTTTAAATAAAATCGGTGAGAAATTTGGATCATCCAAGTTCTCTGGAAACTCGTCGAGAATAAATTCATCTATAATTTTTCTGTCTATATCCAATCTATGACAGAGTTTATCTAGTTCTTTTTGTGAAAATTTATGATCTGTAAATTCTTCCGGGAAATTTAGATTGTTACGGAAATCTTCTTCGTAAATATTACGACTTAGCCCAGATTGAGTAAACATTATATCCCCAAACATTAGCATGAACATTATACCATCATTCAAAATCTTTTTTTGATCTGGTTTTAGGTCGTTTGAAATATTAAAAATCGCTTGAGATAAATAAGAAAATACTTCTACACAATCTGAATTTATTCCAGGCATTACAACATAATTACCACCATGAAACAGTACGTTTTCAGTAAATAGCTGCTCAGGTAGATCTTCCATATGATGAGTCGCAAAGTCTTTGTTTATTAAATACTTCATCTTATTAATGTCTTCTAATTCTCCGGATGATAAATTCTTGACGACCAACTTCGCAATCTCTTCTATTCTCACATTTTTACTATGATTAGACGGTAGCAGTTGTAGGCTCGTTACCATCGATAACAAATGTCCAGTTTCGTGTTGTTGAGCGTAATCCTCAAAGGAATATTTATTAGAAGTATATGCGGACTTTTCAGTTTTGTAATCTTTTCCTAGGGCACTTAAACAACACTTTTTAAATTTTTTACCGCTCCCACAGGGACACGGATTATTTCGTCCTACTTTTTGCATAAAATAAAAATACCGTTTTAATAACGAATTCTCGTCACCACAGCTTCAAATGCCCTTTCTGTAATAATCAGCTATTTAAGAACCACAGTCTACTTAAAAAGTCTGCTAATAAAATATTGAAATAAACTCTCACTACCTATACTCCACCGTAGGATACTTAAGTACCCACTTACTTTTCTCTTATTCCTTGAACATAAAGTCGGCGACATCGATACCGTAGATTTTAAAGTTGCCTTTACCCACTTCAAAACCCAAACCCCAGCTGCACCTCCACTTGTTTTTCGTCTAGGGTTTCCTCGTTGTTGAGATTGCTTAGAGTTATGCCTAAGAGTCGTACGCTTTCGCGAAAGCGTTCCTGTTCCATCAACTCTACGGCTATTTTGAGAATGTCCTCTTTTTTATTGATATAGCTGTTGAGCGTTTTACTGCGCGTTTGGGTTTTAAAGTCGCGGTATTTGATTTTGAGTGTTACGGTTTTACCCGCGATTTGGGTCTTGGCGAGTCGTTTTTCAATTTCAGTAGCGATCTGATCGAGGCGTTCTTTCATGAAGAGTTCGCTGGAGATGTTTTCAGAAAATGTGCGCTCTGCACCCAGTGATTTGCGGGTTCGGTTGGGTTTTACCGCGCTGTTGTGGATTCCTCGCACGATGTTATAATAGTGGCCACCGCTTTTACCGAAGTTCTCAACAAGAAACTCCAGAGATTTTTCTTTAAGGTCTTTACCATTGAAAATACCTTTTTGGTACATCTTCTCGGCCGTGACCTTGCCTATTCCATGAAATTTGCGAATTTCCAGTTCTTCTAGAAAATCAACGACCTCATCTGGTGTGATGGTTTTCTGACCGTTGGGCTTGTTGTAATCACTGGCAACCTTTGCGATGAATTTATTGACCGAGATTCCTGCACTGGCGGTAAGTCCCGTTTCTTCATAGATCCTGCGGCGTATCTCGTAGGCGATGATCGTGGCACTTGGGAAATTGAAGTGATTTTGCGTGACGTCCAGATAAGCCTCATCCAGTGATAGCGGCTCTACAAGATCCGTATAATCATGGAATATTTCGCGTATTTGCTGGGAGACTTCCCGATAGACATCGAACCGGTGCTTGACAAAAATCAAATGAGGGCACAATCGCTTTGCGGTAACACTAGGCATCGCGCTGCGCACTCCGTACACCCGCGCTTCATAACTCGCCGCCGCAACTACACCTCGATTCCCACCACCGCCTACGGCGATGGGCTTGCCCTGCAGCTCGGGATCATCCCGCTGCTCTACAGATGCGTAGAACGCATCCATATCTACGTGGATTATTTTGCGTCCTTTCTCATTGATCTCTTCATTTTCCATAGAAAGATATCACATTCGTCTGATCTCAGCTGCTCCATGGAGAGCGTCAATAGCTTCAAAAACTTCATCTTGATTCTGAGTTTTGCTCCACCCCATTCTTGCTAATTCTGCCCTGACTTGATTCTCATTCTTCTCCTTAATGAAATGATAGCATGCAAAATCGATTACCTCGACCGGAACTCTTTCAATCGCATAAGAAATAAGGCTTGTAGACAACCTTAAATAACAAATGAAATAAGTGAACAATATTTGGAAAATCCAACTTATCAGTAAACCTATCCAACCTGTATTCATAGATTTAATTTGCAACCCAGCATCAAATCTTGCATCGATAAATTCCCAAAAGCTGAAAAAATTATAATTATTGCTATTCAGAATAATTTGATATTGAAAATATTGATTTGATATGTAGGTCAATATAATCATCCCTATCATCAAATAATGCAAATGATTATGATTAGTGTAATTACTGATTTTTATTAGCTGCGATAGTGAAAATCCAAGCACCAATGCGACTCCTATTTCAAATAGACCGATGATGTATGTGGTTTCTACAGAAAGATAAGCAACTAACAATCCTGTTAAAAGTGCCACGATAAATCCACCGATCAGTGCTATTAAAAATGTAGGTTTAATTTTATTCTTAGGTTGTGGCAACCTTTCTGGAATAGCGTAATCATCCCAATTATCTACTTTATCAACCTCTTGTTCAAGAGCGATGAGAGCTTCTTTATCATACTCCTTTTCAGTTTGCTGAAAAGCATACTTGAATAAGAGAACTCTTTTGGAGTTTCGGCCATTATCCCATATCTCATTACCGAGGGAAACGCTCTCTACCGTTACATTCCCATGGTCAAATGTTACGGATATCTTCTCCTGCGATTCGTTCCAGCCACCTTTTGTTTTTGCTTCTGCAGAGTTTTCATCATGGTACACTAATTCCCATCCTAATTTTATAAACGTTTTGATGACTATAGCACCAAATACTTTCTTGTTCAGCTTAGTCCTGAACTGCTCTTCATACTTTGGAGATAAGCTGAAACTGTGTTTCTTTTTTATGGTTAACTCGTACTCTTTTAGCTGATTGGTCATGTGAATATGATTGAAACGCTCAGTGATTGCTTGCAAATTACTAACAAAATTCAAGTTTAGTTTCCGGAAATATTAAAGTAATTCTACAATTCAAATCAAGTTTGCTCAAGTTCCGATTTCCTCGGCACCACCGCTCTCAATATATCATAGACCCGATCCACTGTTTTTACGTTTTCTACAGTGAGCAATAATCGCAAACCGGCGCGGGTCTGCTTTTCTTTCATCTTGAGTACTTTGGGATTTGCCTGTACTGCTTTCAGGACGTTTGTAAAATTGCTGCTCTGATAGAAACCGCTTTGCTGGTCTGAAATGAAATAACCTATGAAGCGGCCTTGCTTCATGACGATTTTTTCCAAACCTATCTGTGTGGCCAGCCACTTGATGCGCACACTGGTCAATAGATTTTCGGCTTCTTTTGGAAGCTCGCCAAAACGGTCTTCCAGCTCCTTTCTATACGCGTCCAGTCCAGCCTCGTCCTTGACTTCATTGAGTTTTGAGTACAATGCCAGTCGCTCGGTAATAGAATTGATATAATCGTCCGGAAACAACAGTTCAAAGTCTGAATCGATGTTTACTTCGGTTACGTGCTGTTTTTCTTCTTTTTGCTCGTAGAGATCGGCAAACTCGTTTTCCTTGAGCTCATCAATGGCTTCGGCGAGGATCTTCTGATAGGTATCAAAGCCTATCTCATTGATAAACCCGCTTTGCTCGCCTCCCAGAATGTCTCCACTACCGCGTATCTCAAGATCTTTCATCGCGATGTTGAACCCACTTCCCAGTTCAGAAAACATTTCCAGCGCTTGAATACGTTTACGCGCATCATCTGTCATTACATCGTAAGGCGGAGTGATAAAATAACAGAATGCATTTTTATTGCTACGCCCTACCCTACCGCGCATCTGGTGCAGGTCTGATAGTCCAAAGTTGTTGGCATTATTGATGAAAATGGTGTTGGCGTTGGGAACGTCCAGTCCGCTTTCTATAATCGTCGTGGAAACCAAAACATCAAACTCGCCATTAATAAATCGCAACATGAGATCTTCCAGCTTTTTGCCCTCCATCTGTCCGTGGCCTATGCCTACTTTGGCATCGGGAACTGATCGCTGAATCATTCCCGCAACTTCCTTAATATTTTCAATGCGGTTGTGCACAAAGAACACTTGACCACCACGAGATATTTCATAACTCACGGCATCACGTATGATTTCCTCGCTAAATCGTACGACCCGCGTCTCAACAGGATGACGGTTAGGTGGTGGGGTTTTAATAACACTAAGATCACGAGCAGCCATCAGTGAGAACTGTAAAGTCCTCGGTATAGGAGTCGCAGTAAGTGTAAGCGTATCGATGTTTTCCTTGAGGGTTTTTAATTTATCCTTTACCGCAACACCAAATTTCTGCTCCTCGTCAATAATCAACAATCCCAGATCCTTAAACTTGACTGCCTTGCTGACCAACTGGTGCGTACCGATCACGATATCGATCTGGCCATTTTCCAGTCCCTCAAGTACAGTTCTGCGTTCCTTTGCTGTACGGAATCTATTGAGGTAATCTACTTTGACCGGTAGATCGGCGAGCCTTTCTTTAAAAGTCTTTGCGTGTTGAAAAGCAAGAATCGTGGTAGGAACCAGTACCGCGACCTGTTTTCCGTTAACCGCAGCTTTGAATGCGGCTCGTATCGCGACCTCTGTTTTTCCAAATCCTACATCGCCACACACCAGTCGGTCCATGGGGCGATCGCTTTCCATATCTGCTTTTACCGCCTCGGTGGCGCTGCTTTGATCGGGAGTGTCCTCGTAGATAAAACTGGCTTCCAACTCATTTTGCAGATAGCCGTCTGGCGCATACTGAAATCCTTTTTGTGCGCGTCGTTTTGCATAAAGCTGAATCAAGTCAAAAGCAATTTCCTTGACCTTTTTCTTGGTTTTGGCCTTGAGCTTTTTCCAGGCAGGGCTGCCCAGTTTGTATATTTTGGGTGGCTTGGAATCCTTACCGGCGTATCGCGTGATTTTGTGCAGTGAGTGAATGCTCACGTACAGGATATCGCGCTCTCCGTAAATCAATTTGATCGCCTCCTGCTTCTGGCCGTTGACATCTATTTTTTGAAGACCGCCAAATTTCCCGATCCCATGATCGATGTGCGTCACATAATCGCCTATTTCCAGCGTGTTCAGTTCCTTGAGGGTTATTGCCTGTTTTTTGGCATAACCATTTTTAAGGTGGAATTTGTGGTAGCGATCAAAGATCTGGTGGTCGGTATAACACACCAGTTTCAGGCCATGGCTTACAAATCCACGATACAGCGGCATTACCACGGTTGTATATTCCACCTGCGCGTCCATATCCTTAAAAATATCCCTGAAACGCCTCGCCTGCTGCTCGCTGCTGCAAAACACATAGTTTTGGTAATCTTTTTGGGTATTTTCCTGCAAATCTTCAATGAGAAGATCAAACTGTTTGTTGAAAGATGGCTGTGGCGCGGTGTTGAACGCGACCCGCCCGCCCGATGGCTTGAACTCGATGAGGTTGTAATCCTCGAGCTGTTTTTTGATCAATGCGGCGTCGGCAAAGATCTCGGCTGGTGTGAGCTGTCGTATCTCGCCTTGCAACTTATTGTATGCTTGTTCCGCTTTCGCGAAAAGCGAATCCATACGCCCCCACATCATTTCCAAGTTCATCGAGAATACCACCGTTTTTGAAGAGAGGTATTTTAGGAAACTTTCTCGGGACTCCTCAGATTTTTTGTTCTCAACGTTTGGAATGATGGATATTTTCTTGACCTGATCCTTGGAAAGTTGTGTTTCCACATCAAAAACCCTTATGGAGTCAATCTCATTGCCAAAAAACTCCATGCGATAGGGCTCGTCATTAGAGAATGAAAACACGTCCAGAATCCCACCTCGTAGTGAGAACTCTCCAGGCTCACTTACAAAATCCACGCGTTTGAACTTGTATTCAAAAAGCACCTCGTTTGCAAAATCGATACTGATCTGGTCGCCTACGCTTATCTTAAGTGTATTGCGTTCCAGCTCCTTACGGGTAACCACCTTTTCAAAAAGCGCGTCGGGATAGGTAACGATCACGGCCGGTTTCTTGCGCGAATTGATCCTGTTGAGTACCTCGGCACGCAGCAGCACGTTTGCATTATCCGTCTCCTCGATCTGGTAGGGACGGCGGTAACTACCAGGATAGAATAAAACCCGATCCTCGCTGATCATTTTTTCAAGATCGTTCAGGTAAAAGGCGGCTTCTTCCTTATCGTTTGCGATGATGAGAAATGGCTTCTCTGCATGATCAAAAACCGACTTTACCACAATGGATAAAGCGCTGCCGTTGAGACCACTTACGTCATTAAAACCTTGACTTTGGGATACGATTTCCTGCAGTTGTGCGACTTGAGGCACCTCTGAAAACCGATCGAGAATGGTAGTAAAACTCATAAAGAATCAAAGATAATTCCAGGTAAAGTTTTGAGAGAAGGTTTAGAAGATAATTTATTGTTATTATTCGATCTGTAATCGACTCAAAGAACTGATTGTGCCGTAAAGCGACTCAAAAATTAATTCTATCCAAACCTTGACATAGCTGTCGCTAGATTCAAATCTTAAGAGCTCAATTTTAAAACCAGAAAATTTTAATATACTAAAGCTAATTTGCTTTCTCTCTAGCGTCATACTCACTGTAATACTGCTCAACGATCTCCATGGTCTGGTTCATCAAGTCACGGGTTTCAAGCAATAAACTGAAGTAAAGTGTAGTGTTTTTAGGAGATTCTTCATCATTGCGCGTGCGCTGCACTTGCTTGTCAATTTTTTGATTGACCAAGTCTATGAGTTCTCGTTTTTCAGTAATAATTTCTTCCAGTTCCATAAAATGGTGCTCCTGAAAAATCTCTTGAGAATCGTTGAAAATCTCGTGAATACGTAAGATGATTTCCTTTAAATCCTTGATCTGCGTAAACTTTAAACGCTTGTGATTATTGCTGATGTGCGTAGTACTGGCTTTGGAAATATAATCGAGGGACTGCGAGATATCCTGTAGGTTGTCTAAGACATCTATGTAAAACTTACTGGCTCCCAAATTATCATCATCCAGATTTTTGATAAAGAAAAACAGGTTGTTCTTAAGATCTTCGATTTCGTTACTTAGTTTTTTACTTTCCTTGCGCGATGCTTTCAAGATGTTCAAATCTTGAGCGATGAGACCGTCCAGCGTGTTTTTATAAATTCTCTTGGATCTCTTAAAAACAGTAGCCACATTGCCTGAACTCTCCTCAATGATCCCTTGAATGGTTTTGCTTTTGGCCTTTTGTAATATATCTGTCTCCTTCTGCTTTTCCTCAGACTTTTTATGCACTAAAAAGCTACGTACTAACAATACAACAGCAATGATCACAAGACCTATCACTGCATAAATTCCACCTAGGTAAATGATATAAGCAAAAATGGCTGCAGCGGTAAAGGCGCTAAATGCGGTAAAGAACCACCCACCTATTACATTTAATACTCCTGCAATACGGTAAACGGCGCTTTCCGTTCCCCAAGCGCGGTCTGCCAGCGAGGTTCCCATAGCCACCATAAAGGTTACGTAAGTAGTGGATAAGGGCAACTTGTAGGAAGTTGCGATGGAAATAAGCACACTAGCAACCATCAAATTAACTGAAGCTCGCACATAGTCAAAGGCGGGTTTGTCAGAATGTTTTGGAAGTATGCGCGGCTCAGGAGCCTTTTCAAATCGCTTTGCTATATAGTTTGCGGTGCGTTTAGGGGTGAGGTTCTGAATGCCTTCTGCGGCTTTGAGAGAATAACGCACTAAAATACGGGACAATGCATTTGCTTCAAAACGTTCTGCACCACTGTCCTGGCGAGCAAGATCTACGGATGTCTTCACTACCGCTTGCGCCTTTGAACTTAGCCAGAGCGTGGCTACCATGATCAGTCCCGCAATGACTAGAAGCCATTTATTAGCTGGTAATTTATCTCCCAAACGCTCCATGGAGATCTCGCTGGCAAGCATCCCAGTACCTTCGGCATATTCCCAGGCCTGATAAGCACCCACGGGAACTCCGATAAAATTCACAAGATCGTTGCCTGCAAATGCCATAGCAAGACCAAAAGTTCCCAAAATGATGATCAACTTATAAATATCCAGTTTCAATACATAGACATATATAAAACTGACGATAAGCCAAAAAACAAATGCAGAGACCAGTAATGTCCAAACATCAGTAGCAGCGAGATAATCTGTAATAAAGCCTAGATCAGAACCTTTAAGACCCTTTACAATGATGAAATAGAAAAGGCTAGTAAGAGACAAACCTCCAAAAATACCAGCCAGATAAGCGGGTCGCTTGCTGTAATTGAAGGACAACATTAATCGTGACAGGAACTGAACGATCGCACCTATGGTAAAAGCAACCACAACTGATAACAATATTCCCAGAATAATGACAATTGCCGTATCAGTTGCGATGTAATCCCCTAGATTGAGCAAGCTATCACCGTCAGTATTGTTAATTTTAATGATAGACATACAGACCGCCGCTCCCAGTAATTCAAAAACAATTGAAACCGTTGTGGAGGTAGGCAATCCCATGGTATTGAAAAAGTCCAGCAACAGAATATCCGTAATCATCACCGCCATAAAAATGATCATTACTTCATCAAAATAGAACTCAGCAGGCACAAAAATCCCCTTACGAGCGACTTCCATCATTCCCTGAGAAGATAGTGCTCCCATGGCGATACCTATACTGGCAATGATCATTATAGTTTTAAAGCTGATCGCTTTGGACCCTATGGCACTGTTTAAAAAGTTGACCGCATCATTACTCACTCCCACCACCAAATCAGTAACTGCCAGACCGGCAAGAATGATCAGCATAATAATATAGATATCAGACATATCGATAATTTGGATTAATCTGCAAAAATCGTATTAATTCCGTTCTATAAGGTTACGCAAACGTTATTAATCGAGAGGTTTTGAAAGAGTTATCGCTTTCGCGAAAGCGTGAAATAACAAAAT
>JBATVD010000042.1:0-303698 GCA_049671565.1 Nonlabens sp.
CATACAAACAGACCAACCCAGCAAGATTGCAAGAGCGATGAAAATAGGTCGTTCCACTCGCCGCGTAGTTTGGCAAAATATCATACTAGCTTTTGGTGTAAAAGTCATTGTTTTGATATTAGGTGCAGGCGGACTGGCCACAATGTGGGAAG
The DNA here is from genome assembly GCA_049671565.1 of Nonlabens sp. Lineage (GTDB taxonomy): Bacteria > Bacteroidota > Bacteroidia > Flavobacteriales > Flavobacteriaceae > Nonlabens. Next base: position 153 of record JBATVD010000042.1, read on the forward strand.
CTGTATTTGCAGATGTAGGTGTGGCGTTACTTGCTATATTGAATGCTGTCAGATTGCAGAAGATGAAGTGGGATTAGTGGTATTGGCAAATCTGTTGAAATTCAATGAAATAAAATAGATTTTTCCTACGTAATACTTTATTAAATACCTTTAACCAAACACAAATCTTATGGTTGAAGAATTACAATCGTCTTTTAATGAGTATCAACAAGAAATTAAACCTATAATCGATTCTGACTTGACTGAAATGTCAAACATCAAAAAAGGTTTGAATATTAGTAGGGGTTATATCGTTTATTTAAGGCGGTTGATCCGTGACAAGAAATTCCCTTCGATAGAAGAAGAAATAGAGTTCTTTAAACACACGAAGCCATTCATAAATGGTCGGATTATATTCTTCTCTACACTATACAATTATCAACTACGGTTTCAAATGGGGTCGGTAAAAAAGCGGCGGAATTTGCTGGATAATGAGCTAGATGAGGTACGAGCTTTAATTCAGCGCATTCCAGATTTTCAGGGATATTATCGTACCAATGATACTCGTTTTGATCATTTTTACTTCGTTCGTGGTCATGATCAGCTCGATCTTATTTCAGACCCATCCTATCATTATACAGATCCTGATTTTTCAACCAGTCATGATAATTCTGTAGCTCAGATCGTTGCGTATGATCTATTGACATTCCATTTTAATAGAGAATTGGAAGCATTGAGACGGTTTGAATTGAATGCAAGGACAGAACCTGAAAGTCCAGCAATTCTAAATGATCTTTCATGGACAGCTTCTAAAACTGATCTAGTTGAGGTCATTTATGCGCTGCAAGCCTCTGGAGCTATTCGCGACGGTCGAGCCGAAATTAAAAAAATGGCATTGGTTTGCGAGACCTTGTTCAAGTTGGACCTTGGAAATGTCTATAAAACCTATCTTGAAATTAAATCTAGAAAGTCAGATAAAACCACCTTTCTAAACAGACTGAAACTTAGTCTAGATGCCAAAATACTTAGCGAGGAAGAAAAATACTAAACGCTTAATTACCATCACTTTGAAATTTTAAAAGTGTTAAAGTTCTTCGGTACCCGTTCGGTAGTACCGAAGAATTCATATCAATTTAAAGCAGCTTTGTCCAACGAATGTCAAATCAGTGGAAAGGAGCTGCTTTAAAAATGATAACCTGGTGGCTCCTTTTTTTAAAACTTCAAATCTATGCCAGCAGCTATTATTACAACAGACGACCTACACGATTTTAAATTAGAACTCATAGCCGAGTTCAAAAAGATCATTGAGCAACCCGCTTCAAAATACGTGAAGAAATACCTCAAGTCTGCTGAGGTAATGGAACTACTTCAGATTAGTCCAGGAACCTTGCAAAACATGCGCATCAATGGAACGCTGCCCTATTCAAAGGTCGGCGGGATCATACTTTACGAGACAGAAGCAATTCAAAAAGTACTGGAGGACAATCGTGTGAATAACCAATAGGGGCATTTGTTCATTTTTTGATTCATGATGCAAGAAGTCAATTACATCCAACACCTCAACGCAGTATTCAAATTGTTTCAGGAAGATGGAAGGTTAAACCCAACGCATATCAGTTTGTATCTCGCCTTGTTTCAATTGTGGAATCATCATCGCTTTCGCGGAAGCTTTCACGTGAATAGGGAAGATGTAATGAAACTATCTAAAATTGGGTCAAAATCAACTTACCACAGATGCATAAAAGAACTGAACCATTATAAATACTTGATCTATGAGCCATCACACAATCCATTTCGCGGGTCAAAAATTAAGATGCTCAAATTCTGTACAACCTCTGTACAAGTAGTGGGACAAGCAGTGGACTTAGGTGTCCCAAATCAAGGACAAGCACTGGTACGTTCTAATAAACATAATAAACAAATACCAAACAGCTATAAACTACCTAAGCCAAAAAATGAAAATGAAGTTTTACAATTTTTCAAAAAAGAAAAGTGGCCAGAGATGGAGGCGCAAAAATTTTATAACCATTACCAATCCATCGGTTGGAAAATAGGAGGGAAGATAAAAATTGAGAATTGGCACGCTTCCGCGAAAAATTGGATGCTAAAAGCTGAAGAGATCAAACAAGAAAAACGGAAAAACGAGCTGTCCCAAAATCAGGACAACTATCATTCCCGCGAAGGCGGGAACCTACACACTACTCGAAACAAGGACTACAATAAGCCGTTATGAAAACACTGGAAACTACATTCGACCCAAAGAAACCTCATATCGTCGTTGAAGGCGCAGTAGAATATAAACTCGGTACGTTTGACGGTAGCTTTATACAATACGACTTTACGAGTGTAGCTCGCTATCTCAATGTGAAGGGAAAATTACTTTTTGGTAGAAAATTCAAACTCTACGATGAAGATAAAGAGCTGCTTTTAAAGCTTTGCAGCTACTTCGTAGGGGATGCTGGTTCTTGTAAAGATTTTGATATCGATGTAAACAAGGGACTGTTGTTGACTGGTCCAGTAGGTTGTGGTAAAACCACATTGATGAGGTTACTACCTCATCTGGTGCCGCACAGACGCGGTTATAATTTTATTCCGTGCAGGAATATCGTTTTTGGTTTCAACGGCGTAGGCTTTAAAACGATCCAGGACTATGAAGATCACAAATCCTATTGCTTTGATGATTTAGGTGTAGAGCACGTCGGCCGCTATTATGGGAAGGATTGCAACGTGATGGGCGAGATATTAATCTCACGCTACGATATCTTCAAACAAAAAGGAATCAAAACCCACATTACTACAAACCTCAACGCAGACGAACTGCAAGAGAAGTACGGCGAGCGCGTGCGCTCTCGTATGCGGGAAATGTTTAATCTGATATCATTTGATGAGAATAGTGTAGATAAAAGAAAATAAGAAAGAATGGATACAAATGACATCAAATTTTATGTAAATTGAGCATCTCTTTTAAAATCAGAGATTTTACCATGCAAATAGATATAGCTGGAAAAGTTCGTGAAAAAAAATTAGCTAGTAACAAAGCTTTGCTACCTCTTTTTGAAGCTTTGGTTAATTCAATCCATGCAATTGAAGAATTGCAGTCAGACAGTCCAGGCTTAATTGAAGTTGAGGTGGAAAGGCTTCAACAAGGAAACCTTGGTACTGAGTCTAACGACGACCAGCTGGAGAGAAAATCACCGATAATCGCTTTTAAGGTTATTGACAATGGTATAGGATTTAATCCGGCAAATTGGGAATCATTTAATTTTGCGCATTCTAGTTACAAGTATAACAAAGGTGGAAAAGGAATTGGGAGAATAACATGGCTAAGGGCATTTGGAAGTGTTCATATCGATAGTATTTACCGTGAGAATGGTCACTTTAATCAGCGACAGTTTGAATTTAAGGTTAGTAAGAATGGTGTGGAAAATCCTGTTAATTTAAAAGTAGAAGATCCAAACCTCAGAAGACGAACCATTGTTTACTTAAAAAATTTAAACGAAAGGTTCCAGCAGTGGACAAATAGTGACTTGGAGGACATCGCTATTAAAATTATTGAACACTGCTTTAGTTTTTTCAGAGAACCAGACTGTCCGCGAATACTACTAAAGGATAAAAGTGATGAGATAGTGGTCAATGACTACTTTAGAAATTATACTCGAAATTCATTAGATAAGAAAAGTGCTAAAATTAAGGGGACCAAATTTGATTTTGAAGTAGTTAAAATGTACTCTTCAAAGCCAGATAATAAAATTCATTATAGAGCGCACAGGCGAGAAGTAATGAACGATAAATTGACAGACTTCATTCCTGAATTGAAACAACAGTTAATTGATAAGGATGGCGAAAAATTCTCTTTAGCCGTTTACGTTTCTAGTGATTATCTAGATGATAAAGTGAATGAAGAAAGAACCGAGATTTCGTTTTCTAAAGCTGATGAATTCTTTCCTGATGAAATAGAAAAAGTTGAGGTAAGTGAAAAGGCAGTCTCAATAGTTAGAGGTTTATATCAAGAGTATATCGAAGTGATTGAACAGGAAAGACTCAAAAACATTAGAAAGTTTGTCAAACGCCATCCACGCTATAGGTATCTTGAAAAATATAAACTAAGTGAACTCAAAAAGATATCGTCTAATTTGAGTGGTAAGAAATTGGAGATTGAACTTTTTAAAATTCAAAATCAACTAGAGAGAGATGTCAAGAGAGAAGCGAATAAAATGCTTGATGGAATTAAGGAAATTGACCATAAGGCAGCATTTGATGAAACACACACAGACCTTTATAATAAAATCATAGAAGTAGGTAATTCTAAACTTGCAGAATATGTGGTACATCGATCATATATTCTTGAACATTTAAATAAGCATCTCAAAAAATCTAAATCAGGAAAATATTCAAAAGAGGAAATTATTCATAACCTGATATTCCCAGTTCGGAAAACATCCGATGAAATTCAGCTTGAGGAACACAACCTGTGGGTAATTGATGAAAGGCTTGCATTTCATGATTATTTAGCATCAGACAAGCCATTAACGAGTATTGAACGTACCGAATCGAATTCTTTGAAAAGACCAGATTTAGTAGTCTTCAATAAGGCTCATTTACTTAATGAGAGCGACAACTACTCTTCCATCGTAATAGTAGAATTTAAAAAGCCTATGAGAGATGATTATAATGAATCAGATAATCCGATTACGCAAGTTTTGAATTATGTTATAGAAATACAAGAAAATAATGCGCTTGACTCAAGTGGACGACCTATCAGTGTTAGAAAAGGGGTTCCCTTCTATGCTTACATAATATCCGATTTGACACCTAAATTAAGGACATTAGCACTTAAAGCTTCATTTACAGCTCATCCAGATAATCAAGGTTTTTTTACATATAATAGTAATTACGAGCTATATATTGAGATAATAAGTTTTGATAAAATGGTAAAGGACTCAAAAAAGAGAAATCAAATTTTATTCGAAAAATTGAATTTACCAACAACATAATTCCCCACCTTCGGCACTTGCCAGCTCATCACTTATTTCCTCATTCCGCAAGCTGCATTCGTCCATTCACTCTTCACTAACAAGAGCCTACGGTTCCGCGCGGTACCAACAATGACTACCACAAATATCCAGTAGCAAAATTAACCGTTGAGGTTGATTTATATATCATTTTTTTCCAAAATATTCGTCAAGATAATCATTGCCCGTACCCTTTGCCTTTGCGCACACAATCGTCGAAAGATTTGTCTTTCAATTAAAAAGCAGTAATAGCATTAACATTCGGGAAGGCAGGTAATAAGGTGTGCGCCGGTTGTTCCATTTTGTTCCATAAAACATCCCGACAAGGGTATATAAACAGGCATTAGCAATAAATCTTCAAATTAAACACTCATCTTGCCTGCCCTTGTCGGGACCGCCACCACGTCCACAGCGCCATCCAGGAGTGCTGGCTTGTTTTATTCCACACATTTCACGCCTTCTGCACTCGCGGCTACTCTTGTCCCTTAGAATCCCAAATAGGACGGCTATCGCCGGCATAACTAGTAAGGGACAACCGCCGCTTCACGTTTTGCGAGCCTGCGTGTCGCTGCGGGCTTATACGGTGTCACATTTTTTGATGTTTAGTTAATAAACACTTGTAAATGCAATAACGTCCTACAGCCGTAACACAGAAAAAGTGTTACAGCTTCCGTCCTGGCAAGTAAGAGCTGTACCTTCCTTCCGCGACTTCCTATCGTCAGCCACTACACTCACGCACAGCACTTACCCGTATCAAGAAACCTCATCCTTCCATTAAAAAGAATCAAAAAACTGCGCCACCTAGTGTACAACATAGCCGTGACCGCCTTCCGTGCCTACAGGCGCCCACTCACGGCACCCTTGCTCATCTCGCAGGCGGCTCGCGCCTTTTGGATTACCTGCTTAAAAAACGTATGGAAAAAAGAAGACCTTCCGTATTAAAGAAGGCATAATTAATTGATAATTACTAATTAGTTAAACTTCCTCAACCAAGGCTTTAGGTGCATTAGTCTTCACAGAAGCTATTCCATTTTCCATTCCTGAAGAACCTTCATACATTTCGCTAGTACCAATCACTTGACCATTTGTAGCTTTCAAATTAAAATAATGCTTACCGTTAATGGACTTCTTTCTTTCAAATCTATTATCATCTTGAGAATTGGTTCTAACGGATTCTATGCCATTCATACAACCAGCTTTAGCTGAATAACCCTCACTAGCTAATATCTTTTGCCCATTACTAGCCTTTAAGCGGAATCGGTATTCATTTTTAGAATCTTGATATACTTCAAATTTTGCCATAATATTTGTTATTGTTTATATCGAAATATAATAAAAAAAGGTCACAAAAATAGTTGGCTTCCGACGGCCACCTCTATGATGCAGTAAAGTTCAGGCCTGTCGGTTTTGAAAAAAATAATGCGCCGAAGAAACGCATCATTTTTTTCAACCCTTTTGCAGTCGGTCGCAAGATTTTTACCAAAAAACTTGACAGCATCGCCACGCCACCAAGGAGTTTGCTTTCTTTTTTGTTTTTCTTTTAAAAAAATGTTGGTGGGCTTTGGCAGTTATTTGAAGCTCTTCGTAAAATGAAAAATCCCAGAATTGCTTCCAGTGTTTTCTCTAGGACGAATGTCATTTCCGTTTACGCTTTTTTACCTGCCGACGGGCACGTCGCGAAAGTATCTTCTTTATGCGGTTCTTTACCAAAATCTTGAGAAGTAGGGACACTATGAAACTTATAGTCGCACCGAATACTGCTAAAATTGCTGAGGTCAAGAAGCTTTCACCATCAATACTCGGAACGGTAGCCGCGATAGTACCACCAAAAGTGCCCATTATCGTTGGAAGATATCGGTGTGGCATAGCGATTACTTTTCATTCCCACTTTGGCGTGAATCTGTTTTCCCTATATCCTCAGCCTTTTCTTTTTTCGCTTTCGCGGAAGCGGAATCATCTGAAACTACAGCTTGACTTACAGCCGTGGCAACTGTACCTGCGACAGTCATATAGGTAGCGACAGTTACAACCGCTGCAGGAAGTGCAATGGGAGCTGCGATGATGGCACCGCCAGCGGTGGCCAATGCGATACCTATGTTTCTCAAGATTTTGAAAAACTTCGGTGTTGGTTTTTTATAACGTTGTACAAGGTTCATTGTTTTAAGATTTTATAGTTAATGTCACTTTTTCTTTTCGGTCATAGGCTTGATAGCAGAGCGATAACAGCTTCTGCAATGCAGCGCGGGATGACCAGCCCGTTCCAATGCCTGAGAGTTGCGAGACTGGCGATAGACAGCCGCGCAGTTCCTTTGCGGCATCATTTGCAGGATGAATAAGAATCAAACTACGACCAGGAACGTCCAATACGTGCAGATGATTTCTAAATCGCTTTGAAACTCTCGGTACAACCTCATAAGTGCCTTCCAGAATACAGGAAACATTACGCTGATTTTCCAGCCAAGGCAGTTCAATCGTAAAGCAAATAAATCTGCCATTAATGAAAAGGGCACCGTTGGTACCCTTTTCAAAATAGCTTCGCTTCAGTGTGAGGTCCATCTTAAACTGTATCTACATTTGCAACTGAAAGCGCGTTGAATGCACCATTTTTCAATGGGTACATCTGCCCATTCACTTGCTGATAGAATTCGATTCCAACCACCTGCACAATCGGCAACGCCGAACCAGCTGGAAGAGCAACCGCAAGGTTGACGGCAGCGGTGTTGGCACCATCAAACGGCAAAATTGCCGACTCAGCACTCTCAAAGCTTGAGGTCTCGTTTGCAAAGTCAAGCTCTGCAGCACCAGTCACAACTTTAAAGTGAGTAGTTCCACCAGGAGCAGCAATTCGCACCGCTGGTGCAAATGGTGCCAAGTTCAATTCCACATCGCCAGTTGCACGGTCGAGAGTGGTGGAATAAGGAGCAAACAAGGTTGCACCAAGTTTCCCATTGAGGTTGAACTCAAAGCCTTGTAGCGTTGCCATATCACCATCTTCGATAGTTCTGGCGCCACGCTCGTTGACCGTGTCCGTTTTGGTTACCGCAACAAGTGCTTTGGTCAATCGACTTACCACACGTTTATCTTTTGCATTCTGCAAAAGCACACGGATAGCATTGCGGATGACTTTGCCGCCTTTGCCGGCACGTCCAAATTCAGACCCATTCTCACGCGTTCTTTGGAACGCTGGGTCATTGGCGATACGATTGGCATCTACACCACCTTTGGTGCGAGCCAAGTGCCCGTCTGAGCTTTTGTAAAAGGAAATGTCGCCAAGTGTTCCCTTCAGTTTGATAATACCAGTTTGTCTTGCCATTTTGAAAAATTTTATGATTACTCGACAAATCAAAGTAGATTTGTAGGGAAAGAGAAATAACCCATACCACCTCAGCCGATTAGCGCGATTTTTGCCAAGAATTACCTATACTTCAAGCAAGGATTCGCTATGGATGAAGTATGGATAGTGTATCAAAATGAAGATTATAAGAGCCTGCATATTCCCAAAAGACGTTCATTGCCTAACTGGCAGAAGCGAACGCTATGGCAGGAAGCTTTTAAATGATATTAGAAGGCACTTTGATAAGCAATCCCATCAGTTTGTAACCGTCAAAGAATTCGCCGAATATAGCGGCATAGAAGAGGAAATTATCACAGAATATTTACAGCAAGTTTCATAGTATTTAGTGCTGTTTATGTAGGTTTGAATACTGGAAATTGTTATCTTTATATAGTCTTGAAAGTATCAAAACGATTCAAGCAAGTTCATTAAAAATGGTAGTTAATCGGTCAGTTGTATATCTTGACTAACTGTTTAAGCCCTGAAAATACTGCATAATGCGTGGTTTTACGGCAATCCTGTCGAGGTCACGACACTCAAGAAACCACGCTTTTTAAAGCGTGGTTCTTTGTTTTATGGAAAAGCCAAACGCAGTTTGGTGCTTTGGAATAAGATAAAGAACTAGTCGCGGTAGCGGCGTGGTTTCTTATTGCAGCATTGAGCTCATTCAGGATCAACAATCCTGTGCACATCTAAATTAATTCTGACAAACTCCTGACTTGCTTGAGCATTTTTTTGTTTGAGCTATTCTCAAAGCGGAGCTTTGTCTGAATGCGCAGTAATCCTGTCGAGGTCACTTAAAGCGCAAACCCTGCATTTTCATGCAGGGTTTTTTGTTTTCTGAAAAAGCGAAGCGATAGCTTCGGACTGCGTAAGAAAACACAAAACCTCAGCGCGATAGCGGTGCAGATTTGCATTTTCAGGCAAGAGCTCATTCAGGATCAACAATCTTTAACAAATTGAGTTTTATTTTGCAAAAAAGCCATACTCGCTTGAATTTTTAAGTTGGATTTTTTTATTCTCAAAGCGGAGCTTTGTATGGATCTACAATCCTGCCGAGCCTGCCTGTCCTGCCTAAGGCAGGCAGGGTCACGTAAAGCGCGACTCCACAGCAAAAGGTAGAGCTATTTCTTTAATCAAAGCGCTCATCTAAAGTCATAGTAAATAAAAAGCAGCGCGATTAAGATGCAGATCTGCATTTTCAGTTATTGCTTCCTACGCAAAAAAATAAACAAGAAAGAATATTCTAAGTCTACGTTTCTTTTCAAGTCACTTTATAATAAATTTCTCAAAGTCTTTACACATTCCATGAAGTATGGTCTAATTCAAAAACGATACTTTCATGAAGAATACACTTCCCTTTATAGCGATAATCGCATCAGCCGCTTTTGTGGGTAATATGATTAATATAGGCTTAAGTTACGGTGTGCATTGGCTGTCTCTGGATCCCATTGTTTTTATGAAAACATTTAATGTAGATTTCCCACTTTTACTTGGACCCACCTCGGTAACGTTAATACCAGCATTTATAGCTACCTTATCCCTTTTCTTATTGACCAAAGGGAATGAACTGGCACGGAGGTATTACTTGTACGCCTTTATCGGCTTATTGCTCACGATTGTCATAACAGCAATCTACCATTTGCCTATGAACCTTGACTTTATGGAATTGAAATATAGTGCGGCTGAAGCTACCAGTAAATTACAGGGTTGGATCCTGTTGCATTGGGTACGAGTCATAGTGGCGATTGTTGCTACAGTATTTGCCATACTTGGTTTTAAGAAATCAGCGATCGCACCTTACTAGTGACTCAAAATCAAATGATGATTTTTACCATTTCAATTGAAAAAAGAATTTTGAATTAATACCAGAGAAGTACGCTTAAATAAAGCATAGATAATGAATCCATTTTCCAAAACATATACCGAAGACACCACCGATGAAATTTTAATCCGTCAGGTGCTGGAAGGCGATAAAAAAGCCTTGAGTGACTTACTCAAATCCCATCAGGCATTCGTGTATAACGTGGCGTGGAAAATGACGGGCAACCCCACAGATGCCGAAGATTTAAGCCAAGAGGCTTTTATTAAAATTATCACCAATCTTTCTAAATTCAAGTTTCAAAGTTCTTTTCGCACCTGGGCATATCGCATCGTTGTCAATCACTTTTTGAATGATAAGAAAAAAGCACAGAAGATGTTCGCCAATAATTTTGAAGAATTAGGGATGCAGCTGGATGCCGCACCCGACGCTGAAATGACCCCTTTTGAGAAAGAGGAAAAAAGGGAGTTGACCAAAGAGGTACGCTTACAATGCCTTTCTGGAATGGTGTTATGCCTTACTAAAGAACAACGTCTCGTTTATATTATTGGCGATATCTTTGGTGGCGACCACAACATAGGCGCAGAAATTCTGGATATTTCAAAAGCTAATTTCAGGATGAAACTGGCCAAAGCCCGCAAAGACCTCTATAACTTTATGGACAATAAATGTGGTCTGGTTGACCAGGCAAACCCTTGTCGGTGTCATAAAAAAGTAAAGGCAGCCGTAGAAGGTAAAATGATTGATGCCAAAAATTTATTGCACAACAAGAAAGAATATGCAACTTTTCAATCTTACATAGGCGAAGACGCTGATTTCCTTACAGGCGATGCCGAAATGAAATACGCAGCATTACAACAAGATTTGACGTTCAAGAAAGACTTTGACAAGAAAAATTTTATTGAAGAAATACTGGATGACAACAACTGGAAATCAAAACTCAACCTCAATTAATCCAGAAGGGCTATGCGAACTATCTGCTTCAGAAATATAAGTTTTGTAATTGTACTGTGTATAGCGGTCGCATCCTTTTCATCTTGTACCGTATTGCAGTACCGAGCATCAGATGCTAAAATTATAACACAGTATCAGGAAAAGGGTATTACAACGGAATTTACATATTTCAAGATAGACAGTCTGGACAGTACGCTTCGTATGCAGAAAGTGGAGCGAGAAGGCAATACAAAAAGTATTGTCTTTATTCACGGCTCACCCAGTTCATCACTTGCCTGGATGGATTTTTTACCAGATACTACCTTGATTAAAAAAGCCAACCTTTATGCTATCGATAGACCTGGGTATGGCTATTCAGATTTTGGAGATGAAATGCCGTCCATAAAATTACAATCACTATTGATTAGTGAATTTTTAAATGACTTAGATTTAAAAAATGTAATCCTCGTAGGCTCATCTTATGGCGGGCCGATTGCTGCACGTATAGCTTACCTGAACGACAATATTGATGGTGTCATTATGATTTCCGCAGCAATTGACCCAACCATAGAAAACGATATCTGGGCATCCCGATTTACACAATGGAAGCTTACGCGATGGCTCGTGCCTACTGGCTACCGTGTCGCTGGCGATGAAAAAGCAGTACACGCGGCAGAACTTGAAACCCTTGAAGCAGATTGGGTACAGGTAAATATTCCCATACTGCACCTGCACGGCGATGCAGACGATATTGTTCCTGTTGAGAACTTACAATATACGGATAACGCTTTCGCGAAAGCGGAAACCAAAGTGTTCCCTAATGCAGGCCACGAGCTGGCGTGGAAAGATGCACAGATTATAAAAGATGAGATTCTCTTATTTTTTGAAACCGTTTACAATGAAAATGAGTAACAAATAATGAAACCTTTAATCGTTCAAATATTCTTAGTGCTTTATGCTCTTATCGCCTTGGTTACAGGTTATATAGGGATTACAGCTGCGCACGACGCTACCTTAAATGCAATGACTGATAACTCGCATAGGTTTACAGCGGCCATTTGGGCAGCAATGGCCTTAGGCTTTATGTATTGTGTTTTTAATCCAGATGAAACCACATTGTTTCGTTTTTTAATGATTTGCCTTTTTATTGGAGGCTTGGTAAGAGCTATTTCCTTAAGGTTTTATCCAGCGACACCTATGCTCATTTTTGCGATTGTTATGGAACTCGTGCCACCGCCTATACTTTGGTGCTTGCACAGCAGGTCTTAACCACCCCTAATATTTCTTCCCCCAGAAAAAGTCAAATGTTCATTTGGCTTTTTTTTACGTCAAGTCTTTGCACTTGCTATTTCTGGTTGTCTAAAGGATATAACCATTGCATCTCAATCTATGTTAGCAGGTCATTTTTCAACAGCACTTATAGCCCATCAAAAATACCCCAAAGGAACCCTTCTCTTTTTTCTTGTTGTTTCACAGATTCAAGATTTGGCGTGGCTTATTTTTCACTATTTAGGTTTGGAACCTACGGTGCCAAACAGTGTTATCGACGTAACACTTCAAGGTATTACGGTTGATATGGTGTACAGCCACGATTTGCTGCCCCAACTGGTTTGGGCAGTACTTGCCTTTGGCACCGGCACCATTATTTTTAAAAATTACAAGATTGGTTTGGTGGGTAGCCTATTGGTATTCGGACATTTTTTGCTGGATTTTTTATCGGGTTATCCACACCATGTTTTTGGATCCGATACCCATACCATTGGTTTGGCACTATACAATTCAAATGTATATCTCGCCATAGGTATCGAGGCCGTAGTTTCTGCGCTCGCATTGTGGTATTTCTTCAAAAAAGAGAAGCAGAAAGGTATTGAGCGAACCACAAAAAATAAAGGTTTCATCATTGGTCTGTTCGTCTTCGGAGTGTGTTTTTTATTGATTATTGCTACGGTCTCATTCAAGCAATGGTTCGGTCTTCCAGATCTAAACCTTGGATTTAACACCACGATTCCCACGCTTATACTGACCTATGTCGGGATGATATACTATCTAAACCACTTTGTTTCAAAATCGAGGGGTATCAAACAACTCAACAAAGACGTAATTCCTAAAACTAAAAACACCTAATTATGGACAATTTTACAATTTTCAACTTACAGAACCTTTCAGCATTTATACTGTTCTATCTGGCATTTAGATGGTGGGTGCAACCACGTCTGAACAAAATGACAATCTACGATGCCTTATTGCCAGTAGTATTCTACCACGGCATCCGTTTTCTCGGAATGACGTTTATGGTCGATGGTCAGTTTTACGATGGCTTTCCTGAAGATGATGCACTTATGATAGGTGTGGGCGACTATGCAGTGAGTGTATTGGCAATCATCACGGCTATTGCGCTTAAAGCGAAAAATAAATTTGCCATCCCCTTAACCTGGTTTACAATGATTGTTGGGTTAGTTGATTTGGTCAACGCGTTCCGTTTAGTAGGTGCGCAAGAGTTTTGGCAATATGATATTGAGGGAATTTGGTATTTAATGTTACTTACCGGACCACCAGCAATTATAACAACCGTATATGCCTTTTACAGGTTAATTAAACCTAGCAAGGTTGATAAGGTTTTAGCCCATAAATAATCTCATTTATTGAACCCAAAAGGATTTATGCACATACTCGTTTTCCGGACTTCCATCGCCACAAAAAAAGCAGTTGCAGCTACCGCATCCTTCTTCAACGAGCATCCTGATATTATGGATTGGAGTATTGATTTAGAGGATTGGGAAAACATATTGAGGATTGAATCAAAAGACGATATCGATGTTGAAAACCTTATTCAACATATTTACACTTTAGGTTACAGCTGTGAGGAACTTGAGGATTAATATGTATTCAAAAACCTATATGAATTGAAAAAAATAATAAGACGCAGAGTGCTTGTTCTGGCAATATCCTTTGCGGTAATTGCCATTGGTCAGATAGCGTATGACCACCTTATTCTTATAAGCGTATTAAGCAACGGTACAGCGCCGTCTTATAATTTCATAAACGTGCTCTTGATAAATATTGCATCTGGATTTTTTGGCGGTCTCGTCGCTGGTTTTACTCTTAACTATATCGATTCGAAATTTAGAGGGAAACCTTTCTATTACGGTCTCGCCATTATCATTACAATGTTCCTTGCGGTTTGGGCCATTCAAAACATAATTCTTGCTATTGAAATCACAGAAAGTAAAGAACTCACATTCAACTGGCAAGTCAATGCGGCAGATATAAAGGATATGATGTTCTGGACCTTTATGGTACTGTTGGGGTATTTCTTTTTACAAATGAGCAACAAGTTTGGCCCAGGCAATTTGATGCCTATTTTCTTGGGAAAATATGACAAACCTTTTGACGAGAAGCGCATATTTATGTTGCTGGATCTAAAATCCTCTACAACCATTGCAGAAAATTTAGGTAACATAGAATACCATCAATTTCTTAAAAAAATCTTTTCAGATGTAACCAATCCTATTATGGATGCAGGAGGAGAGATTTATCAATATGTGGGCGATGAAATCGTGATATCCTGGCCAGTGGGCAAAGAAAAAAACCATCTAAAATATGCAGAGTGCTTTTTCAGTATTCAGTCGTTTTTAGAAAGTAAGAAACAAAATTATCTTAAGGATTTTGGGCAAGAACCCGTATTTAAAGCTGGTGCTCATTTAGGAGAAGTAACAGCTGGAGAAATAGGCGTGATTAAAAGGGACATTACCTATTCCGGAGATATTCTCAATACCGCTGCTCGCATTCAAGGGCTTTGCAATGAACTTGAAAGCAAGTTCCTGATATCTGATGATTTGTTCAGATTTTCAACGGGTATTAGCGATGAGTATAGCATCAATGTTCTGGGAACTATACCACTTAGAGGCAAAACAGAAAATTTACAATTGATTGATGTTTCAAAAAAGAATCATTACAAATATCACAGTAATCGATTTCAAAAGAAATGAGAGGACAAAAATGGATTGACTGTATTGCCACTTCTCAATAGCTTTTTTACTTAAAAGTTAGCAATGACTGCTGCACTGAACTTGTGATTTTGAGTATGCAACAGAATTCATCAAACATTTCAAGGCAAGTGTCATTTGAATATCTTCAAACCGTACTAATTATTCATATGCTTTGATTTACAGATTATTAACTTAATATCCTCTTTGAAAAGCTTGAACTCTCTCTCGTTGAGGTCACTACACTCAAGAAACCACAAATTGAAAAAAGCGTGGTTCTTTGTTTTATAAAAAGTCAAAATACAGTTCTGGGATTTGGAGTATACTGCAGAGGTGGCGGGTACCATGGCGATACCCTTCTTCGATTGCACTTATAATTGAGCATCCTTATTAAATAGAGCGAGTTATACACTTACTGAAAGTCCAGTGGTTTGTAAGATAATCACATTATAACTGTTGAACCACCATCTGTTCTTTGCGTGTAGTCTTTATTTTTTTGATCTGTTTTGATTTTTGCAGTGCAGAATTTATCTTTTTAATGAATCCGGTATTTTCAAAATTCATGTAGTTTATGGTAAAATCTACACTATCAGAAACGAGTATTCTCCTCATACTCTCCTCCTCTACAATATATTGATGCTTGTAATCAAATACAGTATTAATTTGGTATTTCTTTTTCAGTAAATTGATCAACTGGCTTTTACTGGTGTCTTTATATAAATATGAAAATCTGTACGTATACATCACCAATTGATTTTCAAAAAAATGGAGCTCTAGGGTCGTTTTATGCTTACCCAACAAAATACGATAAATAAGAATCGTGGTTCTACCTATAAGGTGATCATTAACGATGGTGTGATTTGGTTTTCCGTATTTCTTTTTCAAATATTTTTTAGGATCATTTTCAAAACCGGTGTATTCAAAAAAAGCAATTTTACTATCCGTTGCTAGAGGCTTCATAATATCGCAACTAGAAATATTTTTATATGCTTCAAGTCTACTATACTGACTTTGGATTTTTTCAGAATAGTAGTTTATCCCATAATACATTTTATTCTTTCCTACAGATCTCAAGGTACTTCTAACCGCTTTCATGAAGGTATTAATCATAACAAAACATATTTGATATTTAGTAAGTAAATGTACTAAATTGTTGTTATTAATCGATTAAATACATAAAAATACTGATGAAATACATTAAAAAGATTGTCAACTACTTGAATTCGGTAGATTTGAGATCGAATTTTTAATGATTTATTCAGAGCGATTTTTTGAGTTGCATAATGGTCTACCTATTGATTCCAAAATCAAAATACAGCGACAGCCTCTGGCAAAATGGTAAAAAATTACGAGCATCATGAGTTAGAAAACTTTTGGAAAGGCACAACATAAGCCTATTCCATCCCCCTCACGAATTCTTTAAAGACCTCTTTGTGTTTTTCTAAATCCAGATTTGGAGATAGCGAAGCTCTAACTATATAGTCTTTGTCCTCTTCTTTTGTAGTCCCTTGAGTTGAGGTGGCCGGTACGGTCCAGTAACAACCTTTGAGCTGGCCATAACTTACGCAAAACTTACTCTCATTTGGGATCTGACCTATCATCTTGTGTATGAGCTTAAGGTTCTGGGCTCTTTTATAGGCCTCGCGGTCTTCGGGAGTGTCGCCCTGCGTAGGCAAGTCCATTGAGAAAACCGAGGGTGTAAATCCACGCTCAGCCAGTTTTTCACTCACGAAATTTATCTTGGCCTCTGGAAGCGTTTCTTCAATAAAACTAACAAATTCACGCGTGTTTTTGTAGGCAGAAGCTATGCGTTCATTCATGGAGGGAAGCTGTTCAGCGAGAAGATCATATTGCAAGGCGGTAGCTTCGTTGTCACAAAGATCCAGATGCTGACCGATTTTATCGGCTAGACCTTTACCACGATCATTGGTATAACAATAACCTGCTGTACATTTACCTCCACTAGGGAATTTAGAACCGCTGGCATAAGTGATACCGCGCACCTCAGATAAGAGCTCCCCTTCTTTCATAAACTGAAGATTGGGACAAAAAGTTTGATCTAAAATAAATACGGGATCTACAGCCGCGCTTCCTGAATCGGTAGTGCGATCTTGTGACAGAACCTCCTTCAGTTCTTCGAGATCGGGAACCTCTACTCTTGGATTCGTTGGGATTTCTGCAATGATATAGGGAACGGCATCTTTATGAGCTAAATCATCTAGAATCTTACGCAATCCTGTGACCATATCGCTATCACCATCCACGTGAAGATCGACAATTTCAACATTCTCTATACAATCTGCAACGCGACGTGCTTGATCATTAGTACCTCCATAACAATTAGTAGGAACGATAAATTTAATTGCTTTCCCAGCATGATTTTGCTTAGCATAATCCACCAAACCCATCATTATGGCATATTGAATGGAAAGTCCGCTGCTGCCTACAAATGGCATAGTTTCTATTCCAGCAATATCCCTGATGTATCCTTGTACCTTAGATTTAGAATTGGTGGAAGACTTTGCCTCCTCCATAGATTGATTATTGACTAAGGATTGTAGCAACTGATAGGTATCCTCTGGAGTCATAGCCACTGTCTCACGGCGGCGCACGTGTTGTATGTCTGCAATGTAATTATGGTAATCTTCATTTGTAATCGTAATTACACTACCTAAAACACCACATAAATGTACCGTACAGTCAACATTACTTAAATCTATACTTTCAAAGAGCGGTCTATCGGAAACAAAAACCGTAGTTCCATTTAAAGGTTCTAAATCTGCAACCCTTGATTCAAGTTCCAACACTTCAAAATCATATTCATAGACCTCACTTAGTATCTCTTGATTCAATTTTTGAGGCATCTTATTTTCAAAAACCAATCTTGTGGCAACTCCATCCAGACTATTTTTTCTTAAAACAGATAGAATAGACATGGTTTCAGAGCCAAAAGCGATCACACTTTCTGTACTGCGATCGTTTAATTTTGCCATCATCCATTCCAGTACGCATGACAGCGGGTGTCCCAATCTTATGTAGTCATATGCTGTAGGCAATGCACTTAGAGATTCAGTAGTTGCATCATTTCTGAGAAACAGCTGTTCAAAGCCTTTCAAAAAATCGGTCTTCGCCTGCTCTTCATTATAAATATCCAAGCGATGCGTGGTCAACCTTCGCCAATCGTCTGGAATATTGTTTAAAACATCATTTATAAAAGAAAAAACAGTGGATTTTTGCATTGTCAGAATTTTAGACAAAAGTAATGGGAAAAGCCGTAGTAATTAAAAACTGTGATAGCTAGAATCTATTTACACTTTGATAAAATCTAGGGTACTTGCTTTTAATCCATCACATGCGACTTAGATTTTCGGTATGTAGGTTTGTTTTAAAACTAACAGTTCCTTGGCATGTTATTTGGCTAGTAACTTTGACCTTTAAAGAAAAAAAATGAAATTTACCTATTTGACACTGCTTATGACGTTTCTCGCTTTCGCGAAAGCGGATTCACAAAACACCTTAACCCTCCAATTATCAGATATCGAGGAGACCAAAGGAATACTCTACTTCTCCCTTTTTAACAGCAGCGACGGTTTTCCAGATGACGAGAAAAAAGATTTTAGAGCCCAAAAAATATTAGATTTCGGAAACACGATTTCGGTCACATTCAAGGACATCCCAGATGGTACTTATGCCGTGACCTTTTTTCAGGACGAAAATAATAACGGGAAAGTTGACACCAATTTTTTTGGGATTCCCAAAGAGCCAGTGGGAGCCTCAATGATGGACGGACTGGGAAGACCAAAATTTGATAAGTGTAAATTTGAGGTGAAATCTGACAAAACCTTAAAGATTGAATTCATGAACTAAAAATTATAGCGAGTACTGTTTGTAAGCGTAAGGTTAATAGATCAGAATGTAAAGAATCATTAATTTTTAATCCACCATCTAGAAATCTTAAATGTCCAAACGTTAGACACAGGCAAGTTCTACATGTTACTCATTTCAAGTGGAAACCGCCTCCGTAAGGAAATCATTGAGCGGCTTCATTTTAAGGTAGGCCTCTTCTACCAGATCGATGAAATGAGAACCTGTGACTTCATCCTCAGTCAATTGCTTCATTACCGTGAAGTTTTTACGCCGGAGCAGCTCGATGTGTTCATGACCCTTATCATAGCCCTGTGGTGCGGTCTTGAGCTTTTTGGGGTCGCTTGAAAGACCGTTGAAATATTCTTGAATATTATCAGAATCAATAATTTCTTGCAGTTTCTCGCCGCGTTCATCGATGGCCTTTCTAACCTGATCCAATATTTTCTTATCGGGATTATGGAGTCCGCCGCCTATGAAAGAACTGCTCGGCCCGACCGATATGTAGATCACGCCCTGCTTTTTTACCGATCCAGGTTCACAGCCAAAATGATCCTTATAAGTAGGTTTCTCAGGATGGTACAGCAGATTATTATTGATGCGTTCGATGGTGTCGCTGGCATCGAGTTTTGCCAATCTGGAATCGTGTTCAGACAGTCTTTCAAGAATCTTTTCCACCTCTTCAATCCAGCGTTCCTTTGCTGTTTCATACCGATCGCGGTGTTCATCCATCCAGTCCTTGCTGTTGTTATTTCGTAAATCCCTTAAAAACCTAAATATATATTCCATCTGTACCATATTTTAAAATTAGGAAAGACCTCGGTTTTCTGAGAGCGGATAATAAAACTTTAACCCGAGATGGATTTCACTTTAGTGGATTATGAATCAATCAAGATCAGTTGAGCACGGATTAAGCTCATAGTAAAAGTATTCTCTTATTCCTTTTTAAGCAGACCATAAAATCACAATCAAAAATGGTGCTTTTTAACTAGAAAGTGTTCAACCTTTATTAAAATACACGTTCAATAAATTGGTAATTAGACTATTATAAATTTTATCAAAAAACATTTGCAAAAACACTTTTAGTATATATTTGACGCGAGATTGAGTGAAGTGTTTAACTACTCGATCTGTTTATTTTGAAAACGTTTTTTAATTTCGGGCCTGGGTGGAAAGAGAAGTTGAAGCCACTAGCATTCTTAGGGATAAGAAACCGAATCATTAAGCTTACTTCTAGAGTACATGCTACCTTCCTACAGTTGAAGCAAGAAAGCTTTGACCCTTCTACCATATTTATATTCCGCGTTTGATCCATATCTGGTCATCACTAATTATCACTATTTTTTGATAAAGTACTAGCGATGAAGGTGCTGTCAGCTCTCTGCAATAAGTAATTCAGAGTACAAAACCTAGATTTTCCCTCGTCTTGACATTATCAATAGTTTGGCAATAAAACAATATTTTCTTGGGCGTGAAACACCATTCATTTGACTATCATGCATGTAATGGTGCGATGACCGCAACTATGCACTTTTTGAAAACCTATTTATAATAAAGATTACCCAGAATAATGAAAACTAAATACGTAGACCTGATCGACCAAACCTTTGATTTTCCACAAGCGGAATTTAAACTGGATCAAAACGCACTTAAATTTCACGGCATCGACCTTAAGGCTTTGATCGAGGAATATGGCGCACCGCTTAAATTTACCTATCTACCCAAAATTTCTGAAAACATTGTCCGTGCCAAAAAGTGGTTTGCAGACGCCATCGAGAAAAACAACTACGATGGGCGCTACCGCTATTGCTACTGCACTAAAAGCTCACATTTTAAGCACGTGCTGGATGAGGCGCTCAAGAATGATATACATATAGAAACCAGCTCGGCATTTGATATTGATATCGTGGAGAACCTCAAGGCACAAGGTAAAATCCAAGATGACACTTTTGTCATCAGCAATGGTTTTAAACGCGATCAATATGTAAAAAACATCGCACGACTGATCAATAACGGCCATAAAAACTGCATTCCCATCATAGATAATTATGAGGAGATCAGCTTGTTGAGCAAGGAGATTGAAGGAGATTATAACATAGGCATACGTATCGCTTCAGAGGAGGAGCCCAAGTTTGAGTTCTATACCTCACGACTGGGAATAGGGTACAGAAACATCGTTCCCTTTTATAATACGGAGATCAAGGATAATCCCAAGGTTACCCTTAAAATGCTTCACTTCTTCATCAACACGGGCATTGCAGACACCGCTTATTACTGGAACGAGCTCATGAAATGTATGAAAGTGTACATCGCACTCAAAAAGGAATGTCCCAGCCTGGACAGCCTCAACATAGGTGGCGGTTTTCCCATAAAGAACTCGCTCGCTTTTGAATACGATTATGCCTACATGATCGATGAGATCATACGCCAGATCAAGCAGACCTGCGATGAAGCAGGCGTTGCGGTGCCTAACATTTTTACGGAATTTGGCAGCTTTACCGTAGGCGAGGCTGGCGGTGCCATCTATGAGGTTTTGTACCAGAAGAAACAGAATGACCGCGAGAAGTGGAACATGATCAACTCCTCGTTCATTACCACCATGCCGGATACCTGGGCGATCAATAAACGCTTTATCATGCTCCCCATCACGGGTTGGGACAAGGAATACGAGCGCGTTCTTCTAGGCGGACTTACCTGCGATAGCGACGATTATTACAACAGCGAGCAGCACATGAACGCCATCTATCTACCTAAATTCAGCCAGGAACAGCCGCTTTACATTGGTTTTTTCAACACGGGCGCCTATCAGGAGACCATCGGCGGGTTTGGAGGGCTGCAACACTGCCTCATCCCTACCCCAAAACACATCTTGATCGATCGGGATGCGCAGGGCAATCTGACCACTTCGGTTTTTGCCCAGCAGCAGACTTCGGAACAACTGCTGTCCATATTGGGTTACGATTATGGTGTTAATTCCGCTTTCGCGAAAGCGAACTCACAAAAAGAATCTTCACAAACCGAAACATTTCAACTTATCTAAAAAACTTCATCACACATGAATCCAAAAAACACCTACGCCGGTATCGCAGAAAAATATGCAGCCGCCGAAACTTCAAAAATCGTACTGGTTCCCGTGCCATACGACGGCACGAGCACCTGGACAAAGGGAGCCGACAAAGGACCCGAGGCATTCCTGCACGCTTCAGAAAACATGGAGCTCTACGACATAGAAACCGATACCGAAGTCTATAAACAAGGGGTCTACCTCGCTCCTGGCATTACGGAAAAAAGCTCGCCAGAAGCCATGGTGGAAGCGGTTTACAGAACCATCAAGGGTCATATAAAACGCAACAAATTTGTGACCATGATAGGTGGGGAACACTCGATTTCCATAGGTTCCATGCGTGCATTTAACGAGACCTTTGACGATTTATCCGTTCTGCAAATAGACGCACACGCAGATTTGAGAGCCTCTTATGAGGGATCAAAGTACAACCACGCCTGCGCGCTTTATGAAGCAAATGAAAACACAAATCTCGTGCAGGTGGGAATACGCAGCATGGATGCCGCAGAAAAAAGGGTCATGAATGAAGATAAAGTCTTCTTTGCCCAGGACATGTACAGCGACGATTACTGGATGGATAATGCCACGGACCTGCTTACGGAAAACGTGTACATTACTCTGGATCTGGATGCACTCGATCCCTCCATCATGCCATCTACGGGAACTCCAGAACCCGGCGGGCTGTTGTGGTACGAGACGCTTGAGTTTTTAAAAAAAGTTTTTACCGAGAAAAACGTTGTGGGCTTTGACATCGTGGAGCTCTGTCCCAATGATGTGGACAAGTCTTCTGATTTTCTTGCCGCAAAACTGTATTACAAAATGTTGAGCTACAAATTTGACGGCGTGGATGCAATGGAAGAAAACGATACGCTTTACGGGAGTCAGGAAAAAACCACTGTTAACAAATTAAAATACGATCAGGATGAAGTCTAAAGGAGCCATCACTCAATTTATTTCAAAATATTTCCTACACTTTAACGCGGCGGCACTAGTCGATGCGGCAAAGGGTTATGAAGATCAGCTTGCCGGCGGTTCTAAAATGCTGGTATCTCTTGCGGGAGCGATGAGCACCGCAGAGCTGGGTAAGATTTTTGCTGAAATGATCCGTCAGGAAAAAGTCCATATCGTCTCCTGTACAGGTGCCAACCTTGAGGAAGATGTGATGAATCTCGTGGCACACACCCATTATAAACGGGTTCCCAATTATAGGGATCTCACTCCCCAGGACGAGTGGGATCTTCTGGAAAAAGGACTGAACCGAGTTACCGATACCTGTATTCCCGAAGAGGAAGCCTTCCGTCGTATTCAGGAACATATCGTGAATATATGGAAAGAAGCAGAAGCCAAGGGCGAGCGCTATTTCCCGCACGAGTTTATGTACAAATTGCTGTTGTCCGGCGTTTTGGAAGAGCACTATGAGATCGACCTTAAGGATTCCTGGATGTATGCAGCCGCAGAGGCCCAACTCCCCATGGTGGTTCCGGGCTGGGAAGACAGCACGATGGGTAACATTTTTGCCAGTTATGTAATGAAAGGCGAGCTTAAGGCATCGACCATGAAATCGGGAATCGAGTACATGACCTACCTCGCAGATTGGTACACGGCAAATTCTGAAAAAGGAATTGGTTTTTTCCAGATAGGCGGTGGTATCGCAGGAGATTTCCCCATTTGTGTGGTTCCCATGTTGTATCAGGATATGGAACGTACCGACACTCCGTTTTGGAGTTATTTCTGTCAGATCAGTGACTCCACAACAAGTTATGGTTCATATAGTGGTGCGGTACCCAACGAGAAGATCACTTGGGGAAAACTGGATGTCAACACGCCTAAATTCATCGTTGAAAGTGACGCGACCATCGTCGCTCCGTTGATCTTTGCTTACCTATTAGATATGTAATTATGGAAAAAAGAGATCAAACTCCATTGAGACGCGTGGTCGTGGATTTTAAGAAATTGACGCCCGAAATTCTTGCACTAGTCATGGATAAATATCCTGACGGTTATGAATACAGAGACATTATCACGTTCAAAAATGCCAAGAACGAATCAGTCAAGGCTATTGAAATCAATACTCACGACACAAAGTACCTCGTCAAAATAAGCGAGCAGCTTCAGGAAGCCATGGAGGAGTATGATGAAGATGATTATGATGATGACCTAGACGATCAAGATGAAGATGCCGACCTAGATGAAATCGCTTCTCCTGAAGACCAAGAAGATTGATGTTTGTTGAATTGATTCATCACGATAAATGATCTATCAAAGCCTGAAACATCTACAGCTTGCCCAATTTGACCTTGAAGTACCATTATAATTAAATCCCTATCGGGAAATCCCATGAACACAAAAGACATTGAGAATATAGAACTGAAGTACCTTACCATGGATGACTATGAGGAGCTCAAGCTCACAATGATATCCGTGTACACAAATATTCCCGATGCATACTGGCACAAGAGTGATATCAAGGCTCTGATCAATAAGTTTCCAGAGGGTCAGGTCGTAATCAAGATCAACGGACAACTCGCAGGTTGTGCCTTATCCATCATCGTCAATTATGATGATTTTGAGGACGACCATACTTATAAAGAGATCACGGCAGATTATACGTTCAGCACACATAAAGATGCTGGCGATATGCTTTATGGAATTGACGTATTTATCAAACCAGAATTTAGAGGATTGCGTTTGGGAAGACGGCTTTATGATTATCGCAAGGAACTGGCAGAGAAGTTGAACTTGAAAGGAATCGCTTTTGGCGGGAGAATGCCAAATTATAGCGATCATGCTGAGACCGTTTCGCCTAAGGAATACATAGAAAAGGTCAAACGCAAGGAACTTCACGATCCCGTACTCAACTTTCAAATTTCCAATGATTTCCATCCATCCAAAGTCATCAAAGGCTATCTGGAGGGAGATCGTGAGTCGGGCGAGTTTGCCATACTGATGGAATGGAACAATATCTACTATAAAAAACCATCTAAGCGCACCGTAGCAAAGAAAAGCGTGGTACGTCTAGGCTTGATCCAGTGGCAAATGCGTCCGTATAGCGATCTGGACGAATTGCTTCAGCAAGCAGAATACTTTATAGACAGTCTTGCGGGTTATCGATCTGATTTTGCTTTGTTCCCTGAGTTTTTCAATGCTCCGCTCATGGCGAAAGATAACCACTTAAAAACTTCAGACGCGATAAGGGAATTAGCTAAACATACCGCGGCAATCGTAAGTAGGTTTTCAGAATTTTCCATTACATACAACATAAACATCATTACCGGCAGCATGCCCGAAATGCGTGATGACCGATTATACAACGTAGGTTACCTCTGTAAAAGGGACGGGTCTGTTGAACGCTATGAGAAACTTCACGTCACTCCTGATGAAGCTAAAGTATGGGGAATGCAGGGAGGCAGCAAGCTACAGACATTTGATACCGATTGTGGTAAAATAGGCGTTTTGATCTGTTACGATTCAGAGTTTCCAGAATTGAGTCGTCTGCTCGCTGATGATGGAATGGACATCCTTTTTGTACCCTTTCTGACCGATACTCAAAACGGTTACTCACGGGTACGCCATTGTTCGCAGGCTCGTGCCATTGAGAATGAATGTTATGTCGCCATTGCGGGTAGCGTGGGAAACCTGCCTAATGTCGAGAACATGGATATTCAATTTGCACAATCCATGGTATTTACCCCATGCGATTTTTCGTTCCCTACTAACGGCATCAAAGCAGAAGCCACCCCAAATACCGAGATGATTCTTATCGCAGATGTAGATATTGATTTATTGAGAGAGTTACATCAATTCGGTGCGGTAAAAAACTTAAAGGATCGACGTACGGATTTGTTTGAGTTGAGGAGGAAGTAAAATGAAAGAGTTGTTTAAAAAGCTTCGGCGATTCCCAGATAGAGGTTGTTTGTGCCTTGACCAAAGCCCCAGTCGAGTCTCAGGTTCAAGTTTTCAGATTTGTCCAGCATCCAGCGGAGTCCTACTCCGTAATTTGGTTTGAGATTGCCAAATTGGAATTCGTCAATATTGCGGTAAACGTCTCCTGCGCCCAAAAAAGCAACAGCTCCCCACCTACTATCTCCAAACCTCTTTCTGTACTCCACCTGAGCTGCCATCAAATCACGATCCACAAACCGACCCTCTTGATAGCCCCTCATGATCTCTGCACTACCAAAAAATGAGTATTCCGAGAAAGGTTGTTTTCCGCGCACGGCGCGTCCTAAAAACTGAAAACCTAGGACGTCATGATTTTTATCAGACATTTCCAAAAAGTGCCTAACATCGATTCTGGTAAGATTAAATTCATTTGTACCTCCCAAAGCTTCGAAATATTCCCCATGGGTCAACTCCACATACCATCCTTTGCTCGCGTTAAGTATTACATCTCTGCTATCAAATAAAGATGCAGCTTCAATTCCAAAAGATGTAGAACCATCGAATCCGTCCAGAGCCTCGCTTTCAATAAGTCCGTCCTCTTCAGTATCAACCCCATAAATACGATTATATCTCGCACCTGCTCCTATAAATAGATGTTTTGCAAACATTTGCTTTAAGAAAATGGGTTCAAATAAAAACTGCGTGTAATCATATTGCTCTTCTGCAGATTCTGAGGCGTTGCTACCACGACCGTAATAGATGCGTGGGTAGTTTTGAAACAAAAGGTTTCCCTCAATTACCCATTTTTCCTGATTTGTAAAAATTTCAAATCCAGAGAAGAGGAAGAACTGACTATTAAGAGTATACTGGGCGGTAATCGGCATGTTAGATGTTCTTGTTTCTTCTCCACTGCCATTGAATTTAAAGAGATATTTTGCTCCTATCCCCACTCCAAAATTAGTTTCAGGCGAATAACTTACCACTGGAGCCACGATAAACTTTTGCGCGTAGATAGTAGAATCTCTCTCCACAGCGCGATAATTTGGATAAAATGTAAAGAACTCTTTTAGATTACTGATAAACTTACTCTCATCTTCCTGTTCCTGAGCATTCAATGGCTGAAGTGAGAAAGCAGCGGTCAGCAAAACAAAAACCAATAAACGATAGGCAATAGGTATAGGCATCTAGAATTTTTGATGCAAAGTAGTCATCCACCTACTTAAGTATATCTATTTTATGAAACTTTTTATTTATCAAGTTAATTGAACCGCAGATTGCTTTCATAAAAAATGCTGCCTAAAAGATTTCAAGCAGCATTTATTATTGTCAAATAGATGTTCTAACGGATTGCAATTTTTTGAACCACACTACCTTTTTCTGAATATACTTTTAAAAGATAAATTCCAGATTCTAGAGCAGATACATTGATATCAGCCTGAGACCATTCATTGATTGATATTACTCTTTTGCCTAAAAGATTGAACATTTCAGCTTTTTGAATTTGCTCAGGTCCGTTTGAAACCACATTGATAAATGTGTCTGCGGGATTGGGAGCAATCGTCAACTGAGAAAAAGCACTAGAATTTATGGATGCCGTAGTTGTTGGATTCATAGAGCCTATGTGTGATTCAATAACAGTTCCCTCAAATCCATCAGGAATACTATTTCCTTGAGTACTAGAAAATTGCCAGTCTGGTCTATCTGAATCATTTCTACTGCTTACATCGCCCGCAATCCAGTCAGATTGAGCAATATCTGTATTCAATGCATAACCTGTACTGTTTCCTACTCTGGCTGCATAATCAAACTGAGTGGGTGCGATAAATAGAGTTCCTCCAGCTGGCACAATCGGTGCGGGCTGGCTGGCATTTCTACCATCGTGAAAGGTAATTTGAGCATAGGAAAATTCAGCTGTAGAACTGTCATCATCGGTAAAACCGATACTATCGTAAATAACCCAATTAGCAATTACACCAGCCGGGTCAGCAATACCATCATCGTCCGCATCGATATCATCGCCTCCACTGGGAGGGTTCAAATCACTAGTTGAAATAAGAAAAAATGAATGGCTCTGTCCCTCGAGGTCTCCGTCTGTTACATCCTGCAATACTGCGGCTGCTGGGTCAATGTTATAATCATTCATAACAATTCCTGTAGAACCACCAAAATCAAATTGAGTAGTATAAATAACAAGTAATCCATTCTGACCAAAGGCAACATTACTTAAGTCAATAAATGGTTGTCCAGAATCAAAGTTATCAAGATCACCAGGATTTCCATTTTCAGTATCGCCATCTACTTGAACTAAATAAGTACTCGGTGGAAAATTACCATTTGCTGGACCTCTTAATTCAAAATATTCAAAAGGCTCATCGTCATTAGGTGGGTCTACAAATACCTCATTGATATAAAATTGAGCGCTCGCTAATTGTGCAGCAGCAATTGCTGCGGTTAATAGTAAAGTTTTTTTCATAATACTTAGGTTTTATAAAATTAATAAGAAACTAGCCAACTGGTTGACCAAATTGGTGTACCAAATATAAAGGTTTTATCATACTATGAAAACGTTTGCGCTGGATTCTTGGCTATTTTCAGTTCATTTTATAATTAATCACTGATTTTACCAAATTTTTCACATCTCAACGGTCCGTTTTGACGCTACATTAAGCAACTTTACCGTTTACTAACTATTACATGAAAAAAATACTGCTTGCCTATTTAGCAATCGTTCTGCTGTGCAGCCACGACATGTTTCTCAAATTTGATAATTTCTTTTTGGAGCCCGGTTCACAAGCCGTACTTCAGCTTTTTAACGGAACGTTTGACGCGAGTGAAAACTCCATTGATCGCAACCGTATGCTGGATGTGAGTCTTGTAGGGAATGGTTTTCGTGTAGTTCAGGACAGTACGCAGTGGTTTGAGCGTGACCTGACGACTTATCTTAATTTTAAGACAGGAGAATCTGGAACTTGGGTGGCTGGTGTCTCAACTGCTCCACGCACCTTTACCATGGAGGCTGAAAAATTCAATAACTATTTGGAACACGATGGGGTTGTAGATATGTTGCTTTCGCGAAAGCGAGAAAATAAACTAGATCAAGATGCCACTGAAAAATACTCCAAACATGTAAAAACCATCTTTCAAGTGGGCGATAAGCGCTCTAATGACTGGGCTACGGAATTGGGTTACCCGATCGAATTCATACCTCTTAAAAATCCATACAAGCTACACGCTGGCGATACAATGAAAGTGAAATTGCTACTCAATTCAGAAGCCCTGAGCAACCAGATGGTTTTAATAGGAAGTGAAGCCAAAAATGAACACAGTCACGATGGTGGAGCACCTCATACCCACGAAGAGGAAGAAAACGGTACGTCCAGCCACACACACGAGGGTCAACTGGAATTGAGGACCGATGAAAATGGAATTATTGAGTTTGAATTGAGTAATGCAGGCATCTGGCATATGCGTACCATATACATGGAAGAAAAAACGGGAGGCGAGCTTACGCACGAGTCCAACTGGGCTACCCTGACCTTTGCCATTGACAAGGGGCATTCTCATGGAGCAACAACACATAGCCATGAAAATACAGGTCACGATCCAGAATTTCCATCGATTATCTTTTGGTCTGTTAGTTTGGTAATTGTCATTTTGTTGTTTCTTTATTTTAGAAAAAGGATCTAGATGGTCAGAACAAGCAAAATACTTCTGACCACAATCGCAATTGTATTCCCAACACTAATTTTTGCACACGATGTTACTGCAGCTGATCAGCAGATTTTAAATAATGGCGATCTACTTTCCTATATACAAGTAGGTGCCACCCACATGCTTACCGGCTATGATCACTTACTTTTTCTAGCTGGAGTATTGTTCTTTTTGAAGAGTATAAAAGACATTCTAAAATTCATTACGGCATTTACCATAGGACATTGTATAACTTTAATAGTTGCGACTTATCTTGAACTTCAGATCAATGAATATTTTATTGATGCGGTAATTGCTCTAAGTGTTTTTTATAAGGGCTTTGAAAACCTCAAAGGATTTGAAAGGACGTTCAGTTCCAAAAGTCCCAACCTTCTTTTTATGGTCTTTGCCTTTGGGTTGATCCATGGATTGGGACTTTCTACCCGACTTCAATCTTTTAATTTGGGACAGGAGCAGATTTTACTCAAGATTTTAAGCTTTAACCTAGGAGTGGAACTAGGCCAGGTAATTGCATTGATTCCGATTATTTTTCTCATCAGGCTCTGGCAAAAGCGAGCCAGTTATGCCGCATTTTTTAGAGCGGCCAATGTTTATTTGATGCTCGCAGGGATTTTCTTGTTTTTATGGCAGGTGTGGTTGTGGGGGTTTTAAACCTTTATAGCGGATATATTCTTTATTAAACTTAAAGGTCTGAATTGACTAAGGAATTCTCATTCCTAACAAATTAAAGAAGCCATCAAACTATGATGGCTTCTTTTATTTTAAGGAAATTATTTAACTAAAAATAACTACTGTATTTCAAAAGAAATTTTTGCAGTTATTCCATAAGTGGTAATTTCATTATTCTCTACTCTCGCGTTCATGTCCTTTACGTAAATGGATTTGATGTTCTTAACCGTTTTACTTGCCTCCTTCACAGCATTCTTTACTGCGTGGTCAAAACTTGTTTCAGAATGTGCGATTACCTCAATTACCTTTACAATGCTCATAATTTTTCTTTTTTGATTTAATTTCAATCTATCAAGTTTGCCGTATGAACCTATTGCATTAACAGAGCTTTATCTTCGGTATTGGAATAGATTATTGTTTAACTGGATCAAATGTTATTTATTTGAAAAATCCAACTACTTTTTTACCTCAGCCATCAACTCTTTAATTGAGCGATCCAACTGTTGATCCACTCCCTGATCGATCTGACCTGGCATGTTTTTAACCTGGATCATTGGCTCGGTTTGATTGTTTTCCATCCAGTTGCCGTTGATGTCTTTTGCGCTCACGGGAACAACGCCCCAGTAGGTTCCATTGGGCAAACCTTCCCAACCAGCAAAACTACAGGTACCTGGCGTGGGCATCCCGACGGTCTTACCTATTTTGAGATCCGTATACCCACAGGCAAAACAGTGCCCGTCGCTGTACTGTGCTTCATTAATCATGGCAAGCGTGGGCTTTGTCCATCTGGAGGTGGGCTCTCCTCCCACGACTTTATCCTCGGTCTCGTATGATATAAAAGGAGTTCCAGTAAAAAACATGGCCAGATCTGCCACGAGGTCGCCACCACCGTTAAATCTCGTATCCACGATCATACCCTCTCGCTGAAAATACTTACCCATCATCTTCTCGTAGATATCGCGGTAAGGCCCATCTCCCATTCCGGGAATGTGAACATAACCCAAAGTTCTATTACTTTTTTCAGTGACTTCTTCCTCATTTTTCTTGACCCATCTTTTGTACAGCAGTCGGTTCTCTGCTCCTAACGAAATAGGTTTGACGGTAATCGTCATTTTATCTTTGGCATCTGCATCTGATAGTTCAAGCAATGTGAACTTACCCGTTTTACGATTTAAATATTCTGCGATATCCCTGTCTGAACTGACCGCTTCTCCGTCGATTTTCTCGATGATCATCCCGGGCTTGATGTTAAATTTTGCCTTATCAAGAGGACCTTCAGAAAGAACTTCCGTGATTTTGATTCCGTCGCCTTTGTAATCGTAATCCATAAAGATTCCCAGAGCAGCGGTCTCATCGGGATTGCTCATTTCCATGTCTGCTCCTCCGGCTCCCGCGTGGGAAACATTGAGCTCGCCGAGCATTTCTGAAAGCAGTTCCGTAAACTCATGTGCATTTCCTAAATAGGGCAAGTGTTTCTCATATTCGGTTTTCATCAGGTTCCAGTCCGTTCCATGAAAATCGGGATGGTAGAAAATGGCATTGGTCCTGATCCACACATGGTCAAACATTGCCCGTCGTTCTGCTTCTTCATCATATTCCATCTCGCCCGCTATTTTCACGCCTTCCTTCGACTTTTTATCGAGATCGATTTTGGAAATACCACCGCTACTCAATAAATAAAGATTTTCATTCTTGTCGTCCCATTGTAAACTTCCAGAGGATGCATCCAGATTTATGGCCATTTTAGTCTCCTTGGTACGCAGATCTGTTTCCCATAGATTGACTTTATCTTCAAAACTGGTTAGGTAGTACAACTTGCTTCCGTCCTTTGAAAGCACCGCATCCCTGAGGCTGGAAGAATGGATGGTAAACCTTTTGGTGCGTTCCTTCATCATGTCCCAATCAAATTCAAGATCCTTGATCGTATCTTTCTTTTTCTCGTCTTTTTTGGATTTTTTCTTCTTTGAGTCCTTTTCTTCTTTCGCTTTCGCGGAAGCGAGCTTTTTAATTTCCTTTTGCAAAGCATATTCTTCCTTGCTCAAATTAAACTCATCCCAGGCATCTTGCGTAAAGAACATGGAATATACATCACTCTCTGATCTACCGCTGGTCGCGTAGGATTTCAATCCATCGCGGTTGGAGAACCAAAGCATCTGTTTGCCTCCATTGACCCACTTTGGTAGGTAATCGTAATATCCGCTCTCGTTCAGATTGACTCTTTTTGAACCATCTGCCGCCATGAGCAGCACATCGCTGTTATTAAGGCTCAGGCTCCAGTCCACCAGCAACCACTTGCTGTCTGGGCTCCAAGTGAAATACTTGTCCCCATCGCGCATGTGGAAAAGCTCTTTGGGAGTAAGTAAAACCGTTTCTTCGCCCGATTTCACATCCTTGACTTTCAAAGTCCTGCGATCTTCAATGAATGCCATTTTCTTACCATCTGGAGAATATTTTACCAGATAATTGTCCTTTTCATTCTCCAGCACGGGAGACTCTTTCAATAAGGTCGCAGCAAAAAAGAACGGCTCTTCGCTTCTTGTTTTTTCAGTCTTAAACACACTCCATTTTCCATCACGCTCACTGCTATAAACGACCGATTTACCCTCAGGTCCCCAAGTCACAAAACGTTCCGCCTCGGGAGTATTAGTCAGTCTTTTAGTAAAAGATTCCCCTACCGATGTCACAAATACCTCGCCCCTGGCGATGAATGCAATTTCCTTACCGCTGGGAGAAATGGCCATTTCTTGAACGCCACCGTTGACCGATATGAATTGGTCATCATTATCGATTTGCTGGGTCGTAATATTTACGACCAATTTAGTAGGCTGTTGTCCCTCGCGCATCGTATAAAGCTTTCCATCCTGGCTAAAACTAATCAAGCCATTACCATAGGATAAAAAACGTACAGGATGCAATTTAAAATCGGTAAGTTGTTGTGATTTGTCTTTACCATCGATGCTTTTTCTATGCACGTTAAAAACGCCACTTTCTTCACTCAAATAATAGAAAGATTGTTGGTCATCCGCATAAACGGGTAGGCGATCTTCTCCGTTGAATGTGGTAATCATTCTGTGTTTATCGGTCACGCTGTCGTACTCCCAGATGTCTCTGGTAATGCTGGAGCGGTGGTGTTTTCTCCAGTAGTTTTCGCCACCTTTTTTATCGTGGTACAGCATGCGTTTACCATCTTTACTCACGTTAAGAAATTCAGCTGGGATGGTAAATACTTGATCCACCCGACCTCCAGAAGACGGGACGCTGTAGACTTCTGGTTGCGATCCCGTGGGAAACTGTCGGTGCATAACATCGTCCATGCGCACGGCACCAAACAAAACGGCACCATCATCATGAGTAAAACTAAAAGGCTGCTCGTCGTTTGAATGAAAAGTCAATCTTTTTGCGGCGCCGCCATCTGACGGCATCGTATAGATATCGAAGTTGCCGTATCTATTAGAAGCAAATGCAAGTGTTTTACCATCCTTGCTCCACACCGCTTGATAATCATGGGCTTTATGAAAAGTAAGCTGTTGCGCATCTCCGCCATTTGACCTGACCTTGTAAAGATCTCCTTTATAGGTAAATACAATGTGGGTACCATCTGGAGAAATGGCACTGTGCCTTAACCAGCCAGAGTCTTGCTGGGCTGAAAGAAACAACGACGTAATACAGAGAAACGAAGATATAATGATTTTCATGCTGGTATAATTAGTACCTGCAAGATAAGCGAATATCGATTTTACCTAATTATGTAAGTTTATGTAATTGCAGAATACCATCTGATTTAATAGTCAACAACTCAGAAAACAAACCTTCTCTATGCCGTTTTTAATACAGCAAGGTTGCTTGATGTATTATAATCATAGGCTCTAGATTATTTTAGCGATGGTATGCCGACTTGAATTTTTGCTATTGATTCACTCATGCGCTACACCCTTTGTTCTGCGAACATTTCCCTCAAGGGAAAACTGGGCTATTGCCCATGTCTCTTTAAAAAATTTCGCAAAGCGGTTATGCTACTCTGTTGAACTTTTGTCGAAGATTGTTATGATTATTGTTAGACTTAAGGATTCATTCTAGTTAAAACCTAAATAAACGCCGTTATAAACTACAGCCTAATAATACTGATTGAACTAATCTGTGCGATCCTTGAGTTCTTCCAAATACTCATTCCAAACCTCCTCAGCCTCCTTCATATCATCATTACGATGCGGGTGGTGCTTGGATCGTTGTTCCATGGTCACGCAGATTTGCTTGGCATGATTAAAATCGATCTCTTCCTCCTCAAGCAACTTCTCGACTTTTTTGACACTTTCCTCTGCCTTTTCCTTGTCTTTAAATCCCAATCCCTCGACTGTGGAAGCGGGATTATCGTCTGTATATAGATTTTCCGATTTTGACATAATGTGAATCTAAGAGTTCCAGTCAATATCAGCATGACTGCCGTCACAGTAGGGTTTGCTGCTGGAAGCTCCACAACGACACAGTGCGGTGGCTTTAGTTTCCTCGGTAATCGTACCGTCGGCTTTTTTAAGTTTGAAATCTCCTGCCACAACGAGTGGGCCACCCACCATTACATCAACTCTGGTAGTAATAATCGGTTCCACTTTGTCAGAGGCCTCTTCTTTTTTTAAGGTCAATGCTCCCGACGGACAATGCGCCACCTGTTTGCGTATGGCATCACTGCTGGTTCCCTCCGGCTGGATCCATGGACGTTTATCGGGATCATAAACATTGGGCAAACGCTTTGTACACTCGCCAGAATGAATGCATTTATGGGCTTTCCATAAAATGGTTACCTCTCCGTTTGTGTATTCTTTGGTTTCTTTCTCTGACATAGCTTGATAATTATTTCCATAAAATTGGAATTATCAGCCGTAAGAATCAAGGTATTAAGTTAAGATTATGAGGATTCTGCGTTTATTTAGAAAGATTATTAATCGTTTGAACGTACTTTTCTATAAAATGGTTTGAATCTTTGAAATTAAGGTCTTTAAAAGTTCGTTGGAAAACTCCCACTCAACAGCCTAAGGTTCTTTTACAATTTAATCGGCACTTTCCACTTCCTCTGCATTGAAACGTTAAAAAACAATTCGCTTTGATTGCAATCAATTGCGCTACTACTGCATTGACACATTAAGTAAAATTCCAACACAATACCTGTAGAAAATTGTCATTGTGCTGCTATGACTGATGTTGGCGTCCGGTTACTAAGCAACAGATGCCTCCAGTACCAGCAATAATTCCTGATCTCATGTGTAATGACTGTTTCTGTTTCCGCTTTCGCGAAAGCGTACACCATTATACGACAACTGCCCTATTTCTAAAAAGGTAGACTGCCTATAGCTTTGATAATCAAATATAACATCATGAAAAAATTTGTTGTTCTACTCTTCTCTTTGTTTCTAGTAAACTGCTCTTTTTCTCAAAATAGAGAATGCTTCAGGGGAGATTGTAAAGACTTTATAGGCTTTGCTTCTCTAACGGACGGCAATGGAAAATCTACGGGATATGAAGTCGGTTTCTATAAAAATGGTCTACTTCATGGACTGGGAAACCGCACAGGCAAAGATGGAAAGTTCTGGGGAAACTACAAAAATGGTAAGAAGAATGGCCTGTTCAGGTACGTTACTGATGGAAACATCTATGCACTTGGGAATTTTGTCGATGATAAAATGGTGGGCATGCACATCGTGCGTACAAAAAACGGATACGAATACCCCAATTATGATAAAGGAAGCCCTCCAATGTTAAATTTTTTTCCCGCAAATCCATCAAGCACCTGCCCCTATGGAGATTGTGAAAATGGCTACGGTATCAAAATCATCGCAGATGATGCGATTTCTGGATACTGGAAAGATGGAAAATCAGAGGGCATGACCATCATATTTAGTGCAAGTGAGGAAAGGGTCCTATTCGGCAGTATGAAAGATGGAAAATGGGATGGAGTGGTCTCTGTAATGAACTTTGACAATACAGATGAGATATATGTGGTGGAGAATGGCGTTATGAATGGTAATTATTTGACCAGAACAAAAAACAACAAGCATGACTTCAAGACTTATGAAAATGGTCGGGAAGTAAAAAAATATGAATTCAAAGCCCAATAAAATGAAGAATCCCCACCCACTACATCCACTTATACTAACCGTACTATTGATTATAAGTACGATTTGTAAAGCCCAACTAAATCCATTACCCATATATGCTGAAAATCCCATCAAGACAAGAATGGATCAAGCGATAACGTCAAAAAACTACGATCAGGCAATCAAGCTGGGTAGCGAGCTGTGCAATAGTTATCACGATGCAGGGCAACCATACAGCGACCTGGCACAAGTGCTCTACCAAAAGGGTAAAAGTGATCTTGCCCTAACTTTTGACGACTGGTCCATAGGAATGTGGACTTATGAAACTAAATCCAACTACCACGGAATTTTACACAGTCTCTATGCAAAGGATCAAAGGAGTGCCGATAAATTCTTCAAGAACTTTCAAAGTGTGGGACTTGCAGGAAACGTGCGAGACTATTACCGCGACCAGATCAATGATATGATCAACTATCTTTCCAAATATCAAGGCCACAACGCAACTGTAGCCTACGCAAGAAAAAAGATGGCCACTTTTGATGCAGATTGCCTCAAATATTCCAAGGCCGCCTATGAGAATTTGATCAAGAGCCTTTCGGCCAAAGCTGAAACCATCGCAAATAATGCTGAGGCTGAAAAAGTACTAGATGAATGGCTCGCGACCAAAACTGCAGTTGAATCTGGCTTGATAACCAGGGAACTTTATGCAGATGCTCTTGCAAACCTCTCTTCCTTGGCCGAAAAAGTCAATTTTAAATTTGGGCAAAAGTTGATGCCATATCAAGAAGCCATAGTATATGATTCCCAAAACTATGGCCTTGCCTCTCGTTATCGCACCTATCAATTTCTAGCAAGCGTTCAGGCAGCTCTGAAAAGATGGGATTTGCTGAAATCCTCTTCTAACTATATGCTAACGGAATTAAAAGGTAAAGCGCCCGTAAACGCAGTTTTTGCAAAGCCCTATTTCTATCTCATCATGGCTGAGGCAGAACAAGGCAACCACCAGGATGCAGCAAATCTTGCAGATTCCTACACCTCGCTGGTTGATCAATTTACAGATCCCGAAATGGTTGCAGAAGCTTATTATGTAATGCTGAGAGCCTATGCGTTTAACAAGGATATGGACAAGGGAAAAGCCCTTGTAGTTAAGGCAAAACAGTTTCTTGCCAACCCTAATCTGGCAGAACTGGCCTCTGCAGAATTTGTAAAAAACGGAATTTCCAGTACGGCAAATATCCTAGATAAAAAAGATGAAGTTGTTCTAACAGAAAACCATTACAGCAACGGTCTTGCGCTAGTCGCGGCAAAGAAATACACTCAAGCCACCACCGAATTCAAAAAAGCGCAAAATGAAACCATAAGTGAATTGGATAAAATGACTCCACAGGAACAAAGAGGTTATGTGGATAAATTACAGCGCATCAATGGAAATCTCGCTGCGTGTTATCAGGAAACGAAACAGTTTGACAAATTGTTTGACGTCATTGAGAGCAACCGTGCCTATAACCTGGTCAACAACAAGCGTAGTGGCAAAAAACAAATCTCGCTTCAAGAGTTACAATCTCAACTTGCTCCAGACGAAGCCTATCTTTCATTGATTGACATTACCAAAGGCTCTACCTATGATGGCTCTTATTTAATGTGTCTGGTAAAAAAGAACAAGGTTTACACGAGGTACAACAGATCAGCAGGACCATTTGAATTGATGCTGGATTTTGATAAAGATGCGTTGATCAAGCTGGAGAAAGAGCTTGCAAAACAAGAACTAAGATCGCCCAATCTTGATTACCTCACTGGTAAAAAACAGCGCAAGCCAGGAATGTTTGGTCTGGGAGAATACAAAATAGTCGTGGAATACCTTAGAAAACACCTCAAGGCAGATATCGTAAATGGACAGTATTCATTTTACCAACCGGAGAACATGAAAATGGTTTTGACCGCTTTCTATAATCAATTCATGGATGGTCTTGCCGCAGAGCTGAATGGAATAAATAGGCTGACCATAAGCCCGGAGGGCGTTACCTCTGTAATTCCGTTTGATGCCTTGATGGATTTTGAGGGGAATTATATGGCCTCTAAATATGAGATAGGTTATGCGCCTAGTGCAGCGGTGCTTGTGAGTTTGAGAAAACAGCCCAAACGCAACTATGAGAAAAACGTACTCGCTTTTGGCGGAGCCACTTATGATCTCTACAATGCACAAAAAGCACCCTTGAATTCGCTGGGGGATTTGGAAAAAATACGTTTTAAAGTTAAGGAGAGTATTGGTAAAAACCAGCCTCTCGACTATGCCTTTGCTACTTTTCAAGGCGACAAACCCATGGTTTTTTTAAGTGGCGGCCGTAAAGAAGTGGTGGTCATCACAGAAACGGTTCCCAAATCTGATGCAAAGCTAGACGATCAGATGACAGAAAATGAACTGAAACGCATGAGCAAGAGCGGCGAGCTTGGCAAATATCGTGCGATTCATTTATCCAGTCATGCCAGCGTCCATCCCTATGTTTTTGACCTGAGCAGTTTTGCGATGACGGTAAATCCTCAGCCCGTGAATGGAGAGGACGGCATGGTGGTCGTGAGTGAGATGGAGCAACTGGACTTGCCTGTAGATTTTGTCATGCTGAGCGCCTGCCAGACCGCACTGGGAATGGAGTCTCCCGGCGATGGCGTCAAAGGTCTGAACCAGGCTCTTTTTAATGCTGGAGCAAACAGCACTCTTACTTCACTGTGGAGTGTGAGCGATAGCGGCACGATGTATTTAAGTGTTGAACTATATGACCAAATGTTCAACAAAAACATGAATACCATGAGTGCGCTGGCACAGGTAAAACGCAATTTCATCAATGGAAAATATGGAGATCAGACACACCCCTATTTCTGGGCTCCCTTTATTTATACGGGTTATTAGAAAAATTTTGTTTGGGTTGGTAATGTCCGTGATCTTGGGTTTGATCACGGGCATTTTACTTTATGGTGGTTTTGTAGGGCTCTAGTTTATTTAGCCGTGGTATGCTGACTTGAATTTTTGCTATTGAATCACTCATGCGCTACACCCTTTGTTCTGCGACATCATGCATTCCTCTCGCTGCACTCGTCGGACGCAGTTAAGGGAAAACTTGACTATTGGTTTTATTTCTTGAAAAATTTTCGCAAAGCGGTACTATTTTTCTGTTGAACTAATGTGGAAGAATGTTGTGATTATTACAAGACCTATGGGATTAATTTCAGTAAAACCTAAATAAACGCTCTTATAAACTATAGCCTTTTTTTATCGATTCAATTTAATTCCAGAAAGATTCGAAATTTATATTTTGAATGAATTACTACGCTTTAAATAAGTCAGAATGATATTATGCATGTATACGTGCGCATTATTTTTTTCCACTTTTTAATGATTTATAGAGGTCTCGCTTTCGCGAAAGCGCAATTCTGAATGAAATATTACGCTTTAAATGGAATAAAGAGGGATTAAACGTAAACAAATACGCAATATAAATTTTGGTAAGACTCTAATAAAGCAGTATATTTGATTCATTATAAGCTTAATCAAGACTTAATGAATGATTCATCATACATAAATCTATACGCATTATCTGATGATAGAATTATCGATCTGGTCTGTGAGTTTGTCAGAAAGACGAGACTGGATAAACAGTTCTCCCAGCAGGAACTCTCTGATGCCGCTGGCATAAGCCGCAGTACCTTAAGTTTGATCGAGCGAGGCACCTCTCCTACTCTGGACACGCTTGTAAAGGTATTGAGAGCTTTGGGAAGTCTGGAAGCGCTATCTGGACTCAAATATGAAAAGGTAGTAAGTCCACTTCAGGTCGCAGAGGAAAACATGAAAGAGCGTTACCGGGTTAGAAAAAAATCTGGCAATATGGACACAGAAGAAAGTGAGTGGTAGGTTATGGATACAGCTTATGTAAAACTTTGGGGAGAGCGCATCGCGGCAGTAAGCTGGAATAGCGAGAAGCAACTGGCAAATTTTGAGTATCTGCCGGCTTTTGTCGACCAAAACATTGAAGTAGCTCCGCTTACCATGCCCGCTCAAAAAGGCCGAATCTACCAGTTTCCAGAACTCGCCAGTAAAAATTCACAACTAGATACGTTCAAGGGTTTGCCAGGACTGCTGGCTGATATTTTACCCGATCGTTATGGTAACCGCCTGATCAATTCCTGGCTGGCACAGCAGGGGCGGCCGCAAAATGATATGAACCCTGTTGAAACACTGTGTTTTATAGGCCAGCGAGGTATGGGTGCTTTGGAATTTGAGCCCAGCACCCATAAAAAGCAACAGATTTTTGATATCTCCATGGATAATCTTGTGAGCATTGCAGCTCAGATGCTGCACGAGCGAGAGGCTTTTTCAGAGAACATCTCAAAAGATACCGAGGAAGCGATGAAACGCATTCTCACTCTGGGGACTTCAGCGGGTGGTGCGCGATCCAAAGCGATTATCGCCTTTAATGAGGAAACAGGCGCCGTCAAGTCCGGACAGACTGATGCGCCATCAGGTTTCAAGCACTACCTCATCAAACTGGACGGTGTGGATGATGCCCAGTTTGGCACCTCGATGGGTTACGGGCGGGTAGAAATGGCTTATTATCTCATGGCGATAGATTGCGGTATTGATATGATGCCGTCGCGATTGCTTGAGGAAAACGGCAGGGCACATTTTATGACCCAGCGGTTTGACCGTGAGGGTACTTCCACAAAGCATCATATACAGACGCTCTGCGCCATGGCGCATTACGACTATAACCATGTGGGCGAGTACAGCTACGAGCAGCTTTTTCAGGTCATGCGCATGTTGCGACTCCCCTATCCCGATGCCGAGGAAATGTACCGCAGGATGGTATTCAACGTGATCGCAAGGAATTGTGACGATCATACCAAAAACTTCTCGTTCCTACTCAAAAAAGGCGAGAAATGGCGCATAAGCCCTGCTTATGATGTGTGTTTTGCCTACGATCCAAAAAGTATCTGGGTAAGCAAGCATAGTTTGAGCCTCAACGGTAAAAGAGACCATATAAAACGGGAAGATTTAAAAACCATAGCAAAATCAATGAATATAAAGCGACCAGATCAGATCATTGACAGAACTAAAGACGTGGTTTCACAATGGAAAAGCTACGCCTCAAAAACTGGTGTCTCAAAAGATCTAAGCGATCATATACAAAAGCACATTGTTGCGGTTGAGATGGATTAAGTAAAAACTTTGAATTAATAAAGCTTATTGATTTGACGCAGATCACAAACCGCAGATCACAAAAAAGATCCACGCCATTCTTATTAAACAACGTGAGTTCGACCAAAGAATCAAGATAACATATTGATTTTCAAATTTTAATAAATTATCAAGTCTAGTACTTCGACTGCGCTCAGCATAAACTACAGTCGAGACTGTATACGGATTTCTCATAATTTAAACGTTTTCAACCTGCCTGCCGGCAAAGGCAGGCTGCGCTCCAACTGACATCTGAATTATTGATTTCATCTTTCTGTGAATATCAGACTAATTAAAGATGTTTTAAGATCGAACTCACGTTAAACAGGTTAATCAGGTATTCGTAAATGGTATATTTATTGTCTAAATTTGATTATGAGAAAAATCCAATACCTATTTACGGCGACTTTATTGTTTTTAAGTATTTCATTAAATGCTCAAGAAGAAACCTCAACGCCGCCCGAAACATTAACTGACGCTTATCTAAAGACACTGGTCAAAGTTCCTGAATCAGAAATGCGATCTGGAAAATATAAAATGGAAATGAGAACGGTACGGTTTTATGACACCGATAAAAAACGCATCGACTCCCAAAATCGTTTGATCAAATTACTTACAAGTGGAGATTATGGTGCCGATCCTTATGCAAATAGCAGCAACCAAGTAGTAGTCGCTTTATTACGACCCAGTACCGATGAGGAGCGCGCTCAAATGAAACGACAGATGGAAGCTTCTAAGGTAGGAAACCCATCGGAGCTTGTGGGTCAGGACGCCAAGCCGTTTGAGCTGAAAGATATGGATGGTAAAACCTACACCATGGAAGAGTTGAAAGGAAAGGTGGTTGTATTGAATTTTTGGTTCATAGGCTGCCCACCTTGCAGAAAGGAAATTCCTGAACTCAATGAGCTGGTCAAAGAAAACAGTTCTGACGAGATAGTATTTCTGGGAGTCGCTACAGATCGTAAAAGAGAACTCTCCAAGTTTCTGGCAAAAACAGACTTCAACTACAATATCGTCCCTCAGGGCAGGTCTTTTGCTGCGGCTTATAATGTCTCTGCCTATCCTACGCATATCGTCATAGGTAAAGATTCCAAGATCGCGTATGGTGCACAGGGTTTTGGTCCTGGAAGTATTGATATGCTGACGGAAGCAGTTGAAAAAGCGCTCGAAGCAAAGTAAAATACAGAATTCATCCCTATGCCAGAATTACCAGAAGTACACGGTTACCAGCAATATATCAATGCGACCATATTGCACAAGAAAATTGTCCACATGGAATGTAGGGACGACCGTCTGCTTAAAATGACACTTCAAACGTTTAGGAACCATTTAATTGATCAGGAGTTTACGGGCACGGAGCGCATCGGTAAATATCTTTTTCTCAAAACAAGTGGAGATCGGGTGCTGGTCATGCATTTTGGGATGACTGGACGTCCCAATTATTTTCATGATGTGGATGACCGCCCCAAATTTGGTCATATTATGCTGGCGTTTAATAATGATTATCATTTTGCTTTTGAGAACAAGAGGAAGTTTGGCTGGTGGGATCTTACTGAGAATATTGAAGAATATAGAAAAGAGCATGACCTAAGCAAGGACGCCAGAGAATTGACACTGGAAGAATTCAAAGAGTCTCTAGAAGGGCGTAAAACCTCCATCAAAAACATCCTTATGAACCAGAGCATTTGCGCTGGAATAGGAAACTGGATGGCAGACGACATTTTGTATCAGGCGCAAATGCATCCAGAGATCAAAGTTTCAAATCTAGACAATGATCAAACGGAAAAAGTTTTTGACAAGATGCAACACGTGATAGAAGTTGCCATCGAGAATGATGCTCATTATTCAGATTTCCCTGATTACTTCTTGATCCACAACCGTAAAGAAGATGCCACCTGCCACCATACGGGAGACAAAATAAAAAAGATCAAGGTAGGCGGGCGCTCTACTTATTTCTGTCCCAGTTGGCAGGAAAAATAATTCAAGCGTCACTTGAAATCCATTCCGACCATGGAATAACAAATGGCAAAACAGCTACCCAAATCACAAAAAACAACGCCATCCCCTTAGGATAAGGCTGATCATTAACTATTGCTGGAACTCCCACTGCAATCAACCAAGTCCCCTTATAAATAAGCTGCAACAAAAGAACAGGAGAAAATGTGACTGGTTTCCACAGTCCCAAAGCCGATAAAATCGCTATTCCCAACCACAGGCAACCCACCAGCCGTATGGTCTCTGTCGCTGAATAGGCGTTCTGAAAAACTGATGCCGCCGCAGATTTAGGTGCGAAAATTGAACTAATGGCTATCTGACCAGCGACTATGATGTTAAGTACGTACACGATTCTCATAAAAATATAGTCAGCTGCCATAAGTCTTAATTTTTCAAGCCTACATAAGGAATTAGTTGGCCTACCTCCTGCTGGTATTTGGCGTAATCAGGGAATTGTTGCAAGAGCAAAGTTTCCTCATAGCGTGATTTGTAATAAAATAAGGCTAGTAACAGAATACTTACGATTATTTTAAAACCAGAACCTACCACGATACCGTAATAAAATAAGCTAAAAAAGATTCCTGTATAAATAGGATGTCGGGTAAATTTATACGCTCCACTCGTTACTAATTTGCTATTATTTCTAGGCGCTGGAAATGGCGAAATCTTGGTATTCAGCTGCAAAAGCGCATAAAGAACGAGCAAAGCACTCACAGCACCAAAACCGAAGAAAAAGCCACCCAAAAAACTAGATGTGTAAAACTGAATAGCTTTTATCTCTATAAAGTAGATGGCGATAATTAGAATTTGGGTTGCCACAAAACAAATGGACTTCTTATCGTTCATATGATCGGTTTAATGCTAAATATACAGTTTCATGAACTGGTGTTGTCATAAGAATTCACTTTTACGCGCTTCTTATGATTAAATAACAAAGACAACTAATAAATTATCAAATCAGCCTCATAACTGTCGTTTAAAATGATGTCAAGCACAACAAATAATCAAGTTTCGCTGTATTCAAAATCAAAACATCCAATATCTAATTATTGCATTCTAAGCCACTACTTCTTAAACCGTTCAAAGACTTCTTTATCCAAATTTTCCTTATGATCCGGATGTGCAATTTCAATAAGTGCTTTGGCTCTTTTCTTTAAAGAAAGCCCAAAAAGATCCACCACTCCATATTCTGTCGCTAT
The DNA here is from genome assembly GCA_049671565.1 of Nonlabens sp. Taxonomy (GTDB): domain Bacteria; phylum Bacteroidota; class Bacteroidia; order Flavobacteriales; family Flavobacteriaceae; genus Nonlabens. The sequence continues at coordinate 44,916 of JBATVD010000042.1, forward strand.
ATAATGTGCGTGAGCACGGGTTGTGGTCACTCCAGCTCCTAGCTGCAATTGAGATACTATTTTTGAGACTCCCTTACGCGTTACTGATGGCATGGCAATAATAGGTTTACCACCCTTAGATAGAGATGCGCCTCTCATAAAATCCATCTGGCCTCCTACTCCTGAAAATTGATAAGGACCTATGGTATCCGCACAGATCTGCCCGGTAATATCAACTTCTATGGCGCTATTGATTGCCGTGACTTTAGGATTTCGCTTTATGAGGGACGTATCGTTAGTGTACGCGGCCTCCTTAAAATGCACCAACGGATTGTCATCTATAAAATCATACAGCTTCTGGGTTCCTATCGCAAAGGTTGTCACGATTTTCCCAGGCTTTACCTTTTTATGACTCCCATTTATTACACCTGCATCCACTAAAGATAAGATCCCGTCTGAAAACATTTCTGTATGAATTCCCAGGTTTTTATGATTACCCAGATACGATAGCACAGCGTTAGGTATATTACCTATTCCCATTTGCAATGTTGCACCGTCCTCGATCAATTCCGCCACGTTTTTACCGATTTTTTGTTCAATATCAGATGGTGTATTTGCCGTAGCTCGATGGATAGGTTGTGACACTTCCACCGCATAATCGATCTGTGAAATATGAATGATCCCATCGCCGTGAGTGCGTGGCACCTGATCATTTACTAGTGCGATGACGTTTTTGGCCGTTTCCAGTGCCGGTAACGTAATATCTACTGAAACTCCCAGTGAGCAATAACCATGCTTGTCTGGTGGAGAGACTTGAATAAGCGCCGTGTCAAGATCAAACCTACCATTCCTGAACAGCTGATGGATCTCGCTCAGAAATATGGGGATATAATCGGCATTTCCACCATTCACTGCCTTGCGCACGTTAGCTCCCACAAAACAGCTGGAGAGATAAAATGATTTATTGAAAGGCTCCTTTAAATAAGTGGCATCGTCATCGGTATGGATGGAGATGAACTCTACATTTTCTAATTCTTCATAGCGTTCACAAAGGGCATCTACCAGTATCGCAGGAGTCATTGCCGCACCTTGGATAAAAACTTTATCTCCCGATTTGACAGAGGCTACTGCGTCTTTTAATTCAACTTTCTTCATTTTCCTTTTTGTTTAAAAATAAGAGACAGACCGCAATAAAGGCAATGATTAAAATAGCTTTAAGAATTTATCAATCCGATTCAATGATAAGCGACTATTTTATGTCATCTCTCTTTTATAATCTCGCTTTCGCGCTACGCCGTCGGCAAGCCTTTGGCGACCGATGGAAAGCGAGAACAAAATACCAGCTGATAAGCCATACTTTACTTAACGAGAGTTCGATCTAAGAAAATCTATAATTAGTCTGAAATTCAAAGAATAATAATGTCTATAATTCAGATGTCAGTTTGAGCGCAGCCTGCCTTTGCCGGCAGGCAGGTCGAAAACGATTAAATTATGAGAAATCCGTAAACAGTCTCGACTTTAGTTTATGCTGAGCGCAGTCGAAGTACTCGACTTGACAACTTATTAAGATTTGAAAATCAATATCTTATTTTAATTCTGAGGTCTAATTCATGTTTAATTAGAAACATCTCTTACGCTTACTTAAAATTGAAAACAAATCTCGAAATGCGATCCCAATCCTCAAATTATTGACCTGCCTGTCATAATTGATCAAATCTTCAGAATATCCATTGAAATACTGGAGGTAGATAAATTGATCAAATGTTTTGGAGATTTTGTAGCTGATGCCCAATTTGAGACTTCCTCTCAACCCATCTGAAAACGACTGCCTAAAATCGAAATCAAGCAACACATTTTTGATGGGTCTGTAGGTACTTCCCAGTTCAAAAAACCCTCTGAAGTCGGTAATATCCTCATTGCCGTCCATACCTCCTACCGGCGCCCAAGCCTTAAGGCGTACGAGTGCATTATTATTGATAGGCTTTAAAAACTGGCCGTAAAACTTGTTCCAGCTGCGCGATCGATCGCCATCCCTACCGTTGCTCTGATGCTCAAAACCCAGCCATAATCCTCCTGTGATTTTGGTATCGTTATGGAAAATCTTGTAGATCCCAAGCCCTGGTTGATAATTGTTCTCTCTTATGGGAAAACTCTCCTGGTAAAAGTCCCAAAACGTCTGCTGACGGTACGTAAAATAAACATAAGACTCATAGGGCAGTGCCCAGTTAGACAATCGCTGCTTGAACCCAAAAGCGATTTTGGCATCGCTGGTTTCCTCATTAACCGGCTCGTCCACAGATATTCCCGTGATAAAATATGCATCTCCATAATTTGAAAAACCAGGCAGCGACTTGATCAACTGTTTCAGGCTATCCTCACCTTTCAGAGCATTTCTACTTTCCTGAGCGGCTGCTGGATGCAGGCTGTAAAAAATAAAAACACATGAACAGATCGTTATTATGCAGTGGTTTTTGAGACTCCTTTTCATAAACTTATTTACGTTTCTCCTTATTCCAGACAAAAATATTATTCTATGAGCGATACCCTCTTAAAGTAATGACAACAACTGTTTTATAAAGTGCATGACTGGATTTATAATGAGGTAGAAAAGTTGGAATGTTGTAACGCTTTCGCGAAAGCGAGAACAAATCAAGCCTCCTCACAAACCTAAACACCTCGTTAATTAAGCCAATTCTAACAGCTTTACTGCATTTCAAAAACTACATTTAAAATAAAAAATGGCAGATTACGACAAAGAAGAAGTGTGGGAGGAGTTTCAGGAAAAGCAAAACATGAGCGTCTCAGAGCTAGAGGACTGGCTGGAAACGGAGGAGTCTAAAAACGCTGGGCGTGAGATGGATAGCGGAGAAACGGTGGGTCATAGCGCGGGTCGCCAGCTCGTGAAGATCCTGAAAAAAGATAAAGATGATCTTACGGAGGCTAACTGGGATCGCATCAATCAAACGGTGGGGATCTACCATCAAAAACTACACGAAAGCCAAAAACCCAGCGGAGAAATCGAGGGAAGTCCATGGTATAAAGCACTTAAAAACTGGGGTCACGATGCCATGAAATAACTACCACAAACTACAGGTACATTACAAATTAACTCAATAGATTAGTAAGAAAAAGCTTTTCATATCTATTGCTATAACTGGATTTTAACGTATTTTAATACCTTAAAATCCAGTTCATGTTTAAGTACTTTTTACCCTTACTATTAATAACGTTGATCTCATGCGATGAGCAACAAAATTCATCGCAAAAAACAGTTTCCACGCCACAGGAATTGCAAGTCGCGATAGATAGCGCACAGGCAGGAACGACCATCGTTATGAAAGACGGAGTGTGGAACAATCTTGTACTTAAATTTCACGGAAACGGTACTGAAAATGAACCTATAGTTCTAAAACCAGAAACTCCCGGCGGTGTCTCACTCGAGGGACAATCGGTTCTAAAATTGAGTGGGGAATATCTTCAGGTACAGGACTTGTATTTCAAGAATGGCTACACCCCAGATGATGCGGTCATCATTTTTAGAAACTCGCCCGACTCTATTGCATTTAATTGTAGCGTCACGGGAACGGTCATTGAAAATTATACCCAACCAGATCGCCACCGCAAGGATCACTGGGTGGAATTTTACGGACAACATAATGAGTTGGCTAACAGCTATATCACGGGTAAATCCAACGAGGGACCCACGGTTAAGGTCTATCTCAATGGAAATGAGCATGTAAACAATTATCACAAGATCCATCACAACCATTTTGGCCCTCGTCCCAGAAAAGGAGGTCCCAAAGCCGAAACCATGCAACTGGGAGCCAGCACTACTTCTATGACCCCATCTTACACACAGGTAACTGATAACTTATTCGAAAAATGCAACGGTGAGGTAGAAATCATTTCCAGTAAATCCAATTTTAATAGTTTTAGCAACAATGTGTTTCTGGAAAGTGAGGGATCGGTAGTGACGCGCCACGGAAACTATGTAAAAATTGATGGTAATTTATTCAAAGCAAATGGCAATCCATATGTAGGTGGTGTACGTATCATCAACACGGGACACACGGTAACCAATAATTATTTTGATGGATTGAAAGGTCAAGAATTCAGAGCCGCGCTGGCGGTCATGAACGGTATTCCCAAATCTCCCTTGAACCGCTACAACCAAGTTACAGATGTAGTAGTTGCTCATAACAGCTGGATCAATTGTGAACAGCCCATACATTTTAGCGTAGGTGTCAACCTAGATCAGGCGGAAGTTTTACCTCCCTCCGAAATCCGCTCAGCGCGACCTAAACGAGTCGTATTTGCCAATAATCTCGTCTATAATGATTTTTCCAAATCCTATCCCATCAAGGCTTATGATAAAATAGACGGAGTCAAATTCCAAAATAATTTGATGATCAGTAAACAGACTATGAACTCTGATCGCGATGATTTCGAATTGTTATCCATCAAAGAATTTAAAGGCAAAGGCTCGTTTTACGTTTCAGAAAATGATACAGAGCTGTATTCAGGTTTTGGATTTGAAAAAATCGATACAGATTTATTTGGGAATAAGCGTACAGAAGAAAGCAATAAAGTGGGCGCAATCGTAAATCCGATTTCTGAAACCGAGGCAAAAGCAACGTTGAATGATGAAAATTACGGCCCATCATGGTTTACCACAACAGATAAAGAGGCTGAAAAAACTACAATCACGGTTTCAAACGCAGATGAACTAATGAAAGCTGTGGAAACTGCAAAAAACGGTTCCACTATAAATCTAAATGCTGGAAACTATGCGCTGAATGAACAACTAGAAATCAACAGGAAGTTGATTTTATCAGGAAATGAAGACTCAAAAGTAACGGTAATCTCAAATGCCAATTCGCTTTTTGAGATGCAACCCTACGGCCAACTAACCTTGCAAAATTTAGAGTTCGCCGGAGATCAATCGCAAAATTTTATCATTTCAGATAAGGGTCAAAAAATGTATGCCAATTACGATTTGACATTAGAAAACGTAATCATTGATGGTTTTAATACCGTACTTGAAGTAGCAAAAGGTTCATTCGCCGATGAAATCACGTTAAATAATACGACAATCAAAAACTGTAAAAACGGCCTACTCCTCGATCAAGAGACAGATGACAAAGGAGATTATAACGTAGAATTTCTAACGATCACAAATTCAACTTTTGAAAACGTATCTAATGAGATCATTGATTTTTACCGTGGCGGGTACGATGAATCCACAATAGGAGGCGTATTGAAACTTACCAATAACACCTTCTTAAACTGCGGTCAGGAAGATGAAGATGAAATCCTCATCAATACACGTGGTATTGTAAACGTAACTTTTGCGCACAATACTTTCAAAAATAATGGTACTGAAGTCATTGCTATATTGTGGGGAGCAAAAGGTCAAAAACCAGAAAATAATACCATCATCAATTCTGGGGAGATTAAGGTTGTGGAGAATATTGCTTTGAAGTTGGTTTATTAGGAGGTAAGATTTTTTTGGAGTTGTAAGTTGTCTATCCTGGCTAATGGCATCGTTACACCCTTTGCTTAGCGGCATTTCCCTTGAGGGAAAACCTAAGCTATTGAGGTAATAGAAGTGAATCAAAAATTCTCTAACAGTAGAGGGAGGATAAGTGATAGATGTTTCTCGTAAGACTATGATATTTTGGAACTAAAATGACACCGCAACACCCTTTGCCTATCGGCATTTCCCTCGAGGGAAAACCAAGCTATTTCGCTAAGAGAAACAGATCAAAAAATCTCTACAGTATCGTCTTCCGTTGAGGGAAGATAAGAGATGGGTGTTCGCGGTTCAATCTATTCGTTTACCATTTCATCAATCAAAGCTTTCAACTCGCCTAACACGTCATCTATATTTCTCTCAATCTGATCATTTGTAAATCGGATAAATTTTACTCCCAGTTCCTCAATTCTACCTTGTCTGTGAGCGTCTTCTAAAAATCTATTATCGTGTGAACTACCGTCAATTTCTATAGCCAATCCAATTTCTTTGATATAGAAATCGACCACATAATCTAGAATCGGCATCTGTCTTCTGACCACAACGCCTAATTGTGATTTTTTGGTCCGTTCCCAAAATACCGTTTCAGTTTTGGTCATTTTCAACCGTAATCTTTTAGATAGATCACGAGCCGCTGGGGTGTATGGAAGAATATTGTGATTACGCATGAAAACTTAAAGGTAAAATAGTCTTGTAGTTTCGTAGAACTTTAGAATTAAAAATAGCTAACATTAATTTAAGCCTGCCTGACACCCTTTGCCTACCGGCATTTCCCTCAAGGGAAAACCCAAGCTATCAAGCTATGAGACAAAGATCAAAAGAACTCCAACGGTACCGTCTTCCCTTGAGGGAAGATAAGAGATGGGTGTTCTACACAGATAAAATAACATCCTCAAAAAAAAACAACATTGCAACACCCATTGCCTATCGGCATTTCCCTCAAGGGAAAACCCAAGCTATCGAGCTCAAAAATTGAGATTAAAAAAATTCAACCGTACCGTCTTACCTTGAGGGAAGATAAGAGATGGATGTTATCCCCAGCATAAAAAAGGTTCTTCAATTTAAAACAAAATCCAAAAAAATAGAACAACACCGCAACACTCTTTGCCTACCGGCATTTCCCTCAAGGGAAAACCCAAGCCATCGAGCTAAGAGACACAGATCAAAAAACCCTCACAACAACCGTCTTCCCTTGAGGGAAGATAAGAGTTGGGTGTTGTCCCCAGCATAAAAAAGATTCTTCAATTTAAAACAAAATCCAAAAAAATAGAACAATACCTCCACACCCATTGCCCACCGGCATTTCCCTCAAGGGAAAATCCAGACCATCAAGCTAAGAGATAAAAACGAAAGAACTCCAACAGTAACGTCTTCCCTCATGGGAAACTCAAACCATCGAGTTATGAAACAAAAATCAAATTCCCACAAAATTACCGTCTTCCCTCGAGGGGAAGATAAGAGTTGGGTGTTATCCGCGGCAAAAAACACCCCAAAAAAAAACAACACCTCCACACCCATTACCTATCGGCATTTCCCTCAAGTAAAACCCAAGCCATCAAGCCAAGAGAAAAAGATCAAAAAACCCTCACAATTACCGTCTTCCCTTGAGGGAAGATAAGAGATGGGTGTCTCCCAATGCAAAAAAACTCCCAACAGACCTTAAATCCATCGGGAGTTCTAAAAACACAGATCAGAAAAGAATCACTCCTATCTCTAACCTCTTATTTCTAACTTCTAATCTCTAAAAAATCAAATCCCCAGCGCCTGTCCACCACCTATCTGCACCGTTTCGGCAGTGATGAATGAGGCATCTTTGCTGGCCAAAAACGAAACCACACCAGAAACATCTTCTGGTTGTCCCAAACGACCCAGCATGATATTGTTTGCCCATGAGGCAAAAACTTCAGGCTTGGTAGACTTGATCTGTTGGTGGAATGGAGTGTCGATCGTTCCTGGCGATACCGCGTTTACACGTATACCATATTCGGCTAGGTCTTTTGCAAGGGCTCTGGTTATGGCATGAACTCCGGCTTTTGAAGTTCCGTAAATTCCCGCTCCAGGACCTCCCGCATTCCATGCTGCGTTGGATGTGTAATTGATTATGGATGGATGATCTCCGTTTTTCAAATAAGGAATAGCGGCACGCGAAGTAAAAAACACAGAATCCAAATTCAACGCCATGACCTTACGATAAAAATCAGTGGTCATTTCTTCAAATCGCATTCTTCCACCCAGTCCACCGGCGTTATTTACGAGCACGTCTATGCGACCGTACTTCTCGCCTACGGCCTTGATGTGTTCGCTAACCTCGTTCTCGTTGGTCACGTCAAATCCGCGGTACTCGGCATCGTGCCCAGCGTCTTTGAGTTCCTTTAATCGTTCGTTTCCGGCCTCATCGTCTATGCCGTTCATCACGACCGTATAGCCATCTTCACACAAACGTTTTGCTACCTGAAAACCTATTCCGCCCGTGGCGCCTGTTACTACTGCTACTTTACCTTTATTACTCATTCTCTTTATTTAACTTGTTAATCTTCTTTACTTCCAAAATACGACACTGCACCACCATCAAGAAAGTCTTCCCGCACCGGAGCAAAGGTATCGATAAGCATTCCCTCTTCCAGGCATACTGCGCTATGTAACAGGTTGGGTTCAATATAAACGCCATCGCCCGCACTTACCACCTGCTTGACGCCATCTATGACAAATTCAAATTTACCCGAAACCACATAGGTCGCCTGCGTATGAAAATGCGCATGCGGCGCACCCTCGGCATCTTTGTCAAATTTAACCTGAACCATCATGATCTGGTTGTCATAACCCAGAAACTTACGCGACACACCGCCACCCAGCTCTTCCCACTGCATTTCCTTTGTCAAGATATAGGTATCACTCGATCTTTTCATTTGCTATAATTTTATAAGTTGGTGCGGCCCCTCCCATGAATAGGACTGACCATTGTATGCAACAGTATGATTTTTAAGGTTATTCCGCTTTCGCGAAAGCGAATATAAATACATTTCATTGCCCGCTTTAAACACCACGACATCATAATCTCCATCGCGAGTGTGCTTGATCTCGCTGACTACCGCCCGCGGTTGGGCAACCGTCTCCTGAATGGGATTGAAGAAACCATGTGGCTCGATCACACTTGCAAAAGTATGGTTTTGAGCGTTTTGCTCCCGTATCAAATACTGACGCTGCGTGTTAAGATTAAATTCTGGATCGTTAGCACCGGTTTGTGTAAGCATGATCTGCGCATCTGGACCAGTCGCGGTGGTTATAGTATAAAAACGTTGCTCTTGTAAAAAGGTAAACGATGTGTTATCTGCATCTGCTTTAGGCTTACCCTTTGCCAAAACCTCTAGATGTTGATACCCACTATCTGTCCCTAAAATCTGTCGCCCATCAGGCCGTGTGTAGTCAAACTGCGTATCGATCACATCCCCATAAAACGGAAAATTGTAGTCGTACGTATGGCTATCATCTGACTCTAAATTATAGATGTCAATAATAAATGGTCGCTCGCTGATCGTGGAGTCATTGATAACGGTAATACTACGAGTCATATCCACGCCATCGTAAGCGCTGGTATCCTGCGCTACAACTAGCTGCAACCGGTCTCCATCAATTGCCGTAGTAACCAGTTGTGAACTGCGCTCTTCAGATCGTTTGACGTTAGCCCTGTTCTGGGATTGCTCGTCAACAACTACCGTTGCGTGGGCGATGGTCTGTCGTGCATAGGACTTGTTTTCGGGTAAGTAACGGCCTCCTCTCTTAGCCTCGATATTAAGGAATCTCGCTGCTCCATAATCTGGAATAATTTCTGCTCCATGATCGTAAACCGATAGACTCAATCGATCAAAGTGCCCGTGCCCCATTCCCTGAGTAGAAAACTTGAGTACCGCCTGTAATTGATCGTCGGTTTTTTGTGGGCTACGCAACAACGCGAGCCCGCCGCGATCGCCATTTACACCGTCTTTTATGATGGTGCTGGGACGCTCGTAAAAATCTGCAGTGCTGTCGTCTATCGCGATTGCAGCAGCTGCGCCCGCATCGGTAAAGGAAACTTTTCTCATCATTTTAATGACCGGCAGCAAACTTTCATTATTGTAGCGTTTGTAGGCGATGTTGGTAGCAAAAACCACCTCATCACTTTCCCACGTCTTGCTTTTTATCGCATCATTGATAGGGTAGAAACGTCCCTGCTCGTCAGTCAACTGCAGTAAGGTTGTTACGGCTTTCTGTAAGACACCGTCGCGGTATTCAAAAATCTTGACGTCGGGCTTGTTGTTGTGTATCGCTTCCGCGAAAGCGATAAAAGGCAAAATCGCATACCTATGATAATAAGGTCCCTCAGAATAAAAACCATCCTTGGAAAACAACTCATCCAGCTGCTTTAAAAATCCGGTCTCGCTGTCTTTGTTAGATCCGTAGATCGATCGATCCACCATGTCCTCATCGCCCAGCACCATTCCCGTCATGCCTACCGCGGCGACAGACCAAGTTCCATGGTTATGAATTTTATTGAACACCTCATAGCTGTCCTCGCTTAGGAATTTTGCCATGGGCCGTAATAGGTCTTGCTCAATTTTTTGCTGATCTTCATCTGACATTTCAGAACGAGCCAAATCATAACTCTGGATAAAATAGAACAAGGTCACGGCTTCGTTCAATCCCTGCCAGTATAACTTCCCAGCAGGATGATTTTCCTTTGCTTTGGGATGTAAACCAAGTGTAGAATACATCTCTGCATATCCCATAAACATCTCGTGGATAAAGTCCTTTTTTTCTTGTCTTGGTTGAAGACTGTTTGAAACGGCAACTTTGTAGAGATCAGCGTAGTTATTTTTAGCCTTTTCGTGAGAATACCCACCACCAGCATCTACGGGCTTGGGAATTTCAATCTCTTTAGATAGAATTTGCTTAACAGCCCCTTCAAGACCGTTCATGGTTTTATCAATCAGCGGACTCTTACCATTTTTAAAATCACTAACCCCAGCCGAAGTAAGCAACAACTCACTGTTGACGGATTGATCTTGATCTTTTTCAGTCGTATTTTGCTCGTTACCCGAATAATTGCAGGAAGTAAGTAGTACGAAAACAACAAGAATGGAAAATAAGTTTCTAATCAAAATGATAATGGTGTATAAACTCTAACGATTGCGAATTAAAATTGGTTAACCAATTTGGTTGTCCAAATTAAAGACAATATTCCCTATTTCACAAATAATTAGGAGATCGATTTTGAAATGATAATCTGATCACTAAATCAAATCGGTAAAATCTAAACCAGCGGCTTGCTAATTCTAGACTTGTACCAGATATTCAGAATCAGTCCAGCGATCACGAGAAACATTCCCGCGAGTGCCCAGAGCGTGTACACTTCCGTAAATAAAGTCGCTCCCATGATTACCGTAAAGACGACTTCCAGATATTTGATAGGTGCTACCTGATTTGTACTTGCGATCTGAAAAGCTTTGGTCATAAAGATTTGACCGGTAAAGCTCACAACCCCAATAGCAATCAACTGCAACCATTCCATACCCACAGGAGTCTTCCAGTCAAACAAGCAAACCAATCCGCCAACGATCACACCGGTAAGCATAAAATAATTGATAATCACAATGGGATGATCCCTCTTCCCAATCTTAGAGATAGTGACAAACACCAGCCCCAGAAAAAATGCAGAAATCAAGATTAAAACCAGCCCTACGGTATTTACTGAGCCATCAACGCCCTTAATCATTAAAACCCCAGAAAAAGCAAGTCCAAAAAATAGCCATTGCAGCGGCTTGATTTGTTCTTTAAGCCAGATAACAGCCATTATTGCTGCAAATATGGGAGATAAATAGCGCAGCACGACGGCCATTCCCACTTTTAAATACCCTAGGGAGATAAAAAATAGAATCAATGATATCGTACCGAATATACCCCTAAGCCATAGTAACAATTTCTCATTCCCAAACAAATCAATTTTTTGATGCCGCAAGTAAGCGGTCAAAAATACCAAGGTCATCGACGATCTAAAAAAAACAATTTGGAATGCACTAAAATCTTCAAGATATTTGACCAGAATATTCATGAATGAAAACGCCAGCGAACTGGCAATCATGAAAATTATGGCTTTGTGGAGGTCTTTCAATATAGCGTTATTCTCGCTTTAAAAGCTGTTTTCAAATATTCCACAAATATGGCTCAATAAACTGAACTTGAATTATCTCTCGACCTTGATCAGTCAATAGTCAAATAAGTCCCTTTAAAACTCTGGTTCAACACCATAACCTCAATGGGTTGATCATTTCCATCCGGAACTATTTCAATACTGGCTTTCCCGTTTGCCATTTTAATGGACTCGCTACCTGTGGGCGTTCCTAAGCTTTTCATGGTCGTGGCTCCAGAAAGTGCTTGGAAATAGACACGCTCTTCGTAATCGAAGCATCTCATTCCGTTAGAGTCTTTCGCGAAAGCGGTAATCAAATAATTACCATTATCCAGTTTCTCATATTCAAGGGTCAACTCTTTTGCCTTGCCGTTTTTGGTAAAGCGATAATTGACATCCAGATCATCATTGACCACGGTTCCGTCCTTTGTTTTACCTACGGCTCGCATGGTATTCTTTCCCTCCTTAAAATCAACCGTCCAAGTCAATCCAGAGGCAGGAAATTTTGTGATGTCTTTCTTTTTGGTTCCCATGCTCTTGCCGTTCATGAAAAACTCTACTTCCTCAGCATTTGAATACACGCTGATCTCGCGCTGGGTTCCCTCCGGTCCCTGACGCTCTGTCCATGTGTGCGACTCAATCCACGCAAAAGGCTCGTCACTCCAGTAGCTCTTAAACACGTAATAAGCGTCCTTAGGATTGTTGTCGCGATCCACAAGTCCTTTTTGGTTGATGTAGGGAATGTCGTTCTCCGGTCGCAGCGGTGTCCCAAAATCTTTAAACGCCCATTGTGCATTACCTACAAACGTAGGGTCAGTCTCAGAAATGCGCAGGTGCCAGTCAAAAAGGTCGACCATATAATTCTCACTCCAGTCGCCTATCTGGGCAATATTTGCCACATCAGTCTGGACGATGGCTTCTTCCCAACCGTCTGCCTGGATCTCGCCCTCTCCGGTAATGGGATTTTCCGTATGGCGGCCTAGATGGCTGCTCCCGCCATATTCTGTATGGATAAAGTGGTTGTATTCCTCTTTGTACTGTGCAATGGCTTTCCCGTAGCTTTTATAGCTACCGGAATACCATCCCGACCAGATCGATGGCGAGAATACGTCCACAATATCTGCGCCCTCGTAGTATTTTCTTATCGCAGTAACCCTATTCGGATCCATCTCGTGAGCTAGGTCATTCAGCTCGCTCAAATAGTCGTTGATCGCATCAGTATCGTCTCCATTCTCAAAATCTGGCAACCAGTAGATCTCGTTACCCAGTGACCAGAAAACGATGCTGGGATGGTTGTAGTTTTGGTTGATGATCTCTTTAAGCATTCCCGTCGTGTTTTCTTTCCACTGCTCGTTACCCAGCCCGCCACGACACCACGGCAACTCGTCCCAAACGATCAACCCCAACTCATTACAGGCCTTGTAAATCTCGGGATCCTGTGGGTAATGTGCCAGTCGCACAAAGTTGGTTCCCATGCTTTTGATCAATTCCATATCGGCACGATGTTGCTCGTTGCTCATGGCTGCTCCCACACCAGCATGTTCCTCATGGCGGTGGGTTCCACGCAGCAATAAACGCTCTCCATTGAGATAGAAAGCTCCGTGATCCTTAAACTCAAACCAGCGGAAACCAACTTGTTCTTCAGTTTGATCTATTACTTTGTTGCCGTCTTTGATGGAGATAACCAATTGATATAGGTTCGGATTTTTAGGACTCCACAGCTGTGGGTTTTTCACATCCAGCTTGAGGGTGGTCTTTGTTTCTTTGAGTCTGGTAGATTTTGACTTGACTATTTTTCCCGCGGCATTCTTTAAAGCTATCTCCACTTTGTAGCCTTTCATAGATCCCGAAGTCATGACTTTAGCGATAAGATTTGCTTTAGTTTTGGAAACCTTGGGAGTGGATATTTGGGTACGGTCTAAGTGAACCTTTGGTAATGTTCTTAACCACACATCGCGGGTAATCCCACCAAAAATAAAGAAATCACTCTTCTGGCTAGGGATCACTTCTGGATCATAGCTGTTATCTACACGCACGGAGATTGCATTTTCTCCGGAATTCACAAAATCTGTAATATCGACCGTGAAACCTATGTACCCTCCGACATGACCGCCGGCTTTCTTTCCGTTCACATACACTTCCGAAACAATGTTTACGCCCTCAAAATAGAGTTCGTACACTTTTTGATCCTCCTTATTTCCTATATCAACCATTTTCCTGTACCAGCTGGAACTGCGGCGATAACCAGGATCAAGATCAGTAGCATCTAACGCATTCCAGGTGTGTGGTAGGTCAACCGTGTTCCATTGATCCATAGACATGGCCTTGGCATAATCCTCTTCCGGATTTTCCAGATAGTCCCAGCCCTCGTTGATATTCATGACCTGCCGTTCTGAGTCCACAGGTTCTGTAGCGGTGGTTGAAAAACCGATTAGTAATGCATTAAGTAGATATATGTATTTCATGTTAGGATGTTCTTTTGGGTAGGTTTTTATGAGTTGTTGAGCGCTTGCAGTCGGCGTTTGAGCTCGAGGTAATAATAATCGCCGTAGATAATGGGCTCATCCATTTCGGCACGTTTGGACCAGTCGCCAGAGCTGTGGTCGAGTATAAAAGGAATCTTAAGGTCGGCTGGAAGTACGTATTCTTCGGTTTCCAGCGTATTTAGGACTTTATAACTGTAATCGAGATAGGTCTGATCATTTGTGTATTCATACAATTCCACTAGAGCTGATCCCACAATCGCGGCAGCCGAAACGTCGCGAGGCTCATCGGGAATGTTAGGCGCATCAAAATCCCAGTAGGGAATCCCGTCATCGGGCAGATTTTTATGGTTTAGATAAAAAGATGCGGTGTTCTTTGCCTGCTCGAGGTATCTCTGGTCTTTGGTATAGCGGTAAGCCATGGTATAGCCATAAATCGCCCAGCCCTGACCGCGCGCCCATGAAGTTTCTTTTCCGTAGCCCTGATGCGTTACCTTGTCCTTGACCTGACCGTTAATCGTATCATACACGACCACATGATAGGTGCTATGATCTGGTCTGAAATGATTTTTCAAGGTCGTATTTGCGTGCGTGACCGCGATCTTATGAAAGGAGCTGTCTTGAGACAATTTTGTAGCCTCAAACAGTAGCTCGAGGTTCATCATGTTATCGATAATCACAGGAAACTCCCATTGCTTTATCCTAAAATCCCACGAGCGTATGGACTGTACATTTTCATTAAATCGGGTACTCAAGGTCTTTGCACTTTTTACAATAACGTCCTTATAATCTGCATCGCCATTATTCTGAAGTCCCAGCCCAAAACTGTTATACACCTTAAATCCCATGTCGTGCGTACCACCGTTTAGCTTTTCCTTTTCTATAAAGCGGGTCCACTTGAGTGCGCTTTCGCGAAAGCGAGACTCCCCAGATAGTTCATACAATTGCCAGAGATTGCCCGCAAAGAAACCGCTCGTCCAGTCCTTTGAGGGTACTTTTTTGATCTGCGCGGAGTCTGGATTGTAGCTGCGAGGGAAAGCCATGCTGTCCACGGGATAATCGAGCAGGTATTCATACCGCTGTTCCAGAACTTCGGAAATAGGCTTTTGAGCATCGGCAGGATCTGATGGTACTTTTTGATCAACCGACGGATCGTTTTTACAGGATATGATCGCACAACCAAATGCTGTGGCGATCAGGGCATTTTTAATTACGTTCATAAACGTTCAAAGAGTTCTTTATTAATTGATTACAATGAGCTGGCGTTCTATATCGAGGTATCGAAATGGCAGAAGAACATCCAGCCTAATTTTCTTTATAATTTTTTGCGTTTGCTTAATTGATATTCGTAAAGTGACGGTACATTTTCCAACTCACTGTTGATCTTCTCCAGATAGGCATCTGGTCCATAATCTACTTCCACGGGCACATTTCCATGCACACCGATCAATCGCGCATGGGTTCCATCTTTCATCCCGTTGAGAACGAGTGATTTGTTGATTTGATCCGGATTTTCTGCAATCACTTCAATATTATAGAATGTACTGTAGGCACCGTGGGAGGGTTTCCAGTAACCCGCGCCACCACCTTTGAACAATCCGTAGGTATTGTCCTCTATATTTTTAACATGGACGGTAATGTTATCAAACAAATTTTGATGGTTAGCACCGCTGTGCTGATCCAGAACAGGATCAACAAAAACCTTACAGTCCTTATAGACATTCTTGGTTGAAAAAGTATTGAAACTCAAGGGATGCTCGGCTTTATTCTTGACCACAATATTTTCGGCCAGTACATTGTGAACTCCTGCCATGGCAACGGTATAATGCGCGTAGTGATCTCCGGTGGTCGTGATGTTGCTAATCGTTACGTTTGCGATCTCCTCGGTAAGGATGCCGCTATCGGCATTTTCTATAATAATATTATCTACCCAACTATCGTAAAGGCGAGTGAGATTGATACCGTTCCAGCCCTGTTCCACATGATGCGCTACTCTAGGCGTCATGGGAAAAGTGATCTTAAAATCTTGAATACCTACTTGCTCTAAATGTTTCCACTCCACCAGTATAGCCGCGTATTCTTCTTTTACATCCACGGTAAGCGGTGTCTCTATCTCAATGCTGCTTTTGTTGATTTTTGAAATACGTACCTGTTGTCTGACAATAGGCAGGTCTGGAAAATTATAATGGTGGGTGCCTACCTTTACATCTGCATCCTTGTAGAGTTCTGTAATGATCTGTCCACCTTTTCCATCTTTATTGAATAGCTGCAATTCCACCACATCGCCGACTTTCAATCCTGAGTTTAAGGAAATATTCATTTTCATGGAACCTCGTTTTCCGCTGCTTACTTGAGCAAGAACCTTGACCGGTTGATCGTATTTTTTAAGGTAAGACTTCACGCGCTCGTCTGGAACCTGAGTCCAAATAAATCCGCCAGACCAAGCGTACTGCGAAAACGAAAGTTCAATGTTGTTTTCTTTTTCGCGCTGCACCTTATCAAATTGTTGTAGATATTCCCTCAATTCTGCCAGCGGTTCTGGATCTTCCACATACATCATAGGACGCGGGAAGAACAACTCTGTGCCGTTGTCGCCAGATCCCATTCCTTTAAGGACAAAATTGCTGCGCTCGAGATAGATGATATCACTTAAAATAATTCGGCCAGCGGGCAATTTTAAAACCAGCGGCTCATCGATAGTCTTGAGGGAATCGATCAATTTGATCAACGCCTTAGAATCGTCCAATTCATCATTTGCAATCACACCGTGATCTGCTGCATTTACTACTCTTCCAACATTTTGAGGTAATGTCGCTGTCCCATTTTTGTAACCCGCATAGCTGAAATCAGGCAAATAGTGCTCTTTTTGAACCTTTTTATCACTCAGGATATCAGGCAGGTTTTGTGCTTGACAAGACATTAAAACAACGGAAAAACAAACAAGCAAAAAGCTACGAATCATAGGTAAGTCTGTATTCATTTAAAAAATAAAAACCAAGTAAAAATGACTTCGTTACTCAGGGTTCTAACTTTAGCACTGAAATTATCTTTTCTCTGTTTTGGAAAGTTAGATAAAATCTTTTGATTTTCTAAACCACGCAATCTATTGAATATCAGTAAATAGACTTTTTTACAAACTTTCAAAATCCAAATTGGTCAACCAATTTACGTTTAATTCAGAAAATTTTATGATATTTGGTCAACCAATTTTTCAACTTAATTACTCTAAGAATTCATGTCCAAAACTATAGTCCTTACAGGAGCCGGCGGTGTACTTTGTAGCACCATGGCAGAATCCCTCGCTCAAGAGGGTCATAAAATCACCGTTCTTGACTTACGCGAAGAGGCCGCCCAGAAAGTAGCCGACTCCATAAATGCAAATGGTGGAACCGCCATAGGAGTTGCGGCAAATGTTTTGGAAAAAGATACGCTTCAATCAGCCAAAAAGAAGATCAATGACGCCTATGGTAAAGTAGATATTCTCGTAAATGGTGCTGGTGGGAACCACCCGCTGGGAACCACGAGCAATCCGTTTTTTGAGATGGAAGATCTTGATAATGAGACTGAGGGTTTCAAAACCTTTTTTGATCTTGACCCCAAAGGAATCGAGTTTACATTTAACCTCAACTTTTTGGGAACCTTGATCCCGACTCAGGTTTTTGCAACTGATATGGTGGGTCGTGATGGTTGTAGCGTTTTGAACATCTCGTCCATGAACGCATTTACACCCTTGACCAAAATACCAGCCTACAGCGGTGCAAAAGCAGCGGTTTCCAACTTTACCCAATGGCTCGCAACGCACTTTTCAAAAGTGGGCATACGAGTCAATGCCATAGCACCTGGATTTTTCCTGACCGATCAAAATCGTGCCTTGCTTACAAATAACGACGGCAGCGCAACGCCTCGAGGTAAACAGATCATCGGCCAGACGCCTATGGGCCGCTACGGCAAACCTGAAGATCTAGTGAGTACGGTTTCATGGCTTTGTGGCGACGGAGCGTCGTTTATCACAGGTATCGTGGTCCCTATCGATGGCGGATTTAGTGCATATAGTGGGGTGTAGTTTTTAAGTATTGAGTAGTTAGTATATAGTATTTAGGCGCTAGTCGCGCAACGCTTGCGCGTATTTGATGCCAGACGAATAGGAAAAAAGAAATAGGAAGACGGTACTTTTGTGATTATATGATTTTTTTGACATAGCTATGAATCAAGGTTTTCCCTCGAAGGGAAATGTCCGCAGGACAATGGGTGTTGCGCATGAGTGAATCACTAATTTGATTTTGTTGAAGAAATATAGCTCGAATAAGCCATAGTCTTTAAAACATAGAAGTAGCAAGACTCTTTAACAATAGTTAAGGGAACAAACTTGTAAATAGAATTTAAATAGAACGCTTTCGCGAGCCTACTGCGCCGAAGTGGCTACGAAGGCCGAAAAGCGGAAACATCGCCAAAAGCTGGTATAATTAAATAGATAATATCGCACTTCGACAAGCTCAGTGTGACACGTGATAATAGTAAATGAACTTAATAACCCTTTAAATTTAAGTTTCAACTTAGATTTAAGTTTAAAGAAACATATGCAACTTGAACAAACATGGCGCTGGTATGGCCCTAACGATACCGTCTCGCTGAATGACGTAAAGCAGGCTGGAGCAACGGGTGTGGTCAATGCGCTACATCACATTCCCAACGGCGAAGTCTGGAGTGTGGAGGATATTCAAAAGCGCAAAGATGAGATTGAGGCAGCAGGCTTGACCTGGTCTGTAGTGGAAAGTGTGCCTATTCACGAAAATATCAAAACGCGTTCTGGAAAATACGAGCATTATATTGAGAACTATAAGCAAACCTTGATCAACCTGGGGAAATGCGGTATCGATACGGTGTGTTACAACTTTATGCCTGTGCTGGACTGGACACGCACCAACCTTGATTACGAGGTAAGTGATCATTCTACCGCATTGAGATTTGAGGTAGCAGCATTTGCAGCTTTTGAGCTTTACCTTTTAAAAAGACCAGGCGCCGAGGAGTCTTACAGCGATGCCGATAAAAAAGCTGCTAAAGAGTATTTAGAAAAGAGTACTCCAGATGACCACAAAAAACTGATCAGCAACATCATCGCTGGTCTTCCCGGTGCCGAAGAGGGCTATACACTGGAAGAGTTCAATAACATTCTCGCGACTTATAAGAATATAGACGCAAGCCAACTCAAGAAAAACCTATTCAGCTTTTTATCTGAAATCATCCCCACCGCCGAAAAAGCAGGGGTACGCATGTGCATCCATCCAGATGACCCACCTTTTCCCATTCTAGGATTGCCACGGGTAGTGAGTACGGAACAGGACATCGTAGACCTTTACGCAGCAGTGGACAGTCCCAATAATGGATTGACTTTTTGTACGGGATCCTTTGGTGTGAGAGCAGATAATGACCTCACTGGAATGGTTGAGCGAATAGGGCATCGCATCCATTTTATCCATCTGCGAGCTACAAAAAGAGACGAGAAAGGTAATTTTCACGAGGCCGATCATCTCGACGGCGACGTAGATATGTACGGCGTAATGAAAGCGCTGGTTAAAGAACAGGAAAAAAGAAAATCACAGAACCGAAACGATTTAAGAATGCCTTTTAGACCCGACCACGGGCACAAAATGCTGGATGATCTCGGCAAAAAAACAAATCCAGGCTACTCTGCTATAGGAAGACTGCGAGGTCTTGCAGAATTACGCGGGCTGGAACTAGGAATAAGAAAATCTATTTTGTAATATTACGAGAATAAAATTGGTCAACCAGTTTGGAATTACACTGTCTGCCAGCAGTACCAGAACCGATCACTTAAAATCAGACTTTTACATGGACGTTACCATAATAAAGTCGCAACCGATAAATTAATAGTATGTCAACTCATTATGAAACGCGCTACGCGTCCAGTCCATCTCCAGTAAAAAATTACGATACCACTCAATTGAGAGATGAATTTCTCATTGATCAACCCATGAAAGAGGGAGCGATCAATCTGGTTTATACGCATTACGATCGCTACATCGCTGGTGGAGCAGTTCCCACTTCGGGAGCTTTGAAACTTGAGTCGATTGATCCCTTAAAAGCCGATTATTTTTTGGAACGCCGGGAGATGGGGATCATCAATGTAGGTGCAGCGGGAATTGTAGAAGTAGACGGAACTAAACACGATCTCAATCATAAAGATGCATTATACATAGGTCAAGGAGCCAAAGAGGTGGTTTTCCATAGTAAAGATGGAAATGATCCTGCCAAGTTTTATATCAACTCGGCACCGGCGCATACCTCCTACCCTACCAAAAAAGTAAGTCTTGCTGAGGCAAATAAAATTGAACTGGGTAGCCTAGAAACAGCAAATCATAGAACGGTTTCCCAGATGATTATAGGTGGTATCGTGACCACATGCCAGTTACAGATGGGAATGACGGAACTGAAAAAAGGGAGCGTCTGGAATACCATGCCGGCCCACGTTCATGACCGTCGGATGGAAGTATATTTCTATCTAGACGTTCCTCAAGATCAGGCGGTATGTCACTTTATGGGACAACCTCAGGAGACGCGACACATCTGGATGCAGAACCATCAGGCGGTAATTTCTCCGCCATGGTCGATCCATTCGGGTTCAGGAACTTCTAACTATACCTTTATATGGGGAATGGCTGGAGAAAATTTAGACTACAACGATATGGACGTAGCCAAGATCACAGATCTCAAATAAAACTTATGGATCTGTTCAACCTTAAGGGAAAAGTAGCTCTAATTACGGGTAGCACACACGGGCTGGGAATGTCCATGGCCAAAGGTCTAGGCCTTGCCGGAGCTACCATTGTGGTCAACGGAAACTCCTCCCAAGAAAAAATAGACAATGCCGTTGCAGAGTACTCAGATGCAGGCATTCACGCCGTAGGATACAAATTTGACGTTTCTAATGAAATGGCTGTCTTGCAAGCGGTTGCCAAAATTGAAGATGAAGTGGGCGCGATCGATATTTTGGTCAATAATGCTGGGATTATCAAGCGCACTCCGCTCGAAGAAATGGAAGTGGAAGATTTTAAACAAGTCGTCAATATTGATCTCGTAAGCCCATTTATTGTTTCAAAATGTGTGGTAAAGGGCATGATGAAACGCAAGTCGGGTAAGATCATCAACATTTGCTCGATGATGAGCGAGCTGGGTAGAAACACCGTGGGAGCATACGCTGCCGCAAAAGGTGGACTGGTCATGCTTACAAAAAACATGGCTACGGAATGGGCGAAACATAACATTCAAGTCAATGGAATAGGCCCTGGTTATTTTGCCACTTCGCAAACCGCGCCGATCAGGGTTGACGGTCATCCTTTCAACGATTTTATCGTAAACCGCACTCCAGCCGCAAAATGGGGAGACCCAGATGATTTGGCTGGATCGGCGATATTCCTGGCCTCCAAGGCGAGTGATTTCGTGAACGGTCACATCCTCTACGTGGACGGTGGGATTCTCGCGACCATAGGTAAACCTTCAAACGAAGATTAGATGAGAAAAGCTATACTGCTCATTATCGCTGCTATTTTCTCGATCGTCTCATGTAAGGACTCGAGAAAATCTCAAGAGAAAGAGGTGGAAACACCTTTTTTTACGCTCACTAACTCAATCGATGTAGATAGAGAGGAAGTTGTGGTACTTACTAAGGATCAGATTCTTGAAAGATTGCCAGAATTTGATGAGTCACAGTTGCTGTCTTTTCAGGATGAAAACAGTAAGAAAGTTCCCTATCAACTGGACGATCTGGATCTAGACGGTACATGGGATGAAGTTTCTATGGTAGTTTCATTTAATGGCAAAGAGTCTAAAAAGGTGTACGCTTTCGCGAAAGCGGAAACTCAAAAAAAGTCATTTAAAAAGTATACAGACGTCCACATGGGGGTGGGAGAAAAAAAACCCGTCGCCAGTGAAGTCCAAAAATACGTGCGAACAAGCGTGGACCCAAGAGACATGAAAGACAGCCTATTCCTGCAAATGGAGGGGCCGGCCTGGGAAAATGATAAGGTGGGTTTCAGAATGTATTTTGATAAGCGCAATGGGATCGACATTTTTGGAAAAACCACGGCAGAACCCACGCTCTACAAGCAAGGCCTGGAGACTAGCTACCACGAGCAAGCCGACTGGGGAATGGATATTCTTAAAGTGGGGAATTCGCTGGGAGCAGGATCCATCGCCGTTGAAGTAAATGACTCACTCTACCGTTTAAAAGGAGTCAATGGCGCGCGATTTGAAACCATTACCGAGGGACCCGCCCGCGCCATTTTTAAAATGACCTATCTCGATGAATATATCGACGGAAAACCGATCAATGTAATCCACACCATCAGTATTGAAAAAGGCGACTGGTTCTATAAAAGCGACGTGAGGCTATCGGGCAAAACGGGCGGAATGGAACTGGTTACCGGCATCGTGGATCTTAAGCCTAATGAAGTCTACAATCAAAACGTATCTGCCGACGGTCATATCTACTATTCCTACGGCAAGCAATCTGAAAATGATGATCAGCTGGGAATGGCAGTGATCACGCCGCACTCAGATGTATCGGTTTATGAAGCTCCCACTGAGGGAAAGGGAATTATCCAGACGCACCTTTTGAAGTTCAACAACAAGGCCAGGAACACCTTTTATTTTATGAGTGGTTGGGAAGCCAGCGATGAGCGTTTCCGTACCCAAAGCGGTTTTGAGACCGTGCTCAAAGAAGAAGCGCGTAAAATAACCCATCCCATTATCATTGAATAAACTCCCTATTATGAGATATAAAATTAGCATTCTTCTTTTTACGGCAATTCTCATGATTACTGGATGCCAGACTGAGGAGGATACCAAAATCTTGCGCCTGGCACATAGCCTGGACACACAGCATCCCGTACATAATGCGATGCTTGTTTTGGGGGAAAGTCTTGAGAAAAGATCGGGCGGTAAACTCAAGGTTGAGATCTTCCCAAATGGCCAACTGGGTGGCGAGCGTGAAAGTATCGAGCTTCTACAGATAGGTAGCCTTGATGTGGCCAAGGTAAGCGCCGGTGTTCTGGAAAATTTTATTCCTGAGTACAAGGTTTTTGGCGTTCCCTATTTATTCAGGGATAAGCAACACACTTATGATATTTATGACGGTGCTGTAGGACAGGGTATTCTCGCTCAAGGCGAAAAGTTCAACTTGCAAGGGCTTACTTTTTACGATGCCGGCAGCCGAAGTTTTTACACAAAAAGCGAACACATCAAATCTCCAGACGATATTGTCGATAAGAAAATACGAGTGATGAAAAGTAATATGGCCATTGCCATGATCAACGATTTGGGAGGCGCGCCTACTCCCATTTCTTTTGGCGAATTGTACACGGCGCTACAACAAGGAGTTGTTGATGGCGCCGAAAATAATATTCCCAGCTACTTTACCTCAAAACATTATGAAGTCTGTAAATATTTGAGCATAGATGAACACACCTGTGTTCCCGATGTTTTGGTTATAGGAACGGAAACTTTGAAAAGACTTGATGAACAAGAGCAAAAATGGTTGCGTGAAGCGGTGCAGGACTCTAAGATCGAGCAACGCAAACTTTGGGACGCCTCTGTAGAGGATTGCCTCAGAAAAGCTCAAGAAAGTGGTGTAAAAGTTATTTATCCAGAGAAAGAAGCTTTTCAGGAAGCTACCAAAAAGCTCAGGGAACAATTCAAGGAAGATCCTCTTTTGGGTCCATTAGTTAAATCCATCCAGAACAACTAATTATGAGAAAAACGATCGATCGTGTACTAGGCAACGCCTGTTTGCTTGTACTGTGCATCATGCTGTTTGCCGTGATATGGCAAGTGTTTTCCAGATTTATTTTGCAGTCGCCCAGTACAGTAACGGATGAAATCTCCAGTTACAGTCTTATCTGGGTAGGTCTTTTAGGTGCCGCGTATGCGACGGGACAGCACCTGCATCTTGCCATAGACCTGCTGCCGGAAAAGATGGTAGAAAAAAACAACAAGCTGTTTGATGGATTTGTGTATTTGGCCGTTTTTGCCTTTGCGTTTTTAGTGATGATCGTGGGTGGCGGTAGATTATGTCAATTAAGTTATCAGTTTGAGCAGGCATCGGCCTCCTTGAACATACCTCTGTGGGTGGTGTATAGCGTTGTTCCCTTTTCCGGACTGTTGATCTGTTATTTCAGTCTGGACAGTTTTTTCAAAACCCTTAAGAACCTAAAAACCTAGAACTATGAATTATACGGAGATCCTTATTTTGGTTTTGAGCTTTCTGGTGTTTTTATCCTTGCGCGTTCCTATCGCTTACGCCATAGGACTGGCGGCTGTTTGTACGCTAGTGTATTCCATGCCCTTTTTACCGTCGGTTACAACGCTGGCGCAACGTATGGCGACATCGCTGGATAGTTTTACGCTCAGTGCCATTCCGTTTTTTATACTTGCGGGACAGATTATGAACCGAGGCGGTATTGCCGTTCGTTTGATCAATTTCGCGAAAGCGATCGTAGGACCGCTACCGGGAGGGCTGGCATTTGTCAATATTATATCCTGTATGCTTTTTGGAGCGATTTCAGGAAGTGCAGTGGCAGCGGCAAGCGCCATAGGCGGTTTCATGAACCCCATGATGGAAAAAGACGGGTACAGCAAGCCATTCAGCGCGGCGGTCAACATTACCTCAGCGACCACGGGATTGATCATCCCGCCCAGTAACGTATTGATCGTGTATTCCCTCGCCAGTGGTGGGGTTTCCATTGCAGCCCTGTTTATCGCGGGATATGTTCCCGGATTGTTGCTGGGACTTGCCTTGATGGTGGTTGCTGCGGTGTATTCCATCATCAAAAAATACCCGACCGACAAACTAGTTAGCCTTAAGGTATTTGCAAAAAGATTTCTGGACGCATTCCCTAGCTTAATGCTACTCGTGGTGGTCATAGGCGGGATCGTAGGCGGAATATTTACGGCTACCGAAGCCAGTGCCGTGGCGGTTATCTATACGGTGGTTTTGGGCATGATCTACAAGGAGATCAAGGTCAAGGACATGAAACCTATTTTGCTGGAAACGATCAAAACCAGCACCATCGTGTTGTTGCTGATCGCTACTTCCATCGCGATGAGTTGGGTCATGTCCTATGAAAATATTCCGCAGGAAATCAGTAATGCACTGCTTGGAATAAGTGAAAACCCGATTGTCATCCTTATTTTGATTAATTTGATCCTATTGTTTATAGGGATTTTTATGGACATGACTCCAGCGGTATTGATCTTCACTCCCATCTTCCTGCCGATTGTTACCGAAATGGGAATGAATCCGGTTCATTTTGGCGTTATTATGATCATGAACCTATGTATTGGTTTGTGCACGCCTCCTGTAGGCTCGGTGCTTTTTGTAGGCTGTAGTGTTGCTGATCTCAAAATCCAAAAGGTTATCAGACCCATGTTACCGCTGTTTCTCGCCATGATCGCTGTCCTGGTTATGGTTACCTATTTTGAGGATATCACGCTGTGGTTGCCGAGGGCTTTTGATTTGATGGATTAGGGGGATTAAATTATACGTGATATTATACTATGCATTTGCGTAAATTTCGAAGATGAAAAAAAGCAAGTCTATCAAGTATGCGATACAAGATTTTCAGGATCTGTATGATTCAGCAATGAGCATTACTTTATATGAATATATAAATGCTTCATTATTTCACGATGAAAATGAATATGACGAGGGAATAAAGTCTTTACAAAATCAGATTAAATATTTTGAAAAAAACAATAAAGTTTATAATTTTTTAGTCGTGCATATAGTCGCAGTCATGGAGAACTATCTAGAAAATATACTAAATGAGTTCAATGATAAAGATCGTGAAGTCTCGATTAATTTGACTAAAAATTACAAATATGACTACAAGATTACGAACAATGATATTATAGGTGGACCACAACAATTTGCCAAAAAAATCATCAATTCAGTGATTTTTCACAATCTGAAAAAAGTAAACATTTTATTTAAAACCGCACTTAATCTTGATATACTAAACATTGATGGAATAGACATAAAATTTATCTTTTCACTGATCGAGCTAAGACATGGCGTAGTACATCAATCAAGTCGGGTAAAAGATAAACATGTGATCGTTCGTCAATTAAGCTTTCTAAAATTTCTCTCGATAACAAATAAATGGCTACTGAACATTGACTGTCTTTTAATGAATGGAAGACTGAGAGAGAGAATACCAAACCTGACTAATAAATTTTATGATGAAGCCATGAGCAAAATAGAAAACGATGTTTTGCACCCAGGATTGCAAAAAGTTATTAAGGAAAATTCTCGAGACATTTTTAATTTTGATGAAAAGAGTAATGTGAAGAGTTCTATAATTTTATAAAATTTTGTCTTTCCTATAAATACTATTGTTTATAGAAACAGCTAAATCTAAGGAATTGTATTTAGCCTTATACTAACTATAAACTGTAAGACTTATTCTATGAATTATCTCTGATGTTGCAAAAACATCTTACTCCCCAAACCCAAAATAACTCTTGGCATTATGATAGCAAATGTCATTAATGATTTTGCCCATCCATTTCTCATCTGCTGGGAGCTCGCCGTTTGCAACGTCTTTGCCTATAAGGTTACATAATACCCTACGGAAATATTCATGTCGCGGAAAGCTTAAAAAACTACGGGAGTCGGTAAGCATACCTACAAACGTACTGAGCATTCCCAGGCTGGACAACGCATTGAGTTGTTTTTCCATGCCGTCTTTTTGATCCAGAAACCACCAAGCAGCTCCGTACTGTACTTTGCCTCGTATAGTTCCATCATTGAAATTCCCCACCATGGTGGCGATCATCTCATTGTCGGCTGGATTGAGGTTGTAGATGATGGTTTTGGCAAGTTGATCGCTGCTGTCCAACTCATTTAGAAAATTACTGATACTAACAGCATGAGAAAAATCGCCCATACTGTCAAATCCTGTATCTGGACCTAATTCTTTGAGCAGTCGTTTGTTATTATTGCGTAAGGCTCCCAGATGAAACTGTTGCGTCCAGCCTTTGGCGTGGTACATTTTTGCCAGCTGCAGTAACGTATAACCAGCAAAAAAGGCGACTTCATCTGCTGTCAGATTTTTTCCTTCATAAGCTTTAGTCCAAACAACTTTGATGTCCATTCCGCTCATTTCATGCGGGAATATCTTTGATAATCCATAATCTGAAAGTCGGCAGCCGCGTTTGTGGAAATAGTCTACTCGATCACTCAGCGCCTGCAATAATAAATCGTAGCTGTTGATATAGAAACCTACAACTTCTTCCATTTTTAGTAGGTAATCCTTGAATGCTTTCACGTCGCTTACATCCAGCGCCTTGTCTGGTCTAAATGTGGGCAACACGGTGGGCTTGTTCTCATCTCCTGCTATGGACTGATGATGCTCCAGATTATCGATGGGATCATCTGTGGTGCAGAGTAGTTCTACGTTTTGTTGCTGGAGCAATCCGTTCACTGAGTGGGAATCCTGCTTAAGCATCGCATTGGTCTTTTCCCAACCGGCATCAGCGTTATCCGCAGAGAGCAATTCTTCAATTCCAAAATACCGCTGCAGCTCAAGATGTGTCCAGTGATACAAGGGGTTACGCAAGGTATAGGGAACAGACTCTGCCCATTTCATAAACTTTTCTCTATCACTCGCATTTCCAGTAATATATTTTTCTGAAACGCCCAGTGCCCGCATCGCCCGCCATTTATAATGATCGCCAGCAAGCCACACTTCGCTTATATTTTCAAATTTCTTGTCCTTAGCAATTTCTTGTGGAGAAAGGTGGTTGTGGTAATCTATGATGGGTTGTTTTGCAGCATAGTTATGATATAGTTTTTGCGCAAATTCAGATTGTAAAAGGAAATTATCCGTAATGAAAGTCTTCATCAGATTGGGTTTTGTGAATTTAAAATACGCGATTTACATTCAAATAAAAAACCTCAAGAGACATAATGCATCTTGAGGATTATTGATTTTTTTGAAAATGCTGTTTAATGTGATACTTCTAGGCTGTACATCTTTACTGTTGCTTCTGAGCGAGCATCAGTACTTTGCATGTAAACGCCTGCCTTAAAGTAATCTTCAAAAGGCCATCTCGCGAGACTTACGTCCTGAAAAATATGGGTCTGACCATTCACGGTCACTTCTAGTTTTCCAGTAGAAGCCTTAATCTCCAGATCAAATGGATCGTAGCCTACAGCACCAAAGTTATGTGTGATATCGCCCCACACGTCATTGCTTTTTGTGATGATGTCATCACCACTCATCGTCTCATCGCGCAAATTCTTTTTGAAGGCATACAAATCTCCATCCCTCCATTGCATTTTAAGTAATGGTGGCGCTGCATCTGATGATAAACCTAATCGTTGGACATCTGATTGCTTTATAATTCCATGAATCTGTGCAACAATAAAACGATCCTTATCCAAACTTCCCGATCCATAGTTATCTGTTGCAGATTGCACTTCCATGCGCATTCTCAAAATACCACCCTCTTGCAATGTCCAGTTGTCTCGGCTGTTTGATGGATTGATTAACTCGCGCAGCTCCGTACGTGGGTAGGGACTGTTAGTCGTAGTTGCACCACCTGGAACAAACGTGGTATGAAATATAATACCCTCATCGTATTCATCATCATACATCCACCCGTCCAGTGCTCCCAGATTGCGGTATCGACCATTAATGAGCTGGCTGGGAGCGTACTCATCAGGACTTCCATCGTTATTGACATCTACTGGAAGTGTGACTTTCCAGTTGGTAAAATCTATATCTACCTCGCCGTCTGTATTACCGGCATTAGGATCAACCACCTGAATGCGGTCTGGCTCAGATTCTTCATCCTCACAAGAATGTAAAAGACCTATAGCAAGAAAACCAAAACTATATAAAAGCAAATTTTTCATATTTAAAAATAAATTGCACGACTGAATTTCCTAACCTATAAAATGTTAATATCCAGCCACATTGATGTAATTAAAAAGCCATTTTTTCCCTTTACGCTTGATCTCTGGATACATCCAGTGGGCAGCGTCGTAGGCTACGATCACTTCCTTTTCTGATTCAACTTCATTGAGCATTGCGGCAATGGAACTTGCTGGACAAACATTGTCATTGTAGCCATACGCATAGTATCCCGGTATTTTCAATCTACGGGCAAAATTGACTACATCATAATACCGAGCCACCTCTTGTTTTTGCTCGGTAAAATCAAAGTTCTTCTCAAAAAGCCTGGGCCACCCTCCTGCCCTACCATTAATAAACCCTTCAAGGTCAGAAAGTGCAGGATAATAAGCTGCTATCGCATCAACGCGATCGTCGAGAGCTGCGGTTACTATGGTTAATGCGCCGCCCTGTGAACCACCAGTAACTGCGAGGTTCTCGCCATCAAATTTGTCTAGTGAATGAATGAAATCAATGGCTCGTACACAAGCAGTATAGACCCGCTTGTAATAATATTCATCGCGATCGTCCATCCTGCTCCAGTAATATTTATACAGTGCTCCCCTTTTTAGATTCTCATAAACATCACTATCATAAAGGTTTACAGGAATACCATGAATTCCTATTTGCAAAGAAACTACTTCATCTTTTGTGTTTGTACCATAATACGGTCTTACTCCAGCTCCTGGCACACTCAGTACTGCAGGAAACCTGCCCTCTTTTTTAGGAACAGTAAGTATTCCATAGATATAGGAATCTCGTACATGATTAAATCGTATGTGGTAGGCAATATTTTTCTCGTTATCCAACTCTGGAAAACGAGTCAATAATGGACTCAACTCTACTTTGCGAGCATCGCGCAGTGCCTTATCCCAAAACCTGTCAAAGTCTTCGGGATCTTTTGTGAACGTTTTGATTTTATCGACAGCAATGCCGGCGGTTGCGGTATTTGAAAAGGTCTCGCCCATCTCGGTAACAGATACCTCCAGGCGCACAAAACCAGGTTGGTTCATCTTGATTCCCTTGATGATCGCCGTTCCATCTTTAAGTGTTTTGGAGGATGTGATTTTTGGATCCATCTGCTCCTCGCCTATGGTGTAGTTTATGGTAACGTCCTCCAGCAATTTACCGTATTTGTAAATCGCCACATTGAAATCTGCTCGTTCTCCTACTTCATACTGATAATTCTCGCTTACGGGAGACGCCATTATTCTAATGAGCTCGGCACGTTGCGATTGCGAGATTACGATTCCCGAGCACATTATCAAAAGGCAAAAAATCGTGTTTCTCATAATATTCTTACAGTTCTGTAATCTTAAAATCAGCAAAAAGCACCTGTTCATCCCTGAGTTGCTCTGCATGTTTCAAGCGGCGATACAAACCCCATTTGGGCCTTAGGAATCTCGCATCGTCTTTCCACATGCGCAGATCATCTTTATAGGAAAGTAGTTCTTTGTTGTCCCGCTTTCGCGAAAGCGTAATTTCCAAAGATCCCTCTTCTCCATAAGTAATTTCCTCTCTAGCATGGATCCACTCGCCTAGAAAGGGTTCAAGATCTACCGTTTTCATATCTTCTTGATTAAGGTCTTTAGCATACCGTATGGAAAATGTCTTTTTATCATTCTTATCCCGGAGCGTGTAGGTAATTGTAGGCATTTTATCCTGTGGACCGCCTACTGCTTTGATCTGGTGGATATGGGTGTAACCCGCGCTGGCCTGAAAACCCTCGTCCAGTTTAAAGTACCATTCATAAATATGTGTCTCGCCTTGTACTCCGAGAGTGCTTTCGGGAGAGTTGCCGTAGGTCTTGATCTCCGTACGTTGCTTATCAAAACGTTTGCACCGGTCGGAATCCTCCTTAACATGTCCATGAAAGACAAATACGTCCTTGCCTAGATCCTCATCATATTTTTGGGTAATATGATCGCCAAAAGAGGGATGGCTGCAATCGCTAACCTCAACCACGTCATAACCGGGAGCTAGGACATTATTTATAAGATCATAAGTGTTCTGATTACGATCGGCTTCAAGCAAAACTACTCCCTCAACAGAAGAGTCTGTCGTGAGGAGTAGTGTTATAAATAAAACATGAAAAAATCGCATCATTCTATCATTAACTGAATGGTTTCAGTACGTTCATTTTGATTCACTTTCACAAAATAAGTGCCAGTAACCAGACCCTCAATTGAAACTTGGTCTGAAAAAGAATCTTTAGAAAGAACCAATTGACCTACACTGTTATAAACCTCAAGACTTGTCCATTTTACAGCTCCAGTTGCTACAGCAAAAGACTCCTTTGCTGGATTGGGATACAGGCTAAAAGCAGCCAGCTCATCCTGTCCGGTAGACAAAGTAGCCGTTTCAAATTCTACACTGAATCTTAGATCTGCTATTGAAGCTGGATCAGCTGGGTCTACGGTAAAATCTATACGATTGGCAGTATTGGGAGTCAAAATAGTACGAGAGGCATCCAGTGCATCCACGAGATAGGCATCGTATCCCACAAGAGAAGTAAGTTCAATCTCAAATGTATAACTTAAATCTCCATGATTAACCAGTCTTAGAGGTATGGAAAGACCGTCTACAACACCTGATCTGGAATAGATTGCAAAGTCGCCCTCAGGATCCATAACTGCAAGGGTCTCATCAATATTATAGAACTTGACAAAATCCTGATCGTCAATATCATCAGAATAATTAGCCGCAAAGCGCATCATGACACCATCAGTGACCGTACCTCCCTGATCGTAGCTCATCGTGTCATAAAGATTGACCCTGATCGACTCTGCACCGCTGTTGTTCATACTAAAAACGGATCCAGAGGCTAAGGTTGAAGCTGTGGATTTATCGCTTTCGCGAAAGCGTACAACTGCATTACTACCCGCTCCATCAGCACCTGCGTTAGCGGCAAAAAATACTGATTGGCCTGGCTGTAAAAACTCAGTATTTGCGCTTGACGGAGTTGAGCTTGAGGAACCGCCGCTGGCAAAACCTGTAACTAAGGTATACGCACCCTGTCCATTGACACCACCCAAGCTAGGATCCCAGTAATAAGCTACATCATTGTTGAGGTTAGTCGAGTTAGACAATACAGTCTCTAGATCTACCGTCGATTGGTACGGGTTTCCAACTAATACAAATTGCCCACCATCTACATCAAAAGTACGTTCTTGATCTCCTTGATTAACCTGTCCGGTAGCGGATAGTGTGGTTGCGTTTGCCTGAATCTCGCCATTTATCCTGGCAGGATCGCGATCTCCTCTAATGAAAATTCTGTAGGCATCTAGAACATTGAGCTCATCTCCTATTTGATTTGTAGAGGAAACAGCTGCCCAGTTTTGGTTAGTGTCATTTGAAAATTGAAATAGCGAGGGATTACCGCCTGGGGTCTGATCGAAACCAGTGCTCATATCCACCATCCCAGTTGCTCCCATTGTTCCAGTAATATGTGTTCCATTATTGGCGACATTTGCACCAGCCTCCTGCCAGTTTGCATAAATACTCGAGCTCGTATTTACCGATGAGGAAACAAATCTAAATTTCCTGCCCAACGATCCCATAGATACCGGTATGAAAGTCTGAGTTTTATAGGTTCCTATCAAAGAAGATCCCGATGGAATTTCCTCGATAATTGCAGTGTTATTCATGTCATCAATAAAGGTAAATGTACCAGCATTGTTAAGATTACCTGCCTGAATATCTAAAGTACCTGTTAAGTCTATTATCGCTGAATTCTGTAATCCTGCTGCGTTATCAATTACCATATCCCCTACCAGTACCACGTCAAGCCCTGAAATGAGTTGAGCACTATCTCCCAAAAATGATAAAGTTCCAGATGTTGCATCTAGATTACCAGAAAGATCTAGATCTCCACTAATGGCAAGGTCTACGCCTGTATTTAAGGTTACAAAACCCATTGATGTCTCAATATTCAAATTACGAAATGATGTATTTGAAGTAAATATTGCGGTTCCTGAAGTCACTTTAATATCTGCAGTAGCATTTGTGGTACCATTAGGATCATTGAACGGCGCCTGCCATCCGTCTGCATAAGTATAAACTCTGTTATAGTCATTTGCAGCACCTGGGGTTCCCAAGTCATCACTACCGTCATAGCTCGAAATAGCGCGGTTCCAGGCAATCGCCTGATCATTTTGCGAGCTGTCAAAATATGAAAATCCCAACTCATAGCTTGCTCCATCTGTTTCTGCCTGTGCAGGCCATCCTATAGGCATTGTACCATAACCATAATCATATTCCACATAATCTATGATAAGCCCGGTATCACTTACTAATGTAATACCGTCGGTTTCATTATCTGAAGTGTCGCTGTCATCAAAAGAACTTTCATTGTTGAATCTCGGGTAGCTGGTTCCCGCCATATCCGGTGTCCCACCTGGAGATGAGGTAAAACCATAAGCATAGGCAACATTAGAAATACCACCATTCACGTTTGAATCCGTGGAGGGTGCAAGAACCGCATAACCATTTGCAGGAACAATAACACTGGAGATAATCTCGTGATCGCGACTGTTTGACGACTCATCTTCAAGAATCCATCCCTGTATGTCTATAGCCTGGTTTGTTGTATTATATATTTCGATATACTCGGTGTTTCCCTCAGAGCCGTTCGGATCTATCATGAACTCAGTAAGGATAATATCGCCCTCAGCTATTACCTGTATCATGCTACCAAAGTTTGCAGCTCCAGGTGTTCCAAAATAGTCTGTGCTGTTATAACTGGAGTACTGATTTGTTGAGGCTACCCAATTTGCTGCATTGTCATTTGCTGTACTTGACAACTGGTCTGCATATAACTGATAGCTTACTGCTTCAGACGCTCCTTGATCAGGCCAAGCATTGAGCCCGTTGTAGCCAAAACCATACTCCACGGAATCTATGGAAGTACCATCTGGTGCAATCAATTCAACACCATCATCATTCGTGCTCCCGCCTGTTCCGCTATAGGTAGACTCATTGTTAAATCTCAGTAAATCTGTATCAGCAGACTGAGGAGTTCCAGATCCGTATTCATAAATTGCATTAGTTATTCCTGGATTAAAAGTAGTATTTTCTAAATAAACAAGAACTGCATAAGAGTTAGCAGGTACGATCACTGGATTCATGGAGGAAATGACGTGATCTCTACTACCGGAGGAATTGTCTCCAAGAGTCCACCCATTCATATCGATTGGGGAATTAGTAGTATTATAAACCTCAAACCATTCTCGATCTTCCTCGTCCCCACTCGCTGGGTCAAACATTATTTCGGTTACGATAAGATCTCCCACATTAAAAGTAGGAGTATTAGAAGTTGCAAAATTTGCGGCTCCCGGAGTACCGAAGTAATCATCACTATCAAAAGTCGTGTATAGATTAGTAGACGCTACCCAGTTTGCCGCATCATCATTTCCTGCAGCTGTCAAGGCATTTGCATTTAGTTGGTAGCTTACAGCGTCTGCAGCTCCCTGAGCTGGCCAAGCTGGTAAACCATTGTAACCGAAACCATAAACTACAGTATCAATAGAATCTCCGTTGGGCGCCAGCAGTTCCACACCATCGTCGTTATCGCTTGCAATGCTCCCATCAGAGTCTGTTCCATCGCCATTATCGCCAGCATAGGTGCTTTCGTTATTAAAGCGTAGATTACCAGAATCAGATGCGCCTGTACCTGGTCCGTATTCATAAATCGTATTTGCAAGTGTGGGTGCGACAGTTATATCATCGTTATATACAAAAACCGCATAACTATTGGGCTGCACGATTGCAGATGACATC
Source organism: Nonlabens sp. (assembly GCA_049671565.1). Lineage (GTDB taxonomy): Bacteria > Bacteroidota > Bacteroidia > Flavobacteriales > Flavobacteriaceae > Nonlabens. The sequence goes on from JBATVD010000042.1 coordinate 79,824, forward strand.
ACAGTTTCGCTACGACCACTAGAGCTTTTATCAACTAATGTCCAACCGTTCATGTCAATCGCTACATTTGTAGTATTATATACCTCAAACCACTCGCGGTCTTGCTCACGGCTACCCGAGGGATCAAACATGATTTCTGTAACGATGACGTCGCCAGCGGACTGTGCGTTACAAATTATAGCGAGTGCAAACGCAAACACTGTGATTACCTTATTCATAGAATTTTATTTAAAAATGTGCATCTGATGGATCGACCGTGAACCTAATAATGAACTATATCGGATCAAACTCATCGGTCATATCGATGGCACCAAACTCGGTTAGCACCCGGTCTGTAACAATAATCCAATCGAGATTAATGTATTCGGGTACGGGAGAACTACTACTTCCTGGCGTTAGCCTTAAATCAAAAGCGCTGGCAGTAGTTGCTCCATTAGGAATGAATCCGTTCAAGCGAACTGCATAAAGATTCCATTCGTTTAGGTCAATATTAGGCTCAGTATAGGTGTCTAATTGACGTCTATCACTACTACTACCTCCACCTATGTAGATTTTAAAAGTAGGGTTAGTACCTTCCGTGTGCATCCAGAAGTGCATTACTGGATTGTCTCCGTAATTTCCACTATCAAGAACTTCGGCAGCCGCAGGATTTGAGGATGTTTCGTTGAATTTAGCTCGAGCCACAGTGGAACCAGTTGCCGTGTTCATTTCAAGGGAATAGTATTGATTTCCAGGGAATGGAGGTTGTGGAACATTACCGTTAATAGCTGGTACAGCGTTAGGATCCTTACTGTAATCCACTACAAATACTGATGCTGGGTCTGAATCAAATTCGTACAACTGTTCAAATTGACCATTTATATATGGTATCCCGGATTGCGTTATTGTTCCTCCTCCTTGAAAATTCAGGTTGACATCTACATAGCCAGTATTTACACTGCTAGGCATATCAAATCGGACTTCCGTTGGTGTTAATGAATTAAAAGTAAGTGGCGCACCATCTACATCCCCATCAGTTATAAGGTTCATGTCCTGTCCTGTTACTATTACTTCGTTGTCACGAGTTAGAACTGCTGGAAATCCACCTAATGTAGGTTGCGGCAAAATGATCTCAAAACCAGTTGCAACCACTTGAGAAGTAGAACCGCTTGACGTGAGATAGGTAATTTCAATATCGACTACACCTACATTGTTAGGAATACGTACCACCAGCGCTTGATCTTCTTGAAATTCAATAGTTCCAGCTTCTCCACCAAACGCCACACCTGTCACGCTAACCAGATTAGTTCCAATAATATTGATCAAGGAATTTACATCTCCCTCAACCGGCAAAGATCCCGTTACCGCTGGTGCGGGATAGGTAACCGTCAACGTCTCAGAACTTATTGCTTCCTTCTCTTGTTCCGTTACGATTCTAACTGTTCCAGATACAGCGTTATTAGGTACCTGAATAATCAGTTTTTCTCCAGTTATCCTAGAGGTAATTTGAGCCTCCACATCACCTATAAACGCTTGATCTGCAAAATTCAAGAAAGTACCCAAAATTTCCACCTCTGTGTTTACCGCTGCACTTGCGGGCGATACTGAGGTTATCGTGGGCTGCTCGCTTTTGATTTGCTCTACTGTTTGATCGATTTCCTCATCTGCATCACATCCTATAATTACGATGGTTGCAAAAAGTAAAAAACCGAGTAATTTATACCAATTTTTCATAATTCTATTTTTTAAATTCTTCGTGTTTGATTCCTATATCTGTATTATCCGTAGCAGCTCCGAGTAAATTTGATCCTTCCTTAGGTTTAAAAAATTCCAGCTCATCCCATTTTGGATTGAAGCGGTCTAAATTTATATCCTTGGCATTACCGGTAAGCTTGACCCTACCGCTGTTATAGATAACGGAGTTTTCAATTTTTTGGTTTTCTCCCTTGAGTTGTACGATGCTTGTGGTGGCTCTAGAATTATCGATTACCGTATTCTTGATCCATACGTTTCCTATTCCCTTGACCTCAATGATGCGTCCCTTTTCCATATCATCCACACGGTAGAACACACAGTGATCTATCAAAACATTCCCACCACTGGTTCCAGCTGTTTCTCCAATTCTTTTTACGTTCAACGCAAATTCCTCAATATCTTGAAATATGGTATTGTATAGAATCAAGTGTTCTGCGTTATAGGCTCCTTCATCTTTTTCATAAGATAGGTTCAAGCCACGGTATGCATTTTTGATTCTTGAGTTAGAGAATGAAACGGTATCAGCAACAGTTCCTTTATAAGCTTTGAAGACCGCACCTCCATCGGTATTGTTAAAGTTCAATAAGTCTGATTGATCCACAAAAACATTGTATCGTACTGATCCGTTGCCACTGGGAGCAGCGATGGCATATTTCACATAATCGTTACCCGTACTTCCTTCCATTGTAACTCCTGAAATTCTGAGTTGCTCAGCTCCATCCATTCTGAAAAAATACTGAGGTGTCTTTTCTGCATTCTCACTAACCTTAATTATAGTTTTCCCTCTTCCAGCACCTTCAATAGTCAGGTTATTAGTAAGCTTGTTTCCTTTAAGTAAAAGATATTCTCCTTCTTTAAGCACTAAGGTTGTGGGACCAACAGAGTTCCTGATGGCTTTTTCAAGAGTTTTTTCTCCAGGCTCAACTTCCACTTTTATAGCTTCAATATCAGAAGCCATCTCCCTCATCTCATTAATATCAATGAAACTAACACCTGCCTGTGAAACCAAGGCAAGGGGCGGCTTCACATTACCCGGAACTATAGCTCCAGCTCTCAATCTTGAACGCAGCGTTCCCGTTGCGTCGAGCCTTACTTTTGGACTGGTTTTTACGGCATGCAATAGACTGTCACTTTCAGCAGAGGGAATGAAGATTCCATTTGCAACCTCATTCTTGTAATTCTCCACGCGCACACCGTCGTAATCCTCAATGAGGTTTCCATTAACGATGTTACCTTCCATGCTTATACCGCTTATATCGCCCTCTGCAAGAACGGCTACATTACGCTCATCGCTGTAAAAAAGATTGTTTGTGAATCGAGTGTTTTCTGGCGCAGCCGTTGCACCCGATCGAGTATTTATGGCAAATGTTACCGGAGAACTGTTGATGATGGTATTGTTTTGAATCACTCCATCGACGACTTGATCGTACTCATTTAACTTTGCTCCTGGAATACCGTTCATCACAACTAAGGGAGAACGGTATCCATCGCTCTTAACGCCTATGATGTAATTGTTGCGCACGACGTTCCCCTTGTTGATCATTCTGATCCCACCCACTCTCGGTAGGTCGTTGCCAATAATGACGTTCCCTTCCACGAGATTATAATCTCCGTGTCGCAACGTTATCGTACCCTCGCTTTCAAGAATTAGGTTGTTTCTAACGATGTTATTAGCCGACTTTACCGAGATGATTTCCATCTCTCCGTTACACTTTTCAAAAAAGTTGTTTTCAACGATTGTTTTGGAAGACTGCTTGGAATAGGTGGATGTTCCTATACGTATCGTTTCTCCACCATTAAATCCGAGAGGCAAACGCTCTCCAAAATAATTATGATCAATCTGATGCTGGTTATCTATTGAGTTTTTGAGTCGAACTGCGATTGCAGGTCCTTTATTTAACTTCCCAGATAATGAACAATGATCCACTCGATTATTGTGACCATGTAGGGAAATATAATAGGATGTTAGGTCGCGCTGCTCAGGATTCACGGCAGTTATCGCACAATTTGTTACGCGACTGTAGCGAGCTGGCGTTTCTGAGTCTGCTTCAAACCTGATCACGGCGTCTTTTCCCGTATCGCCTCTATTAAACCACAAGCCGTGAACTTCTAGATAGTCTCCTCCTAACCTAAGGGTGGAGCTGCCCGTTAAAATGACTTTGCCTGGTGTTTGTGACCGCAAAACGATAGGCTTTTCTGCACTACCGTTTGCCTTGAATTTAATATTGACATCCTTCCATTCCATATCCATCATGACGATGGTATCTCCAGGAACGGCTTTTTTGATCGCACGTTTTAATTCATCGGGCGATGATGCTGGTAGAGTTTGCGCTTTCGCGAAAGCGAGACCCACAAAAAACCACAGTACTATGTTTATAGCTTTTTTCATTTAATATCCCACATTTTGAGCTACCGATGGATTCAAGTCAATTTCATATTGAGGAATAGGCAATAAGGTTTGAAATTGCTGGATGGGCTGCACGTTAAAGAACGGCTCATCAGGATTGTTGTACTGAAAATCAGTCCTGAAATGCTCGTTCATAACTGCTACGGCTCGTCCCGTACGGATCAAATCAAACCAGCGGTGGTTTTCAAAAGCAAATTCACGCCTGCGTTCTTCTTCAAGAGCCAGCTTAAATTCAAAAAAAGAATCCACATCTCCTGAAAACACATCGCCCTGTCCCGCTCTATTACGCACGGCATTTAAATATCCCACCGCCTCAGCTGACGGTCCAGAATTTTCATTAATAGCTTCAGCGAGTAGCAATATAGCATCTGCATAACGACTAATGACCCAATCGTTAGGAGCATCATCTGTATTTGAGAATTGCCCGTTGTATTTACTTACAAAACGTTCCATGGTCACATTACCCAAGTTATCCTCCCACATGGTAGATAGATTGACCTCTTGTCTAGGGTCATTATCTGCGTAGGCATCTTCTATGCCTTGAGTAGGTATGTTGAACTCATCTCCACCACCGAATACAACCGCATTTTCACTTGCCAATGGCGCAAACAGATTTGCGAAAGGTGCACCCAATCCCAAAAGTCCCGATTGATATCTTACTGCAAAGAAAATCTCGTCATTATATTCATTTGCTGGATCAAAAACATCTTCATAGTTATCGAGCAATCGACCACCACTATTATCGACTACGTCTCGCAATACGCTCTCAGCACGAGTCTTACTAGCTGTGGTTCCTTGTGTTAATAAGGCTTTACCCAACTCAACCCCAGCGGCATATTTTGTAGCGCGTCCTACCTCATCTGCTCCGTAAGCTTCGGGCAGATTTTCAAAAGCAAATTCTAGATCTTCAATGATCACAGCGTAAGCTTCCTCAATACTTTTACGTTCTAGATTACGTGCCTGAGATGCATCTACAGATTCCGTAATCACAAAAACGCCTCCATAAAGTCTTACCAGATTAAATAGAGAGTGAGCTCTTAAGAACCGAGCCTCTCCCTCATATTGAGCCACCAGATCTTCATCATCAACAACATCAAGATTCTCAAGCACATGATTTGCAAGTCCTATGGTTTTGTAACTCGCTCTCCAGTAGGCTGTCGTAAACTCGTTTAAAGAATTTGAAACGAACTGATCTAGCTGTCTGTAGGGAATGTTTGCATTTTGGGAATTGTCAAAGCTAAGTTGTGTATTATCGCTACGCAATTCAGTAACCACCCACTCATGAAGTTGTTTTTCATGAAGTGAAGCATATGTTCCTATAATCGCAAGATCTACTTCATTTGCATCTTTGTAAAAAGTTTCTGCACCTATGTCTGAAATAGGATCCAGTTCTATAGGGTCATCGCATGAGGCAACCATAAAAGCGGCTACCAGTATTGTAAAAATTTTATTGGTATATGTTTTCATCATTGTCTTTTTTTAAAATGTAATATCTATTCCTGCCGCAAACTGTCGTGCCAGTGGATCTGCACCTCTCTGATATCCATTTACTAAGGGAGAGGCGTACTGACCGGATGTACGTACTTCTTCTGGATTGTTTCCATAGTAATCATCTGCAAAGATGTAGATCAAGTTCTGAGCCGTAGCAAATACCCGCATGGAATTGAGGCCTAGGGTTTTGGTTACTTTTTCATTAAACGTATAACCTAAAACGGCTTCTCTTAATGATAAATAGCTGGCATCTTGGATCAAATGGTCTGTTGCAGTCCACTCGCGTCCTACACGACCTGTAGGTTGACTTGCAGGAATGTTGGGATGCACCCATCTGTCTTGAAGAAAATCGGTGTGAAGCGCACGATTTTCTATATAAAAACCGTCTCCATAAAACACCTCGCCACCCTGAGTTCCCTGAAACAAGAAATAAAGATCGAAGCCTTTATATTTAAAGGTATTTGCGATTCCCCAGGTGTAATCTGGAAAGGGGCTACCTATTGTGGTACGGTCATCTGCCGTGATGACTCCATCGCCATTGATATCTGCCACACGAAGTCCTCCAGGAGAATCTTCTGCAGAACTCGGGTTATTGTCAATCTCATCCTGATCTTGCCAAACTCCTATAGTTCTGTAGCCAAAAAATTGAATCGCTTCATCTCCTACCCTAGCGATATACTGATCTTCACGCTCTCCGTCGCTAATAAATTGCTCTTCACCACCTAGTGAAACCAATTTGTTACGATTTGTACTGATGTTACCAGAGAGTGTCCAGTTTAATTCTCCAAATTTAAAATCTGTAGTTACCGCAAATTCAATTCCTCGGTTTTGAATTTGCCCTATGTTGTTGATGAAGTTATCATGACCGGTGGCATAACTCACGTTTTGATTAAGTAGTAAATCTTTAGTCAACGAGTAGTAGTAGTCTGCTGTAAAGCGTACACGTTTATCAAAAATTGCCGCATCGATACCTACATCGTAGCTGTCTGTCTGTTCCCAGCTTATGCTTCGGTTTGCAAGTGTATTACCGTTTTCTGCAAGTCCTGAAAATATAGATCCCGCCCCAGAACCTAATGAATAGTTAGATGGGAAAAGTAGGTTTGTAAATGAATAGTTGTCAATATTATTATTCCCAACTACACCATAACTACCTCTAATCTTGAACTGATTGAAGAACGTAATATTCTCATTAAAGAATTTCTCATTGTGAATGTTCCAAGCCGCACTTGCAGAGGGAAAGAAACCATATTTATTATTAGGTCCAAATAATGAACTTCCATCTACCCTAGCCGCAAATGACAATAGGTATTTGTTATCGTAGTTGTAGTTAACACGTGCCAGTCCAGAAAGCAAACCGATCTCCTCCTTTAGAGTGAACGTATCATCTGCATTTATGATGGTCGCTGCATTTATAGTTTCAATAAAGTCGGTTGGGAAATCGTTACCCAATATACTAGAGGTTTTAAGAAATGTGTATTCATAGGTCCCACCTGCCAGAAAGTCAAAATTATGATCTCCGGTCTTGTAGTCATACTTAAGGGTGTGTTCTGTGATCACCCTGTTACGTATACCGTTTACATCTTCACCAAAGGATTGTCCATCCCTACGCGCCTGGGAAGTTCTAAAGCGCTCATCAGTACGCAGTCTAAAATAGGCACCTACTCGACCTTGGTAATCAAGGTTTTTTGCTACTTTCCAGTCCAGTTTTCCATCAGCTACCAGACGGTATTCAAAACGGGTACGTTCATCTTCAAATAATTTTGCCGCAGGATTGTTGTTGCTTGTCCCCCAAATACTGCTCTGTGTAAAGGATTGCTCTACGCCATTCTCATCTATAAAAGTAAAATCCAGATTCCTAAAATGTCTTGCATGCGCATAGCTGCCCACCGCCTGTCCGGTCAGGTCACTACTGAACTGATTGTGTCTAGGAGCAAAAAAAGCATAGTTTCTACCAAAATCAGAGAAATCAATCACGTTGCGCTTTTGTTTTGAATAGGATGGTCTAAAATTCACTCCTATTTTAACCTTGTCACTCAATTTTGTGGAAAAACGTGCTTGAAGGTTGATGGCGTTATAATCTGTTCCCGCAACGAGTCCCTCATCCTTGACAAATTGACCGGATAGATAGTATTTGGATAAGCGGCTTCCCCCACCTACATCAAATTGATAGTTCTGGATCGAAACATTATCTGCGGTCGCAACGTCTAGCCAATCGGTACCATTGCCGCTCTCACTTGTTCCCTGAGCGATGATTCTACGCGCGATTTCCAAGTTTGAAAAACCTATGGATGCAGGATCACGTCCCTCAAGAATGGCATTTTGATTCTCTGCTAACTGTCGCTCATTTCTAGTGAATTCCGTGAATTCCGTAGTATTGAGTACATCTGGTAATCTCAATACTGACTTTACCCCACCGAATGCCTTAAATGTGAACTGAGGCTTACCATCTCCATCCTTTGTAGTAACCAGAATCACACCATTTGCACCACGAGAACCATACAAAGCTGCAGAACTGGCATCCTTAAGTACCTCAATAGATTTAATAGAACTTGGGTTGATAAATTCCAACGCATCTGCAATGGGAAATCCATCGACTACGACAAGTGGACTGCCACTAGCGGTAATTGAAGAAAGACCTCTTATACTTATTTCTGGCGCGTCACCCGGTTCAGAGGACGTGTTACGCACTTGAACCCCTGCAAGCTTACCCTTCAAAGCGTCTGCGACGCCTGAGTAGGTAAGTTCATCAAGGTTTTCATTTTTAAGCTGTGCTACGGAGTTGGTTAGATTGCTCCGGGAAGACTTACCGTAAGCTACAACTACTACTTCATCAAGTGCTTCAAGATCTTCTTTAAGTAATATTTCAAAGGTCGTAGCATTGCCTACTACAATATTTTGGGTTTTGAAACCCATCGACGTGACGACGAGAACGTCCTCTGGTTTAGCTTGGATCGTAAAGTTACCTTGAAGGTCTGTTACCGAGGCACGACTGGTGTTCAATACTTGAATCGTTACGCCCAGTAGGGGTTCAAGATCTTCTGCGGAGCTTACGGTACCTTTAATCTCTCGCATTTCCTGCGCAAACGATGTAGTCGCAAGAAAAAGTGCAAGGAAAAATAAAACTGTTTTTCTCATATCTAATTTTAAAGTGGCGAGAAGAACACTTCATCATAAAATAGACCCAAATGCTTGAAATCCAACTAGAGATCCAAGACCTAAGCCTTAATTTTGTAATAAAGAGTTCTACTCTTTTAAGCTGATTACTATTTGAAGCACGAGTGGCAGCTCGTGCTTTTTTTCTATTTATTCACATAAGACCTCAAAGCCTTGAAATGATGATCAAGAGCTTGAGCCGCAGTTTCTGGATTTTTACTTCTGATTCCATCTACGATGGCGGAGTGCTCCTTGATCAATTTCTCGCCTTGGGTCCTATCACATATTTGTTCCTTATTAAAATGTCCAATGATATCAGGAACGATAATCTTCATTAAACCATAAAGCACACTATTCTCGCTGCTTTTTACAAGAGCAAGATGAAATTTTAGATCTTCCACAAGTGATGGTTCATTACCTATGATTCGATCCACAAAATCATCATTTGCTTTTTCAAGGGCCATCATGGACTCCTCCGATCTTCTGGTGGCAGCCAGTAAGACGGCATTTGTTTCTAAAATCATTCTTGTTTCAACCAGAGACTTGAAATCTCCCGTTTCAATATCCATAATTTCAGACATCATATTATTGATACTGGGAAAATCAATTCCAGTAATAATGGAACCGCTTTGGGGCATGGTCTTTATGACTCCATAAAATTCCAATTTTTGGATGGAGGCACGGATCTGATTGCGACTCACTTTTAATTTTTCAGAAAGTTTACGCTCAGATGGTAATTTGTCACCCTCTTCAAGTTGGTGCTTTTCAATGAGCTTTTTAATCCGGCTGACGACTACGTCCTTATCGAAATCGTTTTCGTTTTCGACCGCAGCATCTACTAATTTTAAACCATGTTCAATCATAATTTTAGAATTGATAAATTGGTTAACCAGATTGGTTGCCCAAATTAAAGTAATATGTTATAGATATGCAAATTTTAGACAACCCAAGTTTAAAATTTGCATGTTAAAGTTATTTGTTCAGGCAAGTTGTCTCGCTTTACTTACCGCATCAAAAATATCAGCTTGAAGAGCTTGAAAATCATTTTGAGCTATTTTTTTCTTGTCAAAAAGCTGACTTCCCATGCCCACGCAAGATACACCGGCATCAAACCATTGTTTCATGCTATCAACCGTAGGCTCGATGCCACCTGTAGGCATGATAGTAAGTTCAGGCATTACTGATTTTACCGCTTTCGCGAAAGCGGAACCAATCACATTTGCAGGAAAAATCTTAATCATTCTACAGCCTAAATGTTTTGCTCTCATCGCTTCAGTAATCGTGCCCACTCCCGGTATGTAGGCAACATTGTTTTCTGTGCAAAAATTTGCGAGTTCACCTACGAGACCAGGAGATACAACAAACGCTGCTCCAGCTTCAATAAAGGAACTTGCTGTTTGCGAGTCAAAGATCGTACCTACTCCTAAAACCAGATCTTTATGATCTTTGAAAGCATCAACCACCGACTTAAAAACATCTAGACCATTTGCTCCTCGATTTACAAATTCAAAAATTCTTACCCCTCCATCATAGGAAGCTTTTACTACCGCAATGGCAACTTCTGGATCCCTATGATAGAACACGGGAATGATTTTGTGATGATCTGTTTGAGCTATAAAACTTGAATAATCCATTATCTTAATAATCTACCTACGTTATTTCCACTTACCAGCTCTTCCACCTCTTCCTTGCTACTTATGTTTGTATCTCCCACGGTAGTATGTTTAAGCACCGATGCGGCTACGCTAAACTCCACCGCTCCTTGATTATCCAGGTTGAGCAGTCCATAGATCAATCCCGCCATAAAAGCATCTCCACCTCCTATACGATCTACGATATTTTTCATTTCATGGACTCTTGAGGTGTAAACGGTGCCGTCCTTATATAATACCGCACTTAATTCATTCCTCGAGGCCGACATTGAATTACGCATGGTTTTAGAAAACACCTTAGCTGAAGGGTATTTCTTAGTTACGGCATCACAAGCAGTTTGCCAGGTATCCCCTGTAATATTCAGGCAATTTTCTAGATCGTGTACTGAACCTACGATCACGTCAGTAAGCTCAACCAGACCAGGCATAACATTTAGCGGTCCCTTACAATATTGCCAAAGATTTCTTCTATAATTAATATCGCCGCTGGTGGTAAGACCTCTCTTTTTTGCTTCTTGAAGAGCATGAAGTGTAACATCGGCAGCATTTTGTGAGATTGCTGGCGTGATCCCACTATAATGGAACCAGTCTGCATTCTTAAAAACAGCATCCCAATCTACATCTTCCACCTTAAGATCAGCAAAGGTCGTATCAAAACGATCATAAACTATGCGCGATGGTCGTTGCATTGCTCCAGATTCCAAATAATAAACTCCCAAGCGTCCCTCCTTACGAACGATACCTTTATTGCTCACACCATTCAATTTGAGAAATCGAGAAACCCGTTCACCGAGCGCATGAGTAGGTAATGCGGTAATGTGAGTGTTTTTAAGACCAAAATGTGCCAAAGAAACTCCCACGTTTGCCTCCGATCCACCAAAAGTCACATCAAAATTTACACATTGAAACATGCGTTTATAGTCTGGAACGGTCAATCGCATGAGAACCTCGCCTAGGGTAACTACTTTTTGAGCCATGAAATAAATCTAATTGTTCAAAACAAACTTAACTCAAATTGGTCAACCAATCTAAAATATTTAAAACTAACCGTATTGAGGCAACTCAACAGGTCATAAAAAAAGCCCAGAAATAGAATTCTGAGCTTTTAGTATGAGAAAAGGTGTTTTTAGTTGAAGAAACTATCTACAAATTCCACTTTATTAAATACCTGTAGATCCTCGATTCCCTCACCCACACCTATATAACGAACCGGAATTTGAAATTGATCTGAAATTCCTATAACCACACCGCCTTTTGCGGTACCGTCCAGTTTAGTGATGGCAAGACTGGTTACCTCTGTCACAGCAGTAAATTGTTTAGCCTGTTCAAAGGCATTCTGTCCAGTGGATCCGTCTAGGACGAGCATCACATCGTGGGGAGCATCTGGAATGACCTTTTGCATGACACGCTTGATTTTACCTAGTTCATTCATGAGGTTGACCTTATTGTGCAGTCTACCGGCGGTGTCCAGTAAAACTACATCGGCTTTTTGGGCAACTGCGCTTTGCAGTGTGTCAAAGGCAACACTGGCGGGATCGCTCCCCATGGCTTGCTTTACGATCTCCACTCCTACTCGTTGCGCCCATATATCTAATTGGTCCACAGCGGCTGCTCTAAACGTATCCCCAGCTCCCAAAACCACGTTTTTACCCGCTTTTTTGAATTGGTGTGCGAGTTTGCCAATAGTAGTCGTCTTCCCTACACCATTAACTCCTACAATCATGATGACATGTGGGCCACTGCGCTCTGGGATGGAAAAATCTGTGGCATTACCGTGGTTTACCTCACTCATAAGCCCAGCGATCTCTTCTCTCAATATCGCATTAAGCTCGTTTGTGCCTAGGTATTTGTCACGGGCTACACGTGCCTCTATCCGATCTATTATTTTTATGGTAGTCCCTACACCCACATCACTGGATACCAGCACGTCTTCCAGATCATCCAGAACATCTTCATCAACGGTGGATTTACCGGCAACTGCTTTACCTAACTTGTCAAAGAAACTTGACTTGGACTTTTCTAGCCCCTTGTCAAGGGTTTCCTTCTTTTCCTTATTGAAAATCTTTTTGAAAAAACTCATGGTTGTTATTGAATATGCAAATTTAGTGAAGTTCTATAGACCTACTTAAAGGCATGTTTGAACTAATGCTTAAGACAGTATCATAATTGATTCATTAAGATCTTTGCGTACTTTTTTTTGCGATGCCATAAAATCATCTGCAGATCTGTAGCCTACTGGTAAGAGTAAAACACTTTTCAGCCCCATTTTATCTAAACCGAGCAATTCATCAATTTTGTTGGGATTAAAGCCTTCCATGGGACATGAATCTATTTTCTCTGCAGCACAAACCGTAAGTAAATTTCCCATAATCAGATAGGCTTGGTTACGCGCCCATTGCTCTACTTCAACTATTGATTTTTTAGAAAAATCATCTTTCAAAAACTGTTCAAACGGTTTAATGATTTCATCTGGTGTGCTTCTTATAGTTTTAACGAGTTCAAAATATTTTTTAATGTAGTCTGAATCCACCTGTTGCGTGCAAAGTACCAGTACAGCTGATGCGTCAACCACCTGTCTTTGCCCAAAGGTGTGCTCTACCATTTTCTCGCGTATTTTTGGATCCTTAACGATCATCATCTTACAGGGTTGCAAACCATAAGAGGTGGCGGTAAGGTTGAACGCCTCTGCAAGAACTGATAATTGATTTTGCTGTAGATCTTGCTTTGGATCAAATTTTTTAGTGGCGTATCGCCAATTCAAATCATTAAGTATTTCCGATTTCATTTTCATATTTTATTTGAGACCTCAACATTCAAGTATTAAGAGCACAATGACAAAATTAATTCTGATAAAGGACAATATTTCCAAATTTTTATAGCTATTCCTTATAATTGCATCCTGTTAAACTCTTAGAGCGGGAATGCGGTATCAATTTTGCTGGCAATCCATAACTTAAATATCATTGATGCGTAGATTTCTTAATGTGATTGCTTTTATAGGTATCGCTTTAGTTCTTGCAGTAATTGCACTACAATTCCATGTTAAGAGAACTTCAAGATCATATATCCATAATAACATTGAGCAGATCACGCCAGCCTATACCGGTATTGTACTGGGAGCAAGTGTAAGACCTGACAAATCACTTTCACCTATCCTACAAGATCGCGTCGATGCCGCACTTAAGGCCTATAAGGCAGGTAAGTTTCAAAGGTTTTTACTAAGTGGAGATCATGGAGAAAAAAACTATGATGAGGTAAACGCCATGAAAACCTATCTCAACAATAAAGGTGTTAATGATTCTGTTATATTCTTGGATCATGCCGGTTTTGACACTTACGACAGTATGTATCGAGCTCGGGATATCTTTCAGGTTGAGGATGCTATAATTTTTACACAAGAATTCCATTTACCCAGAGCCATTTACCTAGCTAGAAAATTGGGCCTTGAGGCACAAGGTTTTGTCTCAGACATGAGAGTATACCAGGCAAATAGTAGGTTACAGCGCAGGGAGTGGCTGGCAAATGTAAAGGCTTGGTCAGAATTGAATATAGAAAAACAACCTACCTATACTGGCGACATCATTCCCATTACTGAAGATAGTAGCAGGTCTCACGACAAGTAATCCTATTGTCCAAATTGTTCACAACTGGTGCTAATCGTTGATAAAACTTAGTGTAAAAGCTTTTTATGAAGTACGCGATAAACATAACTTTGGTCAACTCATAAATTTTTTATCAAATGGCTGATATACAGCATTTAAAAGATACAGTAACACAGGTAAGACGAGATATAGTACGCCAAGTGCATGCAGTAAGTAGCGGTCATCCAGGTGGTTCATTAGGCTGTACAGAGTTTTTGGTAACGCTTTACGGAGAGTTCATGAAACACGATCCAGAATTTAATATGAACGGTAATGGAGAAGATCTTTTTTTCCTATCAAACGGTCATATTTCCCCAGTATTCTATAGTGTATTAGCACGCAATGGATATTTTCCAGTCGAAGAACTGCAAACATTCAGAAAATTAAATTCTCGCTTGCAGGGACATCCCACCACTCACGAAGGCCTACCGGGTGTAAGAATTGCAAGTGGTTCCCTAGGTCAAGGCATGAGTGTTGCCATAGGAGCTGCAGAGGCCAAAAAACTCAATGCCGACGATAGGATGATTTTTACCCTACACGGTGACGGCGAGCTACAAGAAGGTCAGAATTGGGAAGCTATCATGTATGCTGCTGCCAATAAGGTGGACAATATGATTTGCACGATAGATGTCAACGGGCAACAGATTGATGGCAGTACAGACGCAGTACTGGATTTAGGTAATCTCGAAGCAAAGTTTAAAGCTTTTGGCTGGAATGTAGTACGTGTAGAAAAAGGTAACGATATAGAGGCTATTATTGAAGGAATCAGTGAAGCTATCTCGCTTTCGCGAAAGCAAAAACCCACATGTATCCTACTCCATACAGAAATGGGTAATGGAGTAGATTTTATGATGGGATCACATGCATGGCACGGAATTGCTCCAAACGACGAGCAGCTGGCTGAAGCGCTGGCACAAAATCCAGAAACTTTAGGCGACTACTAATCTAAATCAGTACTGTTCACACAGTTTTTTATATGAAGGAATACACAAATACAGGAAATAAGGATACGCGTTCAGGTTTTGGAGATGGGTTGACGCAATTGGGACAGCAAAATGAAAATGTGGTGGCCTTATGTGCAGATCTCACGGGATCACTTAAGATGAACGCCTTTGCATCAAATCACCCAGATCGGTTTTTTCAAGTAGGAATTGCCGAGGCAAATATGATGGGAATGGCGGCTGGTCTTACCATAGGTGGTAAAATTCCTTTCACTGGTACTTTTGCCAATTTTTCAACGGGTAGGGTTTATGATCAAATAAGACAAAGCATCGCGTACTCTAACAAAAATGTAAAGATTTGCGCATCCCATTCGGGCTTGACTTTAGGAGAGGATGGCGCAACCCACCAAATACTGGAAGATATAGGATTGATGAAAATGTTGCCCGGCATGACTGTAATTAACACTTGTGATTATAATCAGACTAAGGCGGCAACCATTGCGCTGGCCGATCACAAAGGGCCGGTATATCTAAGGTTTGGGAGACCCAAGGTAGCCAATTTTACTCCTGAAAATGGAGATTTCCATATAGGCAAAGGTGTTTTGCTTCAGGAAGGAACAGATGTTACCATAGTTGCGACAGGTCATTTAGTTTGGGAGGCATTAGAAGCTGCCAAAACATTGAATGAAAATGGCATAAGTGCAGAGGTTATTAATATTCATACCATCAAACCCTTAGATGAGGAGATCATAATCAACTCTATAAAAAAGACGGGATGTATCGTAACTGCCGAAGAGCATAATTATCTAGGTGGATTGGGAGAAAGCGTAGCAAGAACGCTTGCCCAAACACTTCCTACTCCTCAAGAATTTGTTGCTACTCAAGACACTTTCGGTGAGAGTGGCACACCAGAGCAATTATTGGAAAAATATGGTCTCAATGCTGAGAATATCGTTAAGATGAGTAAGAAAGTAATGGATCGAAAATAAATAACAACTTTTGCTTCATCTTTTAAAAAAGGGCTTTTGCAAATGCAAAAGCCCTTTTTTATTCTAATCATTTTTATTCTATCGCTTCATCGCAAAGTGACCTCTGGACTCTGCAGATACTCCATCCACCTCGTAGTTTATTAAGAACCAGTAGTCACTACTTGGAAGAGGCTGTCCATTGAAGGTACCATCCCATCCTGGACCTGATGGATCTAAACTTGCTATAAGTTTTCCATAGCGATCAAAAATGTTCACACTCGTTCCTGGGAGAAGATCACCACCTGTAACATTCCATGTGTCATGATAACCATCATCATTTGGAGTAAAGAAGTCTGGATAACCTATAACAAATATTTCAACAACGATTTCACCGCATCCACTACGTTCTGCAATTTTAACCGTGTGAGGACCCGGTAAAACATCTTCAAATTTTCCAGTATATAGATAAGGCCCATCGTCCAGACTGAACCAATATTCATCTGGTCCCGTAGCTGTCGCGATCACATTATGGGTTAAATCAAAAGGATCAGTGACCACTTGTACATCGTATGTTTCAGGAACGCCACGTTCTCTAACGAAGGTACTGGAAGAATTGGTACATTCTGTAAGTATATCTTCAGCAACCACTTCATAATTACCCTCTTCAGTGGCATTGTAACTTGAGTCATTGGCTCCTGCTATCAAAACTTCTTCTAGATACCACTCAAAACTATAATCTGTATTATTAAGTCCAGTGTCTAAAACTACAGGACCGTTGATTAGCGTACCATCGGTATCTACACATAACAAATATTCTGAATCCAGATCAGGTTGCGGCAGCGGGTTAATAATTACATCAATAGTTGTATAACTGGCACAATCTGTATTATCAGCATCTACCCGTACGACTAAAGTTTGGTTTTCCGAAAATTCAAAATTAGTATTTACTGCACCATTTTCATTTTCGGCATCATCTTGAGTTTTATAAAAACTAACACTTGCGTTAGCATTATTATCGGTAATTTGCCCCTCGCGTTCTAAAAGATCCACTTCAGTGCTCCCATTTTCACCTATACAACCTTCAAGTGGTAACGGCTCGATAGCTATTGGAGCACCTACAACTTCTATTCTAAAACTGCCGACGTTAAAACAATCTGTGTCTGTATTTTCTACTCTGTAGAAAATTTCTTCGGCAGTATTAGTTACATAATTATTCTCGTCCAGACCAGTACCTCCAGCGATCGCTTGGTTTTCTGTTCTATAATAAGAGAGGTTGACATTTGTTCTTCCGTCCAAAATTCCCGGATTGTTTTCCGAAAATTTAAAGACTGCCCCTGAATTTCCAGCGTCATCACATTCTACAAGATCAAGGTCATTGCGATCTCCTACATCTGGCAGGCTTTTAACTACCACGTCAAAAGATGTTGTGGATACACATTCTGTATCCGTATCAAAAACGCGCACATAAACAGTATCTCTTGAAGTGTTGCTCAAATAATTGCTATCAATTAAATCAGAACCATCTTGGGCACCAGAAGGCGTTGAGTGATAGGTAATCTGAATATTCACAGCTGTATTATTTTCTAAAATCGCGTTCTCATTACGAGTCAAGTCAAAGACTCCTACACCATCTTCAGACAGGTCATCACAATTTTCAATGGGATCTGATTGGGTAAGCTGGGGAGATGCGTTAAAGATCAAATCCAGAGTCGTTAGGCTATAACAAACAGAATTATCGTCATCTACCCGAACAACGATCGTTTCGTTATTTGAAATTTCATAGTTTGTGGGCAGTGGATTAGTCGGCACATCTGCATCTGCTTGATCAGCATAAAAGCTAAGTGTAGTATCTGATTGTCCGCCAGTAATTTGACCAGCTCTATCCATTAAATTTAAAGTTATCGCACCTGTATTGTCATCACAATCCTCGAGTGGATCAGGGATAAATGCGTTGGGCGCTGCAATCACACTAAGCTCAAAACTCCCTACATTATATACAGTACCACTGGTAAGTTGTACCCTGTAGAAAATAGTTTGGGAATTAGCAGATAGAGGGTAATTTGTGTCATCCAGTTCATCTGTACCTGCATCGGCTTGAGCAAAGTTTGCATGATAGGTAACGGTTATATCTGTCCTGCCACCTAGGATCGACGCGGTATTTTGTGATAGAACAAAAATCGTATCCGCAGAGTTTGGGTCGTCGCATTCTGTTAGATCATTTGCTGTTCCCAGATCTGGAAGAGGTATCACGTTTATATCAAAATCAGTGATGCTATAGCAAAAAGTATCAGTATTCTCAACTCTTACGAATATGGTTTCATTTAAGTCTGTGTTTGGATAGGAAGCAGGTAATTCTGGAGTTCCATTTTCTGCCGCTGTAAAAGAGGAATGGTAGCTGGTTGTGAAATTAGGTGCGGTAACACTGGATGTAATCACATCATCATTTTCCGTTAGATCAAAAATTTCAACTCCATCGTCTGATAGATCATCATCACGATCAATATCTGGTGCGGTACTTAACTGCGGCAATTCATTCACGATTACATCAAAGCTATTCAAAGTATAACAAATAGGATTTGCTTGATTTTCTATTCGCACATAAATGGTTTGATTTGTTGATGTTTCATAATTCATAAACGGCAAAGCTGGATCATCATCCATCGCTTGCTGCTGAGTTTCGTGATAGCTTATGGTAAAATCAGAAGCTGCGCTTCCATTTAAAACATCGGTATCTTGATCTCCCAGATCAAAACTTACCGCACTTCCATCTTCATTTGCACAGTCTTCAAGATTGGTCAAGGTATTTGGAAGCACCGATGGAATAATGGAAATATCAAATGAATCTGTGGTCGAACAAACTGAATTTACAGTACTTTGAAACCTAACATACAATGTCGTTGTCCCAGAGGCTTGATCGTAGTTATTTAGATCTCCACGAGGATTTGCAGGAGTATCTGCATCATTTTGAGAATCGTGTATACTGATTGAAATATCACTGCTATTGCCTAGACCTGTATTTGTTCTTATATAATCTTCAATGTCAAAAGCCATTAAGCTTTCACACTCCTGCAATTCAGTGACATCTATTGCATCAAAGTCAATAATATTAATTTCTATCTCTTCAACATCTGCACAACCTAAGTTGGTATCAAAAACCGCTGAGTAAACCGTCTCACTCGCCGCTGGTATGGGATAATTTTCTGGATCTGTGATTTCATTGACTTGATCAAAGGCTTCTTCTTCCGTTCTATAGTAATTGACATCATGGGTTGCTGGATCAAGAGAAGCTAACAATGCCACATCATTTTCAGTAAGGTCGAGAGTAGTTGCAGTTCCATTAGAGCAAAAAGTATAATCTGTTGGATCACCTGCATTAATCTCAGGTGCCACATCAAAACACACCGTCTCCGTATAAATACAACCAAAACTATCAGTTAATTCATAGGTGTAACAATTTACACCAGCAGTATCAGGTCTAACCGTTATACGATTACCATTTGTTGCCTCAATAGTAGGGTCGGGTAGCCAGCGTGTAGATACGATTCCGGGCTCATACTGGATCTCATCGGGCAACACTCCGTCTGAAAACTCAATTCCCCATTCGAAGATATAACCGTTATCACTTGATAAAAAATCGGTAATTGTAAGGCACCAATCGCCGTTCAATGTGCTTCCAGCTAGACCCGAAAAACTCTCCTCTGGCAAATAATCACCAATAGGTACAGATATTCCCGCACCCGTAGCACTTACTCTATCTTGAAGAGTCTCAGAAGCTCCAACTTCAGTAAACGCATAAGTATAACCAACACCAGGAGTGAGATTGCCATCAATATCTATAGGCTCTCCAAAAAATGATCCGTCGAATCCCGGACGTTCATATAACAAAATTGTTTGTCCACTAGGGGAAGTGATTTCAATGTCTAGATCTCCTGCATAGCTGTGCTCCATATTCATAAAAATCCTCGCAATGTCGGCTGGATTTTCAAGAATAGCTCCATTAGGAAACCCTTCTACAGTTACACAGGTACGATAAGAGTCTCCATTTCCATCAGGTAAAAATGTAGTCCCAGCGATTGGTGGGGCTACATCTACCGCAAATTCATTTGTTTGAACGACTCCAAACAAGATGTTTGTTTCCCCAAAACATATCTGACTATCTTCTACTCTTGTACCAGAAAAATCAGGATCTGTACTTACCTGAATTATTACGTCGTTCTCTATTCTATCAGAACATCCTATATTATCCGTCGCAAAAAATTGAACATAGTAAACACCTGGAGCGCTATAGGTTTCTGTTTGATTTGCTCCTGAAACAAGACCTCCTCCATTACCTAAATTATATGAATAAGTTGCTCCTGTTGCATCATCACTAAAGACCGCAGAACCCGCAAAGTTTACGGTGTCACCCTGACATATTCTTACGATACCATCGCTACTTTGTGCCGGTGTAGTAACTACCGTTGGACTGATGGCTTGACAAGGGTTAAAACACCCTCTAGCTGCTTGCCAACCAGCGGCTGTACCACTGTTATTTGAAGTAAATGTAAGTGTCAAACAACCGGTAGGCGTGGAATTTGTAGCGCGTAAAAACCCAGGAGCGGCCGTTCCCGCCGTACCAGTAAATAATACTGGAGCCGCAGTGCTATCTCCATCATGAATGGTTAATACATCACCAGCCGCAAGATCCAAACTAAAAATGTTCAATTCTACCAAATCCGTAGGAATGTCTGGACAAAAAGTTGCCAAACTATTCTCGTTATCAGAATAGTTGTTTCTACGACCTCCGGAGTCAGAAACCCCTATTCCTGTACAGCCTCCATATAGATATCCACCTCCGCCATTATCATTACCAGGCACAATAATACCTGCTTGCGCGTTTCCCATATATGTAGCAGACCCTACAACGAATGTTAAAAGAATAAAATAAAACTTGTTCATAACTAAAGGGATTTACAATCAATGAGTGAGCATTTATACCTAAGATGCTCTTAAATTAACCACTAAGTTAATCAATTTCAAGAAACTAAAGTTTTCAGATCGTATTTTTGCATGAAAACCCTATAAATAGGGCTTTATCATTACCTTATGAAAGTTGAAGATTTAATAGATTTAGATAACGACCACCTCTCCAGTAACGAGCAAACTCCTTTAAGATCAGATGCGTTTAAACTGTCTGACTCAGAAAAAATTGAATCCATCCAAAACAATGTGTTTCAAATATTAGAAACGCTGGGGATGGATATGACAGACGATAGCCTTAAAGGAACTCCTAAAAGGGTTGCAAAAATGTTTGTCAATGAGATTTTTGGCGGACTGCATCCCGATAAAAAACCGAGTGCCAGCACATTTGAGAATAAGTATAAATATGGGGAAATGCTGGTAGAAAAGAATATCGTAGTTTATTCTACCTGCGAGCATCACCTCCTACCCATAGTGGGACGGGCTCACGTAGCCTACATTTCTAACGGTAGCGTGGTAGGCCTTTCCAAGATGAATCGCATCGTAGATTATTATGCAAAACGACCTCAAGTACAGGAGCGTCTCAATATTCAAATTGTGCGGGAATTGCAAAATGTAATGAATACAGAAGACGTTGCCTGCGTGATTGATGCAAAGCATCTGTGTGTGAACAGTCGCGGCATAAGAGATATTGAAAGTAGCACTGTTACTGGTGAATTTGGTGGAGCGTTTAAAAATCTAGAAACTAAAAGAGAGTTCCTGGATTATATTAAAATGGATACTAAGTTCTAACATCCTAAAGTCAAATTATAAGTAGTAGTGTTGTTGGGAGTTCTCGCTTTCGCGAAAGCGGAAACTTCACAAGCCTTTTGCAATATCAGCAAATACATTATAAGGCTTTCTGTACTCTTCATTAACATATTTGCTAACTTTACTGCATAAATTTTTATCATGAGTCTTTACCAAAACAACGAATTGAAAATGTACAATTCCATGACTTCGCAAAAAGAAGTCTTTTCTTCGATCCTTGAAGGTCGCATTGGGATGTACGTTTGCGGGCCTACGGTTTACAGTAATGTACACTTGGGCAATTGCCGCACGTTCATCAGTTTTGATATGATTTATCGTTATTTGAAGCATCTGGGCTATAAAGTACGCTACGTGCGTAACATAACAGACGCCGGGCACCTGACTGATGATGCCGATCAAGGAGAGGACAAGATCTCAAAAAAGGCGAGGTTGGAAAAAATTGAGCCTATGGAAGTGGTACAGAGATACACGCTGGATTTTCACACGGTCATGCAGCAATTCAACTCCCTACCTCCCAGCATTGAACCTACCGCTACTGGTCATATCGTAGAACAAATTGAAATCATAGAAGACATCCTGGAGAAAGGATATGCTTATGTTAAAGATGGATCAGTGTATTTTGATGTCAAAAAATTTAACGAGCAACACAATTACGGGAAATTGAGCGGTCGCAATCTAGAGGATATGATTGCCAATACACGCGAGCTCGCAGGCCAGAGCGAAAAGAAAAACCCTCAAGACTTTGCCTTGTGGAAAAAGGCAAATCCAGAACATATCATGAGATGGAGCAGCCCTTGGGGCGATGGCTTTCCTGGGTGGCACCTAGAATGTACTGTAATGAGCTCCAAATATTTGGGCGAGACTTTTGATATCCATGGTGGCGGGATGGATCTCAAATTTCCTCACCATGAGTGTGAGATCGCACAGGGAGAGGCGGCACACGGTCACAGTCCCGTCAACTACTGGATGCATACCAATATGCTCACCCTTAACGGTCAGAAAATGTCTAAATCTACCGGAAATAGCATTCTTCCGGCAGAATTATTTTCAGGAAACAACGATTTTATGGAAAAGCCCTTTGCGCCCAGCGTTATACGCTTTTTCATGATGCAGGCCCATTACCGATCTGTGCTTGATTTTAGCAACGATGCTATTCTAGCTGCCGAAAAGGGATTCAATCGCCTAACTGATGGTGCTGCAATGATAAAGGACTTACCCGTTTCACAATCGAGCACCGTGGATATAGAACAATGGAAATCTAAGTGCTATACGGCAATGAATGACGATTTCAACACGCCTATTCTTATTGCAGAGTTATTTGATGTTGTTAAATCCATTCATGCTGTAAGTGAAGGGAAACAAACCATCACTTCAAAAGATAAGGCTGTGTTAAAGGAAACTTTTGACAGTTTTTTCAGCGATGTCCTAGGATTGCAAATTCAAACGGTTAGCGAAGACAGTTCTACCACTGAAGCGTTAAATGCAGCCATGCAACTTATTATAGACCTGAGGGCTACCGCAAGAGCTGATCGAGATTTCTCAACCAGCGATAAAATAAGGGATGATCTTTCCAAAGCCGGTATACAACTTAAGGATGGAGTTGAGGGAACTTCCTATACTCTTAAATAATAAGATATCTTGAAAAAAGCACTGATTTTACCGTTTGTATTACTCATCCGGTTGTATCAGAGTTTTATCTCGCCATTTACACCCAATAGTTGTCGGTACTCTCCCACTTGCTCTTCCTACAGCAAGAAAGCTTTAGAAAAACATGGACTATTTAAAGGTGGCTGGTTGGCAATAAAACGCATCGCTAGCTGCCATCCCTGGGGAGGAAAAGGCTATGATCCCGTGCCGTGATGAGTTCTAGTTTAAGTTTAAACCCAACTACGGTTCTCCACCTCATCTCATCTACTTCGTTTATTTTCGCAGAAATGTTATAGCCTGTGAATCCCACTCAAATCCTCATAACCATTGCCGTGTATTTTGCGGTACTTATAAGTATTTCATTTATCGTAGGCAAAAAAAGTGATAGTGCTACTTTTTTCAGGGGCAACAGGTCCTCACCATGGTATTTAGTTGCTTTTGGGATGATAGGCGCATCATTGAGTGGTGTCACTTTTATCTCGGTGCCAGGTGCCGTAGAGCAAGGTGCCATGGGCTATTTTCAAGTCGTTCTAGGTTATATTGTAGGTTATATGGTGATTGGTACGGTACTGCTACCGCTTTATTACCGCATGAATCTTACTTCTATATACTCCTATTTAGAAAGGAGATATGGCAGCGCCGCCCAGTACACTGGATCTGCATTTTTTATTCTTTCAAGAGTGGTGGGGGCCAGTTTCAGGTTGTATCTAGTTGCTGGTGTCTTACAGGCTTTTGTATTTGAAGAATTGGGGATTGAATTTTGGCAAACGGTATCTTTAACGGTTCTACTCATCTGGTTATACACCTTTAAATCTGGTATTAAGACGATTGTTTGGACGGACACGCTGCAAACGCTGTTTATGCTGATTGCAGTTGGAGCAGCTATTTACTATGTAAGTGATGGATTGGGCTTAAGTGGATTGGGATCAATAATTGATTTTGTGGATGACAATTCTCTATCCCAAATCTTTTTTGTGGACAACTGGCGTGCCGATTCATACTTCATTAAACAGTTTCTATCTGGTGCTTTTATAGCCATTGTAATGACTGGTCTTGACCAGGATATGATGCAAAAAAACCTGACTTGCCGCAATTTAAAAGAGTCCAAAAAAAATATGTTTTGGTTCACTATAGTATTGACCGTTGTAAATCTCATTTTTTTGGGACTGGGTGTTTTGCTTACCGCTTTCGCGAAAGCGGAACAAATTACAGCTACAAAAGATCAATTGTTCCCTACTATAGCTTTGGACAGTGGGTTGGGATTGGGTCTGGGATTGGTTTTTTTACTAGGTCTTATCGCAGCTGCCTATTCCAGTGCAGACAGTGCACTTACCTCCCTGACCACATCATTTTCAGTAGATATTTTAAAAATAGAGAAGAATTTTTCTGAAAAGAAGCAGAAATGGATGCGCAAACTAATCCACGTAGGCTTTTCACTATTATTAATTGCTGTCATCGTGATTTTCAAATATTTGATTAATGACGACAGCGTGATCTTAAAACTATTTGTGTTTGCAGGATACACTTATGGACCTTTGCTAGGAATGTTCTCTTTTGGAATCCTCACCCAAGTACAAACTCCCAAATATGCTCCAGTAGTCGTGTCCATTCTATCTCCATTTATCGCTTATGCAATTAGCACAGCGTCCGAAATCTGGTTCGGTTTTGAATTTGGATTTTTTATTTTGATATTAAATGGTGGGGTTGCATTTATAGGGTTGTTGCTGAGCAGCTTAAGTCGACCGCTTAAAACTCAAACGGCATAACTCTATAACGGTAGAAATTAGATTTGTTTCTATACTAAATGTGATTTAAATTTAAGCAATTCTTTCAATCCCATACCATTATGAAGACCTCGACACTATTTTCTGTAATTTTTTCTCTGTTCTTGGCAACTGCCTTAGCTCAAAATGATGTGGTATTAAAAACAGATGGAGAAGAAATGGTCGGTAAAGTGATTAAGATCGATGGTCAGAACATCCAATTTATTCATCAAAATGAAACACTTGAATATAATGTGCCAAAATCTGACATTCTAAAAATCACCTTTAGCTCAGGGCGTATACAGTATTTTAAAAAGAAGAAAGAAGCTTATCCTAAAAATCTTGAAGATCATCACAACAAGGTAGCCATTTTACCATTTGGCTATATTAAGGACCAGGAAACTTCAAATCCTACCATGACTAAAAAAATTCAGCAGGAGCTTTATACCATTTTTAAAAATAAAGCAAGTATTCTAAAATTTCAGGATCCAATCACAACGAATGCACTTTTATCTAAAGCTGGCATAAGTAATAATATAGAAGGCTATACTATGGGTGAAATTTGCAATGTTCTGGGTGTGGAATATGTGGTTCAAGGTCTGGTATCTGTAGAAAAAACAAATGTTTCAAATTACAGTAATACAGAATCTAGTACAAAAAGCAAGAGAAAAGTCCAAACTAAAAGTAAAGGGCACATTCTAGGAGATATTATAAGCGGCAGTAAAAATTCAAGTAGCACCTACAGCTCATCTGTACAGAATTATTCAACAAATATCACAATGAATGTTTATACCGATAAGGGAGAGAACGTTTACAGTAAAGAGCATGCCTCGTTCTGGCAGACTCAAGATGCGTATAAAATAACGTTGAAATATTTAGCTAAAAGAACTCCTGTTTACAAAAGGTAAAATACCAATGAGCTCGAATTAGCTTATACAAAAGGAATAGAATAATTAGCCGCTTTTTCTTAGAAAGATACTTGCCAACTGATACACTCCCAAAACCACAAGACCTGCCGCGAGAATCCATTGATAAGTTGGAAGGTCTTGATCCAAGCCAAATTTCTGGTACAATTTATATCCCCCTATCCCGATAAAAACTAGAGATAGGAAAATCGTATAATTTTTCTTTGTGGCTTTATTTTGCATCTCGATTATACACTAAAGATCCCAAAACGAATAAACCATAAATTATCAAGGCATACGAAATGAGTAGTCTCCACGAGGCCATTTCAATATTTAAAATGTAGTAATTGTAAAGTCGATAAAACCCAAATCCCGTAAAAATCAGTCCCATGATAAGACCAAAAACAGGGTTTCTTTTTCTAGGTGTATTTGCCATAAATTAAATTATACTGCAAGATACATACTTACATTTTATTCTAAACCCCAGAATAAGAAATGGAAATAATTAAAGCTTGATCAACTGCTCTCAAGTTAAAAATAGACCTGTGATCAACTGGCCAAATTAGGCGTTAAAATATTTAGAATTCCAGATCGCTTTATTAAAATTCTTACCCGCGGCAAAAGAGTAATAAAGCACCATACTCGCAATGGATTTGAAAGTGAAGAAGAAAATCAGCACAAATTGAACGCCTGTAGTGTCTTTTGAGAACAACCCATTAGGTACCAAATAGGCTACCAACAAACTGATTATAATTG
Organism: Nonlabens sp.; assembly: GCA_049671565.1. Lineage (GTDB taxonomy): Bacteria > Bacteroidota > Bacteroidia > Flavobacteriales > Flavobacteriaceae > Nonlabens. The sequence goes on from JBATVD010000042.1 coordinate 106,651, forward strand.
TAGTGAAAATTAAATTTTCAAAACCTTTGAAACTCCATGCCCAAGCTTTGCGGAAAGCATTCAAGTCGTTTCCCCACTTGTAGATTAAATAAAAATAACCATTTCCTATAGGAGCAAAAAGAAGTGGATCATCAGCATTCTCGAGCTTGAACATTTTAGAAGGAGCAACTATTTTAAAACCACGCATAGTAATATCGTGATCTTCTTCCATACGCTTGATTTTGTTCAAAGCCTCAAACGGAATGTCGTTTTTAAAGTACTTGGTATCTAAAAAACGTAATCTATAATCCACACAAATATCACGGATCTGGTCTACGTGATAAATACGATCGGTTTCAAGAAGATCAATGTTAAAGTGATTGCGAGGTGTAGGCTTTTGTGGATTCTTCATGCGCACCATGATCTCATCAACCTTACGATCTTCCTCATCTAGAATAGCTTGAACCTGTTTAAGAATATCAGCTTCTACAGCTTGCTTATTTCTTGCTTTTCTTAATTGATCCTCGATGTTTGTACGTCCTAGCATGACCTCATTTTTAAACTTGATGAATGAAGGGTGTATAAAATAAAAATCCCCTTACGGACTATGTCGTAAGGGAATTAAATATATAACAAAATGAATTAAGAAAATATAAGAATGGCTTCGGTACTATCTCAAAGTTGCAGCCACTTGCTTTTCAAGAGAGGATTGTATCTTCTGCATGCTTTTGTCGATTTGCTTATCCGTTAAAGTCTTGTTGTCATCTTGTAGTTTAAAACTCAACGCGTAGGATTTCTTCCCTTTCGGCAATTTCTCACCCTCATAAACATCAAACAAAGTGACGTCTTTGAGTAATTTACGCTCTGCCTGTAGGGAAATAGATTTCATTTCTTTAAAAGTAACCCCATCATCTACTAGTAAAGCCAAATCTCTTTGCACACTTGGGAACCTGGAAATCCCTTCTACCGGCTTGTAGTCTGAATTAATTTGCTTTAAAACCTCATCCCAATAGATATCAGCGTAAAAAACCGACACGTCTATGTTAAAAGCTTTGGTAATCTGAGTTGAAACCACGCCTAAATCAGCAATTTTTGATTTATTGGTCAAACTTATTCCTTGGGTAAAAATCTCAGATTTGGCACCCTTTTCTTTGATGTCCTCTAATCCCAACCTTTCGAGAATCGTAGTCACCACTCCCTTTAGGTAGAAAAAATCTGCTGGGATTTTTGAACTGTTCCAGTGCCCTGCATCTAATTGACCTACGGTTAGAACTGATAAGCGCTTGGACTCTTTATAATCAGAGCCATTATAATTATGATAGGTATTCCCAAATTCAAAAAATCTCAGATTATCTTGTTTTCTATTTAGGTTAAAAGAAATAGCTTCTAGGCCTCCGTAAAGCAAAGTCTGTCTCATTACAGACAAATCACTGCTTAAGGGATTTAAAATTTTAACCCATTGCTCTGCTTTAAATTCTTCCGTAAGTTCATGATAGCGTTCTGCGGTAAGACTGTTTGCCATCATTTCATTGAAACCCTGCCCCACCATTTGTTGAGCGATAATGTTTTGCAGACGGTAGTTTTCAAGTTTAGAAGAAGTTGCAATCGTGGCGTTGAGTTTTGTACTGATCTCCACTCTATCATATCCATAAACTCTAAGGATCTCCTCGATCACATCGGCAGGCCTTGTTACGTCATTTCTATAGGATGGAATGGTGAGTCCCAGGCCACTTTCAGTTACGTTGTTAACGTTAATATCTAGAGATCGTAAAATACTTTTGATTTCCTCGCGAGGAATTTCGTGCCCTACAAGTGAATCAATCTTCTCAAAAGGTAAAAATACTTGCGCATCTTCTATTTTAGATGGATACACGTCCATAACATCTTGAGTAATTTCACCTCCCGCCAATTCTTTGACTAGCAAGGCAGCTCTTTTAAGAGCATACTCAGTTATGGATGGATCAATACCGCGTTCAAATCTAAAAGAAGCATCGGTATTCAAACCATGTCGCTTAGCCGTTTTACGTACACTTACGGGATTGAAATAAGCGCTTTCCAAAAAGACAGTAGTTGTATGCTCCTTCACCCCACTGTTCTGACCGCCATAGACTCCAGCAATACACAAAGGTTTTTCCAGGTCACAAATCATCAGGTCTTCCTCGTGCAACTCTCGCTCCTCGCCATCTAGAGTGGTAAACTTTGTACCATTTTGTAAAGTTTTTACGATGATCTTTCCACCTTTTATATTGCTCACATCAAAGGCATGTAAGGGTTGTCCCAGCTCATGCATCACATAATTTGTGATATCCACAATATTATTTTTGGGCGATAAGCCTATGGCTTTTAATCGGTTTTTGAGCCATTCAGGAGACTCGGAAACTTTACAACCGGTAAGTGTCACACCGCAATATCGTGGTGCCAAAACAGAATTCTCAACCTCTATATCAATTTTTAGTGATCTATTGTCCACATGAAATGCACTCACTGATGGGGTAATAAACTCCATCAAATCATCATGTATAGCAAGACCCGCGCGCAAATCACGAGCTACACCCATGTGCGACATTGCATCTGCACGGTTGGGAGTAAGTCCTATTTCTATGACTTGGTCATTCTCAATGGATATGACCTCGTTCAAAGGTCTTCCGGGAACCAGATCCTCATCCAGCACCATTATTCCCGCGTGAGATGATCCCAGTCCCAGTTCATCTTCAGCACAGATCATCCCCATACTTATTTCACCACGTATTTTTCCTTTTTTGATTTTCCACGGCTCGCCCTTACCATCATAAAGAGTCGTCCCCACGGTCGCCACGGGAACTTTCTGACCGGCAGCCACATTGGGAGCACCACAAACGATTTGCACGGTTTCCTCCCCTAGATCTACTTGGGTCAGTTTAAGCTTATCTGCATTGGGATGTTTCACACATTCCGTCACATGACCTACTACAATGCCGTTGAGAGAACCTTTGACGCTTTCATATTGGGTAACTCCTTCAACTTCCAGACCTAGAGAAGTAAGCAGTTCTGTATGCTTATCAATAGCGTCGGGAACGTTGAGAAATTGCTTGATCCAGTTGTAGGAAACTTTCATATCGGCATAGATTTTTCAGGGCGGTAAAGATAATCTTATGCTCGCTTTCGCGAAAGCGGAAACCTAACGAACTTCATGCTCAAGAGAATTTAAGACAGGACTCAAATTTCTGGGACATTTGGTTTTCAGGGAGGACTAAATTTGTGGAATACGCTTTCGCGAAAGCGCAATAAACACCAGTTCCAAATTAAATATTAAGTTTAGGCTCAGAATCAAAAAACGTAGAGAAATGAAAAATTTTGTGGTATTATCGGGAGCAGGAATAAGTGCCGAAAGCGGAATCAATACCTTCAGAGATTCAGGTGGTTTGTGGGAGGGACACGACGTGATGGAGGTTGCCTCGCCCCAGGGATTTGCCCATAACCCAGAGCTCGTCCTCAATTTTTATAACAAGCGCCGTGCACAGTTAAAAACAGTCCAGCCTAACGATGCGCATTTTTGTGTCGCCGGTCTAGAGCGCAATTTTAATGTTCAGGTTATTACCCAAAATGTAGATGATCTTCACGAGCGCGCTGGATCGTCACAAGTAATTCACCTACATGGCGAACTTTTGAAAGCAAGATCTTCCAAAGACAATCACTCGGTAATCAACTGGAAAGAAGATATCCACATAGGAGATCAAGCTGCTGACGGTTCTCAACTGCGCCCCCATATTGTTTGGTTTGGAGAGGAGGTACCCATGATGGAACAAGCTATAGAAGTTGTAGAAAAGGCAGACATCTTACTCATCGTAGGTACCTCGCTCCAAGTATATCCCGCAGCAGGACTGCGCAATTACATCAGGCCGCAGGTGCATACCTATTTAGTAGACCCTAATCCTGCGGTGCAATCCGGTCACAAGCTTACCGTGATTGCAAAAATGGCAAGCACGGGAGTTCAAGAAGTCGCCGATCTCATCTCCAACTTCTAATGACTGCCAAAACCTTATTTAAAGAACTAAAAATCCTCAAGGCCTACAAAAAGGATCGGGTGCGACTGGGTGTTGCGGCGGTAGAACACGATTTGCTGGCAGATTTGATTGAATTTTCCCGTGCACAAAGTGAGGTTTCCCATCAGGCGTGCTGGTGTCTGGAACAGTCGTTTTTAATTCATGAGAAAGAATGCTATCCATATCTTGCAAACATTGCTGCACTATTTACAGAACCAATCAATTCGTCTGGAATGCGTTCGCTGGTCAAGATCGCATACATCTGCTGCAAGAAATATTACGGAAAAAGAACTCATGAAATCGAGGGTTTTCTGAATAGAAACAGTCGCGAACACATGCTGGAGGGCTGTTTCAGAACCTTGATCGAGCACGAGGGGAAAACAGCCAATCAAGCTTTTGCTACCCGAGCGCTGTTTGATTTGGGTAAAGAATTTGAATGGATCCATCCCGAGTTAAAAATCAAAATTGAACAGATCATGGATTGTGATCCCACGAGTGGTTATAGAGCCTGTGGCAAAGATATTTTGATAAAGATTGAATCCTATCAGCTCAAAAACTAAAACACTTAAAAAACAACAATTCTACTGTTAAAAGCTTAATTTTACAGGCTTTAAAGTCAGAACCATGCTCAATACTTTACAAGCGATTTCTCCCATAGACGGCCGCTACAGGAATAAGGTCGCAGACCTAGCAAACTACTTTTCAGAATTTGCCCTGATTAAATATAGAGTGCTTGTAGAAGTAGAGTATTTTCTCTCTTTAAGTGAAAGCGGAATTTCTCAACTCACTCCTCTTTCCAAAGACCAGCAAAATACTTTCCGTAATTTATATAAAAACTTTTCAGAAGAAAATGCTCAGCGCATCAAGGATATTGAGAAAGTTACGAATCACGACGTAAAAGCAGTAGAGTATTTTATCAAGGAAGAAGTGGACAAACTTGAACTGGATGTGAATAAAGAATTCATCCATTTTGGGCTGACTTCGCAAGATATTAATAACACCGCAATTCCACTTTCTATTAAAGATGCTTTAACCGCCTCATACCTGCCAGAGATTGAAAAGCTTATCGAGCACTTGAGTCAGCTTGCAGATGACTGGAAGGAAATCCCTATGCTCGCTCGTACCCATGGTCAGCCAGCCTCTCCTACCCGACTGGGAAAAGAGATTGAAGTTTTTGTGGTACGTTTAAATAAACAATTAAAAGTTTTAAAATCGGTAGATCAGTCGGCAAAATTTGGTGGCGCCACAGGAAATTATAATGCGCATCATGTGGCTTATCCTCAGATAGATTGGAAAGCTTTCGGGACAAAATTTGTTGAAGAAAAGCTAGGACTTAACCACAGCTTCCCTACCACTCAAATTGAGCATTATGATGATATGGCGGCGCTTTTTGATGCGCTGAAAAGAATCAACACGATTATCATTGATCTGAACAGAGATATGTGGACCTATATCTCCATGGATTACTTTAAGCAAAAGATAAAGGCTGGCGAGATAGGTTCCAGCGCCATGCCCCACAAAGTGAATCCCATCGACTTTGAAAATTCCGAAGGAAATCTAGGGATTGCCAATGCACTTTTTGAACACCTATCAGCCAAGCTTCCCATATCACGACTACAGCGTGACCTTACTGACTCTACGGTATTGCGTAATGTAGGAATGCCTCTTGCCCACACACTGATTGCCTTTAAAGCCACCCAAAAAGGCCTTTCCAAACTTTTACTCAATGAAGATCAACTTCAAAAAGATCTAGAAAATAACTGGGCCGTTGTGGCAGAGGCCATACAGACTATATTGAGACGCGAGGCCTATCCCAATCCCTATGAGGCTTTAAAAGACTTGACACGTAAAAACACTAAAGTCACGCAAAATAGCATCTCAGAATTTATAGATGGACTCCAGGTTTCAAATGCTCTTAAAGATGAAATGAGGGCCATTTCACCCTCTTCCTTTACGGGAATTTAACGTCTGAGTCAGCATCTAGTTAATAAACGGCTAATTGAGACAGCCTTATGAAAGGAAGGGGGATATAATTTTACATTTGGCTAAAACTATATTTATGGGCATTCTTACAATTATTCTCAATATATTCTTACCACCATTAAGCGTCTTATTGAACAGAGGTGTAGGTAAGGATCTTTTAATCAATATTATATTGACTATTCTAGGGATTATTCCTGGAATCATCCATGCATTTTATGTAACTAAGTAATTAGTAACCATTCAAAAGGCAAGTCCTCATTTTGAGCCCAAGGTTCAAGTTGGGGACTTATAATTTTTTGGCCGTTTCCCAGTATACATCCAGCTCCTCCAAGCTCAAATCAGTCATTTTTTGATTGGCCTTCTTGATCTCGTTTTCTAAATACTTAAAGCGTTTAATAAACTTTTTATTGGTACGTTCAAGAGCATCCTCTGCATTTAAACCTAAATGTTTCCCGTAATTAACCAAGGAGAAAAGTACATCGCCATACTCGGCCTCCATCGCGTCCAGATTTCCATTTGCAACTTCCACTTCCAGCTCGGCGAGTTCTTCTTCAAATTTTTCTTTGACCTGTTCTGGTTTTTCCCAATCAAACCCTACACCAGCAACTTTATCCTGAATGCGACGGCTTTTTACCAATGCCGGTAATGAAGACGGCACACCTTCCAATACGCTATTCTTTCCCTTCCCTTCTTTGAGTTTGATCGCCTCCCAATTTGACTTGACCTCATTCTCATCGGCAACCTCCACGTCGCCATAGATATGTGGATGGCGGTGGATGAGTTTATCGCAAATTTGGTTGGCCACCGTGGCAATGTCAAAGTCGCCTGTTTCCGACCCCAGTTTCGAATAAAAAACAATGTGCAACAGCAAATCGCCCAGCTCCTTTGAGATCTCTTCCTTATCATTATCCAAAATCGCGTCGCCCAGCTCATAGGTCTCTTCAATGGTAAGATGACGCAAGGATTCAAAGGTTTGCTTGCGGTCCCACGGACATTTCTCCCGCAGGTCATCCATGATATCCAGCAATCGTTCAAATGCTTTAAGCTGCTCTTTTCTATTGTTCATAAAGGAATTTTTTCAGTAAGGGGTATTTTCAAACGCAAATATCAAACTCTTTTATGGATTGGGAACGTTGATGTATTCGCTTTTGCGAAAGCGTAATTCCACAAAGTGTTTGCGATAATTACCTCGAAAACGGTCCCACAATAACAAAACCTCACGGCATGTGAGGTTTTTTAATCAAATTAAAGGGTACGTTCAATTCTGATTCTCGGCTGGAGGCGAGATGAGATAGGGCGTCTTACCATCTGTGATGATCACTTTTGCGTTTGTGGATCGAGCCAGCTTTTCAAAGGCCTCAATGCTACGCATCTGGATGATCGCGGGTGTAAGACCTGTGGACAGTATGACTTGAGCATCCCTGGCACCTGTGGCCTCAATGATCTTACGGTCTGCCTCGAGTCGCTCCTGCTGGAGGATGAATTCCATACGCATGGCATTTTGCTCTGCCTGTAGCTTTTGCTCGATGGACATACTCAGACCCGCAGGTAACTTGATGCTTTTTAGGAGTACCGCTTCTATAATGATGCCTCGTTCTATGAGATTACCAGCCATTTTATCCTGAATGGCGGCCTCGATTTCTGCGCGTTTCCCAGAATGCATATCTTTTGCAAAGAATTTTGAGCATACATCTGCAGAGGCAGATCGGAACACGCTGGTAATAACCTCACGGTAATTGGGGCCTATGTTCTCAAGGATCTCTGGGACTTTATCCACTTCAAGACGGTAGAGAATGGAGATTTCTGATTCCACGCTAAGTCCTTCCTTACTGGGTAGGCTAAGGAGCAGCTCCAGGTTATTGGTTTGGATGGATTCCTTAATAACTGCGGTCGTAAATGGGTTGAACCAGATCGTGCCCTGGGTAACGACCTTATTATCCAATTTTCCTAGTTTCTGTTTCATGCCAGCCTCTCCCGGACGGACCACGGCGCAGCTTTGTAACAAGACAGCCGCGAGCAAGTAAACGGTAATTTTTTTCATAGTGTAAGATTTAAGTGATAACGATTTAAATCTGGTATCAAATATCACACCGAGATTGAATTTTTGGGTTATCTCAGAATACGTTAATAATTGAAACACGCCGTTTGAAGTAGCGTATCGAAATAGAAAGTAGACTAGGAAGTCAATAATATAAACTTACCAGTGACCTGTCCCGCTATCTCCTTTAAAAGGTCCAGTTAACTCTGGTGTAATCCAGCCCGCATAAAACTCTCCTGGTTGGGCTTTGACCCGATTTCCATCTACGAAGCATTCCAAATGTTGCGGATAGAAAGCCAAATGATCTTTTAACTCCTCAAATTCTTCAAACGGCTCCGCATACGACCATGCAATCGCTCGATTCTTGTGTTCCTTTAATGCCCAGTAGGTTGCCTGACCTTTCCATTCACAAAAAGAGCTTTTCCCAGATACTTGTTCCAATAGATTCATTTCCACATCCTCAAGCGGGATATAATAAGTGGGCGGGCTTGCGGTTTCTAAAACGGCTAGTGCATTTTGGGTATCCACAATAGTTTTGCCCTCATATTCCACCCGTACAGGTGCTTCCACTCTTTCAATGACTGGCGGCCGCGGGAAGTCCCAAACGGAACGCTGCCCTTCTTTTGGCTCAACAGCAAAAGGAGGTCTTTGACTGCCTCTATTGCTCCAGCTATCGCGGGCTTTTTGGAGTCTATCATTATTACTCATAGAGTTTTGATTTGAGTTTTATAAAATCCTTAGTGTAAATTTTTAGGTCTAATTTACAATAGCGATGTGCTTATTGTAAATTTGATTGATTTTTCACGATAACGGATTTGCAATTGCAATCGTACTAATTTAATAAGCCAAACACTCATTAGCCGTAATTCATATTTGGGCATAAGAAAAGCCCGAATAAAACGGGCTTCAAAATTTTATTATTCAACGTGCTGATAGAAGAGCTTGTTCTTAAGAGTATGATTTGACTGTAAAGTGTGGTTTTCGTTTTACCAAATTCAAATTGGTATGAAATAAAATACCATATTCAAAACTTACTTACCTTTTTTGTTAGATTTGTCGACTGGCTTGAGATTTGCAGGCGGACGGGATGAAGTATTACCTCCCTTTATAATTCCTTTTTCTATGTATTCCCTTGAATCCTTTGGCCTAAAATCATCCTCTTTCATTTGTTTTTCTTTTTACTTGTTTTAAGTGAGATATTTGGCTTAGCTGAGGTCATACCCTTTTGTTGTTCATTTATAGCTTTCTTGACACTCGAAGATGTTTTTTTAGAGCCATTATTTTGAGATTTCTTCTTCGCCATATTATAAATTTAAAGATACAAATATTACTAACATTATAATTCCAAAACAAGTGGAAAACAATGAACAGTAATTTATGCATTCTACCACATCTCGACGTTTACTTGAATTCTCTATATAATCGTCATAACTAGATTTATTTTCAATAATCTTATCTACTTCATTCTGGTTTTTAAAAAAATTGCTTGCAGAAATTTGATGTGAAATCAAATTTGTCAAAAGAGCAAAAACTAAGCTGCCCCATCCAATTATCAGGATACCAATATATTCCAAAACATTTTCTGTACTGATATCAGACCAGACCGTTAAAAATAAAGCCAAACCGCCAGTCGTTATAAGCGAAATTGACTTTTCAAAAGAACGCTCGCTCTCTTGTCGCCCCTCTTCGAGTTGTTCTCTAAACTTTAACCAACCTTCCAGTTGCTCTTCTGATAATTCTTCAAAATCTTCTTTTTGATCTTTCTTTTTTCCCATCTGACTATTATATCACGTTCTCCCCTTTGTACAATCTCAATCCGGTTATCAATAGATACATGAGCTAAATTACTACAATATCAATTGTAAGATCAGTTGATTGATTATCTATTTAATTGAAAAAACTGCTTCTATTCTGATAATGGATTAATAAAGGCACTACTGGAATACTGATTCAAAAGATTTTCGTTAAAAATCTTTTTATTCAAATTTTTAAGCAAACCGTATTTCTCAACTAATGGCTTAAACTTAGTTTTGCCTAATGAACTCAAACAGTTATAAAAAAGCCAGTCTAATTCATAATCAGACAATTGAGACCTTAGCATGGAAACGTATTGATAACGTATTTTGAAATTTAAAAATAGCAATTCCTCCTCATTCTTCTTAACTTCAAAATCAAGTTTGGTAAGAAAAGTAGTTTCATCAACAAACTTTACAATTCGATATAAATTTCGAAAATAATGACCGAAATCCGTATTCCAACGATCATATATATTAGAATATATCTCGTCGTATATTTTGTGTGATGAATTTATATCGTCCAATACCGAATTTGGTTTTGGATTTTTCCTATCAGAACCCTTTGGTAATTTTGATGACATCTTATCGTTGAGCTCTTCAAAACTTAAACGGAATACATCTCTGCCTTTGTAGGTCTTGAGAACTAAATTCGAATCATCTTGCGCTCCAGCTATTCTCCATACTTTTTTATTTTCAAGCTGTACTGTTTCCTCATAATCGATCCCCTCAACAATTTGATGATGTAGGTTTAAAAGGTTAAAAAATGTATTTTCAAACCTTTGATTAGAAAGTGTTTTGTTTTGAATCTGAAACTCTTTTCTAGTCTCGCTGAGTTCCCTTCCTTGTAAAATTATAGTTACAATAACCCCTGCAAGAGCCAAGGCTGAGAACAATGCGTTTAAACTTCCAAATGAATCGCCAATTTGTGCTCTATGTTCTAAATCGGTTTCCAAATTCCAAAAGAAAAAGGAAGTCCAAACAATTATTAATATGATTATAAGCATCACAATAAGCATCCAAGTATAATCTCTCGTACCTTTTTTCTCTTTCATCATTAACTATTTTCAATAATCTCAATTTCCTCCTCAGTCAACCCATACAACTCAAAAACCATCTGGTCGATTTCCTTCTCAGTGACGGTAATTTGATCTTGTAGGCCTTATCCATTGGAATAGCATTCTATTATGAAAGATGTGATTTAAGAATAGAAGTCTGAAATAATACCATGCGGTGTAGTGGTTTGTGCTTATAAATTAGAGAAAAAAGAGATTGCTGCCATTTAATACCTTCATAAGTTAGTAATGGTTTTAAACATTACACAATGGCGAATTGATCTTCTTAAATATTGAATTTTTTTAAATTTCATAAGCGTAGAGCAATCGCTTCATATACGAGCAAAAGATCAAAAGACAAAATACCCTGCTAATCGATAAACTATCCTACCTCTTTCTTATAAAAAATGACGGCGCCACTTTATTTAAGTCCGTAAATGTTTTATGCTAATAAAAAAGCCCGAACGAAAAATCATTCGGGCTTCAAGTAGGGGTGGTCGCACTGTGGGCAGAACGACCTTCGCGACCGCAAATCGGGACGCAATGGCCGTTCTCATTTTATCTCACAAAAAAAGCCCGAACGAAAAATCATTCGGGCTTCAAGTAGGGGTGGTCGCACTGTGGGCAGAACGACCTTCCCGACCGCAAGTCAGGACGTGATGGCCGTTCTCATTTTTTTTCAATGAAAAAAGCCCGAACGAAAAATCGTTCGGGCTTCAAGTCGGGGTGGCAGGATTCGAACCTGCGACCTCCTGCTCCCAAAGCAGGCGCGATGACCGGGCTACGCTACACCCCGAGTTGTAGTTTAATATTCTTGAGAAATAAATGACTGATAGCGGAGAGACCGGGACTCGAACCCGGGCAACGGTTGCCCGTTGACAGATTAGCAATCTGCTCCATTACCACTCTGGCACCTCTCCTAAATTTTAAAGAACACACCTCCATTTCTGAAAGCGGCTGCAAATATAAGATGATTATTCAACTCTCCAAATTATTAAAGAACAAATTACCTAGTTTTTATGCAAATAATTAAAGTTGCTAATAGCGAATGGGTTTTATGAGTTCTCGCTTCCGCGAAAGCGAGATAATATGACATTAAATTTAAGAACAGAATTATTCAGGGTATTCAATCCTTAAATGGTAAATGCTGGCAAGCTTTTTCTTAATGACTTGTTTTATCTGCTCTATTTGTTTAAAGGTTATGTCTGCATTGAGAAACTGACCGCTATTCATCTGTTTTTCAATAATATTGTCAACCAATTTGTCAATTAGTACCGAGGTAGGAGCCTTTAAACTTTTTGAGGCGGCCTCAACACTATCGGCAATCATAAGAATCGCAGTTTCTGCACTAAAAGGCCTGGGGCCTTGATATTTAAAAAGCTTTTCATTAATGTCAGGATTTTGTTCTAGTGCTTTTTTGTAAAAATAATAGACTGTACTGTCACCGTGATGCGTCCTTATAAAATCAATAATTCTATCTGGCAGGTTGTTCTTGCGAGCGATCTCAATACCATCTAAAGTATGCCCAATGATGATCTGGGCACTTTCTTCTGGATCGGTGTCATCATGAGGGTTGATACCGTTAGTCTGATTCTCCACAAAATAGGTGGGATTCTTCATTTTGCCTATATCGTGATATAACGCTCCTACTCTTACCAGCATGGCATTTGCACCAATTTCATTTGCAATGGTTTCGGCAATATTTGCAACGTTGAGAGAATGGTGAAAAGTCCCGGGAGCCTTATTGGAAAGTTCTTTGAGGAGTTTACCGTTAGTATCGCTAAGTTCTAACAAAGAAACGTCGCTTATGAGATTGAAGACTTTTTCAAAAATATAAATCAGTGGCCACACAAAAAGCAGGGCTAGACTCGATAGTCCAAAATAAGATACTCTAGTCCACTCCCAGCCAGTAATACCTCCTTCATATATGGCATAAAATGCCGTGTAGGACACTAGGTAAACCAACAAAATCTGACCTACCGTGATAAATAGATTAGCTCTCTTATAAATCTCTGATCCCGACAAGATCGTTACTATACCCGCCATCATTTGCAAAAAGAGATATTCCGTACTGTCTGGCACTATAAAGCTGAGTACAAAGATGGTGATGACATGACAAAACAAACCAAGCCTGGAATCAAAAAATGCCTTTATAATCAATGGCAACATACATACCGGTACGATGTATAAATAGTTTGCGTCATATTTAACAATTGTAGACGTAAGAAGTATGAAAAATAGAATGTTGAAGTAAACGAAGATGACTTTCTTTAGATCTTGGTAGATTTCATTCCTATACTTATACAGAAATAACAATAGCATAATCATGGCCATTACGACTAGAATAAAATAGCCTAATAGCTTCCAGCCATATTGCGAGTCTGTCCAGGTTTGTGCTTGATAGAGATCGTTGAGAGTGGTAAGCTTCTGGAGCTTTTCACCTTCTACAATTTCGCCTTGAGCGATAATTCTAGCATTTTTTGACACCAATCCCTTTGTAGAAATGATATTTTCCAACTCGTCTTCTATATTTAAATCTGTGAGCTGTTCATCAAAGATCAGGTCGCCATCCACTACTTTTAGCAATTGACTTTTAAGAAGTGGCAGTAGAGAATCTGGCTGTCTTGAAAATGTTTTTGCTAATTTCCCATCGAGTTGGGAAGGCAAGAATATTTTCCCATAGGTGGAGGTAGATATGATGGAATCATTATCAATCAATACAGGGTGTGTGGTTTCAAGATCTAAATTAGATTCCAAAAGACCTACAGTATATACATCTTCTAAGAACTTATTTCCCAAGCGAACCAAGCCCAAGTTTTTAGGGATTATACTATCTCTTTCCAGTTTTGTAATTGCGGTCTCCCATTCTTGCTTTGCAGCTGCCTCAACTAGTGGCTGCTTCTTAAAATATCGAGGCGTGGCAGCTTGAATTTCATTCTGCTCTTGAGTGATTTCTTTCTCGCTTTTTTTAATCGGAAAAGAAAAGGGTGCGTAGAGGGTTTCATATTCCCACGGCTCTCCTTGCTGAAATTCATATTTGAACCTATTGCTCTTAGGAAAAAAATAGATTACAAGAACAGTACTCACGACCAGCACCAAAACTCTCAGTGAAAGTCTAGTGACTTCATTAGAATCGCTTGGGAATTTTATCATAAGACAAATTAACGAATCTAAATTCAATATCGTGGACTTTAGCCCCAGAATGATCAAAAGAGCATTAGAAAATTGCTAGCGAAATCGTTATTTTTGGGGCTTTAAAACAGAATATGAAAAAAGTTGCCATAGTATCTTACGCACGAACCCCCATAGGAAGTTTCCTAGGTTCACTCTCCTCTATTCCAGCAACCACTTTAGGTGCTATTGCCATCAAGGGAGCATTAGAAAAAATCAATCTGGATCCTTCCACGGTTCAGGAGGTTTTTATGGGACACGTAGTACAGTCTAACACGGGACAAGCGCCTGCACGTCAATCTGCTATAGAAGCTGGACTTAGCATACATACTCCCTGTACAACGGTCAATAAAGTATGTGCAAGTGGAATGAAAGCGGTCATGTTTGGAGCTCAGAGCATTGCTTTGGGTCAGCAGGAAGTAGTAGTTGTAGGTGGTATGGAAAGCATGAGTCAGATCCCTCATTACCTCCATTTGAGGAATGGTAAAAAATTTGGCCCTGATACGATGGTAGACGGGTTGCAGAGAGATGGACTTGTTGATGCTTACACTCATCAGGCAATGGGAGTTTGTGCAGACCAATGTGCAATAGACCATAATTTTAGTCGTGAGGATCAAGATCAATTTGCTATTCAATCCTATAAAAGATCTGCAAAAGCTTGGGAAAACGGAAAATTTGATAATGAAGTAGTTCCCGTTGCAGTACCACAAAGAAAGGGTGATCCCAAAATAGTAGATACAGATGAAGAGTTCACCAATGTGAGGATGGATAAAATATCTTCATTACGTGCTGCCTTTTCTAAAGATGGAACAGGGACTGCAGCAAATGCATCTACCATTAATGATGGCGCAGCAGCTCTCGTATTAATGTCTGAAGATAAAGCAGCCGAGCTAGGGCTTGAACCCATCGCTTATATAAAAGGATATGGCGATGCGGCAATTGAACCAGAGAAATTTACCACTGCACCGGCAAAAGCACTTCCCATTGCTCTTGAGAATGCGGGTGTCAGTAAAGAAGATATTGACTTTTTTGAGTTTAACGAAGCATTTTCTGTTGTAGGACTTGCTAATACGAAACTTCTTGGTTTAAATGATTCGAATGTAAATATTTACGGTGGCGCAGTTTCATTAGGTCATCCATTAGGATGCAGTGGAGCTCGTATACTGACAACTTTGCTAAGTGTTTTGACTCAGGAAAATGGTAAATTGGGAGCTGCGGCAATTTGTAATGGCGGCGGCGGTGCCAGTGCCATGGTTCTTGAAATACCTGCCTAAAAATGCGTTACGGTCTTTGCCAGGTTTCCTTAGCCCCACTTAGATTAGAGACCAGCGACGCTAGCGAAATGGTCTCTCAAGTACTTTATGGTGAGTATTTTAAAATCATTGATTCTAGAAAAAATTGGTTTCAAATACGATTGGAGCATGATGGTTATGAGGGCTGGTTGGACCGCAAAATGGTTTCAGAGGTTGAGGCGGACACATTTAAAACCCTCATAAATTCACATATCGAGTTCTGTTCAGAGTTTTGCAGCCCTATAGCGCACGAAGATCGTTCTTTATCCTATATCACTTTAGGTGCGATAACGAGTTCAGCCTCAGTTCTTAAAGATAGCTATATCAATGGAACCCGGCTGCCAGGAGATTTTGCAAAATGGAACATAGTGAATGACTCGCTCAAATTACTGAACGCACCCTATTTGTGGGGAGGAAGATCACCTTTTGGTATCGATTGTAGTGGTTTTACCCAATTGATTTATCGCCTAAATGGTAAGGAAATAAAGCGAGATGCCAGTCAACAGGCCGTAGATGGTTTGTCATTAAGTTTTGTAGAAGAGGCTGAACCTGGAGACCTTGCTTTTTTTGACAACGCTGAAGGTGCGATTACCCACGTGGGAATTATTATGAAAGATAATTACATCATTCACGCTCACGGAAAAGTGAGAATCGACAGATTGGATCAAACCGGTATATATAATGAGCAAGAAAATTATCATTCCCACAAATTAAGAGTGATTAAGAGCCTCTGATCCAGTGCAAAATGGATAAAACACCTCTAAACACTGTCAATTTCTGATAGTGAATTGTCCAAAGTATTAAAATAAAGATTCTCAAAGCATCATCAATCCTTGAATCAACCAATGCTTCTTTGCTCTATTTTTGCCCCATGCGTATAGATATAATCACATTATTACCTGAATTAATCAAAAGTCCCTTTGAGGCTTCTATTCTTAAACGTGGAATAGATAAAGGTCTGGTAGAAGTTCACATGCACGACTTGAGACATTATGGACTCAACAAATACAATCAAGTAGATGATTATCAATACGGAGGTGGAGCTGGCATGGTTATGATGATTGAACCCATTGACAAAATGATCTCCAAATTGAAATCAGAGCGGGACTATGATGAGATCATCTATATGACCCCAGACGGACAAACATTAAATCAAGGCATCGCCAACCATCTCTCCATTAAAAAAAACCTAATCATTCTTTGTGGACACTACAAAGGTGTAGATCAGCGCGTGCGTGATGCATTTGTCACCAAAGAAATTTCCATTGGGGATTATGTACTATCTGGCGGTGAATTGGGAGCCGCAGTGCTATGTGACGCCATAATAAGGCTCATTCCCGGTGTGATCTCAGACGAGACCAGCGCTTTGACAGACAGTCATCAAGACGGATTACTTGCGCCTCCCGTATACACAAGACCAGCTAAATATAAAGGTCTCGAGGTTCCTGAAATACTTTTGAGTGGGAATACCAAAAAAATAGAACAATGGCGTGAAGATCAAGCCATAGAACGTACTAGATCGAGGCGGCCAGACCTTCTTGATGAATAGAATTCTTACGCAATCTGCACAATGAATTTGGATATTAACGGTAGGACAATAGCAAATTCTCACGATATTATAGGTCATTAAGATTTAAGTCAGAGCATGATAATTCTCAACAAAACATCTTCAAGGACTTGTAACAACAATAATATCAATAACTTTTGCTACAAAATACTGCAAACTAGATACAAACCTAACTTTAAGGTTTGCTCATTTAAAATAATATTCTATTTTTGCAATCCGTAAAAATAACCTCTGACGATCATCGTGTATGTTGTTTTTAATTAACAATTAGATCTATTAAAATGTCAGATTTAGTAAAGTTTGTACAAGAAGAGTTTATCTCAAAAAAAGAATTTCCTGAATTTTCAGCTGGTGATACGATCACCGTATTCTATGAAATCAAGGAAGGTGAAAAAAGCCGTACTCAGTTTTTCCGTGGTGTAGTATTACAGATTAGAGGTACAGGAGCAACTAAAACTTTTACCATCAGAAAGATGAGTGGTAATACAGGTGTTGAGCGTATTTTCCCAATCAATCTACCGGCAATTCAAAAAATTGAAATCAATAAGCAAGGTGCTGTACGTAGAAAACGTATTTTCTACTTCAGAGAACTTACTGGTAAGAAAGCACGTATTAAAGAAGCTCGTAGAAAATAATTCTATCACAACTATATTTTATAAAAGCCGTTTCATTAATTTGGAACGGCTTTTTTATTCGCCTTGTTTTAATATAGGTGAGATTATTGAGAATTCCGCTTTCGCGAAAGCGAAACCAAAAAAAAACAGCTTCAATGCAGCTATATCGTGGAGAATCAGACGCCTAATGGCTTTTGAAAATCCTGGCTAGAGCTTATATTTGTAGATACTAGCTTTAAGTAAAAAATTAATTTTAATCAGAAAAATCAAACTATAAAATGACGGACCGTTCCACTATTATTTATACAAAAACAGACGAGGCTCCTGCACTCGCAACTGCATCTTTTCTACCTATTATTCAAAAGTTTGTCGCTCCAGCAGGGATCCAGATGGAAACTAGAGATATATCGCTGGCGGGTCGTATCATTTCACTTTTTCCAGAATATTTAAAAGAAGGGCAAAGACAAGCTGATGCACTTGCAGAACTAGGTGATATGGTCACTCAACCTGAGGCAAACATTATCAAACTGCCCAATATCAGTGCATCTGTACCTCAACTCAATGCTGCTATAAAGGAACTTCAAGCCAAAGGCTATGCTCTACCCAACTATCCTGAAGAACCGAAAACTGATGAAGAAAAGGATATTCAATCTCGGTATAACAAGGTCAAGGGAAGTGCGGTAAATCCTGTTTTGAGAGAGGGTAATAGTGATAGACGTGCTCCAAAACCAGTGAAGCAATACGCCAAAAACAATCCCCACAGTATGGGAGCATGGAGCGCCGACTCTAAATCTCACGTCGCGACGATGGAGTCAGGGGATTTTGCACATAATGAAAAGAGCTACACGGCTCCTAGAACAACTGCGGTAAGCATCCAGTTAAAAACAGAGGATGGTAACACAAAAGTCCTTAAAAAAGATCTCACACTGCTAGAAGGTGAGATTATAGATGGTACCTACATGAGTAAAAGTCAACTCATGAGCTTTCTAGAGCAGCAAATTGAAGATGCCAAAGAAAATGGTGTTTTATTCTCTCTACATATGAAAGCTACCATGATGAAGGTTTCAGACCCCATTATATTTGGTCATGCAGTTCGTACGTTTTTCAAGCCGGTATTTAATAAACATTCCAAGACTTTTGATGAATTGGGAGTAGATGTCAATAATGGATTTGGAGATTTACTCGGTAAACTGGATGAGCTTCCTGCAGATCGCAAAAACGAAATCTTAGAAGATATCAATACGGTAATGGACTCGCGTCCTGATCTTGCGATGGTAAACAGTGATAAGGGAATCACAAACCTTCACGTGCCAAGTGATGTCATTATAGATGCCTCCATGCCAGCCATGATCAGAAATTCTGGTCAAATGTGGAACAAAGAGGGAAAGTCCCAAGATACTAAAGCTGTGATTCCAGATAGTTCCTATGCTGGAATCTATGATGCAACGATTGAGTTTTGCAAAAAAAATGGGGCATTTGATCCTACTACCATGGGTACGGTTCCCAATGTAGGTCTTATGGCACAAAAAGCTGAAGAATACGGATCCCATGATAAAACTTTTGAAATTCCTGAAGCGGGTACGGTAGAAATCGTAGATGCTGAAGGCAAGGTGATCATGAGCCATTCTGTTCAAAAAGGAGATATATGGAGAGCTTGTCAAGCTAAAGACGCTCCAATCAGAGACTGGGTGAAGCTGGCAGTAACCCGTGCAAGAGCTACTGGTGATCCAGCAATTTTTTGGTTGGATAAAAACCGTGCGCACGATGCTCAACTTATCACTAAAGTTGAGAAATACCTAAAAGATCATGATACCAGCGGCTTGGATATAAGCATCGCAAATCCAGTTGATGCTACCCAGCGTTCCCTAGAACGTATGAAAGCTGGCAAGAATACGATTTCTGTAACCGGGAATGTGCTTAGGGATTATAATACAGACCTCTTCCCTATTCTAGAAGTAGGTACCAGCGCAAAAATGCTTTCCATAGTACCTTTAATGAATGGTGGTGGCTTATTTGAAACTGGAGCCGGTGGTTCTGCTCCCAAACATGTGCAACAATTTGAAAAAGAAAACCACTTGAGATGGGATTCATTGGGAGAATTCTTAGCCCTTGCAGAATCTTTAGAGCACTTGTCAGAATCAAATGATAACGAGCGAGCAAAATTACTTGCGCATGCTCTTGATAAGGCTACCGAGAAATTCTTACTCAATAAAAAATCACCTTCTCGTAAGGTAAATGAGTTGGACAACAGAGGTTCACACTATTACCTCGCACTCTACTGGGCTCAAGAACTTGCCCAGCAAGATACTGATGCAGATTTTGCTTCTCATTTTTCAGATCTAGCACAAAAGCTATCTGATAAAGAGGAAAAAATCAATGCCGAGCTTATAGAAGTTCAAGGTAAATCTATGGACATAGGGGGTTATTACAAGCCCGATACCGATAAGGAAGCCGCAGCAATGCGACCTAGTGCAACCTTAAATGCCATCATAGGTCAGTAGCTAAATTCAACAGATTTTACAAAACGCGTTCAGGAAAATCCTGAACGCGTTTTTTTTGTTATCAGCCTATTTATTCTGATAAATGGAAGTAGCTAAATCCCAAGCTATTATTGCTTAATTTGTACGGCAATAAACATCAGCCAAATGACCTACCAAAACCCCACCCATATTTACTTAATGTATGCTCATTTGATAACGGTGATACCGTGCGTTTTTCTGGGCGCGTATTTATTACTTTTTAGAAAAGGGACGCCTCTCCATAGATTTCTGGGCAAAACCTACATGCTGCTCATGCTTACAACCGCGATAATTACTATTTTTCTGCCCGCAGCGGTGGGACCGCAACTGTTTGGACATTTTGGATGGATACATCTTTTTACAGTCCTTACTCTATGGACGGTGCCCACGGCATTCATCGCCATAAAAAACGGGAAAGTCAAAAAGCACCAGCGCAAAATGGTATTGCTCTATATTGGCGCATTGATCATTGCAGGAGGCTTTACTTTTGTTCCGGGAAGATATATGCAAGAAGTATTTTTTGGGTAGAAAGGTTAGTGATAATCTCGCTTTCGCGAAAGCGATAACACCTAAATACTTTACATAATAAAAAACCCTGATCGAAATCAAGGCTTAAAATGAAAGGTTAAGAATAATTACTCCCGGTCTGGATACCAGTGCGAGAGCTCCACCTGAGTACCGTAATCTTGATTCTCTACTTTGGTCTTAAAAGCTCCTACATCTTGAAATCCATCTGTGCCACGGTAGTGATAAGGATACACTTTTTTAGGCTGAAACTCATTTACGGCATCTACCGCTTGGGACACATCCATTGTATAGGGAAGGTTCATACACAAAAAAGCGACGTCTATATTTTTAAGGTCACGCATCTCTGGAATATCTTCTGTATCACCTGAAATATAAACTCGGTAACCATCTTTTTCAATAACATAACCGTTGCCACGACCTTTTGGATGGTATTTGAGGCGACCTTCTGTAAGATTGTACATGGGAATTGCAGTGATTGTAAAGCCTCCTATCTCAATACTCTTACCATTATTAAGTTCATGACTGCTGGTAATTGCACCGTCAAGTTTCTCTAATACAGCAGCCGGTGCAATAAGTTCCGCCTTCTCAACAACTACATTTTTCAAAGTAGGTGGATCCATATGGTCCCCATGAATATCAGTCACTAGAACATAGTCTGCTTTTGGAAAATCTTCAAACGCTTCACCGCCTCCCGTAGGATCTATATAGAAAGTGGTGCCATCCCACTCCATTACAAATGTAGCGTGCTCTATAGGCGTGATTTTCATCTCTGGTTGCTCGTTCTCGGTTTTATTGATTTCCATTTCGGATTCAGCGATTTCTGGTTCTGCGGAATCCATTTCGGTTTTTTCATTCTTACATGAAATCAAAGTCACTAGAAACAATGCGATAAGTAAAAATCTTTTAATCATCAGTTTTAAATTTTGTCTAAATGTATAACATGAGCTTTCAAGAAATCGCTAATAATATGATAAAGCAGTTTAAATTCCCAATGAGTTGATCAAGTAGGTCAGCGCCTTACCTACTTGATTGTTATAGCCGTAAACAGGTGCTCCTTCACAAAAATGGTAATACAGCGGCGAGGTGTTATTCTGAAGTTCTAGTATCACGTTGCTTACCTCTTCCAGGTTCAATCCTACAGGAGATTGCGCGCTCGAGGGAAAGTTGGAGATCACATCTAGATCTATTTCCAGACCATAATGTGACCGATCTATATGATTCAAGGCATTTTTCACAGATAAATCGAGATCTGTACCCAAGGCTGCATAAACAATGTTGGGGGATGTATTTATTTTTTCAATCATAGCGGCGGTGAGCGATTGTTCATGAATTCCTATCATAAAATAGTTGTTCAGAAAATCGTTTTCAATAGCGTGGCTGAAACCATTGCCACTGTGCCTTCCCTTGGAAACCCTCAAATCAGTATGAGCGTCTATATTGATACAATCTACAGGCTTTGAATAACCATAGGTTCTCAAAACTGAGTAGCAATTATTATGGCCACCACCTATGAAAATAGGGGTTTTATTGGATTGTTTGATACTATAGACCACCTCACTAACGCGTTTGTCCAGCATCATGACGAGATTGCTTAATTGTATACGATCTTCATGGATACTGTTATCCAGATTTTCTGCTTCTGTCATAAGATCTGCCGTTTGTACAGTACCTAAAAGGCAAAAGCGGCTGGCATCATTATGGACATTATGAGGTTGTCTCAAAAATACCTGTAAAAAATTCTTGAAAGCATCCCCAGCTCCCGGCCTACCCATATTTGCCCGTACACCTATATCCTCTGGAATACCTACAATCACATAATCTGCTTCAATTTGATCCCAGTGCGTTGGATCTGAGCAAATCTCGATTTTCTCGGCAAATGTGGGTGAAAGGTCTTCACGTTCCAGATCAGCTTCAATGGTCAGATCAAATCTTTTGGGAAGGTAGGCCTCAATCTTACTTGCAGTAAACGGTACAAAATGCTTCATTTAGTCAATTTCATTTTTATCTATGGGTTCCCATTCATTCTTGATAAAATACATATTACCAAATTTAGCAGAATTAAATACCAAATGAAACTTCCATGCCTCCCTATAAATAGTAGGGTCAGATTCTAAGATGTGATGTTTTGGCTCCTTCATTTTTATATGCAAACGAGCCGATTTATGGAAACCAGGATAATACACTTTCCCCTTCCACGTTTCCAATATTTTAGATCCATCAGTGTGATAAAAATAGATGGAGTCATTTTCCTTGATCTCAAATCTATAGTGGTTATACTGCCAGTTGGCTTGCTTTTTTTCAAAGTAACTGCGATTTACTGTATAGTTACCATAAAAATCATCGGGTTCCAACACCATTTTTTGATTGAGTAGACCCCAGATAATTGTCAAAAGTAAGAAGGTTGCGCCAGCTCCTATTAATCCTAGTAGCACTTTACCATACCAGCTCTTTCTGTGCCGCAACCCTATTAAAAATACAATGATAGCACAGAGCATCATAAAACCGCCACATAACAAACTCAGCACGTAAAAAAGGGGATGAACAAACATGAGAGTTTAAAATTCTAATCGACAAAAATTCCATCGATCATTACTTGAGAGATCCTGTTTTCGCCAAAATGATAAGGAATCGCTGCTAGTCCATCTATGTCATCAAGAAATAACAAATTGGCCTTTTTTCCTTTTGTAATACTTCCTACTTCCTCTTGAAGTCCCATGGCGTGAGCAGCGTTAATTGTAAGTGCATTCAAGGCTTGGCTGGGCGTCATTCTCATTTTAATACAAGCCAGCGCATATACAAAATTCAAATTGCCCGATGGCGTACTGCCCGGATTAAAATCACTTGCCAGGGAAATCGCAATATTATTTTTCATCATTTCTTTAACAGGAGAATAATCCAGTCCCAGAAAAAAAGAACAACTTGGCAAAGCTGTAGCAATCGTGTTGCTCGACGAGAGGGCTTTAAAATCTTCCTCAAGCATCACTTCTAGATGGTCCACGCTAACCGCTCCTGCCTTTACCGCTGCTTCAACGGCTCCCAGCGAATTGAACTGGTTGACATGCACTTTAGATTTTAGCCCAAAGGCACTGCCCGCTTCCATAATCTTAAGCATTTCTGCTACAGTGAAATAATTCTTCTCACAAAAGACATCTATATAAACGGCGAGGTTTTCTGCTGCGATGGCAGGGAGCATGTTTTTAATCAATAAATCCATATACCCTGACCTATCATTCTTAAATTCGGGCGGTATGGCATGTGCACCGAGGAAGGTGGATTTGATCGGTACTTTAAAACCTTGTGGAAACACGTAGTCCTTCAAGCGTTTGATCACGCGCAGCATCTTGAGCTCACTGTCCACATCCAGTCCGTAACCACTTTTGATCTCGAGACTAGTAGTTCCCTTCAATACCAATCGTTCCAACCGAGCGAGAGCCTGCTCAAAAAGATCGTCCTCACTCATATCCCGCAACCGCTTGGCACTGTTGATGATCCCACCGCCACGTGCGGCGATTTCCTCATAGCTCAAGCCATTGATACGGTCTTCAAATTCGCTTTCTCGCGTTGCTGCAAAAACGAGGTGCGTGTGCGAGTCCACATAACCTGGTAAGATGATCTGATTGGAACAGTCCAGCACTTCCCCAGCGGGATGCACGGGAAAATCATCCATGAGACCATAATCGACGATACGACCCTCTTCAATGTACAAAAAAGCGTTTTGAATACTGGGAACCACGTCCATTTGAGCACCTCGTAAGGGTGCATTTCCCTGCTCCCGGGTCTGAAAGAGTTCCTTAATATTTGTGAGAAGTATGGACATGAAAAAATCTTTGCGTTTCAGTTCCCTGCAATTTACTTAAATATTTACGGTCTTAGAAGAGTGATATCGCTTTCCTGCCTTTCCAGCAGGCAGTAACTCGTAAAGCCAGCAAGGTCTAGAAGGTCGTATATACCTCAAAAGCTTTGAAATTATTAATCACTAAATAAAATTTTGAAAAATACAAGCTACTATAAAGAGACATAATTCTTTGGCTTGATATTTCTCAAACAAAAATTCCTATCGAGCTACCAAAACATATACTTGGCAGAACCAAAGCCAGTCACAATTTAAACTTTCAAAATGTATCTTAAAATATATAATATATACTTCAAGACAAGGATGAAATGTCATGATTCTTGCAAATGACTAAAGTAATTAATCATTTTTGGCACTTTAATTATTTATAATTTTCAGATTAATATTACTATTTGTCAATAACCACCTGACTCTTACATAGTTTAAGTGTCGTGTTTTGATTAATTTTGCTTAAACTTCAAGCTATATCTTTGATGTATAAAGCAGTTCTACTATTATTTTTGGTATTTTATTTTCAATTAGCTAATTGTCAATCCCCTACGATTGATTGGCAAAATACAATAGGTGGTAACGGCTTAGATACTATGACAGCCGTCATCGAAAACTACGACGGAACCTATCTAGTAGTTTCTCGTTCTGATTCCCAAATCTCAGGATCTAAAACTGTAAATACCAAGGGAGGTTTTGACACATGGCTCATAAAAATTGATGCGCAAGGAAATAGGCTATGGCAAAAAAGTATTGGAGGCGCTGGTGATGACTCGCCTCGCGCAGTGGTCAAAACTGATGACAACGGTTATGTTATCTTCATGACCTCTAATTCTGGAATTTCTGGTGATAAAACAGAGGCTAGCCAAGGTTTAAACGATTTTTGGGTTGTCAAAGTAGACGCGATCGGAAATATCATATGGCAAAATACCATCGGAGGAGACGGCGAGGACATTGCACGAACAGCTTTGGATAAAACCCTTGATGGTGGATACATCATTGCTGGATCCACAAGTTCCAATATATCGGGCGATCAAACTTTTGCTGGAAAAGGACTTGTTGACATCTGGTTGATTAAACTTGATAGTAACGGTGTGTTACAGTGGCATAATCGTATAGGTGGTAATGATAGGGATTTTGTCAATGCTGTCAAACAAACAATTGATGGAGGTTATATTATCGGGACTTTCTCTTATTCCGACGCTTCTGGTGACAAATCAGAAAATGCTTCCAATTGGAATGATTACTGGATTATTAAAACCGACTCTACTGGGAATATAACGTGGGAGAATACCATAGGTGGCGATGGTACTGAGGTGGTATCAGATCTTTTACAGGCAAATAACGGTAATTACGTTATCGCTGGTTATTCAAATTCAAATATTTCAGTAGACAAGACAGAAAATGCAATCGGAAATTATGATTATTGGATCATGGAGTTGGATCAAATGGGTAGCATCGTGTGGCAAAATACTATCGGCGGTACTAGTCGTGATGATGCATGGGGAATTGAAAAGGACGGTAACGATTACATCATAGCCGGTCAATCTATGTCAAGAATATCGGGATATAAAACTGAAACCAGTAGAGGGTGGTATGACTACTGGATGGTAAAAATTGATGATGTAGGTAATGTGTTATGGGACAAAACCTTAGGAGGGGATGGAGGCGATCACTTAATTAAAGTAGAAGTGTCAACAAATGGGTATCTGCTCGCAGGTAGTTCAGACTCTAGATCTTCTGGTGATAAGGCTCAAGGATCATGGGGCTTTGATCTTTGGATTATCAAGTTAGGTCCAGATCAAACTGCCTCGACGTCAGATCGGAATAAAGCAGATATATCGATCTCGCCCGTTCCTTCAAATGACAATCTATTTATTTCAGCCCCTTTCCTGACTACTGCCCAGCTTTACGATCTTCAAGGTAGACTTGTTTTGGAAACGGCTTTTAAGGAAATAAATCTTAAAGGTTTGAAAAATAGTACCTACATATTGAAAATCTATGATTCATATAAAAATTTAGTAAAAACCTCAAAAGTCATAAAGAATTGATATGGTATCTGGTGGTCTGAACTTAGAGGTTCCTTTGACGCAATTTATCTCCCACTATTAAACTTCTATTAAACTGCGGTGATTGTTTTGTTTACGCTTTCGCGAAAGCTATATTGAAATAAAAACATGAAAAAATTAAAATTTAGAAACGGAGATACCATGGACGCCATAGGTCTGGGAACTTGGAAGTCGGAAAAGGGAGCGGTAGGAAATGCCGTGAAAACCGCCTTGCACAATAATTACCGTCATATCGATTGTGCGGCCGTTTATGGCAATGAAA
This sequence comes from Nonlabens sp., assembly GCA_049671565.1. Lineage (GTDB taxonomy): Bacteria > Bacteroidota > Bacteroidia > Flavobacteriales > Flavobacteriaceae > Nonlabens. The sequence goes on from JBATVD010000042.1 coordinate 133,384, forward strand.
AGGAAATAGGCGACGCGTTTACAGAAGTTTTTGATGCGGGCGATGTGAAACGTGAGGACGTGTGGATAACCAGCAAGCTCTGGAACGATTCCCACCTGCCTGGGGATGTGGAACCTGCTCTGGATCAAACCTTGAACGACTTACAGCTGGATTATCTGGACCTATACCTTATGCACTGGCCAGTTGCGTTTAAGCCAGGAGTGGGCCAACCTGATGGACCGGATGATTTTCTTTCCCTAGAAGAGGCTCCGATCATTGACACCTGGAATGAGATGATTAGATTAAAAAAAGCGGGTAAAATAAAACATATAGGTGTATCCAATTTTAGTGAAGAAAAATTACAGGATCTTTTGGGCAAAACGGATGAGTATCCCGAAATGAACCAAGTGGAGTTGCACCCATTGTTACAGCAAAACGATCTTTTTGAATACTGCTCCAAAAATGGGATTCATCTTACAGGATATTCCCCACTAGGAAGTGGCGACCGCTCAGATGGTATGAAACAAGATAATGAGCCCAATATGTTTGAACTGGAAACGATCAAGGCGCTTGCCAAGAAGCACAACTGTACCGAGGGACAGATCTTGATAGGCTGGAGCGCTCAACGTGGAACTGGCGTCATTCCCAAATCGACTAACGAAGGCCGCATTAAAGAAAACATCGCGGCGGCAGCGGTGCACTTTGACGAGCAAGACCTTAAGGATCTATCCGATCTTGACAGGCACTACCGATACGTGACTGGAAAATTCTTTGAGGTACCAGAAAAAGGATACAATAATATCTACAATGATTAAAAATACCTAATACTGGGTATTTTATAATTTTGAAAGCTAGCGCATCTTTGAAACATGATTATGAGAAAAAACCAACCCTCATTATTTATTTTCATGTAGAAGATGTGACTTGTTTAAAGGAGTTAGGGGACCTTATAAACAGCACAAAAAAAACCGCTCGATGAGCGGTTTTTTTATTTTATGGAAGTTTGGAGAAATTATTTAGCAATGTTAACTGCTCGGGTTTCTCTTATAACGGTGACCTTTACCTGACCTGGATAGGTCATATCTGTTTGAATTTTTTGGGATATCTCAAATGAGAGTTGTGCAGCTTTTTCATCATTAATGTGCTCACTTTCTACCATCACCCTAAGTTCTCTACCCGCTTGAATGGCATAAGCTTTTTCCACACCTTTAAAGCCAAAGGCTATATCTTCAAGATCTTTCAATCTCTGAATGTAAGAATCAAGAACCTGTCTTCTCGCACCGGGTCTTGCTCCACTTATAGCATCACAAACTTGAACTACTGGAGAAAGTAGGGAGGTCATCTCCACCTCATCGTGGTGAGCCCCTATCGCATTACAAACTTCTGGTTTCTCGCCATGCTTTTCAGCAAGCTTCATTCCTAGAATAGCGTGTGGTGTCTCGTCTTCTGTTTCTGGTACTTTCCCAATATCATGCAACAGCCCAGCTCTTTTGGCAAGTTTAGGATTGATGCCTAGTTCTGCTGCCATGGTGCCACAAAGTCGGGCTACTTCCCTACTATGTTGTAATAGATTCTGCCCGTAGGATGATCTGTATTTCATACGTCCCACCATTTTGAGCAATTCTGGATGCAGTCCATGAATCCCAAGATCTATTACAGTACGTTTCCCTACCTCGATAATTTCCTGATCTATTTGTTTTCTGGTTTTGCGTACCACTTCTTCAATACGTGCCGGGTGTATACGGCCATCAGTTACAAGCTTATGAAGCGATAATCTCGCAACTTCACGTCTTATGGAATCAAAACAGCTCAGTATAATCGCATCTGGTGTATCGTCCACGATGATTTCTACTCCGGTGGCTGCTTCGATCGCTCTGATATTGCGACCTTCACGTCCTATAATACGTCCTTTTACATCGTCGCTCTCCAGATTAAATACAGAAACACAATTTTCTACGGCCTCCTCTGTACCTATGCGCTGGATGGTATTGATAATCACTTTGCGAGCTTCTTGCTGTGCGGTGAGTTTGGCTTCCTCAATTGTGGTCTGAATAATGCCCATGGCCTCTGTTTTTGCACGATCTCTTAAAGATTCTACAAGCTGTGCCTTAGCCTCTTCTCCAGACATACCGCTGGCAACTTCTAGTTGTTTTACCTGTTGTGCATGAAGTTTTTCAATTTCATCCTCTCTTTTAAAAATGGCATTTCGCTTTTCTTCAACCTCTTTGAGTTTGGTTTCTAGCTTCTGGTTCAGTTTTTTATTGGTAGCAAGCTCGTTGTTGACTTTTGATTCTTTGTCTTTAGCGCGTTTTTCAGCTTCTGCGACTTTTTGCTCGTTTGTTTTGACTCCTTGTTCACGGGCAATCACTTCTTTCTCATGTTTTGCCTTGAGGTCCATGAACTTCTGCTTGCCGCGTTCCAGTTTTTGTTTACTGATCTGTTCTCCTTTTGCCGCAGCGTCACTTTCTATCTTTTGGGCTTTTGATAAAGCTTTCTCCTCCAGCAGGCTTGCTTTTTTCTGGGCGTCTGCAACTAGTTTTGAGGCTTTGCCCTTTTCTACGATTGATTTTGCTATAAAAAAACCTACCGCCAGTCCTATGACTAAAGCGATGATTATGAATAAAATATATTGTAATTCCATGAATTTGAGGTATAAAAAAGCCTGTACAAGCTTGGGTTTTGTATGAACTCCTTAAATAAAGTTTAAGGCTAACTGGCTGATCAAGGATCCGGATTGACCGGCATGCTTTTACAACCACGACTCACCTTTTTTAAAGAATTACGTGTTGAGTTCACCAAAAAAATAAACAAGTACAGGCAGTAACTATTTATGTTTAAAGAACGTTACGATAATTGATCAGAAAGAAGCTCATCCAGAAAGCGCAATTGCTCTCTGGCATCCTCAACATCTGACGCACTATCTATGGAAACCTGCTCAGCTTTTGCTGCAAATTGCAGCGCACACATCGCGAGTACATCTTGCTTATCCTTTACCGCATAGCTTTGCTCCAGTTGCTTCACCATCTTCTCGATGCTTTTTGCTGCCTTGCGCAAACCTTCCTCCCTTGCAGGATTAATGGTTAGGGGATAAACCCTGTCTGCCACTGATATCTTAACCTTTAATTTATCCATGGCGTTTATGTAAGCTGTGCAATACACTGGTCTATTTCTTTGACTAGGGCATTGATTTTGAGCTTGGTTTTCGTTTTGTAATCGTCACTACCCAGCATAGCGTTGGCCGTTTTTAAGGCAATAATGCGATCTTCATTCTCCTTTAATCGATCTACAAGTGATGCATTCTCTTCTTTTGCCCCAGCCAGTTGATTCTCATAATCTCTTATCTTATCTTCGAGCATGCGGTTTTTGTCTATCAAACCGTTGATCTTTAGACGTATTGAAGAAATTTGTGAAATCAGTGTAGCCATATTCCAACTCTAACGCTGTATTTACAAAACTAGGATTACCTAGTGACAAATCAAATATTATTGGAATAAACTTTGCGAGAGATGTTTTGAATTTCACCACAAACAATATATTTAGCCCATGAACAAACTTGTTTTACTGTCGTGTGTTGTGATGTTGTTGAGTTTTCGCTTGAGCGAAAGCCAAAACAATACCATCCTAGACGACTATTTTATAAATCCTCTGGAAATTGATCTTAAACTGAGCGGGAATTTTGGTGAGCTGCGTAGCAATCATTTTCATTCTGGCCTGGATATTAAGACCAATCAACGTACGGGAGCTAAGGTTCTTGCCGTTGCAAATGGGTATGTGAGCCGCATCAAAATTGAGCGATATGGTTACGGTAAAGCTCTTTACATAACACACCCCAATGGTTACACCAGTGTCTATGGGCATCTTAAAAAATTTGCACCACGTATTGAAGATTATGTGAAAAAGAGGCAATACGAGAAAGAATCCTACGAATTGCAGTTATTCCCAGGTGATTTGGATCTTAGAGTAGATCAAGGTGAGCTAGTTGCTTATAGCGGCAATTCTGGGGGTAGCGGTGGCCCTCACCTTCATTTTGAGTTACGAGACAGTGCAGCAAGGCCCATAAATCCAATGATGTTAGGTATTGTAATTCCAGACACCAAAAAACCGCTTATAAGAAATGGAAAAGCCTACCCCTTAGATCGTAATGCGATGATTAATGGTAAAAATGAAGCAATAACCCTAAGGTTTGAGAGGCAAAACGACGGTACGTTCAAAGCAGAATCTTTTAAAGCCTACGGAAATATAGGTATAGGAATCAATACCGTGGATCAGCAAAATGGGAGCAGTAACAAAAATGGTGTATTTAAGATATCTTCTTTTTTGAATGGTCGTAAAAATTTTGAAATTGAATTTGACAAATACACTTTTGCCGAATCAAAGCGACTCAACCAGCTTATAGATTATCAATATTTCAAAGAGAAAAAAAGCCGCATCACACGATTGTATGTACCTAACAGTAGTCCACTAAGCCTCTATCAAAATACAATAAACGACGGTATTCTGCAACTCGTGGAACCTGGGACATCCCATGCGTATGTCGCAGAAATTATGGATTTTAATGGCAATACTTCAAAAGTGGTTTTTGACATTATCAATGCAGAACCTCCTGCGGAACTTCAGGTTGAGGATAATAGTGATCTCACGTTTATAGATAAAAACGTAACCTTTAGACAACAGTTGGGCAAGTTTAATGTTACCATACCCAGTGGAGCACTTTACGAGAATACCCTCATCGATTTGAGGCAGCACCTGGACACGATTACCGTTCACAGTGACATCGTTCCATTACACAAAAGCATTATTCTAGAATATGATCTCGAAGCTAAAAAAGGAGATAACCTTAATCAGTATTTCATAGGCCGAGTGACCTCATGGGGAGCCATTTACCATATCAATACCCGACGAAAAGGGAACAAACTCACAGCGTCAAATAGGTATTTTGGCACCTTTGCCGTTTCAAAAGATACTGACTTGCCCACCATAAAGCCTGTCAACTTCAAAGACAAACAGTGGATTTCAAAAAACAAAACACTCAAATTAAAGATAGACGATAAAACCAGCGGAATAGACGGTTACCGCGCTACCATTAACGGAAAGTTCATTTTAATGGAGTATGATTATAAAACAGATCTGCTCACATATGATTTTGCAGATAATGTCGTTAATGATAAAGATAATAACCTTAAGGTTGTTGTGACTGATCAAGTAGGTAACAGTAGTAACTTTGAAACTGTTTTTTATCGAAAGCCATTAAACTAATAATTTGAAGAATTTATTTGTACTCCTTTTTCTAGCTGTAGGATTAGGTTCATTTGCCCAGAACGCGGTTATACAAGGGATAATTTTTGACACCGATCAATTACCATTAGAGAATATTAATGTATCAGTTGTCGGAACAACAAATGGCACCAGTAGTGATCAATCTGGCTTTTATCGTCTCAATGTACCCGCTGGAAAAGAAATTTCTATAAAATTTAGCTCCTTAGGTCACAACACATACATCTTAGAAAATATTGTTATTGAAAAGGGCGCTCCTTTTGAATTTAATCCTGTTTTAAAGATTAAGATTACTGAAATTAAGACAATCGTGGTTAGAAAAATTTCGGATCAAGAATTTCAAGGAGTTACCACCATTGAGCCAGAAATTTTACGCAGAATCCCAGGAGTTCAAGCTGGTGTAGAAAATCTCATCAAATCCCTACCCGGAGTGGGAAGTAACAATGAGTTGAGTACACAATACACCGTAAGAGGAGGAAACTTTGATGAAAACTTGGTTTATATTAATGAGATTGAGGTTTACCGCCCGTTTCTCATACGTAGTGGACAGCAAGAAGGTTTAAGTATTCTCAACAGCGACTTGGTACGCAGCGTTGATTTTAGCGCTGGAGGTTTCCAAGCCAAATACGGAGACAAACTGAGTTCTGTTCTCGATATTCAATACAGGAGACCTAAAAAGTTTGGTGCAGGAATAGACGCCAGCTTTTTAGGAGCAAATGCTTTTGTGGAAGGAACGGGTTTTGACGATAAAATGACCGGAATTTTGGGAGTGCGTTATCGCGACAACAGCCTTTTTGTCAATTCCAGAGAGACTGAAGCAATAACGATTCCGCGATTTTTTGATGCGCAAACCTATTTTACCTATCAATTCAACTCAAAATTTGAATTGGGCTTTCTGGGAAACATAGCTATCAACAGCTATGAATTTGAACCGCTGACCTCACAGACTAATTTTGGAACTATAGATAATGCTCAAGCGTTAATTATCGATTACGATGGCCGTGAAGACGATCAGTATGAGACCTATTTTGGAGCATTAAAAGCTAGCTACGATGTTTCTGAAAATCTCAATTTGAGGTTGATTTCCAGCATTTACCACACACAGGAACAAGAGCATTTTGATATTTTGGCTCGTTATGCGATAGGAAGGCCCAACACAGATATAGGAGGCAATAATCTAGGTGAGGTAGATTTTACCACCGCAATAGGTTCTGAACTGGATCATGGTCGCAATGATCTGGACGCACTCATTATCAATATAGAACAAAAAGGAACTCTGGAGTTTAAGAGCGAAAAGAAAGAAAATGACCAGCTGGATTGGGGTTTGAAATTCACACGCGAGGATATAAGAGATCGCGTGCGGGAATATACGGTGATCGACAGTGCTGGATTTAGCGTGCGCCCTCCTATCTCACAATTTAGAAATAGAGAACCCTACTTTTCATACGTCGCACCATTAGAGCCCTTTCAAACCATCAATGCCGATAACGATGTGAATACTACCCGATATCAAGCCTATGTTCAATACAGCAGTCGTGGTTATCTGGGAGACCATAAGGTTTATTGGAATGCGGGTGGCCGGTCGCACACATGGACCGTTCAAGGCGATGGTATAGAGTCTACGACACAATCTGTTTTTTCTGCACGAGCACAAACCGCAATAAAACCCGCTTGGCAATCGACTGATATGCTTTTTAGGCTCTCTGGAGGACTGTATTACCAACCTCCCTTTTATCGTGAGTTGCGCAATCAGTTGGGCGCGGTGGTTCCCGATGTAAAAGCTCAAAAATCAGTTCACGTCGTTGCTGGTAATGATTGGAGTTTTAGCTGGACAGATAAAAAAGGAAATGAACGGCCTTTCAAACTTACCACCGAAGCCTATTATAAGGATCTGGACGATGTCAACACTTATACCATAGAAAATGTGAGGATCAGATATCGTGCAGACAACGTTTCTGAAGCTTACGCATTCGGACTGGACGTACGTCTCAATGGAGAATTTATTAAAGGTACAGAGAGCTGGATAAGTTTGGGATACCTCAAGACCGAAGAAAACATCAACAATCGTGGCTTCATTGCCAGACCCACAGATCAACGATTAAAAGTAGCATTTCTCTTTCAAGACTATGTTCCAACCATACCCAGTTTAAAAGCCTATATCAATATGGTTTACAATACTGGACTACCGGGAGGTTCTCCGAGTTATGCAGATCCCTATGAATTTCAATTTAGGCTCAAGGATTACTTCAGATCAGATCTAGGTATTCAATACGTTTTTATAGATAATAAAATCAAAGCCAAAGAAGGAAGCTGGTTGAATAATTTTACCGAGCTGTCCCTCGGAGCCCAAATCTTCAACATCTTCAATTACGAAAACAATATAAGTAACCTTTGGGTAAGAGATATTGCCAGCGGAGCGCAACTTGCGGTTCCGGTAAGATTGACTCCTAGAGTATTTAATTTGAGATTAATTGCCAGAATGTAAGCATTCTCTTGGATTTTGTTCAGGAAATCGATCTTTGGGATGCTTTATGAAGTACCTGAGTATTTGGTCTAAGAATTACAATAATTAACGGGTCTGATTACACCTCTAATCAACACAAGTCCGATAATTCCCTTTACTCTATAAATGGATCTATAACTATTTAAAAATTTAAGGGTATTTGAAATTAGTCCGCTTTCGCAAAAGCGAGATTAAAAAAACCTACTCTGCCATTGCCGGCTGAATGCTGTCAATATATTCCTTCAAGGTATCAACAACATAATCCAACTCGTCTCTGGTGTTGAATATGGAAAAACTAAACCTCAAACTGGGTTTATTAAGGTCTTCAACTGCCAGCACATTAGTTAACACATGCGAGCCTTTTTGGGAACCACTCTGGCAAGCGCTTCCTTTAGAACACGCGATTCCCTTGAGGTCCATGGTAAAAAGCAGCATTGCAGCTTTATCGGCTGGGCAAGGAAGACACACGTTGAGTAAAGTATACGTACTTTTTGAGTTGTTACCGCAGGTTCCATTAAACTTTGCCTCTGGGACTTTTTTAGAGAGTTCCTGTTTAAAATAGGACTTTAGACCCTCCACATATGCACGGTCAGATTCAAGATTCTCATAAGCCATGTCTAGCGCTAGATGCATCCCAGCTATATTGTGGACACTTTCAGTACCCGCTCGTATACCGCGTTCTTGAGAACCTCCCAAAATCAATGGCTTAAGGCCCGTTCCCTTTCTTATAAAGGCAAAGCCCACGCCTTTCGGCCCATGAAATTTATGGGCACTCACAGCAGTGAAATCTATGGGAAGAGCGGCAAGATCCATATTATAATGGCCTATGGATTGAACGCAATCAGAATGAAATAAAGCATTTTGAGCTTTACACAGCTTCCCTACACGCTCCACATCCAGCTTATTGCCTATTTCATTATTGATGTGCATTAAAGAAACCAAAGTCTTCTGGTCGCTGTTGCTCAGTAATTGTTCTAAATGATGTAAATCTACACTACCGCATTCCTTTAATTTTACATGATCCACTTGAACATTATACTTCTCCATGCAGTAATCAATAATGTAAAGAACCGCATGGTGTTCTATTGCAGAGCTTATGATGCGTGTCACTCCTAGATCACGCACGCAACTGTGTATGGCAAGATTATCAGCTTCGGTACCGCCTGAAGTAAAAATGATTTCGGCAGCAGATACATTGAGGTGCTTAGCCACACTTTTACGGGCATTTTCAATAATTGCCTTTGCACTGCGACCGTAGCTGTGGGTAGAACTGGGATTGCCATATTGCTCTTTCATCACCTCAGTCATTCTATCAATAACCTCTGGACGCATTTGCGTGGTCGCTGCACTATCTAGATATACCTGTCTCATATCGCAAATTTAAAACTTTAAGCTTTATTTAATAATCGTTACGCTAACCGATTAATCGGTATTTTTGAACTATGAAGAAGATTTTTTTACTATTGCCTCTCCTAGTACTTGTTGCCTGTGATGATGGTGACATTATCACTACAGACTTTGATTTTGAAGACGTAGCTGTAAGCGCTTGCACACCTATAGCCTCTGGAAATACAGCAAATTATATTTTTTATAAAAATAGCTCGGCAAATAGCGAGGCACTATTACTTTCTTTTGACAGCACCAGTGATATCGCTACAGAAGGTTTTGCAGATAGTTTTGAGATTAACACGAGTAACATCTTTGAGTACCGCAGATTTAACATGGCAGCAACTGCCGATTATTTTTGTGGTTTCCTTCCTCCCACAGAGCCAGCAGTCGTGGAAATATATGAAGGTACTTCTGGAACAATTGTCATAAATACTATAAGAATAGATGATGACGAGGACGGAATTCCCAGTTTTCTAGAAATGGATGCAGACGGTAACGAACTTGATAGTGATGGTGACGGCATCCCCAACTATCTAGATATAGATGATGATGGAGATAATGTACCAACAAGCGAAGAGGGCGTGGTTTTTCTCAATGGAGAAATAAGTCTGAGAGACAGTCAAGACACTGATGGCGATGGCACACTGGACTATTTAGATGAAGATGACGATGAAGATGGCGTTCTCACTAAGCAGGAAGCCACAGTTGATGATATTAGTCCGCTCAATTATCCCGAGCCAGGCACCAGATTCCCTAATTATCTTAATTCAAATGTTGCTGATGCAGCGCAGCCAGAAGTCGTAGAACGAATACCACACACCTATTGGACAGCTCTAGAAATTGATTTTGAAATCAGGAATCTCAATTTCACTAATGGAAGTGAGGTTTTGATCTATGAGGTCTTTGATTTTGGTCAAATTGAAGTTCAAAGAACCGAAATAATAGTAGATTAACCGACTTTATAAAAATTAACTTCGGTAGCACCGCGACCGTATTTGCGATAGTCTGCATCATAAAAATTAATTGAAGTTTTGCCTCTTAAAAACTTTAATAATTCTGCCTTTAATCTGCCTTTTCCCACACCGTGAATGAAAATTATTTTCTGGACTCCTCGCAATTCTGCAGCTTCAAATTTCTTGCGAGCATAGTTTAACTGAGCGAGTACCTTATCGTGGTTAGAAAGTTGATTTTCAAATTTTACTATTTCGTGTAAATGCAGATCTACTTCAATGATTTTTTCGACCGCCTTCTTGATTTTCTTTGGCTTCTCTTCATTCTTTACCTCAAAATCATTTGAATTTAAATCTGGCAAAGGTCTGTCTGCAATCAATTCAGTAATGCTTCTAGTATGAGAAAAACCATCTTGGCAATGAAATGTAACTTGTTCCGCTTTCGCGAAAGCAACCACCCCACATAAATCCTCGTCAACAACAGACACCCGATCTCCTTTTTTGTACATATTCTACTCATTATCCAAGTGATCGTCCTTATGTACCGACCAATGGGCACTCGCACGATATGCGCCGATCATGAGAAAGATTATTCCAAAAATCTGAATCGCAACAGCATCATTACCAGACATAAAATGATAAAGAAGTGCCGTGGCACCGATTATTATGAGAATTACGTTTAAAATTTGTCCCTTTTTCATCTGTTTATGCTGTTGTTAGTCGAAAGTTCAGAAGTTTGCACAAATTTAAACCTCTCAATCCCTTTATATACAATAGATTTTTTATTTTTGTTCCTTAAGATTAGTCTGATATGAAGAATGTAGTCCTTTTATTAATCGCCTTGTTTACAATACAGTTTGCGAGTGCCCAGCTTTACGCAGAAAATAACGCATTTATTTTCAGTAAGGGCTCTAATGTTTTTGTGAAGAAAAAGGTTCGTTTACGCAATGGGACGGCTTTTTATCTAAGAGGAGAAGCTCAACTCACTCAAAAAGATGATGTAGATAACGAAGGATCAGGAATTCTTTCTGTTTATCAAGAAGGCACAACAAATGAATACACTTATAATTACTGGTCTTCTCCTGTAAGTAATGAGGCTACTGGTATAGATGGTAATGTGGGTTTTTCCAGAACTATGATTAAATACCCTCTTACCGATGGTGCAATTGAAGATTTTGCAACAGATGCTGGTGATCCTATTTTCTTAAACGCACCAAATTATAATGGACGTTCTGACAACGGTAGGACGACAGCACCATTGCAGATCGCAGGATATTGGTTGTGGAATTTTGACAGTAGTGGTAATGAAACTGCCGGGTACGCTGGATGGATTCCTTTTCAAGATGACACGACCGTTTTAGAGCCTGGATATGGTTTTACCATGAAAGGAGTGAGACAACGTACTGGGAACAACCCTAACTTCAGATCGTATAACGGCATCAATGGTCAACGATATGATTTGAGAGGTCGCGCCAACAATGGAACAATTACTATGGGTGTAGGTAATGATAATGGTACGTTGATAGGCAATCCATATCCAAGTGCAGTCGATCTCAAAAGGTTTCTTGAAGTTAATGCAGAAAACGTTTCAGGAAATGATGTGAAAATCAATCCAGAGATTAGGTATTGGGTATCAGTAGATGAAACTTCACACTACCTTGTGGATTATTTAGGAGGTTATGGTGTTTATGTACCAATGGGTTTTGAAGCTGGAAGCAATGATGGTTATGATAACAGTGGTGAGTATATCGCACCTGTATTTAGAAGAACTGACAATGACGGTAACATAATAACAGATGGCTCGTTTACACAGGGATCCAATGTTACTGGTGGTAGAAGATATGCAGCGATAGGTCAAGGCTTTTTTGTGTGTAGAACCAATACTGCGGTAGCTGAGGGGCCAAACTCATTTGCTGCCACACCACCACCTAATATTTCACCTGGTGTGCAAATTGGAACCGATAATGGAAATCCTGTTATTGGAGAGAATGTGATATTCAATAACTCCATGAGAAAATGGGTCAAAGAAAATGGTAATTCATCCATTTTTAGAAGAGGTGATGTTGTGACTGATACTGAAAACTCGCTTTCCAGTATGACGTTAAATGTGGTACACAGAGGTGAATATGCAAGACCTTTGAAAATGGTTTTCCATGATAATACTACGATGGACTACGATCACGCATGGGAAGGTCCATTGAATAACAGGTTAGGAAACGATGCTTATATTAAAGTAGAAGACGGTGAGTATGGTCTTGCAACACAGCCTTTTGATATTAACATGAGAATTCCTATAGGTGTTGAGGTGCGTCATGATAATAATAGATCAAGATTAGTGGAGTTTGAGATTGCACAATTCGTTAACTTCACTCCATCTGAAGTTTATTTATACGACAATTTTTCTGGGGTTTATCATGATATAAAAAGCAATAATCAATTTTTATTATTGCAACCAGGTCATTATTCAGATCGTTTTGAGATCACATTTACAAATACAACCTTAAGTAATCCAGATGTTGATCTTTCAAATCTTGAAATCTATCAAAATAACAAATTGAAGCAGCTTTCGGTCTTGAATCCCAACCTTCTTGACGTAAGGGATATTACACTTTATGATCTTGCTGGTCGTTTGGTTATCAAAATTGACAAACAAGAAGTGCAGTCAAATTACAATTTGAGTACTGAAACATTTTCTACTGGCATCTATATAGCTAAAGTGACTACTAACGATGATCAAGAAAAAACGAGTAAAGTAAGTATCTCAAACTAGTAAAATACTCTTTTACTTATGAACGATAGCTGGATGCTACCCTGCGTAAGTAAACAAATAACCGGAATGGACTGTCCTGGATGTGGAATTCAGCGGTCCATTTCTTTTTTATTAGAAGGAAAGCTCATAGATTCCTTTTTAATGTATCCCGGTTTACTACCTATAGCTTTACTTTTTTCATATTTAATATTAGACCTGTTTTTTGAAATTAAATCATCTGAAAAAATAAAATTACTTTTAACATTTTTTGCTCTGGGTGTGATTATGGTTAGCTATGGCATCAAGATGCTGACTCTTTATATGTAACTATGCATAGAGATAATAATAGCTAATCAGTGGTCAGATTTTTAATTCAGAAAGACACTTTTTAATAATAGAAAAAACCCTTATTACAGAGCTTTTTCCATTATAACAATGACCAAACATCTACACCAATGCTGTATCCATGATTTCTTGAACAACTTCAGGATTTAACAGCGTACTCGTATCTCCTAGATTACTCGTGTCCTTACTCGCAATCTTTCTAAGGATGCGACGCATGATTTTACCGCTTCGAGTTTTGGGTAGTCCATTCGTAAACTGAAGTTTATCCAGCTTTGCGATAGGCCCAATCCGATCGGTAATCAACTGATTGATTTCTTTGCGCAGGTTATCTTGATTACGGTCTTCGCCAGTCTCTTTCAAGGTGATATAGCCATAAAGCGCATTACCTTTAATATCATGCGGGAATCCTACGATCGCACTTTCTGCAACGGCTGGATGTTCATTAATAGCATCTTCAATAGGTGCGGTTCCTAAATTATGACCACTTACTATTATAACGTCGTCCACTCGACCGGTGATTCTATAATATCCTACAGCATCGCGACGAGCTCCATCTCCTGTAAAGTACATATTTTTATAAGCACTGAAATACGTATCTCTATAACGCTCATGATTTCCATAAATCGTACGTGCCATGGATGGCCATGGGAATTTTATGGTCAATCGTCCTTCTACTTGGTTTCCTTTAATTTCTTGACCATGCTCGTCCATTAATGCTGGCTGAATTCCTGGTAATGGTAAGGTCGCAAAAGTAGGAATGGTAGGCGTGGAGTATGGAATCGGGCTGATCATGATTCCGCCAGTTTCTGTTTGCCACCAGGTATCTACAATCGGGCTGTTCTTTTTACCTACGTGATCATTATACCAGTGCCATGCCTCTTCATTTATAGGTTCTCCTACAGTTCCCAATACTTTTAAACTGGATAAATCATATTTTTCTACGTAGTCTAGGTTTTCTTTGGCAAGTGCTCTAATCGCAGTAGGCGCAGTATAAAACTGAGTGATTTTATGCTTTTCTACAATTTCCCAAAAACGTCCATAATCTGGATAAGAAGGAACTCCTTCAAACATTACCGTAGTGGCACCATTTGCCAATGGACCGTAAACGATATAGCTATGACCAGTAATCCAACCAATGTCTGCGGTACACCAATAGACATCATTCTCGCGGTACTGGAACACATTTTTAAAACTGTATGCCGCATAAACCATATAACCACCTGTAGTATGTACCATTCCTTTAGGCTTACCAGTAGAACCTGATGTATAAAGGATAAATAACGGATCTTCGGCATCCATGATGGTTGCCTTACAAGATGCATCGGCCGCATCAAGGAGTGGTTGGATCCAAGTATCTCGTCCTTCTTTCATGGTGACTTTTCCACCAGTTCTATTAACTACAAGATTTGTAGTAACGCCAGGACAGTTTTCAAGTGCTTCATCCACAATAGATTTCAAATCGATGGTTTTTTTACCACGGTAACTTCCATCGCTACAAATCACCATTTTACAATCACAGTCATTAATACGAGTTGCTAGTGCTGTAGCACTAAAACCTGCAAAAACCACTGAGTGAATCGCTCCTATTCTAACGCATGCTAGTACCGAAACGGCCAGCTCTGGAATCATAGGCAAGTAGATACAAACTCGATCGCCTTTTTCTACTCCTTGTGATTTAAGTACGTTTGCAAATTTAGAAACGCGTTCATGTAATTCCCTATAGCTTATGTGTTGAGCACCTTCATTTGGGTCATTAGGTTCAAATAGAATCGCCGTTTTATCTGCACGAGTGGCGAGATGCCTATCGATACAGTTTTCAGTGATATTAAGTTGCGCTCCTTCAAACCATTTTACTTCTGGTTTTGAAAAATCCCAACTCAAGACCTTGTCCCATTTCTTACGCCATAAAAAATGTTCTTCGGCGATTTCTTCCCAGAAACTTCCTGGATTGCGCACTGACTTTCTATAAACTTGCCAGTATTCTTCTAAGTGTTTTATGTGGTAATTACTCATGATTTAATATTGATATCGTTCGCACAGCTTTTGCTTTTTTAAAGTCTGACCCCTCTGACATATAAAGTTAATTTTAAGAATTGAAATCATCTTGAATTAATAAAAAACTTTTAATCAAGCGTCAGAGTTTCTCATATCAGTTCAGTGTCTGCACTATTTCTATAATTTGGTCATATTAAAGCTACCCTATAAATTTATAAAAATTTGATGGATGACTTTTAAAAAAAAAATAGTCTATTATTTACTTATGTGTTGATTTATAATTTGAGAATTCCGTAACAAAGTCTACTTAACGTCCACAAATAAATTGTCCTTATTCAAAGTCATCTTGAACTTGACACTTTTACCATTATATTTGACAACAACTAAAAAACTAAATCATGCAAAAATTAAACACTACCGCCGTCTATATTCTTTCCGTAGTTGGAGTTTTATGCTGCTGTATAGGGCTGGGAACTGTTGCAGCCATCATCGCGCTCGTTATCGCCATCAACCAACTCAAGAAATACAATGAAAATCCAGAATTGTATTCCAATGGGAAAGCAATGAAAAACGCTAAAATTGTAGCCATTATTTCTTTAGTAATTTCTGTTATTGGTTTAATAAGTGTGATTGTATTCTTCTCACAGTTTAATGATATGTGTGAATTCATAGAATGGTACATAGATTTTGCAAAGCAGAATCCTGATGTGACCGAGGAACAACTACAGCCTATGTATGACTGGGCAGAACAAGAGGGATGTAATTTTTAAACCTTTTACTTTACCAAACTATCTAAAAAGGCTGCCCTACCGGGCAGCCTTTTTATTTTTTTCAGACCGAGAACCAAATTTAATTCTCCATCCGTTTACAGATCTAAAACTCTTTCAATGTATTGATGATGATCGCGATACATTCATCCAGTTGCTCCCTGGTCATTACGAGCGGTGGAGCAAACCTAATGATGTTCCCGTGCGTCGGTTTGGCCAGCAGACCGTTGTCACGCAACTTCATACAGATATTCCAAGCCGTCTCGCTATCTTCTGTATCATTAATTACGATCGCATTAAGCAAACCACGACCGCGAACTAAAGTTACCAGATCAGAAGTTGCGATATAATCATTCATCTTAGACCTAAAATGATCGCCCAGTTTACGAGCGTTTTGAGCTAAGTTTTCATCTTTTACAACATCAAGAGCGGCCATGGCTACAGCGCCCGCCACTGGATTACCGCCGAAAGTACTTCCATGTTGCCCAGGCTTGATTACATTCATGATATCATCATCCGCAAGCACTGCACTCACGGGATAGGCTCCGCCTGATATCGCTTTACCTAGAATAAGCACATCAGGGCGAGCATAGGTTTCCTGGCGCTCGCAGTGCCCCTCGCAAGAACACTTACCACAAACAGCTAATAAAGCACCCGTACGGGCGATACCCGTTTGGATTTCGTCGGCAATAAAAAGCGCATTGTATTTCTCGCACAGCTCCTTGCTTTTTCTCATGTAATCATCTGCTGGAGTATAGACACCCGCCTCACCCTGGATAGGCTCTACTAAAAATCCTGCAATGTTATCCTGTTGCAGCGCGGCTTCAAGAGCGTCCACATCATCGTAGGCAACTTTTATAAATCCAGGTGTATATGGGCCAAAATTCTTACGCGCACCCTCATCGTTTGAAAAAGAGATGATCGTCGTAGTGCGACCGTGGAAGTTGTTTTCACAGACGATGATCTTGGCTTCGGTTTCTGCGACGCCCTTTTTCTCGTAGGCCCATTTGCGGGCAATTTTTATCGCTGTCTCCACAGCTTCTGCTCCCGTGTTCATGGGAAGTACCTTGTCAAACTTGAAGTAATCGGTCACATATTTCTCGTAACCTCCCAACTTATCATTGTGAAATGCTCTAGAAGTAAGAGTGAGCGTTTTTGCCTGTTCCGTCATTGCATTAACGATTGCTGGATGACAATGACCTTGATTTACAGCACTGTAGGCACTTAAAAAATCATAGTACCGCTTGCCTTCCACATCCCAGACATACACACCCTCGCCTCTTTCCAAAACTACTGGTAATGGATGATAGTTATGGGCTCCATGCTTATTCTCTAGGTCAATATATTCTTGTGACTTACTTGCTACTTGCGTACTCATTCAGATTTTTTTTATTTTTTGCAATTTAAGGTTTAGAAATTCTAGAACCAATATGGATTGCATTTCCAAACTCCTTTATTGAAACGGTAGAGCGCGGTTTTTCTTAAATAAAATATGGAATTAAAGTACCGTAAACGGTCTACGGGTTCTGTTCTTTAGAGACTTAATTTGTAACTTAATACATTTGCTTCCGTCTATTCAGCAATCAACTAAAAGATCGATTTGAAGAATCATATTATTTTGGGGTTTGTTTTTGTTCTCGCTTTCGCGAAAGCATACTCCCAAAAAGCCACTCTATCAGGTACCGTCAGTGAGAAAAGCACTGGAGAAACCATGCTCAATGTAAACGTGATCTTTCCAGAAATATCTGCGGGCACCATATCAAATGAATATGGCTTCTACTCCATTACGGTGCCTGTGGGAACATACAAAATACAGTTTACAAGTCTGGGTTATGCTACCCTAGAACGCACAGTGGAACTCAACGAGAACACAAAACTGGACATCTCCATGGTGGAACAAGGAGAGGAGCTGGAAGCAATCGTCATCGAGGCCGATGTCGAGAAACTCGTGACCAAATCGCCCCAAATGAGTGTCAACTCACTTTCCATGGAAACCATTAAAAAAATTCCTGTGGTTCTGGGAGAAGTAGATCTGGTCAAGGCTCTTACCCTTTTACCTGGCGTTTCCAATGCGGGAGAGGGATCTGCAGGATTTAACGTACGCGGCGGCGCGGCAGATCAGAACCTAGTACTTCTAGATGAGGCCACGCTATACGGAAGTGATCACTTGTTTGGATTTTTCTCGGTATTCAATCCAGATGCGATCAAGGATCTGAAGCTTTATAAAGGTGGAATTCCGGCTCGCTATGGCGGTAGGGTTTCCAGCGTTCTGGACATCTATCAACGGGACGGAAACAAACAAAAACTTAGTGGAACTGGAGGTGTGGGACTGGTAGCCAGCAGATTGCTTCTGGAGGGACCTATTGTAAAGGACAAAGCCTCATTTTTAATAGGCGGTCGCAGTAGTTATGCACACCTTTTTTTACCACTATTTGATATTGATAACACGGCTTATTTCTATGATCTTAACGCAAAACTGAGTTGGACAGTAGGTGACAAAGATCGGCTTTACATGAGTAGTTATTTTGGGCGTGATGTTTTTGAGGTGGATAATCTTTTTGGGAACACCTTTGGGAACAGTTTTGTAAACGTGCGCTGGAACCACTTGTTTAACGACAAGCTTTTTGCAAATGCGTCCCTTATATTCAGTGACTACAATTATGGATTGGAACTGGATTTTGTGGAATTTCAATTTGATAGCGGAATCACAAACCTGAATGCCAAATACGACCTGACCCATTATTTAAATGACAAAACCAAATTACGCTACGGGCTCAATTCCATCTACTATGAGTTTGATCCAGGAAGAATCGTCCCTACAACTTCGACAAGCGGTATCAATGAACGCCAACTTACCAAAAAATATGCCTGGGAAAACGGGCTGTACGTGGATGGCGAGTTTGACATTTCAAAAAACATTAATATCAATGCCGGGCTGAGGCTCAGTACCTTCAACAGACTGGGACAGGACCGACAGAACATATACGGAGAAGATGGACCTATATCCTACAATCAGGAGCTGGGAATTTATGAGAAAAACGATCCCATTGACAATTTTTCCTCCAGTAGAGGAGAAACGCTGGAATCTTTTGTGAATCTAGAGCCGAGATTTGGAATTGCGTACTCGCTTGATGATAATACTAGCATTAAGGCAAGCTACCAGCGTATCAATCAATACATCCATTTAATAAGTAATACAAATGCTCCCACCCCATTTGACCTTTATGCGCCAAGTGGCGACTTTATAGAACCACAAAGAGGCGATCAAGTGGCGGCGGGATTTTTCAAAAACCTAGGCGATTACTCGCTTGAAACAGAGGTGTTTTACAAAGAAGTAGATAATCGGCTGGACTATGTGGATGGTGCTGATCTTATTGCAAATGATGCAGTGGAGCAGATATTACTCGCTGGAAAGGCTAGAGCTTATGGTCTAGAGGTATTATTTAGGAAAAACACAGGTAAATTGCAGGGATGGATTGCGTACACGCTATCACGCAGCGAGCAACGTACAAACGGATTGGGACAAAATGATCCTGGCATCAATAATGGCGAGTGGTACAGCTCGCCTTGGGATAAGACACACGATCTTACGATAACCTCAAATTATGAACTGAATCAAAAATGGTCCTTTGGTGCAAACTTTACCCTACAGACTGGCTTACCGGTCACATTTCCTAATGGTCAGTACCAGTTTGACAGCTTTTTTGTACCCACTTTTGAATCCCGCAACTCCAGCCGACTTCCCACGATTCATAGACTGGATCTCAGCGCCACCTACATTCCGAAACCCGATAAGAAAAAGGGCTGGCAAGGAAGCTGGGTATTTAGCATCTACAATGCCTATAACCGTAGAAATGCGGTCAGCATCAGTTTTGCTGAAAATGAAGACACCAATAGAAATGAAGCTACCCGACTGGCGATATTTGGAATCGTACCAGCGGTTACCTATAACTTTAAATTTTAGATCATGAAAAAGCTGCTTTTATTATCCGTAGTTTTTATTTCCCTTGTTTCCTGTCAGGATGTCGTGGAACTGGATCTTAACAACGCGGATCCGCGACTTGTAATCGACGCACGGGTTGAATTGTATGAGGATGGCACTACAACATCAACTGTATTTCTAACCCGCACCGCAGATTTTTATACCGAGGAGAATCCATTTGTTGAAGATGCAGAAATTAAAATTACCGCCTCAGATGGAACGGAGCACTTTTTTATAGATAGAGGATTTGGCAATTATTCTAATGAAACCCTACAAGTTGTGGACGACTTAGATTATACGCTTAGCATCATCGATCAAGGAAACACCTACACGGCTACAGAATCTCTCGTAAGAACTGCGCCTTTGTTGGAAATACAACAAGAAACGATAACTGGGTTTGATGACGATATCGTGGAATTGACCGCTTTTTACAACGACCCTGCTGGATTAGGCGATTATTATCTATTTGGTTATATCGATGAGTTGAACGAGCAGATAGATGTACGTGACGATGAATTTTTTGATGGAAACCGAGCACCTACCATATTTTTTCTGGAAGAATCGGAAGTAGGGAGCGAGGCCATCTTTTCCATTAAAGGAATAGACCGACAGTGTTTTGAGTTTTATCTCAAATTACTACAGCAAAGTGGAGAGGGAGACGGTGGACCCTTTGATGCACCTCCCGCTACCGTGCGAGGTAATATTGTTAATGAAACAGATGAGAACCGTTTCCCATTTGGATATTTTAGAATCAGTGAAGTCTTTGAATTGGAATACACCATTCAAGAATTGGATTAATCCTAATTAAATCCTTTCGGCATTTTACGGACATTGGAAAGTCTCTCAAAAGCAGTGGCAATCTCATACAGAACTTGATCTTTTCCAGATATTCCTATAAATGTCAGTCCCAATGGCTGTCCTTTTTCATCATAGCCCATAGGCACGGTCAGCAATGAGTTCATTCCCACGGCAGCAACAGCAGCATCGTAATTATTGATGCTTGCTATTGAATCCAGTTCAAGCGATTCAATAGCAGAAAAATACTCCTGAGCATTTTTCAGGAGTTGCACCTTTATCTCTTTAAGATCGTTTTCTAAAGTTTTGTTCTTAGCTACCTTTTCAAAAAGTTTCTGGCCGTAAGGCATGGACTTTTCAGGACTTTTCTTATTATTTTCTATTACATTTTCTATAGTCCAGTCGTTATATTCTTCTTCAGCAGACTCTTTAAAATAACTAGTAAGGTCATTCTTCATATCAGCGTCTAGGATGGTTAAAAAACCGGGTAGTTCTAGTTCTTTTGCTTCGAGTTCAACGATAACCGCTCCGTTTTCCCTCATAAGGTTGATTGCCGCCTTGTAATGCTCATTCTCCATATAGCGTGAGTAAACGCCTATACGTTTTCCATCCACTGAGGATCTACTAAAACGAGAAACTTTACCTTTTATCAAAGGCTCTGAATAAAGCACACTATTAATAATTACGTTATCGATAACATTTTTAGTCATAGGGCCTACTCGATCTAGATAGGAAGAAATAGGAACGACTCCTCTACCTTCCACAAACATTCCAGGTTTAAAACCCACCACGGAATTTTGGGATGCGGGAGAAATGATCGACCCGGCAGTTTCTGATCCGAGAGCAGCAACTGCAAAATTTGCGGCAACTGTAACTCCACTACCACTGCTGGAACCACCTGTGTCAATAGTTTTTCTGCCATAGGGATTTAAGGTTTGACCTCCTATGGCACTGTAACCGCTGGGGCAATCTCCACAGAAATAGTACGCCCACTCACTGAGATTTGCCTTTCTTAAAATAATTTCACCCGCTTTTTTGATATTGTTAGTGACTTGTGCATCTTCCATGGGAGTATTTTCAAACATAACTGCAGCCCCTGCCGTCGTGACCATACCATCCACATCAATATTATCCTTTAATAAAATAGGCATGCCGTGGACGCTGTATTTTAGTTTTTCTCTTTGATCTTCTGTCATATCTTCAAAAACATCATCTGCTTTGTGTGCTAGGACTAAACATTCTGAATTTAAGGAAATTACGGAATTGAGCGATTGGTCATTCTCACGATCGTATTTATAGATGCGAGCCAGGTAAAATAGGGTAAGATCATAATGATTGAACGCTCCCGCCATTACCTGTTCTTGAATCTCAGGAATAGAGCGTTCAAGAACTAAAGGCGCCATCTCCTCATACATTTCAAGACTGTTTACCTCGTCCTGAAATTCTTGAAAGATTTCATCTTTATTTATGTATTTTGAATCAAGCACCTTGAATTCTCTGAAAGGTTACTGGTATTGAGCAGATACATCACAGGACATAAAAGTAACAATGACCGCGACCAGAAATCGGACAACTCTTTTCATCTTTCAATATTTTAAATAAAAATGAAGCATAGAACTGAACGAATTACTTGTTCTCTTGCTCAATGATGAGAATTAATACGGTTTTAAAATAATAGTTTCTCGTATAATGAAAGCCCCTCCCCAACCCTCCCCAAAGGGAGAGGGAGACTCAGATTAATCATTTTGAAAACAATAAAACACGAAATTCTAATTTGTAAGTCGTATAACAAGGTACACGGAACTGCAGTCACAATAGCATTTATGAATCTTTAAAAAAGTAAAATTAAGCTCGCTTTCGCGAAAGCGGAAAATTAAAAAAAGCCACTCACTATGGAATGGCTTTATGATTAATTCTGAAAAGTGGCGGATCTAGTTACAACTAGGATTAGGGTTTACTGGAATATCTGTCGTTAAGGTATGGTACCATGCCAAGGCTGGATCATTACCCTGAACGGTCCTAAACACCACTCGGTTATCAGAGATTTCCAAGATTTCATATTCGCTACTTCCCGCGTACCAACTCAAGAAATTATCATTTCCTAATATAATCGACGTCTTTGTGGATTCTTCCTCTGGCACTTCTGGAGAGTTAGTCGTAGGAACAAAAGTTACCACACCGGGCGCAGGAGCCGTAAATGGGAGGCACTCGTCAGCATTGTTAGGATTATCTGCCGTGGGGCCACCGAACTGACTTAGATATGTATTATGAAAATAGGTCGATCCAGAATTATCCAACTCAAAAATGACATCATTTCCACTGCGGCTAAAAGTCATGGTGTCCTCATAAAAGCATTCTGTTAAATCGTCACAATAACGACCAAATGCCGGTACTGGAAAGAAGGCTGGAGTGAAATATGATCCAGGAGACTGACCACCTATCAAGGATGTGGGACCTACTCCCCAGTGTCCATTTTCTGAAACGGACCAATACCAGGTTTTAGAATCCCCATCTAAAGTACCACCTGTGAGAAATTCCTTCGCTTCTGGATCGTCAAACAAGCTTAAAACATCTACAAGAATAGTCTGAGTTGTGGCAGCTCCACCCGTTCCCGTTGCCGTTACGGTTACATTATAGGTATTGACTCCCAGTTGTACAAAACGATGTTCCACCGTTCCATCAAACGAAGATTCTGTAAAACCATCTCCAAAATCGAATATATAATTTAGTGCATTAGCAGCACTGGCGTTAAATGTTACAAGCCCTGAACCGTCGCCCTCAGGATTTGTGGCATCTTCCCCATCACGTGTAAAATCGATTGTAAGATTTGAAGGTGCGATTACATCTCCAAACTCAACATCATCTTCCTGACAGCTGAAAAGCGCAAAGGCAACAGTTAATACCATTAAATATCTTAAATAATTTCTCATCACTGTTTTTTTTTAATTTGTTTGTTCAACATCATCGATGTAAATAATCTCGCTAGCGGCAGTAGCTTGAAGAGGATCAAAGAAAATCACGATATTTCTCAGGTCGTCAGTAGCATTTCCAGAAAAATTATTGAAAGTCAATTCTTCCCAGCCATTTGCTACGGTAGTGACTACATTTGTATCCTCTTGAAACAGCCCATTATTTCCCACTCGCTCTGCCTTGAACCAAACCGGTAGACCGGCTCGAGGAGAATAAATCTTTATTTTGAATTCAGGCGAACCACTGAAGTCCAATGGCTCATCCACAACGATTGCAACTAGGGAAAAATTACTGGGGCCAGTAGACGGTCTGTTAAATTGCCCAACAGTAGCTGAAGTATTGATACCTCCAGAAACCGGATTAGCAATGATATTGAAGCTACCATTATTAGTTCCAATGTTGTACTGTCTTCGATCATCTTCAAAATCTAATGGAAAAACCACTGGTGGACTATCTGCCAGCTGCAGGTCATCAAAATAGTTTACATCACCAGTAGGTGCGTTACCTAAGTCAAAGAAAACTACGATATTGCGCCATTCCTCATTCACATCGATATCAGAAAAGTCAAAGTATAGATTTTCCCACTCATTCACTTTGGTAGTAAAGGCATTCTTTTCATTTGCAGGGCCTCCAAAACCAACGATCGTCTCAAATTTGATAGTTACTTGAGTCCCTACTGGCATGGGAGAGAGAACTCGCATTGTCACACCTGTTTGCGTTGAAAAATCAATAGGTGCGCTAACGGTCATGTTTACTCCACCAAAAGTTTGACCTCCCGTTTTTTCAAGACGTACCGCTTTATTTGACGGGTTGAAACCGTTTACAGGAGTAGGTAGATCCACAATGCTTACGGTTGCCTCAAATGGTTGAAGATTATAGTTGATCGTACTTGACTCAAAAGTCAGCGGCAACTCGATAGGATCTAGAATAGTTACCGATTGAGTAAAGGTAGTAGTTGCGGCGCCTCCGCTTAGAGCAGTTACAGTAATATCAAAAGTACCTACACTGGCATAGGTGAAGTCAACAACTTCATCTGCCATAAAGGCAACTGGTACCTCTGCTGCATCCTCGCCAAATGTTACTTCAAAACCCGTGGCAAAGTCTGCACTTGCTGAAACTTGAACAGAGTAATTATTTCCACCTGCGTTCTCAACGATAGTTACATTGAGATTCTCCGGTTGTCTAAATGAAACAATGAGGTCGCGGGTAGCTTCTGTAGTAAGACCACTTAAGCTTGTTGCTACTACTCTTACTGGGTATATACCCTCATTGTACAAACGTTCTGCGTTTTCGCCTAGAGCGAGAACCTCAGACTCTTGCGTACCATCTTCAAAAAACACTTCAAACTGTGAAGCATTCTCACCAGAAGGCGAAATGGTTACCAAACCCGTATTATCCTGAGTTATATTGAATACTAAATCAACATTTGCCGGAGCAGCTATTTGCTCCACAAGATTAGAAGTATCATCTTCTTCACAAGAGGTCACAGTGATTAAAACCGCGACTAAAAGCCATAAAAATTTTATATTTTTCATTTTAATAGTATTAGTTGTAGTTAGGATTTTGCTCCCATCTGTTTCCAGTTTGCTGAATCTCTTCAAATGGAATAGGGAACAATTCATGCCTTCCTGGAATAAAATTCTCTATTGCGGCTGCTGCCCTTCCTGTTCTTACTAGGTCAAAAAAATGGTGTCCCTCTCCTACCAGTTCTAGTCTTCTCTCATTGAATATGGCATCTTCCAGCGCCGTGCCCGTTAGGTTAAGATCAGGTAAACCTGCCCTATTACGAACGATATTAAGATAATCCTGGGCCTGTGAGTCGCCCAATCCACCACTATTGTATGCCTCAGCTGCCATCAAATAGACATCAGCAAGTCGAATAGCTCTGTAGTTGTTAGGATTGGTAAGATTTGCGTCACCTGTATTTAAGTCGCCTTGACGAGCTATGTATTTACGGTTATAGAAACCAGTATGTTCAAACCCTGTATCGAAAGTAGCACCGTTTGCCGCCGCAAACTCCTCTATATTTAAGATGGCTACATCCCGCCTCAGGTCGTTAGCGTTAAATGCATCATATGTCTCCTGAGTGGGGACATTGAAACTAAAACCGGTGTCAAATAAAGAACCGTTGTATCCTCTGATACCGTTGAACCCTACTGCAACATTTCCCTCACTACATTGCAAACAACCAAAACCGGCACCCTCTACATCAGAGTACTGAATCTCAAAGACCGATTCAGAATTGTTCTCATTATCATTCTCAAAGATTGTGGAGTAATCACTTACAAGACTATACTGACCTGAGTTGATTAAATCATCCAAAACCATTGCGGCATCATTGTACTTTTCTTGAAAGAGATAGACTTTACCCAAAAGACCCTGTGCAGATCCCTTAGTAGCTCTTCCAACATCTGGAGTAGAATATTCTAGATTATCAATAGCAAATAATAGATCTTGTTCAATTTGAGCATAAACCTCTGAGGCAGGCGTGCGATCAACTTCAAACTGATCCCCAAACAATAATCGTTGATCTACAGATAACGGCACATCACCAAAGAATTTTACCAGCTCAAAATAATAGTAGGCTCTTAGAAATGTAGCTTCTCCCAATACTCTTGGGCTGTCTTCAAAGTTTGCATTATCCCTAAATTCAAGGATGAAGTTTGCTCTATTAACACCAGCAAACATTCTGTCCCAAACATCATTTAGCTGCTCATTCACGGGACCATGAGTCATATCGTCAATTTGTTGAAGACCTATAACATCTGTCGCGCTTTCACCACCGGCAAGAGTATTATTAGATGCAATATCACCAATCATTACATTCAAATAACTGGACTGAAGAAGATCATATGCCCCAATAAGTGCACTCTCAAAATTCTCTTGGGAGTTGAGAAAATTCTCTGAATTGGGATCCTCACTTTCTACTTCTATATAATCTTCACTACAAGCGCTCAAAAGTAGAATTACAGCAAAGAAAGAAATATATTTTTTAAAAAAATTCATTGTATTGATTTTAAAAATTTGCGTTAAGACCTATTAAAAATGTTCTAGCTACGGGATAAAAACCATTATCAATACCACCGGTATTTGGATCACCTGTGTTAGCACTAGGATCAAAACCTCTGTACTTAGTTAAGGTAAATGCATTACGAACCGAAGCATATAATCTCAATCTATTCAGCTTCACGTTGTCAAGAATAGATCCATCTAAAGTGTAACCTAATTGTACATTTTGTGCTCTCAAAAAGGATGCATCCTCTACGAAGTAATCAGAAAACAACTGATTAGCGGTTGCCGCGGTTGTGACCCTAGGAACGCTATTGGTCGAGCCTTCTCCAGTCCATCTATTGAGATCGTTAACTGTAAGATTAGTTAAAGGCTGATTACGTTCATAATTACGTACCATTTCGTTACCTATTGAAGCGTACAAATAGGTTTGTAGGTCCCAGTTTTTATAATTTAAGTTAAGGTTCAGTCCCATCGTGAAATCAGGTAGTGCATCACCTAAATAAGTTCGGTCATTGAAATCGATCACACCATCTTCATTTAAATCCTTAAACCTGAAGTCCCCTGGTTGAGCCTCTGAACCTACAAGAGCTGATTGAGAAGGATGAGCGGCTACCTCAGCCGCATTTTGGAAAATCCCATCGGTTTGTAATCCATAGAAAGTACCGATAGTTTGTCCTTCTTCAAAACGTATCATAGGCAACTGACCTACATTAAATGTTCCAAGCTCCTCAAAACCATTAGGATTATTGACAAACAACACTTCATTTTGAACGGTAGCAAAATTATAACCTATACTAAAATTGAAATCATCAGAGAACGAGTCTGCATAATTGGCAGAAAACTCCAGACCTCTATTTCTAATATCCCCTCCATTTACAAATGGTGAGCCGGATCCTGGTGCAGCAGGACCTAATATCCCAGACACAGGTACCGCCAGCAACAAGTCTCTGGTGGTTCTTTGATAAGCGTCAAATGTTAAATTAAGTTTATTCTGAAATAAAGTAGCATCTAGACCTAAATTGAAAGTTTCTTGAATTTCCCATTTTATTTCAGGATTACTCAATGTACCAATAGCAACTCCATTAATGAGCTGGTCATTTAATATGTATTGCCCCTCTCCCGTAAGAAGTGAAACGTAAGCAAAATTAGTTGGCAACCTATCATTCCCAATAAGACCGGCGGAGAATCTCAGTTTTAAAAATTCAATATTTTTAGATTGACTCATAAAGTTCTCTTCTGAAATCACCCAACCAGCACTTGCAGCGGGAAAATATCCAAATTTGTTCTCAGGACCGAAAGCTGTACTCCCATCACGCCTAAACGTTCCCGAGAAAAGATATTTCCCATCATAGTCGTATTGCAATCTTACAAATTGAGACCAGAGTCGCTGATCAAACCTGCGACCACTTACCTCATCTCCATCAATTATTCTGGCACCTCCAGCTATGCTCACTTCATCGTATTCGTTACTCTCATTTCCAAACGCAGTGAATCCATTAAAATCCCCACGGGTCCTAAAAGCACTTAATCCTAAAAGACCTTTTACATTATGTTTATCCCCAAACGTATTGTCATAATTTAATAAGGCATCGTAAGTATAATCACTAAAGAAGTTTTCATACTCACTATAAACATTTTCTGTAAGATTGAATACTTTCCCATCACCATAACTCGCAATTGGAGCAAAGTTGTTTCCGTATGATTCGGAGTAGTTTGCTTGAATTCGAGTAGTTGCAGAAAAATTTTCTAAGAATGAATAAGTCAACCCAAAATTACCACTGATCTTACCTACCTTGTTTTTATTGAATGTATTAGCAATCTGCGCTACTGGATTGATGACTTCCGCTCCAAGTCCATTTGCTAACGAAAACTCTCCATTTTCATCTCTTACTGGAATTGTCGGAGCCATGTTCAATGCATTAAATAATACTGATCCTGGCCCTGTAGATTCCTCGTTGATACCTCGGTTGCTGGTATAGCTATAAATGAAACCGGTTTTCATTTCAAGGTTATCTGTCCATTTATGGTCAAAATTTCCTCTCATTGTAAAACGATCAAAATCAGATTTCTCCTTTCCCACGATACCATCACTTGCAAGAACCGAAGTTCCAAAAGAATATACTGATTTTTCAGTTCCACCAGTTACTGAAAGGTCATTATTGAGTATGAACGCATCGCCAAAAACCTCATCCTGATAATCTGTATTAGTTAAATTAGAAATATCCGTAAAAGGTAAGGCTTGACCTCCATTTGCAAATGACTCATTTTTAATAAGTGCATATTGCTGGGCATCAAGTGTGGGTAAACGACGGGATGCCTCTTGCCAGCCTCCCCATGAATTATAATTTACTTTTAGCGCCTGATTTTTTCTTCCCCCCTTGGTGGTTATGATAATAACCCCATTTGCACCACGCACTCCATAAATACCCGCAGTAGCATCTTTCAAAACCGAAATACTCTCTATATCTCCTGGATTTATCACACTTAAATCCTCAATAATATTTCCGTCAACCAGTATTAAAGGACGGTTATCTCCATTAGTTCCTATACCACGTATCCTTATATTGGGCGCAGCTCCTGGAGATCCAGAAGAAGATGTAACTGTAACGCCAGGTACTTGACCCTGCAAGGCTTCTTCTACTCTTGAGGGCTGCAATGCTTCAATTGTCTCGCTTTTTACAACCGACACGGCACCTGTAATCTCTCTTGTTGCCTGAGTTCCATAACCCACAACAACTACTTGCTCTAATGCAGCAACATCATCTTGAAGAATTATTTCTACGTAGTCTAGGTTTTGTAAGGTAATTTCTTGCGTAACCAGACCTATATAAGAGATCTTAATAACATCTCCTACAGTTGCTTGTAAATTAAATGAGCCATCAAAATCTGTTGTTGTTGCTTGTTGGGTAGTTACATTTAAAACTGTAGCTCCAAATAATGCCTCATTAGTTGATTGCTCTATGACCTTACCTGACAACGACCCTTGTTGAGCAAATCCTGCGAGCGCTATCACATAAAATAGCAAGAATGTGATTTTATTCATAATCTAACTTTAATTAAAATCTAACACTACATCGTTGTAGTATTCCTAGAAATAAACTTTATCAGATCCAAAAATATTTAGAATTCAAACTAATTGAGCTGCTTCACAGCAATCATTAACGCTACTAAATTGTTAAATTTTTAACAACTGAATATCAGATATTTAGTGCAATATTGATGGTGTGAAATAAAAAATGTATAGGTAATGATGTATTAGAATAATGCCAAAGAAACTCATGAGAAAAGAAAAATTGATAATTTAAATAGGAAAACAGTCTAACGTTTCACTATTTCTCTAATACTAATTGATTATTTACTCGATTGTAAATTTCCAATTTTGGGATGCCGTACTCGATAATCTTCACAACCCGTCTAGTGACCTCTGGCCTGCCTGCAATAATTTTGTAAACATCTGTTCCTGTCATGCAACACCCTTTCCTCCATATAGAAACGATCTCTTTTTCATTTTTATGTACCTCGGGATGGGTGATCGTAGAATATTCAGGCGAGAATATGTATTGATCAGTAACAGGGTCTAAAATCCAATATTCATAATTTGTATTTACGCCATCAGCTGCAAGGGACTTATATATTCTGACATCGTTGTGCCCGTCAAAATTATAATCCTCTATAAAGATCAGTTGATCATCTGGAACTGCAATGGAAACTACATTTTCATTTGGTTTGAATGAATGTTTTAATTTACCCTCTTCTTCAACACGCACGTTTGTAATACCACATTGGGTTACATCGCATGATTTCGTGTACGTTATGAGGGCATTATTTTTTTGTATCCTTATTTCTTGTTGAGCACAAACAGAAATACTAAACAAGAATAAAATACAATTAATTTTAACAGAATAACTAAGCATGCTTTAAATATACGACCTGTTGACTTTTATTTATTGAATAATTTATTAAATAAAAATATTATAAACGGTTCTATTTGAATAGTCTTAATTTTGACTCAATCAAATTTTACCATATCCGCTTTCGCGAAAGCGAAATTCCAAAATATCATTCAAAAAAGCCTATGGGATTGAGATACCAAATTTTTTTCCAGCCCTGAACACTGGAATCGTAACGCCAGGGATAAGGAATCAAAGTAGCAATTGAATAATGCAGATGCGGAGGTTTCCCAACAGCATTGCCGGTTGTACCCACAGTCCCTATTTGGGTATTTTGATCAACGATATCCATTTCAGTTACACTGACCTGCCCCATATGTGCGTAGTAATGAAGCCGCCATTTGGGTCCCAATACAAGAACAATATTCCCCCCCATGCTCAAACTACCTGTGTACACTACTAGGCCGCTCGTTGCAGAATGTATTTCAGTTCCTTTCTCAGCAAAAATATCAACCCCTTTGTGCGTACCAGATTTTCCCCACGGATAATACCAAAAAGATTGAGGATGATAGTCTGATGCAGTGGCTCCCTGTACGGGCTGTGCTAGGTTTTGGGGAATGAGCAGACCTATTACAATAACTATCAGAAAAACGAGACCTATTTTTGTATCGCTTTTTCAAAGGCAGAATTTATAGTTGATCAATGATTGCTTGTGGCAATACTTTATCTAAAAGCTGCATTTGACTTTTATCAATTGTAATAAACTTCCACCCATCATATTCACTGCCAGAAATGGCATAGGCATTACTTTTAACTTTGATCTTGAAGTATTCTGTTTTTTCATCATAAGATACTTGTTGCTTTCCAAACTGTTGGACAAAAGCACCTTTCATCATGTTGACCCGCATTGTTTTATCCTCCGCAGACTCTTCTTCCTCAATATTATATTTCATTCCCATATCAAAAGAATACGATAGAAACACGTATTTCTTATTATTAACAGTTTGTGTATTCCCAATAGAGTCTACTTTATAATTGCTCATATCCATACTTACCTCAGGGCTTTGAAAAACAGACTCCATCGCAGCTAGCATTTGGTCACGAGGTATAATTTCAAAAACCTCAGCAGGCACATAATCCAGGGACTTCTTGTATTGCTTTTGTTCCAACAGATTGAGATAATCGTTAAAATCTTTTTTGATCAAGCCATTGGAACTTTGTCCCGCTGACCATTGAAACGTTGCTATTAATAGGAGACTAAAAATAAAAGCAAACCGATTTCTCATAATCATTAAGTTTAGATTCTAAAGATACAAACTACTTCTAGAACCCTAATGCTATTAAAGATCGACAAAAAAACCACGAACGCAGATGATAGTTAATTGTCATTACCTCAACTCCAAGGTGCAGTATCTAAACAAATTCAACCAGTATAAATTTAAGGAATGAATAGATCCCGAAATCAGATTTAATTTCAAAAGTTTTTTAAATAATACAGTTTTAAACTAACAAATTCATTTGTTTTAAAAGCCCCTGCCCAACCCTCCCCACAGGTAGAGGGAGATTCAGATTAATCATTCTATAAAAAAAGAAATTCTAACTGTAAACGGTATGAACTATAAGTAAAGGAGGCCAACGGTCCGCTTGATTTGAAATCCCTAGATCTTTATAACAAAGAAGATAGCTCAAATTTATCAAAACTAGAATGGTGCTAGCCAGATTCACGCGGGTAAATATCAAGCTAAAATTCCAATATTATCTAAATGTTATAAATTAACAACAACTACATTTTGAAGCAAGAGAATCTTTTCTTGGAGCACAATTTCTAGGACTCAATAACTTCTGCGTACAAATCAAAATCTTCTGCCTCGGTGATTTTTACATTCACAAAAGTTCCTACAGATAAATAGGTGTCCATCGCATTGATCAGCACCTCGTTGTCCACATCAGGACTGTCATATTCAGTGCGAGCGACAAAATGGTTGCCTCGCTTGCGATCCACCATCACTCGGAACTCCTGCCCAATCTTTTGTTGATTGAGTTCCCAAGAAATCTGAGATTGAATTTCCATGATTTCATTAGCGCGTTCTTGTTTTACCTCTTCGGGAACATCATCTTTAAGATTGTAGGCATGCGTATTTTCTTCATGACTGTAGGTAAAACAGCCCATACGTTCAAATCGCTGGTCTTTGACCCATTTTTTCAGTATTTCAAAATCCTCCTCGGTTTCTCCAGGATAACCTACAATTAATGTTGTTCTTATAGCCATTTCGGGCACGCTTTCGCGAAAGCGAGACAGCAAAGCATTAGTCTTCTCAAATGTGGTTCCACGTCTCATGGATTTCAAAACGGGAGTGGAAATATGCTGTAACGGAATGTCCAGATAATTGCAGACCTTGGGTTCATCTTTCATGACATCAAGCACATCCACTGGAAAGCCCGTAGGAAATGCATAATGCATACGGATCCAATCGATTCCATCTACCTTTACCAGCTCTTTGAGCAGGTCTGCGAGACGGCGCTTTTTATAAAGATCCAGCCCGTAGTAGGTAAGATCCTGAGCGATAAGAATCAATTCTTTCACACCGTTTGCTGCTAACTTTTCGGCCTCTATAACCAGATTCTCAATAGGCGTACTTTTATGTTTCCCACGCATAAGTGGAATCGCGCAAAATGAACAGGGGCGGTCACAACCCTCGGCAATTTTAAAATAGGCGTAATTTTTAGGCGTGGTAGTTACCCGTTCTCCTATAAGCTCATGTTTATAATCTGCTCCGAGAGCCTTTAGTAATGATGGCAGCTCTGTAGTACCAAAATACTGATCCACATCTGGAATCTCGGCCTGAAGGTCTGGCTTATAACGCTCAGAAAGACATCCAGACACAAAAACCTGATCTACTTCCCCTCTATTTTTACGATCTACAAAATCAAGAATTGTGTTCACGCTCTCCTCCTTTGCATTGTCAATAAAACCACAGGTATTGATGACAACTACATTTCCCTCTTCCTCGTGGACCACATCTTTACCATTTGCCTTTAACTGCCCCATTAAAACTTCACTATCGTAAACGTTTTTTGAGCAACCCAAGGTCACAATATTGATGCGGTTTTTCTTTCTTGATTTTGTTCTCATAAGCGGCTGCAAATTTACGCCTCCTTGAGCTACCACCCGCAGTATGTGAGTGTTAATTATTTGAGGTGCTCATTACGTAAAAAGGGAAGCACTCAAGAAATCCTGTGAGGCTATACAGTAAGAATATCGACCTATTTTAATTTAAATTTCGGAAGAGAAGTATTCAAAAAAACAAATAGACAACACGATTCTTATGTTACCGTCGGATTCAAAAGAATCATTTGCAACGAAATTTATTTAGATTATTTTGAGATTCGGAAGTGTATAAAGGTAATAGATGATAAATATTGCGAAACAAAGACTTCAATTCTAATTGAATTTAATTTTAAGAGCGTCTGCATACCTTGATCGAATCCCAATGATACCGTAAACAGTTTCACCCTTCTTGATCAGTTTATCGGTAAGATCGTACCTGTTGATATCATCTTTGAATTTACCGTTTGCAGTGCTTGCAGTAATTAAATTACCCGCCGCCAATCCAGGACCTACAATCAGCCCCACTGGAAAGGTGTTTTGCTCAACTCCATTTGAGGTGGTTTTTGTAGAATATACATTGAGTGGAGTGAGTAGAAGGTAAAGTAAATGAGTCGCAGGTTGCTGCTTTAGTTCTTTGAACAATCTATCATTATCAATCAGTTCAATACTATTTCCATTAGTATAAATAAGATCAAAATCCCTTCCAAAAACCACATCTTTATCTGAGTTATTTGTAAGTCGTATAGCAACAACTTTGATGGATTTCTTATCTTCTTTTTTGGCATATTTCTTAGTCAGTACATCATACTTATATTCAAGTTTGACATCACTGTCTTGATAGCTTGATCTGTATTTTATTTCCGTTGGGTAAATATTGCGATAACCAGAGGCACAGCTTGTGGTTAAAATTAAGCCCGAGATTAATAGCGCAAACTTAAATACTCTCATTTTTCAAATTTTTAAGAGGGTAAATTTATACCTTATGCTTATATGTAGCCAAATTCTGATATGTAAAATTTTACATTTTATCCACGCATTTTTGATAAAACTCCACGTCGAAAACAGGAGAGGCTACCGCTGAAATTCTTGTCTTTTTACTTTAGATTTGAAGAAGAATACTAAAATTTCAATCTAAATATCTACTCTAATATTGAAAAAATGATACATCATGGGATTGGCGCAAAAAACTCAACTCGTCCATCCCCATACGAGAACAGATATATCCCTATAAAATATTCTACTTGCTAGTATTACGACAATACTAATACCTACCAGAAACCAAGAAAATCTTTTTTTCAAAACGGACAAAAGTGCAGCTAAAAAAATTATGAGATGAACGGCAGCGTTGAAATAAACTGGAGCGTAGTGATTTTGAGGCATTAATTCGTTCTCCCTAGACGGATTGAATAGTAAAGGAACTAAAGCCGTTACTACATAGAACAATGCGTAAATCGCGATGATCTTTGTTCCCACACGCAAACTGCGATCAGAAAAAATAGGTGGTCTGTTTTCAGTCATTCTTTAAACATTCTTTATTAATCGCGACCTGCCTTAAACAAGGTGTCTTTCTCTGTTTTGGAAAGACTGTCATATCCACTCTCCGAAATCTTATCCAGAATCTTATCAATTTCTGCCTGGTTAGGTGCTGCGGCTCTTGAAGTTTTCGACGTAGATTTTGAAGTAGATCCAGTATTGCGATACACAGTTTTCATGCGAGAGTTATTTTTCTTTTTTTGCTTTCGCGAAAGCGTAGACCCAGAACTGGATTTGAACAGGTTTATAAAGAAGTCGCCCACTTTTGCCAATCCTTCCAAAATATCGATACCATCTTTCATACGCACGGCTGCGTAATACCCTACGGCCATACCTGCGAGATGTCCCAAACCAGAACCTGCACCAACTCTAGCTGTCAACGCAAAGAGATTAACTGCAACAAAAGCATAAGCGATATACTTGAGTTTTACATTAAAGAAGATAAGCCTGACCTCGTTTTCTGGGAAATAGGTACATACAAAAATGATCAGTGCAAAGACTCCGGCACTTGCTCCCACTACTCCAGGCGCCATAAACCAACCTGGAAGTAATACAGTAGCTAAAGTAAAAGCCACCCCTCCCGCGAGCACTCCAGCAAAAAATAAGGTCAAATACTGCCTGCCTTTAAAAATATTTAAAAAAAACTGACCCGAATAATAAAGCCCCAACGCATTACCTACTAAATGAAAAATACCCGAATGCAGGAAGCCATAAGTGATGTAGGACCACGGTTGCATGAGCGCTGGTAAAAATTCACGTGGCAGCACAAATTGATCATATAAGGGTGAAAATAGTCGATCCATCACCCAGCCGATGATGGAAGTTATGGCGATAATTGCGATAAGTTTACCACTTATATCGAGTGTTGCATATTTACGCCTAGCATCGTCTATAAAACTCATATCTAATAAATACGGTGTTTGTTCATATCATTTTTCTTCCAATACCAGATCATTATGAATCCAAAAACAGCTCCACCAAAATGGGCTAAATGAGCTACACCTGGTGTCGAGAATGTATCGCTAAATGTAGCGAGTATCTCTTTCCCTATAAAAAAACCTATTAAATACTTTACTTTTATGGGAATAGGTATAAAAAGTAACTGAATGGTCCTGTTTGCAAATAAAAGCATATAACCAGCCATAATTCCGTAAATCGCACCACTGGCTCCTACCATAGGCGTCCAGTAATCACGCACGTTTTCTGAGACCATTCGTCCTTCTGCATATGCGGCCTCAATAATGCCGCGATCATAACCTTGCTGCATCAATTCTGAAATCGCCATCTCATACTGTATAAAATTTATTCCAGCTACCGCTAGAAAGGATCCGATACCACAAGCGATATAGAAAAAAAGAAATTTCTTGCTACCCATCCACTGCTCTACATCACTACCCAAAATAAAAAGCCATAGCATATTGAAAAGAATATGATTCAAACTTTGACGGCTGTGCATAAACATATGTGTAAGCGGCTGCCAAAATTCAAAATTTGGATTTTTAAAGAACCATAGTGCAAAAAGATCATAAAGATCTGGAGCTATAAAAACCGTACATACATAAAAAACCAAGTTTAAGATGATCAGGTTCTTAACCATGGGAGTCAATCTACCTAACATATTAATTGAATTTAGATTGAAGGTTATCTCCGGTTATTTTAATAAAAACCTTCTTACCTGATGGGGTTACAGCAGACTCCTCACAAGAGAAAAGCTGGTTGATCATATGATCCATTTCTTGTATTTGCATCAATTCTCCACTCTTTATACTCATACTGTGAGCCATTGCTTTGGCGAGATGGTCTTGTTTGGAAAATACTTCATCGGGAAGTTCTGTCTCCTGTGTAGAGATAATCGCGTCTAATACCGCAGTCACATCTTTCTCTTTCAACTCCAGTGGTAAACCTTCTATTTCAATAACATTATCTTCTAATTCTTTGAACTGGAAACCTATTTGTTCTAGATCACTACGTAGATTTCTTAGAATAGTAACCTCGCT
Organism: Nonlabens sp.; assembly: GCA_049671565.1. Classification (GTDB taxonomy): domain Bacteria; phylum Bacteroidota; class Bacteroidia; order Flavobacteriales; family Flavobacteriaceae; genus Nonlabens. The sequence continues at coordinate 170,623 of JBATVD010000042.1, forward strand.
TTTTGATCTATTTAATTTAATGGGAAATAACAATTGTTGACTCACACTATTCTGTAGTCGTAATTGTTTGGATAACTGTTCAAAAAGAATGCGTTCATGTGCTCTTTGCTGATAAACTACTAATAATCCGCTTTGCAAAGTACTTACTATATACTTGCGTTGCAGCTGGAAAATATTACTATTAGGCGTTTCATCCGTGCTAAAAAGAGATTGGTGAGTGCTAGTTTTCTCCTCAATTAATTCTGTAGGTTCGTCAGTTGCTGCGTAAAGTGCCTCCCAAGGCGCAGCATTTGTTTTTTTCCAATTTGAATTTCTGAAATGGTCTTTGTTAGGCTTACCACCATCGTTAAAAGTCTCAATATCAGCGCTCCTACCTCTATCTGATGGACCACTCTCAACAAACGGATTAAAATTTCTATCTACCTCGATACGTGGCGCTTTGATTGGTTTGCCTTTGGCAACTTGATATGGCAGGTCATATTCAGTTTCCTTTTCAAAATCAATCGCACTCACTTGAAACTGACCCAATGCATGTTTCACACTCGCTCTAATAATTGCATATAAACTGTGCTCATCATCAAATTTTACCTCAGTCTTTGTAGGATGAATATTAATATCTACACTATCGTGTGGTACATCTAGATATAAAAAGTAGCTCGGGTTTGCTCCATCCTTTAACAAACCCTCAAAAGCAGCACTTACCGCGTGATGCAAATAATTGTGCCTAATAAAACGATCATTAACAAAGAAATACTGCAAACCTTTGGTTTTACGGGCAAATTCTGGCTTGCCTATATAACCAGAAATGGTAACGATTTCTGTTTCTTCTTCCACCGCAATAAGCTTCTCATTGGTTTTAGAGCCCATAATATTCACGATGCGTTGCCTATAACTTCCTCTAGGCAGGTTAAAAAGATCTGTACCGTTGTGAATAAAAGAAAGACTTACATCTGGGTGAGCCAGTGCAACACGATGAAATTCATCAGTGATGTTGCGCAACTCAACGTTATCTGACTTGAGAAATTTTCTCCTCGCGGGAATATTATAAAATAGATTAGCGACGCTTATGGTTGTTCCTTTGGGCGTAACTGCTGGCTCTTGCGAAATCACCTTGCTCCCCTCGATACGCAGTTCCGTTCCAAGATCATTTCCAGACTGTTTAGACTTTACCACCACATGGGAAATGGCGGCAATAGAAGCGAGTGCCTCCCCTCTAAAACCTTTGGTGTGTAAATTAAATAAATCCTCTGCTTTTGAGATTTTTGAAGTAGCATGACGTTCGAAGGCCATTCGGGCATCAGTCATGCTCATACCCTTACCATCATCAATCACTTGAATTAAGGTTTTGCCCGCATCTTTTGCAACAAGCTTAATATCAGTCGCTCCAGCGTCTATGGCATTTTCTAGCAGCTCCTTTACGACACTCGCTGGTCGTTGAACCACCTCTCCCGCCGCGATCTGGTTCGCCACATGATCTGGCAATAATTTGATAACATCCTGCATAGGACTAGTTCGATGTAAAAATACTGAGGTCAAAGTCTATCAACCACAAAAATAGAAGTACCAAAATCGCTACGATAAGATAAATACGGTTCTTGACCACCGCATCGCTACCACGCCTATAATCATCTATGGCATTGTTAAACTTGCCTTTGAGATTTGTCTTTTGCACGGTACTGCGGTGATCATCAAATTTGTGCTTGATTTCAAAAGGCTTGGAACCATCGCTGGATTTAAAATAGCGTGGCTCGTAGTCAAATTTTTTATTCTTTCTTCTATGTAAGATTCCCATAATTGATCCAGGTTACAAAGTTAAGGTTTGTCTACTAGATAGGGCAAAGATTATTCCGTAGGCTGCAAGCGATTAAAAAAAAATCACTAAATCTTCTTTGCCAAGCTTGACTTTTTAAGTACGGGAAATTCTCTTAACCTTAACTGCATGTTAAGAGGTAGAAGTTAAAGGCTGTTAATAAGAGTCTCGCTTTCGCGAAAGCGTGCTATTTTGAAATAAAAATTATGAGCAAAGAAGACAATGTCAATCCAGAAAAAACTAGTAAAAAGGAACAAGCTATCAATCTCGAGGAAACCCATGGTAAGAAAATCAACCATCAGGTGAAGGACAAACGTGAGCACAATCAACCTCGTGATAGTATTATGGATCAGAGCTAAACCTGGTTTAGATCTAAATTTGAGAAATCTGCTGAAAAGCAGATTTTTTTTTGCGACTCGCTTTCCAGTTATAAAAAACGGTTTATATTTGCAGCCGCTAATTGCGCACTTGAGTGCAACGGGCAATTGACTGGAGAAGTGGCAGAGTGGTCGAATGCACTGGTCTTGAAAACCAGCGAGGGTCACACCTCCGGGGGTTCGAATCCCTCCTTCTCCGCTAAAGGAACCTGTAACGAAAGTTACGGGTTTTTTGTTTTAAGAAGTGTGAAAAGCTCGCTTTTCTAAACGAATTAAAACACAAAACCAGCCGCGCGATAGCGTGGTGTGGGTTCTATGATTGCTCAGGATATCATACTGGGATCATATAAATAATCCCTCCTTCTCCGCAAAAGAAACCCGTAACGTTAGTTGCGGGTTTTCTGCTTTTGTGAAAGTTTCAAGCCTGTGCTTGAGCAATTGAATCAAAACACAAAACTTAGCCGCGCGATAGCGTGGTAGGGTTTATACTGTTCAGGATTCCTAATCGGGATCAATTTACTAATCCCTCCTTCTCTACGAAAGCCACTGAATTCTTTTGTTTAAGAGTCTTTTGTTTTTTAGGACTGTATTCATAAACATATTATATAGAACTAGGGAAAAGTCCAAGATACACATCTGGCTGTACTATGGCTTTATTAGCAGCGCGATATTGTAGAGATCAAAGGAATCAATTAACCCTTTACAATTATTGAGCAATAAGTTGACAGAAAAGTCAAATGTATTTGTCAGACAGGGCATTTTGACTTCGCTCACTGACCTCCTCCCAAAATCATAATTTACTAAATATTAATATTTTGAACGAAATATTATTGATTATTCAGCTCGTATTCTAGATTCAAATTACTGTCTAAAGACCTTCCTCAAGGCCTGTTGCTTACAAATTTCAAAGCCAAAATCGAATTCTCTAAACGGATATTTGTATTTACCAAAAACTTGATTCATAACTTTTTATTATAATAAGTATAAAAAATATAAATAAAAATTAACGGTTAGAAAACTTCACATTTGCACCATCATTTAACAAAAAACTAAAAGCATGAGTACAAATCACACTTCAAAAGAAAACGTAGTTCAAAAAATTCAGCTTGTAGAAGGAGCTTTTACGCCTTCTGAAGCTGCAGACGTTATTATCAATTTACTTGATGAAAAAATCAACTTTCACAAATTACAGCGCCTTCGTGATTCTGAAGGAAATCATTCTTGTGACACTCATATATTGGATGGTCGCATAGGTGAATTAGAAAAGGAAAAGAAAGTAGCTCGTGACTACATTAAGAAAGTAAAAAAAGGAGGGCAAAAATTAAGAATCAATGGGATCTTAGAAATAACTACAGAAAATGATAACTAATCCCAATCGCCACAATAAATCGCCTATGTCAAGAACAAGACTAGTATCTGTAATAGCCGTGTTAATATTCCTATTTTTTGTAGGTCTGGCATATATTAATGACAATATTTTTCTAGAAAAGATAATCATCTGTAGCGCAATCGTAGGAATGACTATCGTTTTTAGTAATGCAAAAGAATCTTACTGATAAGAATCATTTTAAAAACTATCCAAAAAAACGTATTAAAAATGAGTTCATACAATTATGCATTATCAAAACCAACTCTGAAACCCAGCAACTCAAAGCCACCACTTTTTGTTCCTTTAATCATGTGGATGATTTTCGCTGGGAGTGTTTCTTACTTGGTACTTACGTTCTTCATAAACTTGGATTGGAATTGGTTAAACATCTTAAGATTCAATGACTTCACTGCTTTAATTTGGACGACAGTCACATTTTTCAGTGCTATCGTAAGTAGTTATTCCAGAAATTACCTGAAAGGTTTCAAATTTCATTCTAAATTCATGGGACTGTGTTTGTGTTTCACCATTTCTGTGATGCTTTTGGTAGTTTCTAATCACATTACCCTATTCATATTAAGTTGGATCTTCATGGGGCTTTTCATGTCGCAACTTATAGGTATTGACAAAGATTGGGGCGAGGCAAAAGAGGCATTGAAATTTACTAGGAACTACTTTCTCTTAGGAACTGGTTTTTTAACGCTTGGGATCCTACTGATTTCAGTTTATACAGACACCTATACCATAGAAGGCTTATCTAAGTCAGTTTTTGATGTACCATATTACATTACGTTTCCATCGGCACTTCTAATTATTGCAGCTGCGATTGTACAATCTGCAATTTATCCTTTTCATAGATGGTTACTTTCTGCGATGACTTCCCCCACTCCAGCTTCTGCATTGATGCACGCTGGCTTTGTAAATGGTGGCGGCATCTTATTGACCTTCTTTGCAGTGCTGTTGATAGAATCTAACACTATGACGATTCTTTTTATCATAGGTGGTATAACAGCAGTTATTGCACAGTTTACTAAACTTCTACAAGTGAATGTTAAACAAAAATTAGGTTGCTCAACAATCGCACAGATGGGTTTTATGATTATGCAATGTGGATTGGGTTTTTTCAACGCAGCTGTAGTTCACCTCATTTTGCACGGATTTTATAAGGCATACCTATTCTTATCGTCGGGAGAAGAAATAAAGCAAACCCAACCCAAAGCCGCTTCCAAAATCAAGATAAAACCCATACAAGCCATAATCGTTCTACTATTTGGAATTTTAGGAGCTTATTTGTTCACCTTATGGACTGGCAAATCGATTTCTGCTGACAGTGGTATTTTTCTAACACTTATTGTCGCAATCACGGTTGGGCAGGCTACTTACAATATCATAAAGGAACAAAGCCTTACTTCTATTCAGAAAATCCTAGTCCCACCAGTTTTATTTATTGCAGGCATAGGTGTTTACGCACTGTTTTATAATGGAGTTACAACGCTGATGTCTGATTTACCCATGATCAAGAATCCCAATCAGCTTTCGTGGACACAGATAATTTTCGGAATGATATTTTTACTAGGTTTTTTCATTATGAAATTGGGAGTCTACAAAAAGATTCCTTGGCTTTACGTGAAATTAATGAACCTATCCCAACCACATTACAAAACTGTTCTAAGCTATAAATTGAAATCAAAATGAATTCAACCTCCATTATCAAAAGTATAACGGAAGCTTCCAAGGTAATTGGAAACACGTGGCCTTTGTATACGTTTGTCGCCTCAAATCCATTATCGGGTTATGAAAACAAATCATTTCAGGAAGCAGTCTCTCTTGCTCAAAAACATTTGTGCACGCACACTTTCCCACAAGCAGAAATGTACAGGCAAGCTTTGGAGCAAGGGAATATAGATGCGAATCATCTGAAAACAACGCTTTCAGAAAATGGGTTTACAGAAGATCCTGATTCTTATCTAACTAAGATGGAATCTACCTCGATGAACTATGCTTCCAATGATTACCAGCAGCTGGACCGCATCATGGCAAAATGGCTTTCATCATTTATGGATGAAGGCCTAGCAGAATGGGAACTACCCTATAAAAGCGAAGGGTTTTACAATGCTTGGCGCTTACTGGTAATCTACGATTCACAAACTGGCACTACCGCACTCAAGGATATTCCGAAGAGCGCACTAGAGACCTTGGAGAATTTACTGGTGGACTATTCAGAAGATCAGACTGTTCAAATTTTTACCAATCACCTCGCCGCATTACCAGGCTGGACCGGTTATATCAATCACCGCACAAAAGCTGATTCTGACTGGCAACGGGAATATCCAGTGAATCTTACGGACTATCTAGCCATTAGATTATGGACAGCCAATAAACTCAATATACCTTTCATTGTAGAAACAGGAGAGTATCAAAGTAATGATAACGAGCTTAACTATTTATGGCTCAAAGCTTGGGAAAAAAGTTGGCAAGATCAACTTCTGGATGTTCTTGAAAAAGAATCGATAGGAGTTGTAAGCGTTAATCATGAAAAAAATATTGATGCTCAGTTAGTATTCTGCATAGATACCAGGTCTGAACTGATCAGGAGGCATGTGGAGGCAGCAGGAAATTATGAAACTTTTGGCTACGCAGGCTTTTTTGGTATCGCAATGGATTACAAAAGTTTAGAAGATGGAATCTCGAGAAAAAGCTGCCCTCCAATTGTTGGGTCAGCGTATCAAGTTGAGGAACATCCACAGAAGGATGAAAAGAAAAAGTTTGTAGCTCTCAAAAAAAGCAATAAGTTCAAATCATTTACAGACTATTTCCTGAAAAGAATGAAGAACATGCTTCCATCTGCATTTGGTTATGTGGAGGGTTCTGGTTTCTTTTACGGCTTGGGATTAGTAGGTCGTACTTTAATGCCAAGTGTGATGTACAAAAAGGTGAAAAATTCAGATTCTGACATTGAATCTGTGTGTCAACCTGTGATCAATAAAATTAATACTGAGAAAAGTGAAGAAGATAATATAGCCTTAGAAGAAAAAATTGCTATAGTTAAATCGGCTTTTAGCTTAATGGGCTGGAGAAAATTTGCGCCTTTAGTAATATTTGCCGGTCATGGAAGCCATTCCGTAAATAACCCCTTCAGTTCCAGTCTCGATTGTGGTGCATGTGCGGCAAGTCCAGGAAGGCATAACGCTCGAATGCTCGCAAAATTAGCCAACCTGCCAGAAGTTAGAAATGCTCTTTCTAAGGATCATGATATTCATATCACAGATGAAACCTTATTCTTAGGGGCAGAACACAATACCACTACTGACGATATTATCATCTTTGATTCTGAAGCTCCAGAGACTCACAAACACTTTATCAAAAAACTCAAAAATAATCTCTTAAAAGCTCAAAAAACCGCAGTGGAAAACAGAATGGGCTTCAAAAACCAGATCTTATCCAAAGTTCACAATAAAGCAAATAATTGGAGTGAAACAAGACCAGAGTGGGGATTGGCAAAAAATGCTGGCTTTATCGTGGGACCTAGATCCCTCACTAAAAATATAGATTTGGACAGTAGGTGTTTTCTACACTCCTATGACTGGAAACTAGATCCGCAAGGTGTAGCACTAGAAGGAATTATGCAAGGTCCTATGGTTGTGACGCAATGGATCAACAACCACTATTATTTCTCTACCATAGATAATAATAATTATGGTGGCGGGTCTAAAATTACACATAATGTGACCGGTAGATTTGGGGTAGTTCAAGGAAACGGCGGCGATCTAAAAATGGGGCTTCCTCTACAATCATTGTATGAAACAGATGCCACTTTATACCATCAACCACTACGTCTTTCAGTAATGATCCAAGCTCCTATTTCCCGGGTAAGTGAGATCCTTGCCAAAAACGAGAATTTAATGCAGCTTGTCGATAATGAATGGATCTACCTTATGGTCATGAATCCAGAAGAAAACAATAAAATTTACAAATACCACAAGGGATTAAATTGGAGAATCTGCTCAAACGAAAAAAAACCTCACGTTTCTGATAATATTGAAAAGCAAATGGCTGTGGTTTAAGATAACAAAATGTTCATTGCTCTTTTACAAGTAGCTCAAGTTTATCCGTGCTGCACGTTTGAAACCGTTCTCGCTTTCGCGAAAGCGAGAACCTGATCGTAATTCTCAAAATAATTAAAACAACTCTTGCTGTCCCGCAGCTTCTTGGATCTTTTTAATGGCGCGGTTCCATTTATCAAACTTTACGACTGCATCTGGATAGTCCAGTTTTCGACCTAACTCCCAAGGGATATAAATCATCTCATCTTTTATATCTCGCAACTCTGGAATCCATTTATGTATGTAGTCGTAGGCTTTGTATTTAAGACTTTGGTTGATGGGGTTGGTGTACCAAATTTCATAAGCCTGGCTGTGCCAGTTCATCCAGTTAGAACTCACATCATAATCGATCAACAAGGATTCAAAATAAGCCGCGCCCCATGTCCAATCAATTTTGAGGTCATGAACCAGAAAACTGGCACAGTTTACCCGGCCCCTGTTGCTCATATAACCGGTCTGGTTGAGCTGGCGCATATGGGAATCGATAAACGGTATCCCAGTCTTGCCGTTGCACCAAGCGATGAATAAATCAGGGTTATTGTTAAATTCTAGCTGTTTTTTTGAGTAACCTTCGGTCTTAAAAATAGCGTTGCCCATGCGCATGGCTTTAAACGTAAAATAATCACGCCATACCACTTCAAACACCAGCCACCAGGTGGATATATTTTTTTTGACTTTTACCTCATATTCCTTGACCCGATAATAAATGAGCCGTGGGCTTATGGCTCCCAAGGCCATGAATGGAGACAGTTTACTGCTATAATCCATCCCAAGCGATTTGTTTCTCGTCCATTTATAGGATGTGAGAAGCTCTGTTTCTTGTGTATAATAATCCAATCGCTTCAAGGCATTGAGTTCTCCACCTCTCAAATAAGAGTCAGCATTACCCTGATCTTTCAAGTATTTTGAAGTACTGAGGCCGTAATTATCTATAATATAGTGTTGCCATTTTTGAGGCGCCTCAAAAAGTGGTCGCACCTGAGCCTTTTTGCCAGTGTTTATTCGAAAGGCCTTGGAAGTGAGCGGAATTTTATCTACTGAATATGGAATATCCTGTAAGTGATAAAGCGTTTTACCCCAATACTCGTAGACGTCACACGCTGGACTGACCGCCGTACATACTGCCTTTACCACATCTATTTCTTCCTGAGTATACTCCTGCTCGCAATAAATGGATCGCACACCATATTTAGACACTAACTCTGGTAAAATTTCCTCAGGTATTCCTTCTAAAATCAAAAGATTGGTTCCTCTCTCCTGTAGCGAAAGTCTCAAATCTGCCAAGGTTTGCATCAAAAAGGTATATCGTATTGTGCTGGCTTTTTTAAAGTGCAAAACATCTTTTTCAAACAGGCGACTATCTATAATATAAATTGGAAGCACATGGTAACCCGATTTATAAGCTTCGGTCAGAGCCTCATTGTCATGAATGCGTAAATCGTTTTTAAACCACAGTATCGCGGGAACGGCATTTTTTTCTTTAGATGGCATGAGTAATGTTTTCTTTAAAAATTCAGACTACAACTTTGTTTTTAAAATATTTCGCTTTCGCGAAAGCGATATCCTACAAAAATTTATTCCTCAACAAACTGCCAATTTCTCAATTCTGGGGTTTGCTCCAGTAGGTAATCCTGAAGGTGTTTACTGCTGTCAAATTTCATATCGAGCAAAGTGTAAACTTCACTTGTGACGGTAAATTTTTTACAATGAAAAGGCCAGGGCTCAATGCATATGCCATCACTATTTTCAAAGAGGTAATAGGTGGACTCATCTATACTTTTATTGACTTCAATTTTGCGTTGATTAGAGGGTATTTTATCTTGAGATATGATTAAGGATACGCGATCACAAAATCTGAGAATTTCATAATACTCAAGACTTTGCTGCTCATTAATCTTATAATTTTTGCGCAATTTCTTTTTGAGCTCGTGCAACTCTTCAAAAAATGAGGCAAGCTTTTTATCATCGTTAAATTCTGCCTTATAAAGGAACTCTATGTGAATTGCAATCATTAAAGCTACCCATCCCGAGCGGTGTCTAGCCATATTTATGACTCGCTTGCATCTAGCCAGCACATCATCTGGCTTGGGCTTTATCATGGTAAAGTCTAAGGGCTTTCCAGTTGCAGAAATATTGTTGTTACGTTCAAAGTTGAGTTGCTCATCATCGTGTTCCATAATCGCGCAAAGCATGCTGGTCCATTGGGGCGATCTCAACTCTGGCTTGATATTATGGGCAATTTGCGCTGCCTGCAAACCATGGGCATAATGAGTGATTACCTCATAACCAGTAGGAGTTGAATTGACTATCATGAGGCAACAGAATCTAAAAGTTGATCCTCCACAAAAACATCGTCATTTTCACTACCATGTAAAACGCTTACCTCACCGGTGCTTTCAAAAACAACGGCTTTCACTTCGTTTATCCTTAATACATTTGCTTCTCTGAGCTTAGACATTAATTCTGATTCTATCAGATTGACTTTTGCCAGATTATCGTAAAGAATTTTCCCATTGTGCATGATAAGTACGGGTTTGTTAGTAGCTATTTTTTTAAAGATTTTAAACCTACGTTGAAGCAATGCAAAAACAATCTGAAAACCGATGATAGCGGCGAGGGCCACCATACCATTACCTACCGTATCTCCTGGATTAATGCTTATACTGGCGAGAATACTACCTATGGCAACCGTGGTGGCAAAATCAAAACTGGTCATTTTTGCGAAGGTTCTTAGACCTGCAATACGTACGTAGATGATTAAAACTGCAAAGATCATTAATACACTCAGTACAATTATGATTGCCGTGTCCCAATCGGTACTCAACCATTTACCCAATTCCTCAATTTTTATATCAGCTATCAATGACTTCATATCCTATTTCTTTAAAACTACCATTATTGCTATCTGGAGCACTGCAGGCTGTAAGCCCTATTATCAAATCACATTGCGCTTCTAAGATAATAAAATCACCAGCCTTGCTTTGAAGCTTGCAAACACTGAGTTTTCCATTTTGATCAAATTGTACGTTCATAAAAATATTGAAGGCAGTAGGTATATCATCTGCTGTGATGTTGTACTCCTTTAAATTGAGTCTCAAATTGTTAAAACAGCTTGGGTGGTCACTTTTAATCCCATACATGATTTGGAAAGTTTGATCGCTACATGGAGCGAGCAGAGTATCGTGCCTACCACAGGTATCTTCCTTGATCTCCATTAATTTGTTTCCACGATTGGACCACAAAAAATTCCCTTTAGTTAAAAGAATACTTTCTTCAAAATCCATGGTTTTACCTGCGCTATAACGCTCTCCTTTGTCATTTGCGTTAAATGCAACCAGGTCTGAAACTTGCTCGCCACAAATATCCGTGACTTTTAGGCGCTGACCTTTATTTAAAATTAAAGAGCTTCCACTTTGTTTTTCAATGATTTTCATGAGTCAAATGAGTAAGGACATTTCCAATTTTCTTCAACCGCGCGACCGCTATATTGCCGAGCCTCACTGGACTCTCCAAAATCTTCTAACATAGGATTCATGCTTCCTTGATTTGCTCTGTCTCGCCTTCTGATCAAGTCCCTCACATGTTTGTAACGCCCTATTTCCCTTAATTTTTCAAACTGATTGTGTAGATTAAAGACGATCATGGGGTAAGGAGATTTTCTAGCCAGTCTAGACGACATAGGGTGCATTCCCACGACATAAAATGAGGTGCCTAGAAGGCTGAAACTGAACTTTTTTGAACTCACATCAGAACTGGTTTCTGGGTCCCAGGGTTGGAAATCCTGTTCATGCAATTGTTTTAAGAACTTCCATAATGCCTCTTCAAATTCTATTTCAGTAAGAAAGGTTTCTTTTTTAAATACTGCTATAAATGATTCAAAGGTGGTTGAGTTTTCATTTTGTCTTATAATATACTTTTTCAAGTCATTAATAATCTGTGAAGTGGTCTCAGGATCATGCATTTTTTCATAATCCACTATTTCCACAGAGTCGTCAGCAAACACGCTCTGCGCCATGACACACGGGTGGTCATCAAGTATGAACTCCCTAATTCTTGATACGGTATAATCCTTCATAATAATCAATTTTTGGTTCTTCCAAATCCCTGATTGGTAAATACCCGAGGCTTTGGAATATCGTTTACTGTTTTATGATTCGCTTTCGCGAAAGCGAGAAATCTTTATAGAAGTGATCAACGCAATTCTAAAAATTCCGAACCGGCTAATGGTATTTTTTCAACACGTCTGTAATCTCCTCTACCGGATTAAAAACACCAGACTTGATCTGAATAAACATTGTCAAGTAGTTGCGCATCCCGGCATTCCATAATCCTGGCTTCTCCAAATACTTAATTTGATGGTCTCCATGACTTTTTTCCACCAGTATTGAGGGTTCATCCTCAGCATGAAGGGAGAGATCAAATTTTTCACCGCGATGGTTTTTGTTATAGATTACCATCTCCACAGGGTTGAAATGAGTAGATGACTCATAAATTTCTTGTTGCTGTGGGATTTTGTGGTTGATTTCTTCTTTTGCCACGAGCTGAAGACACGACACGCCCTTAGAATTTTTAGCCCAATAGGGCGCTTCTCCCAGATTGCTCTCGTTGCGCACCACACCAGCGATACGTATAGGCTTATTGAGCAGGTGAAAAATCGTACTGTGAAAACCTTCGGTTGAATTTGTTAGCACTTTATCCAAATCAATGTGAAAATATTTTCTCAAAAATTTGGAAAGCTTTGATTTATTCTTTTTATCGATGTCATCATTTTCCTGCAAGTCTAGAAAAAACTTAATGCGTTTAGCACAGAATATTGTGTAACCCATTAGGAGTTTGCGATTATCAATATGTTTCTTGTGGTATTTTTTGCGCGCGATATTGCCTATGTTGCTCAAAAGAATAAGGTCCTCTTCCATTGAGTTGAGATTACTTACTAAAACTCCATGACCATCAGGCTGTTTTATAGGCTGACCTTCCTCATTCAAAAGAAGTTCTCTATTATTTTTAAGGCACAATACATCAGTCTCATCATCTTGAATGGAAAATGTTATGTGTTGCGAGCCTTTGCGCTCTTCATATCCCTCATCAAGCGCCTTAACAAAGTTAGTAAGGTGTTGTGGAGAGACGATGAAATTCAATTGATTGGTTTTGAACTTATCTGATAGCTTACCAAAACATTCCAGCTGCTCCTCAAAGGCATTTTTACTGTGCGATTTGTATTTTTGAAGAGGAACCAGGGCTTTTGGCAAACTGGTCAATTGCAGATCGTTGTTTGTTAAAATGGATTGAACTAAAGCAAACTTCTTCTCGTCCCTGCTCATGGAACTCAAATTTATGTTTGCTACTTCCTCCTTGACAAGATCGTAGAACGCAAAATCCTTGATATTATTAAAAAAAATATTGAGATTGTAGGAACCCGTTCTGTTGATATATGCACTTAACGACTCTTCACTCGGCTTGTAATTTTCAGCAAACTCAAAAAGTGTTTTGAACATTTTTGATCCAGATCCACTGGCTGGAATAAAATGAGCAAATGAATATTTTTACTTCGTTTCTTGAAGACCTTTCTGAAACGTTTTCTTTGAGTTGAGTTTAATTTTCTGACACCTTGTTTCAAGGTGGCAATTTTCTCAACAGTTGTATGGTGATTACTGTACAGAATTTCCTCTAATAATTCATCAACTTTATTGGGAAAAGATATTGAGCCCTTATTTTCCTGCACGACAGGCTGAGATTTAAAAGACATATTTTTTTACATTGTTATACATATTACGCTTTTTGAACTAAGAACATCAATCACCATTTATAATGAATGGAACTGATTAGATGACCTTAGCAACTGAAATCATTTAGTTTTTAAATCTATCTGTAAAAACACCAAAAGAAAAAGGGTGAAAACAACGGATTACTGATCCCTTCGATAGAGAGAATAAAATGACTTAGTTACGTAACTTAAAAGTAGCTCTTATAAAATATAAGGCTAACACATATAACTTTGGCTTGAACAAATTATGTTTTGCTTATCAAAAAAAATGCCAATTTTAAATCATAACACAATGATTATAAATAATTTATACGGATAATTATTCTATTGTTAAATCTAGGTTGGCAATTTTTTGTCTAAACTCTTTGGGCGATATCAAAAACTTTTCTTTGAAAATTTTACTTAAGTAACTGGTACTGTCTATACCTACCAACTTTGAAATCTCGCCAATGGAAAGGGTAGAGTTTTCCAAGAGCTCAACGATCAGTTCCATTCTTTTATTCTTAATGTACTCATTACCCGTAAAGCCTGTGTTGTTTTTGAATATCTTCTGTAGCTTGTTTTCGGTAATCTTAAGTTTATTTGACAGAGCTCGCACCGTGGTAAAGGATTTCATATCACTTTCTAAAAGTTCTTCCACAATTTTTAGAATTTCTAGTGATTCAGCGTCTGGAGTGGAAACTCCACTATGAACATCGCTATAGTCACACAATTGCTGAGCGATTAGTTCAAAACTCTTTGACGCAAGAAACATTTTTCTGGTAAAAGGCTCTTGTTTGAAACTGTTTATAGATTGAAATACTTGAGCTACACGCAAACTGTAGGGACCATTGAAAACGTATTCACTAGCGGCAGTATCATCAAGAAGTGCTTTCTTGATATTAGAGTTCAAATTACTAATATCACATGCCCAATTTGCTTTAAACGTCTTGCGGTCTATTTCTACGCTGTTCAATCTTATTTGTGAATTCTTAGGAAATTTGAGAATATGTCCATTACTTTCACTACTTGCCACGATAAGATTTTGGTATCTCTCGATAAAATGATCTTCGTTAGATTTGGCAAAGGTGTGATTTATAGTAGAGCCTAGATTATAAAGCATTTTTAAAGGGTGGATCTCATTTACAGTAAAATGGATCTCAATGTCATTATTGAATTTACATAAATATTGCAACCATGCCACACCATTGGGAAAATTGACACCAGTAATATGACCAGCACCTATACTTTGTGGCAATTTCAAAGAATAGACTTCACAAACTTCTGAAACTTCTACACCTAATTGTTTTGAAAAATCATCCAAAATATCTACGATGGGTAGTGACTTTACATGTAGAATTCTCATGAATGCTTTCTTTTAAAAATTTATCTCCCAAAAAATGACGACGAAATTGAGACAAACGTAATTTTTTGCATCATCAAATTAATTACATAATATTAAAACATACAAGAATTTATAGTTTTTATCTTACATAAGTATGAACACTAATAATCAACACAAAGTTAAAAATGAAATGTTTAGCCGTTAATTATTGTTAATCACCTTTAAATAAACTGAGTAAAATATATTTTAGAAATAAAAACGTGAAAGCAGAAGAAAGGAAAACAGAAAAAGAATCTACCCAAAAAAGTGTAGAAGATATTCAAAACGGAAAAGAATCAACACGCAATGGATACGGCGATCGAGATCCAGAAGACATGCCAGATGGTAAGAAAAAATAATTATCAACCAAGTCACAAACGCTCTTATTGGGCGTTTTTTTATGGATCAATTTTAATTACTTCTAGCTTAATCATATTTGAATTTACAATAATGAGATAAAAAAGACTCAAACAAACGACATAGCCTAAAAGAATCAACCACCAATGTTCATCATTAAAATCTACAATAAATGATACCGATCCTGAAATCACCAATATAAGCAACAAATTGATCCAACTTATATTTCTAAGATACCAGCTGTTTTTAATTTTAACAATGGATTCAGCGTTACCCGTAAGTTCAGCTTTGGCAATTGCACCTAACTTTACTGATATTAATTTACCCTCTGGATATTGAATCTCAATTTCTTGTCCTGGCTCAATACTTCCCTTTCGCAATCCATCAATGCGCACTTCTAACGGAGGACAACTCAAACTAGAATAATTTGGATAAATAATTTTCATCTCAAAAAACACTCACATAAAATTACAAATATTCTTGTAATGCTTCTTGGAGATTGGGAAACTGAAAAACAAAACCGCTCTCCTCTACTTTTTTACTGCTTGCATGCTGGCTACTCAAAACAATAGTAGACATCTCTCCTAGTGCAGCTTTCATGATAAATTTAGGAACGTTAGGTAAAAATACCGGTTTACCCAGCTGTTTCCCTATGGCCTCAATCATGGGTCTATTACGCACGGGATGTGGCGCTACTCCATTGTAAACTCCTTTTAGTTCCTCTTCTGCGATATGCTGAAAAAGGTTAGCAAGATCATCTACAGCGATCCAGCTTTGCCACATCTTACCATTACCAAAACCAGCGCCAGCATACAACTTTACTGGTTTAACCATTTGCTCGAGAGCGCCACCTTCTTCGGCCAGTACAATTCCTATACGCACAATAGCATGACAAATTCCCATCTCGCTAAACTTGAGTCCCATGCTTTCCCATGCAACACAAACATCAGCCAAAAAATTATCTGCGGTAGGCGGTATGTCATTTTCATGCAACGCACGGCCAGTCTGGTCGTCTGGATAGATCCCTATCGCACTTGCCGTGATGACTTGTTCTACTTGATGCTTGTTATCATTGAGCAGATTCACAAGCAACTGCGTACTGTTGATGCGGCTATCCATGATACGTTGCTTGGCATCGTCTGTCCATCGCTGGAATACAGACTCACCTGCTAGATGGATAATACGATCTACACCTTCCAGACAATTAGGATCTATGGTCATCTCGTGGATATTCCATAAAAAGCCCTGGTATTGCTTCTCATTTTCAATGGCGCTCTCTCTTGTCGTGAGATAGTGAACGCTGTGCCCTTCCTTCAATAAAACCTCGGTAAGTTTTGAACCTACCAGTCCCGTTGCTCCTGTGATTAAAACTTTCATGAAACGAATGTAATTTTACTCCATCTCATAGCTCGTTAACTTCGTTATATATTAACGCAATAAATCGCCAAGCTTTAGTTAAAGCTAGGCGATTTATTGTCATACCGCTGGCTAATTCAGTAATCCCCTACAATCTTATAACGATTTCCTGATCTTCAGTCACAGATATTTTAGCATCGGCCCATGTGGGAGGTCCATAACTCATGGGGTTGTTACTCATTCCATAATCCTCCTTTGGCATACCGCTGGCTTCAAAATCCATACGCTCATTTCCATTTAAGTCGTGTAGAATCATGATGGCATATTCCCCATTGGGCACCTCATCAAAAGTTGCGACTGCAAGACCATCCTTGATCTCTACCGTTGCAGCAAAAGATGGAGCGGCTTTCATAAATTGGTCTTGCGTATAAATGCCGTAAACCATTTTTCCTTCATCATTTTTAACATTGTCCACCTTGACAGTCAGTTTGTTTCCGTCTTGGGCAAATGCGATTGAGGTGATGATCAGTGCAATAATTGTAGTAAATAAAGTTTTCATAATAAGTGTTTTTGTTTGTTTGATGGTACAAATATGCAGTGATCAGGCACTTTTGAAAAAAAGAGCTTACTGAATTGTCAGTTTTATAAACCCAATTGTCATAAACTGGCGATAACCGTCAAAACAAATCACATGATTACCTAATTTACCATTGAGAACATTATTTTTATCTTTTTTGAAAGCTATGATAAATTTTGGGATTTTAGGACTTGGAAAAATTGCACACAAATTTGCTCAAGATATTTTGATTACAGAGGGTGTAAAGCTTTATGCCGTAGGGTCGAGAAGTATGAAGAAGGCTACCGCTTTCGCGAAAGCGTACTCTGCAACAAACCATTACGACAGTTACGAGCAGGTTCTACAAGACGAGCAGGTAGATGTCATCTATATCGCAACTCCTCACGTTTACCACTATTCTCTGGCAATGAAGTGCCTTAAGGCAGGTAAAGCAGTTCTCGTAGAGAAGCCTTTTGCCATGAAGGAAAGTGAAGTGGCAACCATGATTGAAGAAGCCCATAAACGCAACTTATTTTTAATGGAAGCACTCTGGTCCAGGTTTATTCCTGCATTTATAAAAACCAGAGAATTGATAGAAAAAGGCGTTATAGGTGATGTTAAATTGATTGAAGCAAAATTTGCATTTACCGCTCCCATGGACGACAAAAACCGACTTACAGATGCTGCTCTAGGTGGCGGTTCCCTACTCGACATAGGTATTTATCCCATTTATTTGAGCTTGTTTTTACTCGGTAAGCCACTGGAATTACAGGCTCAAGGTATTTTGGCAGAAGGAACTGATCGCCAGGTAAGCGTTAACTTAAAATATAAAGATTCCATGGCTGTGTTGTACAGTAGCTTTGACCACAAAGCTCCCATCACAGCAACTATTTATGGAAGTGATGGAGTTCTCAGAATGCATGAAGCTTTTCATGAATGCCGTAAAATCAGTGTTACCAATGGCAATAACGAGGACGAGGTTTTTGAAATTCCTTATATGGGAAACGGCTATGTCCATGAAATTATGGAAGTACGCGACTGCCTAAACAACAATCAAATTCAAAGCAATAAAATGAGTTGGAATGACAGCCTGAATCTCATACAATTATTAGATGAAGTAAGAAATAAGATCAATCTTACTTATGAGAGCTAAATTGCTTATAAAGTGGAATTGCCTGCCATGGATCGTCCTTGTTATTTTAAGTATTGTATGTCTCTACAGTTGTCATGATGAAAGTGATCCCATAGATCCTTCAACAGTTTTTAGATACAATGAACACGCAAATGTCACGACGCTTGATCCCGCTTTTGCAAAGGATCAGCGTAACATATGGGTGTGTAATCAACTATACAATGGTTTAGTAAGACTAGATAAAGATCTTAACGTAGTTCCAGATCTGGCTGAGTCATGGGAGATCAGTAGTGACGGTATAACCTATACTTTTCGCTTAAAGCGAAATATTCACTTTCATGGGACTAAGTTGCTATACGTAGAACCTACTCATGGCGGAATGTTCGATGGAGATTATGGATGGTCACATATGCGCACCGTGAATGCTGAAGATTTCAAGTATTCACTCTCCAGATTAATCGATCCAGAGGTTGCATCTCCCGGTGCGTGGACTATGGCGGGAGTTGAAGACATGACAGCCCTAGACGAACATACTCTTCAAATTAAACTTGAACGACCCAATCCTACTTTTTTGGGAATACTAACGATGAAATATTGCTCAGTCGTGCCAAAAGAAGTTGTCGAAGATAACGAACAGTCATTTAGAAGCCATCCCATAGGCACGGGTCCTTTTTACCTAAGGCGCTGGGAAGAGAATGTGAAAATGGTACTTCGCAAGAATATTCATTATCATGAAAAAGATTCTTCGGGTAATTCCCTTCCTTACCTTGAAGCTGTGGCAATTTCGTTCAAGCCCGATAAGCAAAGTGAGTTTCTCGAATTTGTTCAAGGAAACATTGACTTTATAAATGGACTCGACCCCAGCTACAAAGATGAGCTGTTAACCAGCAATGGAAAGCTTAAGGAGAAATACGAAGCTTCGGTAAAATTAGAAAAACAGCCTTTTTTAAATACAGAATACCTTGGTCTCAATCTAAAGGATGAAGGTCCTCTTAGGAGTCCATCTATTAGAAAAGCCTTAAACATTGGCTTTGATCGTGCTGAGATGATCAAATATTTGAAAAATAATATAGGAAGGCCTGCTGATCGCGGTTTTATCCCCTTAGGCTTACCTGCAGGTGGTACGGTAGATGGTTTTGAATATGACTTGAACAGGGCAAAATCTTTAGTGGAAACTTACAAGAAAGAGCAACAAGTCCAAGAAGTCAAGATTACCATAAGCACTGGTGCCAACTATCTGGATCTTTGTGAATATGTGCAGAATGAACTTGAAAAAACAGGCCTTAGTGTAAACGTTGAGGTCATGCCGCCATCCACTTTGAGGCAAATGCGTAAGTCTGGAAAACTCGCCGTTTTTAGAAGCAGTTGGATCGCAGATTACCCAGACGCCCAAAACTATTTGGCTCTTTTTTATTCCGAGAACAAAACTCCCATAGGGAGTAACTATACTTTTTTTGAAAATGAAATGTACGACAGCCTCTATACAAAAAGTCTCAAAGTTAATGAGGTGGATAAGCGGTTGCAACTTTATAGCAAAATGGACAGCATCATCATTGCCGAAGCTCCCATCATACCCTTGTATTACGATGAAAGTGTTCGTTTTATTTCAAAAAATGTAAAAGGCATGAGCAGCAATGCAGTGAATATGCTAGAACTTAAAAAAGTTCGTAAAAAGTCAGCTGATTGACTGATCTCCCAGAAATTTAAATAGTGTGTCATTAGAAGAAACCCTCTAAATTCATTCAATCATGAGTGTGGATAAAGAATATCAATTCTATTTTAAGAAAAAGCTCTCCTACCGCTCCAACAATGTTTACGGATTTGAAACCAGCGGAGAGTGGAAATTTATGTAGAGTCTAGTGAATAGGTTTAGGTGATCCTTGAAGCAGCTGCAAACTAGATATAACAATTTGGATCTAGACACCATTGAATAAATTGCCTTTCTTATAAGAAATGAAAACATTTCACCTTGATAATTAATAAAGCAAAAATGAGGTAGCTCTCACTACCTCATTTCTATTTTTGGATGTCACTTGTATGGCTACAATTGCAAGCTGAGAGCTAAAACGAGTTGCTCTGATCTTGTATCAACTCTTACATTATCAATCCCGTTATTTACCGCAAATTCGGCAATGTTGTTACCAAAACTCCTGTCGTAACGCAATCCAACTTCAAGATTGCTGAAATAAACACTTACACCAAACTGTGCACCTATTGTGAATCTGTCTTCTATTTCCTCAAAATCAAAATCAACACCCGCTCTTTCGTTTTCTTCAAGTTCAGTGTCTAAGGTATACTGAAAAGATGGACCCGCAAAAACATTGAGTGGGCCTATAACATTTATCCCTACTAAGAATGGCGCTTGAATTTTTTCAAGATTAAATCGTGCTGCACTGTAATCTGAAAGCAATCTTGTATATAATAATTCTGGTCTTACATATAGAGGGCCTACGTCAAACTTGGCAAAAAAACCAAAATGATAACCTAGATTACTATCGGCATTTTCTCTCACATTGTTAAAGTCTGTAGCTAGATCCCCTGTGGCACCATAGTTTAATCCTGCTCTTACACCAAATGCACTTCCACTTTGTGCAGAGACAAAAGCTCCAATTGAAAACAATGCAATTACTAAAACCTTTTTCATATTCTATCTTTTTTGCGCTTGGCTAGGAACCAAGTTGTTATTGAAAAACGCAAAATTAGGGTTAAATACTTTAACATCGATTTTAATGAGACATTTTAAGACCCTTATATATTTGTATCCACAATTATTGTAAACTCAAGTATGAATGACCCGGCATTGAATAAAAACTTAACCACTTCTTTAGTCAAAAAGGCCACTCAAATTACAGAGAAAATAGGTGCTGCTTTAAAACAAGATAATGTGACTATACAACAATTCAATGTCTTACGTATTCTCCGTGGTCGTAAAGGTAAAGTTGCCAGCCTTCAAGATGTGAGCAAGGATATGATCCACTCTAACTCAAACACAACTAGAGTCATTGACAAGCTCATCACAAAAAAATTTGTAAATCGCAAACAATGCCCAACTGACAGAAGGCAAATAGAATTAACTATTACCAAAAAGGGGCTAGAACTGCTCAAAACTCTCGACTCCAAAGTTGAAGAGACAGAAAAAGAAATAGTACAAAACCTTGAAAAATCTGAAATTGAGCAATTGATACAGCTCATGGATAAAATATAAATGCCAATTTTCAAAGATGTTCAAATTATTGAAATTTCTTGGAAAATACATTTCGAACCAATAACATTCGCGAAAACTTCTAAGATCTTTTAATTAAAGTCCATTCATTCAAAGGCAGGTGTACTCATTTTTAGACATTGTTATTCATTTTTCACTTTTTAAACAGGTCATAAACAACTCTGTCCAACCATAATTTCACTTTTAATTTTAAATTTGAAAAAATGATAATATGCTTATCTGGCTGCTGGTAGGAGGTTTCGGAACAATATTTTTCATCGGGCTGAGCTTGAACAATACTGCTAAGCGTCGCAATAGACGTAAAAACTTCAAAAAGAATTATTACAAAACAAAAGCTCTTAGAAATAAAGAACTTTTCTGACACTTATCCTGTCTAAAGATGAGCAAAAAGGTTTCAATCGTACCTTTGAGAAAAAGATTACACATGAAAATCTACACAAAAACCGGAGATCAAGGAACTACAGCATTGTTTGGAGGGACTCGGGTTGAAAAACACAACTTACGCATAGATAGTTATGGAACGGTGGACGAGCTCAACTCATGGATAGGCTTGGTTAGGGATCAATCAATTGACCAGCCTACAAAGGAAACGCTCATTGCTATTCAAAATCATTTATTCACCATAGGGGCTATTCTTGCCACACCACCTGAAAAAGAAACGCTTAAAAATGGCAAGGAACGTCTAAATATTTCAAAAATTAGCGACGATGACATCTCCATGCTGGAACAAGAAATGGATCAAATGGACTCAGAATTGCCCGAAATGACGCATTTTATTCTACCTGGCGGCAATCAATCAGTGTCATTTTGTCACATCACAAGGACTGTTTGCCGTCGTGCGGAGCGTCTCGCGGTAGAATTAAATCAAAATTCTCCAGTAGACCCACAAGTTTTAAAATACCTCAACCGCCTATCTGACTACCTTTTTGTGCTGGCACGTAAATTGTCTAAAGATCTACAAGCTGACGAAATAAAATGGGTTCCTCAAAAGCATTAAATGGCAATAAATCAGAATTGCACAGATTCAAATAGAGCTAATTAAACATTGACTTTCAGAAGCTTAGACGCTCTTTTAAAACTTTTTCGCTTAAAATTGCAAAATAACTTGCGTAGTAAACTCATAAGTTTATTTTTGCAAAAATCTTAACGAGTAAAATTATGTATTGGACACTGGAACTCGCATCGTATTTAAGTGATGCACCCTGGCCAGCAGAAAAGGATGAATTGATTGATTACGCAATTCGTACCGGAGCGCCACTTGAGGTTGTAGAAAATCTACAAGCTATCGAGGATGAAGGCGATTTGTATGAATCCATTCAAGAAATTTGGCCTGATTATCCTACAGACGATGATTACCTCTGGAATGAGGATGAGTATTAACGATCATTTATTGATCATAAAAAAGTCTCGTAATGAGGCTTTTTTTTTGTTTTAAATTAGCGCGAGTAAAAGATGTTAAAACAGATACAAGGTGTCAAACTGAGTCTGTCGAAGTTGTTTTAATATCTCAAAATCTATTATTCTTCGACAAGCTCAGAATGACACTGAAAATCAAACATATAAAATCATGGGACTATTAGATTCCGTATTAAAAATTTTTGTAGGAGATAAATCACAACAAGACGTCAAGCAATTGCGCCCTTTCGTGAATAAGGTCCTAGCCATAGAACCACAGATGGAAAAGCTGTCTCTGGATGAACTACGTGCTAAAACGGCAGAGTTTAAAGAGAAGATCGCTTTCGCGAAAGCGGATACCCTGAAAAGCATCGCAGACCTACAAGAAAAGGCTGAAAATGAGGAAGACATCGATCAACGGGAGGAAATCTACAATCAGATTGATGCCTTACAAGATAATGCCTATGAACAGGCCGAAGCCGTTCTAGAAGAAATACTTCCCGAGGCGTTTGCCCTTATCAAAGAAACCGCAAAACGCTTTTTCCACAATACAGAATTAAAAGTGACAGCATCGCCTCGCGACCGGGAACTTTCTGGAGAAAAAGACTACGTGACTCTAGATGGAGATAACGCGATATGGACCAACTCATGGGACGCCGCTGGAAAACCCATTACTTGGGACATGATCCATTATGACGTACAACTCATAGGTGGAGCCGCATTGCACCAGGGAAAAATTGCCGAAATGCAGACAGGGGAAGGAAAAACGCTCGTAGCTACCCTACCCGTTTACTTGAACGCACTTACCGGTAATGGTGTACATGTGGTAACGGTAAATGACTATCTCGCAAAAAGGGATAGCGCGTGGATCGGCCCATTGTTTGAATTCCACGGTATGACCATCGATTGTATCGATTACCACAAACCAAACAGTGAAGAGAGACGTCAAGCCTACCTTGCTGATATTACCTATGGTACAAATAACGAATTTGGTTTTGATTACCTGCGTGACAACATGGCTCACGCCACAAAAGACCTCGTGCAGCGCAAACACAATTACGCAATCATCGATGAAACGGATTCCGTACTTATTGATGACGCACGTACACCGCTGATTATTTCAGGACCCGTTCCAGAAGGAGACCGCCAGGAATTTGACACGCTCAAAGCTCCGGTGGATAATATTGTAAACGTACAGCGCAAGGAACTGGTTCAGGTTCTTGCGCAAGCTAAAAAACTGATCTCTGAAGGCGACGCGAAAGAAGGCGGGAAATTATTGCTACAAGTTTATCGCGGTCTTCCTAAAAACAAAGCTTTAATTAAATTCTTGAGTGAGGAAGGTATCAAGACCCTGCTTCAAAAAACCGAGAATTTCTATATGCAGGACAACAATCGTGAAATGCCCAAAGTGGATGAAGGATTGTATTTTGTGATCGATGAGAAAAACAATCAGGTAGAACTTACCGATAAAGGAATCGAGTTTCTATCTGGAAAGGATGATCCAGAGTTTTTTGTGATGCCCGAAGTGGGAATGGAAATAGGCCGCATTGAGTCGGCGGGACTTTCCAAAGAAGAAGAAGCGGAGAAAAAGGAAGAATTGTTCCGTGAGTTTTCTGTAAAATCAGAACGCATCCACACCTTGAACCAATTGTTAAAGGCCTATACCCTATTTGAAAAAGATACGGAATATGTCGTAATGGCAAAGGATAAGCGCACGCCCAAAGGTATCGTGAAGGAAGAGCAGGTCATGATCGTAGATGAGCAGACCGGTCGTATTATGGATGGTCGCCGTTACAGCGATGGACTGCACCAAGCGATTGAAGCAAAGGAGAATGTAAAAATCCAAGATGCTACCCAGACTTTTGCAACCATCACGTTGCAGAACTACTTCCGTATGTACAAAAAACTGTCGGGTATGACGGGTACCGCGGTTACGGAGGCTGGCGAATTCTGGGAAATCTATAAACTGGACGTGGTAGAAATTCCTACTAACCGTCCCATCGCTCGTGATGACCGTCAAGATCTGGTTTACAAAACCAAAAGAGAGAAATACGGAGCGGTCATTCAAGAGGTTACTAAACTTAAAGAACAGGGTCGTCCCGTATTGATCGGTACGACATCAGTTGATATATCGGAACTATTGAGTAGAACCCTGCAACGTGCTGGGATCGATCATAATGTTTTGAACGCAAAACAACACAAACGCGAGGCAGACATCGTTGCCGAAGCTGGAAACCCAGGACAGATAACGATCGCTACAAACATGGCCGGTCGTGGAACGGACATCAAACTTTCTGACGAGGTAAAAGCCGCGGGAGGTCTAGCGATTATAGGTACGGAACGTCACGATTCCCGTCGTGTGGACCGTCAGTTGCGTGGTCGTGCCGGTAGACAGGGAGATCCGGGAAGTTCTCAGTTTTATGTTTCGCTGGAAGATAACTTAATGCGATTGTTCGGATCTGAGCGCATGGCAAAAACCATGGACCGACTCGGAATGAAAGAAGGCGAAGTGATTCAGCATTCCATGATTTCCAAATCAATAGAACGAGCACAGAAAAAAGTAGAGGAAAATGCTTTTGGCGTGCGTAAGCGATTGCTAGAGTACGATGATGTGATGAATGCGCAGCGTGAGGTTATTTACAAACGTCGTTACAACGCGCTATTTGGAGATCGTCTTGCGGTGGATATCGCAAACATGATCTACGATATTTCTGAGGTTATTACTGAAGGAAACAAGCTGGCTCAAGACTACAAGAATTTTGAGTTTGAGATCATCCGCTACTTCTCCATGAGTAGCCCAGTAACGGAGGATGAGTTTGCAAAACAAACCGATAAGCAAATCACAGATATTCTTTATAAAGCGGCTTACCAGCACTACAAAGAGAAGATGCAGCGCACCGCGGTTGAGGTCTTTCCAGTAATCAAAAATGTGGTGGAAAACGACGAGCGCAACTTTGAGCGTATCGCCGTTCCATTTACGGACGGTATCAAAACACTGAATGTTGCCACCGACCTAAAAGAGGCTTACGAATCTGAGGGTCGCACGCTGGTTACCGATTTTGAAAAGAACATCACACTTGCCATTATAGACGACGCTTGGAAAACACATTTGCGTAAGATGGATGAGTTGAAACAAAGCGTTCAACTTGCAGTTCATGAACAAAAAGATCCACTTTTGATCTATAAGTTTGAAGCATTTGAACTCTTTAAGGAAATGATCGATAAAGTAAATAAGGACGTTATTGGCTTTATGTTTAAGGGAGATTTACCTACTCGTGACACGGCTGCCATTAGTGAGGCCAGACAGCGCAAGTCGGTAAAGACCAGTACGCAGAAAGAGGAAGTGCTGAACAGTGATGAGCAAGCCGCTCAGGCACGTTCTGTAGGAGCAGGTGCCAGTCGCCAGCAACAACAACGCCAAGCGGTTACCGAAACTATTACCCGCGATCAACCTAAAATAGGTCGCAACGACAAGGTCACGATCAAAAACATCATGACTGGCGAGACTAAGGATACGAAATACAAGCAAGCCTTACCCTTGATTCAAAAGGGGGAATGGGTGCTGGATATGTAAATCGGCTCTTCGGCTACGCTCAGAGACCTTGCATCTTGATATTAAATAGTACCAGCTTAGAAATTTTTCTAAGCTGGTTTTTTTGTTTTAAATTGGAATATGAAAAAGAAATGGATTGGTTTAATTGTGCTTTTAGGTTTTATGACTCATGCACAGGTCAACGTAGGTGTAATTGATGGCAACAATAATTTGCGTCCCTTAAATCCAGAATTGACAAAAGAAATTAAAGAGGCTACCTTAATATTTGTCAAGCCCAAATATTTTAAAACAGAATCAGTTACTGAGATACTAGAAAGTAGCTGGACGATAAGTCCCTACAAAATAGTGGACTATAATGATTTTGATCCATTGGAATATCAAGGACCTAATTTTACGGTTTGCAGGATTTATCCACACGTGATGCCTAGGAGTAACAACATGGGCTTGAGGTATTATCTTGTAAATAATCAGTTGGAATTCTACACTCTTGATCCCGATCTACTTACAAAGAATATAGCTGAAATCGAAGAAGACACCAATTCAGAAAGGTACAACTCACAAATTAGAAACGCGTTAATTAGGTCACGCAACGCCTGGGCAAGCATTTCGCTTTTTGATAATGCTGCGTCTGTAGGAGACATTAATCAAAGTGAAACAGAGCAAGTAAAACAAAGGCTTCGAAGGGAAGGTCTGATATCAGAAGCCGAGGATCAATTGGAAATCGAGGATATTTATAGAACCGTTAATGAAAAAAACTACTTTCTCAATTTGAATCAGGGCTGGCTTAAAAACTATATTCAAGCAGTTAACGACGCAGTAGAAAATGACATGGTTCTTAGCAGATATCAAAATAGATATGGAGAAGCAGTCATAAACCTCAAAAATCAAAGGTTACTGATTCCAGAATACGTAGGTCTTAAAATGAGTGTTTTAGATGATGACGTCGAGCTAGATCAAGAACTGCTGGCAAAAGTTCTCAAAAAATACAAGTACGACCGTGAGATCGTGTCAGCATCAGAAATAGGTCAACGAATTTTAAATGGAGATGATTTTTATTATCTGAGATATGCACCTGTTTTTGATTGGCAATTTATTGAAGTCGTCCACTCGACAACTGGAAAAATTATTTTTTCAAACCACGAATCAAAAAGTGTGTTCACACCAAATTTCAGAAAAAAGCATTTTAAGGTTTTATCTAAGGCGATTGATTAAATATCTGGAGTACGGCGTCAAAAACCGCTCTTTAAATAAGTTTTCAGATAGCAAACGATTCAGATCACGCTTAAGGTTACATTTCAGGTCTGTTCCAAATTTCTCAAAAATATCCTTTGAAGAACTACCTCCATTATCCTGTAAGAATTCAATAATTATCTGATCCCTATTTTTCAAACTACCTTTTCTTTAGGCTCAAATTTAAGCTTATTGAAGCTCAATATGACAGCTTATTGAGCTTGAATGTGATTTCGTATGAGCTACAAAGTATATTTCTATCACAAAATTAGAAATAAACATAGCGAATATTTACTATGAAAATATGGCACTCAGGGAATCACTTATTAGCTGTTAAGAGATTTAGATGCCAATTTACCTATCGAGTGAAAGCATCAAACAATAAAATAGCAGCATCGTTAAAAATCCCACACTTAACAACTCCCTAACCTCTATATCTATTCATTCTATCTATCTTCAAAACAAAAACCATGAACGATAAATCAAAAGATGAGATCTACGATAATTTCTACGATGCCGTAAACATGACACCCAGCGAGATTGAGGACTGGCTGGAAACGGACAAATCCAAAAGTGTAGGCGTGGACAGCGGCGACGGCGAGTCCAAGGGACGCAAATCTGCCAAGAAAATCATCAAGATCAAAAATAAGAAAAAAGACGAGCTAACGGATACCAACTACGACCACATGAACAAGGTCGTGGGCTATGTGAACAGGCATAAAGCTCAAAAGCCCGATGGCGATATAAAAGAAAGTGACTGGAGGTACAGCCTTAAAAATTGGGGCCACGATCCCTGTAAGGATATGGATTGCTAAATAATACTTCTGCCCAGCTTTTACGTGTAGGGTATTTTAATTTGATCTCAACTATCTTTCTTAACTTCCCGATCAAAGAAAGGTCATGATAATTGCTAAAAATATTGCATCCATAATTGTAGGTTGGATTTTAGGAAGTAGCGTAAACATGGGACTGGTTCAGTTGGGGCTGGTCGTTATGCCGCTTGAGAACGCTGTGGATCCCAACGATATGGAAGCATTCAGTGAAGTTATAGGTTCTCTGGATCCCAAATTTTTTATTTTTCCGTTTTTAGCGCATGCCCTCGGTACTATGGTAGGTGCCACGGCAGCATATTTTATAGCAGCGACACACAAGATAAAATTTGCGATGGCCATAGGAGCACTATTTTTCTTGGGAGGAATCGCGGTAAATATGATGTTACCGGGTCCTGTCTGGTTTACCGTTGTGGACCTTGTATTCGCCTATTTTCCCATGGCGTATTTGGGCGGCTTGATTGCCTCACGCTGGAGTGACAAACGTAAAGTGTCGCAATGAGGAAACTACTGCTATCTACATCAATATTGCTTTTGCTGGCAAACTGCTCTTCCACTAAGACCAGTTCAGCGGATTTGCTACAGGGAACTTGGATCGCAGCAAATAAAGAGCCCTTGAGAAGTCCTTTTGGTCAAATTGCGGGATCAAATCCTAATGTAAAGGATCAATCGCAAGTTTTTCGATACGATGGATTTTCAATAATTCAAGATCGCTACGATTATTTTGATGGTTTTTATGATCGTAAAAGAGGCAGGAATCAGGAGAGCCAATATTTTGGTCATCTTACTGATTTTAAGGTTGCGGGAGGCAGTTTGTACTATTACAATCCAATCAAAAAAGGATTTTTCTTTAAGGGAAAAATAGAGTCCTTGACTCGCGACGAACTTGTTTTAGTCGATAACGAGAACAATCCTCAGACCTATCTAAAGAAAAAAACGAGAATCCATGACACCTTTGATCGCATCGATATAAGTCTGTCGCCGTGTTACGGCCCCTGTCCTGTTTTTGATCTTACTGTTTCTAAAGATGGTTCAGCTGTATTGAAAGCCGAGCGTCATCTGGACAAAAAAGATACTTATAAGACCGCGATTCCCTTACCGCTTGTCGATTACCTATTTTCAAAATTTGAACAGCAGCCTATTTTGAAATACAAAACTCGCTATGCGGCGTCGCACACTGATGACCAGACCGTAACGCTTAAATTTTACAGAAATGGAAAGCTGGTCAAAACCATTACCGATTACGGATCCTACAGCCCACAAGAACTGCTCTGGGCAATTCAGACTCTTAAATTCCTGCATTTAAGAAATCATATCGATTGGATAAATACCAATCCGCAATAGCTATTTTTGTTGACACAAACACTTTTTACTTGAAAAACGCCCACATTAATCCGCATGTTAAGACTTCTAGGAAGAAGATCGATGTGGACCAGCTTTTTGAGGATCTCCGCAAAGGTTCCGTGAGCGCGTTGAGTCAGGCGATAACTTTAGTGGAGAGTACGGCTGGTCGTGATTCCGCTTTCGCGAAAGCGGTATTACAAAAAGCCCTCCCCCATTCAGGAACATCATTGAGACTGGGAATAACTGGAGTGCCCGGCGTGGGAAAGTCTACGTTCATCGAAACCCTGGGTAAGAAAATCGTCGCCAAAAACAAAAAGGTAGCCGTACTCGCCATAGACCCATCGAGCAACATCTCTCGAGGCAGCATACTGGGCGACAAGACCCGCATGGAGGAACTGGTCAAAAGCGATCAAGCATTCATCAGGCCCAGCCCAGCGGGAACGACACTGGGCGGAGTCGCCCGAAAAACTCGTGAAGCTGTGATACTCTGTGAAGCGGCGGGCTACGATTTCATCATCATAGAAACCGTGGGCGTGGGACAGAGCGAGACCGCGGTTCACAGCATGACCGACTTCTTTCTGCTCCTCAAACTTGCAGGCGCGGGAGACGACCTGCAGGGAATCAAACGCGGTATTATGGAAATGGCAGACGGCATTGCCATCAATAAAGCCGATGGCGCAAATGCAACTGCAGCAAAACACGCAAAACGCGAGTTCAAGAACGCGATCCACCTCATGCCTGCAAAGGAGCATGGTTATGAGAATAAAGTACTTACCTGTAGCGGTTTACAAGATCAAGGAGTGGATGAATTGCTCGATGAAATTCTTGCGTTTGAAACCTTTACAAAAGAAAATGGCAGTTTTCAAAACAAACGCAAAAAACAGGAACTCTACTGGCTGCACCAAACGATAGAAGACCTCTTAAAAGCACGTTTTTACCAAAACGAACAGGTTCAAGCCGAGCAAAAAGATGTGGAGCAAAAGGTGTTGAGTAAAGAAATGACCCCTTTTGAGGCTGCGGAGTTTCTACTCAACTTAAAATAACCCTCCACCATTAAATCAGTCTTTTAACGCATCCAAAACCTCATATTCCCCAGTTCTCTTGCCGTTTTGATCGTATTTAATCTTGAGTGCGCCACTTAATAAATCGTTTTGCTTTTGGATCGATTTGATGATATGCACCATTTCTTTAAAGGGAATGATCTCATAGGCATCTTGTAATTTGAACCATTGCACATTCCTACCCCATGAGGGTGTTTTTAAGTTGCCAGAAAAATAATCGGCCGTATAATAAAACATCATGGTAGGTAGATCTCTCACTTCGTGATGAAAGGTTACGAGTGCCACCAGTCGATCGTTTTGAATCTTTACTCCGTGATCCAGTGCCATTTCATCTAGAAATACCGGAATGGTCGAATCCATTTTATAGCAAGACCCGGGAATTTCCCAACTCCCATCAAAATCAATCAGCAGAATCTCCTGCTTTTGATTCATGATCAGAAGCTTGAAAAAATGCGGATTGCCGCTGTTTTGACTCAACGCTAGTGTACAAAACATCAGTAGAAAACCTAGAAAGAGGATCGTACATCTCATCTCGTTATTTTAAAATTAGGGCACTCAAATTTAAGTTTATCACAATTATACCATCCCCTATCTTTCTGAACCGCTTAAAGTATCTTTTGAAGAAGCTAGGCTTGCTTTTCTGCTGTGGTTTTAGAGCCGTATTTAAGAGTCAAAAAATAGAAGACTTGATAAATGAAAATGGCAACAAGACTTCCCATGAAAGTTCCCATTAACACATCTCCCAGATAGTGCACTCCCAGATATACCCTACTGTAGGCGACTAGGGCAGCCCAAACCAGTACTATCACGGCTATACCCTTACGGTCGCGGCTCAATAGCTGCCATAAGAATACGGCAAGAGCCACCGCATTGCTGGCGTGACCACTATAAAACCCATAGGTTCCCGCGCTGCGACCTACTTTTGACACCTGATCCATAAATCCAGGTTGTCTAAAAGGGCGGTAGCGCTCCACTCCGTCTTTGAATGCATTGGCAAGTTGATCACTAGCGGTAATCAATAGCGCAATACAGATCAGGCAAATGATAAAATCGCGAGTGGGTAATTTTTTATAAAGTACATAAAGTAAGAACAGGTAAAGCGGTATCGCCGACAGCTTGTGGGTAATGAAATTGAAAAATCCATCCACATAATCGTTTCCCCAATCATTGAGAAAAAGGGTACTGCTCCAATCCCACTGAACGACCTCCTCCACTACTCTGCGTAATGTTCCATCTGCTCGTCGTAGAACTTGCTGGCCTCCTCGATCAGATTTTTAGTCTCGGCTTCCAGCTCCTCGGCATCGGCGTCGTTTATTTCTTCCAGGAACTCGATGCTATCGTCCTTAAGATTAATCACAAATTGTGGATATTCCAGATGAATCACAAATATATCTTCAGGATAGTGGACGTTATCGCCCATAAGAAACCGTGGTAATGACATAGTCGGTAAATTTTAATTGCAAGCTAAGGAAAAGAATGCCGAAGTGGAAATGGAAATTGAAGTGGGATGAGGAGGTTAGGAGATTAGGGGTTGTGGGATTAGGGATGAAGAAAAAAAATAAAACGAAAAATAAAAATAAATTGGTTGTGGGATGAGGAGGTTAGAAGATTAGTAGATTAGTAGATTAGTAGATTAGGTAAATAAGTAATTAAAGGGATAAATAAGCGAGTAGATTGCAGGATGAGGTATATGGTATGTGAATGGTGGGTTTTATAATATTTTGAAAAGACCTCCGAGGTTTCGTGTGGGCAATAGCAGTGGCAACCTCGGAGGTCTTTACCGCGTATCGATGGATTTTCCTACGCGCAAAACGACAGATTGCCCATATTCTAGAACACTGAATATTGATCAACGGATGCGAAATGAGAAAAAACAAGTGGCTTAGGGTATTTGGGATTTGAGATGAGGAGATTAGTGGATTAGTGGATTAGAAAAAATAAAATCAAAACGAAAAATAAGTGGGTTGTGGGATTTGGGATGTAGGATTAGGGATTAGAGAATTCATAAATGTTACTGCACGATATAAGTTTGGATTTTTGAAACATTTAAGTTTGGGTTTGGATTTAAATTTGAGTTCAGGTTCAGGTTCAGGTTCAGGTATAAGTTTAAGTTTAAGTTTAAGTTTAAGTTTAAGTCAAAATCTAGATTAAATATCCATCTGTCGCGTTATCAATTGGGGAAATCCTAAATTTGTGATATGCAGAAAAAGTTAAGAGCAGAAGAATTAAAAAAGTCCTATAAGGGCAGACCTGTGGTCAAGGGAGTTTCGCTAGAAGTGAACCAGGGCGAGATCGTAGGATTGCTGGGACCTAACGGAGCGGGAAAAACCACTTCGTTCTATATGATGGTAGGACTTGTAAAACCTACCGACGGCGATGTTTGGCTGGATGGAAAAAAAATCACCAAATACCCCATGTACAAACGTGCCCAAAACGGCATAGGTTACCTTGCACAAGAGGCTTCCATTTTTAGAAAACTTACCGTTGAGGAAAATATTTTGGGTGTGCTGCAACTTACCAAGCTATCCAAAAAAGAACAAAAGGAACGCTGCGAGCAATTGCTGGAAGAATTCAGCTTGGAGGACCGTCGCAATAGAAACGGAGATCTTTTGAGCGGTGGAGAGCGCCGCCGTACCGAGATTGCACGAGCCCTTGCCACCGACCCAACTTTCATTTTACTTGACGAACCTTTTGCGGGTGTGGATCCCGTGGCTGTGGAAGACATCCAGCGCATCGTAGCGCAACTCACTAAAAAGAATATAGGCATCTTGATTACCGATCACAACGTACAGGAAACGCTTGCAATAACAGATCGTACCTACCTTATGTTTGAGGGTAATATTCTGCGTCAAGGCCAGCCAGAGGAACTTGCCGAGGACGAGGTTGTACGCCGTGTCTATCTAGGACAGAACTTTGAGTTGAGAAAGAAGAAGATTTTTGATTAACTGAACTTAGATCCTTGTTTGCAAAGCATGTGGTATTACCGCTTTCGCGAAAGCGATAACATTTAAAAAGAAAACTAGTAATCACGTAAGTTATAATCAAGAAATAAAAGTGAAATAATGAAAAAGCAGTTTATCTATTCCCTTTTCATGGGACTTTTTATGATTAGTGTAAATGCACAGGATACACAACAGCAGAGCTTTAAGCTTTATGGCATTGCGGGAATGAACCTATCTAAATATGTAGGTGATGATGTAAGGGATGAGGTAGAAAATAGATTCAGTCCGAGAATAGGCCTAGGAACGAGTTTTGAACTAAGTCCTACAGTTACCTTTAAGCCAGAGATTATATACAGTACTCAAGGATATAGGAGTACGGTAGAATTTGTTACGGTAAATGGAGATATTGTTGTTTCTGAAGATAGGGATCTTACCGCAAGAGCTGATTATTTAATAATTCCTGCAAATTTTATGTTTAATGTAGCCGACCGCTTAAGTCTTTATTTTGGACCACAGGCTGGTTTTAATCTTAATGAATCTTCAAAGATAGAAGGAGAGGATGAAACTATAGAAAGTGACCAGCTACAGAGTTTTTATCTAGCAGCAAATCTAGGATTGCAGTATTCTTTTGAAAACAGATTAGGATTAAGATTTTCTTACCAGCGAGGATTAACTCGAGTCTTTAGGGATTTCGATGCTACCAGTATAGGGGGTAATTTTACTGAATTTGATGCTTATCAATCTGTTTTTGCACTAGAGTTGACCTACCAATTTTTATAAACAGACCTATCTCATTATAACTCACTTAAATTGAGCATTCATAATCGTTGTAGCAATAATAAACCATGGCCCACACTAGCCGCTATGAAGCAAGTTTATGAAAAGAATTTATGGGGTAGTAACGACCAACAGTTTTACTCTGGAATAGGCTCGCACGATGGATTGATCGTTTCACCGTACATAGAGGCAGTTTCTAAATTTTTACAGTCTTTTGATGAAGCTCCTTCAATTTGCGATTTGGGTTGTGGCGATTTTAATGTTGGAAATCAGTTACTGGACTTGACTTCAGGTTACATTGCTATAGACATAGTACCTGAACTTATAGCATACAATCAAAACCGATTTAGGAATGAAAAACTGGACTTTCTCTGTCTGGATATTGCAAAAGACGACCTCCCTCTTACCGATTGTGTCATTTTACGCCAAGTATTACAGCATTTATCCAACGCTGAGATCTTGCAAATCCTACCCAAACTTAAATTCTACAAATACCTCATCTTGACAGAACACGTTCCTCAAGGTGACTTTACTCCAAATATAGATATCATCTCAGGTCAAGGCATACGACTTAAGAAAAATAGCGGAGTAGTTTTAGAAGAAGCACCCTTTAATTTCAAAAGCGTTTCTAAAAAAGAACTATTAAGAGTGAATTTGGAAAATGATAAGGGATGTATTATTACTTGGATTTATTGTATTTTTTAGAAGTTGTATGTAGATCACGAGCGGGACGCTCGCGCTAGCGTGGGGGATGTTTTTAAATTGGAATTGATCTAAAATTCTGTCTCTCAAAGTGGATTATAGTTTCATTGCTATGAAGATACATGTAATCTTTCTCACCTTCAATGTATTTGAAGTGTACTTTATAGATGCCGTTAAAATCAGAGTCATCACAATTTTTTAAATCGATGATAATATCTTCATTACCAGAAAAATAATATTCAGGGCTGCACTTCAAAAAATTTCTAAATTCTCGCCATTTTTTTCAATTAGAAGTTGCTTCCCAAATTAAAAGTGTATAAATATCTTATTCTTACAGAGCACCTCCCTGCCGGTGTATTTATGCCAGACCTTGACATCATATCAGGTCAAGGCGTACGTCTTAAAAGGAAGAGCGGAGTGGTTTTAAAAGAAGAACCCTTTAACTTTGATTACAGTTCAAAAAGGAAATTATTGCGTTATGAATTGGAAAATGGAAAAGGAAGTATTGTGACTTGGGTTTATGAGTTGAATAGATGTGAAGGTAATTCCCCCTAGCTGGCGCGAGCGTCCCGCTCGTGCTATTATTAATTCAGATCAATTTCAAGTACCGTCTGATCATCATTTCCATAATTTCTTGCACTACTGTATTTGTAGTCGATGGCATCTTTTACAAATCCAGATATGACTGGGTTTTGATGAATATAATTTAGCTTTTGCTCAAACACCATTAGGCTCCATATCTCAATGGGATGGTTATTTTGCTGCCAGAATTAAAATCTTTTGACATTACTATTCTTTTTACCAGCTTTTTCAAACATCCATAACAACCATTCTTTTCTGCTTTCCTGTGGATTATCCTGAATAAGTTGAAGCATCTTTTTGGATGTAAATCCCTTGAAATCTCTAATCAATCCAGAGGGATCTTTACTTGAGGATCGGAAAATCAAATGAACGTGACTGGACATAATACAATAACCATAAATTTCCATCCCCTTGTTTACCCTACAAAAATCCAAAGATTCTATGACGCAAGAAAAGTATTGATCTCTCGTAAAAATATCAATCCAGTTTATTACAGCAAAGCTTATAAAATAAGCTCCTTCTTCATTTCTAAACTTATATTTCCTACTCACAAAACTAAAAATACGATAAACATTTAATTTAAGAACTATCTTGAAAGACGGATCATGCTATACTTATTTCTTGAAAAATTCATCAAAGCGTGGTGTAGATCACGAGCGGGACGCTCGCGCCAGCGTAAAATTGTTTAGGGCGTTACGGACACATTATAAATCAAACGTTTCGCTGATACGCGCGACGTGAGATAAAAGGTAAATTCATTTTATACGACCTTTTTCTTAGTCGTAAAATTGTTTATTAAACTCATCAACACATAAATCAAAATAATCAACGGCACCGCGTAGATTTTAAGAGCGATAAGCAATGCTATGCATAAAGCGATAAAAACCCACCGAATCTCATTGCCTTTAAAACCAAAATTCTTGAACTTCAAGGCAAATAGAGGCAGTTCTGCGTTGAGCAAATAACAGCTCAGAACAGTCAGCGCAATCAGAAAATAGGGATTGTTTACATATTCAATCCACGCTCCCGCTTCTCCACCTTGAATAATGACTCCTATGGATAAGATCAAAATCGCGTTGGCTGGCGTGGGCAAACCTATGAAAGAATCGGTCTGGCGGGTGTCTATGTTAAACTTTGCAAGGCGATAACAACTCCCTAATGTGATCAAGAAACCAAAAAACGGCAGCGCATGACTCCAGATCCATTGCTTGTCTAAATCTGAAACAAAACGCAACTGATCGTCATAAACGTCCAATCCCACGGCATTGTAAATCAAAACATACATCGCGATCCCTGGAACGAGGCCGCTGGTAACCATGTCAGCAAGAGAATCCAGCTGGGTTCCCAGATCGCTGGATACTTTTAATAACCGAGCTGCCATACCATCAAAAAAATCAAAGAAAATACCAAGTCCCACAAAAAATCCTGCGGTAAGCAAATCTTCATTAAAAGCATAGAGCGCTCCAACGCAACCCATTAAAAGATTGAATAAGGTAATAATATTGGGAATCCATTTCTTCATCTTACAAATATGCAGAAAATAAAACGTCATAAGTTTCTTGTCGTGCAATATGTAGAAGTTTTGGCGGTTATTTATGTATAAACAGTGATCTTTGCATCTCATTACAGACACGTATTGAACAAGGCTTTTTCCCTTTTACTTACCACTTTTGCGCTATTCTCCATGGAGGCACAAACTTCTCGTGCCTATTCCAATGAGTTTTTGAATATTGGCGTAGATGCTGCCGCATTGGGTATGAGTAATGCCGTAGTTGCCAGCACGGGCAATGCAAACAGTACCTACTGGAATCCCGCTGGGCTCTTGCAGCTTGAAGAACAAGAAGTGTCTTTAATGCACGCCAGCTATTTTGCAAACATAGCTCAGTACAATTTTGCGAGCTTTGCAAAACCCATAGATGACGAGAGCGCTTTTGGGATATCCGTCATCCGGTTTTCTGTAGATGATATCTTGAACACAACCCAGCTTATAGACGATCAGGGAAATATTAATTACGATCGCATTTCAACCTTTTCAAATGCAGACTGGGCTTTTGCCTTTTCCTATGCGCGTAATGCTAAACTGGACGGATTTTCTTATGGTGCAAACGTAAAAGTGATTCGTCGGATTATAGGAGATTTTGCTACCTCATGGGGTTTTGGTTTTGATGCAGGCTTGCAGTTCAAGAGAGGAGATTACGAGATTGGTTTTATGGCACGCGATATAACCACAACCTATAATTCCTGGGCAATTGACGAAGACGAATTTGAAACCATCAGCGGTGCTGTGGAGGGTCAAAACCAGGACTTACCCGAAACCACCGAAATCACTTTGCCTAAACTTCAGGCAGGGATTGCTCGCACCTTTACTATAAGATACGATCACGTACTTACCGCAGAAGTTGATCTCAACATGCGATTCATACAGACTAACGACCTTATTTCTGCAAGTTCCTTTAGCGCGACACCAGCTTTGGGATTGCAATACGGCTTTTTAGACCTTGTATTTGTAAGAGCTGGAGTGGGAAATTTTCAAAATATCGAGCAGCTGGATGGCAATGAGAGCCTTACCATGCAACCCAATATTGGCGTAGGTTTTAAATATAAAGGCATCGCGGTAGACTACGCCTTAACAGATATTGGAGATAGTAGCGAGGCACTATATTCAAATGTGTTTTCATTAAACGTGGATCTTTCTGTATTCTCCAGATAGAAATTAAAATAATCTCAAACCTCTCTTTAAGAGATCTCACGTAAATTAGCCTAAAATTTCAAGGATTGAAAAACCTTCTCTATTCCATCGCAAGCGGTTTATTATTATGGTTGAGCTGGCCTACCTATGGTTTCGCCGGATTCTTGTTCATCGCCTTCATTCCCTTGTTACTTTTAGAGCGTAATCTGAGAACAACTGGAGCTGCAAAAGCTGGAAAAAAAGTATGGCTCTACGCCTACCTCGCCTTTGTGATCTGGAACTTTGCCACCACCTATTGGTTATATTTCTCCACACCTTTTGGGATGTTTTTTGCAGTTTTGGTCAATGCTCTACTTATGTCATTGGTATTTTTAGGATATCATTTTATCGCAAAAAAAACTTCTCAAGGCGCTGCTTTATCCTTTTTGGTGAGTTTTTGGATCCTGTTTGAATACCTACATCTCAATTGGGAATTTTCCTGGCCATGGCTCAATCTAGGTAATGGATTTAGTGAAAATGTAAATTGGGTGCAGTGGTATGAGTATACCGGTACATTTGGTGGTTCCTTATGGATATGGGCGGTAAATGTTACATTGTTTTTGTGGTGGTCCCGCTTTCGCGAAAGCGAGAATAAATCAACACGCTCCATTTATAAGGGACTTTTTCTTGCCACGATTTTTGTCGCGTTACCATTAATTATTTCTATAGCCATTAAGCCCGACCTCTCTAAAACAGATCAGTCTACGGCTAAAAATGTTCTGATCGTTCAGCCCAATGTGGACCCCTACGACGAGAAGTTTTATCAAGACAACAATAGTGTTGTTGATTCGCTCATTGTGATGCTGGAGCCAGTGATCAATGAAGAAACAGATATCGTTATCACTCCCGAAACCATGCTCGCTGCAGATCTTAGAATCACCCAGATAGAACGTGATGATGCAATTAAAAATCTAAAAGGCTATTTTACACAATTCCCAAAAACCTCCTATCTGGGCGGCGTTTCCCTACTTGATGTGTACACCGATCCATCACGCAAAACCACCCAAACAAATACTCATACTGATGGTCGCACTTTTTATGATCTGTACAACAGCGCCTTGTTTTTCAATCCAGAACAGCCACTTGAACTTTATCACAAATCAAAACTGGTAGTAGGTGTAGAAAATTTTCCCTATAAATCCATTTTAGAACCTCTGCTGGGCGATGTAATGCTTGACATGGGTGGTACCAGCGCCACAAAAACTACTCAAAAAGAGCGTGCAAATTTTAGACTTATCGACTCTACAGCTGTCGCTCCCATCATTTGCTACGAGTCGGTTTATGGCGAATACGTTACGGGATACGTTGATAATGGTGCTCAATTTCTTGCAGTAATAACTAATGACGGCTGGTGGGAAGAAACCCAAGGCCACAAACAACATTTAAGCCTATCCAGATTGCGTGCGATTGAAAACAGGCGGTATGTTGCGAGAAGTGCAAATACGGGAATCAGCGCTATAATCAACAGTAATGGTGAAATTATAAAAAGTCTGGGATATAATAAGAAGGGAATTCTCTCGGGTACTATTATACCTCAAAATGAGATGACTTTTTATGCCACTCACGGCGATTATATCGTGCGTATTGCAGCATTTATCGCCATATTTACCTTTCTGTTTTCTGTACTCAAAAAAGGTACAATGAAGCGCAAGTAACTATTGCCCTTTAAAGAAAACGATGGTACTAACCGTCTTTACTATAATTCTAACATCTAAGGAAATACTACGTTTTTTTATATAATAGAGATCGTAGCGCAATTTTTCCCTGTGATCGTCATCAGTCTCGCCATATTTTCCTTTTACCTGTGCCCAGCCGGTAAGACCCGGCTTAACCATATTACGGGTTTCGTAATAAGGTATCTTACTGGAAAGCTCCTTCACAAACATAGGTCGCTCCGGTCTAGGCCCTATGATGCTCATCTCCCCTTTAAGAATATTGATAAATTGTGGAAATTCATCCAATCTTGATTTTCTCAAAAATTTTCCAAAGGCGGTAATTCTCGCGTCATTCTTTTGGGCATATTGAGCGCCCTTAGATTCCGCATTTGTGACCATACTACGGTATTTCAGAATTTTGAATGGTTTGCGGTTTTTTCCCAAACGTTCCTGAGAGTAGAAAAGTGGTCCACGATTACCGATTAAATTACCGATCAAAACAAAAGGTAAGAACAATAATCCTACAGTAAGACCTATAATCGAGGCAACAATATCAAAAGCGCGATGATAAACCCTATATAATTGGTTTTGATTACTTCGGGAAAATGGAAAATGCCTGTAAAAGTCTCGGCCTATCACTTCAAGAGGCACACTATCAGTCATATCTTCATATACTAAGATGTAATCCCTTACATGATAGCCTTGCTCCATGCAATTAAGCAGCCATTTATAAAGTTGAGAATCAAAACCATTAGTATCAGTCCCAACAATAATTTCTTTAATCCCAGTGCGGGCCAGCATGCGCCTCGCTATTTCGGGCTTGAGCTCTCTCAACTTATTTTCACCTCTCGCCTTTGCCTCACTCACAGTATTGATAAATCCTATCACGTTAAAATGAGGATCTACCTCACGTAAACTCTGCGCCATGGCTTCGGCTTCTTCTCTTTCACCTACAAGTAAAATATTTTTATTGAATCGAGAACTAGTAAATAGTTTGATATAAAGGGTGCGCCATAAAATGAGCATTAACGCAATCGTAATTGTAAAATAGACG
The DNA here is from genome assembly GCA_049671565.1 of Nonlabens sp. GTDB lineage: Bacteria > Bacteroidota > Bacteroidia > Flavobacteriales > Flavobacteriaceae > Nonlabens. The sequence continues at coordinate 211,886 of JBATVD010000042.1, forward strand.
ATCTGTAATCTATTTTGAGGCAATAAAGGAGTAAAGAATGGCGTTAATAAATAGAACAGTGAGGTAGTTGCCGTAGTTGAGAATATGGATTTGAGCGTAGAGTTAATCCTACTGGCTCTATTTAAATTGTATAATTCAAATATGGTCGCAAAGAACAATAGATAAGTGGCAAATATTACCGACCAGAACCAGTGTTGTTCATTGATTAAGAAATAATCAAAATGAAAGAACATTCCTATAAGGTGTAAACCAGATAAAACGACTAATACGTCGATAACACGCAAAAGGATTTTACGCTCTGAAATTTCAAAATGTATGGATCTCGCCACTTCTTTGGATTGACTTGCAAATATAATCTAAGTCAAATTGGCTTTAACAGTTTGTAGGAAAAAACTAAAAGCCTTTAAAGATAATCTACAGGTTATCCTTGATTTTTAGTAATTCAGATTTTACAAATTCAAGCTTTTCAATAATATCAAAGGAGTTCATCGTCTCTCGATTTGTTTTCATGTATTCCTTGGCTCCTTCTAGCGTAAATCCCTTTTCCTTAGTAAGATGAAAAATGGTTCTAAGGTTTTTGATATCCTCTGGTCTGAACTTGCGATTGCCTCGATTGTTTTTCTTGGGTTTTAAAATGTCAAATTCCTTTTCCCAGAATCTGATCAAAGATGCATTTACATTAAATGCCTTTGTGACTTCTCCCATGGAATAATAAAGTTTTTCGGGTAGGTCTATATGCATTAGTCTAACGAGATGTTTTCTTGTTGGGATTTTTTGAGGAGCTCATTGAATTCCTCGGGAGTAAGGTTACCGTAGTAAAAGTTGATGGGATTGATGCGATCCCCATTATGAAATACCTCATAATGAAGGTGGGGTGCCTGAGAACGACCAGTGCTTCCCACATAGCCTATGATATCGCCTCGCTTCACCTTTTGCCCTCTGCGCACATTGTAAGGCTTTCTACGCCTCATGTGTGCATAAAGTGATACATAACCAAAACCGTGGTCGATACGTACGTGATTCCCATAACCGGAGCTGTTAGCATCTGCCCGTGTCACCACTCCGTCACCAGTAGCAAATATGGGCGTACCCCTGGGTGCGGTAAAGTCCATTCCATAATGAAACTTTCGAGTTTTGTTAAAAGGGTCAGTGCGATATCCATAACCGCTAGCCATGCGGGTAAGATCTTGATTTCTTACCGGTTGTATGGCCGGTATTGAAGCTAGGAGTTCTTCCTTTGTCGCTGCAAGCACGGCAATCTCGTCCAGTGAGCTGGATTGTATGGCTACCCGCTTTTTAAGTTTATCAATGGATTCTCTTAGCGAGATCACCTTTTTGGAAGCGTCATATCCCTCAAATTCACGATAACGGTTCACACCTCCAAAACCAGCATTGCGCTGCTCGTCACTGATGGGATTGGCATCAAAATAGATCCTGTATATATTATTATCACGTTGCTCCACATCAGCAATAACGAGTGCCAGTTGTTCAATTTCTTTTTCGGCATTTTCCAGCTGAGTTTCTAGATAGGCGTTTTGATTCACAGCTCTTTGGTACTGGGGAGAGTCATAAAACTGGCCCGCAAAAAAATAACAGCTTATCCCTACCACAGCCGCTGTTACTACAAATAAGAGTGTCTTAAAAAAATAATATCGCTTGCGACGCTCTACCTTCCTATAAGAAAGAGTTTCAGAATCGTAGTAATACTTAATCTTAGCCATACGGTTTAAAGTGCTATTTTTGCCGATTTTATAGGCAATTATATAACGTGGGTAAGAGGTTTTATTATCTCGCTTTCGCGAAAGCGGGAGTCACCAAAAATACTCAACGTCCAGCAAAAGTACTAAATTAGACAAAACCCGTCATTTCCATGGAATCAAAGCAAATACGTCAACAGTTTCTAGATTTTTTCAAGAGCAAAAATCATCAGATCGTCCCAAGTGCGCCACTGGTTATGAAAAATGACCCTACGCTGATGTTTGTGAATGCTGGAATGAATCCCTTTAAAGAATATTTTTTGGGAAACAGTGCTTCAAAACACTCGCGCATCACTGATTCACAAAAGTGCCTGCGTGTAAGTGGCAAGCATAATGATCTTGAAGAGGTAGGTGTGGACACATATCACCACACGCTTTTTGAGATGTTGGGGAACTGGAGTTTTGGCGATTATTTCAAAAAAGATGCCATTGCCTGGGCATGGGAATTATTAACCGAAGTCTATAAGATTGATAAGGACATCATTTATGTAACAATTTTTGAGGGTGACAAGAGTGACGGTTTGGAACGCGATACAGAAGCTTATAATTTTTGGAAAGAGCACATTGCTGAGGATCGCATACTCAACGGGAATAAAAGTGATAACTTCTGGGAAATGGGTGCTCAGGGACCCTGTGGACCTTGCTCAGAAATACACGTAGATATAAGAACCGAAGCGGAAAAAGCTCAAATAGATGGGGCCTCACTCGTAAATAAAGACCATCCCCAAGTGGTGGAGATATGGAATCTGGTTTTCATGCAATACAACCGCATGGCAGACGGCTCTCTAAAAAATCTACCACAACAGCATGTAGATACGGGAATGGGATTTGAACGACTTGCTATGGTCATGCAGGGAGTACGCTCAAATTATGATACCGACGTATTTAAACCCATCATTAGAGAAATTGAAGCTATAACCCGCACTAAATATGGCGTAAACACTGAAACAGATGTTGCTATTAGAGTCATAGCAGATCATGTGCGCGCAGTTTCCTTCAGCATTGCCGATGGACAATTACCGTCCAACAATGGCGCAGGCTACGTTATCCGCATGATTTTGCGTAGAGCGGTACGCTATGGATTTACCTATCTCAATAAAAAAGAGCCGTTCATTTATCAACTCGTGGAAACCCTCGCATCTCAAATGGGAGAGGCCTTTCCTGAAATCAAATCTCAAAAAACACTGGTCACAAACGTAATAAGAGAAGAGGAAAATTCTTTTTTGAAAACGCTGGAAAATGGTTTGATCCTACTTGATCGCATGATCGAAGAGTTGAAGCAAAACAAAAAAAATGTCTTGGAAGGCAAAAAAGCGTTTGAACTCAATGACACCTATGGTTTTCCCAAGGAGCTTACTCAGTTGATCCTCAATGAGCGTGGCTTAAAAATGGATGAGGAAGGTTTTATAGAGGCACTCAAAAAACAACAGGATAAATCTAGAAAAGCCAGCACTTCAGAAACAAGTGATTGGGTGATCCTAAGTGAAGATGACACTCAGGAATTTATAGGTTACGACCATCTCGATGCCGAAGTTAAAATTACCAAGTATCGTAAAGTGCATACTAAAAAAGAAGGCGACCTATATCAACTTGTTTTCAACATGACCCCATTTTACGGAGAAAGTGGAGGCCAGACGGGAGATAAAGGATATTTGGAAAGTCCAGATGGAGATACGGTTTATATCCTAAATACCTTGAAGGAAAATGGCGAGATCCTGCATATTGCAAAAAACCTCCCGACAGTTATTGAAGGACATCACAAACTTATCGTTGACAGTAGCTATCGTGCTCAAACTTCATCTAATCACACAGCTACCCACCTGCTCCATCAAGCACTGCGAGCCGTATTGGGGACTCACGTGGAGCAAAAAGGATCCATGGTACGCAGTGGCTATCTACGGTTTGACTTCTCCCATTTTTCCAAAGTTACCGCTGAGGAATTGCAGGAGGTTGAAAACTTTGTGAATGCTCGCATTAGTGAGCGATTACCGCTTGACGAAAACAGAAGCAACACGTACGAAAATGCCGTTAAAGAAGGTGCTATCGCACTCTTTGGGGAGAAATACGGAGATGTGGTGCGCACGGTAAAATTTGGCAATAGTCACGAACTATGTGGTGGAACGCATGTTAAAAACACAGGTGATATATGGCATTTTAAAATCACTAATGAAACCGCTGTTGCTTCTGGAATACGGCGTATTGAGGCGATAAGTAGCGATGCTGTCAAGGATTACTTTACCGAGCAATCTGAAAGTTTTGAAGACATCAAAAAACTATTAAATGTCACTAATAAAACGCCTAAAGAATCCATCCAGCAACTTATGGATGAAAATGCAGCGCTAAAAAAAGAATTGGAATCCTTGAAAAAGGACAAGGCAAAAAGTTTCAAGTCTGACCTGATAAAGAATGCTCAAAAAATAAATGGCGTTCACTTTATTTCTGCGCAACTAGAATTGGATCCCAAAAGTATTAAAGAGCTCGCTTTTGAAATAGAGCGTGAAATGGATGGTCTATTTATGGTTCTAGGTACCGAAAACGATGGTAAAGCGACGCTCACAATTATTATCAGTAAGGAAATGACTAAAGAGAAAGACCTCAATGCTGGTAAAATAGTAAGAGAGTTGGGTAAATACATTCAAGGAGGCGGTGGTGGCCAGCCTCATTTTGCAACGGCTGGCGGTAAGAATCCACAGGGAATTTCACAAGCTCTTAATCAAGCGAAAGAGTATCTCAAATAAATCGATCGTAGAATAACCTATATGAATGAAGACAACCTTGATTTTCAGGGTTTCAACTCACGCTGGAAATCGTATCTCATAGACAATATCATCACGGGATTATTTCTTGGCGCCGTTAACTTTGTAAACATCAGTTTTTACAAAGAGTTTAGCATCTACCTTATAGCGGCTTTGATCGCATTGGCTTATAAACCTGTAATGGAAGGTATTTATGGCGCAACTTTAGGTAAGATGCTTATCAATATAAAAGTGGTTGATTATGAAGGGCAGAAAATCAACGCGGCGCAAGCCCTCCTGCGCAGCATCTTTAATATTTTTCAATTTCTGCTGGTCGTATTTTTCTACTACGCGGCATTCAATGATTCCTTATTGCTGGAAGCATCTGGTTATATTGAATTTCAAGAATTGTTTATAGAAGGGTATCCAGGAGTAAGATACATTTCAAATGCCATGTTTTTTGTAGTGGTTGCAGAGTTGATCTCAATGAATATGGATCCTCAACACCGAACAATACATGACAGAATTGCTAAAACCTTTGTCGTAAAGGCGTGACTGCTAATAGCCTTTAATTAGTCTGTAACAAATCCTTTTTAAATGACACATATAATCATGAATCGGGATCAATATGTAAGACAAAGACTGGTGGAAATGAAAGACCGCAAGGCAGCGCGTTTTTCAGAAAAACTACATGGACTGGTTTTTCAGAAAAAAGCCACTCCTAAACACTTTGATAAAAAAGCTTACACTCCCGAGCAAATTGAACGATTTAATAGGAGATTTGCCAAAGAAATCGCAGCTTCCAAATTACGAAACAGATGGATATGGTTTCTTACTATTGCAGGCACACCTTTAGCTATTTACTTATTGCACCTCTTGTTTTCTACTTCATGGTTTAAATGATGTCAGCACTATTAGAAAAGATAAAGGCGGCAAATTTTTATCTTTGACGAGAATCCTTGCTATGAAGCTCTCTACCTTAGTTCCTATTAAACCTCTAGCACCACCGCTGGATTATGAATCCAAGGTTTTGTTTTTGGGAAGTTGTTTCGCAGAAAATATTGGAAGTAAGCTTCAATATTATGGTTTTGATACGTTGATAAATCCATTTGGCATCATCTTCAATCCTGTAAGTCTTGCAATATTGATTGAGAAAGCGGCTAGCAATACAATATTTTCTATAGAAGATGTAGAAACAGGTTTTAGCTATTATGCACATTCAAAACTCAATGGTAAAAACGCTTATGAAACACTACTGAATTTAAATGAGGCATTGGATTTATTAAAAATACGACTCTCAGAATCCAGCCACATTTTTATTACTTTAGGAACGGCATGGGTTTACCGGCACACCACTAAAAACATCATCGTAGCAAATTGCCATAAACAACCACAAACAATATTTGAGAAGTTTCTACTTACCCCTACTCAAATTGCCACCAGCCTTGAATCTATCAAACAAAACATCCAATCCATAAATCCGGTTGCATCGATATGTTACACGTTATCTCCAGTACGTCATCTCAAGGACGGTTTTATAGAAAACACGCAAAGTAAATCAAGACTTCACGATGCGATACAAAATGAAATAGGAACTGCTGCTCAATACTTTCCTGCTTATGAGATCGTGATGGACGAGCTGAGGGATTATCGATATTACGGCACAGACATGATTCATTTGAATGAAACTGGAGTAGATTATGTTTGGAACTGCTTTCGCGAAAGCGGAATCCCATCAAACCTTTTTCCTATTTTACAAAAAGTTGAAAAATTCAGGAAATTGAAGAACCACCGACCGACCGACCAAGAAAAACACTATCAACAAGTCATGCTACAAATGAAAAAACTGATCGAGTTTTACCCCTTTTTGAAGATTTGTTGAATTCTGCTCTAAAAAATTTAAGGAATCTTAATCTAGAATGAGGTACTCATAAGCACCCAATTGCAGTTGAGTCCCCAGATTAATAGAAGTACTCGTCATAACGTCCGTCCAGGTGGTGTTTTGGATTTCAGACGGTAAGGAATAAGTGACATTTCTATTACGCGTATTCACGATTATACTCACTTCATCGCCATTGAGCGTTTTTTTGAAATGAATTACGTCTGGGTGCGTGTACTCGGTATTACTGCCTTTTCTGGCTGCTGGGCTGTTGGCATAAAATTGTAGCATGGTTCTATATTGATTCAGCATATTTTGATTCTGAGACCAGTTTATAGTAGCGTTTGAGAAAAAAGGCACGGTAGAGGCTTGGCCTACTTCCTGACTGCTGTAAATCATTGGTACACCATCATGAAATATTGCAGCGACAGATGCTCCCAGTGCACCGTCAACTCCGTTGAATACCATTATGGGCGTAGCTTCCCATGCAGAAAAGTCGTGGTTGGTGGTAAAACGCACCATTTCCTTTCCCGTGGGTACGTTGCTGTATTCTGATTGCGCTTTCGCGAAAGCGTTACCAGCCGCAGCACCTTCAAACGCTTCTTTTATTCCACCATAAAATTCCCAACCAAAAGCCATGTCAAAACCTGAAGTCAAATGATCAGGGCGATTCCCCTCTGCAAAAAATATAAGGTCACGATTTGGGATGGCAGAAAGTTCATCAGTTGCCTCCTCCCAAAAATCAGCCGGGACGCCGTCAGCATAATCACAACGGAAACCGTCTACATTTGCTTCAAGAACCCAATAACGCATCGCATCGATCATGGCGTCACGCATTTCTTGAACATCAAAATTGAGATCTGCTACATCTTGCCAGTTGGTACCTGCAGGATGAATTATTCTACCTGCACTGTCTTTAGTGTACCATTCTGGATGCTCATTGATCCATGGGTTGTCCCAAGCTGTATGGTTAGCCACCCAATCAAGAATCACGGTCATACCACGAGCGTGGGCGGCATCAGTAAGCCTACGCAGAGCAGCCAGATCTCCATACTCGTTTCCCACTTCTTTATAATTTCTGACCGCATAAGGTGAGCCCACAGATCTCAGCATTCCTTGTGGATAAATAGGCATCAACCATATCGTATTAATTCCAAGTTGTTCAATATGATCAAGTTTATTAATCACCCCCTGAATAGTACCGCTGTTACTGAATGCCCTTAGGTTTACCTCATACATGATCACATCACTGGTTTCTGGCACAGCGTTAAACGGCGTCCCATACTGCTGATAATCAGCGGGAGGATCGTTTGGATCAGTTGGGTCGATTGGATCGACTGAATCTATTGGGTCTGTTTGCTGTGAAGCGTTGGACTCATCACCTTCACAAGAGAAGATGATGATAGTACTTAGGATAAGTATATATTGAAAAAGCTTTTTACTCATATGACTAATATAAGATTAAACTAATCAATTGGAATTTCTAAATAAAACTCCATTAATTTGTTAAGACTACTGCTCTAGTGTACAGCAATTCCGACATTTACATTTTTGAGGTATTTATGAAGAAGCATTTATTCTACAAACACATCTATTATTTTGCGTTTTTGCTAGTTGTGATCAGTTCCCTATCAGCAACCGCACAAAATGAGGAAAGTGAAATTTCAAAAACGCTCTATTTTTCAGGAAACCTTGGAAATACAGATGCCGCAGAGGCGTCTTCCATATTAAGCGCGATTGTCAAAGCTTCACAAAAGGATCAAAACGCTGTTTTTGTCTCCCTTGGAAACAGTACAAATAAGAGTGGATATCCAGCAGATCAATCAGAAAGGCAATCAGCACAAGAATTTTTACGCAAGCGTTATTTAGAACCTCTTTCTGATTTTAATGGGCAGGTGATCTATATCCCGGGTAAAAATGAATGGAGCGGTAAAGGACATGAGGCCATTGATGACCTAGAGTCTTTTCTTCAGGATAATAGTGATGGCAAATTCTGGCCCAATGATGGTTGTCCTATTGAAAGAGAAACCTTAAGCGATCAAGTAGAACTGGTCATGGTGGATAGCCAGTGGTTTTTTGAAGATTGGGACGATCATCCCTACATCAATAACAAATGCGATATCAAGACAAGGGAGGATTTTTTCCTTCAATTTAAAGATGAGCTTAAGGATGAGCAAAACAAGACCATCGTTGTTGCCTTGTATCACAGCGTCTTGTCTGAAAGCCGCCGTGGTCTTTTTGAATTGATGGGAGGGTTTACAAATGAATCCTTCTGGAGTAATCAAATGCAATCCTATATCGGCAGGTTAGAATCGCTGGCATTACAATTTGAGGATGTCATTTTTGTATCAGGAAATGAGACTAACCTTCAATTTCTATCAGATGATGGCATACCACAAATCATTACGGGATCAGGAAAAAATATCAGAGGGGTCAAGGAAGTAGATAGCAACGAGTTTGCTGCTGAGAAAACAGGTTTCTCAAAACTTATCGTCTTTAAGGACGGTAGCTCTAAATTAGAATTGTTTGAAGTCCAAGGATCAGACACTAATTTGCTCTACTCCACAACTATTAAAAGTAAAACTAAATACAATCAAAGCATTGATTACAACCTAGATCAATATGGAGAGGATGAGTCTGCATCCATTTATACTGAAGAAGAAACAGATAAATCAGGGTTTTACAAATGGTTCTGGGGCAATCACTACCGGACTATTTATGGTAAAGAAATTACCGCGCCCGTACTTAAGCTGGATGAACTCCCGCATAATGTGCGAGCGATAACCTCTGGAGGCGGTAACCAATCCCGTAGCCTGAGGCTGATCGATGATAACGAAAATGAATTTACCGTACGTGAATTGCGCAAAAGTGCCTTACGATTTGCGCAATCCTTTGTCAAAGATCATTACGTACACAATTATTTAGACGACACCGTTGCAGAAGATGTCATTCAAGATTACTATACTACCGCACATCCCTACGCACAATTTGTAGTAGGAGATCTACTGGATGCCATTAATATTTATCATGCTAACAAACAGATCGTCTACCTTCCCAAGCAAGAGCGATTAGGTAGGTTCAACGAGAGTTACGGTGACAAACTTTATATGTTTGAAGAACACGTAGGTGATGAGAATATCAACCTCGGAATTTTTGGAGAAGCAGATGACATCATCAGCACCGCTGATCTATTTTTAGAACTACGTGATGATAAAGACGCTCAAGTTGATGAGTCCAAGTACATCAGAGCACGTTTGTTTGACATGTTGATAGGCGATTGGGATAGACATCAAGATCAGTGGCGGTGGATTGAGAATGAGCAAGCAGACGGTACAGTTCTCTACTCACCCATTCCCAGGGATCGGGATCAAGCATTTCCCAGATATGATGGCATTTTCCCTGCATTGTTAAAGTTAGGTGCGCCGCTTGCCAGAAATATGCAGACCTATCAACCTTTCATTCCAAATGTAAAAACCTTTAATAACGCAGCGTATTATCTTGATAAATCCTTTATCAATGAAGCTGGCTGGGAAGAATGGCAAAAACAAACCGAATTCATTCAAGAGCAACTTACAGATGAGGTGATTGACAATGCTTTTTCAAATCTTTTGGAAGACACTCAAGATGAAACTACTGAAAAGATAAAATCCATACTTAAACAGCGTCGCTCCAATCTGGACGTCATAGCAAAAGACTATTTTGATTATTTTAAAAAACACGAGGTCATTATCGCCACTACTAAAGATAATATCATAAATGTTGAACGTCGTGAAAACGGCATCACTAAAATCACGATTTTTCAAAAAGACAAAATCATTCATGAGAACACCTATGATAAAGAACTCACTAAGGAAATATGGTTGTACGGTCTGGATGGTGATGATACGTTCAATGTGACAGGTGACGGTAGCGATTACATTAAGATAAAATTTTTCGGCGGTGAAGAAAATGACATCTACAATATTGAAAATAGGCGCAGAATCAAGGTTTACGATTATGCCTCAAAGAAAAATACCTTCAATGATCCAGTAAGCAAATCACTTACAGACTCTTACGATCTCAACAACTACGACCCAAAAAAACGGAAATATTCAACAAACGTTCTGTTACCAGCGGTAGGCTTTGATCCCGATGCTGGATTTCAAGTTGCTTTGAGAAATACGTATACCACATTTGGCTTACTCAACAATCCGTTTGAGACAAAGCATCAGGTTACGGCGAGATATTACGGCGCCACCCAAGGCTTTGAATTTTCCTATGACGGAGCATTTGCTCATGTTTTTCACAACTGGAATCTTGGATTGAATGCGCGTTACACTAGTGACAGTTTTGCGATCAATTATTTTGGTGAAGGGAATGACACCTCCTATGACAATGATGATGTAGGTCTAGATTTCAACCGGGTGAGTATTCAGCAGTTTCATTTTGAGCCTTCCTTACGCTATAAGAAGTCTGAAAACATTACGGCTTACATTTCTGGTAGGCTGGAGTCTAACGAAGTGCTCGAAGATAATAATGGATTCATACGATCTACATTCAATCCAGAGAACGACATTTTTGAATCACAGGTTTACGCTGGTGGGGAAGTTGGTCTTCTGTTCAATAACAAGGCAAACTTACTCAGTTTACCTCGACGAGGTATGGAGTTTGGTTTGATGGCGGGCTATAAACGCAATATAGACTCAGATTTCAACAATGAATTTTCTTACGTACGGCCTACGGCATCCTTTATTCTACCGCTCGCGGGTAAAGGTATTGCGACCCTAGCCACAAAGGCTCAAGCCCATTTTATCATAGGTGATCAATACGAATTTTATCACGGTGCTACCGTGGGAGGCAATCGTAGTTTGAGGGGTTATAGAAATGAACGATTTAATGGTAAGACCGCCTTTTTCTCTAGTACAGATCTACGGGTAGGTATTGCAAAGTTTCGTACGGGATTTGCGCCCTTGAGGCTTGGGGTTTCTGGTGGGTTTGACACCGGGCGCGTGTGGCTTCCGGAGCAAGATTCTGACCAGTGGCACAGCAATGTAGGCGGTTCCATTTTTCTTACCGGATATCAAGCGTTGACGGCAAACATAGGTTACTACGTGAGTGATCAGGACAGTAGGATTATTTTTACGGCTGGTTTTACTTTTTAAAAGAATCTGATCAAGTCGTGACGCAGGTAAAATGAATATTTATTTAGGAGGTTTGTAGCTTGTTCCGCTTTCGCGAAAGCGGAATCTCAAAATACACTCGTGTTAAAATTCTTTAGTGTCAAGCGCAGAAGATTTCTAACTGCTTATGCCGATATTAGTAGACAGGCGATATGGAGCATAAACTTGAGTTTAGTCCATTCTTTGGAAGTTTGATTGGGGTTGAAGTGCCAGTTTCCTGCCATGCCAGTCACATATTTTTCATTTTTAAGATATTGTGGGATAATCTGTTCTTCTATAGGTAATGGTATAGTTCCATTTTTATTCAACCCAAATTTTTGTTGATACTTTCCTGTCAAGATTCCAGCCCTTGATGGAATGCAATGTGTAGCAGTTAGGTAACCAGAATTCATACGCACATCATCGAAAGCAAGCGTTTCAATATGTGGTGTTTCGACGTCTTCCCTGAATACCTGAATATCAATATCTGCATACCCCAGATCATCTATATAGATGACAATAATATTTGGCTTTTCTTGAGCCTTGCCCATACACACCTTAAGCTACGGCAAAATCAATAAAAGACAGGGATTTAATTTCATAAAAAAAGCCTCATGACTGTGAGGCTTAATATTAAATGTTTAAAAATCTGTTCCAGGATCTTCCGGACTTTGTGCTTGGGCAAGTTTTGGACTTAGTATCATATAGGTTCCTATTCCAGTAAGTGCGGCGTATTTACCAAACTTACCCATTTTTTTTAACGCTTCTTGACGGGTAATTCCGTTTTCAATATTTTGTTCTTTTTTCATAGATAATATTAATCTCAATTAGTTAAGAATTACTTTTTTGTTAACGACTCCGTTGCCTGTAATTAATTTTACCACATAAAGTCCTGAAGACAATCCTTGAACTTCAATCAGGTCATTGCCTGTAGCGCTAAATTTAAGTTGCTTAACGTTTTTTCCCAGCATATTATAAATCACAGCCACTGTACTACCTCCTTTTATGCCGGTAATCCTTAGACTCTTTTCAGTTGTCGCCGTAATTCTAATTGAATCTAAAATTTGATCATCTGAACTCAATAAACCAGTGGTACTTGTATGGATAAAGAAACGCTCTGTCCTGTTTTCTCCGCTGGCAAAAGTGATTCTAAACTCGCTGCCTTGATCTATTTGTGTTATTGTGTTTGCATCGCGATCTTCAAGATACACATTGAAACCCGTGGGTAGATTACTGGTATCTGCCGTAAAAATGATTTCCTCATTGTCGGCTACATTTATCCCCACTGGAACAATCGTATTTTCAAAATCACTGTCTGGCAAAGCCTGTCTCTCAAAGGGAATTCCCTGATCGTTACTTACTAATCTTGAATGTATATTAAATCTTGTACCTGTACCCGTAAACATTCCAATATCACTGCCTGAATCAAGGCTCAAACTGTAGTTAGATCCATAAAATAGTCTTGAATTGCTCTGGTCTGAACCATTCGTCAAACTTAAAACAACCTCAGGTTCATTATTTCTATAAAAAACAGATGCAGGTCGATGATTTTGGATAAGCTCGGAAAAATTAAAATTATTCGGATTTGAGTTAGCTGCGTTCACAAAGAATCCTTGCCCAGGTGCAATAAAATCAGACCCAGATAATCCCGTATATGTGGAGTTAACAGTATCCCATACGTAGGCAGTTTGAAATGAAGGAGTTAGCTCCGTGGTGTTGTCTGCAATAAGTGTTGAAACTGCTAAGTACGAGGGATATGGATTACCTACTAAATTCCAATTAGTATTACTTCCTTGAGCGATACTTACCGCAACGTCGCTATCTGCATAGGTTCCAGTAAATGGATACAATTCTTCCTCGGCTTGATAGTTGGTCGTTTTTTTCCTTGTTGAAAATCCTATTCCCGATTCAAATAATGGAGAAGTTCCCGAAGTAGACTGATAATAACTCCATGAGCTTGATGCTCCAGAATTGTCATACAAAGCGATAGCACGATTTGCAGCAGTTCCCGTTCCAATAAAGTTATCCCTTATATAGATATTATCATAAGTTTCTCCCACAACTGGAGCTGATAGCAAAGACCAGATGGCAGGATTTTGGGAACCGGAAACAACTGGCGCGAGATCATTTTGAATTTGAGTGATTACAGTATAGGTAAGATTTCCTGTAACAGTGCTACGAGCAATAAAACTAGATTTGTGATAGGCATTTATTTCATTTGCAGTTACGGAACCATTTGCCTCAAGAGAAGCATTTTCACTAATAATTATATTATTAAATGAAATGGCTCCAGAGGCAACGGGATCATTTGGCGTGCCTGCTGGTATAAATACATCATTGGTAATCGTAGGCACAGTATTATTACTCCAGTTAGATGCTGTATCCCAGTCAGCGCTACCGCCATTCCACACGCAGGTAGTTGCCGCTGTACGAGAAGCTTCCACTCCCAAGTTCATTACAGCCTTTACTTGTTCTGAACTTAATACCTCTGAGGTAATCATTAAATCGTCCAAATCGCCCTTGATATCCTGTCCATTCCCAAATTTTTGAGAAGCTAAAATCAGGCGATTGCTCACATTACGTGGATTGATCATTCTATCGTAAAATTCCAAAACTCCATTTATGTAGAGCTTTTGGGATCCATTGGATCTATTTGCTACGGTCTCAGTAGGGTCAATGCTTGTATCTACCCCAGTATCATTAGCGTCGATTACAGAAACAATATGATACCATACGGTTTTTGCCACCGTGGTCGTGCTTTCGTTCAAAGCAGCCGTAATGGTTGTAGACACCCTACTTGCCCTGAATCTCAACTGCGACTGACCGTCATTTGCTCCACCTCCATTATTTGCCATGTCGAGTATTGTATTGACATTTGAATTGGCAGATACATTGGCACTGGCATCTAAACGTACCCAAACAGAAATACTAGCCGAGTTTGAATTGTTGTATACGGTATTATTAGCACTTATATAAGATGCATCTGCAAATACGCCATAGTCTCCAAATTGTCCACCCACTGAACTATAAGTTACATCTCCATTCAAGCCACCAGTATTTTTACTGAAAACAAAATTTCCAGCATCGTCCACAAGATCTCCCTCAAAATCGAGATACATTAATATTTGCGATGGATCAATGGCTTGAGCCTGAGATTCGTATCCAAGCACTGCGATACATAATAGGAGTATTATTTTCTTCATAATCAAAACATTCAGTAAAGTGAATTAACCTAATGGCCAAAGCTATTACCTTACCCATGAAATCGTGTCCTGCACTATACTGCAATCCTAAATCGTGTACACCCTCATGTGCAGGATGCTCAAATTATAAGGTAAATTTACTTTTAGTTCTAAATATCAATTAATGAAGCCATCGTTTTTTATTGGACTAATTATAACCTTATTGACCACAAGCTGTCAGGAAAAAAATGCCAAAAAAGAAAATACTTATAAACCTCCCAATATCATCTTTATACTCGCAGATGACTACGGGATCGTAGATACACAGGCCTACGCTTCTAAATTCTTAGGAGTTCCCAACGACAGTACTTTTTATGAAACTCCAAACATCAACAGATTGATGAAAGAGGGCGTCTCGTTCTCACAAGCTTATGCAAACCAGCTATGTTCTCCTACACGAGCAAGTATACTTACTGGAAAGTATGCGGCACGACTTGGTTTTACGACCGCAATGCCTCATAGAAATACGTATTACAACCAAAACCTACCCATTCCTGATGGTTACTATGCAAACGATGTTCTTGAACATAAAGACAATATCCTGATTGAACAGGCCTTGAAAAACGGGATTTCAAACTCTGCCGTACCCTCGGGTACACATGCTCAGAAAGAACTTGATGAACTCTCAATAGCAGAGGCTTTGACAGGTTACAATTCTGCCTTTATTGGAAAATGGCACATAGGAGGTTTTGGAGCCAAAGGATTCCAGCCAGAGGATCAAGGATTTGAGACACTTGCTTATTTTGATGGTGGTGGTTCTGCCTATTTGAACTGGCGTGATGGTTGGAACCAAAAATCAAAAGCCCGTTTTCCAGAAATGCCTCAAGAAGAATGGGAAATAGGAGATGCGGGAGAAAAAACAGACATAAATTATCTTACCGACGATTTAACCGTCAAAGCTCTAGATTATCTAGATAAACAAGCAAGTACGGCAACAGAAAAACCATTTTTTCTATACTTTTCACATTTTGCGGTGCACTCTCCCTATCAGGGCAAAAAAGATGAGATTGCATATTTTGAGAACAAAGACACACGCGGATTCAATGGGCACGACAATCCCATTTATGCATCAATGATCAAAAGTATGGATCGATCCGTGGGTCAAATTCTGGATAAGCTGGAACAAACCGGTCTTGAAGAAAATACACTTGTGGTTTTTATGTCTGATAACGGCGGCATAGATGCTGAGATTACACCCGATGGAAACGGGACTGAGAACTTCCCATTTCTAGGCGGTAAAGCCTGCCTGACCGAGGGAGGCATACGAGTTCCTCTTGTGTTTAGATGGAAAGGAAAAATAAAGGAAAATTCATGGGTGGACACCGCTGTGGACTGTACAGACATCTATCCTACCTTAATAGACTACGCAGGGATGGATAGCAATCAAATAATCGAAGTAAACGATCTTGATGGCGCTAGTCTCAAAGGTCTCGTGGATGGCAATTTAGAATCTTATGCCAAAACCTCTCATTACTGGCACTATCCGTTTAATGTTATTTATAAAAGTCCTTACGACAGTCACGCCCTCACGCCTCATTCTGCCGTCAGAAAGAAAAATTATAAACTTATCTATGATTGGTACGGCAGATTGCATCTCTACGATATAGAAAATGATCCTTATGAGAAGAATGATTTGGCAAGCTCCAATCCTAAAATTACACAAAACCTATTTGAAGATCTCAAAAACTGGCTCGACAGAAATGTGGATTCTCGTTACTGGCCTACTTTAAATCCAGATTATAATCCCGATAACGAAGTACGAGAAACGCCTTTTGAAAATCTAATGGAGCTATAGCTATCTTTATAATCGATAATTCCATACCGCATTGGCGACAAGCGCTGAGCCTAGTCGTAGTGAAAGGGAAACCTAGATCAACGGTAAATGGGATTTGATCTTATCATTGTTGCACTTAAACCTTGGTTGTTTCAGACGAGTATTAATCACAAAGCTTCAGAAGTCAGATACGATTCAAAAACATTAATCGCTTGTAAGTCTCTAAACTTATTTGGTCATGCGATGGTAAAGGGCATATTTATTTGTTCGCTTGCGCGAAAGCGAAAACACTTTTAAAGCCTCGCTAATTTATTTCCAGCTTTTTACCCTTGAGCCCTCCATTTTGCTTGCCTATATTCTCTGGTTTGTATCGCGCCGGGTTAAATAATTTATTGGGAACGGGAACGAGAGCTTTTGAATCCTTGATGTGATTTTCAATCAATTGATCCAGTTCCTTAACCTTTTCAGGATAGGTCGATGCCAGGTTGTTGTGCTCACTCACATCCCATCTTAGATTATACAGGAGGTAGTCGTGGGCAAAATCCTTTCCCTGATGAAAGAGCCTGATCAATTTCCAGTCTCCCGAGTGGACCGATATGGATGGGGGCAACCAGTCTGGCACTCCCGGCTGATGAGGAAAGTAGGTATAGATACCGTCCCTTTTTATTTTACCTCCCTTGAAAGTAGAAGATATATCAATGCCGTCCACTGGATGGTTCTTAGGCATTTCAATTTTTGCCAGGTTAAGTAGTGTAGGATAGAAATCAGTCGATTGAACAAGTGCATCTGAAACTGCTCCCGGCGTAGTCTTTCCAGGATAGGAAATAACGGTAGGAACCCGCACACCTCCCTCATACATGGTCGCCTTTCCTCCTCTTAAAGGTCTGTTACTGGTGGGAGGCGCCATATATTCTTCCCTGGTAGGCAAAATATCAGCTACGGCATTATACATGTTCCCTCCGTTATCACTGGTAAAGACGATGATAGTATTTCTGCTAAGACCCAGCCTGTCCAGCTCATCAAGCAAACGACCTACCGCCTGATCCATGGAATGTACCATGGCTGCGTAGGTTACGGAATGTTGTGCATCAGTCATGTCAACTTTAGTACGGTAATATCTTTTGAGGGTTTCCTTTGCGTCAAAGGGCGCGTGCACTGAAAATTGCCAGTAATTCATGAAGAATGGTTTGCTCTTGTCTAAATTGCGCAACCATGAAATCGCTTCATCGGCCATTCTGTCCTCGATGTGCTCCTTATTATACTTTGCCTTAAAATTTTTGTATTTCCACGGCGCGACAAAGCTACCGGCAGGACCGGGACCATTAAAATGAGGAATATCCACATCAAAACCATGTTCCAAAGGAGAATAGGGCTCTGCTCCCAAATGCCATTTACCGAAATGCGCCGTGCTGTACCCGGCGTTCTTGAACTGTTTTACTAATGTGGGAAGCTTGTTATCGAGTCTTGTTACTGATTCTAAAATTACAGACTTGTTTCCGGGATTAGGCTTTGCTTGAAGCGATGGCTTGAGTTTGACTTTCCCTAAATGAGCTGTAGGTGCGGTCATGCCCGTTCTAGCCGGCGTCTGTCCCGTTAAGATGCTTGCTCGTGTGGGAGAGCACAATGGACTCGCTGAATATGCTCTAGTGTAAGTCACTCCTCGTGCTGCAAGACGCTCTAGATTAGGCGTCTCATAAAGCTTGGTCTTTCCATATAATGTAACATCGCTCCACCCTAGATCATCTGCGAGAATAAAGACAACATTCGGCTGTATGTCATTTTTCTGACCAATACAGATCGAGATAACAGTCGAAAATAGGACTGAGAACAATAAAGATTTTCTTGGGATCATATTATTTGTTTACCGCATTAAACTGTGCATCAAGAGACACATTGAAAATGGATTCCAGTTCCTTGACGCTTTTTTTATAGAACTTGGTTTCTGGTGGAAGACTTATGTTTTTCCAGAAATTAGGGTTATAGGGAACATTATAATCTCCAATATCCATTTTTTCATAAATTGGGTTTCTGACATCGATTTTTTTGCGGTCTGTCACGATGTCGAGAACAATACCCTCGTGGCGATAGGCACTATCCACAAAATTGTTTTTGATGCCCAGTTGCTGTTTTTTAATGTCGCTGATCTTAGTCCTAAATTTTGCCTCACGGTTGTGGTAATTTAAGACCAACTTGCCATCTGCATCTTTTTTATAGATGTAAAACGCGTTTAAGTTTGCAAATGGAGTCGCAAAACGGGAGACCTCTATTTTATAAATGGCATAGGTATCCATTCCCACATAAAACTTGATCCAGTTCTTACCCGCATGTTTGGACTGAGCTTTATTCAAATCTTTTTTGAAGCCTTGGATAATAATGATATCTTCTCCATCATAGGATGATCCCCCTACTTTTTCCCATCTGTAATCCCTTTCCCTAATGTCCTGTCGCAAAGGGTTGACCTGAGCCATTATATGCACCGCATGAACGGGTTGTTTTTTAAAGGCAAATCTATAATCTGCCGATTTTCTTGCTTCAGCAAGTCCTACCTCGTCGATTCTAATGTCTGACGGTCCATAATCAATTAGATTGAGGTAATGCTCGACCATGAATCGGGTATTGCCATTTTCTACTGAGAATCTTCTATAAAGCATATTTATTTGATGCCTGGAACTAAGTGTGTTTTTCCTCACTTTTTTCAAAGCATCCTTAGCATAGTCTGATGGGTCTTTGATTACCACCTCATCAAGTGAAGTCACGACTTCCTTTAATTGTATGACCTTATTCTCACGGTTGATAAATTCTTGGATCTGAATTTTGAAAGTCTCATATCCGATACTGGATATTTCTAGAACATCGGTTAGGTTTTCTTGAGCAACAGATAAGGTAAACTGTCCTTCATCGTTTGTTGAAGTTCCCAAATATTTAGCAGGAACGCCTACGGCCGCGTAAGGCACTGGATCATTGAATTCGTCGATTACCGTTCCAGAAACCTCGATCTTTTCCTGAGCAGATAATGAATATCCAGATAAAAGGACTGAAAAAGCAATCAAGATTTTTCCAATATAGGTGGTGTATCTCATGGTAAAATTAGTTTCTTATTTATTTAAAAGCTCTAGCGGGCTATGTTCATAGTTGTACGTCCATTTGCTTTCTGGTTGAACGGCGTTAAATTCTTTTGCCCCATAAAACTCGTCGTTGTATTTTGCCATCCATTGTTCCATTTTGGAATCGAGATCCCTTTGCACATCTGCATAATTTGGTTTTCCATAGAGATTGTTTAATTGATAGGGATCATTTAGCCTGTCGTAAAGTGTGTTAATCATGGAATCATCAGTCTCTTGAGAAGTGGAATAGGTAAATTGACGTGTTTCCACTCCTCTCCAGTTAGAATTGCGTGCTCGCCCTATTCTATAATTCCAAGTGGGAATATAGCCATCTGGATGAAGTTCATTTGAAACCAATAGACCTGATAGATCCAATCCATCAAATTCCTGCTCTGCTTCTATCCCTGCAAATCCTAAAACTGTGGGAAGAATATCCATCGTTCCAATCAAAGTCTCGACCGTATTACCTTTCTTAATTTTTTCAGGATATTTTATTAGAAACGGTATCCTATTTGAATAATCATGAGGATATTGTTTGGGTAATTTAGCATTGTGAGACTCCAACATGTCTCCATGGTCTGCGGTAAAAACAACAATTGTATTTTCATCAACTCCCATTTTTTCCAATTGATCCATCAATCTACCAAAGGCAATATCTATTCCAGAAACTTGAGCCATATGGCCGTGATACATTCTTCTGCGATCTGGGGTGTCTTCAAGTCCGGGCCTCAATTTGATGTCATCCCGATTGTACAATTCCATAAGTTCATCCAGTGAATCGTATCTGTAATGCATTTTCCCATCCTCTCCCTTGAACTTCCCCCAGTCGTGAGGTGGGTGTAGCGATAGAACCATTGCAAAAGGTTTGTTAGTGTCGACTTGCTCCAAATATTCAATTGCCTGTCTGGTTTGGGCATAAGGTTCCCACTCGTTGAAAAACTCTTGTTCCCCATCCTCGTTCCAAAAAAACGCCTTTCCTGGTCTAAAGTCTACGTGGCAATTGTTCGTAAGTACCTTATCAAATCCATAAGTCATTTCCTTAGGAATACCTCTTTTTCTATTTCCTCCCAAAAGATGCCATTTACCAAAGTATCCGGTCTGGTATCCCTCATCGCCTAGAATTTCGGCCATCAATTTTGTCTTGTTGGGAAGCAATGGCACGTCATTTACAAAAGCTCCGTTTTTCAAGGGATGCATGCCACTCATAAGCATTCCCCTAAAAGGGGTACAAACAGGCTGGCTGGAAAAAGCATTTTTGAGGAGCAAACCCTCACTCGCCATTTTATCAAGGTGGGGCGTGATGATTTGTTCATTTCCATAAGCTCCCAGCATGTCATAAGAATGCTGGTCTGAAAGAACAAAAACGATATTAGGCTTTTGATTTTCGGCGCTGGAATCTTTTTTGTCCTCTAGCTGATTGACTTTGCAAGAAATAAGAAAGAATGATAAAATGAAAAAGTATAGTCTATACATTGATTTAAGTTTTATCAAAAATAGCCGTGGTAGAAAACCACCACAGCTATTTAATCAAACACAATATTATTTACCAACCTGGATTTTGAGTTAGATTGGGGTTTTTAGCAAGTTCTACGTCAGGAATGGGCGATAGTATAAATTTCTCATCCCAACCTTGGTTTGGGAATCTCCACTGTCTTAAACGGCTCTCATTAAATTCCTCCTCTGCCGTTCCCCATCTTCGAGCGTCAAACATTTCTTGCATCTCTGCATAAAGTTCTCTCATACGCTCTTCTCTAACGACAGTCCTTAATTGGTCTTGATCTGATATTGTAATGTCGCTCGTATTTACACGATCTCTTACCATATTTAGATAAGGTAACGCATCGCCTGTCTGTCCTATTTCCGTATAGGCTTCTGCGAGCAATAAAAAAGTTTCTGCATAACGGTATACAATGTGATCCTTTGAGTGGATTACATTTCCTATTGCTCCTGGATCTTGGTATTTAGTTCCACAAATTCCATTGCGACCTCCATAGACCAAACCTGGTACATTAAGCGGTGTAGGTCGATAAGTAACCGTATTACCATTGTTGATTCTTGTATAAGAATAGGTAAAACCATCTTCCAAGCGATCATCCCCAGTTTCATATAAGTCTAAGAGGTCTGGATGCCAGGCTAAGAGATAAGAACTGCCTCGATTATTACTTTGTATACCTCCAAACTCACTGAACTGCGGATTTGTCCAAAATGGTAGTACTGCTCCAAGCAAATTTTCATAAACGTTCCCATGTGCAAACAGAATCTCCTTATTTCCCTCATTGTTAATATCAAAAACACTGCTCCAGTTTTGAAGCAATTCTACGTCAAATTCTCCAGGATTATCGGCTAACGGTTTTAAAACATCAATAGCGTTCTGATAGTTTTCAGTTCTCTGTAGTGGTAATCCTGCTGAAGCCAGATACACCTTACCTAGTAGAAATGCACCTCCAGCTTTTCTTACTCGACCAGAATCTCCAGTACGCGGCCATGAAACTGGTAGATTCTCATTTGCATAAATGAGATCTTCGATAATAAGATCGTACACTTCAGAAACGGAACTCCTTGCTTTGAATATAACCTCTGGATCAGCGTTCTCCACCGGCTCTGTATAAAGTGGTATATCCCCAAATAATTGGACTAGCTGGAAATAGGTGTATGCCCTCATCCATCGAGCTTCAGCAATATACTGCTTTACAATATCTTCATTGTCCTCCGTATTGAAAGAACCTTGAGGAGCAAATTTTATCACGGTATTAGCTCTAGCAATCGCGCGATAAGCTGTGTTCCATGTTCTAAAATACCTAAATGGTTGCTCATCGACTGTATTGTATACATTGTGAATTGCAAAATTAGGCTGTCTGGTAGTAGCATACCTGTTAGTCATCGTGACCAGAAAATACATATCCTGTTCCCAGGTAACATGCCTAAAGGCTTGATAAATCCCTAAATTTTGTGCTTGTAGTTGTTCTTCATCTTGGAAAAAAGTATCTGCGCTATAGGTTGAAAAAATCTCTTCTTCCAATTCTTGGTCACAAGAATAAATCCCCAATAAAAAGAATCCCGCTATAATTATTTTATAAAATCTCATTGTGCTTTTTTTCTAAAATGATAAATTTAAACCTAATGAATATACCTGTGGACGAGGATATGCTGAATAATCAATACCACGATTCAACGCTCCGCTACCATTGGTACTAACTTCAGGATCTGGCCCGGTATAATCAGTTATCGTAATTAAGTTAGTTCCCGTTAAAACCAATGCGGCGTTATCAAAAAAACTAAAGTTCCGAAGATTATATCTGATACTTAAATTCTTAAGCCTCACATAAGTTCCGTCTTCAATATATACTGAATTGGGAACATTCACACCCGTCGGGCCTATATTACTGGGATAATTCACATCGCTATGTTGATTATCCAAAGTCCAGCGATTGTTGTAGTAATCGGTAGAACCATTAGATCCACTCCATCCGGAACCTATAAAGGCTTTATTTAGGTTCAGTATATCATTACCTACAGAACCCTGAACAAAGGCCGATATATTAAAATCTCCAATTCTGAACTGGTTGTTCCATCCAAAAAAGAAATCTGGATTGGGATTTCCGATCTGTTGACGGTCTTCTTGATTGATAATTCCATCGCCGTTCACATCTTCAAAAATCCACTGACCTGGCGAGTTTGCAGCGGCATTACCATTCCCAGCATTATTTCTAGCCGTTGTTGCAAAAATCTGCTGCTGCACCGTACCTCCATTACCATCGTCGACCGGCACGGTTCTAATATTGAAGTTGGCATTTTCATAGTCCACTAAATCATCCGTCTGAATAAGACCTATGACTTTATATCCATAAAACATTCCCAACTCATCTCCAGGAAAAGTTCTTGTGGCATTGATCTGGAAAAAGTTTGCTGCAATACCAGGTCCATCAACAAATTCATTAGTTCCATAGTCGATTAAGGTAGTTTTACTTTTTGTCCAATTGAGTTTTGAAGTCCAAGAAAAGTTCTCATTATTGAATACATCATAGGCAACTTCAATCTCGACACCTTTATTTTCAATGGTTCCATCGTTTATCGGAATAAAATTGAATCCTGTTTGGGTAGGTACTGGCAATCTATTCAACAGATTATCAGTGGTTCTTTCATAAACATCAATTGAAGTTCTCAGTCTATTTCTAAAGAAATTAATATTTGCTCCTACATTTAATGTCCTACTTACCTCCCAAGTTAGATCCTGATTTGCAATTCTTGCAGGAAAAGTACCCGTAAACAAATTATCATTAGGATCTCCTATACCTATTTGTGCGATATCATAGGTATCTAAAGTAGAGTAAGGCGCGACTCCCCTTGAACTTCCTACCTCTCCATAGGAAACTCTAAACTTAAGCTGGCTTAGCGCCCTGAAGTTTCTTATAAAACGTTCTTTATGAGCATCCCACGTAGCTGCCGCAGATGGAAAGAACCCCCAAGGATCTCCCTGGCTAAATTTAGAATCCCCATCATATCTACCCGAAGTTGTCAAAGTATATTTTTCATCAAAAACATAATTCAATCTATAAAGTGCAGACTGATAATAGTTATTGGTGCGAACCGTATTGAAACTTTGCGCAGTACTCGCTAATTGTATTGCATCTACACCTAGATTATCAAACGTGAAATCTGAATAGATCTCCCTCTGTCTAAACGCGTTGATATCAGTATAGCTCAATCCGGCAGTTGCATTTACTTTATGACGTCCAAAACGTTTGTCATAATTCAAAAAGGATTCAAGCGTTAGCCTGTTTGTTTCGGCATCAGCGAGGAAAAGACGTCCATTGAACTGTTGCCCTACAAGCGTTTTCTTTTTATTGAATACTTGGTTGGAATTGAAGCCGTAGTTAAAACCTATTCGGTTGGTCCATTTGAGGTCTGAGGTTAGATCCCATTCTGCAGTGGTGTTTAAAATTGCTCTGCGATCCTGTTGAACATTGTCAGCTTCCTCTGCCTCAATTACTGGATTGGTTATTAGTTCCTGATTTTCATCCACTAGGTTCAGTTCCCCAGTATCTGGGTCTCTCAATGGAATTAAAGGATTAATTCTCAGAGCAGAAAACACGACTCCTGTTTGTCCCGTTCTTGCACTGGTCTGTACTCGTTGATTTCTCGTGTAATTTAGTTGAACGTTAGAATTTAACCTAAAGTTCTCTCCCATTTGAAGTTTTGAGTTGTACCTCAAATTCATTCGTTTGAAGTTGGAGTTTATAATGTTACCATCGATCTCATTGTAATTCAAACCCAGTAGTTGTGAATACTTTTCCGTACCCCCAGTGATATTAAAATTCACATTTTTATTCTCTCCGGTTTGAAAGATCGCATCGATAAAATCCGTACCTACTGGAGCGTTCTCTGGTAGCGGTCTCTGTTCAGTCCTGCCGTCAAAGGGAATTTGATTGTTATCCAGCAATTCCTGAAACGTACTCTGTGGGTTACGTAATACTACGAGATCATTTCTAAACTGCGCATATTGCATTCCGTTCATCAATTCATAAGGTGCAATAATCTCAGTAACCCCACCCCTTATATTAAGCCTGACCTTGGTAGATCCCGCCTTTGCATCTCGAGTATTGATCAAAACAACACCATTACCCGCTCGTGCACCGTAAATAGCGGTTGCAGAGGCATCTTTTAAAACTTGGATACTTTCAATGTCTTCGGGATTAAGTCCTGCAAGAGGGTTAGTGGCCGTGAAGAACTGGTCGTTTTCAGCCTGTATGTCTTCCCCTAGCGGAATACCATTCAAAACATAAAGTGGTTGTGTACTACCGGTAAGACTGTTGATCCCCCTGATATTGACTGATATTCCAGCCCCAGGCTCCCCAGAATCTGAATTTACAAAAACTCCAGCCGCCTGACCTTGAAGTGTTTCTGACACGTTAGTGTAGACCTGGTCTTCAAGATCCTTTTTACTAATGGTACTTATTGCTCCAGTCAGATCTTTACGCTTTTCTGAGCCGTAACCTATGACCACAACCTCTTCCAGCGCTTCTACTTCTTCCACAAGTTTTACATTTATTGTAGTTTCAGAGCCTACTGCAACCTCCTTAGTCTTATAACCTAGGTAAGAAAAAACCAAAACCTTTTCCTGTCCCTCGATCAGTTTGATCTCATAAGTTCCATCAAGACCGGTATTTATTCCATTTTTGGTACCTTTTTGAAGAACAAATACGCCCAAAAGAGTCTCTCCCTCCTCTGCAGATGTTACGGTTCCCGATATCGTTTGCGCGGCAAGACCTCCAGAAACAAGCAACACTGCTAGCAATAAAAAGGCTTTAAAATGGTAGTAATTCTTTAGTATCATATTAAAAATTGAAAAAACAACAGCTGGTATTGTTAACTACTTATAATTCAATATTAAAAAAGATACAACGTTATAGTAACCTGTACTTACTTGCTTTATTCACATAAATCAAAATTGATCGATACATTTCCATATTTTCATTTAGAAATTCATTGTTAGCGAAAGAATAGTCTTAAAAACGGGTTATATTTTTAAATCATGGACTGCACACGAATATTAAGCTATTGATTTTTACGCTTTCGCGAAAGCGTACCTCTCCAAAACTCCCTATGTAAATTTGGAAACAGAGTTACATCTGCCACTTTTCAAATCAAAACAACTTAAATTCCATTTCGCAACTAGTCGCTGCGCATGGTAAAATGATAATTTTGCAGCAGATCTTTTGAATGATTCCGCTTTCGCGAAAGCGGAGTATCGACTCTTATCAACACGTATTTAGTTGCTGAAAATACTGTACCTGGACTGTATCTCATAGACCCCAGAACCCAATTCTAAAACGACTGCACGATCATTCTGTCTGATTTCAATCACGTCTGACCATTTTTTCAATCGCTTGCCATTTATTTTGATCTTGTCGTCCTCAACTGACGGTACATGCACTGTTGCTATCGTATTAATGGGAATCTCCACTTTCATGGTCAGTTTTTTACCGTCATATTTCCATGAATTACTTACTTTTCCAACGATGGTATGCGTATAGGCGTCTATGTATTCCAACTGATCAGTTATTGCCGGCTTAATAATGATCTTGTCATAACCATTACCCTCTGTATCAATACCAGCTGCATACTGAAACATCCACTCTGCCACGCTGCCAAAAGCATAGTGACTAAATGAATTCATCGCGGCGTTAAGATCAGAATTTTTTGAGTCGTCCTTTGTAAAACTGTCCCATCGTTCCCATATTGAGGTACTACCATTCTCGATACTGTAACCCCAGCTGGGATATTCTGTTTGCGTGAAAAGGCGATAGGAAATGTCGTGATAGCCATATTTAGAAAGGGCAAGCATCACATGTTTAGTCCCAAGAAATCCAGTGGCAAATTTATAGCCGTTGTCCTCAATTTTTTTGGCAAGGCGCGCGGCTCCCTTTTGTGCCAGTTCTTCTGGATACAGATCAAAATATAGCGCCAGCGCGTAGGAAGTCATGGAATCTTCTGTGGTATTACCGTCGGGCTGGATGTATTTTTTGGCAAAGGCTTTTTTGATGTTTTCAAAATCATCTTGATAGCTTTCAGCATCTTGACTCTTTCCTATTTCTGCAGCCATTTGAGCCATCAAATAGGCATCGTAGGCATAATAAGCCGTCGCGATAAAGTCATTGCTGGTCTTCTCATTTACCGCGAGCCAGTCTCCCCAGTTTTTTCCGGCACCCGGTCGCAGATAATCTGTGCTGGCCTGCTTTTGAAAATCCATGAATTTTTGCATTCCCGGGTACATATATTCTACGATCCTTTTATCCCCATAGACTTTCATCATGGTGTAGGGAATAATCACACCGGCATCCATCCATGCTGGAGAATACTGACCAGGTCTAGAGAATGGGAATGGGGCAAAGTTAGGATAGGCACCGTACCAGCGTTGTGAATCGTCCAGATCCTTACAGAATTTGGTAAAAAAGGCCGCTACATCTGCATTATAGGTGGCAGATCTAGCAAAGACCTGTGCATCTCCCGTCCAGCCCAGTCGCTCATCACGTTGCGGACAATCAGTAGGTACATCCAGAAAGTTTGCCTTTTGGGTTGTTTTTATGTTCTTTATAAGTGTGTTTGCGAGGGGACTGGAACTTTTGAAACTGCTGTTGTCGGTACTTATAGAACTCAATTGCAGTCCAGTGATCATATCTTTTGTAGGCTTTTCAGTTAGACCGGTAACCTCTACAAACTGGAAACCGTGATAGGTAAACTTAGGTTCAAAAGTTTCAGTACCATTACCACTCAGTATATAGGTATCTGTAGATCTAGCCCTTCTCAAGTTTTCTGTGAGCAAGGTTCCATCGTTTTTAAGTATCTCGCCAAATCGTAATGTGATTTTTGTGCCTTTATCTCCCTGTACTTTGAGACGGGCAATTCCTGCAATATTTTTCCCTAGGTCAAAGATGTAGATTCCCTTTTTAGGCTCAGTAATGTCTATAGGAGTGATGGTTTCCTGAACCTTGACTCCCGTAACAGGCGATGATTCCAGTCTACCGTTTGGCAAGGTGTAGAGTTTGGGTTTACTCCACTTGCTTTCATCATATCCAGGCTGATCCCAACCCGTTAGTTCTTTTGTAGCGTCGTGGGTTTCTCCCATGATGATGTCTGCTTCTCTAATAGGTCCTTGGTTTGCTTTCCAGGTGGTATCGTTTGAGGCGATTACTTCAGAAGTACCGTCTTCGTACTCAATTTTTATCTGTCCCATAAACGATGGGTTGACTCCGTAGAACTCTCTTACTTTATCCAGCCTGACTAAAAGCGCGTATCCTATATAGCCTGAATACCATCCATCTGCGATGATGGCTCCTACCACGTTTTCGCCTTGAGCGAGCTGATCTGTAATATCAAAAGTCTGGTAATAGAGTCTCTTGTCATAATCAGTCCAGCCGGGAAGCAGGTACTCATCCCCTACTTTCTCTCCGTTCAAGCGCAATTCATATAAACCGAGTGCTGTAGTATAAGCGGTTGCGCGTTTGATTTTCTTACTTACGTTGAAAGCGTGCCTTAAATATCTCGCTGGAGGTAGATAAAGCTCCGCATATTTATCTTTTTTATTATAGCCTACATCGTGCCCTATAAACTGACCCTGCCAGTCATTGAAATGGAGCATCCCCATAGACCAGTGAGCCGTCTCACTGATGGATGAACGATCGTTCTCATCCCAAACCTTAACCCTCCAGAAGTATTTTTTTCCAGACTCAAGAGTTTTGCCTGCATATTCAATTTGATTGGTATCGCCCGATTTGACTTTACCACTATCCCATACATCTGACTTACTGATGTTTTCGGAAGTCGAGACCTGAATTTGATAGGCTGATTGTGAGCGATTGAAACCATCTCCTTTGAGGATCCAGCTAAAACGAGGCTTCAACACGTCGATTCCCTCTGGGTTCTTTTTGTATTCCAATCTCAATTGTTGAATTTCCAAAGGCGATTGCGCTTGCACTGCTCTTGCACTTGGTGCAGCAGCAATTAAGAGGACAAAAAATAAAAGTTGACTACTTCTCAATGATATAGACATGATCGTTCTGAAATTAGGCTTAAGTGAGGGGTTCATTCTCAAGGAAAAAAACAAAAGCCCAGTATTAAATAATGGGCTTTTGAAGTATTTATAATTACGGTAACCTTTTACTTAACGATCATTTTGAACGTTTTGGAACTGTTCTCATTTTTGACACTTACAATGTATAATCCTGCACCCATATTACCGGTTGAAATACTTTCAGCCTGACCGCCTGAAACTTCATTACTGTAAATTAATTTACCCGTTATATCATGTACTGAAAGCTCAAACGCATCTGCATTTGTAAATCTTTCTAAGGAAACAAAAGCGTCCTGTCCCTGTGCCACTGGATTAGGATACATTGTTATATCATCAAGGTTTTGTTGAGACGGAGTAGACAGTGTACTTACAAATCTGAAATAATCAAAGGAAACTACACCTACAGATCCGTCATCGTTGGGATCAAGTCTAACGTCATTAAAGACATCACTACTAGACCAATTATTTACAGAAGTAGCTAAATCAATGACTACAGTTTCAAAGGTAGTGCTGTTAGGTGTCATAGGAAATAAAATGGTTCTAACACCACCACCTTGTACAAATAAAATTACCTGTCCCGTAGAACTGGCAGTTCCATTTCTCACACTTACCTCAAAAAAATTAGCACCCGCCGCATTAAAAGGTTGAGCGGTTGCATTTCTTACATTGGGATCATTAGTTCCTTCTGTTGTAACATCCAGATAACCAGCACTGTTCCATGCCGTAGTACATCTCAAAGGAACCCTATTCCAGCCATCATCATCTGTATCAAACTCCCAACCTAATATAGTCGAGGGACCTTGAGTAATGGTAAGGGACGCTGTATCACTGATATTTGAGCCATCGGTAGTGGTCGCAGTGACTGTTACCGTACCGGCTGCAACTGGAGTTAATAGCCCAGAACCATCAATAGTCGCGATGTTCATATCGCTGGTAGAATAAACTACGTTTTGAAAAGTAGCGTCACTAGGGGTAAAACTCGTGGTAAATTGGGCAGTTTCATTTGTGCTTATCGTACTTGGACCATTTACTGTTATTGAAGTAGGAGTGATTAGATTTGTGGGCGACTCAACAAATCTTACATAATCGTAAGAAATAACCCCAACAGCTCCATCTGTATTGGGATCTATTCTAACATTTCTAGTAACTATGTTATTTGAATAATTAGCTAAATTAGAAAGATCCACTATAACTTCCTCAAAAGTTGTACTATTAGGCGTCATATTAATCGGTACGACAACGTTCGGCGCATTATCAACAATCAATAAAATATTACCCTCTGAACTAGCAGTTCCATTGAGCACACTCAATTCCACAAAATTTACATTACTCGTATCAAGATTGATGGGAACTGTTCTAGAAAAGAAAGGATCGTTTGTACCCTGCGTGGTCACATCTAGATAACCCGCACTGTTCCAATCTACGGTACATCTGGTCTGGGGACCGTTCCACCCCTGTACATTATTTGTGAATTCATAACCCAAGACAACTTGAGCATTGACCTGCATTGTAGAAAAGAATGCTAATAGTACTGCGACTACAGCAATAATGCTATTAAAATTAAATCGTTTTTGAGTAATTTTTGTTTTCATTCCTAAGGTTTAATGATTCATTCAATAATACGTTAATATAAAAAGCGAACTATCCTGCTTCTTCCTGCCTTTGTAAAATTCGTAGAAATTATTTAGCAATGGGAAGTCGGGTTTTAATCTGTATAGGGTTTTTAGCGACGTCGCCTGTTTCTTTTCTCCAGTTTTTTAGAGCCTCCTGCATTTTACCTAAGATCTTGGCAAATTTAGGATCATCTGCAAGGTTGTTGAGCTGGTAGGGGTCATTTTGCATGTCGTACAATTCCTTAGCGGGTCTTCCTTTTTCCAAAGTTCTTAAAATACCATACTGTTTGGGATGGGACTTTTCGGCTTTAACGGTTGCCTCGTAACTGCGGTTGCTCCAACCTTTATAGGCACGAAGATCTGCTGGTAATAGATAGGACTTATCAGGCATCAGATTTTTGATATAGTAATACCTGCCGTCGTAAGCCACACGTGACGGGAAATGCTCACGTCGATCTGGACCGTGCGAATTATGCTCAGCAAAAATATAATCACGGCCTGCAACTTTATCTGCTTCTCCGTTTAAAATAGGTAGAATAGATTTTCCCTGAACCGTTTCGGGAGCGTCAAGATTTAAAAAATCGAGAATCGTAGGCATGATATCCACGTGGGAAACTAACGCGTCCGTAATCTTTTTCTTTTCCACCTGTGGCCCCACTACCGCAAATGGCACGTGAAGCCCCTCATCATAAGGAGATGCTTTTGCCCTGTGATAGGGTTTCCCATGATCTGAGGTAAAAATAATGAGTGTGTTTTCATAGACTCCTTTTTTCTTGAGCGACTCAATGATAGCTCCCGCACAGGCATCTGCAAGCTGGATACAACCATAATATTTGCTGAGATCCTCTCTCATGATGGGCGTATCGGCAAGATATTCTGGCACGTGGATCTTGTCAGGATCAGTCATGAATTGTGGGAAAGCGTTCATGTGCTGGTCAAAGTTCCTGTGCGGTGGCGAGATATTAGCATGTATGAAAAAAGGTTTGTCGCCAGCATCTTCAATAAACTGCGCCATCACGTTTTTATATCTCGCAGGATCGTTATGAACCGGATCACGAGCGCTATAGGGAAACTTCCACGGTGGGCTCATGTGGAATTTTTGGGTAATTGCGGTAAAATATCCATTTTCCTGTAACAGCTCCGGCATCGTCTTTATGTATTCATGAATCCCCACTTGATCTATACGAGTCGCTTGACGGCTAAAAGCCTCATCAGGATCAGAAAGTTTAGGAGTGATCGTATTGCGCCAGTGCCCGTTTGAATGCGGAAACATTCCCGTGTTGATGGAACTGCGGCTTGGAGAGCATGAGGGAACGGAGGCGTAGGAATTTGTGAAACGGGTGCCCGCTTTCGCGAAAGCGTCAAAATTAGGAGTCTCCACACCTGTTCTACCATCTATGGTGGTATCATACCCCTGGTCATCCATTAATATAAGGACAACGTTCATGGGTTGATCCATTTTTTTCTTAACCTCGGTAGATGAATGAGCCGTTTTATTTTGCGAACTACAATTTGCTATAAAAACAACCAAGAAGAGGACTGCTAAAAATCGAATGCTAAAGGATTTCATAGGATGGATATTAACTCAAATCAAAGTTATCTTGTCTTAAGTCGAGGTGCATCCTGTTCTTACGGTTTGTTTAAACATTCATTTTTGAATAAAATGATAGACGGCTCCTCGTACTTCACTTGCAAATAAAATAGCTGCCGAAAAGAGTAACTGCTACATTTTATAATGCTGTATCTTTGATAAAAAGTACTAAAATGGATTTGCACGCAAGGAAGATAGAGTTTGTCCAAGAATTTTTGAGTTTACAAAATGAAGATATCATCAGTGGTCTCGAAAGACTTCTACGTAAACGAAAAACCCAACTTATTGAAGAAAATCTAAAACCCATGACTATGGGTCAGTACAATGCAGAAATGGATCAAGCCATGGATGATTCAAAAAACGGCAGAATGGTAGAGGTTAATGACCTGAAAGCCAAAATTGACAAATGGAACTAAAGGTTTTTTGGTTGCAGTTTGCACAAGACAAACTGGAGGATATCTACGACTATTATAAACTTAAGGCTGGCAAAAAAACCGCAAACAAAATTGTAAACGGGATTGTAAAAGCGACCGTTGCACTGACCAAACAACCCGAAATTGGTCAAGTAGAACTAAGCTTATCGCACAGAAAAATAGAGTATCGCTATTTAGTCTACACCAATTATAAAATTGTCTACTGGATAAATTTGGCTTCATCACGAGTTGAAATATCAAATGTTTTTGATACAAGACAAGATCCTATTAAGATAAGATCAAGTAAATAACCCCTAAGAACGATAAGGATGTTTATACGAATCGGCTCATTGAAAAGATCTAAAGCAGTTAGGTCAAAAACATTTTCAGTTTAAAATTTCGATATCATCGAATGCAAAAAGACAGTTTCAATGAATTGTTTTAGATAATTGCTTTTCAAGCGCCCGACCAGAAAGAATAGTGTTTTCAATACTATACTCTACATCTTTAACATTGTTCAAATGATGATCGATTTTAAGCACCTACCGTTTTCAATACTCCTCAAAAACTCTAACACCCGAGTTGTTTACCGTGGATTTTACATCCATCGTAGCTAAGGATAATTCAAATACTTGAGTCAAGGCAGGACTTAAATTTTCTGAAGCAAAATATTCATACAGTCGTGGGACTGACGCTACCCATTTCCAAGTTCCATCTTCTTTGAATAAAAAAGAGATTCTCAGGTTTGCCTCTTCATGAGTTGAGAAGTTTGTGTTGCTCCTACTAAGAAAATCAACTCTTTTTTGCCTGTCAGACTCTGTTGGAATCATATTATAATTATCAAACATAAGATTTGATGTGGTAAGTATTAAAAACTCCTCGCTTTTATACTTGATGTATATTTCCTGATAAACAGTAGTGTACCTACGAAACTTTTTAGTTTGGGAGGGTCTGGAATTTAAAAAGTCCTGATCATTGGGAAAACTTCTCGACTCTATCAATTTTGCCCTGCTAAGGTCATACAACTTTTGTTGGACCGAAAAACTATCTTGGTTGTAATAAGATCCCGCTTCCACGGGCAGTTGGTTAAAACGGTTATCCTCACTTAAAAAAGAATAAAGGTCGCTAGCGTTAGCAAAAACACCTGGATGATTATTAAAAAATAAGCCTTTATACCAATTAGGATAGGCAGTTTCATTTACTAAATCTCCATTTTTAAAAACATAGGGGTCTGCATTTATCTGCTTGTATATTTCTAAATCATTGTAACCTGAAATGGGCTGATAGAAAGATGGGTTTTGAGCATTTAGTTCTTTTGAAATTGAGCTTGCGATCACAACTAAGGCCACTAAAAATCGAATGCTAAAGGATTTCATAGAATGAACATTAACTTAAATCAAAGTTATCTGGTCTTCTGTCCAGATGCATCCTGTTCTTACGGTCTAGATTTATCGTTGTTTGTGATAACAAAGGTGCAGTTGAATAACATACCTGCTGTATATTCTTAGGTAATGAAAGTGAAGAAGCATTTTCCAACTCATCAATATTTTGAAGATTTCACATATTTACCGCACCATTAAAAAACTCTAAACCATAAACTGTTCACGATTGGAGTTAATTGTTGCGCGTTAAAGTAAATGAGAAAAAAATGTTATTTAATGTAGAGAAAATCTAATTCTCTACATAGATACGCTCCTGTGTGTTGGGATCGACAGTGGACAACACGTGCACTTTTACCCTATTATTTTCCGAGAAATCAACTTGATCAAACAAAGGCTGCAGGTAATCACCCATTAACTTAAAGTTTGTTGCTTTCCAAATGCCATTTTCTTTTATGTAATAACCACTACTTGTGAATTGTCTGAACATATCATCATTAATAATACCCGTTATTTTATTGATAACACTTTGAATGTCCGTGGTTGATGATGATTCTAAATTATATAGATACATGGGCATTGCATTTAGAAGAAGGATTTCATAACCATTATATTTTAGATAAAACTCACTGAAAATTACCTGCTCTCTACATCCACTTAAAAATCCCGCTGAATGATCTTTAAGTGCTTCATTGAGACTAAAGGTTTGAGATCTAAGTAATGCTTCTTTTGAACTATTGAATATGTTATTTATAGCTTCAGTATCATTTCTATCTTCATAGGAGTAACTGTTGGGGTTATAAAACGCGCTGTTTTGGGTAAGGAAACTATAAGCTTGCTGGGCATTTTGAAAAACACCTTTACAATTGTCAAATTGAAAAGCATTGTACCAATTAGGCGATGTCGTTTCACTCATAACTGTACCATGTTTGATTATTACTGGATCCATATTAAGTTGCATATACCACTCTACTTGATTGTTTTGAGGATGCACATTATAAAACGCAGGATTCTGTGCATTCATGGAAACACAAAATGATATAGTAAGAAAAATAAAATTTTTCATCTCTCGCTTATTTGGAGTATTTCAAGCAATACATTCATGGCAAAAACTAAAAATTGAATTTAAACCCATTCCCCATACCTACCATCCTGCAATGGCACGTTAATCGCATTACAGGTTGCAACAGGATAATAAACCGTCCCAAAAAATGGTTTTTTGTTAAGATTTCTTTGTGAATGAAAAATACGCTTCATGCTTTACTGGTAATCCTTTGCGTCATGTTTTGCACGCAAGACATTCACGCCCAGCAACAGCAGCCTAATATCCTCGTCATCATGGCAGATGATCTGGGATTTAGCGATTTGAGTTCCTACGGCGGCGAGATTCCTACGCCAGCTATCGACAGCCTGGCCACAAATGGGGTCAGGTTCAATAAGTTTTACGTTTCGCCCATGTGTGTGACCAGCCGGGTGGCTTTTCTATCGGGTATGGAATACATGGCGGCCGGCAAAAACAACTTTCCCAACAGCGAGAGCATCGCGGTAAAGATGAGAGAAAACGGTTATACCACCAGTTTGGTGGGTAAAAACCATGGTATGGGAACCTTGAAGATCGGGAGCCGACAAACCGATTATGGCTTTGATCATTTCTACGGTTTTACCGGTGGACAGATCAACAGCTTTACGGGAGCGGGAAACGTGAAATGGCAGGATGATGGCACCAATTTTCCGCACAAAAACCTACCTGAGGATTTCTACGCAACCAAGAATTTTACAGACAGATCCATAAGTTATATGCGGGATGCTATTCAAACTAACCAACCGTTTTTTAGCATCCTTGCCTATAACGCCCCACACAGCCCGCTGGACGCACCCGAGCGCAACGTGAGGAAATTTTACGATCCCAAAAACGGGATTAACGCCTATAAAAAGGGGTGGAACAAAATGCGGGAAGAACGTTATGAGCGCATGCTAGAGATGGGCATCATTCCAGAAGATGCAAAGCTTTCCGCCCTAGGGCCAGAGATCCCAGACTGGGATTCACTCCCCAAAAAGTCCAACCGACCTTGGGAAATGCAGCAAGATTTTGAGGCATTGTCCAGAAGTGCATACGCCGGTATGGTGGATAACATCGACGAGAATGTGGGCAGAATAATCGACTTTTTAAAAGATCCTAATCAGGACGGCAATACAAAAGATTCAAAATTTGAGAATACGATTATCATTTTTATTTCAGACAACGGCGGTTGTTACGCGGGTTCCTATACACCACGCAAACTAAGGCCCTGGAATCCCAAAGGTCGTGGCGGCTTTACCACAAATTACGGCTGGGCTGCATTGAGTAACACGCCATTCAGCTCCTATAAACACGGCAGCGGCGAGGGCGCGATACGCTCGCCCATGATCATACACTGGCCAGCAGGACTGAAACTTGAAAAAAATTCCATAAACGACACCATGCTCAGAATCTGGGACCTCTACCCTACTTTTATGGAAATTGCTGGAGCAAAACCCCATAAAGAACGCCAACTCATGGGCAAAAGCTTTGCGCCACTGCTGCGGGATCAAGATTTTGAGGAAGAGCAATTTTTTGTTTCTACATTCTATCGGTCTAAAGGGATCATCAAGGAGAACTGGAAACTCGTGAGCTATTTTGACAGTCCGTTTGAGCTTTATAACCTTGAGAATGACCCGTCTGAAACTATTGATCTACGAGCACAACATCCCAAAAAATTCAAGGAGCTACTCAACTCTTGGAACGCCTACACCCGCAAGGCAGGTTTTGAAAATGACAAGCGTTGGAATATGGCTACCGGCGATAAAAAGCGCAATTTTGGCTACGATCGCATCAACAAGCTACTCAAATCCACCACTCCAGAATATATGGAGGATAACGTGGCGGTAAGCGAGAAGTTGGTCTTGGATTTTAAAGGTCCGGTAACATTCAAGGGGACTCAGGGAAAATCCATACGGCTCTTGAAATACGGTAATCCCGCGGTCTTGTGGAGCAAAGATCTGGATGAGAACAGCTCATTTGAGGGGAAAACCATCTTGAGCTTTGAAGATTTCCCGCAACTCGATCCCGGCTCCCATTATTATATTACGTGGGATCCCGGCTGGGTCAAGGTAAAACAAAACGGCAAGTTTCAGCCCATCACACCGGTGCGGGAGAGTGCATACGCCTATCGGTTCAAGACCAGCAATAATACAGACTAGAAGATTTAAAAGGTTCTCGCTTTCGCGAAAGCGGGACAAACATCAAAGAATACTATGAATTACAGATATGATCTTAATAAAATGATACCGTCCATGAAAGCAGCCATTTGCCTATCCATCCTATTAACGGGAAGTATCTTTTGCAGCGCACAGTTACCTCCAGTCTTCAACGATGCAGACCAGCAACGGGCGACACATTCAGAAATGGTCAAGACCTACCTCAAGCCCACCAGAATCGTATGGCAAAACGACTCGACTGGCACCTTTATCAAAAACGAAAAAACCTTGCTTGAAAAAGGCAACGGCCAGGTCGCGGTAAATGATAAAAACCTTTTCACTCTTACCAGTACCGAGACTAACAAGCCGGGAATCGTACTGGATTACGGCAAGGAAATACACGGTGGGGTCAAGATCTCCTTGGGAATAAGACCCAGCAAAACCCCATTGAAACTGCGATTACGTTTTGGGGAATCGGTCTCTGAAGCAATGTCTGAAATGGGTGGCGAGAGCACCGCGACAAACGAGCACTCTCTAAGAGATTTTGTCATAGAAGTTCCCTGGTTGGGCTCTATAGAAGTGGGCGAGACTGGATTTAGGTTTTTAAGAATTGACGTCCTGGAAGCTGGAGAAATGGCGCCCATCAAATCCATCGACGCAGCTTTTGTCTATCGGGATGTCGATTATATAGGTTCATTTGAGAGCAGCGACGAGCGACTCAACGATATCTGGATGACGGGAGCCTACACGGTACATTTAAACATGCAAAACTATTTGTGGGATGGTATAAAAAGAGACCGACTGGTATGGGTGGGAGACATGCATCCAGAAGTAATGACGATCAACACAGTTTTTGGTAAAAATAGCATCGTACCTAAAAGTCTCGATCTTGCTCGCGACCAGCACCCACTACCCCAGTGGATGAATACCATAAGCTCCTACTCCATGTGGTGGTTGATCATTCATAAAAACTGGTACGACCACCACGGCGATCTTGAGTATTTGCGCGAGCAGGAAACCTATATGGTCGATCTTCTTGATCAGTTGAGCACCTTTATTGATCAGGACAACAAGGAAACCTTAAACGGTGGTCGTTTTCTAGACTGGCCTACCAGTGTGGATCCCAAAGCGGTTCATGCCGGTCTTCAAGCCATGATGGTCATGACTTTTCAGGATGGATCAGATATTATGGAGATTTTAGGTAAAAAGGAATTAGCAAAAAAATACGCTCAGATCTCAAAAGACCTTAAAAAGCATGTTCCAGAGGAGAATACCTCTAAGCAAGCCGCTGCAATGATGGTTCTCGCAGACCTCGCAAAAGCCGAAAAAACCAACAAACAGATTCTCAAGAAAGACGGTGTGGAAAATATGTCCACCTTTTACGGTTATTATATCCTAGAAGCAATGGCTGAAGCTGAGGATTACAGCGGCGCCATGGATGTGATTAGTGAATACTGGGGCGGTATGCTGGATCTGGGGGCTACTACGTTTTGGGAAGATTTCAATATCAAGGAAGGAAGAATGAGTGGTCGCATAGATGAGCTTCCCGTGGAAGGAAAGAGCGATATACACTGTGATTTTGGCGCATTTTGCTATGTAGGTTTAAGGCACAGCTTGGCTCACGGCTGGGCAAGTGGTCCTACCTCATGGTTGACTCAGCATGTTCTGGGCATTAATGTTTCAGACGGTGGCGAGGTGGTTACCATTGAACCTCATCTAGGAGATCTTACCCATGTAAAAGGAACATTCCCGACTAAATATGGGATCCTACAAGTGGAGCACACCAAAGACTCTAAAGGAAAAGTCAAAACAGTAATTGACGCACCCGAGGGTCTAACGGTCAAAAGAAAATAATACAAGCCAGAATGAAAACTACCTACGCTTTACTTTCTTTAGCAATGCTATCGTGTTCAATATCTTT
Source organism: Nonlabens sp. (assembly GCA_049671565.1). GTDB lineage: Bacteria > Bacteroidota > Bacteroidia > Flavobacteriales > Flavobacteriaceae > Nonlabens. Next base: position 251,219 of record JBATVD010000042.1, read on the forward strand.
TGGACAAGAGCGAGATAAATCCGTGCAGCTTCGTGAATACGATACCGATAACTGGTTAGCAATAGATGCTTTGGGTAGAAAGACGGTATCTTTTGAAGAAGCTGGAGCTGCAAGAACCGATAAAATCGTGGGCGTATTCTACTACATCTGGCATGGATATCATAGTGATGAGGTCTATGACATCACAGAAATCTTGAAAGATCCCAAAGCCAAACGTAACTGGGGTCCCAAGGGGAAATTTCATTTTTGGGGAGAGCCAGAACAAGGGTATTATCGCGCTGAAGATCCATGGGTTTTGAGACGCGACCTACAGATGCTCACAAATGCCAAGGTCGATTTTATCTACCTAGATGTGACCAACCATTTTATCTATCCAGAAACGGTTCACGCATTATTTCAAATGGGAGCAAAAATGCGAGCTGAGGGAATTCCCACTCCTGATGTATGCTTTACCACAAACTCAAAAAGCGGACTAACGGTTACTAAAATCTACGATGAGATTTATAAGAGAGGACTTTATAAAGATCAATGGTTCATGTGGGATGGAAAACCGCTGATCATGGCAAATCCTAAGGACAAAAAACTAACTAAAACAGCTCGCAACTTTTTCACTGTTAAATACAGTTGGGCGTGGACAAAAACCAAAGAAAACCCGAACCACTGGCAATGGGTAGACACGACTCCGCAGGACTACGGCTGGAGTAAGGATCCAGAAACTCCGGAGCAGATTCCTGTATCAGTTGCAGGCCATCCAGTAGAACTGGGCCATGGACTCTACGGTACGAGCAGATCAAATGGAAAACAACCGCCGGTCAATGAGTTTTACGTAACAGAAATTACAGGGCAAGGAGCCCATTTTCAGGAACAATGGGATCGAGCGCTGGAAGTAGATCCTCAAGTGGTTATGGTCACACAGTGGAATGAGTGGCTGGCGCAGCGGTTCATTTGGGATGGGAAACTCAAGCACAAGGGTTATGCAGGTAGACCAATAGAAAAAGGCGACACTTATTTTGTAGATGCCTTTACGGAGGAGTTTAATAGAGATATGGCTCCCATGAAAGACGGCCATTCCGATAATTACTATTATCAGCTCGTCTCAAATATTAGAAAATTTAAAGGAATACAACCGCCTAGAACTGCTCAACAAAATGGGGAGATCACAATGGATGGCGATTTTGAGGACTGGGAAACTGTGACACCTGAATTTATGGATCCGATGGGAGATACCATGCACAGGGATTTTGCCGGTTATGATCCTGAAACACATTATGTAAACGATACAGGCCGCAATGATATAATTTCCAGTAAGGTAGCCATGGACAAAAACAATTTTTATTTCTATGCACGTACGGAGGAAAAGCTCACAAAACCTAACAGCAAAGACTGGATGCTGCTGTTTATAGATGGCGATATGAATATGGCGACGGGCTGGGAAGGTTATGATTTTATGCTTTCGCGAAAGCGAGACAAGGAAGCAGCCCTCAAAAAATGGAACGGCAAAAAGTGGATCGAAATAGATACTGCAAAGCTGAGGTTTGATGAAAAGGAGCTGGAAATAGGTGTCGATAGAAAATCATTAGGTCTAGCGAAAACATCCCAGTTTTATTTTAAATGGGCCGATAATCCAGGCAACCTAGAAGATGTATCGACTTTTTTTATGAATGGCGACGCGGCTCCTGATCGCAGGTTCAAGTATCATTTTTTGTCTGAGTAAAGGAATATATAGCGCTTTAGAAAGCCTTACTCCGCCAAAGTGGCTATGTAAGCAGAAAAGCGTATCAAATTAACAACCTCAAATTAACATCCTTGTATGAAGTGTTTCAATTTAATATGTGTCTTAGTTCTAGCGGCTCTTGTTTTTTCATGCAAGAACCACAAAGAGCAAGAAGTTATCGTAAGCGATGAAAAAATTGAGTCTGAAAGACCCAATATCATCTTTTTGATGGACGATCAGCATAGATATGATGCACTGGGAATGATCAATGATCAGGTCATCACTCCCACCCTAGACAGTCTTGCCCGCGATGGCGTTTTTTATAGCCAGGCGGTATGTCAAGCTCCCATGTGTGTGCCTAGTAGAAATTCCATGATGTTAGGTTTATATCCTAATCAAACGGGTGTTTATAGAAATAGTGATGGAATCAAGGATGAGAAGCTTCCTGCAAAAACAATGGCTCAATACTTTCAAGAGGCTGGATATGAAACAGCAGGTTTTGGAAAAACGCACTGGGGTAAATATAAAACGGGAACCAGAGGTTTTGAGACACGGTACGTTTCTGAAATCAAGGAAGACGGCGCGGTAAGCATGCAAGAAATGAATCCTGCCGATAAAAAAGCCTACGACGATGAAATTGCTGGTATGGGGCCGGGAGAAGAAAACAACCTAGGCTATGTAGGTTTTACCAGTAAATTAAAGGAAGAACAGCATCGCGATGGCTGGATTACAGAGCGGGCACTTGAATATATAGAAAAACGAGAAGATGAGAGGCCCTTGTTTCTCTATCTCTCCTATATGAAACCCCACGCTGGCCACAATGTTCCCGAAGGTTATGAAGATTTATATGATCTTGACAGCATAGACTACGCCCAGCAGCCCGACTGGGATGAAGATCAAAGCCCGCATTCTAAAGGTGTAAACCGGCGCGATATGTATGAGGAGTTTTGGAAAAAGGCGACTCCACAACAATGGAAGGAAATGACCATGCGCTACTATGCTAACGTTACTTGGATAGACGATATGATGGGACGCACTCTTGCTGCACTAAAAGAAAAAGGACTGCTGGAAAACACAATGATCGTTTACACCTCAGACCATGGGGAGATGCTGGGCGAGCGCTACTATAAATTCAATAAATACAATCTCTATGATGCCAGTGTGAGAGTTCCCATGATACTAGCAGGAACCGCGCTCCCAAAAGACCTAAAACGGAACACCATAGATTCCCTCCCAGCAGAAAATACCGACCTCTTGCCGACCTTACTGGATTATGTTGGTATAGAAAAAGAATCTAAGCTTCCCGGCGATGACCTGTTGAGTCAAAATCGAGAGCAACCTACGTTCTCTGCGCTTCACGAGCGAGAGGGAGAGGTAGCCTTTATGTGGCGGTCAAAGGATTTCAAAATGATTCTTGTTTTGAAAAGAAAACAAGATGCTTCTGAATATACAGAGGAGGATGTCATCACGGGCGAGTTCTATGACCTGAATGACGATCCCAGAGAATGGAATAACCTTTATGGAAAAAATCAGGTTGAGAATATTCAGAACAGCTACAGGCAAGACTTACTAAAACATCTGGAAAACCAAAAGCCATTATAGCCTGTACCAGTAATTTACAACCTGATTTACAGGTCGGAACAGGATGCGTTTAGTTGTACATTGAGCTTAGTTTTGTTAGATTATTCGTTTTATTACTACTAACGATTTCGTAAAATTAGGTCTTGATGAAGAAAATTATTTTTTCCGGTGCGTTTTTGCTTTTGGTATTGGTGCTTACCTCATTCATCATTCCTGAAAAAGAAACAAAGCACTTGGGATCGCGGTATGATTGTGCTCCTACATTTTTTACTACGGTTTCTGCGGTATCTACGGGTTTATGGAACGACGCGTCTACCTGGAGCAACAATCAAGTACCTACATCTACAGATGATGTGATGATCCCTGCCGGGATAAGGGTAGCATTATCGGGTAGCTCTGTTGCTCGGACTGTTTCAGTAGATGGTACGTTGAGTATTCAAAGCCTAACCACCGACTTTGATCTTTCCACTAAAGGTATCATGGTTAATGATGGCGGACTCTTACAAATAGGAAGCGAAAACAATCCTTACAGCGGTAATGGCTTGATTACTTTGTTAGGTTCAGACCCTACGGAAACCCTAGTTGCCGGCATGGGCGCAAAACTCATAGGAATCATGGGTGGCGGCAGAATGGAAGCACATGGAACCCAAAAATTAAACTGGACACAACTTAACGCCACGGCAAACGCTGGTACGAGCGTAATTACGCTCAAAGAAACAGCAAACTGGAACGTAGGCGATGAAATAGTCATCGCATCCACAGATTTTGATCCCGATCAAGCAGAAAAAAGAACCATTACAACCATAAACGGTCTGGACGTAACCTTAGATTCTCCTCTACAATTCATGCACTGGGGAACCATTCAAAATTATTCAAATAATAGAAGAACATTTGAACTGGATGAACGAGCGGAAGTAGGTCTCTTGACCCACAACCTAAAAATTCAAGGAGATAGTTCCAGTGAAAATAATGGATATGGTGGGCACATCATGACGATGCCTAATGCGGTTTCTAAAGCCTCAAATATTGAACTCTACAGAATGGGGCAAAAATCTCAGGTGGGGAGATACCCATGGCACTGGCACCTGCTGGGCGATACGACTGGGCAATTTATTTCCAACTCTTCTATCCACAGATCCTTTAATCGTTTGATCACGGTTCATGGAACAAATAACACTTTAGTAAAAGACAATGTAGGATACGATTTTATAGGTCATGGTTATTTCTTGGAGAATGGTAGCGAGGTAGGAAACAGATTTGAGGGGAACTTGGGAGTCTCTTGCAAACGACCTGTTCCTGGAGAAGAAACGACACCGCACGATCTCGGTATAGGTGCAGAACGTGGAGCACATCCTGAGGCATTTCCTGTTACATTCTGGATAACAAATGCAAGTAATGATTTTGTGGGGAATGTATCTGCTGGTTCCGACGGTTCTGGTTTCTGGCATGTAATTCTTGATGAAATCCTGGATGGACCAGACAGGTCCTATGTCCCTGGACACCAGCCCATGGGAATCTTTGATGATAACAAGGCTCACTCAAACTTATTTAGCTGGGGAGTTGATGGTGGCGTGGATAAAGTAACAGGCGAGATTGTTAACGGTCACTACCGTCCCAGAAATCCAGATGGCAGCCAGTTTGTACCAGTAATCAACCGTTTTGATGGGTATAAATCAGTAGATCGCAACGTTTGGATACGTGCAAATACCATGGATTTTTATGATTGTGATTTTGGCGACAATGGTCGTGCAAACTTTTTCTCCTACAACCAAACACTTTACAACTCGCTGATCGTAGGAAAATCGGCAAACGTGGGAAATCCAAGATCTGCAAGTGAGGTTCAAGCAGGCAGGTCACTCCCTTACTCAGACCGCCCTTTGAATGCGTTTGCAAATGCCTTTAGGGGCCACAGTATTTATGACGGCCCATCAGGGCTGGTAGACACCCATTTTGCAGGATTTGACCAAAACGGAGCAAACGCATATTGCTTTCAGATCAACGGAGCATCAAGAAAATCTACCAACCATTTTGCACGAGGCATCACTTATGATCCAGCAATTACGGAGGATGCAAAATTTGATTTTGACCATATTTCCTATTTCAGCTATATGTATCTCAGTGGATTGATCGATGAGGACGGCAGTGTAACAGGTACGGCTGGAGCCACGGTAAGGCCATTTCTGATAGAAAATCCCAGTGACAGCAGAATTTATGAACCCGGCGCCAATATCCAGATGACGGATATCGTCCAGAAACCAGAATGGGGCGCCTGGCTTACACAAAACAAGAATTACAACTATTTTAAAGATACCGACTTCACTGACAAAACCGATGGAGCTTTTACGCCTAGATACCTGATTACCGAATATCCCGATCAATCCACCCATGCAGTATTTAACACCCAAACCCAGCAACTTTATTTTGATGCTCCGGTAATTACTAACGATCTGGATTACACCTATTACATGCAATACCATAAATTGCCACGCTATATGAGCGGACAGATGAATGGTATCGTTTCTAATGACCAAAGCGTAATTATAGCCTACAATAATATTCCCGGTATCGCCTACGCAGGGAATGCCAGTAGGGTTTATAGTATGGCCGCTTTGCGCTCAAGCAGCATCCAGACCTATTTCATCAAAGATCACACAGTCTACATCAAGCATATTTCAGATCAGCTCCAAAGCGAGTTTTTTCAGCGACAGTTTGGAGCAGATTATCGCTATCAAAGTAGAGATGTTTTTATATGTAATGCGGGAAATTGCTTTGATCAGAACGAGTGGGGTCAAATAGTCAACAGGGTAACACTTATCGATTACGGAGTGCGATCTGCAGATCTTACCAGCATTGATACTAATGATGACTCTCGAGATAACATTACCACTACTGATGGACTTCCTGTAAGTACAATGAATTACTCTAATTTAAGAGTTAATTTTACCGTTGAGAATAACGGTAACGGGATCGCAGGTTATACAGATTATGACATTGAGCTCACTTCACGCCAAATTTGGGAGTACTTCAACACACTTACAATTAATTATACCGGTCCAGATGTAGAGGTCATCGTTGAAAATTCAAATGGAACACAATTTTCTGTAGGAACTTACAACTCGAGCGATATCAATAATGTACGCATAGGTCAGGACAATAGAATGGACATCTTCTCCGATGTAAAGAAATTAAAGTTGCGTTTTCATGAAGAGGCAATGGGAGCTTTAAACACAGCATCCAGCGCAGCCGTTCAGATAAACAATATTGCATTAGGTGCAGATATTCCAGACACCTATAGCGCTTCATCTACACTGATAGATCAAGATTCAGATGGAGATGGGTTACTCGACTCTGAAGAAATAGCTTTGTGTAGGTCAACCGTAAGCGCATCAGATTTTGCCATTGAATTCAATGGAAACGACATTTTTGATGATTATCAGGCCGCGCAGTTAACTAATATAATGGAAGACGGTGCTGTATTTAAGGCTACGAGTACGGGAGGAGATCCCAAACTTATCAAACTGGATTTTCTTGAGATGAACGGTTCCGACATAAATACCATAACCGTTAGGATGAAAGCAAATATAGCCGCTACGAGATTTCAGTTATTCTGGGCTAATGACAACGGCAATATAGGCGCGGCAAGAACAATATTTACGGATTACACCGGCAATGGCACATGGCAAGAACTCACACTTGACCTTACAAATGAAGCCGAATGGGTAGGACAGACCATTAGAAGCCTGCGACTTGACCCTGTAAATGACAATAATGTTAATTTTGAAATCGACTGGATCAGGGCACAAAACGCCGTTAATCCAGACGATCCCTGCACGCCTCTTTCTAATGAAGATATTGATGAATTGAGCTTCAAACTATATCCCAATCCTGTCATTAGTGGTCAGCAAGTGTATTTTACCACCTCCGTTGGTCAGCAGGATCCGGAAATATCGGTTTATGATGTTATGGGTAAACTCATCGCTATTGAGCAGGAAAGAAACTCATTCATTTTAAGTAATGCAGCCCCTGGCGTATATTTTGTTAGATTCAGCTCTCAAGAACGGTCAGTTACTGAGAAACTTATCGTGAAGTAAGTTTATTTGTGAACTCGTGTGGCTTTTGATTGACAGATTTGTTAACGTAATCTCGGGTTTGTGTATTTATAGAAATAGAGATGTTTAAATTTGTGTTCGCTTTCGCGAAAGCGTAATTCTTATCCATCCCTATGCAATCTTCAATCGTCTCAAACATTAAAAGGACATTTTTCTTAATATCCGTTTTATCTATTTTTCTCGCCTGCCGTAACGAGAACAAGACACATATCACGATTGACGAAGAACCTCGGGAAAAACAAATGGAGGCTCCAGAGGGTATGGTGTGGGTAGCTCCCAAAACCTTTATACAGGGTGCAAAAGAGGGAGACCCTTACGCCATGCCCAGAGAAAAGCCAGCACACGAGGTTAAAACGGATGGCTTCTTTATAGATATTACAGAAGTTACCAATAGAGAATTCAAAGAATTTGTAGATGCGACCGGCTATATAACCGTCGCTGAGCGCAAGATCGACTGGGAGGTAATGAAGAACCAGCTCCCGCCAGGCACTCCCAAGCCACACGATTCCATTTTTGAGCCAGGAAGCCTGATTTTCAATAAAGAAGTTCAGGCCGTGGTAAATATGGAAAACTACTCGCAATGGTGGACCTGGAAGCGCGGTGCCGACTGGCAACACCCGCAAGGACCCGATTCTGATATAAAAGGAAAAGAAAACTATCCCGTAGTCCATGTTGCTCTTGAAGATGCTCTCGCCTACTGTAAATGGGCAAACCGTCGACTCCCTACCGAGGCAGAATGGGAAGCTGCGGCACAAGGAAGCTTGGATAATGCGATTTTTACCTGGGGAAATGATCCCAGTGTGCTCGATGAGCGTGCAAACACCTGGCAAGGCACTTTCCCTGTAAAAAACCTATCCACAGATGGATTTGAATTTATAGCTCCCGTGAGATCCTACCCACCCAATTCCATAGGTATTTATGATCTGACTGGTAACGTATGGGAAATGACGGCTGATAAATTTAATGTTAACCATTACAGAGAGCTGGATAACAATCAAACCGTTGACAACCCATTAGGTGCTCAAAAGTCCTATAATCCCATGAATCCCTACGTTGAAGAGTTCATAATCAAGGGCGGGTCTTTTCTGTGCCACGAGTCCTATTGCGCAAGTTTTAGAATATCTGCAAAAATGGGTGTCACAGCAGATTCTGGTTCTGATCACGTAGGATTCAGAACCGTTGCCACGCCAGGAATGCTGGATTGATCCTTTAGAAAAAAAGTTTCTAAATCGAATTACGGTCTATGAAATTAAAAGGAACCTTATAAGTGCCGGTCTTCTTTTCAAGAATCATGCTCGCCGCCGTTCTACCCATATCATAAAAATCAGTAGAAACCACGGTTATTCCTAGAAGTTCTTTCAAAGGCGTGTCATTATATGATATGATTCCCACATCTTTTCCTAAAGCGAGATCCTCTTCCCTAATCCGTTTTATAAGATTCACAAGATCTGACTCTTCTATCGTAAGATATAGGTCGCCCTTTTTTAGGATCATATCTTCTGGCACCTCATCATATTGAGTGAGTTCGATCTCATGAAATGCACAGAATTTTCTCACTCCGTGTAATATTCTTTTTGGGTAGGGATAGATGGATTTACTGGGATAGAAAAATATAAGATTATCATACTTTTTAATCTTTTCAAGTCCTTGCTCAAGCGCCTCAAAAATGTCATGGTCAAATTCTTGGAATACCTCTATTCCACCTCTTACCATTCCTTTTTTGAGATTATCAAGTATAACCAGGCGTTCTTTAGGTATTTTACCTACCTGCTCTATGATTTTATCGGTATAGCTTACATGTGTAGAGTCTTCTATTACAAAATGAGGCATGAATACAAAAAAGTCGTAAGCGAGTCTATTTTTAGCAAGTATGTCGAGGAATAGGGACTCGTCACAGTGATATACCCTTAGATCTGTATGGGAATTTGTACCTGCATTCTGGACAAATGCATTATATATCCTTAGCTTGTAAGAGCTCAGCTTATTGACCAGAAAAAGAATATTTGTCTTAGATAATAATTTAGTTCGGGTCACATAAAACCCTTTCCCTTTGATAGAAGAGATGATATTCCTCTCTTTTAAGATTCTATACGCCTTTTCAACAGTATCGCGAGATAGATAAAACTCCTCGCTGAACTTATTTATGGATGGCAATCTTTCGTCAATGGTAAGATTGCCGTTTGAAATGTTGTGGATAATTGAATTGACGATTTGCTGATATTTGGGGATACGGGAATTTTCGTCAATATTAATGAAGTCAATCATAGGGATAATGGATCTTGCTTTTTGTCATAAAATTATCTTAAGCAATTTAGTAGTTTGGTAGGTATTATTCTCAATTAATGGGAGTAAAATAAGGGAATCCCTTAAAAAATCGCTTTACCACGGTATAGCACAGGATAGCAACAGAAATTCCATCTCTTAAATTCGTGCTAAATACATTATTCTTTATGGAAACCATGACTAAAACCTTCAAACACGTAGATTACCTATGGGATCAAGAAAAGGCTGATGCACTGGGAGATGACCAGGTAGCCTTGTTCCTATACCGCTCAAATATTCTGGGAGCAGATTTGAGAATAACTAATTATGGCGGTGGTAACACAAGCTGTAAGACCATGGAAAAAGACCCACTTACGGGCAATGAAGTAGAAGTCATGTGGGTAAAAGGTTCTGGAGGAGATATAGGAACCCTGGACAGAGCAGGAATAGCTGGTTTATATACCAGCAGATTGAGAGATTTGAAAAAAGTATATAAAGGTCTTCACGATGAAGATCGCATGGTAGGCTTGTTCAATCATTGCATTTACGACCTAGACAGCAAAGCGCCCTCCATTGATACGCCACTACACGGCCTGCTACCCTTTAAACATATAGACCACCTGCATCCAGATGCGCTTATCGCGGTTGCCGCGGCAAAAGATAGCGAGCAGGTCACAAAAGACATTTGGGGAGATACCATGGGTTGGGTTCCATGGCAAAAACCTGGATTTGACCTAGGATTACAACTGGAGCAGTGTTTGGCAGACAATCCTGGTATAAGAGGAATCGTCTTGGGTAGTCACGGTTTATTTACATGGGGAGATACTTCTTATGAATCCTACATGAACAGCCTGGAAGTCATAGAAATGGCTTCTGAATACATAGAAAATAAAATTAAAGAAAACGGAGAGGTTTTCGGAGGTCAGAAAGTTGAGAGCCTGCCCGCAGATGAGCGCAAGGAAAAGGCCGCTCAGCTTATGCCCTTATTAAGAGGGCTTTGCTCTTCTGAAAACAGGATGATAGGTCACTTCTCCGATACTGATGTGGTCATGGAATACATTAACAGTCATGATTTGGAACGCCTGGCTCCCATGGGTACCTCGTGTCCAGACCACTTTTTACGTACTAAGATCCAGCCACTGGTTTTATCTCTGGATAAGAATGAAGATCAGAGCGACAGCAACGCGGTCAAAGCTAAACTACAACCTGCTTTTGAAGCCTACCGCAAGGAATATGCAGACTATTATAGAAACTGCAAGCACGACAACAGTCCAGCTATGAGGGATGCAAACCCTGTGATTATAATCTATCCGGGTGTGGGAATGTTCAGTTTTGCAAAAAACAAACAGACTACACGTGTTGCAACCGAGTTCTATATCAACGCGATCAACGTAATGCGTAGCGCAGAGGCGATTACTGAATATACGTCACTATCCCGTCAAGAGGCTTTCAACATCGAGTACTGGTTGCTGGAAGAGGCAAAATTACAGAGAATGCCCAAGGAATTGCCGCTTTCGCGTAAGGTAGCAGTCATCACGGGCGCCGGCGGTGGTATAGGAAAAGCTATTGCAGACAAGCTCGCGGAGCAAGGGGCAAATGTCGTCCTTACTGATATCAATGAGGAAAGCCTTAAAGAAGCAAATGCCACCTATAAGCGTGATGTTTCCACTTATGCAATTTGTGATGTTACCAAACCAGAATCTATAGCTTCTGCCTATAAAAAGGCCTGTTTGGAATTTGGAGGCGTGGATATAGTGGTTCATAGCGCGGGTCTTGCGATTTCAAAGGCACTTCCTGACACGACTGATAAGGACTGGAATATTTTACAGGACATACTTGTCAAGGGACAATTTGATCTTGCCAAGCAGTCTACCGCCATTATGCGCAAACAAGACCTGGGAGGAGATTTCATATCCATTGCAAGTAAAAATGGTCTGGTTGCTGGTCCCAATAATGTGGCCTATGGAACCGCCAAAGCCGCTCAACAACACATGGTGCGTCTTCTTGCAGCTGAGCTTGGCAAGGACAAGATACGTGTGAATACCGTGAATCCAGATGGAGTCATCGTAGGTAGCAAGATCTGGGAGGGCGCTTGGGCCGAGGGACGTGCTAAAGCAAACGGCATAACAGTTCAGGAGCTTCCCGCATTTTATGCAAAACGTAACCTACTTAACGAAATCATCAGACCTGAAGACATCGCAAACGGTGTTTTCTCACTGGTGGGAATACTTGACAAATCTACGGGTAACATCATCAATATAGATGGTGGTATGGCAAACGCTTTCGTAAGATAAATTGTACTTATAAATTCCTTTAACATCTGGAATGCTGTTTAAGTTTCCGCTTTCGCGAAAGCGAGACAGCATTCTAGATCATTATCACTACTATTGAAGATCGAAGAACATTTAACTGTTAAGCCATTTTCACATCAAAATCAAAATCCTATGAAATTGAGTGCCGATCAAATTCACGACGACAATAAAAAACAATTAGACAGCCATAAAAACAGGTTTAATTATCTAAGTGATCAACTGGATTCAACTGGGCTCGATGTCGCAAACGTTGTAGACAGAATATCAGCTTTTCAAGTAGCCATTCCCAGCTGGGCATTGGGTGCTGGAGGTACGAGATTTGGCCGTTTTTCATTTCATGGAGAGCCATCTACTCTGGAAGAAAAGATAGATGATGTAGGCATTTTACATGCTCTTACCCAAACGGCTGGAGCGGTGTCCCTGCACATACCCTGGGACATTCCGTCTGATTATGCTGCCATCAAGGAAAAAGCAGATGGACATGGGATTGCTTTTGACTCGGTCAATTCAAACACCTTTCAGGATCAGAAAGATGCGGCAGAAAGCTACAAGTACGGCTCATTGAGCAACACGAGTAAAGCGGTAAGGGATCAGGCCATCCAGCATAATGTGGATGTCATCAATATCGGGAACAAACTTGGTTCAAAAAGCCTTACCGTATGGCTAGCTGACGGTTCCAGCTTCCCAGGTCAGAATAATTTTCAAACAGCACTGTCCAATACTCAAAACAGTTTAAAGGAAATCTATAAATCTCTTCCAGAAGACTGGAAGCTATTAATTGAGTACAAACCCTACGAGCCTAATTTTTATTCAACCGTAATACAAGATTGGGGAACTTCATTCATGCTAGCTAACGAATGTGGAGAAAAGGCATTTACTCTAGTTGATCTAGGCCATCACTTGCCCAATTCCAATATTGAGCAGGTCGTTTCCATGCTCATGCTTAAAGGAAAGTTAGGCGGTTTTCATTTTAACGACAGCAAATACGGCGATGATGATCTAACCGTGGGAAGTATAAAACCCTACGCTTTATTCCTGATTTTTAATGAGCTGGTTTATGGTATGGAGAACAATTCCAACAATCCTGACCTTGCGTGGATGATTGACGCCAGTCATAACATTAAAGATCCTCTTGAGGATTTGATCCAGTCACTGGAAGCCATTCAGGAAGCCTATGCCAAGGCATTGCTAATTGATCAAAAAATGTTGAAGACTGCTCAAATGGAAAACGATGTGGTCAAATGTCAGGAAATCTTACAAAACGCATTCCGTACTGATGTGAGACCCCTACTTGAAGCTGCACGACTGAAAACAGGTGGAGCCATAAGCCCCATCAACAGTTACAGATCACTTGCCGTAAGAGAAAACCTCATCAAAAAGAGAGGTAAACACACCATCGCCACTGGACTTTAAAAGTATGGGCTTGAAACAGAAAGTAACCGCGGTATTCGATATAGGTAAGACTAATAAAAAGTTCTTTCTCTTTGACGCAGACTATAAAGAAGTCTACCGGGAATACACTTCTTTTGAGCAGATTGAAGATGAAGATGGACATCCTACGGAAGATATCGCCGCACTTCAAGAATGGCTCAAGAGTCTCTTTCATCGCATCCTTAAAAAAGAAGACTTCATTGTTAAGGCAATTAATTTTTCCACCTACGGAGCCAGTTTTGTGCATCTAGACGATGACGGAGAAGTTCTTACGCCACTTTACAATTACACAAAGGAAGTAGATCACAAAATCGAGGAAGAGTTTTATGGGAAATATGGACCAGAATTGGCTTTTGAAAAGAAGACGGGATCTCCTCGCTCTGGACTACTCAATTCAGGAATGCAACTTTATTGGCTAAAGCAAACCAAGCCTGAAATCTTTAAAAAAATAAAATATTCACTTCATTTACCCCAATACTTAAGCTACGTTTTCACTGGAATTCCCTTAAGTGAGTACACCAGCATAGGTTGCCACACCAGTTTGTGGGATTATGAGAAAAAGGATTATCACAGCTGGGTTTATAAGGAGAACATACATAAAAAATTGCCTCCCATAGTTTCTACGGAAACCAGTATCAATATGAACTACAATGGCACGCGTATAAAAATAGGTGTGGGAATCCATGACAGCTCCTCTGCCCTATTACCCTACGTGCGCAGTGTAAAGAAGAAATTCATTCTTGTATCCACTGGAACCTGGTCGATATCCTTAAATCCATTTACCAATAATCTACTAACGGAAGAGGAAACAAAAAATGGCTGCATCAATTATATGCGCATCAATGGAAAGCCGGTCAAATCAAGCAGACTTTTTTTAGGTAATGAATATGATTTGCAGGTCAAAGAGTTGAACGCTCGTTATGGGGTGGATAAAGATCAACACAAACAAATTAAGTTTGATAAAGAACTATACTCCAAAATAAAGAAAAACTTTGAGCACAAATTTAAATGGAAGTCTTTTGAGACCGAGAACATGCCAGATGATACATCTCTGATATACAAGACCTTTAAAGAAGCTTACCATCATCTTATGATTGAAATGGTTCTTCTTCAAGTAGAGAATATCAAGCGAATCTCAAAAAACCAAAAAATAAGTAGATTATACGTGGACGGAGGCTTTACGGATAATGAGATCTATGTAAAACTGTTATCTCACTACCTTAGAGACATGAAGCTACGCACCACCAAAGCATCTCTAGGTTCTGCACTGGGCGCCGCGATTGCCATCTCTGACTCCAAGCTCAATTCCAAGTTTTTAAAGAAAAATTACTCGCTTAGAAAGCACGTACCCTTTATCATCACATAATTATGGCCAACACATTTGACACGAGATATCCGTCTGTGGACGATTTAAGGAATAAGGCGAGGAAAAAAATCCCCAAATTTGCCTTTGAATATTTGGATGGTGGTTGTAATGAAGATGTCAATCTCCACCGCAACACCAGAGAACTTAGAGAAGTTCAATTGCAGCCTAACTACCTGAGAAACCATGGGGGGTCTAGCTTAAAGACTACACTTTTTGGGATTGAATATGATGCTCCTTTTGGTATTGCGCCCGTGGGACTTCAAGGGCTCATGTGGCCCAACTCTCCAGAAATTCTGGCTAAGGCAGCGCACAAACACAATATCCCATTTGTACTTAGTACAGTTACTACAACCAGCATCGAGAGAGCAGCTGAGTTGACTGAGGGTAAAGCTTGGTTTCAACTCTACCACCCTACAGAAAATCGATTGCGTGATGATATACTCAAGCGTGCAGAAAATGCAGGATGCCCAGTTTTGATTATTCTTTGTGATGTACCAAGTTTTGGTTTTAGGCCTAGAGATATCCGTAACGGTTTGGCAATGCCACCTAAAATGAATTTAAGCAATATTTTACAGGTTTTTGGTAGGCCACACTGGGGTTTGCAAACCCTAAAACATGGTATTCCTGGTTTTGCAAATCTTGAGCCTTACATGCCTAAAGGATTAGACCTGAAACAGCTCGGCAAGTTTATGGATCAGACATTTTCTGGACGGTTAAATGAAGAAAAGATCAAGCCCATACGCGATATGTGGAAAGGTAAGATCGTATTAAAAGGCGTGGCATCACATTATGACGCAGAAATGGCAATTAAGTTGGGCCTGGACGGGATCATTGTTTCTAATCATGGCGGTAGACAGCTCGATGCAGGAGAATCATCCATAAAACCCCTTACCTCTATTGCAGCAAAATACGGCGATCAGATTGAAGTCATGATGGACAGTGGAGTACGTTCTGGACCTGATGTGGCTCGAGCGATGGCCTCTGGAGCAAAATTCACATTCATGGGGCGAAGTTTTATGTATGGCGTCTCGGCGCTAGGAAAAAAAGGTGGAGACCATACCATTTCTTTAATAAAATCAGAGCTTCAACAAGTAATGGAGCAAATATGCTGTGAACGCGTGGAAGATTTTCCCGAGCACTTAATAACCAACTAAAAATCTACCTATGAGTCAAGTCAGTATTGAAGCCCAGCAGCAAAAACAAGAAACAGGTGGGGAGTTTGAAAGAGAACGGGTCCCTAGTTCCAAGCTAAAGGGATGGAAAAGTTTTCTGGGAATGTATGCAGGCGAGCACGCTGCCGGTACTGAATTCATGATCGGCCCGCTGTTTTTAACCGCAGGGGTAAGTGCTTTTGACTTAATAATAGGATTGCTTATAGGTAACCTGTTGGCAGTACTAAGCTGGAGATTCCTTACGGCAGAAATTGCCGTAAAAAACAGATTTACCCTTTACTTTCAGTTGGAAAAAATCTGCGGGAAAAACCTGGTAACCGCATACAATCTTGCGAACGGCATACTGTTTTGCTTTCTTGCTGGTTCCATGATTACCGTATCTGCTACCGCGGTGGGAATCCCGTTTGATATGGAGATGCCCAAACTTTCAGACACCATGCCTAATGGTGTGACCTGGGTAGTGATCGTAATCGCTATCGGTGCGGTAATTTCATTGATCGCTTCTAAGGGTTATGATACTGTTTCTAAGGCTGCTAACTGGATGTCGCCCATTATTGTGTTAGCATTTGTTGCTTGTGGAATAGTTGCCTTAGATCAATTAGGTGTTGCCAGTTTTCAGGATTTTTGGGATATTTGGGGAGAGGGTTCTGATCCATTTCCCGGTCAGATCAAGTTTACTTTTTGGCATGTCGTGATCTGGTCTTGGTTTGCAAATGGTGCGATGCACATAGGAATGTCTGATCTATCTGTATTCCGTTTTGCAAAAAAGACGAGTGCTGGATGGACTACTGCAGCTGGAATGTATGTGGGTCATTATATGGCTTGGATAGCAGCGGCATTACTTTATGCGGTCTACCTCAAAACACCAGAAGCCATGGGCTATTTAAGTGCTGGAGAAGCTCCACCAGTCGCTCCAGGTCCTTTGGCAAATAATGCTATTGGAATCTTTGGAATTATCGCCGTGGTCTTAGCTGGGTGGACTACCGCAAACCCTACGATTTACAGGGCTGGACTTGCCTTTCAAGCTATTATCCCTAAACTATCTACATTTTGGGTAACCATAATTGCAGGAACCGTAGCTACGATTGCAGGATTGTTTCCAGCATTTGCAATGCAACTGTTAGGATTTGTGGCGTTATACGGTTTCGTTCTGGCACCCGTCGGAGCGGTTATCGTTTTTGAACATTTCTTTGCTGAAAGATTTGGAATCAAGAAGAACTATGCCGAAGTCGCAGGGATCAAATTCAATAAAGCTGTCCTATATGCTTGGGCAATCAGTTTTGGGTTATTCTATTATATTTCCGCTGAGTTTGACGTGTTTCTCTCATTTGTAACCCTCCCAGCCTGGTTGTTGAGCGGTGTTTTGTTTTTAATTTTCAGTAAAATGATTCAAAGTAAGGTCTAAAAATCAGATCATTAATTCTTGTTAATAAAGAACATGATGAAATTCTCGCTTTCGCGAAAGCGCAACCATGTCAAAAAACAGAAAACAAAAAAATCTCAAACAGAATAAATAGACTTTCAAATTAATCTAAATAGATCATTTTTATAACTACCACAGAAGTAGTAACTAACTATGCAACCTTGTAGCCACTAGCTCAACCAAAACTATATGATGGTTATTATGAGGCACGCGAGGAAAATTGAGTTTATAGATTGAGTAAAGGTCAAATCATTCTTGAGAGTCATCTGAATTTTCTAATGCTTGTTGCACACTTTCCACAGTCCTAAATCCTAAATGATCACTCCCAGAATCATGACTCTTGATAACATGAGCCGAAGCGCGATAGCTGGAGCAATAGTATTTGTGACATAAAAGCTACCACCCTTCATGACCATTTTTTCTTGATATGGATTTTGGCAGTTCTTGCATACGGATGCCTCATGAAGTTCAACTTGCCTTCTCAACTTAATAATTTGAAATAAGCTATGATTTCAGATAGGAATTTGTGATTTGTAAGCTCGTTTTAAACTGGACATTTGCAAGTGCTGTAAGTTCATGAAAGAGTTTAAGGCTCTGGAAAACGCAACTGAACTCGCTTTCGCGAAAGCGGTATTATTCAAAAAACTCTTTTTAGAATCATAATTCCTAAAACCTCAAACCCTCCTCAACACCTGCAGCGGCGAACTATTAAGCACCTCACGTATGTTACTTAAACCGATAAATAAAACTATAAGAGTAATACTTGGTAAAAAGATAAAAAACGGGATCCAAGAGGGGACGAAAGTTTCCTGAAAAATAAAAAGTGCCAGTAAGAACGTACTCAGCAAAGCCAGTAGAATACCCACCAGACTACCCAGAATTCCCAAAAAAACATATTCCAGAGCCGTGATTTTGAGTATCTGATTATTTTTTGCTCCAAGTGTGCGCAGCAATACATTCTCTTTAATACGCTGGTATTTACTCGTACGCACGGAACCGATCAAAACGATGAGTCCTGTCAGTATACTAAAGAAAGCCATAAAATTGATGACCCAAGAAATCTTGCTTAAAATATCCTCCACCAGATTGAATACCTGTCTCAGGTCTATTACAGTCACGTTGGGAAATTTAGAAACCAGTTCCCGTTGCAACCGCGCAGAAGCTTCCTCGTCTACAACCGCCGTAGAAACCACGTTGAACTGCGGCGCGTCTTCTAGGATTCCAGCAGGAAAAACAATACTAAAATTAGGATTCAGCTGGCTCCAGTCTACTTGCCGGATGCTTCCCACTACCGTTTTCATTAAAACTCCCTGTATATTGAAAGTAACTGGGTCGCCAACGTCGAGTAAAGCATCCTTGGCGAGGTTATCAGAAATGGAAATCTTTATCTGATCATCTGCGGATTGTTCTTGGTCAAAACTGCCTCTCAACAAAGTTTCTGAACTGGTTAAAGAATCTCGATAGGTGGTCCTGAACTCATGGTTCAGTACCCAGCCTCTTATTTCACGTGTGCTGTCCTGTTCAATTTCCTTGACTGATCGAGAGTTGATTTGATCCATGCGCATCGTCACAATAGGAATATTGCTGATTACGGGCGCGTTTT
The DNA here is from genome assembly GCA_049671565.1 of Nonlabens sp. GTDB lineage: Bacteria > Bacteroidota > Bacteroidia > Flavobacteriales > Flavobacteriaceae > Nonlabens. The sequence goes on from JBATVD010000042.1 coordinate 270,192, forward strand.
GTTCATTTAATAATGCAACGAGATCGGCTCGTTGCTCGCTCTGAACATCAAGGATGATCATATTCGCGGTGTTGGCTCCGCTTTCCAGGTCAGTTTTTGCTAGGAGCACATCTTTGGTAAAATAAAGCGTACTCACTAAAAAAGTTCCCAAACCTATCGCCACAACCAGTACCACGGTTTGGTTATTTGGCCTGTACAGATTGAGTAGGCTTTGCCTTGCCGTAAAACCTAGATTGATCGGGAAGTACTTTTTGATCAACCGCATAACTCCGGCAGCCACTGCGGCCAGGATAGCAAAAGTCGCCAGAGTCCCCACTACAAATCCGAAAGCACGCAAAGCATCTTCCAGCAACCAAAATGTAAACAAGAACAAAATCAAAATAATAAAGAAAAAAACAACAATAGAAACCCAACGAGATCCTCCAGCCGAATCATTATCTACTCGCACTACTTGCAATGGCGATACAAACCAGGTTTTAAGCAAAGGCAAGGTGGCAAACAGTACTGAAATTGATAAACCTAGAAAAATGCCGATCAACAAGGGTTGCAAGCTCAATTCCATTTCCACTTCAAAAGGTAAAAAACCCTTTAATATGTAGGGAAATGTAGTCTGTAATCCCGCTCCTATGAGCGTTCCTATGATTCCGCCGAGGAGTCCTATGGCAGCGATCTGAATCAAGAATATTAGGAAAGTTTGTTTTCTGGAAGCACCCAGACATTTGAGCATGGCGATGGAACCCAGTTTTTCCTTGATATAGATATGTACGGAACTGGCAATTCCTATACAACCTAAGATCAGTGCGATAAAAGCGGTCAGGTTGAGGAATTTACTGATGTTCTCATACCGCTTGCCCAGTCGCTCGCTATCACTTTTGTGCGTATCAAGGTCGGCATCTGCGCGGTCGAGTTGTGGATCAATGGCATCTTCAAATCGATCCAGATTCAAAGTGTCTGATGCCTTAAAAAAATATTGAAACTCCCTCCTACTACCGAATTGCAACAAACCCGTCTGATCTACAATACGATTAGGGATCAAAACTGTAGGCGCAACCGAGGTAGAAACCGCCGTGGTTCCAGGAATACTTTTTAGTGCACCCGCGATGGGAAGCGTCAGGTTCCCGATCTTGATAGAATCTCCCGGACTTATCCTAAACTGAAGCATGAGTGTGGCATCGACCAGTGCGGCATTAGAACTTTGGTACTTGCTCGCCGCATCTGCAGGCTGGGTTTCCATAGCTCCGTAAAAAGGAAAATCGCCCTCTATCGCGCGTACCTTGACCAGTTTAGTTCCCTGATTTTTGGGAAACGCCGCCATGGAAACAAAATTAACCTCGTAGGCATCAGGTTTTAGCGAGTCTATGATTTCCTGTGCCCGTTCCATAGGTTGCTGATCGGCGTCGATGATGTAATCGGCTCCCATGAGAGCCTTGGACTGGCCTTGTAAGTTATCTTTTAGATTAGTGCTAAAAAGCTGTATGGCAACGACGGCGGCGATACCTAACACGAGCGAAGACATGAATAACAGCAGTCGCACCTTACTTGCCATGGCATCGCGCCACGCCATTTTTATCAGCCAGGGAAAATTCAATTTACTCATGGAATCTATTTAGCTTAAACCGGTGGATTCATTAGATAAGACACTGCCGCCTTTAAGACGTAATATTTGCTGGGTGCGCCTGGCCAGTTCCATATCGTGGGTTATGATGACCAGTGTCGTACCTGATTCCTTATTGAGATCAAACAGCAACTGAATCACTTTCTCGCCAGTTTCTTCATCAAGGTTGCCCGTAGGTTCATCGGCAAAAAGGATGGACGGTGTATTTGAAAACGCCCTGGCAAGTGCCACGCGCTGCTGCTCCCCTCCAGATAATTGTGAGGGATAATGATTCATGCGATCCTTGAGACCTACTTTTTTTAGCAGCTCCTGACTTACGGTAACGGCATTTTTCTTTCCCTGAAGTTCGAGCGGCACGGATACATTTTCAAGAGCGGTAAGTGTGGGCAGAAGTTGAAAATTTTGGAAGATGAAACCTACTTCTCTGCTGCGCAGTGCAGCTCGGTCGTCCTCATCCATGGTGCTTATTTTGCTACCGCACAACTCCACAGATCCCGTGCTGGGATCGTCCAGTCCCGCACATAGACCCAGCAATGTGGTCTTTCCACTTCCTGACGGTCCCACGATTGAAAAGGTCTGGCCTCGCCGTACCCCAAAATCTACATCCCGCAATACTGTTAATTCTTTACTACCACTGGTATAGGTTTTAACCAGCCCAGTTACTTTTAAAATATCAGACATCTATAAATTAAATTATGTCAAACGATCAAAATAAGCAAATACGTTCAATTCTGTCGGGTATCAACACTCCCAAAAGCCTAATCTTAAGTTATATTTTTCTGTCGCTGCTGCTTTCTGGCTGCGGAGAGACAAAAACCGAACCGCAACGCAGCAATGAGACTTCTACCAAAACTACTGCGGCGGTAAGTGATGAACAGAATGATGATGACCCAAAAACCATCTTGTTTTTTGGCGACAGCATTACCGCGGGCTTCGGTCTGGATGATACAGAGAATGCCTTCCCTGGCGTGATCCAAGAAAAAATCGACTCGCTAGAAATGAAATATAAAGTCATTAACTCAGGCGTAAGCGGCGAGACCACCGCTGGCGGAAAAAGCCGAATCAAATGGGTCATGAACCAGGCTGTGGATGTGTTTGTACTGGAACTAGGTGCAAACGACGGCCTGAGAGGCGTTCCCATTGAAGAAACGCGTTCCAACCTCCAGGCGATCATAGATACTGTCAGGCAAAAAAGTCCCGATACCCAAATCGTTCTCGCGGGTATGCAATTACCGCCTAATATGGGGCAGGATTACACCCAGGGATTCAAACAGGTATTCTACGACATCGCTGAGAAAAATGATATCGCGCTTATCCCTTTTATCCTAAAAGATGTGGGTGGAGTTCCAGAACTCAACCAAAAAGACGGCATCCACCCCACCATCGAGGGTCATGAAATCGTTGCGAGTAACGTTTGGGAAGTCTTGAAGCCTGTTTTAGATTAAATTGCTTTGTCCTAACAATGAAAGTAGTGAAATAAGTCCGCAAATGACAAAAGATCGCTATCGCGTAAAGACAAAAGGTGAACGACTTATCCTCTTTATTTTAAGGTATTCTGTGGAAGCTAAAGATGCATAAGTCGTTCCGAAACCTTAGAATTTATCGCACGTTATGGGATGAAAACAAAAGCCTTTTGAATAAAGCTTATCTAGATATAAATGGTCTATCTAGTACTCAGCAAATTTGCATGATAATCCATATCGTCTGATTTTTACATTTATAATTTGAACTAGGTACTGAGGTGTTAAAAGTTTCCGCTTTCGCGAAAGCGGAACAATATTAAATAATCCTGCCCTAGAAAATTTTCAATAGTTTTACATCTTATTTCCTTGCCACATGATTGCTGCTGTAACTCTTTTCCTGATCGTTTCCCTATCGGTATTGATTACCAAAATTGCGGCGACGGCGCTCGTCCACACGGGACTTTCTGAGGAAAGTGCGAAATTCCAGGCGCGGTCTGCCTACACGGGTACAGGTTTTAGCACCAAGGAATCGGAGAGCATCATGAACCATCCCATACGTCGCAAGATCGTGTACCATTTGATGCTGGTGGGAAACGCGGGTATCGTGACGGCGATGTCTTCCCTTATTCTAACTTTTGTATTGCCAGAAACACTGGCCTCCCGACTCTACGGACTGCTGATTGTGATAGGTGGGATGGGTTTTATCTTCTGGGCATTGCGCACCAAATGGGTGGATCGAGCTTTGAATAAGTTCATCAACCGGCTGTTACGCAAATACACGAGCATCGATGTTCATGATTTTGAGGCCGTCCTGCACCTAAAAGATGATTATAAGATTAGTGAGGCTCGAGTGGATCACGATGGCTGGATGTGCAACCGTACGCTTCAAGAACTCGACCTGAGGGAAGAGGGTATTACGGTTTTAGGCGTGGACCGCAGCGGTCATGGGTATTTTGGCTCTCCATCAGGGGAGTTTGTAATTCTTCCAGAAGATCGTGTGACACTTTACGGTAAAGCCGAGGGTATTCAAAGCCTCTACAACCGCAAAAAAGATCATTATGCGCAGCTAGAACACAAAAAGCGCGTTAAGAAAGAAGAGCAACGGCAACAGGAAGAACACTCTTGACATATAATTAAATTCACGCTATCGGCCTATAATACAGATCATTATATTATAAATTAGATTTTCTAGAATTCATTAATTTACACCCGTTTTTTCATAGTCACGCTATAGCGCTAAGGCGTCTGCACGTCCTTAAATATCGAGGGAGAGTGAACTCCCACTATGATCATATGCTACAAACGAGCTGTTTATATTGCGGTAGGTCTTTTGTGAGGAAAGAAATGGTTGCCTTATTGAATCTAAAAACCAAGTTCTACCTATTCCATATTATCTTCACAGCATTATGAGAAGTAAGATCAAAATAATCATATTATTAATATTAACGGCGATTGTAAGTTGGGCGATTTATAGCTGGCTGGAGGACAATCGCAAAGAGGAAGAACTCATCGCCCAGACAGCGCTGATACGAAACCAGATCGAGCACACCAGCAAACTTGTGGTTACAGAGTTGAGTTATGCCAAGGTGTATACCTATGAGAATTCACGCAAATATGGCTGGGATTTTTTTAGTGTACAAAAAAAGGCACTTGTCATTTCAGAACCCAAGGTTCAGATCTCATATGACCTCAAAAAGCTGACCTACGAACTTGAACCTGAGAGCAAATCGATTTATTTAACGCATATCCCTGAGCCTGAAATCAATATCAATCCACAACTTACATTTTACAGCATTCAAGATGAGGTATTGAATAGGTTTGAAGCCAAGGACTACAATAAAATCAGGAATGATGTTACCGCTAAGATCAGAAAGGATATTCTTGCAGATCCAGAATTAAAAAATGCCCAAAACAGGCTGTTGACTGAATTGAGCAGTATTTATGTGTTGACCAACTCCATGGGCTGGACGCTGATCTATGAAGATAATAAGATCAACAGCACCAAGGAACTGGATTATATTTTAAAGTAGGTATTATTCTTCCTTGATCTCGTAGGCCGCGGCTTCTTTATCAAACTCAGCTTGTAGCAACCTGTAATAGCGGTTGTAGATGTCTTTCTTGATGTTGCAGGCCTTATTATTGATACTTAGCTTGTTCTTGAATTCATCTGCCGTGATTTTCTCTTCCATATAATCCTGCGTAAGCTGGGGGCGTTCCTCTTTGCAGGATTTGTAATCTTGATAGGCAGCAACGTACTTTTCATAGGTATCACTTGAGGCTACTTTATCCAGGACAACCTCCTCTTTTTCTGATTGTTCTTGGTTGTTGCATGATATGAATAAAAATGTACTTAGGACAAATAATAAAATACGCATGGTTCATTTATTTGGGTCAAAAATAATCCAGCCAGCCTGAAATGCAAAAGCAGGATTACATTAATTGCAATCCTGCTTAAACAACTTTATATAGTATCTACTTATGACTTTCTGGATGCTTTGAGGCTATCTCTTTTTTCAATTAGGGCATCCCTGCGGTTTTGGTATTCAGACTTGCGTTCATCTCTCAAATCTTCAACGCTTGCTTTTCGTTTGTCGCGTGACTTGCCGCGGTTTTTGTATTTCCTGAGCATTTCACGCCTGAAGTCCATTTCGGCCTTTTGTAGTTTGAAGAATCTCTTGACTCCTATGACCTGAATGATCTTTTCGTGGTTTTGAGAATAATTTGCGTCGGCGATTCGTTGTTCCAGGGCTCTGTATTGATCGAGGTAATCCGTAGCTTCGTTTTCCGTCATTTGATCGTAACCTTTCACGATCTCTTTCATAAGTGCTTTTTTCTCTTTTTCGGCGGCACGTCGCTCTTTTCTCATTGCATTGTAGGCTGGCCAAAACTGCTGTGCCTCGCCTGTGGTCAGCTCAATTTCTTTAGTGATATGTGCGATGAGTAGGTTCTGAATCTGCTCGTGCATTTCACTATGGTCTTTTCCCTCATGCTCCTTTTCTGAAGTTTGGGCAACTACGGTGAAAGCTATGAAAAGACTGCTAAAAAGTATAAGATATGTTTTCATTCTGTAATTATTTGATTTAAATCGACTTCCTCCATCAGGTAATCGATTATTGCGTCATCATTTATATTAAGTTCTGTTGTTGTTTCTGTTATGAAATCGCTTTCTGCAAACAGTATTTCTACAGCTTCTTGATCCATGTAGTCTTCCATATTTATGACGTACTCTGCTAAGATCTCATCATCAAGTTCTGTACTCATGTTTTGATCTGCCCTGTTTCCGGAGAGCGTAAATAATGCCACCAATGAAGCTGCCACACCTATCAATGGAAGTGCGTAGGTTCTCATGGTTTTTGCTAGTGTGACGGTATTATTTTTTTCCGCATTGAGTGAAACGGACTCGCTTTCGCCTTGAGCGAAATCATCATTATCTGAGTAAACGACCCTTAGATTTAAATCGTCACTGTTTTCAACCGTTTGCAATAATCGATCATTTAAATGCTCAAAATAGTTTGGCGGCGTCTTAAATGCTGGAGGAGCCTTTTGTGATTTTTCCCCCTCGTTCATTTTGTTCATCACACGATCCGTGAGCTCGTCAAAATAGTTTGCCGGCACTTGAAACCCTTGATGTTTATGTATCTTCTTAGACATATTGTTAAGACTCAAATTTATTTAAAAGGTTTAATCCTCAACCAGATAGGATTTTATTTTTTTGGCGGCGAGATGGTAACTGCTTTTTACCGCTCCCTCGCTCAATTCCAGTATTACTGCAATGTCCTTGAACATCAAATCGTCATAATAGCGCATGTTGAATATTTCCCGCTGGCGATCTGGCAACTGCACTAGCGCCTTTTGCAATTGTAATTCGATCTCGCTTCCCTCAAAATACACATCAGATTCAAGGTTTTCAGTCAACCTATTTAAAAGCTCGCCATCTGATATCTGAAATCGTTTTGCTTTTTTGCCTAAAAAAGTCATGCTCTCATTGTAGCAAATGCGGTACAACCATGTGGAAAGCTTGCTCTCTCCCTTAAAGTTTTTTATTCCTTTAAATACTTTGATGAACACCAGTTGCAGTACATCATCGGCATCCTCGTGGGAGATGACCAGCTTCCTAATTTGCCAATACATTTGCTGGCTGTAGGTTTGCACCAATACTCTGAACCCAGACTGCACGGTATCTGGATCGTTCAGTAAAACGAGAAGTGCATCATCTTCAATGGCGCTCATACATTTTTTAAGACCTTAATTTTCTAAATTAGTTTAACCGGTACTTCAAATTTATGGATCTATAATTGCGTGGTATAGTTTTATCTTTGTCATTCAATTTATTCATTATGGAAAACCACCCGCAGTACGATAACCAGTTTGAATCGCTCATTCAAGTAAATGATGTCGAAAGAGCTGCGTTCTACAGAAAAACATACGCTCACGTTGCCCTTGCCACCTTGCTATTTATAATAGTAGAAGCCGTATTCTTAAGTATACCGTCTCTTGTTAATTTCATGATGAGCATGCTTGACGGCTGGAAATGGTTCATAGTCTTGGGACTTTTTATGTTTGCCACTAATTATGCTGAAAAGATAGCACATACCAGTCACGATAAAAGTACCCAGTACCTCGCCTTACTACTATTTGTAGTTGCAGAAGCCCTGATTTTTATCCCGCTAATTGCCATAGCTATACAAATTGGCGAGATGAATGAAACCAATGTTCTGAATCAAGCCGCGATAACCACACTGGCATTGTTTACCGGTCTGAGCGCAGTGGTTCTTGTCACAAAAAAGGATTTTTCGTTTTTGCGAAGCATTATTATGATTGGAAGTTTTGTGGCACTGGGAATTATTATTGCTGGAGTAATTTTTGGATTTAACTTTGGATTGGTTTTCGCTGGTGGCATGGTCTTGCTCGCAGGTGCTTCCATTCTTTACCAAACTTCAAATTTGATTCACAAATACAGTACCGATCAATATGTAGGCGCTTCCCTAGGGTTATTTGCATCGCTTATGTTGCTGTTCTGGTACATCCTGAGCATTTTTATTTCAAGAGATTAAAAGTATTTTTTACATACAGAATTTTGCTCGAGAATATGAATGGCTAGCGCCCTATGCTTATGCTGTTGTAGGCATTTTTCTTGTTACCTTCTTAACGCATCTTATTCTAAAATATACTCAGCATAGGAATGACTATTTATGGTATAGGCAATTCTGGTCGTATAAAAAGTTATCGGAGTCCGAGAAGGTTTGGCTTGAAAAATATCCGTTTTATAAAAACCTAAATGCCAAAAACAAAAAAGAGTTTGAGCACAGAGTCGTCAATTTTATAGCAGACAAAGATTTCAGACATCGCTATAAAAAACCGGTAACTGATGAACAGAAAGTTCTTATTTCGGCTGTAGGATGCAGGCTTACCTTCGGGAGAAGATCGTATCTTTTTCCTTTACTCAGTACCATTCTGCTCTTTGACGAGGCATTTCAAAGTCCCTCTAACCAAAATTACCACAAGGGAGAATACAATCCCGCGGCAGAAGTTTTGGCAATCTCATGGGAAGATTTCAAAATGGGTATGGACATAACCAATGACAACCTTCATTTAGGCCTTCATGAATTTACTCATGTCATGCATATTGAAAGTGACCGCTACAACGATGCAGACGCCATGCGCTATCAGAAGTTTCACCACCTGATCCTGCATTCACTCATGCAACCAGAGATAAGGGCTAAACTCGATAATACGCAATTTTTTAGGGATTATGCTTTCACAAACCAGTATGAATTCATGGCCGTACTGACTGAATATTTCTTCGAATCAACTAGCGAATTCCAGTCTGAATTTCCTGATATGTTCAATTATCTCAAAAAGGCGCTGCTTTATAAGGAAGAATGGCTGAAGGTGGCTTGAGGTGGTATTTACAGGTTTATAGTCTACCAGTATGGCCTACCCCCAGCCCCTTCCAAAGGAAGGGGAGACTCATGACTTTGTAGTGTTATTTTGTTGTATTTAGTCCAAATCAGACTTCCAAGTTTTGAGCTTTCAGAAATTTAAAGAAGGTAATTTAAAGTTTTAATCAATAGCTTGTCCCCAGCACTTTCCAGAGGAAGGTGGAGACTCTTACTCATACCTGTATTTCATAGTGACTTGGAAACAGTGACTCGCAATGAGAGTGAGAATGCCTAATCCGCTATGGGAATTGTACATTAACCTATCCCTTTATCTCTTTCAAAGTCTTATAAAAGTCTTCTTGCTCGGGTCTATTCTCTGGAATTTCTCTGAGTGGCTGGACTTCTTCCATGGTTTTGTGGCAATCGGTGGGGAGTTGCTGGTAGAGCTGGGTTCCCGCGGTTTTCCAGTCGATGACTTGATCCGTGACTTCTTTGATTTTTTTGGCTGGATTGCCCACGATTAGGGATCGAGGTTCAAATTTTGCTTCGGCTTTTACAAATGAAAATGCGCCTACGATGCACTCCGCTCCTATTTCTGCGCCATCCATAATCACGCTGTTCATTCCTATAAGGCAATTTTTTCCCAGATTTGCTCCGTGGATTATCGCGCCGTGTCCTATGTGTGCGCTTTCGCGAAAGCGGATACTCTTTCCAGGAAACATATGAACGGTACAGTTTTCCTGCACGTTTACACCATCTTCAAGAATTATTTCTCCCCAATCACCTCTTATTACCGCACTCGGTCCCACATAGCAATTCTTGCCAATGATCACATTCCCTATCACACTCGCCTGCGGGTGGATAAAGCTGGATTCATGAACTACAGGAATATGTCCTTTAAAGGAATAACAAGACATCAGGAATTAATTATTTGTGCCTCAAACAGTTCGGCGAAATAATGTTTTATTTTTTGCTTGATCTCATTCTCATCAACGGGACGTTTAAGTTCTGCCGCAAGTGATGTAACTGATTTGTCCTCTATCCCACAGGGAATTATATGGTCAAAATAGCCCAAGTCTGTATTCACGTTAAAGGCAAAGCCGTGCATGGTTACCCATCTACTAGCTCTCACGCCCAGTGCGCATATCTTACGGGCAAATGGTGTTCCCACATCAAGCCAAACACCAGTTTCTCCCGGACTGCGCTCTCCTTTTAAGTTGTAGTCCGCAAGGATTTTAATGAAGATCTCTTCCAGAAACCTTAGGTATTTATGAATATCGGTAAAGAAGTTTTCTAGGTCTAGAATGGGATAGCCCGTAATTTGTCCAGGGCCGTGGTAGGTAATATCTCCTCCCCTATTGATTTTATAAAAAGTAGCTCCTATTTTCTCAAGCAAGGCTTCGTTTGCAAGTAGGTTTTCAAGGTCTCCACTTTTTCCTAAAGTGTACACATGATCGTGTTCCACAAAGAGTAAATGGTTGTCGGTTTCTAGACCGGCGTCCTCTCTTCTGTTCTTGATTTTGGTATCTATAATATCCTTGAAAAGAGTTTCCTGAAGATCCCAAGCCTCTTTGTAATCCAACCTCCCCAAATCACGGAACTGCACTTTTTTATTCATGGTGCAAATTTACGGTAAATGAAAATGGATAAGGAGTGATCGCTCATCAGTACTCAGTAAAAACCTCCAGACTGTTTAGGTGCTTGCAGAGTTTTGCTCGATGTTCAAACATATCATACTGGTAGGCATTGTAGATAATTAAGTCTATATATGCTACCCTATTTCTAAAATCCATGCTGGAACTGATGTAATCTTGACATTCATTATTACAGACTCCATTATTGAGATAATTCCTGAACCAATCATGGTCTTCAAGTAATTGTCTCATATTACGATCTATCAATTCGCGCGAATAATCAATGTATAAATCGCTTACTTTAATAAAACTGGTGTAGTCGATTTCGAGATCGGTCAAGGTGCGATTCAAGCCATCATCAGCTACCTTGATCTTATCTAAATTATAAATCGTGCGTCCGCTAACCTCGGGAAAACTGAAGTAGTAAATCAATTGCAGACAGTCCTCACAATCGGATACTATTTCATCATCAGGAGTTAAAGTGACCTTAGCTATCGACATTTCAATCATATCGTATTCTGATATGATCTGGTTGATTTCAAAAATATCTTTTTGAATATTGCTTTTTAATACCTTTAATAATTCAATAGATTCTTTTTCAATATGAGATTCCTGATTTTTGTTGTTCACATACAACGCAATCAAAATACCTGTTACCACGAGAATGATTTCTCCAGTAGCATAAAGTACATATTTCTTGAACTTTGAGAATCGCACGGATTGCTGTCTGGATTTCCTGAAGAATTTCATGATCTAATGAACTATAGTAGCGCACTAAGATAGGTAAAGTGGTTTTACTAACTTCAAATGAATCTTGCTGGTAAAACCACTTAATTTCTACCGCTTTGGATTATTCAAAATAATCAACGCGGCAATGACGCCAGGAATCCAGCCTAGCCGCTTTAAGACGAATGTGATAAATAAAGAGCCACGCACTTTACCGATTATGAGGAATGTGGGAATGAAAATTAGCATTAAAAGCATTCCTGTAGCCTGAGCGATCTTTTGACGCGATGGAAAATGATATATTTATAGCTATAAAAGTGTTAGCGCTCAATTAAAAAAATAGCTAGAGCCTATAGATCAAGTAGGTTCTTTTAAGGCAATCAGTAATATGGAGCAGTATTTGAGTCTTCATTACAATACCTCTTACCCTAGTTCAATGAGAATCCTCGCATTATTGATTATTTGTTGTTTCCTCAGCTGTCATTCACACAAGAAGTCAGAGGTAGAAGATGAAGTGGTCGCACAAAAAACTCCAGCTCATAATCCCGTAATTATCATAGACCATCTGGAGCCTGAACAAACCCTGTACATTAAAAACCTTGCTTCTTTGCCATCTTTGAAAGGGACTATATATCCTTTTAAAATGGGAAAGGACACCTTGATTCTTGACGCAAAATCTGATATAGTACGCATCTCAAGTCCTCAAAATTACACCCAAGAGGTTTTGTTACAACCTAATGACACGTTGCGGGTACGCTTTCGCGAAAGCGTCATAACCTTAGAGAACAATGTTGCTTTTATGGATTCAATAATCATAGAAAATGAAGCCTCACGAAAACTGGAAACTACGTTTAATAAATTACAAACTCGATATTTTATCGAATCTGATCTGGGCATGGATTCAATGACGGTACAAAACGAATATGAAAAGATTTTACTCAAAGGATCGGGAGGTTATTTTAACAAGGATCTAATGCGAGAGGAGCCTGATTCCATTAGACAAATGATTGATTTGAGCAGAAAGATTTATGAAGCCAAATTTGATTTACTTTCAAACTCTGAATTATTTCCATCGTATGATCTGAATACTAAAAAACTACTTCAAGATAAAGCTCAAGCAGCTTACAACAGTGCGATCCATAAATATGGAGGATATCTGGACGATACTGGCCCCATTTTTTCAAATCTTGACATTGAAATGGCAACCGACCACGCGACCGTGATTGACGAAATTATTTTTAACGAGGATGATCCTGAAAGTTTGGTACTAGCAAAAAAAGGATTTCCAAGGGACATATTTGAAAATAGGTATGCTGTAAGTCATTTCCAAAAGATGCTTAACGTCTTGCAGAGCAGGTACGCCACAAAAGGAAAAAGCAGGAGAATAACTAAATTCCACCAAGTCTACGAGGATCTTCCCAAACACTTTGAGGGAGAAAAGCTTCATATCGCTCGAGCAGTCGCCATCATTACGATGATGAACTGGAATGAACCTTGGGATAAGATCAAAAAATCATACGAGAACTACGTAAACACCTATGGAAGCGATCCTTTCATAGCAGGCTTTAAACATGAAAATCGTGCGAAACTAGGGATCAAAAACAAGCAGTCGCAAGATCTTTTCCTGTCGACAATAAACGATTCAAAAAAGCAGACTACCTTATCTGAAGTGATAAAAAAACACAAAGGAAAATCTATCTACGTAGACTTCTGGGCGAGCTGGTGTCCTCCGTGTATTGATAACATGCCCGCATCAAAAGCCCTGGAAACTGAACTGAAAAATGAGGTGGTTTTTATTTATGTTTCCATAGATATGAGCGAGGAAAAATGGAAAGCAGCTACTGACCGACTTAAGCTGACAGAAGAAAACAGCTTTATTGCTCTCAATGCTAACCAATCAGATTTCATTTCATCCTTCGATATCGAAGAGATCCCCAGATACATGATTTACGGAATAGACGGTAGACTGATTGAAAGTAACGCACCGCCACCAACGGATTCTTTATTAACTAAAAGATTGCGAAGCCTCAAATAAACGATGACTTCAATAGAACAAAAAGCGCCCTAATCTACCGCTCTGGATTATTCAAAATAACCAGCGCCGCGATAACACCCGGGATCCAGCCTAGCAATGTAAGAATAAACACAATCACGAAGGAACCACAACCTCGACCTATCACGGCAAGAGGTGGAAATATAACAGCAAGGATCACACGCCAAATGGACATAGAATTAAAAAATTTATGGTAAAGGTTGTACCTAATAAGACCTTGTTAAATCAACTTTGTTACAGCGGTAAGCAAAGTTATCTTTGCAAGCTTAAATCAAGTAGATTATGTCCCTTTCTGAACAGGAAATCATTCGAAGAGAAAAATTGACCAAACTGCGCGACATGGGTATTGAACCCTATCCCGCAGCGCTGTATCCGGTGGATCACACCTCATCACAGATCAAAACCGATTTTGAGGAGGGTAAAAAGGTGGTCATCGCGGGTAGGCTTATGTCGCGACGCATACAGGGAAAAGCCAGTTTTGCCGAGCTTCAAGACAGTAAGGGTCGCATTCAGGTGTATTTCAATCGGGATGAAATTTGTACAGGAGAAGACAAAACACTCTACAATGATATCTATAAAAAATTACTCGATATAGGCGATTTTATAGGAATCGAGGGCGAGTTGTTCAAGACGCAAGTGGGCGAGAAAACCGTGATGGTAAAGAATTTTACCTTACTCAGTAAATCTTTGAAACCTCTTCCCCTGCCCAAAGTGGATGGCGATGGAAACGTTTATGATAAATTCAATGATCCGGAACAGCGATACCGCCAGCGTTATGCAGATCTTGCGGTAAATCCCCAGGTAAAAGAGGTTTTTGTCAAACGTACCAAGCTTTTCAATGCTATGCGTTCGTTTTTCAACGAGCGTGAGTATTTTGAAGTGGAGACACCTATTTTACAACCCATTCCAGGTGGTGCCGCTGCCCGACCGTTTGTGACCCACCACAACTCGCTCGATATGCCGCTATACATGCGTATCGCAAACGAGTTGTACCTCAAGCGATTAATCGTGGGCGGATTTGACGGCGTGTATGAATTCAGCAAGAACTTCCGTAATGAGGGGATGGATCGCACGCACAATCCAGAATTTACCGCCATGGAGATCTACGTGGCCTACAAGGACTACAACTGGATGATGGACTTTACCGAGCATCTGTTGGAACACTGCGCGGTATCGGTTAACGGCACCACACAAAGTACCTTTAAGCAGCACGAGATTGAATGGAAAGCTCCCTATCCACGCGTGACCATGCGACAGAGTATCATTGATTTTACGGGATTTGATATCGATGGTAAAAGTGAGGAGGAGTTGTACGCTTTCGCGAAAGCGGAACAAATAGACGTGGACAAAACCATGGGCAAGGGCAAGCTCATAGACGAGATTTTTGGAGAGAAATGTGAAGGCAACTACATCCAGCCCACCTTCATCACGGACTATCCCAAAGAGATGTCCCCACTCTGTAAAGAACACAGAGACAACCCAGAACTAACCGAGCGTTTTGAGCTGATGGTCTGCGGTAAGGAAATCGCAAACGCCTATTCAGAATTGAACGACCCCATCGACCAGCGTGAGCGTTTTGAGGTGCAACTTGCCCTAGCAGACCGTGGCGATGACGAGGCAATGTTTATAGATCAAGATTTCTTGCGAGCACTGGAATATGGAATGCCACCTACCTCTGGACTGGGAATAGGAATGGATCGATTGATTATGTTCTTGACCAACAATCCATCAATTCAGGAAGTGTTATTCTTTCCACAAATGAAGCCTGAGAAAACTTTGAGCGTAGAACTAAATGATGATGAAAAAACCGTCTATGAGCTTCTTACTAAAGCGGGTAAAATTGAGCTATCAGAACTAAAGGATCAAGCCGGACTAAGCAATAAAAAATGGGATAAATCCATAAAGGGTCTAACCGGTAAGAAAGTTGCAAAAGTTGATAAAACAGACGAAGGTCTCTTTGTGGAGGCATTGTAGAGGACACCGTCTTATTTCAAATGAAAAATACCCACTAATGGGTATTTTTTTTTGCCCTGTAATTATTTATCATTAAAGTCTAAATCTTCACATTATGAAACAGTTACAAATAAGGGGCGTGACCATGCTTCTGTTCTTTATAGGAGCAAGTGTGGCAATGGCACAGGTTTCCGTTAATGCGGGAAGCATGGAAGCCAGCGATTCAAATCAAAACATAGTTTTGAGTGCAACCATAGGGCAGGTATTTGCAAACTCCAGTACTGCAAATAACATCATTGAGCTGCAAGGCGTTCAACAGCCCATAAGGTTTGAAACCTTATCCATCTATCCTGTCGACGATGAGGAAACAACGATTACGCTGTATCCCAATCCAGCAACGACCCATTTCAAGCTCAACTTTAGTGTATGGAATAGTGATTATGTCTATTCACTTTTAGATGTTAATGGTAAAAGCATAAAGAGTGGGAAAGTGCTATCAAACAATGCTGCTCTGCAGATCGATAGCCTTTCTGAGGGATTGTACCTCGTAACGATTACCGATAATAAAGATTTCTTCAAAACATTCAAACTCATCAAAAAATAAATATCATGAACTTAATTACAAAAAATAAAATTTGGGGATTGCTTATCCTCTTCTTTGTAAGCGGGATCGCATACGCTCAAACCAGTGAGGGTTTCAGCTATCAGTCCGTCCTCAGAGATACCTCAGGAAATCCCATTCAGCAACAAAATGTGGATGTTGATATTACCATCACAGAACAGTCCTCAACGGGAACCATTGTTTATCAAGAAAGCCATAGTACTACGACGAGCGACATCGGGTTGATTTCAATAATCATAGGTAATGGAACGGCAACCTCTGGTAATTTTCAAAATATCGACTGGTCCAGC
This sequence comes from Nonlabens sp., assembly GCA_049671565.1. Lineage (GTDB taxonomy): Bacteria > Bacteroidota > Bacteroidia > Flavobacteriales > Flavobacteriaceae > Nonlabens. Next base: position 286,430 of record JBATVD010000042.1, read on the forward strand.
GCACCGCACTTTGTGACCTCCTCTTCCACTCCAGCTGGAGGAACCGCGATAACAGGAAGCTCACAATTACTAAGTGTTCCCTACGCAAAATTTGCGGCGGTTTCTGGACAGACTAATCAGCAGAATACAAATGGCTGGGCTCTTGACGGTAATACCATAGACGAGAACACGGATTTTTTAGGATCCACAAATGATGCAGATGTAAGAATCAGACGCAACAATGTGACGGTAGCAAACTTACAGGCTACAAACATTGGTTTGGGACTTAATGCAATCGATAATATTACCGGAACGGCTAATATCGGGATAGGTAATAATGCACTAGCTAACACAACTGGGCAATATAATGTTGCTATAGGAGATAATGCGCTACCATCGAATACAAGCGGAGATAATAATATAGGAATGGGGTTTGTAGCTTTGAATCAAAACACAACGGGTAACGAGAATATAGGTTTGGGTAATAACGCATTGACTAACAATACCACGGGTAGCAGAAATATTGCTCTTGGAGCTGTTTCCCTTTTTAATAACACGACTGGAGATCGCAATGTTGCCATAGGGGGGGATGCGCTTAATTCCAATACCACTGGATTTGACAATATCGCCATGGGACAATCTGCTTTGCGACTTAACACAACGGGAGATAATAATGTTGCTATAGGTCTGGGAACGCTTGAATCAAACACAACCGGAGCACGAGCCGTGGCAATAGGCCTAGAGGCATTAAGCAGTAACACAACTGGCAATGAGAATATCGCTGTGGGACTTGGAGCTTTGCGCTCCATGAATGATGGCTTTGTGAATGTAGCCGTAGGTGTTAGAGCATTAGAAAACAATACTTCTGGTAATGAAAATATCGCTATCGGTTTAGAGGCTTTAAAAGATGCGCAAGGAGACCGCAATGTGGCAATCGGTACAGAATCTATGAAAAACATAACCTCAAGTGGAAACACCGCCGTGGGTTTCGGAACCATGTTAGAAACTACCACTGGATTTTTAAATTTAGCACTGGGTAATAATGCCATGAGGCAATCTAACGGTAATGCAAACATCGCATTAGGCCTAGATGCTTTGAGAAACCCAGATGGGGATACAAACGTAGCTATAGGTTTTAATGCCCTTACAAATGGATCTTCTGTAAGCAATAATGTGGCAATAGGTAACAATGCGATGAATAATGGCGGTACTTCTGTCAGAAATATTGCTATAGGACAAAGTGCTCTGAGTAACTCGACTGATGCAATGGATAACGTCGCGATGGGATTTAATACGCTTTTAAATACATCTACTGGATCTCGCAACATTGCGATGGGTGTTTCCTCGCTGGTCACTAATACAACTGGATCCGACAATGTATCTCTTGGCTCAGGCGCAATGACAAGCAACACCACAGGTAACAACAATGTCGCACTGGGCGGTGGCGCCTTGAATGGTAATAGTACAGGTAATAGGAGCATCGCCATAGGTAATGATGCGCTGGGAGCAAATACTACTGGAAGTGAGAATGTAGCCGTGGGTGAACGCGCATTAAACGCAAACGGTGCTGGTTTCAATAATGTAGCCATAGGAGGATTTGCCCTAGAAAATTCTGCTGATACACAAGGTAATGTTGCCGTAGGAACAGGTACCTTATCTGCAAACACTGTCGGAAATTTTAACACGGCGATAGGTATCTCAGCATTAAGACAAATTGACAACGCCTCTGGAAATACCGCCATAGGAGGCGGAGCCATGGAGAATTCAACATCTGGTTTTTCAAATGTCGCTATTGGTAATCTAGCGCTTGTAAATTCCAATGGCCTCGCAAATATAGCTGTAGGAACAAATGCTTTACAGAATGTACAAAGCCAGCAAAACATTGGAATAGGATTTGGCGTTATGACGTTACTTGACGGTAGTGCGGGCGCTGCTGGTAGTGGAAGAAACACAACAATAGGTTCCTTTTCATTAAATGCTATGACCGAAGGAATAAATAATATTAATATGGGAAGTAGCGGCCTGGGATCATTGACGATCGGAAATAGAAATGTTAACCTTGGAGTCTTTTCTGGATTTGAGCTTGTGACTGGAGATGAGAATACATTTGTAGGTTATGCCGCCGGGAACAACATTAGCAATGGAACTGGGAATATTTTCATAGGCTCTGAAACGATATTTGGATTAGATGATACCGTGAATTTTGATGTTAGTGATCAACTAAACATAGGCAACAGTATCTTTGGAAACCTAAATACAAATCTATTTGGTTTCGGCGTGAGGAATCCGTCAGTACGAATAGACGCAACGGGAGGAAATGTCAAAGCGCTTAACTTCATCTCTTCGACCACAACCTATCCAGATTATGTATTTGAGACCTATTTCAAGGGAAGCTCTGATTTGAGCGAGGACTATAAATTTCAAAACTTAAGTGAGATTGAGGCATTTGTAAAAAAGAACAACCACTTACCGGGCATCAAATCCCATAAAGAGGTATCTGAAAACGGAATGAACGTGAATATCTCTGAACTTGTCGTCAAGAGTCTTGAAAAAATTGAGGAACTTTACCTGTATACGATTGAGCAACAAAAGGAGATAGAGAAATTGCGTAAAGAAGTAGAGCAGTTGAAAAAATAGAAATATTCAGAACTAACTTTATTAAAAAGCCCTGAGTTATATCAGGGCTTTTTGATCATTTAATAACTCTCATAATTACCAGAACTCATTGCTGCGGCAAATGCAGCTCCAAATATCAATGCGATTACAAAATAAAGCACCAAAACTATAAGAGCGTATATCAAAGCGCCTTTTGCCCAGTTACTTCGGATTCTATTTGAATCGTTACCAAATGCCCACACTAACAGCATAATAATACCAACCAAGGGAATAGATGCAACAAATAGATAGAGCGTCCATTTCAAAGGTTTGATCTCTTGCTGATGATGCTGTGGAGTTGCAAAATTGTCTTGTTCCATAATCTTTAAGATTTGTTAATGAATTCTAAAATTAAACTTTTTTTTGAAATAGCTGTCAAAGAACCATAACATCAAAACATATATCATGAAAAATCTAGTAAGCCTTATGCTGCTGTTATTTACAGTAACCGCAATCGCACAACCTGGAGAACGAACACGTAAGATGCCCAGTCCAGAAGTTCAGGCAAAAAAGATGACTCTAGCATTAGACTTGAGCGAGAAGCAAGAAAGCCAGGTACTAAAACTACTTACGGAGAATCAATCACAAATGCAAAAGAATCGCCCGTCCCGCGAAGAAGTCAGAAAGATGTCTGATGAAGAAAAAGAAGATCTCAAAGTAACCGCGATGGATCAAAAAATTGCAATGAAACGCAATATGAAAAACATCCTTAATGCTAAACAATATGATCGGTTGGAAAAGATAATGGCTAAGAGAGTAAAAGGTAAAATGAAGCGTAAAAGAAAAAGATAAGATCGATAGATCGAGTCCTCTAAAATTTAAGTAGCCTCAAGTCATATTGATTTGAGGCTGTTTTTATTTACCAAGATTTCACCACCTGCTCTACCGCCTGCACGGTCTGGTCAATATCGGCGTAACTCAGCGCATCATTCAAAAAATAACTCTCAAAAGCACTCGGCGGCATATAGATACCTTGGTCTAGCAATCCATGAAAGTATTTTTTGAACCAATCGTTGTTTCCTTTGGCAGCACTCGCAAAATCAATCACGGGATCATCACAAAAATGAACGGATACCATGGAACCACATCTATTGATCTGATGGTCTATACGCTTTCGCGAAAGCACATCTTCAATACCCTCGTGTAGTTTTTTTGTTTTATCCGCAAGGCTCGTAAACACCTCAGGATTTTCATTGAGATGTGTCAACATAGCGATACCAGCACTCATAGCCAGCGGATTCCCACTCAGTGTTCCTGCCTGATAAACGGGACCGGTCGGTGCCAGAAAATTCATAATTTCTGTACGAGCGGCAAATGCACCTACTGGCAAGCCACCGCCTATGACCTTTCCATAAGTCGCAATGTCTGCTCTCACTCCTGTGATTTCTTGGGCGCCACCCTTAGCCAGTCTAAAACCAGTCATGACCTCATCAAAAATCAATAAAGCACCATGTTCATCACATAACGACCGCAGACCGTCAAGAAAACCATCTTTGGGAACGATGCATCCCATATTACCAGCGATGGGTTCAATAATGATACAAGCAATCTCGCCTTGATTTTTTTCAAAGATCTCTGCCACCTGATCCAGATTGTTATAATCTGCGAGTAAAGTATCCTTTGCGGTTCCTTTAGTAACTCCAGGACTGTTGGGACTCCCAAAAGTTACTGCGCCACTACCTGCTTGAATCAAAAAAGAATCACTATGACCGTGATAGCAACCTGCAAACTTGATAATCTTATCCCTACCGGTAAATCCACGAGCCAGTCGCACGGCACTCATACAAGCCTCCGTACCGGAGTTGACCATACGTATCTGATCTATTCCCGGACACATACTTACCGCAAGCTTTGCCAGCTTGGTTTCCAGTTCCGTAGGCATCCCATAACTCGTGCCTTTTTCGGCGGCTTTAATGACGGCTTCAACTACAGGCTGGAAAGCATGACCTAAAATCATCGGTCCCCAGCTGGCGATATAATCGATAATTTTGTTACCGTCCTCATCGTAGATATAGGCTCCTTTAGCATGATCTACAAAAACGGGCGTACCGCCCACAGCATTGAATGCTCTTACTGGGGAATTTACGCCGCCAGGGATATATTTTTTTGCTTCATTAAAAAGCGCACTGCTTCTCTTATAGGAAAATGACATGAAATTATTTTACTTGTAAAACTTGTCCTATCTCTAGGTTATTTGAAGTAAGGCTGTTGAGACGTTTGAGATGCTCTACGCTTACGCCGTATTTTCTGGAAATTGCATAGAGGGTTTCCCCTTCAAGCACCAGGTGTTTGATCTTTTGGGTTGAGGATTCAGAAACTTCCAGATCCTCAATATCCATGGTTTCCATCGCAATCTGATCATACTTATCCAGACCATATCGTTCAATGATAGAGATCAATTTATCGGGATAACTGCGGTCGGTGGCATATCCCGCTTTTTTGAGGCCCTTTGCCCATGCTTTGTAATCTGAAATTCTCAAATTAAAAAGCCCTGCATATCTCTTGCGCTGGGTCAAAAACAAGGAATGGTCTCGATAGGAATAGGTCGCGTCATTATAGGTTCTGAAACACTCTCCCTTTGCGTCATCGTCGTGATAGATCTTACCTCCCGTCCAGCCGGTGTGGCACTTGATCCCAAAATGATTGTTTGCCTCTACGGCAAGGCGAGCTCTTCCAGCACCACTTTCTAGAATTCCCTGCGCAAGTGTTATGCTCGCTGGGATCTTATAAAGTTGCATCTCTTTAATGGCAGCGTCCTTAAAATCGAGAATGTAATTTTCTCGCAAATCCTCAGATCTTCCCGTTGTGGCTTTGGGTTTGCTGGGAACACTGACTTCTTTTGGTTTTTCAGGCGCTGGTTTAGGTTTGGCTACCTCAGTTGTAGGTTTCTTTTTTGTGGTAACAACCCTTTTTTTACTTCCACAGGATGAGATCGTGAACGCCACCACCATAAGTGCGAGTAGTATTCTATAATTGATCTTCATAGTCAATGGTTTTCCTGCCTTTTTTGGCGAGTTGAGCATTAAAATTTGGTATTCCCTGCAGCCCTCCCGTATGAACCGCTAAAATACGGGTTTTCCTAGGGATAACGCCCTCTTCGACCATTTCTTGTAAACGGTACATCATTTTTCCCGTGTATATGGGTTCTAATGGGATTAGGCTTTCGCGAAAGCGAGCATTCATAAAATCAATCAATCGATCGTCAGACTTTGCATAACCGCCAAAAACCTCATCATCATAGAACTCAAAATCATTCTTGCCGGTAAATTGCTTGATCCCATCTTTCAGAAAACCTCCCTTCAAGGCGCCAAAAACCACTACCTTTTGATTTCCCGCGGCCGAGTTGATTATTCCTGCAGCAGTTCCTCCAGTTCCGGCGGCAACGGCGACAATGTCATAATAAGATTTGTCATATGTAGATAAGATTTCTTCAGTTCCCATTACCGCTAAATAATTAGTTCCTCCTTCCGGAATACGGTAGAATTTACCATATTTTTCATGTAGCTTTTGGATTTGAGTGACTTCATCTTTTTTGCGATAATCAGACCGGCTTATGAAATGAAATTCCATTCCCTTTCCATGAGCTGTTCTCAAAGTTTGATTTTCAGAAAGTGTTTTGTCCAGTTTTTCACCCAGCTCTTCTCCCCTGATCACACCTATACTTTTAAAGCCCATTATTTGGGCAGCAGCAGCCGTCGCGGCAATATGATTGGAATAGGCACCGCCATAAGTCAACAGCGTATCATGCCCCTGCTCTTGAGCTTTAAGCAAGTTGTATTTGAGTTTTCTAAGTTTATTGCCACTCACCTCTGAATGCAGAAGATCCTCGCGCTTTATATCAATGACAATCTCACGATCAGAAAATTCTAGGAACCGCTGGTTTACGGCGTCTTGAGGAGTAAATAGTGGATTCATAAACGCGTGTGACATAGAAGCTTTAAATTAAATCTATCTGACTTTATAAATACACATGTATACCCAGTGGTTGACTTTTAACGACCTAGACCGCCATTAACATCGCCTATGTAAGTACCACGCACCGTGGAGCCATCTGCACTTATGGTGTAATCCATGTCAAGATAAGTGACTCGATACCGATCACTACCCAGTGTACTGGTAGATTCATATTCCAACTCAATTTCATTTATTACCACGTTTGCATCTACTCGATCCTCATCTCTAAAACTCCCGCCAGAGATAAAGTCATTTCTTTCATACAAGTCCCTAAAACCCCAGGGCTCACTAAAACCAAATCGTACCGGGTCACCAAATACTGACGTCCTGTAAGTACGTTCAAGCTCTGCCGCAGTGGTAGCCTCACCTATCCTTATATAGAAATAGGCATAATGACCACGGCTAGGCTCCAGACCCGATGGATCTGCAATGTCAGAGAACTCAAAGGAGATACTGCTGCCATTTTGTGGGGATCCCTCGGTAAAAATGATCTCATTAGTAAGGGCGGTGTCGTAAAATTCTCCCTCGGCGATAAAACCATTGCCTGAAAGCCGCGCACCATCATCCTCGCTGGAACACGATGAAAACGTATATATTATAAGGACGAGTAGACTTAAACCGTATTTCATGGTTTGATTATTTTATTCAAAAATAAGTATATCCCACCTATTGTGACTTGGAATAAGTACCCGCCATCACTTCCTGTAGGTACGATAGTCAAGAAAACCATAAGGCTTTCTTTTCACTAAATATCCCAGATCATGTTCATACTCATAGGCTTCCCTTTCAAATACAATTTTCCTGTAGGCTATGTAATGGGAATGTTTTAACCGCAACTTAAGGTAATCTACCATATACCATAGGTAAAAGAATATCAGCAAGAGCTCTTTTTGCTGCGCCGCATGGATCTTCTCATGGTTGAGAAATATAGGATCGTTTTCAGACTGCAAAGGAGAAATCAATAGAAATGGCCATAAAGTCATCCCATTAATGGTTTTTCCCAAAAGGCGGGATTTGATCAAGATCATAGTTGATGCTTTTGGTCTTAAGTATAAGCATTTTTTAATGAGTCAGCTGAACGTTTATGCACTGGAAATAGTCTAAGCGATCGATACCTTTATTTTTAGTAGGTAGTGCACTAAATATTGAAATGAATAAGACTAATTTTTCAAGATTTATTGAACATTAAAAAGTTACCGCATTACTCTCACTCACAAAACAAGTAACGGCTCACTTAAATATAAGCAAACAGAATGATCCTTGATATTCTTTTCAAGCGCATGGATCAATTAAATGGCAACAATCTGCGGCCTTGATGACAGGCTTTGTATTTTTAACCCATGAAAAAGATCATTCCCGTGGAGGATGGAGATTTTTATTTAACAAAGGATGGCTACCGCTGTTTTACCGAGCAGTACCATCTTAAGCGCGGCTACTGCTGCAAGAGCGGCTGCCGGCATTGTCCCTATGGATACGACAAGCGCACGGATTCATTTAAAGAGAACAACCTATGAGTGTTATGATTGAAGATTTTGATTTGGTTCGCTTTCGCGAAAGCATCACAACAGGAATTCCCTCTGAACTTCCAGCCCCTTATGAATATAATGTTCAGATCAACCACGCGCCAAAACGCAAAAAGATTCTGGACGATAAGGAAACCAGTCTCGCGCTGGAGAATGCATTGCGATATTTTGAACCAAGACACCACAAAATCCTGCTACCAGAATTTCGGGAAGAACTTGAAGAATACGGTCGCATCTACATGTACAGATTCATTCCAGATTATGAAATCAAGGCTCGCAAAGTCACTGATTATCCACACAAAAGCCTTCAGGCGGCTGGCATCATGCTTATGATCCAGAACAATCTGGACCACGCCGTGGCGCAACATCCCCACGAGTTGATTACCTATGGTGGTAATGGTGCCGTTTTTCAAAACTGGGCGCAATACCTGCTCACGATGAAATACCTGAGTGAAATGACTGATGAACAGACGCTCGTTATGTATAGCGGTCACCCCATGGGACTTTTTCCCAGCCATAAAAAAGCGCCGAGGTGTGTGGTTACAAATGGGACGATGATTCCTAACTACTCAAAACCAGACGACTGGGAGCGATTTAATGCGCTAGGTGTCACTCAATACGGACAAATGACAGCAGGATCCTATATGTACATAGGCCCGCAGGGAATTGTTCACGGAACTACAATAACGGTTCTGAACGCATTTAGAAAAATAGGAAAACCCACGACTGGAAACATTTTTGTTACTTCTGGACTGGGTGGGATGAGCGGCGCACAACCCAAAGCAGGAAATATCGCGGGATGCATTACGGTATGTGCAGAAATGAATCCCAAAGCGGTTCAAACCAGACATTCCCAAGGCTGGGTAGATGAAGTCATTGATAATACGGATGATCTCGTGGATCGCGTTCAAAAAGCCCGATTAAACGAAGAAGTGGTTTCCATTGCTTACGAGGGAAACATAGTTCATGTTTGGGAAGCTTTTGATAAGGTTGAAATCGATATTTCCATAGGTAGCGATCAGACCAGCCTCCACAATCCATGGGCAGGCGGCTATTATCCCGTTGACCTGAGTTTTGAAGAATCCAATCAACTGATGGCCGAAGATCCTGATCAGTTTAAAAAAGAAGTACAGCGCAGCTTGCGTAGACACGTAGCCGCGATCAACAAACACACGGAAAAAGGAACCTATTTCTTCGATTACGGCAACGCCTTTTTACTGGAATCCAGTCGCGCAGATGCCGATATTGCTGGAGAAGATAGGGAATTCAAATATCCGTCCTACGTTCAAGATATTATGGGTCCCATGTGTTTTGATTATGGTTTTGGACCTTTTAGGTGGGTCTGCGCTTCCAATGATCCCGCCGATTTAGAAAAAACAGATCTGATCGCAACACAAGTACTGGAACAACTTGCCCAAGATGCTCCTGAACGCATCCAGCAGCAGATGCAGGATAATATCAAATGGATCAAGGGCGCTCAAGAAAACAAACTGGTTGTGGGTTCACAGGCCCGTATCTTATATGCGGACGCTCTCGGTCGGATTGAAATCGCCAGAGCCTTTAACAAAGCCATTGCCGCAGGCGATATAGGACCGATTATTTTAGGACGTGACCACCATGATGTCTCTGGAACCGATTCTCCCTACCGGGAAACCTCAAACATTTACGATGGTTCTCGATTCACTGCAGATATGGCAATACAAAATGTGATAGGCGACAGCTTTAGGGGAGCGACCTGGGTAAGCATTCACAATGGTGGTGGCGTGGGCTGGGGAGAAGTGATTAACGGTGGCTTCGGTATGGTAATTGATGGTAGTTCAGAGTCTGAGGAAAAATTGGAATCCATGCTGCACTGGGATGTAAATAATGGAATTGCCCGCAGAAACTGGGCTCGTAATGAAAATGCCACCTATGCGATCAAACGAGCTATGGAAACAAATCCTAATCTTAAGGTAACCATTCCCAATAGAGTAGATCAAGAAGTATTGAAATAAAAAATAAAGTCATGATAAAGAAATTTTTAATGTTATCCGTTGCGATCGTGCTTTTGGCAGGTTGCTCAGCGGTAAGGGTCAATCAAGACTATGCGATAGGAACAGATTTCAACAAGTATAAAACCTACGCCTATTTCAAACAGGGAATAGACGAAGCCGATGTATCAGAGCTTGACAAAAAAAGAATCCTAAGAGCACTGGATACAGAAATGCAAGCAAAAGGTTTTATAAAATCTACAGATCCGGATGTAATCATAAGCTTTTTTACTGATGCTCAGGAAAGAGTGGACGTCTTCAACAATGTCGGTTGGGGTTGGGGCGGCTGGGGCTGGGGAGGTTTCGGCGGCTGGGGCTGGGGAAACAATGTTTCCCGCACGACAGAAGGTGTCCTATTTATTGACTTTATAGATGCAAAAAGTAAGGATTTGATATGGCAAGGTATAGGTCGAGCTGCTTTAAAGTCTAATCCTAAAGAAAAAGTAGAACGCACCAATCTTATGGTAAAACAAATCTTAGAACAGTTCCCACCACAGCCTGAAAAATAGGTGGGATTGTGATAGAACATCTTCTATCAATTGCCGTTAAGCTTTTCATTAGCCCAATTAGAAAGTAAGGGTTTACCTGTTGATGCTGATTTCACAAATGAAAGTATCAACTGGATGTTAAAGATTGATGCAATTCAAAATAGTTGAAATACATCTTTAAAATTAAAAATCATAAACAAAAAAAATGTCGCTCGTTGAGCGACATTTTTTTAGCAATTTTTATTTTATTAATCTTCATAGATAACATCTGCATCTCCAAGCATATTATTCACTTCGCTCATTGAGCTCACATATCTATTGTTTTTATTGAACATACGGTCTGGACGCTCACCTACAATAATGTATTCAACATCCAATTCTGGCGCATTCAGTTCTACTTGATCTTGAACTCTTACATTCTTATCACCTAGATCTGTATCTAACATGGTAAGCTCTGAAATTACATATAGTTTTTTTCCAGTTGCTCTGATCTGCTTGATCTCAAGATTATGTTCTTTATCAGAAACTTCTGCTTCCACCATAAGAGTTCGTTCTCTTTTATCACCATATTCATCTGGCATATCTACATCCAGTACGGGAACCTCTACTTCCTCTTCTTCCATCACTACAACCACTTTTGGCACTTCTACCATACGGGTTTCAGTTTTCAGGTCGATATCAGCCCAGTTGATTTCATATTCTGGCAAATTTCCTTCTTCCGCATCAACATCTATATCTACCTCAGGAAGTTCACCTGATTCAGTTTTTTTCATATCACAACTTGTGATCATCATACTTAATGCAAATACAGATAAAAATATCTTTTTCATAGTTTCTTTAGTTTTTGGCAACAATTAAGTGTTACTAGGTTACATAGTAAACTTATAAATTGAGAATGATGAACCTTACAAACAAAATATGAATTGAGGGATGTTTAACTCTTTTTGTTAATAGCCGTTAATATTCTTATTTCCCTGTTTTCATAAAATACACAAGCCTGACTCATGAACAACAATCAGTAAATAAAGAATAGACAGGTTAAAAAACACTCTGACATTTAAGAGAAAATGAACTAAACCAGCGGGCCTTCTAATAATATTTGAAGCTAGATGATTTGATTATAGGTCAATTCTGAGCCGTCAGTAATTTTTGTGCCAACCAAAACCATACACCATCCCCACTCCTACGAATCCGCCATTGGAAATATTTCCATAAAATTTGAACCCTATGCTGCGACTGAATGCGGTAGGTTTGCCTACAGGGAAAACCATATAAATACGATGCCTTCTTTTTTCTTTTTTAAACCAACGTATGGCAAATTCAAAGGGCACACCTACATTATCAGTGATTCTTCCTCTTTGATCACTACGTACTTGATAATTCTCAAATCGATTGTAAGACACACCTAACGATAGTCTAAAACTATGCCCGTCATTTATGATTCTCCTCCCATACATTAGGGCAAATTCTTGATTAACCGATGTCGTTTTAAAACTTGGAAATGCCACCGCTGAACCTAATCGAGTAACTGATTTTTCAAATGAGGTATGCTCATTATATCTAAAGGTAAATACATCTTTTTGATGCTGATAAGTTAAGGAGCCACCACCTGTGAAACCAGTCCCTATACCTAGAAGCATGTCTGCATATAGGATTGGATTTGTTTTTGATTCTTCTTTATTTGAATCTTCTTGGGAGTAAGCTATAAAGCTTAAAACGCTAAAACTGTAAAAGAAGAATTTTCTCATGTTGTAGTCAAAAGTAATGTATTTGATTTACCACAATAGGTGTTTGCAGACGGCTATTGAGTTAATAACCCATAACTTCCTCAATCTTCTCCTTCACCTTTTCCGTACTAGGAATCATCGTTTGCTCAAGAACCGAATTAAGAGGTATCGCAGGCATATTTTCAGAACCGATGAGCATGACAGGAGCATCGAGATATCTGAAGCATTCTTCCTGGATACGACCTTGTAATCCACGTGAGAAACCGTTATCGCTCGGCTCTTCGGTCACGACCAGACATTTACCGCATTTCTTTACGCTGGCAAAAACGGTATCATAATCCAGCGGGTGCAAGGTTCTTAGATCCACGATCTCCACTCTATCCTGAATTCCCAATTCTTCTGTGGCGTTCATCGCCCAGTGTACACCCATACCATATGTAATGATACTCAAGGTTTCTTCATCTTCTTGCTTCCAGATTTCCTGCAACACCCACGCTTTCCCAAAGGGCAATACATAATCTTCACTGGGTTCAATGCTTGTCGCTCCTTTGGTCCCTGGCACTTTACTCCAATACAATCCTTTGTGTTCAAATATGATTACGGGATTAGGGTCATAATAAGCTGCCTTCATCAATCCTTTCAGGTCTGCTCCGTTAGATGGATAAGCAATCTTTAACCCTCGTATATTAGCAATCACACTTTCCACAGAGCTGGAATGATAGGGCCCACCCGATCCATAAGCTCCGATGGGAACCCTCAATATCATGGACACCGGCCATTTCCCATTACTGAGATAACAAGATCTGGAGACTTCAGTAAATAATTGGTTCAATCCAGGCCAAATGTAATCGGCAAACTGGACTTCTACGATGGGTTTCAATCCTACCGCACTCATACCTACAGTACTTCCCACGATAAAAGCTTCTTGAATTGGGGTATTGAACACTCGATCATCGCCAAACTTTTGTGCCAGCGTAGCCGCTTCTCTAAAAACACCACCCAAGCGACCGCCTACGTCTTGACCGTATAACAAGCATTCGGGATGTTTGCGCATTAATTCTTCAATGGCAAAGAGTGCGCAGTCTACCATGACCACTTTTTCTGCTCCTTGCGGAGAGCGCTCTCCTTTTTCTTCGGTTATGGGAGTCGGAGCAAAATCATGCGTAAACAAGTCGGATGGTTCTGGATCGGGTTGCTCCATGGCGTCGTTCAGGGCTTTTTGGGTTTCCGCTTTCGCGAAAGCTTCCATATCACCCACCTCCTGCTCGCTAAAATCATGATCCAGCATCAACTGCCTCATCAATGGGTAGGGATCCCGCTCACGGGATTCTTCCAAATCATCACGATAGAATTCCATGCGTACACCGCTCGTGTGGTGGTTCAGCAGAGGAACCGTGGCATGTATGAGAAACGGTCGGCGCTCCTTGCGCATCGTCTCTAAGGTTTGTTGAATCGTGGTGTGACACTGTTCAAAATCAGTCCCATCGATACTGATGCGTTCAATACCGTGAAATCCGGCTGCATACTCGTAGGCATTTTGAGCCCTAGTTTCTTCTGCATTTGCGCTGATATCCCAACCGTTATCCTGCACCAGATAAAGAATAGGCAGCTGCTTTAATGCCGCCATTTGCATCGCCTCTGCAATCTCGCCTTCGGTTACCGATGCGTCTCCCAGTGAGCAGACGGTAATGGGCTGCCCTTCGAGTGCCTCAGGACTCAGAGAGCCTTCGAGTGCCTCAGGGCTCAGAGAGCCTTCGAGAGCCTCAGGACTCGGAGAGCCTTCGAGGACCTCGAGACTCAGATTGTGAGAGGCTGAGGCACTAGAAGTGTCCAGCGATTCTTTATACTTCATCCCCATCGCAGTGCCTGTAGCCGGAATAGCCTGCATTCCCGTTGCGCTGGACTGATGCGGGATTTTTGGTTTATCATCGTCCTTTAGAGATGGGTGTGAATAATAAGTGCGACCGCCAGAAAAAGGATCGTCTTTTTTTGCCAAAAGCTGGAGCATCAAATCATAGGGCGTCATTCCTAAGGCTAGCAGCATCGCATCATCACGATAATAGGGAAAAACATAATCCTGTGGTAGCAACTGCATTCCCAAAGCCGTTTGAATGACTTCGTGACCACGACTGGTGGCATGAACATATTTAGACACGAGTCTAAAGTTATCCTCATAGAGTTCTGCCATTGCTTTAGCAGTAATGAGGTTTTTGAAGGCTTGTTCTAGAACTTTCTTTTCCATTTTGCTAAGGTAAAAAAGGCTTTTGAGTAAAATGTAGATGAAAACAAAAAGTCTCGATATTATAAATTGTGACTTTATGGTTTATTAATGAATGGTATAGAACTAACCCGTTGTGTTAATTACATCAAGTATGCCTGATCTGGTTGATAGGTCTACCTTTTTCCAGGTTCAGTTTATGTAATACAGCCATTCCCGTGATCATGCTGGCCGGCCTCGTTCTGAATCCCCTGAATATCTCTAATAGACTGGTCTTGATCTAGAACTGATAACACAATAGTGAGAATCCGGTATGGATCAGTTTTATGTTCTTTTTCTATCTGAACTCAAACGTTCTACATTCATCAGGTAGCTCCTGGGCGTAGTGCTCAGGATAATGCCATAAGTGATAAAGGTATCCGCCTCTAGGCTTGTCGATATATAGCCCCTGTCTCCAAGGATTTCCCTCTTCCTCACTTTCATCGTGCTACCTTTGTTTGAGAAATTGATGGCAAGAACATTTGCGGGCGTTACCGCCATCTCGCGGAAGATGCCGTCGGTGGTAATTATCAGGTGGAGCTTGTACCCGACGTAATATCTCTTGTCCACGACTGAATGGCATTTCCTGGGCGAGGTCTGGAGAGATTCTCTTGTTAGATCTTTAGGGAACACTTTATTTGGTTTCTTATAACCGGGCAGGCATGCAGTTTACCGCAAAGGACGATTCTACCCTGTACATGGAAACACCCAGTCTTCTGGCGACCTCTTTGATCCATGACTCGAAGCCTCGCCTGCGCCTGTTCAATCGGGTATGGTCTATCAGGTCTGGGAAGTGGTGACGGTTGTCGCTGCGCAGCTTTGAGAACAGCAGGTTCTCGCTGTCGATTTAGTCTGCCTGGACTGTGACGGCAATATCGATGACCTAGAAATCAATCACCTTACAGTTGCTCGGACAGTTGATGAAGTTCACGACACTACAACGATCAAAGAAGATGTACTTAAGATAGGACACGTACTTTTAGAGCATTGCATATAGATCGTGCATGATAGATTATTTTAGATTTGCACAACTTTAAAACTCTCAATATCAAACAAGTAAATGTTCTTTTGTTAAATACTGTTCTCAAGAATCAACCAGCACAACGCGTTAAACTAAAACTGTTTTTATTCGAACTCCTCTAATAGTTTTTTACGTTGCTTTAAGTTAAATGTAGATTTCATTTCATCTATTTTTTCCAGATATTTCTTAGCATTCTTAAAATCTTCTTTTTTGAGATAGATCAATGTGGTGTACCAAAACTCTTCAGCTTTGTAATCATGATTGATATGCTCTAACTCTTTAAATTGATTTAATGCCAGTTCATAATCATCTTGATTCAAGAAAGTAAGTCCATAATAAAACCTAATATTAGGGTCTTTTTTTCTATTTAATAAAAGTTCGAATTCCTGTTGAGCAAGTTGAAAATTTGCATTTTCATAAGCAGAAAATGCTGCCATGTTTTCATTAGTAGCATTACTTCTTACAATAGGTTGATAGGTGTTAGGGAGTGTACTGAAGTTTTCTTCAAAAAGAGCGTTTCCTGATTTTTGATCAAAAACATTTAAGAAAATAATTATGAAAACAGAAGCGGCAATTATTAAATAAGTAGCGTTAGAACTTAATAATCTAAATTTAGAAGGTTTATTAATATCAATTTCAATTTCTTGAAATTTCTTTTTCAAGGCATCCTTTTCAGAAATTTGAAAGGCGATATGAATATCTTGATGTGTTTCAAATGCTTCTTTAAAATCTGCATCGGTTTTCAGAAGGTGCTCCACTTTAAGTTGATCTTCATCAGAAATCTTTCTCGATATATAATCTTGTATGAGTTTTTCTGTATTCATTAGTTCACTTTAAACAACGATTTTAAGTGCTTTAAGCATCTTGATTTTTGACTGCGTACGGTATTTCCATCTTTATAATCTGTTAGGTCTACGATTTCATCGATAGTCAAATTTCTATAATAAAAAAGCTTTAATAAAGACTTGCAGGTTTCTGATATTTCTTCCAACCGTTTTGATAAAAGCAATTGTCTTTCTGTAGGACTGTCGTCTTCTATACTGATTTCAGTGTAGTCTTCGTTTTCTATTTCTTTTCTCAAAAAGCGTTGTTCTTTTTTTAATTTTTTGAATATTTTGTTTTTTCCTATTCCAAATAAATAGGTTTTTACACTACTAGATTTTAATTCCAACTGGCTCATTACAAACTTTTGATGCATAGCTATAACAGCATCTTGATAGATATCTAGAACGTCTAACTCATCAAGAGAATAACGTTTAGAGTAATGTAAGAACTCTAATCTATAATCTAGATAAACCTTCTCTAAAGCTTTTTTATCATCGGCCCTTAAGGCTATTTGCAATTTATAATCTTCAGTAGCTTTATTCATTTAGTTACTAAAAGTGTGGAAAGGTTAACATGAAAACAAATATAAATTCTAAAGGTAGAGGAATACACCTAGATAAAGGTATTAAAATGATTTCACTATCAGGTATTTAGTTCGCTTTCGCGAAAGCGGAACAATGACCTAACGCGTTGTGCTAGTTAAAATTATGGATTAACCTGAAAAAAAGATCGCGCATTAAATTGATATACAGTATCTTAAGGGTGTAAAACAAAAAGATTGATATCATGCACGATCTACATGCAATGTAC
>JBATVD010000043.1:0-3043 GCA_049671565.1 Nonlabens sp.
ACTGGGGACAATGACGACGGATGTCTGGCGCGACACCGCGACTAGCGACACAAGGCAGGTCGCAGCGAGACCCATCATGGCAGCCGCGCCCAGCACATTGCGCTGTTTAAGCAGAGATTTATTGCGCTCCTGGAGCTGATGCGGGTTCATCGGATCACCCCGAAAACCGGCCGAGATAGTTGGGGGGCGTCCCCTCCAGCTTATATTGAAGGACGCCCATCATCCATTCGGGGAAATGCCAGTAGCAATAATTACCGATCGTATCGATCATGCCCTTGCGTTTCATATAGCGGCACGCGCCAAAAAGACCGATTCCGAGAACCAGTCCGAAAAACGGGACTTTCAGGAAGATGCCGGCGAACAAGCCACCGATGAAGAGACAGAGCTCGTAGAGGTGCAGGAAGAGGATGCGCTCTTTTTCATCCAGCAAGCGCGGAATGCGTATTTCTTCCATAACAAAAGCCCCTTCGGGTTGGCAGTTTCCGCCGCGATCCAACTCGCGGGTGGTTGTGCTGCATGTCCCGAAGGGGCCAGATGCGCCGACGCGCGAGCGCGCCGGAGTATGCTGATGCAGCGGTTAGATCAGGGCGGTGAAGATGCCCTTGATGATGCCGGGACCAACCGCCCCAGCCAGACCGGCGACGATGCCGATACCCAGACCCGCATAGTTCTGCTTGAACAGCGAGAAGAGGCCGAAGACGAGACCGCCGAGACCGAAGACGACGCCGAGAGAGCCCGTGATCCAGCCTTCCAGTTTCGTGTTGATGCCGTCGAATGTGGTGTCCGTACCGGCCAAGGCTGTGCTTGTGCCCACCAGAGCGATGGCAGTTGCCAATCCGACGGTGCGCGCACGTTTGGCGTGAGACCCGTTCATGGCATTACGGGAGTACGCAGCGAGTTTTTTCATTTGAGTCATGTGGGAAGTTCCCCCTCCAGATCTCACGGGTCCGACGCCGTTGAGACTCAGTTAGGGCAGAATAAGTGTAATAACAACACTGGTGTATTAACATACATGTGGATTATACACATTAGAATGAATTCATATCTATGACGCGGATCAAAGTCGATTTGAGACGAGGACCACATTAATAACGACTATCGATGCAAACCGATTGCGGAGCCAAAACGCATACATGTTGTAAAACACCAATAACTGAAGTATAGAACGCTCCCATATACGCTTCGGTCAGGTGCGCTATATTCGACCGTGCGAGGGACAGATGAACAGATTTCAAGTCAGATTTAAATCGGATTCGAGTTTCCAAGACGCTTTCGGCCTATGCCGGGAGCGCATGCGGGAGCTGACCCCAGACGTTCGTCTATCCAACAAGACGATTACCAATGCCGGCATCATGTCGCTGCGGCATATGGCAATCAGTGATCTCTTGGCGCTGGACGCCGAAGTCGCCGCCTATAAAGGAGACACGAAGAAGGGCGCGCTTGTGAGTGCCGCCCATATTAGTCGCAGTTTCGAGGATGTCGGACGTTATGTTCAGGCCAGTGCCGCTTATAATCACGGGCTACGTCGCACCCTCTTCTACTTTTTCCATTATGGTGTGCTGAATCTATCGCGCGTCTCCGATCAATCGTTCAAGGATTTGATAAGAACGTCTTTGGTCTATCAGGACGAAGCGCCTACGATCATTAATTAGCCTGATCGGTAGAATTGAAGCAAAAAGGGCCGCTTGTGCGGCCCACTCGGTACTCTGGTGGATGAGCGTCGCGGAGAGGGTCGATATCGGGGCTAAGCCAGCGTTGCCGAATGTCGGACTCAGAAGGGCGATGATCGCACTGCTCGGTATTTGCAAGCGCTTTGGCGATGCGTTTGCGGATGAAGAAACCCCGAAATGTCTTGATGGTGTAGAATAAGTTTCGGGTCTCGGATTCTATGCCGCCCATAATGTGGCGTGGGCCGCCCTTTTGAGCGAGACGCACGACTCGTGTTGTCATTAACAGGTAGCAGCTTAAAGCGTTGCGACATGATTTTCTCCGAAATTGCGTCGAACATGTCCCCGAAAAGCCTGCGGGCTCTGTCACCATGAGGGGAACCCCTTCAAGGGTTGACAGAGACCGTTATGGCGGACGTTGTGTCGGGTTAGGGCGGTGCTTATGGCCGCCGCACGCGGAAGGGTTTTGGGACTTGGGTCGTTTGCGGCGACAAAGGGCTTTTGGCCGCTGATTTTGGAGGCTTTGACGCCCCTTAATGCGACTATCGGCACCAGGCGTTTCGCGCGATGTCTCTATCTCGGCTGTGGCTCGACTGAACCCTGGACAGGTCCGGATTTTATCCCATTCGGGTGACGATCCTTACGCAGGAGCCTTGACACACCCTTATATATGCCCGGATGTTACAGATAATTATTCACCCCCAAGCTTATATGATAGACGAAGTTTGGTTGAAAAACCACCAAAACCTTACTAGGTGAAGTCTAAAAGGGCGAACAGCTGTGCGGCCTTCCGGAAATCCATTAGGACAACGATGCGATACAAACTGGCGTTAAAAACCATCGCTGCAAATGATGATGAGCTGGTTGCTTTCGAGGCTGGCACGATGGCCGAGTTACGAGAACAACTCTTCGCTCTGGCGCCGGACTTCGACTTCCAAATCTACTATCATCACCGGCCAGTGGGCGAGTATTTTCGTCTCTATTACGGGATCCAACGCGAACATATGACATTCCGGAGTACGTATCTTTCGGTCTCCGAGATCGAGAGGGCCTGGAGTGGCATAAGGATGATGGTCTATGTTGAAGACAGGGCCGAGCAGAAGATCGCCTCTCAAAGCATGACGTCTGAGATGAAAGCGCGTTATCCAAAGATCCCGGCCGAGCTTATCGCCTTACACGGATAATATCCGTCCAGACCCTCCCCTGCATCCGGACGGCTTGCACGCGTCTTAACTTATCATAGAGCAAGGCGAGGGTTCTCGAAACTGCATCTGCCAAACGACCGAGGTCCAACAAAGAGAAATGGCGCGCGCCGTCATGGGCTAGTGCCTAGGACGGTTTAATCGCAGCCAGCTATACATTTTCAGGATCTGCAC
>JBATVD010000044.1:0-55836 GCA_049671565.1 Nonlabens sp.
TCGATAACTTTATAGCAAACCTAGTCGCTGGATTGACAGCCTACTCTTTTTTAGACTCTAAACCATCAGTGAAGATCCAAAGATTTTTGCCTCAATTAAGAGTCGCTTAGGTCGAACTCACGTTATAGACATAATATCATTGAATGGCTGGAGAAGTGCATGGACACTTTAGACCCTAGTTCCATGATTCACATATCGATTAAACAATACTATATTCTAATCAAAAAACTGACCAACACCATGGATGATAACTTAGAGAACCAATTCTATGATGTCATATTTGACCACATAGAAGAATCAAAAAACATCCATTCTCATTACTTGAGTGCGGTAGAACGCATTTGCGAGAAATTTAGGGACGCAGTATTTAACTCCTTGAAAACAAAATTGCCGTCTGGACTTACGGCTCGACTAGGTAATCAAGTTACTTATTACTACAGCCAGATATGGATTGATGGTGCTGAGTTTAAGGGTCAACCTTTATTGTATGGCATTGAGTCTTTTGCAACTCCCAATCACGGGAACGGTAAAATATTTGTCGGTATCGTAGACCGAGAAAATAGGGAAATCAGTCCAGAGGGAACAGACTCTAGATTAAATTCAACTTGGGCTGTAAGCCGGTACGTTAAAATAGACGATCATACCACCTTAGACATAAGTAATCTTGTCACGCTTGCAAAACTTCATAAAGATCACGAATATTTAAATTCAATGGTGGATAAAGTAGTGTCACAATCGGTAGCGTTTATCAATGAATATCAGGAAAATCTGAAGTCAAATACTGTCGATGATGGAAGATGATCAAATTGCACGTTTCTGCAAAACATGTATCTCTACTTCAATGGTTCAGATACTCAATGCTAGTTCCATTAAAATTGAGGAATTTCTGAATGAATACAAAGGGCTGAATAAAACCGCTGGTATTTATGTATTCTGGTGGTCGGGTAATGATTCCCGCTTTCGCGAAAGCGTAGATAAAGGTTATCTATTAAAAGGTCCCCATAAATTTAGTGACGAAAAGCAAAATTTGGTTCAAGTTGAAATTTGCGAGGAATGGATCAATCATAAAAGATATAATGATCGTATTTGTCTTTATGTGGGAAAAACAACTCAACTTCATACGAGAATAAAGAACCACGTAAAGTTGACTACAAAAAACATCTGGAAGAAAAAAGATGGTAAGACTCTTAGGGCAGGTGAGGAATTTTCTTTTGGTAAAAAGCCAAATACGGTAAGTCAATTACGCATAGGAGTGGAGCGCTTATTTAAGGATCATTCAGTCGACTTAATCAAAAAGCATGTTCAAGTTTCTTTTTTGCCACTTGAAGGGAATAAACATGCGATCAATCGATTTTTTATAGAAGATAGGTTGATAGGCCAGCTGTTTCCTATATTTAATATGGATATAGAACGATAATCTTTTTATAACGGAATCTTCCATCTCTTCAAACCAATCTAAATAACTACTCAAATAATGTCATTTCAACCAAATAAAATTACTAAGGATCACGTATTAAAAGCTTTCGAAGAGATCAAAGGGCAACAGGATAGATTTCCAGTCTCAACAAAATATGACGTAGTTTTTGAACGAGAGAGGTATTCTCCTAAGACGGTCTTGAGGATGGCACATCATTTTGCAACAGGAATTCATCAATGGGATAATGGCGGTGGTCCCGCAACCAATAAATATTTAGAAAGATTTGGATTTGAGGTTGTTAAAAAAGAACACGTAAATCATTACAATTGGACTCAAACCCACAAAGAACTAGCTGAATTTTTAAGAGATAAGCGTGATAAAACACCTCATTTATTACGAATTCTTGAAAAAGCTGGTGTGGTTGTAGGAACAGACCAAGCCGAAGAGGGAGTAAAAACGAAGATTGAAGAAATTGACCCTTTTACTTTCTTTTGTTATATTTATAAATACGGAGAAAAGCGTCGGTTAAAAATTCTTCAAAATATTGCACAGCAACTAGAGTTGAGTCATCCTGATGGAGAACGAGGCATACCCAGCGCAAATGCTCAAAAGGTGTGGATGTTCCCTTACGCTTATATGCGCGAGGGTAATGAGTTTGATATCTTGTGGGAATTATTTGAAGCCGTCATTAATGATCAAATTACTGAAGAGCTCTTTCAAAAAGCATTGAATATCCATAACGTGGGTAAAACGGAGTTGACCGAAGTTTTGTTTTATATCAAGCCATTTCAATACTTTCCAATCAACGGTCCATCCCGACCTTACCTAAAGGACAAACTTCAAATTGATTTCACTTTCAATTCCTTTGAGGAATACCAAAAAATCAACTTAAAAATCAAAGAGCATTCAAATTTGACTTTCCCAGAGCATTCCTATGCTGCTTGGGAATACATTGATCAAGTCAGAAACGGTAGTTCAAACTCGGATTTAACTGAGGGCGAGAGTCAATTTATACAGGTTTTAAAGCGCTACCCTCAGAATGTCTCATCTGGATATTTTGAAGTTTTGGATAGGCTTATTCAGGAACTAGGGCTAGATGGTAACGAGGAGCAGGTAACCTACAACTGTTCGGATAACAAAGCCAAATTTATTATAGGTCAGAGAACTGTATGGGATTTAGATAACATCGGTCAAAGTCTCAATTATTCTGTAATTTCAAAGAGCGAATGGGGTAAAACTGTTTTCACTTATGAGGGTAAAGGCATTACATCTAACATGGTTACCACATCTTCAATTGATCCAGTTCAAAAACATTTAGAAAATAGCATAGTTATAGCTAGAGAGCTTTTAGTTGATTCTAAAACAACAGGTTATAAAAAGAATCTAAATATTGCTTTCAAAAAGTCTGTATTTGAACTGGAATATCGAAAAACGATGATGAACAAAGCCTATGATGGCGAAACTGGCAATGAAAACTACTGGATCTTTCAAGGCTCGCCAGATATATACAATCTAAAAAACGCGCTACGCGGTGGACATTTAAAAACGTGGAAAGTTGCGGCGCATAAAGATAAAATCAAAGAAGGTGATAAGTTAATTATTTGGCAAACGGGAGTTAATGCAGGTTGTTATGCACTAGCTGAGGTTAAAAGCACTCCAGGTGCAATTGAGACACCAGACTATGAATTACAACATTACTTATCAGAACCGCCTCCAGATGAAACTTTGCGTGTTCGACTCGAAGTAGAGCATTACATGGGCGATGATCCCATACTCTGGAAAGAGGTGCGGGATAATCCAGCTTTAGAGGGCTTAAAAGCGGGTAACCAAGGAACAAATTTTAAAGCCACTAAGGAAGAATTTGAATTCTTCAAAAATTACCAATCCAAAAAAAGCCATGAAGTTATGCCATCCAGATTCCCGCTTAATCAAATCCTCTATGGTCCACCAGGAACTGGAAAAACCTATAAATTACAAAATGAATATTTTGAGCGCTTTATTAAACGTGGTAAGGCAAAGACTAAGGAAGATTATATTAAAGAAATTGTAGAGCCATTACAGTGGTGGGAGGTGTACTATCTAGCTTTGATAGAAAACGCTGATTCAAAAGTTGCTGATATCATAAACCATCCTGTGGTCATTGCAAAACAAGAACTAAGTAATATTAATAATTATAGGGCTTCGGCGTGGGGAACTTTACAGCGCCACACCGTAGATGAGTGTCCTAATGTAAAGGTAGTGAGCAGGGCAAATATTAGGGCTTTCTGGAAAAATGAAAATAAGACCTGGAAAATTCATGATGAAAATGATGTAGATATATTTCCTGAAGCAAAAGAATTATTGAATTCGTACCATAACTATAAGCCCACAGAAGGATCTGTGATAAAAAATCACGATTTCGTGACATTTCATCAATCTTTTACCTACGAAGATTTTGTAGAGGGAATAAAACCTGTCATGGATGAAGATGATAATTCCATTCTTCGCTATGAGATTCAATCGGGAATATTTAGCACTATGTGTAGAAAAGCAAGATCAGATTCAAAAAATGCGTATGCTATCTTTATCGACGAGATCAATCGCGGTAACGTGGCCAGCATTTTCGGCGAACTCATAACACTCATTGAATCAGATAAACGAGCAGGAGCAGAGAATGAGCTTTCTGTGATTTTGCCTTACTCCAAACAGAAATTTAGTGTTCCTAAAAATCTACACATCATAGGAACCATGAACACTGCAGACCGAAGTATTGAGGCGCTGGACAGCGCACTGCGCCGTAGGTTTGAATTTGAAGAAATGATGCCCAATTATGAAGTCATTGATGATAAATTAGATTATGCAAAAGTTGCTGGTATTAAAATCTCTGATATTCTCGAAACAATTAATAATCGCATCACAGTTCTTCTCGATCGCGATCATCAAATAGGTCATTCCTATTTTATAAAGCTGAAAAATATTGAAAATTTGGAAGAAGGTTTGAAAAAGGTTTTCATGCGTAAGATCATTCCGTTATTGCAAGAATATTTCTTCAATGATTATGTGAAGATAGCAATGGTTCTGGGGGATGGATTTATGACTAAAAAAGAAAGTAAAGACAACCTATTTGCAATTGTGGATGACAGTTATGCTGGTGATTATGAAGGTGTGACCCGCTACGAAATTATTGATGAAAAAGATCTCGTGATTGAAACCGCGATCAAAATCTTGATGAATCAGCCCACAACTAATGCCTAAAAAGCCAGACAACATTTCGGTTTTTGAATACGAGCGTCTTACAACAGATAAGGCAAGGCGTAAAAGCAAGCAGCGGATCTCGTCTACGACCTACGCAGCGTTCTTAAGTTACCACGACGCGCATCCAGACACACCTTTCTTTAAGTTGATCAATGAGGGTGTTCAGTTTCAGCAGTACGTGGGTGCCATAAGAATAGGTAATACAACTATAGAAGTGCTGCCTAAAGCTGGCAAAGCAAATGAGGATGATGTAGGTACCTGGAAAAAAGTTCTTATAGATATGCTCAAGACCTGCCATTTGCTGCAGGCCAAACAGAGCGGTCAAGCAAATCTACGACTGAAATCAAACTCTATTCTTGAGCTGTATTTTGAGCTTTTTATCATTGAAGTGGAAGGTTTGCTGCGACAGGGACTTATAAAAAAGTACCAGCGCACCAGCGGTCAACAGCTGGCATTGACAGGCGCTATTGAATTCCAGCAGCATCTGGTCAAGAACCTGGTCCACAAAGAGCGTTTCTTTACACGCCATACGATCTACACAAAAGACCATTTGTTGCACAGCATTCTTTTTGAAGCGCTAATAGTCATTAAAAGCAGCTTAAACTATTCATTTCTTAGTGACCGTTTGGAGAGAACACTTTCCATATTTCCTAAGGTAGCACGGGTATCGGTAAATGAGACGATGTTTGATAAAATTCCGCTTTCGCGAAAGCATCAACCTTATCAAACTGCGATTTCTATTGCTAAGCTGATTCTTCTCAATTACCGTCCAGATATCAAGTCAGGCCGAAAGGATCTTCTTGCGATCATGTTTGATATGAATATGTTATGGGAAGAATACGTTCTCAACATTATGAAAAAGAATGAAGCAGATATTTATAAAGTTGTCGGTCAGTCTTCAAAGTATTTTTGGGAAACAAAAAAGGTAAAGCCCGATATATATCTTCAGGCTAAAGATTCAGAATTTCGAAGCATTATCCTCGATACAAAATGGAAGTTGCCAGAAAAAAGCAAGCCTGGCGATAACGATTTGAAACAGATGTATGTTTACAATCATTATTGGCAATGCAGCAGGAGTTTTCTGGTTTATCCAAGTAGCGAATCATCGGTTAATGTTAATGGCTATTATAGAAAAGCTTGGTATAATAAGTCACACGGTTGTTGTATGGTATTTCTAAACGTTTTAAAACAGGGTAGTTTAAATAAAGATCTAGCCAAAGATATTCTCAGATTTCTTTTAGAACCGGAAGAAGTAATTCAATAAAATCTTTATAATTTGTGCTTCACTTTGACCAGACCCTACTATCATGCCATTTTTTTTAGGATTAAAGGATTCTTTTAAGCTTCAAAGTAGATGGAGCATAAAGAATTTCCCTCTTTCGCAAAAGCGTAACCACCCCCACAAAACCGCACACCTTATTTCCCATTCCCTTAACGCGCTTTATCGCTCCGTTAACAAAGAAGGCCTGCGTTTAGGTCTAGCTTTGTAGGGAAAGGAAAAGGATTTTGGTTTTCCAAAAGATGGTAAAGCGCATGATCCATTTCCTAAAAACAACATTGAAAAAGAAACATTATGAACGTATTATTTGTATTGACATCACACGATGAATTGGGGGACACGGGTAAGAAAACTGGTTTTTGGGTAGAAGAATTTGCTGGCCCTTATTACACTTTAAAAGATAAAGGCGTGAACATCACCCTCGCCACGCCAGAAGGAGGAAAGGCACCCATAGACCCTTCCAGTACTACAGAAGATGCCTCAACCGAGTCTACCGAGCGTTACAATAACGATCCCGAAGCTCAGGAACGTATCGCCACCACGCACAAACTCTGTGAGATGGATCCAGCCGATTATGATGCGGTGTTCTATCCAGGAGGACACGGACCGTTGTGGGATTTATCCCAAGACAAAACTTCCATTGCGCTGATCGAGCGTTTTAACGAAGCGCAAAAACCCGTAGGTTTTGTATGTCACGCTCCGGCGGCCCTTAAAAACGTGAAGGGAACCGATGGCGAGCCCTTGGTAAAAGGTAAAAAGGTGACTGGTTTTACCAATAGCGAAGAAAAAGGAGTGGAGCTGGTAGACGTGGTTCCGTTTCTGGTGGAAGACATGTTGAAAGAAAATGGCGGGAACTATTCCAAAGGTGACGACTGGAGCGAGTATGCTCTGCAGGACGGCAATTTGATCACAGGTCAGAATCCAGCTTCCTCAAAAAAAGTAGCTGAGATGCTATATAATTCCTTGAAAAATTAAATGAGATTACCTTAGATAAGACGCCTGATCTCTTGCAAGATCGGGCGTTTTTAATGCGCTTATTTTATAATACCTATTGCGTTTTCATGTTTGGGTCATTCATAAAAGAGGGAGGATTTGCAGTTCTCACCTTCGTATTTCGACAGGTTCAAGATAGATTATAATATTTCGCTTTCGCGAAAGCGATAAAAATTAAAAGACATTAGTATGTGAAAACCTCCCCAGCCATAATGAGCTCCATACCGACTGTCCCTTTAAAAACCGACTTCCTTAACTTTTGTCTGACATTTTCAATTCATCATGTAGCCTAATAATGTATAGGATCAAATGATGTAATGAACTCGTGACAATACTCCTCTAAAAATAAAACATCTTCAACGGCTGGTGCTCAAGTTATAATCCAATCCTATTTCTGATATTTTCTTGAAATAGTTCTAATACCACACTTAATCAAACCTAGAAGCTAATTCCTTTATCTTTGATACTCATAAGAAATAGTTCATGCCAGATAAGGAAAAAACACTAAATGACTTGCAGAGGTTGATAAACTCCAAAAACTTCAAATCCAAAGAAGAATTAGATGCGTTTTTGCAAGATATGATTACAAATAATGAACTTGATATGGAGGAATTAGAGTTGTCAGAAGCTGAGAAAGCCGAAGATTTAGTTTTTGAAGCTTACGACGCATTATTTGATGATAAGGCGCAAGAATATATCAATGAGGCATTAAATCTTGACCCCATGTGTATCCCAGCTTATGAATACATGGCGGGTAAATACGAGAACATCTGGCTAGCCATGACTTTCTATCAAAAAGCTATTGAGGTGGGGCAAGTACTTTTTAACCAGGAATATGTTCACGAAAATAGAGGACACTTCTGGATGATACACGAGACCAGGCCGTTTATGAGATGTATGCAGGCTTATGCTGAATGTCAGATGTCCTTAGACTTTCGAAGTGCCGCCATCGATATTTTTGAAGAAATGATCCAACTTAATCCTAACGATAATCAGGGAGTACGTGATCCACTCATGACCTTGCTACTTATGGAAAACCAATACATCAAGTATCAAAAATATCGTAAAATGTATGAGAACGATCTCTCAGCGTTTCATGCTTGGAATTATGCGCTCTTTCTTTTCAAAACAAAAGGGGACTCGCAGCAGACTAAAGAAGCTTTACATTTAGCTATTGAACACAATCGTTACGTGCCTAAAAGACTGCTTTCAGCTAGGCCTCCTAAGACGGCTCCTGAATCTTATAAATTAAAATCTGCAGCAGAGGCAGATTATTATGCTTTTACAGCTTATAACGCTTGGAAGCAAACTCAAGGGGTTTTCTCTTGGCTTGAGAAAAACACCAAGTAATTATTTTATCAAACCCAAAACTTCAAATTTTTAGAATTCTGTTAATTGCCCTTAAGTTGATCTAGTATTTCAGTATGATTAACTAGTGGATAAAAAAGATATTATGAAACTCATCTACATCTACGACGCCCTTTGCGGCTGGTGCTATGGCTTCTCGCCGGTCATCCATGAATTTGTAGCTACCTATAAATTGGACTGCCACGTGCTTTCGGGCGGTATGATTACGGGAAATCGGGTAGGACCTGTAGGCGATGTAGCTCCTTATATCAAGCAAGCGCATAAAGATGTGGAGCAACGCAGCTCGGTGAAGTTTGGGAAAGATTTTTTAGAGGGGACGCTGGAAAAGGGCAGTGCGGTATTTACTTCAGTACCGGCAGCGATTGCCATGGCAGTTTTTAAAAAAGTCATGCCCAAACACCAACTGGATTATGCCAGCGAGATCCAGCGAGCCATTTATTATCATGGGAAACAACCTGCAGAGCATGCGACTTTTGCCCAGATCGTGACTAAATATGGGATCGAGCCCCATAGTTTTCAAGAGCTGATGGAGCAAACATCATATTTTGACCAGGCGCGTGAAGAATTTGAAAGCGTATCTCGGTTGGGTATATCTGGGTTCCCGACCGTCTTGTTACAGAGCGGTGTTCAAAGCATTGCCATCTCGCGCGGATTTTTGCCCTTCCAAGAATTGCAAACCAATTATGAGCGTGCGTTAACCCTAGTCTAAATCTGACGCATGATTTTAAGTACTACCCAAACGCTTGCAAAATGAATGCATGAGTTTTGAGGAAGCGACATAAGCTGCTGATGTTTTCAAAAAAACCTTAGTTAGGATTCATAACAATTCCGCCAACCTCCCTATATTTAGAGGACTGCCTAAACCCATATTGTGAAAAAATACCTCCTCATCCTTGCCCTAATCCTCATCGCCTGTAATAATCCAAAACCTGATGAAACGGCAAATAATGAAATAACACAAGAGCAATCAGTCGCCACTGACGAAATTCCCATACCTCAACTCACATTAGAGCAAGCCAATAATCTCGCGTTGTTGCCCTTGCACTGCGTAGATCAGGAATACCCCAATAAAATGGGACACGTTACCGCCGCGCCCGAAGATCAGAAACGACCCTCGGTGCAGCATCCGGCTTTTTACGGCTGTTTTGACTGGCATAGTACGGTACACGGTCATTGGAGTGCGGTAACGCTGCTCAAACAGTTTCCAGATCTGGAAAACCGTGAGGAATTGCTGAATAAACTAACTTCCAATATTACTCCGGCACATATTGAAGTAGAAGTCGATTACCTGAATACCAAAGACAACAAAACCTTTGAACGCACTTACGGCTGGGCGTGGTTGCTCAAATTGCAACAGGAACTGGACACTTGGAATACGCCTGAAGGCAAACAAATGACAGCAGCATTACAGCCGTTATCAGATCTCATCGTGGAGCGATATGTAGCATACCTACCCAAACTCAATTATGCGATACGGGTAGGGGAGCATTCTAATACAGCTTTTGGGATGGCATTTGCTTGGGATTATGCAGTTCACTCAGGTCGAGAGGATCTTCAAAGAGTCATTAAATCCCGAGCATTAGACTTTTATGGTAAAGATACCGACTGTCCCGTGAGCTGGGAACCTAGTGGTTATGATTTTCTGTCGCCTTGTCTGGAAGAAGTAGACATCATGCGCCGCGTCCTTCCCGCTAACGATTTTCATAAATGGTTGGATGAATTTCTATCGGGAATGAACGAGGGAAAACTTGGCTTAGAAATAGGAAAAGTAAGCGACCGCAGCGATGGGAAACTAGTTCACATAGATGGACTGAATCTCAGCCGTGCTTGGGTACTTTACGGTCTCGCGGCTCAATACCCTCGATACGAGTCCCTCATTGAAACGGCCGATGCGCATATAACCAACACGCTTCCCAATCTGGTAGCAGACGATTATGCCGGTGGTCACTGGCTGGGAAGTTTTGCGATTTACGCCCTACAACAAGCCGAAAAACTTGAAAAGACTCCTTAAAAATATAGGTCCAGCCACATTGGTCGCGGCTGCTTTTGTAGGTCCCGGTACCATTACCATTTGTACCCGTGCCGGTGCAGGTTACGGCTACAACTTGCTTTGGGCCATGCTGCTCTCCATGATTGCAACGGTCATTCTTCAAGAAATGGCGGCTCGTTTAGGTCTAGTCACCGGCAGCGGTCTTTCTAATATTCTGAGAAATAGATTAAACACCCGCTGGATCAAATGGGCGATGATCGTTTTAATTATCAGTGCCATTTTTGTGGGTAATGCCGCTTACGAGGCCGGTAATATTTCTGGCGGTGCCATAGGTATGGAAGTACTTGCGGGCGCAGCTTGGTACCATCCCGTAATCATCGGGATTTGTGCGTTTGTATTATTGTGGCTGGGGAATTACAAGGTACTGGAACGGGTATTGGTAGGTTTGGTTCTGGTGATGGGCGTTTCTTTTATTGCCGTCGCCATTGCCATAAAACCTGATCTGGGAGCTATTTTTAAAGGCTTGACCACGCCCCAACTCGACGATGAGAATCTGCTGCTGGTATTGGGATTGATCGGTACCACGGTGGTTCCCTACAACCTCTTTTTGCACGCATCTCTGGTACGAGAAAAATGGCAGAATGATGCAGATTTGAAATACGTGCGCTGGGATACCATCATCAGCGTGTTGCTGGGCGGTCTGGTTTCCATGGCAATCATCATTGCCGCAACCGCTTTGCAGGACACCGGTGTGGATTCACCCGCAGATCTCGCCCGCTCGCTGGAACCCATTTACGGGAGCTTTTCTACCTACATATTTTCTATAGGAATCATATCAGCAGGCGTCACCAGTGCGATTACGGCGCCGCTGGCCGCTGCCTACGTGGTCAAGGGCTGTCTGGGTTGGGAGGTAGGATTAAAGTCCGTAAAATTTCGTGTAGTGTGGATGCTGGTTTTGGGAATAGGCGTGTTGTTTTCATCTCTGGGTCTCAAACCGCTGGAAGTCATCACTTTTGCTCAAGTAGCAAACGGCCTGCTACTTCCCATCATGGCGATGGTTCTTTTATGGCTGGTGAATACCTCGGTATTGGGTCGCTACAAAAACAACATTTGGCTCAACATTCCCGCGGTAGGAGTGGTGCTCATCAGCCTGTTTCTAGGCGTTAAAACACTGGCCAGCGTGGCTGGATGGATATGAGCTGGACGGTAGACATCAATTGCGATCTGGGCGAGGGTGCTGGACACGATGAGCAGATCATGCCCATCATTTCTTCTTGCAACATCGCCTGTGGTGGCCATTCAGGAAATAAAACTTCTATCAAAACGGCGCTTCTTCTGGCAAAACAACATGGTGTGAAGGCAGGCGCGCATCCTTCTTTTGAAGATCGGGAGAATTTTGGTCGGGTACAGCTGGACTGGTCACGATCCCGCTTTCGCGAAAGCGTAACAAATCAAATACATATTTTCCAAGAGGTAGCTCATGAACTGGGAATGAAAATGCACCACATCAAGATGCACGGAGCGTTGTATCACACTACGGCACATGATCAAAATATGGCGGCGTGGACGGTTGAATTACTGCGGGAACAGTATCCCCATTGTCCAATTTACGCACTGCCAGACAGCCTGTTGCAGGAACTTTGCGAGCGTCAGGGACAGCCCTTCATCGCCGAAGCTTTTGCAGATCGTGCCTACCATAAAGACGGCTCGCTGGTGGCGAGGAATAGGGAAGGGGCGGTCCTTGAGCAGGTAGATGCCGTGGCGCAGCAGTTGAAGCAAATGGTGCAATACCGCCAAGTAGATACTGTTGATGATACGGTTCTTCATCTAAAGGTCGAGACCTTTTGTATACACGGTGATAACCATGCATTAGTGTTGCAATTACCGCAGCTGATTGAGTCCTTAAATAAAAACAATATTTCCATTGCAAAATCCCGTTAGATCCTTTTACGCTATTAACGAGAACACGATAGAGATCGCTCTGGATCCAGCAGTGCCGGATCTGTGGTTGTGGCGAAAATCTTTAGTGCAGGGATTGAAGGAATCTTTTGTAAACCAAGTCTCTATCAATCAGGGTTTTGATAAAGTGATGATGATCGCATGGAATGCTGAGTTGTCGCTGGATCAAATTAAATCTGTGGTTGGAACCGTCATAAATCAGCTAGAACCCGCTGATTCTTCAAAAGTTTACAAGTGGAATATTCCTATTTGTTACCATACCGATTCTGAGGACGTGCAACAATTAGTTAGCAAACTGTCACTCTCAGTCACTGAAATTATTGAAATGCATCAAAAAGCAATCTATCGTGTAGAGTTTATAGGCTTTTTACCGGGATTTCCTTATTTATCAGGATTGCCGGAACAGTTGAAAGTTCCACGAAAAGAAAGGCCGTCCCCCAAAGTAGCATCAGGAAGTGTAGCAATAGCCGCCGGAATGTGTGGAATCTATCCGCAGCCTTCACCAGGAGGATGGTATGTTTTGGGGGAAAGTCCGCTGCCATTTTTTAGTGTTCAACAAGAACAACCTAGCTTCTTAAATGCGGGAGATGAAGTATGTTTCTATACTGTTGATGCTGCTGAGTTTGAAAGAATAAAGAATGAGTCATTTAACTCAACAACCTACCGCCATGAATAGCGCCAACATCATCCATCCCGGATTTTATTCCAGTATTCAGGATTTAGGAAGAAAAGCCTATCGTGATCTAGGTGTTCCACATAGTGGAGCAATGGATCAGGAAGCCATGCGACTGGCCAATAGTGCCTTGGGAAACACGGCAGATGCGGCGGTACTTGAAATGATCATGCAAGGAGTGACGCTAGTATTTTCACAGCTTACCTTTGTGATGGTTATAGGTGTTGTGGATGAGGTCAAGGTCAATGATGAAGTCCAGGACTTTTCAAAACCAATTAAAATTAAGTCAGGCGATCGTTTAAAAATCGGTCGTATGGTCAAAGGCCATTTTGCGTATCTCGCTATTACTAGCGGCTGGCAATCAGAGAAAGTTATGGGAAGTCGTTCTATGTTTCACGGAATTACACCTTTAGCACGGTTAAGTAAAGGTGATGTATTGAAGTATCAAAAAGAAGGTTTAAATATTCCTAAGGGTCATTCAGTTGCTCTGAACTATTACAACAAGCTGAATGTGCATAAAGGTCCAGAATTCCATGCCTTACCAGAGGATTATAAAATCTATTTGGCAAATACTGAGTTCAAGGTGTCCGCATCTTGGAATCGCATGGCGTATGTTCTTAAAACGGATAAGGCAGTAGATGTAGAACAGATTGCTACTGCGCCAGTACTGCCTGGAACAATACAGCTGACACCAGCAGGCGATTTAAATCTATTGATGAGAGATGCACAAACTACTGGAGGCTACCCACGCATTCTACAACTCTCAGATCAAGCTATCAATCAACTGACGCGTAAACAGGTAGGAGAAACCATTCTATTCACGATGGTAGATGTATGATGATAACACGCGCTTTAGTTGATTGATGTCCTTGAAGAAGCGCAAAAGATATTTAAGGAGAGTCCTCAAGATCCAGAACAATCATTTTCTGAGACCATCGATTTCTATAAGTTGAATTATCAGCAAGATTTAAAATTAAATTACTTTAGAAGAACGATATTGCGCCAGCAATATGCGAGTTGTAGCGAAGGCCGTGATTCTCCCGATCTGCACAAAAAAACCGCCAGCGTGAGCGGCGGTTTTTGCAGTGGAGTCGGAGAGAATCGAACTCTCGTCCAAACGAGCGACTTCATCGCTTTCTACATGTTTAGTTTCTGTTTGAGTTTTCGTGGACTTGCCGGTCAGAAACTACCAACGCATCCCTTAACTTCAATTGAGTGTCTCCACCGCATCAAAGTCCTGCGATAGATAGGTCTATTTTTACGAATTCTCTAGATCAAGTGCCATAAACCAAGGCCTTTGAGAGAATTCCTGCTTGTCTACCTAGTAGACCGAGGCGTAATCTTACTATGATTCAGATTATGCAGCTAGGGCGTAGTTATTCTCGCCGTTTAAAAAAGATGAATCATGAGATTTAAGAGCTATGGCCCAGCGCTCTACATGCTTACAATCAACTCGGTCTCGCTGTCAAAACCAGTCGACCCCAATTGCGCTGCTATCGCAGCAAATTTTAAATTCTGAATCGCTTGCACGATTTTAAAATTCCAGATTCCAAATTCTCAATATTGCTAATTGCTAATTGCTGTTTGCTGTTTGCTGTTTGCTGTTTGCTGTTTGCTGTTCGCTGTTCGCTGTTCGCTGTTCGCTGTTCGCTAAAAAAATTCGGATTGCAAATATAGTTGTATCTGTAATTATATCTTCTAAAATTATACCAAAAGAGACCCCAGGCTTTAACCAGTCCAAAAAAAAACTTACCTAATGTCTCAAAATCAAAATATCTGGACGCTATCATTCACAATGAATTACATATATAGGGTTGAGCTTAATGAACTTTTGCTAAATCCTTATTAAGATATATTGATCAGCTTCGCGATTGTAATAACTGTAATAGATTTTTCCTCTGTATTCAAAGATGTCTTCTTGGTAAGGCTCTTTGTCTTCCACATAGGACTCTATTTTGTCCCAAGCGTTATTGGAAATTTCGCCTATCATGTGATTGATATCGTCGTTAAAAAGTCCTATTACATAAACCGATTTTGAGTTCACATCTGAATAGTAGGAAGTGAAAAAAGGATTATAAGTCATATCCACATAAAAATTATTTCCGTTTCCCACTGTACCTGCAGCTCCTGCCGCGATTCCAGAAACTATCATTAATCCAGCATTCATGACTTCCTTGGAAGCTCCTATGGTTACTTCTAGCTGGCCATCGATTCTATGGACACTGATTCCCGGAACTGAGTTGGACATTTTGCGAAGTAGCTGTTTTGTTTTTTCCAATTCTCGATAATTGTCATAAGCACCACCCAGTTGTGTTATAGGTGTGTTGGCAAATGGAATATCGTCATCGTCTCGTTGAACCGTGAATTTTTTGAGTTCTTTTTTGCTATCATAATCCTTAACACTCCATACCAATTGTTCTTTGGATACCATGACCTGATAGACTTTATCTTCATGCAGATAGGAGTTTGATTTGACGCTGCTATCATTATCAAAATCGCTGAATGGCTGGTCATATGAATTAACCCTCATAGATTTATCAGCTAAAGAGATTTCATAAATATCCGTGCGCTGGTAATCAAGGTCCACGATAATAAATAATTTATCCCCTCGCTTCACGATCTTACTGGGCGTGGAGACTTGCTCAATTGAATTGGGAAGGTTTTCTTCTAAAATTTCCACGGTCGCATTCCCTGTTTGGCTTTGTGATCCAGATTTTAAGGCCTCGTTTACAAAAAAGGATCGGGCGGTTTTACTTTCCTTGTACTTAAGCTGGCTCGCGGGAAAACTCGAAACTGTGTAACTCGCCCCATCAAATTCAAACAAAACAAAGTTGGCATTAAAATCTATGGTTAGAAAATAGAAGTGGTTATTGTAAGAAAACCCATGCAAAAACGTCTGTTTTTTTAGCTTTAAATCAACTTCCTGAATCACAGAGTTTCTTGACATAGGATCAATGTCTAATATTTCAAATTTATTGTAACGGTTGTTGGCATAAAAAACCTGAACTTGATTATCCTTAGTAAACACATGACCGATCACGTTGTCATGACCCCTTTTTGGGATTTCATAATTTTCATGATCTGTGATCTGCAGGTTTTCATCATGATTGAACAGAAAGAGTTCTTTCCTCTCAAGAAAAAGACTATGTAGCAGTGAGTCATTATCAATATAATGGAGCGGTAAAGCATTTCTATGAATCTTATCAATAGAATAGCTCGATACTATTTCTTGTCCTTGAGTTATAAACGTGCAGGAAAGAATTAAAAGAAGTATAAAATGGCGCATTTATTTATTTTGATTTTAATTATCAAAAATAGTACCGCTGCTTTCAGTAATGCACAATAAATTATACGATTCAGCCTTTCTCGTAATGTCTGATCCAGTCCACATACATCTTTTGTGGAAAACCAGTAGAGTCATCAGCTTTGCCTGACCATTTCCCGCCTACGGCGATGTTGAGCAATAGGAAATGTTCTTTGTGAAATTCCTTAAACTCTTTTCCGGTAATATCGGTACGGGCGTATTCCTTGCCGTCCACATACCAAATTAACTCCTGCTCGTTCCATTCCAGCTCAAAAACATGAAAGTCGTCGGCAAAAATGCCCTCTTCCAATTCAAAAGTCTTTGAGCCCATACTTTCATGGGAGCCTTTTTTATTGGCATAATGGATGTTTGCCTCTATTGCACCATCATCTTTGGAGCCATAGAGTTCTAGTATGTCGATCTCGCCACAAAAAGGCCAGGGCGTGTCGCCACCATTCTCATCTATATTGTTTCCCAGCGTCCAGAATGCCGGCCAGATACCGTTTCCTTTAGGGAGTTTGATGCGGGCTGCGATCTTACCATATTTAAAAGTCTTTTTTTGAGCCGTGTTCAATCTTGCCGAGGTATAATTCCCCATTCCATGATAGTCGCCCTTATAAATGGCGACCATTACCAGCTGCCCGTTTTCCACATAAGCGTTTTTAACGTCATCTGTATAGCGCTGCCATTCTTCATTAAAACGCCCGGCTGGTTCAATTTGTCTGTTCCAAATCTCTGTATCCAGTTGATCGCCATCAAATTCTTCAGACCACATGAGCTTCCATTTATTTTCTGCCATTTCTTGCGTATTGTTGTTTTTAGTCTTGCATGCGGTCGCCACGATTAGTAGCATAACTACGCGTATAGATAAATGTAGATATTTCATCTTATGATTTTTAGATCTAAAGTGTCAAATATGTCAAAATAATTTGAAGCACGGATTAATAAAGCGAAGGTTTACATCAAGATTTTGCAGTTTTTTGATTCCCTAATTTTTTACTGCCATCTAGCGTAAGGTATCTTTTGAGCACCCCACCGCGCACCTTGTTCACATCAAATTCCATGACAAAGGCATCAGGATCTATATCTTCCACCAGTTTCAAGGTTTTATTAATATCTATACGGTTAATGACTGCTTGTATGATAGTCACATTTTCTCTCTTCCCGCGGCTGCCGTAACCACGCGTGTTATTAAAAATGGTCATGCCCACTCCCAGCTCGCTGGCAATACTTTCCTCAACCTGCTCTGAGTATTCTGAAACAATCGTGAGACCTATAAAATTCTCTAGCCCCTGTATAAAAAGATCAATGATTTTTGCCGTAACTATATAGGCCAAAATAGAATACATGGCGACTTCCACAGACACCAGCAATCCCGTGATGATGAAAAGAATCACGTTGAATATAAGTATCGTCTTTCCTATACTTATTCCATATTTATTGTAAACAAAAAGGCCTAAAAGTTCTGAACCGTCCAGCACCGCACCATTACGAATGGTAATGCCTATTCCAGCACCTAGAAACATACCGCCAAAAATGGCAATAAGTAATTTATCCTCGGTAATCGTACTAAAGGTTTCCAGACTTATGGATATGGCCAGCAGTAATATCGCAACAATCGATTTAATGACTATACGCCTCGCTACAGTAAACACTCCCACAATAATAAAGGGAATACTTAAAAGTACCAGCAACACAGAGATGTCCCAACCCGTTTCAAGACTCAATAATATCGCGATACCTGTGACGCCACCATCTAGAAATTGATTGGGCAACAGGAACGCCTTTAAACCTATACTGGCAAGTATAATGCCCACCGCAATCTGCAGATATTCTTTAATGTATGATATGATTCCGGTCATGGGCTGTGATTTGATCTCGCTTTCGCGAAAGCGAACTCAACAAAATCATTATTCTCTAAAAATACAATCTTCCTACATTAAAATAATTATCAAATGGATTTTTAGTTAGTACTTGGGGGCTCTATGACATTTCTTATCTTGCTGCCACAATTCAAAGCTCATGAAATTTGCCATTATAAGAGAGAGAAAGAACCCGCCAGATAGGAGAGTGGTTTTTAGTCCTGAACAGCTTGCGGGCATGAAGCGACGTTTTCCTGAAGCTGATTTTATCGTGGAGTCTTCTCCCATAAGAATATTTGATGATGAGCAGTACAGAGCCGTGGGAATACCCGTGATGGAAGACATCTCTGCGGCAGATGTGATGCTGGGAGTAAAGGAGGTACCGATCAATGAACTTATTCCCAACAAGAAATACTTCTTTTTCTCCCATACCATTAAAATGCAGCCCTATAACCGCGATCTATTAAAAGCGGTCATGAAAAATAATATTGAACTTTACGACCACGAGACTATTGTGAAGAAGAATGGTGCGCGGCTTATCGGTTTTGGAAGGTATGCCGGTATCGTGGGAGCCTACAATGGATTCCGTGCGCTGGGATTGCGTGATGGTATTTTTGAATTGCCCAAAGTAGAAGATTTGCCTGATTATGCGGCTCTTAAAAGTGAACTTGATAAAATTAAAGAACAACTCCCGCCCATAAATATCTGCATGACGGGTACAGGAAAAGTTGCAGGCGGCATTCTTGAAATATTGAATGAATTGGGAATTCATAAATTAAAACCTAAGGCCTATTTGCAATTGGGTCATTTTGACAATAAGCAGACTGTTTTTACTCAGCTGGACGTGGTGGATTATTATATCCGAAAAGATGGTTATCAACCTACTAAAACAGAATGCTACAACAATCCCGAACTTCTCAAAAGCGACTTCATGAAATTTGCCAGGGTGACAGACATGCTCATAACCGGTCATTTCTATGGAAACAATGCACCTTACTTTTTTACTCGAGAAGATGCTCGTGACCCCAATTTTAAAATAAGCCTTGTGGCAGATGTGAGCTGTGATATAGATGGTCCAGTGGCGTGTACCATACGCCCCAGTACAATCGCAAACCCTATTTATGGCTATGATCCTGTAAGTGAGGAAGAGGTAGATTACAGACGTGAGGGCGTGATTACCGTCATGGCGGTAGATAATTTACCGTGTGAGCTTCCCAAAGATGCAAGTGAAGGTTTTGGTGAGATGTTTGAACAACATGTCATTCCTGCTTTCTTCAATAATGATAAAAATGGTGTGCTGGAGCGGGCAAAAATAACCAAAAGTAATGGTGATCTTACAGAGCGGTTTTCTTATCTGGACGATTATATCAAGGAAGGACTCACGAAGTTTTGA
This sequence comes from Nonlabens sp., assembly GCA_049671565.1. Taxonomy (GTDB): domain Bacteria; phylum Bacteroidota; class Bacteroidia; order Flavobacteriales; family Flavobacteriaceae; genus Nonlabens. Next base: position 19,473 of record JBATVD010000044.1, read on the forward strand.
TCTATTTAACAACATGCACCGCATCTAGTATCTAGATTAGAAGTTTTAAATCCATCTATGAAAGCCAGGTACATTTCCCATACACTTCATTTTAAATCGCCCGCGGGAACTTCTCGTGGTGTTCTCAAAACGAAAGAAACTTTCTTTATCATTATTGAGCATGAAGGCAAACAAGGTATAGGTGAAGTCAATCTGTTCCGTGGTTTGTCTAGTGATGACCGTGCTGGATTTGAGGAAAAACTTAAGTGGACTTGTGAGAATATAGGTAGCAAGCCCAGCGAGATGATGAAGGAGTTGAACGAGTGGCCATCTATACTATTTGGATATGAAATGGCACTCAAATCTTATCAATCCACAGATCCATTTACTCTGTTTCCATCTCTTTTTACAGAAGGTAAAGATGCCATTCCGATCAACGGTTTGGTGTGGATGGGCGATCACGATTTTATGCTCAAACAGCTGGAGGAAAAATTGGATCAAGGATTCAACTGTGTGAAATTGAAAATAGGAGCGATTAATTTTGATAAGGAATTAGAGTTACTGGAGTTTGTTCGTTCTCGCTTCACTTCGACTCAGCTCAGCGCAGGTCGCGAAAGCGAGATGACTATAAGAGTAGATGCAAATGGTGCTTTTTCTCCCGAGGAAGCGTTGCAGAAGCTCTGTCAAATTGCAGCCTTTGATGTTCACAGTATTGAGCAACCTATAAAACAAGGTCAATGGTCTCAAATGGCTGATCTGTGTGCGAAGACACCCTTAGATATTGCTCTAGATGAGGAACTGATCGGGATTTATGACCGCGACGAAAAAATAAGCTGTCTGGAAACCATAAAGCCTCAGTTTATTATTATAAAACCTGCTCTAGTAGGAGGTTTTGCGAGCACACGAGAATGGATCGATCTGGCGGAAGCCAGAAATATAGGATGGTGGGTGACCAGCGCTCTAGAGTCTAACGTGGGTCTAAACGCCATTGCTCAATTTACCTACACTTTAGGCAGCAAGCTACCACAGGGTCTAGGAACGGGAGGTCTTTATACAAATAATATAGAAGCGCCTCTGGAGATCAAAAAAGGCACGCTTGCTTGTAACATGAGCAAGTCATGGAACACTAATATTTTCAAATCTTAAAAATGTTTATAGAACAAGGATATAAAGGTAATCTTGGAGCATGGAACTTTTTGGTCATTCCAATACTGTTTATTTTATTGATGATTTTCAATTATGTCAGTACGATGCTGATGATAGATGGTGGAGCAAGCGTGGAAGAATCAATGCAGATAATGATTGATCAAATGGGGAAAATTGTTGTTCTAATTATACTTCTTTCAGTTTTTGTTGTAGGGATTCTGGCAATAATTTTTTGGGCATTGGTAATCAATCAACAAAGTTTAGAGGAGATTACAACCTCACGGCGCAAAGTAGATTGGAAACGTGTTTTTGCGATGTTTTTCTTCTGGGGGACTATTTCTGGAGCTATGATTTTAATCTCGGTGTATTTCGATCCAGAAAATTATGTCTATAATCTGGACTGGAGCAAATTCTTGCCGCTTCTCGCAGTAGCGCTAATCATGTTACCCTTACAAACCAGCTTTGAAGAATATCTGTTCAGATCTCAAATGATGCAAGGTTTGGGAATAATGGCTAAGACTCGCTGGATTCCTTTCATTGTTTCTTCTGTGTTATTTGGACTCATGCACGCTGCAAACCCAGAGGTGGAAAAGCTAGGCATGGGAATTATGGTATTTTATATAGGTACGGGCTTTTTGCTCGGCGCCATGACGCTACTCGATGAAGGATTGGAGCTTGCTCTAGGCTTTCACGCAGCTAATAATATCGTAGCAGCGTTGCTAGTAACCTCTACCTGGACTGCGCTGCAAACTGATAGCATTTATCTCGATGTTTCCCAACCTACTTCTATAGGCCTGGCAGACCTTTCCAGTGTGATAATTGGATATCCCATCATTCTAATTATTCTAGGGAAAATATACAAATGGAAGAATTGGAAGGAAAAACTATTTGGCAGGGTGCTATCTAAAGAAGAATTCTTAGCTTTAGAGCATTCTGTTTCTACAACTCAAACGCAAAACACTTATGATTCCTGAAATACACCCTAGATTCAAGCTCAATGGACGTCATCTTAACCATGAAGGTCTCATGACGGTTGCGTACAGTTACATTAAAGAGGGAGAAACCTGGGAAAAGGAAATCGGTGACTTTTTATTGAGCTGGCTGGATGATTTTGAGTGTTTGACGGTTTACACCAGTGGCTCAACGGGAGCTCCCAAAGAGATCAAGCTTAAAAAACAATACATGATCAATAGTGCAATGAATACGCACGATTGGTTTAATTTACCAAAGGAGTGTGACGCGCTTTGTTGCTTGCCTTTAAGTTACATCGCTGGTAAAATGATGCTGGTACGAGCCATTGCCCTAGGTTGGCAAATCGATGTAATACAACCTAGTTCAACTCCATTAAAACCCTTGCGAAAACGCTATGACTTCACGGCCATGACTAATCAACAAGTGGTCAACAGTCTGGATGATATTCATAAAACGGTGAAGGTTATCATAGGTGGCGGTCCAGTGGCATCAAACTTACACGTACTGCTCGAGAACAAGCATACAAAAGCTTATCATACCTATGGAATGACAGAAACCAGCACCCATGTAGCCATACGTAAGATACACCCGATCAATGAAGAATACTTTGAGACCTTAAACGGTATCACAATAAGTCTTGACGATAGAGGTTGTTTGATCATTCACGCTCCAGAATTGAGTGATGATGATGTGGTCACCAATGATTTTGCTGAAATTCTAGATGATCACCATTTTAAAATACTGGGCCGGGTAGATCGCATAATCAATACGGGAGGAGTAAAGGTACATCCTGAAAAAATCGAAGACCATCTTTCAAAACTTTTGCCATACCGATTTTTTATAGCTTCTAGAAAGAATGAAGAATTAGGGCAAGAGGTGATTTTAGTTATTGAGGGTGAACAGACCAAAGAATGGGATCTCTCATCATTGGATAAATTTGAAAAGCCCAAAAAGATTTTTTACGTTCCTGAATTTATTGAAACCCACACCGGTAAAATAGACCGTTTGAGAACGCTAGCCTTGTTAAACAGTTGATATAACATCTGTCAAAACCTAAAATTCCGCTTTCGCGAAAGCGTAATAATATTCATAGATCCGTTTATTTTTCTTGAAAAGAAAGAAGATAAAAGTTCAAATGGAAAAGATTTTGAGTCCGATTAATTAGATTCCTTATGATGAGTTTAAGGTTAAAATCTCAATTTACCTGCAATTATATATTCATTAAATTGAACGAATACCTGAAATTTTGCGGCAGCTTGCTTAGTGAGTTTTAGGTGAATTTTTGATCAACAAAGGTCATTTTCTAAGGCAAATCTTACCAAGGAAACAACATTATTCAAATTCAGCTTGCGCATAATATTATTGCGATGAGTGTCTACTGTTTTAAAGCTAACGAATAGTTTTTCTGAAACCTCTTTTGTACTAAGGCCTTCACAAATCAACTTTATAATTTCTCTTTCTCTTTCAGTAAGCTCAGAGATAAGCCCTTTTTGCTGATCAAATCTGCTTTTGGACTTTCCTTTTTTACCTTCCAATAACTTCTCTGTTATTTTTACATCAAAGTATCTATTTCCCTCTTCAATATTTTTGAGAGCGTGCATCAATTCATCAAGCGGAATGGTTTTAAGCATATAACCCATAATTTCAGATTCATGGACCTTTCTAATAGTATACAGGTCATAATGAAGGGACAAAATGGCGACTTTGGTTTCAGGATCATTCAATAGAAGCTTTTTGGCACATTCAATACCATTCATCACAGGCATTTCAATATCCAGCAAAATGATGTCTACTTTATGATTAATTATATAATCCAACACTTCTTGACCGTTTTCAACCACTTTAATTACTTTATAACGGTCAGAATGATTTTCAATAGTGGTTTTAATACCTTCGGCGACAAGTGGGTGATCATCAGCAATTAGAATATTAATCATTTGATAGAGGTATTTTTATGGTCGCGAGTAATCCGGGTTCTAATGTATTAAATTTTACAACGCCTTGAATAAGGTTCAATCGAGTTTTAATATTTGTTAAACCTATGCCTTTATGGCCTTTATTTTTGAGACCTATTCCATTATCTTCAACCATGAGAATCAAATTATCATTCATTTGAAAGAGCTGGATCTGGATAAAGGAGGCACGGCTGTGTTTTATGATATTATTGATCAATTCCTGAGTAATGCGATACAGCGTTATCTCAACATTGCGAGGTAGAGATTCATCTATGTTTTTATTTTCAAAATCGTATTCGATTCCAAGGATACCCAAGGTGCTTTCCAGTAAATCTTCCAAGGCGATGATCAATCCTTCCTCAAGAGCTCGAGGCATCATTTGGTGGGAGAGGTCTCTTAATTCCTCACTTATATTTTTGAGATCTATTAAAATGTCTTGAGAATCAGCCTTAGGAAGGTTGGAGTCTTTGAATATTTTTCTAGACTTAATGATAGTGGCACATAATTGTTGCACAATACCATCGTGAAGTTCTCTCGCAATACGCTGGCGTTCATTCTCTTCTGCAAAAATGATGGATTTAAAGCTCTTATCCTTCTCTGCAGCGAGTGCTTTTTCATATTTTCTCTTGTTGCTCTGGTAGAAGGCAAAACCAGCTAGACTTATAATTATTATCAGGCCTAGAATTGACAGCCATAGTATTCTGTTGTAAAGGATTTGTTTTTCTTTTTTCTGCTTTTCAAGTTCAATTTTACGCTTATAGGATTCTACTTTATAGGTAACTTCAGACTCTGCAATTCGTTCATTTTTGTTTTCATCATATAAAGTTGAAAAGGAAGACTTCCATTTATCTAGGTTATCGAGCCCGTCAGTAATGTTCCCTTTTCTGATTTGTATCCGTCCCAAAAGATAATGGGCTTCAGTTTTGACATATTGCAGGGATAGGCTATCTCCCATCTTGAGAGCTAATTGAGAATACTTTTGGGATTGATCTAAATCATTGCATTCTTCATAAACATAAGCGAGTGAATTATAAGTTTCGGCAGTGTAGACTGCATTTTCCATTTCATCAGAAAACTCCAATGCTTTTTTATAAGTTCTGATGGAAGCATCACAATCCTCTAGAAATCTATAGCTTAGGGCAAGTGCATTGTAGAGATTCGGTAAGTGTCTTTTGTCATTTATTTTCTTTGCGATCTGTATTCCTCTCAAAGCATAATTCCTGGCAGATTCTGGATTTTTGAGATAATTTTGAATAGTGCTTAAATTAGATAAAGAGTTTGCAATGTCCACACTATCCTTGATTTCTTCTCTAATGGAAAGGCTTTCTTTTCCGTAGGCCAGTGCTTTGTTATATTCATTTAGATCTAAGTAGGTTAAACTCAAATTATTTGCCACCATGCCGCGGTCATAAAGATCAGGCATGATATCATACACTTTTTTTGCATCCAAAAAATTTTCAATCGCAATTTCAAAAGAACCAATGTTTAGGTAATAGTTACCCATATTATTTTTAAAATGTGCGTATTGCAAGTTTTCATTAGAAAATTTGGCCAGTTTTGAGCCTTTGTGATAATAATAAAGCATGGAATCCTTGCTGTTGGATTCGTAAAATGCAACACCTTTTATACGGTAGGTTCTTATTAGGTTAAGTGTGTCCTTATATTTTAAGCTTATTCGTTCGGCCTTGTTTACGTATGAAATAGCGGAGTCGTTGTCAATTCCTGCATAGTAGAAGGAAAGCCTGAGCAAGTCAAGAATTTGATCTTTTTCCTCAAGCGTTTTTAGCACATTTTTAAGCGAATCAGCCTTAGTAGTTACCTGAGCGCAGATAATAAAGGAATTGATCCACAAAAAACTTAAAAAAAATAAAGTTCTTTTAATATTTAGTGACACTTGCAATGTTGATGAGTTAGATCATCACAAGTTAAAGAAAAAAATCACATTATGTTGAAAATGATTTCTTTGTAGATTGTTATTCCCCTTTTACGAAAGTTTTACATAGAAAATTATTTATAAGATAGTTCCTTCTGCTACCCACTTTTGCATCTATATATTTTCAGACAACAACTACTAATTGAATTGCCGTTTCATAAAATAGGTACTGATCCAGTAGCCATTTACTTTTATCGCATTTCTCAAAAAGCGCTCCATGTACTGTCTGTCACCGCCGTAGGCGTGATCCGTAGTTCTCATGTTCGTAACTTTTCCATCGCGGTACATCGTATAATCTTCGACATTTGTCAATTCTGGAAAAGTTCTGGATGGGGCATAGGGGTCGTATTGACGGTAATAATTGTATTTTTCCCATTCTTTCAAATAGCGTTGTTTGATATATTCTTGATTGATATAGCTTAGTGGTTGATCATTAAAGATGTTTTTTTTCAAGTAATACAAAATATGATCTGAAGGTGCAATTTTGTCCACAAAATCTTTCAATAAAACATTTTCCTTACTTTGTAAAGCTTCAATAAGTGCATATTTAAGAGCGTCAAAGGTCCTGTACCCTTCATGAGGGTTCATTTTTACCGCACGACTTTTATAAGTTCCATTCTGGTCGATCACGCGCATCATACCATTTTTAAAGGTTAGTGCATGTTGTATAGGCATGTCTGCATTATCAAAATTTCCCGTAAATTCATAAAGTGCTACTTCATCAAAGTAGTCCTGATTGATAAGTGTGCCATCCTCTTTCATGAGTCTGTAGCCTTCCTTATTTCGTTTTACCTTATAGATACCAGTAATGGTTAGACGTTCTATAGACTGAAATTCAAAGGGAACTAGAATCTGATTGTTTAGATCTACTACACCGTACTTGTTACCTTTAGCAACAATCACCTTATTGTCCCTACCATCCGGATCCCTTCCATAAGGTTGGTCAACCAGGTCTAGGTTTATATCGTCATAAGTGATAGGGACAATGACCTCATTTTTTTCATTAATGACGCCAAATTTATTGCCTGACCTAACGCCAAAATAAGTATGGGATCTACTTGTAAAAGACTGTATAATTTCATCATAAATCAAGGGTGCAACGAGTCGTTCCGTCATAGCATTGATCAAGCCCATTTTTCCAAGATCATCTTTTATATATATTATAAACTGACCATTATCACTCATAGGATTGTTAAGACGGTGATTATCTAATACATAACCATAACTTTGAACATTTTTATCTAGGATCTTTTCGTACTTTTTATTGACAAAATTAAAGGTGCTGTCATTAATCTTGAGTATCAGTAAACTACTGTTATACGTGTCTGTATCAGAAATAAATTGATATTTTACGGGTATGATATTATCTCCTTCTTTATTAAATAGGCCAAAATTGCGTTGCGTTTCATTATCCATAACTTTGAAGGCTTGACCTTCATCACCTATCCATTCATACGCTATTGGAACGATAAATGTCCCTTCATTATTAATAACACCACTTTTACCGCCTGATTTCACGATTTTAAAATCCCTGAAGTCACTGTCGTAAAAGCTATCTATTTTATCATATCGAGTGGGTAAAATAGTATTTCCTTCAAAATCTATGAGCCCCATTTTTCTGTCCCTAGTTACTTGAAAACCAAAATTTTCTACATATCTAATTGATCGTACGTCGTACTTAAAAGGTACAACCAGATTACCTTTAAGGTCAAACGCTCCGGCCTGATTCCCTAGATTTGCCGTTATATATTTACGATCAGTAGAGTAGACATTGTTGTATTTAAATTCGGTTTTCTTGTTTGAAGCTTTAAAATAAATGCTGGAGGTATCATTCCTGATGGCTATATGAACTCCGTTAAGGTAATTTTTAGTGATTTTATCATTGTAAGGGGCATAAATGACCTGTCCATCACTATTTGCCAAACCCATTTTATCCCCATCATATAAAATTACCTCCTGTATATGATTGGAGTTATTTCGGCGGCTGAAAATGTAATTAGCATTTTTACGCATGCGTCGTACGGCTTCTGGACTTTTAGAAATCTCAATCGCGATGCTATCGTATTGAGTTGGAATGATAAGATTCTCACCAACTAACCCAAACTTACCATTTTCTTTAACGATGGCTATATTTTTGTAAAGCTCACAGTATTCAATGTTTCTTATCAACGTTTTTCTAGACGCAATCGAAATAAGTTGAATTTCATCTTTTTTGTCTTTGATAAAAGCGATGTCGTCATTTGCACCTAGAATATGACGATACCTTATAGGCAAAATTGTGAGCCCTTTTTTAGAAAGCACTCCATACTTATTTTTCTTTTTGACTAAGTATGAATCGTTAAAAACGCCCACACTATCATATTTGATTTTTCCTAAGAGAACTCCTTGTGAATCTGTAATGCCATAATTTCCTTCTTTTTGAACAATAAAACCTCCAGAAACATATCGGATTTTGTCATAGATTGCTGTTTGTCGCTTACCATTAGCGAGAGCAAATCCATATTTCCCGTTTTCCTGATAATAACCCGCATTGTTCCTTCTCGTTTCAGGTTGGGGTACTTCGATAATCTCTTCTTCCATGATATACAAATCGCGCTCAACGGGAACTTGCGCTATTGAGGTAAAAGAGATAATTATAATAAGTGTATGGATGAGTTTTTTCATGAAATAAAAATACGTAATCTAAAATAGGGCTATTTTGAGGGAAATTGACCCACTCAAAGCTTGAAAAAAATTGCTAACTGATCATACTTTAATTATGTTGGTCGGAGAAATGAGTTTTTTTAAATTCATTGCTTACTAATAGTTCTGCTTTCGCGAAAGCGAAAATGACAAAAGCTACGTTTTAAAAGGCGGTATGTCAGCAAAAATCCCAGATGTAAGTCTGGGATTGTATCAAATGAGCATGTGAGAGTCTAATTTTCCTGTAACTTCTCTGCAATTTTTGTAGTAGCCTTATCCAGCATGCGATATACGTTTTCAAACCCTGATCTACCTCCTAGGTAGGGGTCGGGAACATCCAGGTCTTCTCCTGGCATTAGCTCATCCATAATTTTAATGACTTTTGCCTTTTGCTCATCCGTTTTTGCGAGAGTGGTAACATCTGAATAATTTGAACCATCCATCACGTAGATGTAGTCGTAGTTTTCAAAATCTTCTACGGTCAACTTTCTACTTCTCTGTGAGGATATATCAATATCGTTCTTCTTGGCTATAGCTATGGAGCGCTTATCTGGCGCCTCACCTTTGTGACCGGCACTAGTTCCAGCACTGTCTACGTTAAATTTTGTAAAATTGAGCTTGCGCTTTAAAAGGCCTTCGGCCAGTGGTGATCTGCAAATATTTCCTAGACAGACCATTAAAATGTCAGTGGTCTTTTTGTTCATCCTATTAATTTTTCTTTGATGTCTTCTACATATTTATGGAACTGCTTGTCTGTACTGGCAAGATTATTTACGGTTTTGCAGGCGTGAAGTACCGTGGCGTGATCTCTTTTACCTATTTGTGAGCCTATACTGGCAAGAGATGCCTTTGTCATTTTTTTGGAAAAGTACATGGCGAGCTGTCTCGCTTGCACGATGTGTCTTTTTCTGGTTTTGGATTGCAGGGTTTCTACATCCATTGAGAAATAATCGCTTACCGTTTGTTGAATTTGATCAATTGAGATTTCTCTCTTGGTATTCTTGACGTAGTTTTCGACAATTTTTTTGGCAAGTTCAATCGTGATTTCCTTACGGTTAAAAGATGAGTGGGCTATAAGTGATATGATAGCACCTTCTAGTTCACGTACATTAGTCTTGATATTATCTGCGAGATAATTCACGATTTTATCTTCCATCTCCACACCATCGCGATACAACTTATTCTGGATGATGGAAACCCTGGTTTCAAAATCGGGTTGGTTGAGCTCTGCACTCAATCCCCATTTGAAACGGGAAAGCAAACGCTGCTCAATATCTTGCATGTCCACTGGCTTTTTGTCACTCGTGAGTATGACCTGGCGGCCATTCTGATGTAAGTGGTTGAAAATGTGGAAGAATGCATCTTGAGTACTTGCTTTTCCAGCAAATAGCTGAATGTCATCCACGATGAGCACATCTACTATTTGATAAAAATGAATAAAGTCATTTCGCGTGTTCTTTCTTACTGACTCGATATACTGCTGAGTAAACTTCTCTGCACTAATGTACAAAACGGTTTTATCTGGATAATTTTCCTTTATGCCTACACCTATAGCGTGAGCAAGGTGTGTTTTACCCAATCCTACACCTCCAAATATCAACAATGGGTTGAATGATGTGCCGCCAGGTTTGTTAGCAACTGCCATTCCCGCACTGCGTGCAAGTCTATTTGAATCACCTTCTAAAAAGCTGTCAAAGTTATAGGATGGGTTGAGTTGGGAGTCAATTTTTACATTTCTGATCCCTGGTATGATAAAAGGATTTTTAAGCTCAGGGCTTTTGCTTCTTACCGGTGCATCTACAGATTGCTGATTTTTTATACTGCGGTTACTGCTGGGTATTTTTTCTGTAAAAGCTTCCATTCCCTTGAGCGTATTTTCCATTCTAATCGCATAGATCAATTTTGCTCCTTCACCTAATTCTCTAGTTAGCGCGGTTTTAAGAAGTTTGATGTAATGTTCTTCCAGCCATTCATAGAAAAATCTACTAGGTACTTGTATACTCAAGGCAGTATCGGTTAGTTTTACCGGCTTGATGGGTAAAAACCAAGTTTTGTATGCTTGCGGATTAATATTATCCTTAATAAATGCGAGACAGTTTTCCCACACCGATGCTGCAGTTATTGCCATGTTAAAGTTGAGTTTATAGAGTTATTCTGGTTGATTACCACGGTCTTAAATTAGTGTTAATTTAATATCTCGTAACCGATAGCAAATATGTGTATAAAAAACCTTAAAAAAAACAGTTTTTGGGGTTGATTTATATCTAAAAAAGTTGCATTGAACTATCTTTTTATATATCCTAATTTTTAAACGATTATTATGAAAGAAAATACTATTTATATTAATCCCAGATATGTGGAAACAGATCAAATGGGCGTTATTCATCACTCTAACTATTTGATATACATGGAGCAAGGCCGCTTGAATTGGCTAGAAAAGATAGGCTTCTCATATGTGGAAATGGAGAAGGCGGGTGTGTTGCTGCCGGTCTATCATATAGATATTAAGTATAAAAAACCAATGTATCTAAGCTCTAAGATCAAGGTGGTCACTAGGCTCAAAAAATTACCCTCCACAAGGGTCGAATTTGAATATGAAATCATGGATGAGTATGATGTAGTTTGCGCTACTGCAATTGTGGTTTTAGTATTTACAAATGCTAAAACTTTTAGACCCATGAAACCATTACATGACTTTTTGGAGAAATGCAAAAAGCTCTTCTAGATATTGTTGAATGTCTTGATCAGAATATTTCAAAAAGAGCTTTTGCTTAAAATTAATAATCCTATTGATAAGGATTACTTTAATCTATGTAAATTTTAGATCACTTAGAAATTACAAGATATTTCACCTCAATGAATGTTTGGATTTAATATTCTGTACCGCTGATGGGCTTACAGTAAAATCGCTCGAAGCATCTATTCTAGTTCTCTCACTGTTTTTTTTTTTGAATATGCATATTTGAGAGCAGTTTTGAGTACCTGTCCTTTAAATGGTCATAAGTATTTTACTCTTCAGGTTTTTCTTTTTTTGCCTTAATAGGATGCATTTTATTGATGTGATCTAGGTAAAACTTAACTTTTGACTGGGGAACGCCCAGTGTGATCTTACAGTTATGAGATAATTCTTGATTATGAATTTTTAATCGATCTTCTTCAATTAATCGCATGACTTGACTCATTTGTGGATACTCAAAACTTAAGACAATATTTTCTCGCACCGTTCTGATTCGTACTTCTGCTTGCTCAAGGCTTTGGGTCGCACTTTCTTTATAGGCATTGATGAGTCCACTTACACCAAGTTTAGTGCCTCCAAAAATCCTGCTTACTACAACTAAGATATCACTCATATCAAAACTTTGTAACTGACCATAAATGGGAGCTCCAGCGCTGTTGCGAGGTTCGCCATCATCATTAACTCTAAAATTATTCTCATCTGCACCTATTTTCCAGGCGTAGCAATGGTGACCAGCTTTAAAGTGCCGTTTTTTCAATTCTTCGATTATAGGATTCAAGTGATCAGGATGTTGAAAAGGATAAGCCGTGGCATAAAATTTACTGCCTCGATCCTTAAACAAAATCTCTTCCGTAGGTTTAACGATGGTTCTATATGAATCTTTCAATTAACAGTTTGTTAAGTTTTAACAGTTTTAATGGCATTCAATAGTCGCCAAAATAGTATCATTATGCCCTTTATCAAAGCAAACCTACTATGAAAAGGATATTATTTTATCTTCTAGTTGTTACCAGTATTTTAGTCTCATGTTCAGACGATGATGATTCTAACAGCGATACTATTTTTGATCCAGCTATGATTCAAGGAACATGGAATCTTGAAGATGCAGACATTGATGGTACAACGCAAGTTGAAATAACTAATCAACCAGTTACCGTTACTTCAAATACTATGCTGACAGCTGCAGATTTCATGATTACATTTTCACAAGATGGAAATTACAGCGGTCAGGGAACCTCTAGCTATGTGACCACCACACCAGGCCTACCCGATCAAGTAAATAATTCTGATATTAATAGTGCTACGGGAACGTACCTTATTTCAAATAATGACATCACTTTTGATGGAGATTCATTTTTTGGAGGATTTGGAGATACCAGTACTGACTTTTCAGGTGTAACCTTTGTAATTTCTTCACTTACTTCTAGCCAACTCATCCTTGATATAGAGGGAACCGTGCAACAAGAACTGTTTGGTACCGAGAGTGATATTGACGTGGACGGTTTTATAGAATTTTCTAGGTAGATTTTTGAAAATCAATAAGGTACGAATACGCCTAATAATTATTTGTTAATTTAAAGCTTTTTGATTGTGATATTTTGAATTGAGCACCGTATAATTGCACCTCATTTCAAAATCAATCATAATGAAAAAATTACTTTCTCTTTTATTAGTATCATCTTTATTAATCGTTTCTTGTGGAGATGACGATAGTGATGATAACTCTGGTAGTGTGGACACTTCTTTGATCGTCGGTACTTGGAATTTTGACGATATGGATTTAGACGTAGAAACAAGCGTTTCTGGCTTAGGTCAAGATATTACTACTTCAACTAATAATACTATAGTTTCTTCAACTACTACAGTTACTTTCAATAATGATGGTACATATACAACAGATGGAGAATATGAAATTGAATTTGAAACGGCTGGAATAGGCACTCAAACCCAGACTATAGATATGACTGGAGGTTCTGGTAACTATGTAATTAATGGTAATGAAATTGTAATTACAGGTCAATTGGTACCGTCTTTTGATGGTGTCATAGTTGGTGATTTCAATACTACAAACACTATCGCAACTTTAACGGCAACAGAATTCATTATCGATATAGAAGGATCTGACTCTGTAGAATTTCAAGGGGTAAGAACTGAATCTACCGTAGAAGGTACTCAGTTTTTATCTCGATAGTTCATTTTATATTTTAGTAAAAAAGCTTCCTTATCAGGGAGCTTTTTTGTTTGAGCCGATTTTATTTAATCTAAGCTCTTAAATACCATCAACAAAAGGTTTAAGTTCGCATTTACTAAAAAAAATCTAGTACCTATGAATAAATACTTTACTCTTTTATCTGTTTTCGCGATTTTCTTTATCTCTTGTGAAGATGACAAAGAACTAAATGAGGGAGAGGTCGATATAAATGCCATCGTAGGTACTTGGACTTTTACTGACGTAGATGTGGATATAGAAACCTCCAGTGATCTAACTGCCGGCGTTCCAATTAACGTAGCAAATACTTCATTAGATAGTTCCAATACAGATGCCACCGTTACCTTTAACGCCGATGGAACTTATACAGCTCAAGGAAATGTTACACTTGTCACCACTCAGACAGGATTGGGTAGCGATTCCCAAACCCAAAACGTAGATGGCACTTCTGGACAATACACTATATCAGGTAGAATTATAACATTTACAGACTCTGATTTTTTGTCTATAGGTCGTGAATTGGAAGACCTGACTCCAGATTATTCCATAGGAACATTGAACGGAACTGAGTTTATTTTGAATGTAACTGCGGAAGGAAATGTGGATTTCTTCGGTTCCCAACTTGACCTAGATGCCACTGGAATCATTGAATTGACTAAATAATTTTGAATCTATTTTAATATTTATGAACCTAATAGATTGAAGTCAGGACTTTTTTAGATTACGCTTTCGCGAAAGCGATAACCATGATAGCCACCACTGCAATTCCAACACCTATGTAATTTTTAAGCGTCATTCTTTCTTTGAAAACGAGAATGCCAAGAAGGGGTGTTAACAGTACAGTCCCCACATGATTGATGGGAAATATCACGCTACTTTCCATATTTGTTTTCAACGCCATGATGAAAAAAAAATGGAGAAGTAGTTGGGAATGCCCAGCGCCAAAACTGCGATTAGTGATTTTCTTTTCAAATAGCGCTTTTGAGTAGCTTCATAGATCAAAATAAAAATCCCTGCAACCAAGGATCTAAACAGAATACAAATTTGGCTGGTAAAATATAAGCTCAACATTGATCGGGAAGGCCTATTAAATGAATAAGGTACGACTGGAATGATTAGCAAAATGGGTTATCACTACAATCGGACTGGCATTTAGAAATTCTAATTATAATTTTTCATTCAAATCCTGTCTACCGATAATTGCCATTATTTCTACGGTATCTTGATTTACTTTGAAATAAATGCTGTCAACTCCACAAACACATCGTCTGTAGTCTTTTTTTATATAGTCAACCGATTCAAATGAGAAAGGTCTTTGGGCAATAATATCGAAGTATTTAAAAAATGACTCAAAATATTTATCCGCTTGAGCCATTCCAAATTCTTCAAATCCGTATTGATGTATCCGAATTAAATCATTTTTAGCTTCGTTACTCAATTTATATTTACCCATTCAACATAGACTTTGATTGAGCTAAAATTTTATTTTGATCATCTTTCGTAAATCCGCTTTTTTCTGCTTTTTCCAGTTTGGCTCTTAACCAATCAACTTGGATTTGTTGCTTTCTGGCTTGTCTGATCAAATCGTTTACCAGTTCGCTTTTACTTGAATATTCCTTTTTATTTACCTGCGCTTTTAGCCATTCATCGTTTGGTTCGGTGAATGATATACTTTGTCTTGACATTATCTTTGTTTTGATGTAAAATTACATCAAATTCGAATCATTGTAAAGTTTTGATTAGTTACCTTATTGAATTAATTGTACCCTAGGAATGAAAAATCCATTACTTTAGGAATAGTGATGTTGCTTGATTATCCGTTTTTAGTAATTAGGTACCTAATAGTTTGAAGTCAGGACTTTTTTAGATTACGCTTTCGCGAAAGCGATAACCATTATAGCCACCACTGCAATTCCGACACCTATGTAATTTTTAAGCGTCATCCTTTCTTCGAAAACGAGAATACCAAGGAGAGATGTGAACAGTACAGTCCCCACATGATTGACGGGAAATATCACGCTACTTTCCATATTTGTTTTCAACGCCATGATGATAAAAAAAATGGAGAAGTAGTTGGGAATGCCCAGTGCCAAACCTGCGATTAGTGATTTTCTTTTCAAATAGCGTTTTTGAGTAGCTTCATAGATCAAAATAAAAATCCCTGCAACAAAGGCACTTAAAAAGCAAATTGCGCTAAATAAGGGCTCGTTTCCATCACTTACATGAACACTCTCTGCATATTTTATAGTGGTGTCTATAGTACCGCTTCCTACAAACAATATTATCGGTAATAGCAGGTAGTTTTTATCCACTTTTAATTGCTCTATTTTCTTGACCGATGTTAAAAAGACAGATGCCAAGGCCAGTAAAATCCCCATTAACTTTATCCAGCCTAATGATTCATCATACAGCCAGACACCGGCAATCACGGGTATTGCAAGTGACATCTTACTTGCCACTGCAGCGACGGATAATCCATTTTTCTGACTGGTAAGTGCCATGACATTAAAAATGGTGATGAACAAAACTCCCAAAAAGATGGAGTAGGGCAACCATCCAGATTCTAGTACTTCACTGATGTTGATCTCGCCTTGAAATGCGATCAAACCCGTAATCATTGCTACCGCATAATTAACCACAATGGCATGGAGCCGGTTGACCTCGTAAATTGCAAAATATTTGAATATAACATAGAGAAAACTCGATGTAACAATACTTAAAGCCAGCCAGATCATCCTCTTTTATAGATTTTGAGCACGTCGTTTTGAATGTTTTCACGGTTTAGGAGATGGTAGTCGCCTTTTAATTGAGGCGCTGCTATTCCTTTGTGAAAGAGGACTTCAACTCCCATAAATTGGTATGCTTCGTCCCACATACTTTGATCTATAAAATTTTGAATGGTTTTAAAGCCGCCTTCTATGATAATGGATTGAACTCCTTTTGTGTAAAGTACATCCACAATTTCTTTTACTTGATTGGAATGGAAATGCAAGCACTGGGTGATCGTCACATCATTAAATACGGCAGCGCTAGAGTCCAAATTATTTTTAGAATCTAGAACAAAGCGCAACGGCTGGCGGCCATACCACGATCTGCAAGTAAGTGATGGATTGTCGTCCAGCACCGTTTTTCCACCCACAAGAATTGCTTGTTCGTTGGCTCTTAATTTATGGGAACGTTGCTGGCTGTAAGAATTTGTGATCCATACCGGTGCGATTTCGTTTTTATGGTGTGGAGCAATAAAACCATCTGCTGTTTCTGCCCATTTAAGAATGATGTAGGGTCGTCGTTTTTTATGATAAGTGAAAAAACGTTTGTTCAATTCATTGCATTCTTTTTCCAAAACACCTACAGTACATTCGATCCCTACTTTTTCTAGCATGGCAACTCCCTTACCTGCTACTTTTTCATGAGGATCCAACGTGCCTATGATTACTTTGGAAAATCCCTTTTCAATTAAAAGCGAGGCGCACGGTGGTGTTTTACCCGTGTGGGAGCAAGGCTCAAGATTTACATAAATGGTAGCCTCATTGAAATGGGTCACCCCTTTGCTCTCTGCATCACGCACGGCCATTACTTCAGCATGCGGTGTGCCAGCCTGATAATGCCAGCCTTCCCCTATAATTAGACCTTTATTATCTACGATAACACTACCAACCAGCGGATTAGGGTAGGTAGTTCCCAATCCATTTTGAGCCAGTTGAAGACAGCGCTTCATAAAAATTTCGTGTGTATGCATCATGGCAAATTTAAAAACTAGATGTGCATTAAAATGTACCCTTTGATAAACCTTTGTAAAAATAACTGTGCCATGTATTTCTTAACTTCAATCTATCTTATTTTAGTCTCATGAAGATACGCAGGATTTTACCGGCAGATAATACACAGGTGCGCTACATTATCCAAAAAGTGATCATGGAGTACGGCGCTCCCAAAGAAGGAACGGCATATAGCGATGCTGCCACACAATCCATGTATGAACATTACCAATTGCCACGTAGGGATTATTACGTGATTGAAGACGCGCACAAAATTTTAGGCTGTGCTGGAGTAGGTCCATTGGAGAATGCGGGCAGTTCAATCTGTGAGTTGCAAAAAATGTATTTTTTACCTCAAGCGCGAGGTAGGGGATTGGGGCATAAAATGATGGAGCTATGTTTAGAAACCGCTCGCTTATTTAAATATGAGCGTATTTATATCGAGACCATGGGTAATATGCATGAGGCTCAAAAACTTTATAGAAAAGTAGGCTTTAACCAACTCGAAGAACCCATAGGCAATACAGGCCATTATTCTTGTCCCGTGCAAATGATAAAGGATTTAAAATGACCCTCAACGCCCTCAAAAAGCATTTTGTCAAGGAACTGGGTGGAATTTATCAGGAGGGTGAGGCACGCTCTATTCTACAGATTTTATGCGAGGATCTCCTCCACTGGACGCGCACCGATTTTTTCATTAAGAACCGTGATGATTTGAGTTCTATTGAAAATGGTGTTCTGTTGAAGGCTCTTGAAAATCTTAAGGCAAATCAGCCAGTGCAGCACATTACGGGCATCGCTCATTTTTACGGACATACATTTAAGGTTACGCCCCAAACGCTCATCCCTCGTCAAGAAACGGAAGAACTGGTGGACATGATTATTACGGATCACAAATCCACTGCGCCAGCTACTATAATTGATATAGGTACTGGAACGGGTTGTATAGGTATTTCTTTGGGTCTCGCTTTCGCGAAAGCGAACTCAACACAATCAAATACACAAATAAAAACACAAGCTAAAACTGAAGTGACGCTCGTAGATGTTTCATCTGAAGCTCTTGAAGTAGCCAAAGAAAACGCTGCTCGTCTAGATCTAAAAAAGAACACAAACTTTGTAGAGTTGGATATTCTAAAAGCTACTGAACTACCACTTTCTGACGTAATAGTAAGCAACCCGCCATACGTGAGGGAGCTGGAGAAGGTAGAAATTCATAAAAATGTATTGGAACACGACCCAGAACTGGCGCTATTTGTTGATGATGAAGACCCGCTTATATTTTATCGTAAAATCATGGAGTTGGCCCAACCCAGTTTGGAGAAAGGTGGCTTGTTGTATTTTGAAATCAATCAATACCTTAGTAGGGAAATGGAGGAGCTTGCTAAAACTTTACACCTCAATCACAAACTCTATCGTGACCTCAACGGCAATTGGCGCATGATGAAATGCTGGATAGATTAGAGGTATGGGGCAGAAGTTGCTGCTTAAAAAAAGTACGGGTGGATCGCATCGGCACAAATGCGGGAATGGTTGTACCTACCCTCAAAAATGAAAAAATAATGACACCAAAAGAACAAATAAAAACCTTAAGAGATGAGTTGCGACACTATAATTATGAGTATTATGTAAATGATAATTCGCAGATCTCTGATTTTGAATTTGATAAAAAACTTGAGCAGCTCAAACAATTGGAGGCCGCGCATCCAGAACTCTATGATCCCAACAGTCCATCAGTAAGAGTGGGTGGGGAGGTTACTAAAAATTTTAAAACCACAAAACATGAGTACCGCATGTACTCATTGGACAATTCCTATTCACTGGACGATTTGAGAGATTGGGAAAAGCGCATAAAAAAAATAGTCGATGGACCTATCACTTACGTGTGTGAATTAAAATATGACGGTGCGAGCATAAGCTTGAGGTATGAGAACGGTGCTTTTGTGAGAGCGGTAACTCGAGGAGATGGAACACAGGGTGATGAGGTAACGACTAATGTAAGAACGATCAACTCCGTACCCTTGCAACTTAAAGGAAGTTCCATTCCAGAAAGATTTGAGATACGCGGTGAGATCATTTTGCCATGGGAAGGCTTTCATAAAATGAATCTCCAGAGAGAGAAAGAAGGGCTGGACTTATACCGCAACCCTCGCAACACGGCGAGCGGGAGTTTAAAACTTCAAGACAGCGCAGAGGTGGCAAAACGACCCTTGGAATGCCTTTTGTATCAGCTCGCGGGCGAAAATCTGCCTTTAGAAAGTCAATTTGATTCCTTGAGCAAAGCCCGAGACTGGGGATTTAAAGTGCCACAAGAGTCGGTACTAGTTGATTCCCTAGAAGAGGTCATGCGATTTATTGAGAAATGGGATGTGGAGAGAAAAGAGCTTCCCTATGAGACTGATGGTGTGGTCATTAAAGTAAACAGCCTGCGCCAGCAAGAAGAACTAGGCTTTACCGCCAAAGCTCCTAAATGGGCGATGGCCTATAAATTTAGTGCAGAACAGGTTTCTACG
The DNA here is from genome assembly GCA_049671565.1 of Nonlabens sp. Taxonomy (GTDB): domain Bacteria; phylum Bacteroidota; class Bacteroidia; order Flavobacteriales; family Flavobacteriaceae; genus Nonlabens. The sequence continues at coordinate 39,354 of JBATVD010000044.1, forward strand.
AGACTTGAAAAAATTACTTACCAAGTAGGACGCACGGGAGCTGTTACACCGGTGGCCAATCTAGAACCTGTAGAAATCTCAGGAACCACCGTAAAACGTGCCAGCCTGCACAATGCAGATCAAATTGAAAAGTTGGACATACGCGAGGGCGATGAGGTCTATGTGGAAAAAGGTGGTGAAATCATACCCAAAATAATAACGGTAGATCTGACAAAACGGCCAGAAGACTCTCAGCCTACTGTGTATGCTACCCAATGTCCAGAGTGCGATACACCATTGATTCGTAAAGAAGGCGAGGCACAACATTTTTGTCCAAATGAAATGGGATGCCCCCCACAAATTAAAGGACGCATCCAGCATTTTATTTCGCGCAAAGCGATGGATATTGATGGTATAGGTTCCGAAACCGTGGACCAGCTGGTTGAAGCAGGATTAATTACTACTTATGCCGATTTATACGAGCTGACTGTAGATAGGGTTTTACCACTGGAACGTATGGCACAAAAAAGTGCCGAAAATATGATCAAAGGGATTGAGGCCAGTAAGCAAGTTCCTTTTGAGAGGGTGCTTTTTGGTTTGGGGATACGTTATGTAGGAGAAACCGTTGCAAAGAAGTTGGCTACCCACTATAAATCTATGAGTGCCTTGATGACGCTTCCAGTCTTAGATAAACAGCCCAAAGATCTGTTTACTGAAACTGATAGCGCAGAAATACAAAAAGTGGACGAGCTATACGCCATTCCTGAAATAGGTCGGGTAATTGCTCAATCTGTAGTGGACTTTGTGACAGATCCCGTACATCAAGCTACCGTGCAGCGTTTAAAAGACCATGGATTGCAAATGGAACTTACCGCAGAACAATTAGAAGGAAAAACAGAGACTTTAAAAGGGCAGAGTTTTGTGATCTCGGGTGTTTTTGAACGCTCCAGAACCGAGCTGAAAAAGCTTGTAGAAGATAATGGCGGCAAAATTTCAAGCTCTATTTCCAGTAAAACCAACTACCTCATAAGGGGCGATAAAATGGGACCTTCAAAACTTGAAAAGGCCGAGAAATTGGAGATTCAAATGATTTCAGAAGAGGAGTTTGTGGGTATGCTGAATTGACCTGTGAATATCTGTCATATATTAATATTTATTACTCAATGACATGACAAGGTAGATTCACTTTGGTCATTTTCTTTTTAATAAAAAGACTTAAAATTGGTGGAAATTAAGATGCACGTACGATCATGATGACGTTGTTTTAATTGTGTATGTTGCTTAGAAAAAGGACTTTTTTTTGACAAATAATGCATTAAAGTTTCTAAATTCAGGTAAACACCCGAGAACTTTAAGGTAATTCCCTTATTTGCAAAGGTTTTGTGACTCGTTAGTTTTGAACTATCAATTCAAAACACATCATCATGAAAAGCTTACCAAAATTCAGAATCCTTATTTTTTTAGCACTATGCATGGCTGGAAACCACCAAGCTCAAGCGCAAAGGTCTGGTGCAGAACCAGCTCAGGCTGATCTCGTTCATGGCTTCTCAGAAATCCTTGTAGAATTATTCAAAAATGAAAAATTCAAACTCATTGCTAATGAAACAGCCTGGCTGAGCACTAGCCAAAGCACCGGTGAGGTGACCTTCAAACAAAAAAAGAAGCGACAGTATGTATTTGTGCTGGCTTATCACGCAGATAGACCGGTAACTCCGCTCATAACTGTTTCTAATGAAGACAAATCGCAATCTACCACACTGAACGATTTCTTTACTCCTTATACGATGAATAACCATCCCTTGGTTCCCAAAAAGGTCAAAATGCTTAAGTCAGAATTTGGCAGTAATGTCAAGGGTACGTTCACCTTTGAAATATTCAACAGTTCTGATGCTGGATATGCAGAGGTCATGGTTTTTGAGAAAAAAATGTAGCGATGGAGTGTAGGACTTTTACGCTTTCGCGAAAGCGAGAGTGCATCAATCTCAATACAAATTCCAACACTGTTTACTATATGTCCCGTCTTAAAACCTACATCTGTTTTTTATCGCTGTTACTACCCGTAGTCCTAGCCGCGCAGGCAGATCCGACCTCGGATAAATTGATCGCTGCCTTAAATGTCGTTTTACAAGACAACCATATACCTACAATCGCGAGCGCTGAAGACATGATAGCTCAGCGCACCGATGATTTTGAATTTGTTGAGAAAGCCATAGAAGATTTTCAACCTCATGATCGTAATAAAGAAGCCTGTGGTGATTGCAAATTTTTTGCGATTCCCAAAACCTCTTTTTTAGGCTACCGTTGTATCAAAGGCAATTGCCAGAACAAGGATGGTATTCTGGAAATAGAAAAGGATAAGATTTATTTTCTCGGCACTTTTGAAGATAGCTATGCTCAGGGTGAAGGCGTATTGTATTTTGTGGGTCAAGGTTTTTTCAAAGGTATTTTTCAAGATGGGTATCTGATAGTGGCAAACTTTTTAAATAAAAATCTTGAAGGCGCAAAATTAGTCAATCAAGATGGCCAAAAAATGCATGCTACCAACTGGTTCCACGCTGGATACAATGCCTATTATGCAGGCGGCCTCAATGCTGAGCTGTCACCTATTCCTACTGAAAAAGGGGTAAAGTTATACAGTCCGTTTATGCAGTTGCAGGCACGTTTTGACGATCAAAATGAGTTGGATGGCTTTTACGGTACCATTGAATTTGAACGTGATAATAAAATTCAGGGGAATTATGATAAAGACCTCAATCTTATGGACGGTCCTATCGTATGGACTCGCGTCACCGGCGAGGTCATTTATGCCCATACAAAGTCTGGAAATATCTTACGGGATAAGGTACGAATAGAACATGAAAGTACCATTTATGAAGGCTCTGTTGATGAAAACTTCAAGCCCCATGGCCACGGGATCGCCGTTTCAAATGGTATAAGACTTCAGAACGAAATATGGATACATGGCGACCCAGAAAAACCAGAACCTACGGAGAGCAGCGAGAGAGAGGCATTAATTTCAGAACTCAAAAGACAATGTTCAGAAGACTGGAGCACCTACTCAGTATGTAGGGTTTTCAAACAGAGCTTTACCATTAAGGCAAAGGGAACAAAAAAGTTGCTTTTGATCAATCTATCTAAAAAAGATATTCGCTTCAAGGCAAAAATGAACTTTGTTCCTAGTAATTCTACTTTCGGCTTTAAGGGGAAGTGGATAGAGATTTATATACCAGCCAGTAAAAGCTTGACAGATATTTCAAAACTAAGCTACAAACAAGAATATATACCGTTTCCTTATGAAATGGGCAATTATGAAATCAAACTCAAGGGAAATGATCTCGATAAGGTTTTTTGGTCGTTTATGGAGAAATGATTTTTTAAGAATGGATGATGGAACAAGTTATAAAATCTCTGGACCTTATTCTAGCAGAAATTTGAGAGCTACTTGATGATCGATTTTACTGTGAGAAGAGTTGGGTGAGACTGCAGACAATTATTATGTGAAAAATAAACAACTTTACAATTAAGCTTATACTTTTCGTATTCATTTCCATTAATGATTAAAATCTGTTGGAAAATTCTTTTCAATGTGTATTACGCCTAATTCACCCTCCCACGCTCATCCTCACTACTTCCGTCGCGATCCTTGAGATTTTTCACATCACCCATTCCAAAACTATAGCTCAAAAACAACCTTATCTGTCTGCTATCGCTTCCACCAGCACCATTGATGCGTAATCCTGGAAATTCTGTCGTGGCGTTCCAAGTAGAAGTGTAAAGAACATCGTTCAGGCTCAGTTTTGCAGTCCAATTCTCCCATTTTTTTTCGACACCTAATGTTAGAGAACCTAGCGGATCGGTCTGATAGGTGCCTCCCCATACCGTAGGCCCGCTGTACCATCCAGAGATTTCTGCGGTCCATCCAGTTTTGACCATTTCTTGTTTTGTCTCCTGGCCGAGTCCTGAGGCACTCGAAGGGCGTGCCTTCATAAAAGCGTAACTCATTTGAGCATAACCACCATAGGTAGTCTGGTCGATGCTGATAAAACTCGGGTCAGTAGAGTTGTACTCATTGTGAGTAAAATAGGCGCTGGCGTAGCCGTTAAGTTGCTCATTTATTTTGAAGGGTGTTCCAATACTTAAGTTGTAGATTTCCTGATCGGCGACATTTTGAGTGATTAAAAAGTTACCACCATCAGGCAAGGGCTGCGTGATCTGAGCAAAGAAATCACTCACGTAACTGTAGCTAAAACTGGTCGATAGCTTGTATTTGAAAGTATGCGAGAGTTTTAAGTTGTCGATATACTGCTGCTGTAAAAATGGATTCCCCCTGCTGCTGCTCAGCTCGTTCAATTGAAACTCAAACGGATTCAAATTGCTGTACGATGGACGCTGTATGCGACGACTGTACTGTAAAGACCAGCTGTGCTTCCATGAGGGTTTGTAAGTAAGACCACCGCTGGGGAACCAATTGAGGTAGTCGCGTTCCACAATCTGATCCTGCATGGCGTTGATCGTGCGCAGGTCTCCTTTAGAAACTGTTTGCTCGGCACGTAGACCCAACTGTATTTTAACTTCAGGATTTGCATTCATTAGATTAAATGCATAGTTGAGGTAGGCTGCCCTTATTTGCTCATCGTACAGAAATCTATTGGAACGCTGGGGGTTGATGATTCGGTCATTTGCAGGTACATCAAAGAAATCGAAATCATTATCAGTGGCAACCAAGCTGTATTTTATACCAGTAGCCAATTTTCCATTCCATAAATCTGTCTCGTAGTCGGCTTTGAAAGCATAGATGTCTATGTTGATTTGCGTTTCCTGGGCATTGATTTGCTGGCTCAAAACGCTGCCTTGGGCATTGCGGTAAAAATTGGGTTGTCGGTTGTCACTGCTTCTTTCATACCTGCCGTAATCCAGATCTGCGGAAAAGCTGTTGCCTAATGTATCGGCAAATCTGTAGTTGACATTAGTAGTTAGGTTATAACTTTTGCTCTCAGAAGCGTTGGGTGCCACAAGAAGGCTGTCGATGGAATTGCTCAAACGATCTATGATGGGAGTTCGATTGTTAGTATTACTCTCGCTATCATTGAGATTGAAATTGATATTCCCACCAATGGTATTTTTATCGTCAACTCGATAGTCTGTTCTCAAATTGAGGTTGTTGCTGAAACGGTCGTATTCAGAATTGGTTCGATCATCGTAAATCTTACCGCCTTGCTGTCGGTACAAGTATAAAAACCCACTACTGCGACCCGTATTATTGTTCAAATTCGCCGCAACATCCCATTGCTTACCGCGATAGGTCAAGTTAAGCGATGTATTTGCCCGCGGATTTATTTCCAAATCGGTTTGGCCCATCCCCAGCCCTTCCATAGGGGAAGGGAGCGTTCTTGAGTTTGAGCCCTCAGGTGTTGGAAGCTTAGGTCTTGGGAAATTCCCTAAGGTCAGTGTGCTGGCAATACTACCGCGTAGTCCTTGACCTTTGACGCGTTTCAAAATAATGTTGATGATTCCAGCCGCACCAGCAGCATCATATTTTGAAGATGGCTGGGTGATGATCTCGATGCTCTCAATATCGTCAGATGTAAGGGATCGCAAGTAGCCTTTCAGATCCTCGCCACTCAAAAAAGATTGACGGCCGTTGATATAATATGTCACACCGCTGCGTCCTTCTACCACCACGTTATCATCATTGTCCAGTCGCACGCCGGGAGCCCGTCTTAAGAGATCGAGCGTATTATCGCCAGCGACCGCAGCCAGTTGATCAACATTCAGCACAGTTTTATCGGGTTGCACATCTACCACGGGTTTGGTGGTTTTTACGGTAACCACATCTAAAGATTCAGCGGCTGGTTCCATGATTATGGTTTCAAGTCTTTTGTTGCTAGAAGGCATGTTCAAACCATTTCGGTAGGTTTCGTAACCCATGCCAGATACTTCGATTTGGTAATAATCCTTGGCGACGTTTTCAAAGCTGAATTTTCCTTGCTCATTAGTGATGGTGGCCATGACTACCTCGTCTAGTTTGTCGTAGAGTACCACGTTGAGGTAGGGAAGGGGTTGGTTTTGGTCGTTTGTGACGGTTCCGGTGAGTTCTTGTGAAATTTTGGTGGTGGGCATTTCGACTCCGTGGTTGCTGAGCGTAGTCGAAGTACTCAATGAACTCATTTTATATATAGATGATATTTTGTTTTTATCCGCTTTCGCGAAAGCGGAATTATCCAAGTTGATCCCGTAGCAATAGGGGATGAAAGCGAGAACGAAAAATAAAATAGTAATGTAAATACGCATAATCAGGTGATTTGCCGACAAACCTAGCTGAGTTGTGACAGGACTCTGAGAATAAAGCGATGGATAGCCCAATAGCTCGTTCAACGGGCGGCTAGCGATCAATGGGCGGTTCATCGATGCATAAGGCCGCTGGGCTATTTAATCATGCTCATGCTGTGTGTTGCCGTTACATTTGGGTTGAATTAAAAATTACATGTCATGAAAACAATATTGATTCTTATAACATTAAAGGTGGGAATGCTGCTAGGCGCTCAAATGGAAAACGAATATTTAAAGATTACGATAGACGGGAAAACTGAGATCAATTATCCATCTTCAACTTCTTTTGAACTCGTGGATAAAAACGGATATCCCCTAATTACCAGCGATATGCTTGAAAGCACCTATCAGCTGACCGAAAAAGGCACCTTAAACTTAAAAGTGAGCTGGAAGGAAGCACCAAAATCTATTCCTTTAAAAGCGGGTAGTGTGATTACTTATGTGACCCATAACAGGTCTAAGAAGAATCATTCTTATCAATCGCAGATTAAAAAGTCCAGCAATACTAAATTGAATAATGGTATCTCGATCCAAAAGAAAACATTCATAAAAGACAAAAGCGGTTATTATAACAATGCCATCATTGAGTTTTCAAACGGCGTGACGTTTAAATTTATGGATAACAAAGTCACCTTTACCCAAAACGGAAAGGAACTGGAATACACCAATAAATATGTGGTCACTACTCAAAACGGAATTTTAAAGTTGAGCTACGATCCCTACAATACAGAAACTTGGTTTGTTTTTGACTCGAAAAAATAATTTGCCAACCCATCCCTAGACCTTACCGTAGGGAAGGGAATTCACCCTAATTTGAAAGTAGGCCGTCTAAAAAGTCATCATCAAACTAAATTGTCACATTGAGCTTGTCGAAATGCTATTGAATTTCAGTGCATTATGACTTCGACAGGCTCAGTCTGACAGATAGAGTCGACTTTTTAGATGACCTGTTTAGGATGGATCAAAGTGATAACAGTTAATTTTAAACTTAAACTTATTCCTAATCTTAATACCTTTTCATAATGTTCAAACGCAAAATCTTATTTGGGATCAGTCTGGGCGAGTTACTGGCGGTCATAGGCGTCTATTTTTTAGGGAGCTGGTTATACCGTATCACTATCATAGCCAGCGGTGGGCCACTTTCTGAAAGCTGGAACCGTGTCTTTGATTGGTGGCAGTGGTGGGATGGTGGTGGCCTACAGTACACGCTCATGCTGGTTGCGACTACTATTATTTGGCTGGTGGTTTTTAAGTTATTTGCCCACTGGCGACTGGGATACCGATTATTCTTGCACTTGCTGGGCTTACCCTTGTTTATCTTTTTCAGCTGGAAATTATACTATACGATTTGCGATTTTTACGGTCTGGGCCATTTGGGCGAGTTCGGACAGGCTTGGGATATTTACATTCCCACGCTGATCTATTTTGTGCAATTTGGCGCAATGCATGCCTATGAATATTTTGTGATCAATCAGCGCAAGCTGCGTTACGAGATCGAGCTTAAAAATCTGGCGTTGAAAAACGAGCTGAGCGCCATCAAGGCACAGCTTAATCCGCATTTTTTGTATAACGTTTTCAATACCATCAACGCCAGCGTGCCCGAGCATATGGAGGAAACCCGCGAGATGATCGCCGGTTTGAGTGACCTGTTCCGTTACCAGCTCAAAGCCAGCCGAGCCGATACCGTACCTCTAAGAGAAGAATTGGATTTTGTACGTAAATATTTGGAGTTGGAAAAATCCCGCTTTCGCGAAAGATTGCAAACCACCATCACCGTAACCCCAGAATTGCTTGATCGACCCATACCACCAATGATCTTACAACCTCTTGTGGAAAATGCCGTGAAACACGGTATCAGTCCCAAAATAGATGGAGGCAAAGTAGAAGTCTTGATAACCAGCAAGGGAGAAAAACTGATCTTTGAAGTCAGCGATACTGGAGTAGGAGTGGAGGAGCTGGACGATCAATCTATTTTTGAAAATGGGATCGGTCTAGGCAACACCCAGTTGCGACTCAATAAAATGTACAACACCAGCTTGCAACTCGCCCACAATTCCCCCAGCGGGTTAAAAGTGAGGTTTGAGTTGTAGCGACCTGCAAGCTTGTGGTTCACTCATGCGAGCACCCATCGCCTAGCGGCACTTCCACTTCGGCTGCGCTCAGCGCAACGCCTCAAGTGAAGATAATTTGTTAAATCAGATTGAAGTATAAATTAAATTTTGATTTGAGTTCTTATTTAAAGTTAGATATTGTAGGCGACAAAGCCCCCCTGTCCGCTACCGCGGACATCCCCCAAGGGGGGAGAAGTGATTTTGTATTTTAAAAAATTACTGAAATAAGTTGAGCCAAAGTCAATATAAACAAGTTCGAATAATTTGAAAAAAGTAGTAATCGTAGATGATGAAGATGCAGGTCGTACCTTGATCTCGCAATACCTCAAGCACCATCCCGATATGATCGTGGTGGGTGAGGCTAATAATGGTGTTGATGCGGTTAGGATCATCAATAAATTTGCTCCTGATCTTGTGTTTATGGACGTTCAAATGCCAGGCATGACGGGTTTTGAAGTCTTGGGGTATTTGGAAGAACTGCCCAATATTATTTTCAGCACGGCCTATGATCAGTATGCGTTACAGGCCTTTGAGGTTCATGCCTTGGATTACTTATTGAAACCCTATACGCGAGAGCGTTTTGACACCGCTCTTGCAAAAGTCAACAAAAGTGAAAATTTAACCGTCCTTCCATTGGCTGAAGAACAGCTCGCCGCCACAAAAGACTATCCCGATCGTGTGATCGTGCAAAAAGGTAGTAAATACATCACGATTTCTACCAGCGATATTGAATATATAGAAGCCTATGGTGATTACGCAAAAATCTTCACGGCAGAGGACCAGCTACTCAGCAATAACGGACTCGGCGCGCTGGAAGAAAAACTAGATCCTAAAGAATTTATGCGCGTGCACCGCAGCACCATTCTTAGGTTGGATCACGCTCAAGAGATCAGTAAAATAGGTAAAGGTTTTGTGATCAGCACCACCAGCGGCAAGAAAGTACGTGTAAGCCGCAGCTATGCGCAAAGAATTAAGGATTTGATGGTGTGAGAATTTTAATAAAAGATGGACTAATTTTTTAAAGCCCTACATTGATACTGTAGTTTGTTCAGGCATGGATGTCAAAATTTGTTTTTATTAAGAAAAGTTTTACATTTATCCATCTATTGAAAAATCCCCTTTAAAAATGAGTAAACTGCATTGATCAATGTGTTAAGCTTGGTTTTTGAAGGGGTTTTTGCTTGGCGACGGGTGAAAAAAGAAAGCGACCCGTAAAGGCCGCTTTAAATGTTTTAGTTCACAGCATTTCTATTTTCGATTAATGTGTTCATGAAACATTTAAAAAAGAAAACGACGCTAGAATTAACTAACGCCGCTTTAAATGTTTTCACAACGGAATAATCCTTATTGTGAATTGCTTTCAGAGGGTAAAATTAAGAGAAAACATTGAATTATGAAACACGTAAAAAACACGGTTTTTAAAAAACACGTAATTTTTCCAGTTTCAATTAAATTAAAAGCACCTACATTTAAACAGCCAACATCTTCAGTTTGAAAAGAACCGATTTTTTAAAACTCCTAGGCACGGGATCAGGATCGCTGGTCTTAGGATCTGGGCACTCCAGCTTCAATGATCTTGAGTACCATCTATCAGATTGTACCATCTATGATAATTATCTGAACGGCGTGAAGTTCCGTGAAAAGCAGTTGCGTAACATCAAGCCTGTATTAAATGAAACCGCCGTTTTGCAGCGTGAATCTAAAAATCCTTATGATTTTTATGCCATCAAGGTCTTGATACGAGATACTTTCATAGGCTACCTACCGGCGCATGAGAATATTGCACTGGCAAACCTCATGGATGCCGGCGCGCAGCTCACAGCAACCGTGAGTAAGGTAAATCTGAACAATAACCGCGACCACTACCTGCGGGAAGCTGTTGCAATTAAAGTAAGTACGAGGCTGCTCGTTCCCATCCACAAAATCATACAGCCTAAAAAATGGCAGCAAAGCGATGATGCGGTAGATGTTTATAGAAAAGGTCCGGATTTGTTGCCGGATGGGCAATTTGAGGAGTAGAAACTAAATAGAGAAATATAGAATGTTATGAAAAAAATATTAGGACTGGATTTAGGCACTACTAGCATAGGCTGGGCGTTCGTAGAAGAAGCAGAAAAAGATAATGAAACATCAAGAATAATAAGAAGTGGTGTAAGAGTAGTTCCACTTTCTACAGACGAAATTCAAGATTTCAGTAAGATAGATGCAGAAACCGCTGCAGGAGCGCGTACCGCAAAACGATCTATGCGCCGAAACTTGCAACGGTATAAACAAAGAAGAAATGCAGTATTAAAAATTCTAAAAGGAATAGGTTTTATCCAAGATGATGAAGCTGTCGCAGAGAATTTTCAAAACTCGACCCATCACACGTTAAAAGTACGATCACTCGCGCCTACGCAAAAGATATCAAGACTGGACTTTGTACGGGTAATGCTGGCAATTAATAAAAAGCGCGGTTACAAAAGTTCACGCAAAGCCAACAATCAAGAAGAGGGCGAATTAGTGGACGGCATGAAAGTCGCCAAAAGACTTAAGGCAGAAAATAAAACACCGGGACAGCTTACTTATCAAATTTTAAGAGAAGGGAAGAAGTTTGTCCCTTTGTTTTACAGATCAGATTTAAATGATGAGCTGAAAAGAATTTGGGACTATCAGAAAAGGTATTACCCAGAAATTTTGACGGATCAGCATTTTGAAAAATTAGAAGGAATTAACCAAAGCGCTACCAAAACCTATCTGAGAAAAGAAATGAGTCTTGAGCGTGCAGAACCAAAGGGCAAGCGTGATGAGAAGAAATTACAATCTTATGAATGGCGCAATAGGGCAATTCAAGAAAAGCTAACTATAGAGGAGCTGGCCTATATCATTGCAGAAATCAACAACCAAATCTATCAGTCAAGTGGATATTTGGGAGCCATAGGCGATCGCAGTAAAGAGCTATACTTCAACGATCTAACCGTAGGCCAATTTCAGTATGACTTGATCAAAAAAGATAGACACGCCTCACTTAAAAACCAAGTTTTCTATCGTCAGGATTATCTGGATGAGTTCAATGCTATATGGGAACAACAGTCACAACATTATCCAGAACTCAACAAGGAAGTACGCAAAGAACTACGCGACATTACCATTTTCTATCAGCGAAGATTAAAGTCTCAAAAAGGACTCATCAATTTATGCGAGTTTGAAAACCATACCATTACGGTAACTGCAAATGGTAAACCTACGGAAAAAACAATAGGTCCACGTGTTGCGCCTAAGTCGTCACCTGTTTTCCAAATTTTCAAAGTGCTCTCTAACATCAATGCCATTAGGGTTCAAAAAAATGATACTTCTAAACAGGAATATATTATTGACGACGACGACCGTAGAGAATTATTTAATGAATTGAACTGGCGCAATTCCATGAGTGATAGTGAATTTTTGAAATGGCTGTTCAATGGAAAGGAAGAAAAACCTGCAGACTACACAATTAAGTTTGGTAAGCTAGAAGGCAACAAAACTAATGCGGCTTTTTTCAAGGCTTTTGAAAACATTGTTGTGCAGGAAGGATATAACAAAATCAATTTTAAAAAGGAAAGAGCAAATTTAATTCCTGAATTGGCAGCTTGTTTTAAAGCTATAGGGATCAATCCACAAATTCTTGAGTTAAATCTAAAAACCACAACCCATGAACTTACCTCGCAACCTGCTTACCAGCTCTGGCACCTGCTTTATTCTTATGAAGATGACAGCTCTGCCACAGGGGTTGAGGCATTAAAAAAAGCCTTGTCTAAGTTCGGCTTTAAGGAAGAACACATGCCCTACCTTACTAATATCACTTTTAAAGATGACTATGGTAATTTAAGTGCAAAAGCCATGCATAAGATTATCCCTTACTTGCAGGACGGTCTTGTATATAGCGAGGCAGCCGCAGCCGCTGGCTATAACCATTCTAATTCACTTAGTGCAGAGGATCTCAAGAACAGAACTATAAAAGAAAAGTTAGACCCACTTAAGAAAAACACGTTACGCAATCCTGTTGTCGAGAAGATTCTCAACCAAATGATTAATGTGGTCAATGCGATAATAGAGGATAAGGAACTGGGTCGTCCAGATGAGATCAGGGTAGAACTGGCAAGAGAGCTTAAAAAGACAGCAGATCAGCGCAACGATACCGCAAAATACATAAAGCGTGTTACTGCTTTGCACGAGGAGTATCGTGAGAAGATCAAACGGGAATTTAATTTATCCTATGTAAGCAAGAAAGACCTGATTAAATATAAACTGTATCTGGAACTAAAATCCACAGGCTATAAAACGCTCTACTCTGGCACTTACATTGAGCCATCAGAGCTGTTTAGCAGAAAATTTGATGTAGAACATATCATCCCACAATCTGTAAGGTTTGACGATTCATTTTCTAACAAGACCTTGGAACTCGATACCATCAATAAAGAAAAAGGAAATGAAACCGCCATAGATTACTGTGAGCGTAAGGGCTGGAAAAAACAGTTTGAAGAACGAGTAGAAACAGCATTCAAAGATAAGGACGGTATTAGTGGTAGTAAGAAGAATAAACTCTACCTAACTAAAGAACAGTTGAGTGATAAACCTATTACCAGACATCTCAACAATACGGGTTATATAACAAAAGCAGCATTAAAAATTTTGTTTGATGTAGTGCGCACACCACCAGTTGCCACAAATGGCTCCATAACCGATAAATTAAGATCTGACTGGGAACTGATAGATGTGCTCAAGGAATTGAACTGGAACAAATATGAAAAAATGGGGCTCACCTATCATGATACAAACAAGGAAGGTAAAAAATTGCCTAGAATACAAGACTGGACTAAACGTAACGACCACCGCCACCACGCCATGGATGCCATGGCGGTTGCATTTACAAGACCTGCATTCATTAATTATCTAAATAACAAGCACGCAAAATCTAGAGGTAACATAATTATAGATAATATAGAGAAGAAATATACCTACCGTGAGAAGACCGGCGGCAGAAAATTTGTCAAACCCTTCACAAACATAAGGCAGGAAGCTAAAAATTCCTTGGCCGACATTCTAGTAAGCTTCAAGGTAAAAAATAAGATAACTACTAGAAATTTAAACCATACCAAAAGAAAAGGAGGGCGCAATACGCAAGAAACACTTACACCACGCGGGCAACTGCATGAGCAAACCGTCTACGGCTCATCTCTGTCCAGAGTTACAAAAATGGACACTGTAAATAGTTCTTTTGATGAAGACAAGATAAAAACTATAGTCAGTAAAGAGGTTAGAGAACTGTTGTTGTTACGCTTTCGCGAAAGCGGAAACGACTCAAAAAAAGCGTTTACGGGAAAGAACAGCCTAACTAAAAAGCCACTTTTGCTTAAAGACGGAACGCAAGTAAACGGTAAGGTAGAAAGAGCCTGGTTTGAAACGATTTATACCATTAGAAAACCTATAGATCCAGATCTGAATGTTGATAAGGTAATTGATAATAAAGTACGAGCCGTTCTAAGGTCTAGACTGTCAAAATTTAAAGGTAATAAGAAGAAAGCATTTGCAGATCTTGATGACAATCCTATTTTTTTAAATGAAGATGAAGGAATAAAAATCAAACGCGTTACCATAAAAGGAGCCAGTAATACCATTCCTGTTCACGAAGCCAAAGACTTACTAGGGAACGATATTATTGACAATGATGGAAACAAACAACCATCAAGTTTTGTAAGCCAAGGAAACAATTATGCAATAGCAATTTATGAAGATGAGAAAGGTAATCTACATGAACAGGTCATTTCATTTTTTGATGCGGTAACGAGACAGATTAATGATTTACCCGTTGTAGAACCTATCAATGAAAATGGCTTCAAATTAAAATTTACCATGAAACAAAATGAGATGTTCCTCATTCCTACTAAAGATTTTAATCCGAGTACCTACGATTTACTTGATATTGAAAACAGCTCTATTATTAGTGATAACTTATATCGTGTGCAAAAAATATCGAGCCGAGAATATGTATTCAGGCATCATTTAGAAACAACTTTGAACAATGATAAAACTGTTAAAGACTTACTTTATTATAGAATGCAGAGCACTGCCAAACTTAAAGGTATTATTAAATTACGATTGAATCATTTAGGTCAAATTGTCCAAATAGGAGAATATTAAGCTATGATCAAACGCACTCTTTTCTTCGGCAATCCCGCCTACCTCAGCACTAAAAATGAGCAACTGGTCGTAAGCTTTCCCGATGAAGATCGGGAGCCCAAGACTATACCTATTGAGGATCTTGGGTATATCGTTTTGGAAGATCCACAGATTACCATTACCTCAGGATTGATCCGAAAACTTATCGATAACAACACAGCGTTGATTACCTGCAACCAGCAACACTTGCCCACGGGATTTTTACAACCGCTGCAAGGTCATAGTGAGCAAACCGAGCGGTATCGGCATCAATTGAATGCCAGTGTACCTCTTAAAAAAAATCTCTGGCAGCAAACCGTGATCGCAAAGATTGAAAACCAAGCCAAACACCTCAAAAAAATCGGTAAGAATCCAAAAAGATTGGAACGCTATGCTCGAGAGGTAAAAACGGCAGACCATGACAATCAGGAAGCGCTCGCCGCGGCATTCTATTTTCAAAATCTGTTTGAGCTACCTGAGTTCAGTCGCAACCAAAAAGGGGTGCCGCCCAACAACTTGCTCAATTACGGGTACGCAATTCTAAGGGCTGTGACCGCAAGGGCGATTGTGGGAAGTGGAATGCTGCCCAGCATAGGTATCTTTCATAAAAACAAATACAACGCCTTTACTTTAGCTGATGATATTATGGAACCCTACCGCCCTTTTGTGGATCATATCGTTTGGGAAATGGTAGAACGAGGAGAAAATGTTGAAGAGTTGACGAGAGATTTGAAAGCAGAACTCTTAACCATTCCTGCAATGGATGTTTTTATTGATGAGAAGAACAGCCCGCTGATGAACGCGATGAGCCGCACGACCAACTCGCTATATGAATGTTTTTACGGCAGCGCACGCAAGATCAAATATCCAGAGTTCCATGGTAATTTTCTAAATGTCTAAATGCATGATGTATGAGCCACTTACAAACTTTGAATCAATATAGAAGTATGTGGGTGCTGGTGTTTTTTGATTTACCTACGGAGACGCGATTGGAGCGCAAAGCCGCAAGCGGTTTTAGAAAAAAATTATTGGACGATGGATTCAATATGTTTCAGTTTTCCATTTATCTAAGATTTTGCCCTAGTCGGGAAAACAGCTCCGTTCACATCAAACGCACCAAAAAGAACCTTCCTAAAAAAGGCAAGGTCTGCATCATGCAAATCACCGATAAACAGTTTGGCATGATGGAACTGTTTCACGGTAAAAAAGAAGTGGAAAAAGACACCGGCAGCCAGCAGCTGGAACTTTTTTAGAATTGATAAAAGTGTCAGTTTGAGCGTAGTCGAGAACGATTTGACTTAGAAATCACTATTTCTAACCACCGCCCTAAAACAAACATACCCAGCGTTTTGCGCAGGGTATGTTGTCAAAGATCAGTAAAATTCACTGGTTGAAAGCAATTCACAACATCGATCTAGTGGCATAGACCGCCTCCATAGTTGTCAAAGATCAGTAAAATTCACTGGTTGAAAGCAATTCACAACTGATCGAGCAAATCAATCAAGATACCGAGGGTTGTCAAAGATCAGTAAAATTCACTGGTTGAAAGCAATTCACAACCCCACATCACGAGCCACATCGCCTAATGCAGTTGTCAAAGATCAGTAAAATTCACTGGTTGAAAGCAATTCACAACGTAACAATATCGGTGACGGTGTGGTTGCGAGTTGTCAAAGATCAGTAAAATTCACTGGTTGAAAGCAATTCACAACTGGCGGTAAACATTCCCGTACGTCTTGCAGGTTGTCAAAGATCAGTAAAATTCACTGGTTGAAAGCAATTCACAACAATAATGGAGCTGTGTATTGGCTCTTTATAGTTGTCAAAGATCAGTAAAATTCACTGGTTGAAAGCAATTCACAACAGCTTTTTGATCAATGATTGGT
>JBATVD010000045.1:0-131416 GCA_049671565.1 Nonlabens sp.
GCCACCGAGGTGAACGCATCGTTCTCGAGGACCGTCTGCGTGGGCATGTCTACGGTAAACTCCTCTCCATCACGATAGTCCACATCGCCACCGTTGTTCACGTCACCATCCGTATCGTCCAGATCATCCTCCGGACTGTTGATGATACCGTTGACATCGTCATAGCCATCCTCATTTCCAGGGCTGTCGATGTTGTTGTCAAGACCGTTCTCGCCAACCGGATCATCGGTCCTACCATCATTGTTTGAATCGGGCAGGTTATCTCCGCTTTCGACGAGATCGAAAATACCATCATTATCACTGTCTAGATCCAGGTAGTCTGGTAGATCTGTTTCGTCCGTGTTTTCTGGAGTGATACCTATTGATCCATCAGGCCCACCATTTGGTGTGGAATCGTAAACATCCATCAGGCCATCGCCATCCGAGTCCACATAGGTAGGTGTTATGTAACCTATCGTAGGCTGTCCTTCCACATTATCGGGAATACCGTCGTTATCTGAGTCGAGGTCTAAAAAGTCATCCAACCCATCACCGTCTGAATCTGCACAAGTGGTGGCTAGACTAAATATTACACCAGAACTTCGTCTGGCAGGTCGCACTTCACCAGAGAGGTTTATGGAACCATCAGTGTTTGAAAACAACCTCGTCCCGCTAAAGGTAGATCCAGCAGCGCTTACCTCTGCAATAACCTGTCCTTGATCAAATGTATAGATAGATCCATTCTCACCACTATTTGCGAACATATAAATGATGTCTGACTGACTTGCATTAAATGAGGGAGAGCTGTATGAAACATTAACATCCTCGGGAGGTGAGATATCAAAGAATTCAGAGGTGAAATTGAAACTCGCATTATCACTTACCGTAAATATATAACCAGCAAATGCCTGATCTGTGACTGTAGCAGTAATACTCAAAGTTGAGTTTGTTACTCCAGACAGACTAGCTTCGGGTAATGTGTAAACTGACAAGTAATTATTGTTGTTGTTAAAAGCAACTCCGTAATTGATACCTTCTTGAATCATGGAAACCCCTCCCAGGGTGACATTTGCATTTTGCGTCGTACCATCTGTGATGGGTGTGTATTCTGAAGCTAATACAAGAACAACAATTCTATCATCACCTGCGGGCACTGAATAATTTGTGCTATAGGATGATACATCGCTTGATGTGCTGCTACCAAATTCCAGTTCAGAAAGAATCGTTCCTGCTCCACATTCAACTGAATCTAAAATACCATCATTGTCATCGTCAATATCTACACTATCTGGAATACCATCTTCATCAGTATCACGTTCTACGATTACTGTCACAAATGCATTCTCACAATTAGTAGTTGCACCTTCCTGACAAATTCTGTATTCAATGATATACGTTCCAGCTGGAACACTTGCAGCAACATCAATATTTCCAGTAACAGGATCAACCGTCACACCAGTATTAGTAGTACTGATTTGAGTAATATCTACATTTGAAATTGTGGCCTGTACTCCATCAACTGTATCATTATCCAGAACGTTAATCAAACCAACACCACCTACACCTTCTACTGCAGTCGTGCTATCATCCACAGCATCGATGAGTGGTATATCTCTGTAATCTACATCGCCACCATTATTGACGTCCCCATCCGTATCGTCCAGATCATCCTCCGGACTGTTGATGATACCATTGACATCATTATAGCCATCCTCGTTTCCAGCGCTGTCGATATTATCATCAAGACCATTTTCTCCTACAGGATCGTCGGTCCTACCGTCACTGTTAGTATCTGGCAGGTTGTCTCCGCTTTCGACGAGATCGAAAATACCATCATTGTCAGAATCTAAGTCAAGATAATCTGGAATTGTATCATTACCACTGTCTGTATTTTCAGGAGTAAGACCATTACTACCAGTACCATCTGGGTTACCAATAGGAGTGTCATCATATGCATCATCTAAACCATCGCCATCAGCATCATTATTCAATGGAAGGATATAACCGGTAGTCGATTGAGCCTCGACATTGTCGGGAATTCCATCATTGTCTGAATCTAGATCAAATTGATCAAAAACACCGTCATTATCTGTATCAGTAGAAACTAAACAGCTTCTTGTTGTAGTTACTTCTACCCATTCTGTTCTTCCTCCTGCTCTAGCTATCATATCTACCTGAACATATCGTGTGGAATTCTCCAATACATAGTCATAAAAACCTAAAGTATTGTTTAAATTCACTTGATTTACTTGCGGATTATTAGGACTATCACTTAAATAAATTGCACCAGGTGTTTCAGAAGTTATAACGGTCCTTGTGGAGTCTGAATTTCCCCAAATATCAAACCGAATGATACTTTCTGCTTCGAAAACCTGACCAAGATCCAACACGAAATAGTGGTTTACGTTATTCATAGCAACTCCTTCATTAGCCGTGACAAGACCATCATTAATCTCTGTACTATTAGTTTGAACATTAAACTGACCGACTACAAGACCATTATTTGTTATGGAAACGGTAGAACAACTTTCTACAATGTCAAGTATACCATCGTTGTCGTCATCAATATCCACATCATCTGGGATTCCATCGATGTCAGTGTCCTGCACAACATCAACAGTTACAAATGCTGTATCACAATTAGTAGGAGAACTATCTTGACATATTCTATACTCAATAATATAGGTGCCGGCAGGCACAGCTGGATCTACATCTACATCTCCGGTAAGTAGATCAACGGAAACACCAGCATTTGTGGTGCTGATTTGTGTAATATTAACATCAGCAACAGTTGCTTGTGCGCCATCGACAGAATCATTGTCTAGCACATTTATAATACCATCACCTCCAATTCCTGCTATGGCGCTAGCCACATCATCATCAGCAAAAATTAACGGTTGGTCTCTATAATCAACGTCTCCACCTGTTAAAACATCACCGTCTGTATCTGTAAAGTTATCTTCTTGAGTGTCATCAAACTTACCGTTTGTGTCAGCATAATTATCAATACCTCCGTTATCGACAGAATTATCCAAACCATTATTACCTACAGTACCATCTGTTCTTCCATCGCTATCAGCATCAGTTAGACCATCGCCACTTTCGATAATATCAAATAATCCATCGTTATCAGAATCAAGATCTTTATAATCGGCTAAGTCTTCATCATCAGTATTTTGAGGAATGATTCCATTACTTCCTGCTCCATCGGGATCACCGTCCGGCGTATCATCATAAGCATTATCCAGGCCGTCACCATCATTATCAGAACCCGAAGGTACAACGTAACCAACCGTAGGCTGAGCTTCAATAATATCTGGAATCCCATCATTATCTGTATCTAGATCCAAATGATTTGGGACACCATCTCCATCCAAATCATAGACATCTGGGATACCATTACCATCATTGTCTGTATAGTCCGTAGCACTACCATCACCCCCATCACCATTATCTACGTTATCCAAGTAGTTTAGTATTCCATCACCATCTTTATCACCCAAAGCAACGTTCTCATTATTTTCACGCAAATCTGTGATCCCATCGTTATCATCATCAATATCCACTCGATCGAATATTCCGTCCTGATCTGTGTCTACATCAGAAAAATTATCACGATAATCGACATCACCAGTAGAAGAATTCACATCTCCGTCAGTATCCGTGAAATTATCGGCTTGGGTGTCATCATAGGTTCCATTGACATCGCTCAAATCATCAACTGTTTCTAGTGTATTGTCCAAACCATTATCACCCACTACACCATCTGTACGACCATCATTATCTACATCAGTAAGGCCTGAACCTGACTCAATTATATCAAATATTGAATCATCATCAGAATCCAAGTCTAGATAATCTGGATTATCAGTATCGTCTGTATTTTCAGGGGTTAAACCTATTGAACCCGTCCCATCACTGTTACCATTTGGAGTTTGATCGTAGTTATCATCCAATCCATCCCCATCATTATCTGAACCAGCAGGAGCTATATAATTTAATGTGGTTTGAGCTTCAATAATATCTGGAATCCCATCATTATCTGAGTCCAGATCCAAACGGTTTGCAATACCATCACCATCTTCATCACAAATTAGATCTGCTTCTCTTGCTATATTATCTGCTCTCCATGCTTCAGTATTAGAATATCGAGCGGCATCCAGGAGGCCATCAAAAAAATCTGCAGTTCCACTCGAAGTACCGCCACCGATGGGTCCTCCCAAACCACCATCACTAGTATGTGTCGGGATATCAGAAAATGTCGCAGCTACAGGTGTAGCTGGGATTCCATCCAAGTACAAATTCATAATTCCAGAGTCGAAAGTAGCCGCTACATGATGATAAATGCCATCCAAGGTTAAAACGGTAGGATGTACTATATCAGTTTGAGAGCCTACACCGCCATTTCTAGCACTATAAGTCAAAGTGTTATCATCAATCCATAAAGTAAGACCGTTTGTCCCTCCACCCTCTTCATAGATGATACGATCGCCATTTAACACGTCAGGCTTTATCCAGACTGAAAAACTCAAGCTAGAATAGGTGGCTTCCATAAATCCACCATCTTGACTGTATCTTATGACATCATCAACACCATCAAAATTAGCAGCATTAGTTCCCTGGACCGTATCTGTAGAATAGGTCGGGCTAGTTGTACCACCAAGAGATCTTTCATCATTGCCGTTACCAGAAACATCGTCTGTGTTTTCATCCAATGTCCAAAATGCTTCTACGTTAGTTTCAAATCGTGCCACTTTATCCATACACGACTCTTCAACTTCATCTATAATCCCGTCATTATCATCATCTATATCAACTGAGTCTATAACTCCGTCCCCATCAGTATCAAAATCAATTGCATTTACTGTGATTATTACTGTAGCCGTATCGCAGTTAGCAGGTAAAGTTGTTTGACAGATTTGATAGACGAGGTTATATGTTCCCGCCTCCACTGTGTCTGCAACAGAAAGCTGACCTGCGGCGTCAAGCGTAATTCCAGGTTCAGAAGAGGAAATTGTTGAAACGGTCAAGTCTGCAACGGATACAGGATTTCCGTTTAAAGTATCATTATCCAGAACATTGATAACATTGTCTGCCGCTATTCCTTCGTTTGTAGTTACAGAGTCATTGACCGCATCAATTACTCTCGGATCATCAGTTGTATCTCGATAATCCACGTCGCCTCCTAGATTGACATCACCATCTTCATCGTCGAAATTGTTTTCTTGGGTGTTATCGAAGTCCCCTTTCGCGGAAGCGTAATTATCACTTGACTCCAAGGTGTCATCAAGTCCATTAAAACCAACGTTACCATCTGTCTGACCATCACTATTGCCGTCAGTCAAACCAGATCCAGACTCATCTATATCAAAGAGACCGTCATTATCTGAATCAAGGTCCAGATAATCAGGATTCAGACTGCCGTCTGTATTGGCAGGAGTCAATCCTGTAGCCCCAGCGGTATCATTATTCTCATAACTGGCAAACAGACCATTTGCACCCACACCTCCCGAAGGCGCGATGTAGCCCGTAGTTGACTGGGCTTCAATATTATCTGGAATACCGTCATTATCACTGTCAAGGTCAAAAGAGTTGATGATACCATCTGCATCAAAATCTGCGATACAGAAACTATCTCGATCATCAAATGTTAATCGAGAGATCCTATAACCTGTACCAGTGGGTCTTTTAACAAGATTGAAGGTAAAAGATGATTTTGCCCTGGTACGGATTCCCCACCAAAGATTTTGTGAATCAGCAGGCACGTTTCCGTCATCAAAAGAATTTGTTCTTGCACTGATATAATTACCTGAAACTCCGGTTAAACTTTGGGTAGTTTCCGTAATAAAAACGTCAGTAGTAGGGGTCGCAGACAAACCATAATTATATATGTCTGACTTCAAAAACTCAACGGTTTCATTCACTCCATCAATGAAATCCAAATCACGGAAGGTTAATCTGGCAGGTAACTCAACCGGAGCTGAGGTGTTCGAGTTGAAAAAATCCATTCTTATGGTAGCCACTGGTGGATCAGCAACTGATGTATTCCCTGATGCACTAGCAAGTTCAATTGGAAAATCAGCATTTACTCCCGTGTTATTACTCTGAAGATTAACAATCATTGCCGTGGGTGCAGAGTTATCTACTACTGTTAGACTGAGCGATACTGGCTGACCATCATAGGTTCCTATGTTGTTATAAACGGCCACATCACCAATATTTCCAGTAGATGTATTGAAGGACGAATCACCAGTATCAGGACTAATTCCGGTAATATCCAGGTCTAATTGAGGCAACTCTTGCGTACATTCATCCGTGTCCAAAATCCCATCATTGTCATCATCGATGTCAACACTATCTGGGATACCATCGTTATCCCTATCTGTATTAGAAACTGTAACTGTTACCGTCGCAGTATCACAGTTTGAGGGGTTTGCCGTTTCACATATACGATAAACCAGCTCAAACGTGCCATTATTGACAGCAGCGGTAACATCTATGTTTCCGTTAGCATCCAGAGTAATACCTGGATCATCAGAACTGATGGTTGTTAAAACAACATTTGCTGTGGTGACTACTGCACCATCAAGCGTATCGTTATCTAGTACGTTGATTAAATCATTGCTCGTAGTTCCCTCACTATGGGAAGCAAAATCGTCGTTTGCGTTTATCAATAAAGTAACTACTTCATCATCACGGTAATCAACATCTCCACCCGTATTTACGTCTGAGTCAGCATCTGTAAAGTTATCAGATTGTGTGTTGTCAAAATTACCATTCGCATCATTATAAGTATCTGTAGTCTCTAAAGAATTAGCTAAACCGTTAGTTCCAACTATACCATCGGTTCTACCGTCAGTGTTTGCATCTACTAAACCGCTACCGCTTTCGACATTGTCAAATAGACCATCCTCGTCTGAATCCAGATCTAGATAATCAGGATTACCTACACCATCTGTATCAACCACTTGGATTCCCTCTGAACCAATACCCAAGTTACCGCCATTAGGCGTGCTGTCAAAGGCGTCGTCTAAACCATCTTGATCCGTATCGACATCGCTGGGAGCGACATAGCCTAAAGTCGATTGCCCTTCAATGATGTCTGGTATACCATCATTGTCAGAATCAAGATCAAACTGGTTTTCAATACCATCACCGTCAGTATCGCAGAATGTGGGTATGCCATCAGAAAGCACGCTGAATGGAATCTCCTGCTTTGCTATCGTAGGAGTTTGATAGCTTACGGTAAGGGTCTGACCTCCTCCATTTTCAAAATACAGGACCTCAAAATCATAAACTCCCGGTGTCAAAGCTATGGTACCTGAACCTTCAGTAGGAGCTTGATCACCATCGTTATCTACAACTTCGACTCCATCTACAAATAATTTAGACCCATCATCTGAGGTGGTGAAAAAGGTATAAATTTCAGCGGTGGATATCTCTATGCGGCCTAAATATCTTATAGAAAAGGTATCACCATCTGCTGGAGTAACAATAGATTGCAGATTTACCACATCAAAATCAGAAACAAAGCCAGCTCCAGTAGCAGATGCTGAATCTTCTGATATATTATCGACAGTATTACCAGCCGGGACACTATCATAAAACTGATATCTCAACCTCCCGGAAGTACCGGCTCCATCGTTGCAGATGTCTTCATCAACATCCAGGATCCCGTCATTGTCATCATCAATATCCACGCTATCTTCAATACCATCACCATCCCTGTCAAATATGGCATTGACATCTTCTCTATAGTCTACATCGCCACTCGCAGATTGAGCGTTGGAATTACTGTCCGTAAAATTGTCGAACTGTGTATCGTCAAAATTACCGTTGATGTCACTATAGTCATCAGTTGTCTCCAGGGTATTGTCCAGTCCATTAACGCCAACGGCTCCATCCGTTCTACCGTCACTATTGGCATCGGTAAGGCCAGAACCTGATTCATCGATGTCAAACAGGGTGTCGTTGTCGGAATCCAAGTCCAGATAATCAGGATTATCCGTTTCATCCGTATTTTCAGGGGTCAATCCATTGGAACCTGCTCCGTTGTTATTTCCATTGGGTGTGTCGTCAAAGCTATTGTCCAGACCATCATTGTCGTCATCAAAACCAGATGGTGCTACATATCCCGTGGTTGGTTGCGCCTCGATAATATCTGGAATACCATCATTATCAGAATCTAGGTCAAGACTATTAGGTACTCCATCTGCGTCATCATCACAAGTCGCTTCATCAACATTAACGGTAATTGCATCAATATCAAAGTCTGTTTCGCTAGGCGTACTTTGTTTAGTAATACGTAAGTACCGAAAAGCTTGAGTGGACTGAAATGTTGCGCTCACAGCCGTGTCTGAAGTTGTAGAAATTGGAAAGAATGGCGTACCAAATGAACTTGCATCTAGCGATTCATCAAAAATAGGTTGTGCCGTACCTCCTTCTTCAGGAAACCTTCTCCAAACCACGGTGATATCAGATCCTGCGGCAAACGTTTGACCAAAATCAAGCGTACTTATGTTTCCATTTACAGTCCACCTAGCATAAGTACCATTTACAGCACCAATTACATTTGCTATAGTGGTAACTCCAGTTGTAGCCTGAGCTGATTGCACATTTGCATTTACCGGAACACATTCAACGACATCCAAAATTCCATCATTATCGTCATCAATGTCAACTGCATCAAAAACACCGTCATTATCTGTATCAACATTAACCGTATCATCACGATAATCTACATCACCGCCTGAAACGAATACATCACCATCTGAATCGGGAAAATTATCTTCTTGTGAATTGTCAAAATTACCATTGACATCATTATAACTATCGTTTTCTTCCTCACTGCCAATCAAACCATTAACACCTACATCTCCAGTTGCTCTCCCATTAGTCTGAGGCACATTTCTGCCCGATTCTAGGATATCAAAAATTCCATCATCATCTGAATCTAGGTCTAGATAATCAGGATCACCTATGTCATCTGTATTTATAGCCGTTATGTCTGACCCTCCTTGTGCCGACTCATAATTATCATCAAGACCGTTGTTATTTGCATCTGTCATACCAGCGCCAGAACCACTAGGTGCGATATAACCTAAAGTAGTTTGCGCTTCAATATTGTCTGGAATACCGTCATTGTCAGAGTCAAGATCTTTTGAATCTGCAATACCATCATTATCAGAATCTAGTCCAGGTGCGCCACATGATAGTCTAAAAGAATACGCCATTGCAGGTTCGCCTCCTCCGCAAATCAATCCTACGTCTGCACTTGCATCAACATCCACTATGATACCAGGTGTACCGCCACCTATATCAATTATATCAACAAAACGACCCAAAGCAGGTGAAACTGGCTCTAGCGCACCACATTGCGTAGCTACATTATAGGTAGTAGTAGGCAAAGTTTCATTATTAAATCCTATTTGAAAAGTTTCAGTTGCGGCATTCAAATCTCCCCTAGCTAACAAATTATCTATGAAAACCGTATCACCAATATTTACTCCTGCCACGGTTACATCATAGGTAAACTCCGAAGTACCACCCGCGGCTGTAATTTGACCATTAGCATCTGAGGTTTGAAAAACACCTGAACATGTATCACCTTCATCCACATCTAAGATACCATCATTATCATCATCAATATCAACACCGTCTACAATGCCATCACCATCCGTATCAATCCCGTCAATAGCATCACGATAATCTACATCTCCAGATGGTGTTGAAATATCCCCATCACTATCAGGAAAATTATCTATTTGGGTATTATCTAAACTACCATTCACGTCTAGATAACCATCTCCATTATCAATATTGTTGTCGAGACCATTTGAGCCCACTGATCCAGAAAGTGAAAGTCCTGATTCAGCAGTATCTAAAGCGCCATCATTATCAGAATCTATATCCAGAAAATCATCCTCATCGATCCCATCAGTATTCACGGGTACTATGTCAGAACCTCCTTGAGCAGTTTCATAATTATCATCCAGACCGTTGTTGTTTGCATCTGTAATAGCAGCCCCCTGACCACTTGGCGATAAATAGGCTTTAGTGGTTTGACCTTCCACATTATCCGGAACACCATCATTGTCTGAATCTAAATCCAATTGATTTGGGATTCCATCTAGATCAAAATCAAATATATCTGCCACACCGTCGCTGTTTGAATCAGTATAATTTGTGGTACTACCATCGCCGCCATTCCCATCATCCGTAGTATCTAAATAGTTGGGTAAATTGTCACCGTCTTCATTGCCTATAGGGTCATAAGTCACACCGTTTACCGTAGTCTCAATGTCATCAATGATCCCATCATTGTCATCATCAATATCCACTTGGTCCACAATACCATCATCATCAGTATCCACTTCTTCAATTGCATCTAATTCAATGGCAAGAGCTACCATCTCCACTAAAAGTCGACTTTCACTTGTAGGAGGTCGAGCACCATCAGTTCCTGGGAAGAAAGTCAAGTTCATGTTGCCGCTACCATCTGGGTCTGCAATGAAAAATACCCGATCAAGACCCCAGGTATTTTGTGATACGCTGCCCTGAGTTCTTCGAGGTTGACCACCTATTTGAATGTCGTAAGTGTTAATAAATGTTCCGGCATAATATTGATTATTAGCGGCACCTCCATCTTGATTGGTAATGTTTGACATTGTATAGAGCGAGAGAACATAAAATCGTCCAGCAACCAAATCTCCCATGGTTGTACTTACCGATTCCTCCGTAAATCCAGAGCCCAAATCTCTCATGGTAATCCAAGTATTATCCCCAGTAGGAGGTAACGACAATGGCGCCGTTGTCCAAGAGGCACCATAACCTCCCAAGGCATCCGGACTATCTCCGGCAGCTACATTTTGATCAGAAATATCGGGAGTACCGCCATTATCTGTCCAACCCATGGGCACACAATTTCCACAAGCCGCCGAGCCACCTGTACCAGGTATCGTCTGTCCTGTAACTGAAATTAAAGAAGTTAAAGCAAAAACTATCACTAGCGAGATTAAAAGCTTAGGTGTTCTCAATTCAGCTTTATCAAAACCAAAAGCTACCCTTATTTTTTGCAACAGGGATGTGAAAAAAAATTGACTTGTGACCATTTATGAAAATTTCTTGAGGCAACAAATTTAGAATCCGACACAATCTAAATCGATATATTCACGTCAGGACACGGTATATTTAAGTCACAAAAGATAAAATTTCATCGACTAAAGGATATAATTTTCGGATTAAAGTACAATTCAGCCTTTAAGTCATTGAATTTCTTGTACCTACATAAAAAACAAGGAATGATTTTCACTAAAGACAAACCATGCAAAATCATGTACTTAATCGAAAAAAATATAATTTACAACGAATTAAAACAGCTATAACGTTTTCGTAACCGAGGTATATTTGAAGAATTTTCCTCTATTTAATCAAATTGTGTGTATTACAATTGGCATTTTGATAATGTTCATGATAAGTTCGAAGATATTGGAACTCAATTTTGCTTTAATTTTCAAGAGCTAAAAACAAAACTTTTCACATAAATGAATAGAACATTACTTGCTAATAAAAATGTTTGATAAAATTTAACAATTAAAAAAGCACATGAATTTGACAATATCATGATCCTAAACTAATCATGAAAGTTTACAATAGTGAATCTAAAATCAGTTTAAAGTATTTTACATGTTGAACGAAAGACTTAATCTAAATTAAAATTCTTCGAATTGCATAGAAACACTAGTATGAGTAAAAAACGAACTTCAATGTTCAAGTCGTTTAGAAATCACTATGCTTCAATTTAAAAGTCTGATCTTAATTGAAAAATAAAAAATCCTACTACTCCAATATGAATTAAAGAATCAAATAATAGGTTTATACTTTTATGGGTTTAGTAAAAAAATGACGAATATTTAAAATCTAAAATTCGCCATTCAATTATTTACTAAGTTTATTTGACACTGGCAATTGTGTATCCTCAATCAAGATACTTCGCGATATAAGTAAATCGTCTTCAGAATCATATTTAGATACTATTAGGGCAGATAAATGAATGCAAATCTATTTTCCCATATAGATGTAAAGAATACGAGCTATAAATAGTTATTTGGTTCTATGGAGATGATACATAGAAACGAGCTTGTCAGTCCCTCAGATCATTTTTTTTTAACGTTTTGATCATTAAATTTAAGAAACCAACTTTACATTTAATAATCGCATACTGAGCTTTATACTCAGTAGTTGACGTTACTGCACATGCTGTAAAAGTCAATACTTTCAAACAGACTTAATTGCCTTTTTTATAGTCCGCAAGAAATTTTTCCAAACCTATATCAGTCAAAGGATGTTTTAGCAATCCTTCAATTGATGATAAAGGACCAGTCATAACATCTGCTCCTATCTTTGCACAATCTATTACATGCATAGTATGTCTTACTGAAGCCGCGAGAATCTCAGTTTCAAAACCGTAGTTATCATAGATTTGACGTATTTCCGCAATTAAATTCAAACCATCCGTACTAATGTCATCCAACCTTCCTATGAATGGAGATACGTAAGTAGCTCCGGCTTTTGCAGCAAGCAATGCCTGACCCGCACTAAATACAAGCGTTACATTAGTTTTAACTCCCTTACTGCTGAAATATTTACAAGCCTTAACACCATCCTTGATCATAGGTAATTTGACTACGATCTGATCGTGGAGTGCAGCCAGCTCCTCTCCCTCTCTTTTCATTCCATCAAAATCAGTGGCAATGACCTCAGCACTTACGTGACCATCAACTAGTTCACATATTTTCTTATAGTGGTTGATGATGTTATCTCTCCCTGTGATACCTTCTTTTGCCATTAAAGATGGGTTTGTGGTAACACCATCCAAAACACCAAGATCTTGTGCTTCGGCGATTTGTTCAAGGTTTGCGGTATCTATAAAAAACTTCATGAATCTGTATTTAAGGTTTTACAAAGATCAATTTTATGAATCAAATACTTCTTTTTAATTGAATTGATCTTTTCACAATCTTATTGACATTTTACTCAAGCAAAATAATAAATCTCCTCAATTTTAAATCTCGCAGTGTATTATGCTATTATCCATTTGGTCATAATAATAAAAGCTTCTCATTTAAATAGTACCTACATAATTAAATGGCGGCAGCAAGCTTATTTTTGACCGCATAAATAGATAGAAATGGGATTGTCTCTCGGTTATGTTTTAATAGGCTTTATTCTGTTGGTCGCGGGAGGAGAATTTCTAGTGCGGTCTTCAGTAGGAATCTCGTTGAAACTCAACCTATCTCGCATGATCATAGGTCTTACCGTGGTGTCATTTGCAACAAGTGCACCCGAACTTCTGGTAAGTCTACAAGCCGCTCTTAAAGGATCATCGGGAATTGCATTAGGAAACGTGATAGGTTCAAACATTGCCAACATCGGTCTGGTACTGGGCCTTACCGCGATTATCGCTCCACTTTCCATAGATCGTGACTTCTTTAAATTCAACTGGCCGTGGATGATGGGGTTTAGCATCCTCCTTTACGGATTGTTGTATTATAACAAGGACATCAACAGAATCGAGGGGTTTGTACTTCTTGCCGCATTGGTTCTCTTTTTGTGGTTGCTCATAAAAAGAGCTCACAAAAAATCATCAAAAAAAATCATGGATGATGATATACAAGAATCCAATTGGTGGAAAATCGCTTTTTACTTATTTGCTGGTGGAGCACTATTGTGGGGTGGATCAGAATTACTCGTGAGCGGAGCAACCTCAATCGCAACATTCATGTCCATTCCAGAAAGCGTGATAGCCGTTTCCATGGTTTCCATAGGAACCTCGGTTCCTGAACTAGCCGCCTCGATAATTGCTGCGTTGAAGAAAGAGAAAGCAATAAGCTTAGGAAACCTCATCGGATCCAACATCTTTAATATAGGATCCGTTTTGGGCATAACCGCTATCGTTCAACCCATTATATTAGATGAATCAATCAGCGGACTTCTTAAGAATGATATGCTCTGGATGCTAGGATTTGCTTTTTGTCTACTACCCCTAGCTATTATTCCAAAATCGCATACCATAGGAAGTTATAAAGGCTTGATCGTGATAGGCACTTATGGATTATTCATATATCTGGTATTTTCCTCTATATAAAGACAGGGTCTGTTGACAAATATTTAGCTTTTTTATAACCTTACCCCTAAATTTTTTAGGGGTAAACTTTTTTAAATATGTTATTTTTGCAGAATCAAATAAAAACTACACTATGTCTACTTTGAGATTTCAAGCGGTAAAAGAAACCTTTAACCGTAAACCAATTGAAGTTAAGGAACCAGCCAGAAGAAGTGAAATCTTCGGTAAACACGTATTCAACAAATCTGCCATGCGCCAGCATCTTACAAAAGAGGCTTATAAAAGTGTGCTTGACGCCATGGAAAATGGGTCTAAAATAGATCGCAACGTTGCTGATCATATTTCTACTGGAATGAAAGAATGGTCCATACAGAATGGAGCAACTCACTATACGCACTGGTTTCAGCCATTAACTGGAGCTACTGCCGAAAAGCATGATGCCTTTTTTGAATTGGAAATGGATGGTGAAGTTTTGGAAAAATTTGGTGGTGGTCAACTTGTTCAACAAGAACCTGATGCATCATCATTCCCTAATGGTGGAATAAGAAATACTTTTGAGGCGCGAGGCTATACAGCTTGGGATCCCACATCTCCAGCATTCATTATGGGTACCACATTGTGTATACCTACAGTATTTGTAGCTTACACTGGAGAAGCTTTAGATTATAAAACACCGTTACTCAGATCACTTCAAACTGTAGATCAGGCTGCAACTGCGGTTTGCAAATATTTTGACAAAAATGTAAACAAGGTCATGGCAACCCTTGGATGGGAGCAAGAATATTTTTTAATAGATAGCGCCTTAGCAGATAGCCGTCCAGATATTCAGTTAGCAGGTAGAACTCTACTCGGGCACGCTTCCGCGAAAGGGCAACAACTCGACGATCATTATTTTGGTTCCATACCCTCTCGAGTGATGAATTTTATGCGCGATATGGAAACAGAATGCATGCTCTTAGGAATCCCAGTTAAAACACGTCACAATGAAGTGGCACCCAACCAGTTTGAACTAGCTCCCATATTTGAAGAGGCAAACCTTGCGGTAGATCACAACTCCTTATTGATGGATGTGATGAGAAAAGTAGCCTCAAGACATAATTTTAAAGTGTTGTTTCACGAGAAGCCATTTGCGGGTGTGAATGGATCAGGTAAGCACAACAACTGGTCACTCGCTACTAATACGGGAGTCAACCTACTTTCTCCGGGAAGTACGCCCATGAAAAATCTACAGTTTTTGACCTTCTTTGTCAATACAATTAAAGCTGTTTACGATAATGAAGAGTTGATAAGAGCTACTATTGCTAGCGCATCAAACGACCACAGGTTAGGAGCAAATGAAGCACCTCCTGCCATCATTTCAGTTTTTATAGGTTCCCAACTTACTGCCGTATTAGATGAGTTAGAGAAAGTAACTGATGGTAAATTATCACCTCAAGAAAAAACCGACCTTAAACTTAATGTCGTTGGTAAAATTCCAGAAGTAATACTTGACAATACAGATCGCAACAGAACTTCCCCTTTTGCTTTTACAGGAAATAAATTTGAATTGAGAGCAGTGGGATCAACAGCAAACTGTGCTAACCCCATGACTGTACTCAATGCTATTGTTGCAAAACAATTGATTGAATTTAAAGATGAGGTAGATGCTTTAATAAAAGGGAAGAAACTCAAGAAAGATGAGGCCATCTTTAATGTGTTGAGAGAATACATAAAGCAGAGCAAAAAAATACGTTTTGAAGGTGATGGATATGGAGAAGCTTGGGAAAAAGAAGCCGAAAAGCGTGGTCTTAGTAACAATAAAACCACCCCTACAGCACTCAAGGCCAAAGTTTCTGAACAAAGCCTGAAGCTTTTTGAAGACCTGAATATTATGAGTCGCGTTGAATCTGAGGCACGATATGAAATTGAAGTAGAAGAATATGCGATGCGCATTCAAATTGAAGGTCGTATTTTAGGTGATATTGCCCGCAATCATGTGATTCCTACAGCAATTAAATATCAAAACACCTTGATAAAGAATGTACGTGGGCTCAAAGATATCTATGGTAAGGATTTCAAGAAAATTGCCAAAGAACAAATGTCCATCATAGAACAGATTTCTGAGCATATTGAACACATCAATAAAGGCATTACAGAGATGACCGAAGAGCGCAAGAAGGCAAACGGTTGTGACTCTGCCGTTGATTGTGCAGATATGTATTGCGATAATGTAAAACCCTATTTTGATGAGATCAGATACCACTGCGATAAATTGGAGATTTTAGTAGATGACGAGATTTGGCCACTTACTAAGTACAGAGAATTACTATTCACTAGATAAATTCAATCTCTTGAAGTACCTGAGCCCCTGTAGTATGCAGGGGCTTTGTTTTTTTCCGCTTTCGCGAAAGCGAAAAATTTCAAAAACTTTTAAAATAAGTTAAGAAACCTTAAACTTACATATCTTAATTTTAAATCATTATAAATAAACTATGAAAAAAATTTACACTCTAGCCGCCTCCGTTCTAGTAGCTGGTTCACTTTTTGCGCAAGCTCCCTCATTAGTTACTGATTTGCACCCTGGCACAAATACAAATAGTTCAGGTGTAACTGGTGGTAATGACTCCTCTCCTACTAATCTTTTTGTTTTTAATGGTGAGATTTATTTCTCAGCAGATGATGGATCAGGAACTAATACTGCTGGAACAGATGTAGGTCGCGAGCTCTACAAGACTGATGGAACCGCAGCCGGTACCGTTTTTATTAAAGACATTAGACCCGGTTCAAGTGGTTCTTCTCCATTTAATCTCTTCGTATACGACAGCAACCTATATTTCACCGCATTTGATGGAAATTCAGAATTGTGGACTACAGATGGAACCACCGCCGGTACTACTAAGGTAGATCTTCTACCATCAGTAAACGGTGATGTGCCTAATAGAGCTGTTGTTTACATAGCTGATGCATTCTTAACAGTTAATGCAAATGGCAACAATAATCAATTATTTCAATGGAGTGGTTTTGACAGTTCTGGAAACATAGACGGTGAATTTGCTGAAGATGCGGCAAACCCAGCTTCTATAGTGGATGTGCGTGAAATAGTGGAATTTGATAACGGTCTCTTTCTCTATATGAGTTACTCACCTGACGATACACGTGACATAGGACTTGAGTTATACAAATATGATGTAGCGACTAATACCTACACACTTATCGAAGACATCAATCCTGGTGTAAATGGTAGTGGTAATCCACTAAACTCTGGAATCAGCAACTTTACTCCTTTCTTGACCAGTTTGTATTTTGAGGCGCTTGGTAATCTCTATGTTTCTGATTCAAATACAGCCAATGAGGTGCCAGCTGCCAATGCGTTGGGATTAGGAGGGGTAAATAATCTTACCAAAATGGGAGATTTATTACTTTTTGAAGCAGACAACGGGACTACTGGAGATCAATTATATAGACTGGATACTAATACTGGAATTGTCACTCAATTGAGTTTTATTGCAGGAGCAAATACAAATCATGACCCTTCTGATTATGTCATGTTTAACGGGTTCATCTACTACGCTGCAGAAGATGATGTGGATGATGAAAAGCATTTATGGAGAACTGATGGTAACACAATAACTCAACTTGATGACACCGTTATCAATGTGGATGATATTGTGGAACTAAATGGTATACTTTATTTTGAAGGTGAAGACCCCACTACAAACAACGGTTCTGGAAGTGGAAAAGAACTATTTTCTTTTAACCCAGCTACGGCATCTATAGACCAACTCACTGGAATGGGTAGCATAAAACTCGCACAAAATCCAGTAAAAAATAATCTCAACCTTGTTGGAGATATTACTCATGTGAAAAGATTTAATATCTACGATCTATCTGGAAGAGTCGTTCAGTCTGGAGGTGTCAATGGATCCTCTACCATTCAACATAGTTTGAGCAGTGGTGCTTACATTCTTGAATTATCTGGTTCAGACCACAGCAAGTCCATAAAATTCATTGTAGAATAATTGTTTTTACTAAAAAGACTGAAAAGACTCTTTGACCAGCAGATGAACTTATCACCTGCATATTGTTGTCAAAGAGTCTTTTTTTCTTAATATCGTGAGATAATTCAATTATTGAGGATGCGTTCATCGTTTTTCTTTTTCTTACTGTGCAGCTTTGCTATTCAGGCTCAAAGCCGCTTGATCAGTGGAACCGTAATAGATGCAAAAACTTCCGAGCCTCTATTTGGTGTAAACATTTTTGTTAAAGGTACCAATCGCGGCACCACTACTGACTTAGATGGTAACTTCACCTATAACCTCAAAGGTTCCGATTTGAATTCATCGGTTTTAGTATTTACTTCTATCGGTTACAAAAAGTTGGACGTAATTATAGGCGATCAGAATATTTTTAATGTAAGTCTTGAAGAAGACGTTGAATCTCTGGATGCTGTGGTGATCACATCTTCTTATGGCACCAAAAAACGCAAAGAAGAAGTCGTGGGGAGTATTTCTTCCATCAAACCTACAGAACTTGCGATAGAACAGCCTGCGACTAGCGTAGATGAATTACTCGCAGGTCAAGTAGCAGGTGTTTTTATAGAAACCAACCCCAATCTAGGCGAGCCTGTATCCATAAACATTCGTGGTCAGGGTTCACTTACACCGCTCAACGGTTCCAATCTTGGTACATCCACCCAACCCCTTATTATAGTAGATGGAATTATTCTTTCAGAAGAATTAGGAATTCAAGGAAGTAATTTTTTTGACGGCAATGGAGACCTCGATGAAAATTTCCTAAATCCTCTGGCGCGAGTGGGAATTCAGGACATAGAAAGTATTGAAGTACTCAAAGATGCTGCTGCGGTTGGACTTTATGGAGCAAATGCCGCAAATGGTGTGATCCTAATTACTACAAAAGGAGGCCGAAAAGGACAGATTCAATTCAACGCCAGTGTTCAGGCTGGTTATTCAGAAGCCTTTGACGGTATCAAATACATGAATGGCGAGCAATATAATGAACTCAATAACATCTATCAGCGCAACCGTGGCAACTTCGATAATGTGCAACCATGGAATGGCGTAAGTACAGACTGGTTTGACCTTCTAAACCAAAACGGCAGCTTCACACGTTACTCGGTAGGTGCAAATGGTGGTGGTGAGTTGTTTCGCTTTCGCGGAAGCGTAACCTATCAACAAAGGGAGGAATCACAAGTAAGCAATAGTTTTGATCAACTGAATACATCCCTTGCCGCAAATTATGAAGGTAAAAAACTAAAGGTCGGTCTCAAATTATCTCCATCTTTTATCACGAAAAATAATCCCAATTCACTTTACAATTTTGCGGTTAATCCAACAATTCCAGTACGGGATGAAGATGGCGATTTTACCTTTTTTGCCAATTTTGGAAATCCACTTGCAGTAGCTCAGCAAAACAAATCGCTTGCCGAAACCTTTGCTATTTTAAGTGTCGTTAACCTGAGTTACGATTTCTCTGACAAACTCAAATTAAATACACTCTATGGGACTGACCTATCCTATAAAAATGAAGATCGTTTCTTCAGTGCGCTCAACGGCACAGGTCAATTCAACGGTGGCGATCTGGGTAGACGTATCTTGAGAGAACGCAACACCTCAAACTGGAACTGGAATGCATCGTTGAGTTATAACAACAGCATCAAAAAACATCATTTTGACGGAATCATAGGTGTAGAGACCAGGGGCGAAAAAGCAGAGTTCCGTTTTGCGCGCGGCCAAAATCTTGAAAATCCAGAGTTCTTAACTCCCAGAACCATCGCAGAAGAAACAGATTTTCAGAGCGATACCTCTGAGAGTTATGGTCGGTCTGGTTTTAGCCAAGTCAATTATGATTACGACAAGACCTATTTTTTCTTAGCAAACTTTAGGATAGATCAGAGCTCCGCTTTTGGTGGTGATAATAGCACGGCTATAAATGCCGGTGCCGGTGCCAGTTGGGTATTGAGTAAAGAAAGGTTTCTTGACTCGGTTTCGTTCATTGACTTTTTGAGATTACGTACCAGTTATGGAACGACAGGAAACTCGCGTATAGGCAGCTATGCGGCATTAGGAATTTACGAGAGACGGGAAGATGAAGGTTATAACGGTATTTTTTACGCAACACCATCAGGTACAGCGCCCAACCCAAATCTAGGCTGGGAAAAGAACAATAAATTCAATATAGGTCTGGATTTAAATATTTTTCAAAAAGTCAAAATGACTTTAGAGGTTTTCAGAGATCAAAGGTCTGATATGATCGTTTCTAGATCTGTTATACCCGAATCTGGTTATGCAAATGCACAAATAAATGGATCTGAGATGATCAATGAAGGAATTGAGTATTCACTGAATGTGGATTGGCTCTCAAAATCAGAATTCAAATGGAGTACATCGTTCAACATTGCCACCTTAAGAAATGAAGTCACTTCATTAAAAGGTCTTGGTTCAGAATTTTCTGGATCGGAAGTCGCACGATCGCAACAAGTAGGTTTTGCCACCAGCACGATCTGGGGTTTCCCATCACTTGGAATTGATCCTGCTACGGGAAGGGAACTCTTTAATGTGAATGGACAAGTGTTTGACAGCGCTTACGTAAGATCAGAACTGGACACGGACAGCTGGGT
This sequence comes from Nonlabens sp., assembly GCA_049671565.1. Classification (GTDB taxonomy): domain Bacteria; phylum Bacteroidota; class Bacteroidia; order Flavobacteriales; family Flavobacteriaceae; genus Nonlabens. The sequence goes on from JBATVD010000045.1 coordinate 20,721, forward strand.
TCCCATAGGTGATAGTCAGCCTGATTTTTATGGTGGCTTAAGAAATACATTTAGCTATAAAGGAATTAACTTAAATGTAATTACAAGCTTTACTTACGGTGGTCAGCAACTTGTGGATCGTACTTTAATCGATAATTATAACTCGCTTCAATTTAGAAATCTTAATGTAAATGCTTATTATGACTCATGGCGACAATCGGGCGATGTGGCTAGCTACCCAGCCATTACTGATTTTGTAAGCGTTGCTAATTCAAGCAGGTACATTTACGACACCTCGAGATTTGAGTTGAAATCTGTAAGTTTATCATACAATATACCTGTTGGTCAATGGAAAATTCCATTAAAAACCCTGAGTGTAAATGCAAATGGATCCAATCTTTATATTTGGTACAAAGACCGCAGTGAAAGCGGTCGCAACGGCATCGCAGAATTCAGAAATATCTACCCACAGATGAGAACCTTTTCATTGGGACTTAACACCACATTTTAAAATGAAAAAAATCCTTCTTTTATTATGTTTTGCTACAGCATTCTCTTCTTGTGAAGATTTTCTGGATGTTGAACCTGACCTACAAATTTCTTTTGCAGAGCAACTGGGAACCGAGGAAGGCGTGCGCGAGATCGTTTCAGGAATCTATTTTAGTTTCAACAGCGTCATTAGATCGCGCTATTTTATTTATGGCGATGCCTTGGCAGGCAACGTAGATTTTACACCATCCACGAGTAATAATGAAATTGCTGTTTCCAATCTATTAGAAACCAGTTATGGCTTCAATGAAACTCCAGACGATAGTGATTTTGCTGCAACTTATGACGACCTTTATGAAGTTATCAACCAGTGTAACCTTGTTCTGCAAAACATCGACGGCATGGAGTTTCTGAACTCACCAAGCAAGGCTCAACTCAGGGCAGAAATGCTTACACTTAGAGCGGTAAGTCACTACCAAGTTTACTTACTCTATGCACAAAATATAAATTTCACAGCAGATGGTTCGCATCTCGGAATTGTCTACAATACAAGTACGCTTACTCCAGGAGAAGATTTCCCTGCTAGGAAAACGGCTCAAGAAAGTTACATTTTAATGCAGCAGGATCTTGAAGAGGCGCTTAGCTCATTTACAGCGGCATCATTTTTACAGGCAGGTCCAGAGTTTAGCTACTTTAATGAAACTACCACAACCGCTATCTATGCTCGTATTGCTTTGCAAATGAATGATTGGCAAAAAGCTCTAGATCTTTCAGAAGAAATCATTAATAATTCTGGTTTAGCACTCACTTCACAAAGCGCTTATGTGGATCAGTGGCAAACAGCAGATCAATTGAGTGAAACCATCATGCAGCTAACTGCGCCATTTGATATAGAAGAAGATGGAAGCATTACGGTAGGATTCTCTGTATCTTCTTATTTTCAGTACAGTTCTGAAAGTAATTATGGAGATATTGCCGCAAGTGAAGATTTATTGGATTTATTTGATAATACTGATATCCGAAACAACCTTTACACAACCAGAACATTACCTACTAGGATCATGGGATCTATTGTAGATTTAGATTACACTTTTATTGAAAAATATCAAGAGGAGTCCAGCATCACATTTATTAGACTTTCTGAAATCTATTTGATCAATGCAGAGGCGCAGGAAAGGCTCTCGCCAGGCAGTCCAGCTGCTATTGCAAGACTGAATGAAATTAGAAATCGAGCAGGATTAAATGACTTAAACCCCAGTGCAGATATTCTGGAAGAAGTATTTATCGAGCGCCGCCGTGAAATGGCTTTTGAAAATTTTCTGTTTTTTGATCTCAAGCGATATGGTAAAGATGTAGAACGTAATGATGGATGCATTGCAAACCTATGTGACTTGAGTTATCCATCGCCATTTTTTATACTTCCCATACCTCGACAAAGCATAACGATTAATGAAAACATGATCCAGAATGAAGGCTACTAAAATCATTTTCATCTTATTGTGTTTTGCGCTAATGGGTTGCGATGAAGATGATAATCGCAACTACAGCAATGAAAACGGTCGTTTTGTGCGTTTCTTTCTTCAAACAGATCGTGATAATGACCCGCTGGAATTCCCACAGATTGAATTAGGAATTAGACCTATTGCCGTTTATGAAAAAGAGAATTTTGCTACGCTTAAAATACCCGTGGCTCTTACCTCTACTCCATTGACAGAAACCGTAAATGTAGATTTTGAACCAGAATCCCAAGGTCTCAATAACATAGAAATATCGCCTGTAAATCAACTATCATTTAGCGCTACCCAACTAGTGGATACCGTCTTTATAAAAATCAATGAACGCTGGGATAGTGCTGCGACGCCTTTTTTAAAATTAAAACTTACAGGTGTGAGTGACTCTGAAATTCAACTGGGAGTTCCCAATTCTGAAAACCCGCTGGATGAAATTAGAATCAATTTTAATGAAGTTGTACCTACTTATGGAATCGAGTCGCTCACGAGAGTTGATGTAATCGGCGGTTCTGGAGAAATGTATCGTATAGATGTGGGGTTTCCCGATGGTTTTATTGAAGACGAAGTGGATCAGGAATTATTACTTAATGAAATCCAGAGTAATTTTGATTATGAACTGACTCCATTGCCCATTACCAGCAGTCAAATGATCAGTTACTCCTTTGAAGTTCAGGAAATCTTTACCGATGAAGATCTTCTTTACAAAACCACCCTGGCACTCTCTGACATTATTGGGTATGACCTTGACGGTTTTCCACTGGTAAGTTTCCGAAGGGATCCCATTACACCTCGAGACCCTGCTCTAAATACAGCGGCCAATTTTTACGATACAAATGATCAATTTTACAGGTTGTACGGAGTTCACTGGAATGATTTTAATGATGACGGTATTTGTGAATGGCGTGATTTCAATTCATTTGCGGTTCCCGTAGAAGTGGACTCTGATGATCCTAATGCAGTGTTAGGAGATGATCAAGGCACGGCAGATACGAGCGATGATATATACTTTCATGCTTTTAGAATAGGCTTTGAACCGCCCACAAATAGTACGACCAACCCTTTTAATTTAAAACGCTGGTTTACCAATGAATCCACAAGTAGAGCAAACTCGCCAGGGTTCAACATTGTTCCTGCTATGGAGTTTTTTCCAGATGCCGATCAATCCACGATAAGTGGTACCGTGCAAGTCATAGAGCAAACCATTCAAGTAGGCACCACCGCTTCAAATGGCAGTATACGGCAATTTATAACCATCAGTGGAAGCGGAACCTATAGTGAGATAGCTCCTGGAATAGTAGATATAGAATTTACCTTGAACGCTACAAACAATGACCTTTTTGGGGGTACGAGAACGGCTTACTACCACCTCTACAACACCAGCAATTTCACAGATCCTGCAGACATCTCAGAATCTTGTTTTCAAGCGATTCCCATACAATGATTGGTTTGGGGATCTCGCTTTCGCGAAAGCGAAATTATCAACCAAAAATTACGACAACAAAAATATATGTTTAGACGATTTGTACTCCTTTTCACTTTAGCTTTTGCCCTTTTTTCCTGTAAGGATTCAAATGATGGGTATCGTAGCATGGCAGAGCTTAGGCAGTTGTACGGTCAACCTGATTCTGACAAATGGCCAGAACCTACCCTGGATTCTCTGGTAGACCGATCCACTTTTGAGGACATTGGAGTTTTGGGAGAGGTGCCCTTTCCAAAAAACAATCCTTTTACACCCGCTAAAAAACAGCTGGGGAAGGCCTTGTTTTTTGATGCTCGCTTGTCAGAAAGCGGACAGATCGCCTGTGCCTCCTGCCATAATCCAGAACTGGGCTGGACCGATAATCTCACAAGGTCATTTGGTCATAAAAGACAGACTGGCAAACGCAACGCCATGACAATTATGAATTCTGGTTTTGCACATGAATTGTTTTGGGATGGCCGCGCAGAGAGTTTGGAAGATCAGGCAAGATTCCCCATTCCCGATGCTGTGGAGATGAATTCTGGTCTGGACATCGCCGTTAGCAACATCGCCGCAGTAGAAGGTTATAAGCCGCTCTTCAAAAAAGCCTATGGCGATAGCCTGGTAACGCTAGAGCGTATTCAGTACGCAATTGCAACTTATGAGCGAACGATTAAAAGCCCCAAAAGTAAATTTGACCGATTTATTAGCGGTAAAAAGGACTTATTTACCGATCAGGAAGTATTTGGTTTGCATTTGTTTAGAACCAAAGCCCAATGCATCAATTGTCATAATACGCCTTATTTCAGCGATAATAAATACCACAACGATGGGCAGGCGTTATTTGGAACAAAAGACGAAGATTTTGGCCGGTATTATGTGACTGGAAATCCTGAAGATCTTGGCAAGTTTAGAACTCCTACCCTGCGAGAGGTTTCCAGGACCGGACCGTGGATGCATCATGGTCATTTCCCATCGCTTTTGGACGTGGTGGAATTTTATAATTTGGGAAATCCCGCCCCCATTCAGAAAAAATACTTAGGCGTAGGTCGTGACTCTTTGATACCTACCACGTCCCCAATACTCAAAAAATTAAATCTAGATCGGGATGAAATTGATGCTTTGCTGGCTTTCTTGAAAACATTGGAAACGAGAACACAGCGCGTCAACTTGAATATTATTCCAAAGGAAAATCCAACATTCTAGATTATGAAAACACTTTTGATATTGTTTCTTACAACATGCTCTTTGTTGAGTTTTTCTCAGGGGCGCAGAACTTTACTGAGCGAAAAAGAACAGGCAAAAATCGACAGTCTCAAGGCCATAGACTGGTTGAGCTATGAATATGATTTCCTAGATGAAAATTTTAATCCTAAAATCACGGAACAGGAATTTCAGGCAGCTCTATCTGAAGGCAAATTTATTGCAGCACGAATCAATACTAGAAATGATTCCATAGGTGTTGCTGTTTATAAGCAAATCAAAGATTTTGACGCAATGCGCATAGCAAAACTACGATTGACCTATACTTGGGAGCGTATAAGTTGGTATTTGCTATTGAACTCACAGGAAGCTCAAGGTCTGGCTGCAGATTTGGGATTCAAGCATCCCTATCGCTTGAAGGAATTTATGGAAGATGAAAGTAATCAATCCAAAGAGCGTCTGGCGCTTCTTGCAGATTTGCGCCTTAAGGTGGCACAGCTTGAACAGGTAGAAGAAAATGTGGATTCGCTTGATCTGAAAGAACTCTTCAATAGAGCGTTTAGATACAGTCCCGATAGGTTGGAAAGAGTTAGTGAGATCAGGGCAAAAAAATAACCAAAAAAAACACCAGCATTAAACTTAAATTTTGACAAGTCCTTGAAAAGATAATTTTAAGGTCTTGCTTTCTGAAATCAAGATATATTAACTTTACCCCATGGGTCAAGAAATTTCAAAACGTTATGCGCAACGTGGAGTAAGCGCAGGGAAAGAAGATGTTCACAACGCTATCAAAAATGTGGATAAAGGACTCTTTCCCAAAGCTTTCTGTAAAATAGTTCCAGATCATTTAACCGGTTCAGAAGATCATTGCCTGATCATGCATGCCGATGGTGCCGGGACTAAATCCAGTCTCGCCTATGCCTACTGGAAAGAAACGGGCGACTTAACGGTTTGGAAAGGGATCGCTCAAGATGCCTTGATCATGAATATAGATGATTTATTGTGTGTAGGCGCAACTGAAAATATCTTGCTGTCCAGTACCATAGGTCGCAATAAAAATCTTATCCCTGGAGAAGTCATCAGCGCGATTATTAACGGTACTGAAGAACTTATAGCAGACCTTAAGAAACACGGAGTAGAAATCATCTCTACCGGTGGTGAAACTGCCGATGTAGGTGATCTAGTACGTACCATAATCGTAGACTCCACCGTTACCGCTCGCATGAAACGCGAGGATGTGGTTGATAATGCCCGCATCCAGCCAGGCAATGTAATCGTAGGTTTGGCAAGTTATGGCCTAGCCAGCTATGAAAACGAATACAATGGCGGCATGGGATCTAATGGACTTACCAGTGCCAGACATGATGTTTTCGCGAAAGCGGTAGGCGCCACCTACCCTCAAACTTTTGATCCAGCCGTTCCAGCAGAATTGACCTATTCCGGTTCTAAAAAACTGACCGATAGCGTAGAAAACAGTGCACTCAACGCTGGGAAATTAGTACTCTCCCCTACCCGCACCTATGCTCCCATAATCAAGAAAGTTCTCAATGATATAGACCGTTCAAAAATTCATGGGATGGTTCATTGCTCTGGTGGCGCGCAGACTAAGGTGTTGCATTTTGTGGATCAAGTTCACGTGGTCAAGGATGATCTTTTTGAGTTGCCGCCCTTGTTTAAAATGATCCAAGAAGAATCTGGGACCGACTGGAAAGAGATGTATCAGGTTTTCAACATGGGTCATCGCATGGAATTATACGTATCTCCAGAGGTTGCTGAACAGATCATCGATATTTCTAAGTCTTTTGATGTAGATGCAAAGATCATAGGCCGCGTAGAAGAAAGCGACCAGAAAAAATTGACGATCAGCTCAAGGTTTGGTGAATTCACCTACCACTAGCACTTAGAGTTTATTTTTGTTATTAAACCCATTCCAAACTTTTACTTGAAAAAAGATCAGGTGTCACCTCAAAGCAGTTTAATAGGTTTTGCAAAAGCGAGAATTTACTGAGGTGCAATTCACGATGAAGCTTTAAAATTTCGCTTGCGCGAAAGATCAATTCCACCAAATTTTGCATTTTAAAATCGTAATTAAGCAATAGCTATAAAAAATAATCGTGTTATTTATATGCGGTTATCCGGAATATGAATCCCAAAAAGTGTTATTTTTATGCGGAGATAACAAGTTCCCTACCATAACTTAAGCCAATACTGCGGCCAACGCTTTGCAGCCTCTCCCATATTTCAACACTCTAAAAATTAGCTTCTAGATTTTGAGCGCTGCCAAAAATGCTGCCGATCATTTTAAACAATCAGAAAATCACGACGGTATCTGGGAAAGCCAATCTGGGCGCGAATTGGCTTTTGTTACTGTGAGCTAGCAATCGTGCTGAATGAAGACTGAAACTCTAAAGCCGATTAAACCTAGTCGCGAAAAGCAAACCTAGAAAACGAATAGATCTGTGATAGCCTAAAATTTTTGAGCTCGAAAATGAAGCCCGCGGAGGAGTCGAAATGAATTTTTGTTTGCGAAAAAAATCGAGTAAGCAAAGATCATTTGGAATCGAAATGCACACGCCAATTTATCCTCACTCTTACGGAAATTTTACAGCAAAAAAAAGATCAACTCCAAAAAACAGCGCGGGTGTTACGGTAGGGAACAATGGCTATAATTCATTGCGGGCGGAATTTTCTAGCGAAAATTCATATCTTTCAGCAACCGCTCAGTGTATGGCGAAAATCCAAGCGGATTTTCTCCGCAACGAAATCATAGCCCGAGCCGTTGCAAGCAAGCTGAAATCAGCCGCATAAACAGTATTATTAGTTTTTTTGCCGATGTAAAAGCAGACCTTAAAAAAAACCTAAGAGCTATTTTTCAGACCACATAAATAAGGCGAGATAGATATAAATTCGCAAATTATAATTGCAACCATAATACGAAACAAGAAAAATTATCTACTATAAAAAATGCCAGAAACGAAAATCCTGCATATACCTAAGGAATTACAAGATTTCGTTCAAAATGTATCCTTGCGCATCTATGATTATGGTGAGTCCTCTATGATACTACCTAGTGGAAAAATAGATATTGTACTGCAAAAAGAATTTTCTTTTTATCATAAAGTAAATGGTCAAAAGACCTGGAATCTACGTCCAAAAGCATTTGTGGGTGGATTACATGATCAACTGATTCAATTCAATTCTACAAGGGATAACAATGAACTATTGGTTATCACTTTACACGAAGGAAAAGGTAATACCTTGTTTAATGAAAACGCCTTTAGTTTATTTAACACAACAAGATCTATTAGATTCAATTCTTCTCAAATGTCGATTTTTGAAGCGGCAAACTATGACCAATTAGAGATGCACCATTTTCTTAAACTTGTAGATAAAGAGCCGGAAGATTTTCCCATTAATCATAAGTTAATCTTAAGTGCTATTGAGATTATAAAAGAGCATCATGGTTTTATTTCCATCTCTAAATTGTCAGATAGAATAGGATTTAGCCTTTCTCATTTTAGAAAACTATTTCGTGAAATTGTAGGATGCTCCCCTAGTGTTTTTTGCCGATTAATAAGAGTAAAAAAAAGCTTACAATCTATAAAGGATTATCCAAAAGCCACCCTGACCGATATTGCGCATCAACAATGCTATGCTGATCAATCTCATTTTATAAAAGACTTTAAGAAAGTAACTCGACTTGCACCTAATAAGTTTTTAAAATTTTGTGAACGCAAGAATTACCTGCCTACCTCTATCTGATACACGAATACTGTACTAATATTGAGATTGCAACCTTTTTTTAAGCCGTTTACAAGTCATAAAAGTTACCTAGCACCTCAAGTATTCTATACAACTACTATAATCGATTTGTACAATTATTCTTAAATAAGTTTAAATATTATTGCACTTTCTTAAGTATTGCGCTTAGGCAAATAATGATGTTTATGAACAGAATATTTAGTACACTACTATTTATTATCGTATCTATTTACAGTTATGCACAGCAACAGGTAGATACCGCCTTTCACGTTGTAATAGATAAACCTCGTTATAAAAGTAATACTGCACCCACCATATACATTGATGCTTTTCACAATAATCTACATACAGCAAATGGCAATTTTGCACCTTTTGCCAAACTGGCGCAAAAAGACGGATATATTATAAAGTCTTTAGATTCCTGGCAAAAATTAAAGCATGCCGATATACTTGTTATTGCTAATGCATTGCATGAAAAAAACATTGGAAATTGGCAACAGCCTATACATAAAGCTTTTACCAGAGAGGAAGAAGATACACTTGTCGCTTTTGTAAGAAATGGCGGTAGTCTTTTAATAATTGCTGATCATATGCCTTTTGCTGGGGCTACCAGTAGTTTAGCAGCGAGATTTGGATTTGATTTTTGTGATGGCTTTGCAAACCTTGCTAAAAAAGAAAATAGACAAGATTCTTTTTCCCAAGAAAATATGCGGTTACCCAAAACAATTCTTACCGATGGAACCATAGGCTACAAAATCAATAAAGTATACACTTTTACTGGATCATCGTTTAGTATTCACAAAGTAGCAACTGGAGTATTAGCCTTAAAAGATGGCGATGTTTGTCTCAAACCAAAAATTGCCTGGCAATTTGATGAAACCACTTCACAAAGTGATATTGGCAAACACTTTCAAGGTGCAATAGTGCCATACGGAAAGGGTAAGATTGCAGTTTTTGGTGAAGCTGCTATGTTTACCGCACAAGCTATCACAAACAATGGCAGGACTTTTCATGTGGGCTTTAACGCACCTTATGCTACAGAAAATGTTGCATTTATAAGAAATATTTTGCTGTGGCTTTCAACTAATAATAATATTGATAAATCTATAATATCTTATAGCGATGAGATTTTAGCTATCAACAGAATGATGGAAAAAACCTTTAACACGGGTAAATATTCACATATAGCGCACTTTTATTCTAAAGATGCGATCATGGTAGGTGCTAGTAATACAGAAGTCATAGGTAGAAAAAATCTAGAAGCTTATTGGGGAAAATTTGAGGGACGACTGACCTGGAAACTGGAGAATATTGAAATTAAACCATTAGGAGATAATTATGCACTACAAAGAGGTTTTTCTAATGTCTACTATCAAAAACCAAATAATGAACAAGGTCATTCTCGTTCCATTTTTTCTGTAATTTGGAAGAAAACCGATGGTAAATGGGAAATGATGCTTGATCACTTTTCAACAAGATAAAAATGTTAACGATATGAACCATCTACTACTAGTAATTAGTATTCTTTTCTCATACGCATATTCTACAGCACAAATAGAGGTAGTTTCACACAAGGTTTTTTCTAATAATGTAGAGATTCACTATACTACTGTGGGGCACGGTATGCCCATGCTTATAATAAACGGAGGTCCAGGATTTAGTAGCGAAGGTTTTTTACCTCTAGCCAAACAGATAGGCAAGTTTAATATTCAAGCAATCTTATTTGACCAAAGAGGTACAGGTAAATCAAAAGTTAAAGAATTAAGTTTAGATAATATCTCTCTAGACCTGATGGTCGAGGATATTGAAGCCATTCGGAAAGATTTAGGAATTAAGCAATGGATTATTTTAGGACATTCATTTGGTGGTATGCTTGCAGGATACTATACATCAAAGCATCCTAAAAGTACACAGGGAATAATTTTCTCATCCTCAGGAGGGTTAGATCTGGATCTTTTGGGTAACAGTAGTAATGGAATAGAGTCTAACTTGACTGCTCAAGAAGTGGATTCATTAAATTATTGGAGAGCTAGACACAATGAAAGTCAAAATACTAAAGACCGAGATAAATTTCACAGCTACTTAGCACGAGCCTATGTATTAAATCCTAAATATTATAAGACAGTTGCAGATAGATTAGGTCAAGGAAATAGGCAACTAAACAGAATGGTCTGGCAAAGTATGCAAAATAAATCTTATGATGTTAAAGATGAACTAACCACCTATGAGCATCCAGTTATTATCTTACATGGCGAAAAAGACATTGTCGCAAGACAGGTTGCAGAAACTACCCATAGTGTATTTAAAAACAGCGGGCTTGTATTTTTAGACAATACAGCCCATTATGGCTGGTTAGATAATCCCGATAAGTACTTTACAAGTATTGAAGATTATCTAAACCGTATAGATGAGTACAAAGTAAGAAGGGTCTTGCGTGATTATGTACAGGCCATTTATAAGGCTGACACAACTTTAGTCCATAAAATTACAAGTACATCTCTTCAAAAATCAGGGCATTTTTTCTCAAAAAAAAGACAATCATGGTCATACAGTAATATGAATTTTCAAGAATTGGTAGAAACTGCAAACACTTACAATCGAAAAAAATGGTTGCCAGATTGGGCACCAATAGATATTACAATCTATGATATTAATGAAAAAGTAGCAAGCGCCAAGGTAAAGGCTATATGGGGTTTTGATTATGTTCTATTGTCAAGAGACAAGATAGACAATTGGAAGATGGATAAAATATTATGGCAAAGTTATTCGCCAGAAGAAGAGAAATCTTATCTTCTTTCAATAAAAAATAAATACAATAAAAAATGATTTCAATAACTAGAAAAATTACAATAATCTTACTAATCTTATGTGGTTTTAATACTGAAGCCCAAAACCAAAACAATGAAAAGCAAAAGTGTAATTGTTGCGATGCGCCTTACACAAATTTTGATTTTTGGGAAGGCGATTGGATTGTAAAAAATAAAAATGGAGAAATAGTAGGTGAAAATACTATTACAAAAAAAGAAAACAATTGTATGCTCGAAGAAAAATGGCGTGGTAGCAAAGGTTCTAGTGGAACTAGCATTAACTTTTATAACAAAGCCGATGACACTTGGAACCAAACTTGGGTAAGTAATTCTGGTAATTTTTTACAGCTTAAAGGAAAAATAATCGGCAATAAAATGGTGTTGAAAAGTGAGTTGATTCAAGGTAAAAAAGGTAAGTATTACAATCAAATAAGCTGGTCACCTAATAAAGATGGAACTGTAACGCAACTTTGGGAAATTTTTACAGAAAGTGGAAAACCAATTCAAAACATTTTTAAGGGAATTTATCATAGAAAACAATAAAATTAAATCAATTAAATTAATTAAATTATGCTACAGCTATTTAAATTACCGCTTGTCCTATTCGTTAGTTTTACATTAGGTTATAACCCAATTGTAACAGAAAGTCAGCACCAATCAATTAGAGAATTTACTGATTATTCATTAGATAAAACCCATTCTTTTGTGCAGTTTAAAGTAAAGCGCTTTGGAATTTCTTATGTTTACGGAACGTTTAATGAAATAGATGGTAAGTTAGACTATGATTTAAATACTGAAGAAGTTTCTGCTACTGTAACAATCGAAGCCAAAAGTATAAACTCAAATTTAGAACTTAGAGATAAAAGTTTGAGAGGCGAAAAATTTTTAAACGTAGCAAACTATCCAACCATAACTACGCAATTAGTTAAACTTAAAACAATAGAAAATAAGCAATTGGCAACAATAGCTGTTCAGCTATTAGGAAAAACTAAATCTTATGAAATTCCTGTAGAATTAATTACATCAGCGAAAGATCCAACAGGTAAAAGCACTTTAGCTATTAATGGAGATTTAGCTTTAAATACGGAAGATTTCCAAATGAAAATGAATAAAAAACTTCCAAATGGTGTTCCTCTTATTGATAATAAAGTTCACCTAAAATTTAGTTTGTTGTTCGAAGAATAGATAATTGTACATCAAAGGCTAAAAGGCATACCAACTAGCAATTCGCTACAGCCTACTACCGTAAACTATATTTCAAAAGAACACATCTTACCAACGCACACTTTGCAACTATCAATAAATTTTTAGAAAATCAAGTAGGACGTGGAAAGCCAGCTTACAACAATGAACTGAGGTAAATTCTAAGTTTAACATCCATTAAATTTGAACAATATTGTCATGTGTCGTTGAAGTGGCATAACGCTCCAGAATTATTGCCAATCCAACAACATTACATCACCATCATCATTATATTTTACTAACTTCCTGCTACGCTAAAATGCGTTACGTCGTAGGGCATATTTGAGGTATATATCGCGTAGCACTGGCGTAGCAGCTTTTCGATATTGGATTCAGTTCCAACTTCTTGCTAGTACCTTCCTTTCTCAATGTTCGTAGAAGGCGGACCCGTCCAAACAGAATTTATTTATCTGAAAATGGTATAGTATAAGTAATACCAAATTGTAATAACAGGCTCACGTCTTCACCAGCTGTTTGCCAGTTTTCAGAACCTCTAAAAGTATTTATGGGATCTGTCCATAGAAAACCCATCTCAGCGCGTAAACTTAAAGCATCGTTCAATTGATAAGATAAAATTCCAGCTCCGCTTAAAGTAGCATAGTTGATTTCTCTCAAATACGTTCCAGGTCGAGGGACCAAATTCAGAGTTTCTATTGTGTGTCCCAGCCCTGCATTAAAACCAAAATTGATGGTTTGATGAGACCGTAATCTTTCGTAAAGCAATGAAAATGTTTGACCCTCCACTTTTCCATCAATAAACTGATTGGCCAAATAAGTTCTTCCATAAACCAAAGCACTCATGGACTGGTAGCGCAACTTGATGCCATCTGGTCGGTCGGCAAAATTATACTTTAGGTCAACATAAAGAGTTCCAGCCGAACTAAAATCAATATCTGTGTTGGTATCAATATCCTCTAGCAAATAAAGTGCTCCGCCACCAGCGCCAGCACCTATTTCAACAGATTGAGCAAATGAGATTATTGGGAAAATCAAGATGAAGTAAAGATAATTTGGTTTCATGATAGTTGTTTAGAATTGATCCTAGTCATCAATGATAATGCCGTAAAATATGAGGTATAATCCGTATTTTCGCAGGTAAGGAGAAGAAAGACCATGATTGATAAATTAAATATAGTAAAGAACCGTTTTGACGAGGTGAATGACCTGATCATTCAGCCAGATATTATTTCTGATCAAAAACGATACGTTCAACTTACCAAAGAATACAAAGACCTCAAGGATTTGATGGAGAAGCGTGAGGAATACATGACTCTTACCGCAAACCTTGAAGAAGCAAAGGAAATCATCTCAGACGGTAGCGACCCAGATATGGTAGAAATGGCTCAGATGCAATATGATGAGGCAAACGAGGCCATTCCGGCGCTAGAAGAAACCATTAGAATGATGCTGGTTCCCAAAGATCCAGAAGATGCCAAAAACGCCGTGATGGAAATACGTGCCGGTGCAGGTGGAGATGAGGCCAGTATTTTTGCTGGAGATCTGTTTAGAATGTATGAAAAATACTGTTCCAGTAAAGGATGGAGCACCAGCGTCGTGGATACGAGCGATGGAACCAGTGGTGGTTATAAAGAAATTATCTTAGAGGTAAATGGAGCAGATGTTTACGGCACTCTCAAGTTTGAAGCGGGCGTACACCGCGTTCAGCGTGTTCCTCAAACAGAAACCCAAGGCCGTGTACATACCAGTGCCGCAACCGTGATGGTTCTTCCAGAAGCTGAGGAATTTGATGTAGAACTGGACATGACCGAAGTACGCATCGAGCGCACCACCTCAACAGGTCCAGGTGGACAGTCCGTAAATACAACCTACTCTGCGATTAAACTGCACCACGAGCCCACTGGAATGATCGTGAGCTGTCAAGATCAAAAGTCCTCACACAAAAACCTTGAAAAGGCCTTAAAAGTATTGCGTTCTCGTTTATATGAGATTGAGCTAGCCAAGAAAATGGAAGCCGATTCAGAAAAGCGCAAAAGCATGGTAAGCTCAGGTGACCGTAGTGCAAAAATCCGCACCTACAACTATCCGCAAGGACGTGTGACTGATCACAGAATCAACTTGACGCTGTACGATCTAGATAACATTATCAATGGAGATATTCAGAAAATCATCGATGAATTGCAATTAGTTGATAACACGGAGAAGCTTAAAATGACCGAGGAAGGGATTTAAAACTCAAAATGGATTATGCGCTATTTGAAACAAATCCTTTTAAGTATTTTGAAAATCGCTTTAGCAATGGTAATCGGAATTAAATTATCTGAATATACAGATGATTTTTTCGCTAACTTTATTGTAAACCTAGGTGTTTTGGGCTACTTAGGTTTTGTTTTTTCTGCGCAAATAGTACATAGAATTATAGGCTACTCAATTTTAAAATCATACACTTATTTTTTTGAGAGACTACCCTCAAATCGATTTGTTGTAACCGTTGATTTTATGTATTCCTTGCTCATTTACACCATTATTGTTGCAGTTTTATATAAACCATCACTGAATTATTTTGCAATGATTGTTGTCATGGTATTAGCTGAAGTACTAAGCCATATGGATGAGTTAACAGAGGAAGTTGAACTCAACAAGGAGGTAAAATCTAACAATGTTAATTGATTGTATCTTATGACTACGACTCTACTCTTTAATAATATTCGATCAAAAAAATCCTTTCTCTGCGTGGGACTAGATGTGGATCTTGAGAAGATCCCGCCGCATTTATTGAAGGAGGAGGATCCTATTTTCGCTTTCGCGAAAGCGATCATAGACGCCACTCACGATTTATGCGTCGCCTATAAACCCAACACGGCATTTTTTGAAGCTTATGGCGTCAAAGGCTGGACAGCACTTGAGAAAACAATAAACTATCTCAACGAAAATCATCCCAATCACTTCACCATCGCTGATGCCAAACGTGGCGATATAGGGAATACGTCCACGCGATATGCAAAAGCATTTTTTGAAGACCTCAATTTTGATAGCGTGACCATTGCTCCCTACATGGGCAGGGATTCAGTAGAACCCTTCCTCGCTTTTGAGAATAAATTTGCCATTCTTCTGGCCCTTACTTCAAATGCGGGATCAAATGATTTTCAAAATCTGAAAGTGGGTGACGAAAAAATCTTTGAAAAAGTCCTTAAAATCACCAAAGACTATAAAAACAGTGAACGTTTAATGTATGTGGTGGGAGCAACTAAAGCCCAAGCCTTAAAAGATATACGAGCCATCGTTCCTGACTCATTTCTATTAGTGCCAGGTGTAGGCGCTCAAGGCGGAAGCTTAGAAGAAGTCTACAAATACGGCAAAAATGGATCGGTAGGTTTACTGGTCAACTCCTCTCGTGGGATTATTTATGCTTCCAATCATGAAGATTTTGAAGATGCCGCACGCCACGAAGCCCAAAAGTTACAGTCGCAAATGGAAGAGTTGATGAGTATCTAGCTCTAAGTCGCAATTCATTCAATATTTTGGTATTGTAATATTTCAGAACATATCTAATTTTGTACATATATTTGTACTTAATTAAATACAAGTTTATGCAAATCACAACAGTTTCAGATTTTAGAAAGGATATTAAAACATATCTGGATAATGTGGTTAAGAATTTTGAAACTTTAATCATTAATCGAGGTAAAGACACTGGAATAGTTTTGATGTCTTTAAGCGAATACAACTCATTAATGGCTACAAATCATGAATTATCCTCGAGAAAGAATGAGTCGAGATTAGATTCAGCGATTCAAAAGTTGAAAAATAGTGAAGCTTTTGAAAAAGATTTGATCGAAGATTGATATGAAATATGTTTTCGTAGATGAATCTTGGGAAGACTATTTGTACTGGCAAAAAACAGATAAGAAAAAACTAAAGAAAATCAACGCTCTCCTGAAAGATATTGCTAGAAATCCATTTGAGGGAATAGGTAAACCTGAGCCACTTAAACATAAATATTCCGGGTTTTGGTCTAGGCGTATAGATAGCGAGCATCGCTTGATCTATCAATACCAAGAAAATGAGATCTTGATTGCAAAATGTCGATTCCACTATGATTAACCAAAAGCGCGATCTCGTAAGTTAGATTTTCTTTTCACCTACAAATAGAATTGAGGACATAACTAACTCTACATCCGCTCTCTCGCCCATTTTTTAAGTAAATCCAACTGCTCCTCTCTTGTAAGAGTTGAGGTATCAAGAAGCATGGCATCTTCGGTTTGAATCAGCGGACTGTCTTCTCTGGATGAGTCGATACGATCGCGTTCAAGAACGTTCTTGTGGATCTCTTCGAAATTTACTTTATCACCACGTTCCACTAGTTCATCATAACGGCGTTTTGCCCTTATTTCAGGTGCGGCGGTCATAAAGACCTTGAGCTCCGCATCAGGAAAAACGACGCTACCTATATCGCGACCGTCCATTACGATGCCTTTTTTAGCTCCCATCGCTTTCTGCTGCTCAACCAACTTTGCTCGTACTTCAGAAATTTCGGCCACATTGCTCACGATGTTGCTTACTTCCAGCGTTCTGATCTCTCGTTCTATATTTACCCCATTAAGGTACACATCAGCATTTTTAGTATCAGGATTAAATTTAAAGTCTATGGTGATTTTGTCAAGCTCATCAATAAGTAAATCCTTCTCAATTGATCCGTTTGTTAGAAGATCGTTTGACAACACATAATAAGAAACCGCGCGATACATGGCTCCAGTATCTACGTAAATATATGAAAGGCTGGTGGCAAGCTGTTTCGCCGCCGTGCTTTTACCTGTACTGGAATGACCGTCTATGGCGATAGTGATTTTGCTCATTATTGTAGATCTATGTTTACGCCAAAGATACTGGTATGCGAGGCAAGAGAATAACGGGCATGCGTGTAACTAAATCGCATTTTGTTCATTTTTAAAGAAAAGCCAGCACTTAAACCAGAAAAGGCTCTTGTTTCATCAATTCTCAACTCCTCTGCCCTTCTAAAGCTATAACCCAAACGTATCTCAAACACTTTTTCAGGGAAAAACTCAACACCCAAAACCGTATGCCTCAATGCATTATTAATAAATCCAGGCTCTTCCTCTATTACGTTGCCATCTAAATCGGTCTGTGCATTGGCATCATTTGAAAAAGCAAGATTCCATTGCTGTAAATTTTCCAGAGTTACGTGCAATCGCACGGGCAAGTTACGCATGGTATTGGAAAATCCGACTGCTACCTCAAGAGGCAAGTCTTCGTAGATCTCGTTGTAGGGAGTGAATTGTGTCCCCAAATTGCGCACCACCAAAGCAGCTCTGATCCATTTATCCTCATCGTAGTATAGCACGCCTAGATCCACCGCTCCTCCCAAGGAACTGTATTGCTCCAGTTGGGATGAAATGAGCTTAAGATTTGCTCCCACAAAAAAGTCAGTCCAAGGTATGTTGTAACTGTAACCCAAACTTACTGCTACCTCGTTACCGCCAAATTCTCCAGTAGATTGTCCTAAAGTATCGTAACCGTCAAAATTACCGTAGTTCAAATAAGTCACACCTGCATGAAAGGTCTGTATATGTTTGTCCCAAGTATAAGCATAACTCGCCGTACCATAGTTCACGTCACCTAGATAATTTACATAGTTGACCTGCAATTGATTATCCATTTTACGATTTATGGTCGCTGGATTGTAAATACCCGAGGTGGGATCATAGTCCACAGAAGTGAGTACACGCCCTCCCAGCGCTGCTTGCTTTGTACCGCTTACGAGGTTCAGAAATTGGTAGGTAGCTCTTCCTCCTATTTGCGCTTTCGCGAAAGCGGAAACTATAAAAAACAATATAAATACATATCGCATTAAAGGGGGAATTCTGATAGCACAATGTAAACGCGTGCAAGATGGAAAAATTTCAAGAGAAGTCTAGAATTTTGGAGAATTAATACGCACGAGTCCGTCTTTATCTATATCAGTCAATTGAACGGTTTGGAGTGTATTGATCAAATCTGGGTTCCAATAGGCTTTCACCTTGACATAATTTTCAGTAAACCCATGGATAAAACCTTCTCGATTGTCTGCCTCCCAAAGTACTGTTTTTGTCTTCCCAAGCTGACTTTCATAAAATTGCCTCCTCTTTTTGGCCGATAGTCCTCTAAGCATTTTTGATCTTTTCTTACGGACATTTAATGGAACCACATCATTCATGGTCGCCGCGGGAGTGTTGTCGCGCTCACTGTAAGTAAATACATGCAGATAGGAAATATCCAAATCTTTTAAGAAATTATATGTATCCAAGAAATGATCATCACTTTCTCCAGGAAAACCAACGATAACATCCACTCCTATACAACAGTCGGGCATGGTTTTTTTTATTTGAGTCACCCTATCTATGTAAAGCTCGCGATTGTAACGTCTACGCATCTTACCTAGTAATTCATTATTACCCGACTGTAGTGGTATGTGAAAATGAGGGACAAATGTTTGAGATTGGGCTACAAAATCAATGGTTTCATTTTTCAATAGATTGGGCTCGATAGACGAAATACGTAATCGCTCTATTCCTTCTACGGTATCAAGAGCGCGCACAAGATCTAGAAAAGTATGTTCATGACGTTTATTACCAAACTCGCCCTTGCCGTAGTCTCCTATGTTAACACCAGTAAGTACAATTTCCTTAATACCCTTATCGCTTATCTCCTTGGCATTATTGAGAACATTCTCTAAGGAATCACTTCTTGATATACCTCTTGCGAGCGGTATGGTGCAATAAGTACATTTATAGTCACAACCATCTTGCACCTTTAAAAACGCACGCGTGCGGTCACCAATTGAATAGGAACCTACATAAAAATCTGCGTCTTCAATCTCGCAAGAATGGATAACCGCTGGCTCGTCCTTAGAGAGTTGATTCAGATAATCAGTTATTTTAAATTTTTCTGTAGCTCCCAGAACTAGATCAACACCATCTACAGCGGCAAGTTCTTTAGGCTTCAACTGAGCGTAACATCCCACAGCAATTATGAAAGCTTCAGGATTGAGCTGATATGCTTTTTTAACGATCGACTTAAAGCGTTTATCAGCGTTTTCTGTGACACTGCAGGTATTGATTACGTAGATATCAGCTTTTTCATTAAAATCCCTGCGGTCAAAACCTTCACTTTGAAAATTACGAGCAATCGTACTCGTCTCACTAAAATTGAGTTTGCAGCCTAAGGTATGAAAAGCCACAGTGCTCGTTTCAATTGCTTCTTCTATCATAAAAACCTAACAAAGTTTATAGTTTGCAAAGATAAGCAGGTGCACAGATTAGATATTTATATACCAAGAAAATCCTTAGGTTTATCGAAAACGATGTAGTGATTCTGCCAAGAACTGGCCATACTATGAGAAGAAAAACAAAAAACATGAACTACAACGTTTGAAAAACCCTCAACATTACCTCAACAAAGCTATAAAAACAAGCTATCTTCATAGATAAACATGGATTTAGAAATCGACAAATAATTGATTAACAGTATTTTAAATTTTTATCAACTTCGTATTGAAACTGTAAGATCAAATTAAGAGACTATTTCATGTACCCCTCTTATATTTAAAGTGATAATTTAAAAACTTTACACAATGAAAAAAATTACAATTTTATTGATGATGGCAATTTGTTTTGCTGGATTCTCACAAGATCTACTTCAAGATTTTGAAAACGGAGGTTTGGGTGGTCCATTTGGTGGTGCAGCCGCTGTACTTGAACCAGATCCCGAAGCTAATGGTACACGAGGTCAAGTTGCAAAACTAAATGCTTTTGCTTCTGGACAGTTTTTTCAGGGAATCAATATTGCCTTGGATCAAAATGTTGAGTTAATAAACGACTTGACAATGACTTTGGATGTATATTCATTATCACCTATAACTATAGCTCCAAAAGTGGTCGCTGGAGTGAGTGGCGCACCTGATTCTACAGCTGCAGTGTCTCATACTGGTTCAGGATGGGAAACTCTTACAGTTACATTTAATGAAGGTCTCGACAATACCGTAACCGCAAACGGTGTGTATACTGCATTTGTTATTTATTATAACTGGGATTCCACAACTACTGATTTTATCAGACCTCCTATCGATAGAGAATTCTTTGTAGATAATATTAGTGGTTTAGCTGTTGCTCCTGCGACACCTAATCCACCTACGGTAGCCGCTCCTACTCCTACAGCTGCTCCAGATAATCAGATCATTTCTCTATATAGCGATGAGTTTGCTCAACAACCACTAAATTTTGATGCTGGTTTTTGTGGAACTAATTCTACAACCGAATTTCAAGTTCAAGGGAACAATACCATTTTGTATAATAATAATGCATGTCAGGGTATTCAATTAATCAACCCTGTAGATGCATCTTCATTCACAACTTTGAATTTTGACTTTTACATTGACGATCAAGTTACAGATTTTGTTGGGAAAGTGGTAAGTCTAAAACTGGTGGATACTAACGGTCCAGATCCAGATGATTTTATTGATATTGTTTTAACTGATGCTTCAACGCCTACACTTATCTCTGGACAGTGGGTCACACTAAGTACACCAGTTGACCTGTCATTGTTTGGTACATTTGATGAATTTGTAATAACCGCAGGTACTTTAAGTGGTCAGTTTTATTATGATAATGTGTATTTATCTGGTGGATTGTTGAGCAATGATGATATCACTGAAATCGATTTTACCGTTTCTCCTAATCCTACGGCAAATACTTGGAATATTCAATCTACAAATACGATTGACAATGTTCAAATTTTTGATATAACGGGTAAGCAGGTCTTAAACATAAAAGGTGGATCTTCAAACCTTTCTATAAATGGAACTGCTTTAAATAGCGGTGTTTACTTAGCTAAAGTAAATGGAAATAATTCCTCAAAAACAGTTAAGCTGATTAGACTATAATTTAGGCATACCCTAAAAACTTAAGGCTGTCCAAACGGACAGCCTTTTTTATTCCTCAACCTCATACGCCTACCATTGAATAGGGCTTTTTCCCTGCTCTTCCAAATATCTGTTACATCTAGAAAAATGTAAATTCCCAAACCAATACCCACGATTGGCACTAAGAGGCGATGGATGCCCAGTAGTTTGAATGAAATGCTTCTTTTCATCAATTAATTTTGCCTTGCCTTTAGCAAAACCTCCCCAAAGCATAAACACGAGATTCTCTCGCTCCTCTGATAAAGTCTTGATAACAGAATCCGTGAATCGCTCCCAGCCTTTTTTCTGATGGCTGCCGGCTTCACCCTTGCGCACGGTAAGAACAGAATTAAGCAATAAAACTCCCTGATCTGCCCAAGGTTCCAGATTTCCTGATTTGGGATAGGATTTACGCACATCTGGATCTCGACCCAGCTCCTTAAAAATATTGATCAGACTCGGTGGGTGTGAAATTCCTGCAGCAACTGAAAAGGCTAGACCGTTTGCCTGTCCTGCTCCGTGATAAGGATCTTGACCTATAATAACTACTTTTACCTCCTCAAACGGAGTGCGGTTAAAGGCTGAAAAGATTTTACCTCCTGGTGGGTAACAGGTATTGTTTGCATATTCATACCTTACAAACTCCGTAAGTTGCTCAAAATAATACTGGCTGAACTGCTCACTCAACATTTCCTTCCAACTCGCGTCTATCTTTAAACTCATACTATTTATTCTTCATCCGCTCGCTTACATACTCGACTTTGGTCTTTCCGTGAGGCTTGGGTTTTCCATTTTCATCCAGGTTTACTAAAACAATTGTAGCAATGGTTATGATGGTTTCATAAGTCATTTTATTGCGCACCACACAACTCAGATTGATACTGCTTTTACCGAAAGATTGCACCTCCAGACCTATTTCTACAATATCGCCTTGTTTGGCACTTGCCTTAAAGTCAATCTCACTCATGTACTTAGTCACGACGCGCTGATTTTCTAGCTGGATGATTGTATAAAGAGCTGCCTCCTCATCAATCCATTCCAGCAATCTGCCTCCAAAAAGGCTCCCGTTGGGATTCAAATCTTCAGGCTTGACCCATTTTCTAGTATGAAAATTCATAACGTGTGATTTTATATCAAAGGTAATTTAGCACAGGACTAATCTTCTTGAATTTATTGTAAAAGTTCAATCTTCCATTAGTTGTTAAGAATATAGCCAGGTCAATCATTACCACTATTTTTGCAGCATGAAAAGAATAAGCAGTATTCACAACACGCTGGTTAGAAAGATTGAACAGTTGCAGCGCAAAAGCCGCGCACGCAAATCTGAAGGTCTTTTTATAATCGAAGGACAGAGAGAAGTGATGCTCGCAGATCGTGGAGGATATGAGATTGAAACATTGGTGATTTGTGAAGAATTATTTGATCCCTCCAAACAGTATACTGAAGAAGAAATTTTCAACGAATTAAAAATTAATCAATCTCCCGAAATAGTATTTTTTACCAGAGAAGTTTATGAAAAAGTCGCCTATCGTGGGAGTACTGAGGGTTGTCTCGCTTTCGCGAAAGCGAAATCCCATAAACTATCCTCACTAAAATTATCGCAAAATCCTTTAATTCTTATAGCGGAATCTCCAGAAAAACCTGGAAATATAGGCGCAATTCTCCGTACTGCCGATGCGGCGAATGTTGATGCAGTAATTATCGTAAATCCTACCACAGACCTCTATAATCCAAATGTTATCAGGTCAAGTGTAGGCTGTGTGCTCACTGTCCCGACGGCTGTGGTAGAAAGCAATGAATTAGTAGATTTTCTGGTAGATCATGAAATCGACCTATACGCGGCAACCCTTCAAAACAGTAACAGATACGACCTTGCCGACTTTACCACATCATGCGCCATAGCAGTGGGAACAGAGGCTACCGGGCTAAGTGAGGAACTTAGAGCAGCTGCAAAATCCAATATCGTCATCCCGATGGCGGGAAGTATAGACTCCATGAATGTTTCAGTGAGTGCTGCCATCCTACTTTTTGAAGCTAAAAGGCAGCGAAATTTTCAATAATTAATTTTAGAATTTTGAATCAGACAAAACATGACTGAACACACGCTATTTTATATCATCATAGGAATTATCGTTTTTGATTTTCTGCTGGAACGCTTTCTGGGCTATTTGAATTACACTTGGTACTCCAAAGAGATACCCGAAGAACTGGCGGATATTTACGATAAAGAAGAGTACGAGAAATCGCAACGGTATAAAATGGTCAACTATAAATTTGGTTTGCTTTCCAGTACATTCTCTTTTGTTTTGCTTTTAGCATTTTTATTTCTAGACGGATTCAAAATTGTTAATGATATTGCTCAATCCCTCACCGATCATTATATCCTTACTGCACTGGTGTTTTTTGGAATTATAGGAATTGCTAGTGAGATTATATCCTTGCCTTTCTCACTGTACCAAACATTTATCATTGAAGAGCGGTTTGGTTTTAATAAAACCACTTTTAAAACCTACATTTTTGATAAAATAAAAGGCTATTTCTTGGGTGTTCTTATAGGTGGTGGGATACTGGCATTGATCATTTGGATATATTTTCAAACACAAGAAAATTTCTGGTGGTACGTCTGGATTTTGATATTTTCATTTTCACTGCTCATGAATATGTTTTATTCTAAACTAGTGGTGCCCTTATTTAATAAACAAGCTCCTCTAGAAGAGGGATCCTTGAGGGATAAAATCGCGGTCTATGCAAAAAATACAGGTTTTCATTTGGACAAGATTTTTGTAATTGATGGAAGTAAGAGATCTACAAAAGCAAACGCCTATTTCAGCGGTTTTGGTAGTGAGAAAAGAGTGACACTATATGACACTCTGATAGACAAATTAAGCGAAGAAGAAATAGTCGCGGTTCTAGCTCACGAGGTCGGTCATTACAGGAAAAAACATATTATATATAATCTCATCGCTAGTGCAGTTACCACAGGTCTGACACTTTATATATTCTCACTGGTTGTAGATAGCGATTTACTAGCGGGAGCACTGGGGATAAAAGAAGTTTCATTTCATATAGGCCTTGTCGCCTTTGGCTTGCTGTATTCACCCATTTCTACGATTACTGGAATTCTTATGAATTTACTCTCGCGTAGGTTTGAATATCAAGCCGATGAATTTGCTAAAGAAACCTACTCCCATGAGCCGCTAATTGCTGCACTTAAAAAACTATCCAAGACCAGTTTAAGCAACCTCACTCCTCACCCTTGGTATGTGTGGTTTCATTACTCGCACCCAAGTCTCCTACAACGAATCAGTGCCATGAAATGATGGTTTTTATCATAAAAATGGATCTTATAAATCCTCGTTTTAACTTCGTGCCATACAAAAGTTGTAATTTTCAATTTTCCAAACTATTGAAAGAACAAAAAAGTTAAGTTATTATCAAAACCCCCTGAGATTTCAATACTGATTAGGTGTTATTAAATTTACGGGAAGTTAAAGGTTGACCTCAACTATAAAGTAAATAAAATTCAGCGTACTCTCTATATTCGGGCTAAGCGAAGTACTTTTCATTACTTTAAGCTGTACTTAATACTCGATGGGAAAATAAATTATTATCTAAAATGTCATTTTTTTAATGTAAATGTTAAGAGTATTCTACGTCCAAATTATCATGAATTTAAAATAATCGAATTATAAAATTTTGAAGTTAAACCGAGTTTCAAATTAATAATGTCAAAGTCGCTCTCTCGGTTACTGGATAATCATTTATTATTAAACCTCAACACAAAGCCAATTAAATTTTTGTTATATAATTTTCCAAACTATTAACATTCAAAAATTGACCCTTATCTTGCCCTTGCTCTACATGTTATCACGATGAAAGACGATTTAAAAACCGAAAAAGATCTAGCGCTGATTGTAAGTACTTTTGAAAACAATCAAGATCTATCTTATCAGATATTTGAACATATGCCTATTGGCATTTGTGTTACAAACCCCCAAGGTATATTCACAGACGTAAATGCCAGTTACTGCGATATTTACGGCTATACTCGAGATCAGCTCATAGGTAATAATTTTACTATGGTGGTTCCCAATGAACACCAGCAAGAACTTATACGATTGCATGAGGAGTTTTTAGACAAAAAATACGAGTTACAAGGTCGCTGGAACGTAGTTGATAAAAATGATAACGTTTTTGAAATCATCACCAATGCTGCTTTTCTTGAAGATAAAAAGAAAAATGAAGTACGTAAAATGACCCTAGTGGTCAAGGCTGAAAAAATGGAAAAGACCATTGAGCAGCTGCGTACCACAATAGAAATTTTAGAAAACAAGATCAGTACCCAAGACGTAGCAAACAAGCTTGCAGAGCATGATATGAGTAATCGTATTTCTTCCATGGTTTCCATTTCTGATATTCTTTCTAAATCAGAACTCGATGAAAATCAGAAAAAATGGGTGACACTGCTCAAAAAAATAGGTCTGGACACACTCAAATTATTGGGTAGTTCAAAAGATTTTGCCAGAATGGAGCGCGGAGAATATAAACCTGACATTAGCAAATTTGATGTAGTAGCGATGATAGCGAGCACTACTTCAGATCTGGATGATTTGATACGCAATAAAAAAATGGACATCAGTCTTACTGACAAATTGAATAATGACCTAGATCCAGGAGAAGATGAAATAATTATTGAAGGTGATAAGTTCTACCTTGAACAATTGTTTCAAAACCTTATAGGAAATGCTATTGAAGCAGCGCCAGATGAAAGTCTTATAGTAATAAAGGTTTGTAAAGACATTACTCTAAAAGTTTCTATTCACAATGAGGGAATGATTCCTAAAGATATCCAAGCCAACTTTTTTGATAAATACACTACATCTGGAAAAGATAGAGGTACCGGATTGGGAACTTACATTGCAAAACTTATTGCAAATTTCCATAAAGGAAATATTTCTTTTATAACCAGTCAGGAAGATGGAACAACGATTAATGTAGAATTGCCTTTAAAAAATGTATCCTGATTAATACACCTTCTTTGATCTGCGTATCTTCACTGCATGAAGACATTTGAATTATTACTGTATTTTAATATTGCTGCCTTCTTATTTTTTGGCATCACATGCATTTTTTCAAAAAAAATGATCGCTGAGTTTCAGCGCTTTCAGCTTTCAAAAAACCAGCGTATTCTTACAGGGGTACTGCAGCTGGTAGCCGTGGTTGCATTAATATTAGGAATATGGAATTATAAAATAGGAATGGCAGGCTCTTTAGGACTTTCTCTACAAATGGCAGCTGGATTTATAGTACGTTTAAAAATAAGAGATGGTATTTATAAATCTTCTCCAGCGCTTATATTTTTCTTTTTAAATCTTATTCTTGCCTATCAATTTTATCTGAGGATGAGTTGATTAAATCAATACTACCAGTATAGAAAGTACCATCATTATGAAGGCTGGAAGGGATTTTTTAGCAGAATCACCTATACGGGCGTGCATAGTTATCGCACCTGCCATAAGCACGGCAATTCCATAAGCGGCAATGGTTTCTAAGGCGACATAACCACTCCAAAAAATGGAAATGATGAGCATGAGAGCAAATGTACATTTTAGAAATCCCACTATATACATTGCTACCATCGGTAAACCGTAGGCTTGGAATTCTTCTTTCATATTCCCAGCGTTTCCTCCCCTCCATTTGCTAGAAGTTCCACGACGCAACAACCACACGTTTAAGATTCCAAAACCGATTATAAGCTTTAAAATAATCTCTATAACCTCCAAAAAACCACCCATTTTTATTTAAAAATAATACAGAAGTTGTCGGTTTTACATAAACCATTCTTAAAATTAACTGGTTGGGCTTTTATTTCCTCGCTTTCGCGAAAGCGAACTTTCAATAAATCATTCAAAAAGGCAGGCATGGAAAAATTCATTTTTCATGTGAGAATAAGATTATATTTGAGGTGATAAAAATTGTATATGATTATACCAGAAATAGGAGCAGGTGAAAGAAAACGAATAGCTGCGGTTCAGAAATATCAACTGCTTGACACAATGCCTGAAGATAGCTATGATGACATTACATCAATTGTAGCGACAATATGTGATGCTCCTATAGCATTGATCACGCTTATGGATAATGATCGCAATTTTTTTAAGTCAAAACTTGGTGTCGATTTTGATGAATCCCCTAGAAATCTTTCTTTTTGCGGTCATGCCATAAATAGTGATGAAGAACTGATGATTGTTAAGGATGCGCGATTAGATGAGCGATTTATTGACAACCCTATTGTGAAGGAATTTAATATCATCTTTTATGCTGGCGCCTCTCTTATAGATAAAAATGGTTATAAATTGGGAACATTGTGCGTTTATGATCATGAGCCTAGAACTTTAAATGATCAGCAGGAGCATGCGCTTAAAGCTATGGCAAAACAAGTTATGGTGCTTTTTGAGCAGCGTTACCAGAATATTTTACTAGAAAAAACCACCAAAGAGCTGGAAGAGCGTAATTCAGAACTGAAGGACTTTGCGGGTATTGTTTCTCACGATCTTAAAGCTCCGCTAAGTAACATTATCATGATTACCGACCTATTGAAAAAAACTGAATCTGACCTTATGGACAAATCTTTGTCCTACCTAAAACACCTCAAGGAAAGTTCAGCTAGCATGAGCAGGTATATAGATGGTATGCTAAGTTTTTATAAGAGCGAGGAAATGGTTTCTGCCGGTTATGAAGAAGTAAGTTATATAGATCTTATTGAGGATGTTATATCCATGACAGTTTTGGACAACAGCGCAACGGTAATTTACAAGCCCACTGAGGAGACGACCTTAATTACCAATCCAATTGCAGTAGAGCAAATACTTATAAACCTTGTCACAAATGCGGTAAAATATGGTGATAAGGAAAAAACTGTAATTGAAATCTATCTGGAGACAGATGATGATATGTATCACATCACAATTAAAGACAACGGCCGTGGCATAGAACCAGAAAAAATTGATTCGATTTTTAAGTTATTCTATGTAGCTTCAGAACAGGACCGGAATGGAAAAAAAGGAACAGGAATAGGTCTCGCCACCGTAGCAAAACTCCTGAAACATATGGAAGGTAGAATTACCGTTTCTTCAGAGATTGGAAAATGGACAAAATTCAAAGTCTCTATCCCGATTCCTGAAATTTAGAAGGTTGTACCGTCCAAGCGAAATCTAACATCTTTGTTTTTCCCCTTGCGCTTGAATTCGACATCATAGAATTCACCATTTTTTGCGCTCAGGACATGTTCTACCTCGGTAATCTCCTCATTGCCATATATTTTTTTTATTGCTTTTAAAGTGACAGTTGGTAAATTCTTTTCTTTTATAGAATTTTCAGTTTCTCTCCAAGAACCGTCTGCATGAAAGTCTGCTCTATACTTTTCGCCATCTATTTTAAAATGTGCTTCCCAATAGCCATGAGAATCTTTCTCAAAATCGGGATCATCCTCATCGGGATACATTTCATGAAAGGCCTCTAGAACTGCTTTGGGAACATCTTCATCATCTTGACAGCTCACCATTGTAATCACTAAAAAGTTGAAGCAAATTGCAAGTAACCATTTTATATTCATAGTGTGATTTTTTATTTTTTGAAGATAATTGTTAATGCAAAAGGAGAGAGCCAATAAAACTGTAATCTATCCTAGAATATTCCAAAAAAAAACTCCCGCTTTTCAGCAGGAGTTTTAAATATAAATTCTAAAGTTATCTTATTGATCCAACATCGCTTCTTTGAGATCACTATCTGCTGGATCCTCACCTAACCAGATACCGAAGAAACCTTTCTTGAAATCATTGCCTTCAATTGTCCCAAGGTTCTTACCGTTCTTACTTACCATGGTTCCCTTACCAGATTTGTAGACAAATTCAAAATGATCTCCCTGTTTAATAGGTTCATTAAGCATGCCTATAAACTTAGCAATCTTAGATTTTATTGCCGCTCTCTCCTTATCTGTGCAACTGTCTTCAAAACCATCGTTAACGGCATCTGTCATTGCCTCCTGAGTTACCTTCTCATCTGTAATATCAAGTACGATTGCCATTGTTTCTTCAGACTTAAGAAGCTTTTCTCCGTCTTCAGTTTTGTTTTTAAGGTATAAAGCACCTACATATAGGTCGTACCATAGTTTCTCACGCATACCAGCACCATTAAGCATAAGTTCCTCTCCTTCTACGGTAAGGTTCTTCTCAACAGTAACTCCATTAATCTTTGTTTGCGCTTGTGTACCTAGAGTTCCCAAGATGGCAACTGCTATTAAGAGTATTTTTTTCATGTTTAAATTTATTATTAGTTTAAATATACTATTCTAAAACCAAATTTCGTGCCTTTAATGCTCTCAAAGATGCATTAAGCTCAAATCCGAGCAACAAAATGTTTGCGTTTAACCAAATGTATACCATTAAAATGAGTAACGCTCCTATTGAACCATATACTTCATTGTAAGAAGAGAAGTTGTCAATATAGATACCATATAAATAAGAAAATATAATAATGAGAATGGTAGTCACCACTGCTCCAATTGAAAAAAAGTGAGTTGTTCTTCCATCGCGAGTACCTGCATAATAGAGCGTACATACAAAAGTATATAGCATCAATATAAGCACAACATATCGTATAACGTTAAGCCATGTAACCATACTATCTTCAGTCATAAAGTTATTAGCCCGCAATTCTGAAATCCAGTAGGCTACTACTCCAGTTAAAACAACACCTACAAATAGAAATATTACTAATAAAAAAGAGACGAGAAGCGAGACGGCATATTGTCTAAAAAAACCACGGTTCACTTCTGAATGATAACTTCCTTCAAAACCGGCAAAAATCGCGTTGACTCCATTAGTCATTAGAATTATGGAAGTAAGAAAGGCTACAGTTAATAATCCCGTATTTTCCTGTAAAGCGATTTCATTAAAAATATTGTCAAAAGCACCTGCGGCTTGCGTGGGGAGTAAGTCATTTACAAATAGGAGTACTTCTTCCTGAAAGTTATCAATGTTGATAAAAGGAATTAAATTCAATATGAATAAGATAAAAGGAAAAAGAGCCATAAAAAAGCTATAGGAAATAGCACTGGCTCTAGATGAGAAGGCACCTTTAACAATCCCAACCGAATAGGTCTCCCAGAGATCCCAAGCGGTCATACCTTCAAACCCTGGTAGTTTCCAAGAGTTGGTTATAGCCACAAACCAAGATACGATTGGTATGCGTTTCAATACATCTCTTAGCCTAGCCATGTATCGCCTTAAGACTCAAATCAAGATTATAGACGCTATGGGTAAGCGCTCCACTAGAGATAAAGTCTACACCACAGTCTGCATAATGCCGAGCTGTTTGCAGGGTAATACCTCCACTACTCTCAGTCAGGCATTGATCTCCTATTAATTTAACTGCTTTGCGAGTATCCTCATAATTAAAATTATCAATGAGAATGCGATAGATATTCTCATGCTTCAAAATATTCTTTATCTCTGCAAGATCTCTTGCCTCGACGATTATCTTTAAGTCTCGACCAGAATTATTCAAGTATTTTTTTGTCTTGTTAATAGCTTCATTTACACCTCCAGCAAAATCTATATGGTTGTCCTTAAGCATGATAACATCATAAAGCCCAAAACGGTGGTTCACCCCACCTCCTATATCCACCGCCCATTTTTCAAGCAGTCGTATTCCTGGAGTCGTTTTTCTTGTATCTAATATTTGGGTTTTTGTACCAGCAAGCTCTTCTACAAAAGCACCCGTTTTTGTAGCGATGGCACTCATTCTTTGCATGGCATTCAGTACCAGTCGTTCTGCTTTGAGAATACTCCTGGATGATCCACTCACATAAAATGCTTCATCACCGTAGCCTACCCGCTCGCCGTCATTGATGACTACATCTATTTTAAGGTCGGGATCTACTTTGTGAAATACCGCTTTCGCGAAAGCGACACCTGCAAGAATCCCCTCGTCCTTCACAAGAAGCCTTGCCCTGCCCACTGCATTCTCTGGTATGCAGGAAAGACTGCTATGGTCACCGTCACCCACGTCTTCTCGCAAGGCATTTGTGATGATACGGTCCATTTCTTCTTGGGCAATTTGCGAGCTGTAATCCATAATTTATTTTCTCGCCCGAAGATAATAATTAGTGTGCGATCAGCGGTTAATTGACATAAGATACTCGAGTAGGCTCATAAAAAAACCCGCTCATATCTGAACGGGTTTTAAATAATATTGTAAAATGGGTTTAACGAGACTCTTCAAGTTCTTTTTTCTTTTTTGCCTCACGCTTCATTTTCATTTTTTCAATGGTAGATCCAGTAATCCAATAAGGAATGGCAAATAAAGTTAAAAATAACATTAACCAAAAACCAATAGTCAATATTGCCAAAAATGCTAAAAAACCTAAATACTGATCAAATTCAAACATGAGTGCTTATTTCTTACTGCAAAGATAAGGGCTTTCATAAAATAATAAAATCATTGACCGCCAATTATCAACAAATCATTGTTTATAGTTTTGGTATAGGGTTATTAAATCTATCCATTTCAATAATGGTAGGAAACAGAGATCACTAAAACCTCCCCATAAACTTGAATACGGAAATATTGAATGCAGTTATCATTAAAAAATTCATAAGCTTTCAGTACAATAACTTATAAGAACCATCTTTTGACCGCCTCCTTGTTATATTTGTGTAAAACTAAACTTCCATGGATTACAGAATAGAAAAGGACACGATGGGCGAGGTAAAAGTACCGGCTGATAAGTTATGGGGGGCGCAAACACAGCGATCTAGAGAGAACTTTAAAATAGGTGCTCCGGCAAGCATGCCACTAGAGATCGTTTATGGATTTGCCTATCTTAAAAAAGCTGCTGCATATACAAATCATGAATTGGGTGTCTTGGATGAGAGCAAAAGAGATCTTATCGCACAGGTATGTGACGAGATTCTAGATGGGAAGCATGATGATCAATTTCCGCTCGTGATATGGCAGACTGGTTCTGGAACACAATCTAACATGAATGTAAATGAAGTGATCGCAAACCGCGCTCACCAGATCGCAGGAAAAATAATCGGAGAAGGAGAAAAAACCATCCAGCCAAATGATGATGTCAATAAATCCCAGTCCTCAAACGACACCTTCCCTACTGGTATGCATATCGCCTGCTATAAAATGGTGGTGGAAAATACCATTCCGGGTATTATTCAATTACGAAACACTTTACATAAAAAAGCCCAAGACTTTGAAGACGTAGTAAAAATAGGTCGCACGCATCTTATGGATGCTACTCCGCTTACACTGGGTCAGGAATTTTCTGGTTATGTCTCTCAATTGGATCACGGTATAATAGCTTTAGAAGCAACCCTAGATCACCTGAGTGAACTTGCCTTAGGAGGAACGGCAGTAGGTACTGGCCTCAACACTCCCAAGGGTTATGATCGCCAAGTGGCCAGCTATATTGCAGAATTCACAGAGCTTCCATTCAAAACAGCCGATAATAAATTTGAAGCCCTTGCTGCACATGATGCACTGGTAGAAACTCACGGAGCCCTTAAGCAAATAGCAGTTTCCTTAAATAAAATTGCTCATGATATAAGAATGCTCGCCAGTGGTCCACGTAGTGGTATAGGTGAACTTATCATTCCCGCAAACGAGCCTGGAAGCTCCATAATGCCAGGAAAAGTGAACCCAACCCAGGCAGAAGCCATAACCATGGTATGCGCTCGTGTGATGGGTAATGACACTACGGTTACTGTAGGTGGAATGCAGGGTCATTTTGAACTTAATGTATTTAAGCCGGTAATGGCGGCAGCAGTACTGGAAAGTGCCCGATTACTAGGCGATGCCTGTAGAAGTTTTGATGAAAATTGTGCCGTAGGTATAGAGCCCAATCACGATAAAATAAAATCACTGCTAGAAAATTCCTTAATGCTAGTGACCGCTCTCAACACTAAAATAGGATATTACAAAGCTGCTGAAATCGCAAATAAAGCGCATGAAGAAGGTACAACGCTTAAAGCTGCTGCCTTGGATTTAGGCTACGTGACAGAAAAAGAGTTTGACGAGTGGGTGAAACCAGAAGACATGACAGGTCATAAATAAGTAGTTAAAGGAATATATAAGATGGCAGCAAGAATAGTCTCTCCAGCTGCCATACTTTGTTAAAAATTTGATTAGCCCACCATCATGGACAACAATGATATTTTAAGAAGATTGCGATACACGCTTAACCTGGGTGATGATGCAATGATCGACATCTATGCAAAAGGTGGCGAACAAGTTTCTCGGGCAGAAGTAAGCGATTGGCTAAAAAAAGAAGAAGATGAGAATTTTGACGAAGTCATAGATGAGAACCTCGCGGTTTTTCTTAATGGAGTCATAGTAAATTATAGAGGTAAGAAAAACGGTCAAACTCCAGTTGCAGAATTAGTGTTGGATAATAATATTATTCTTCGCAAATTAAAAATCGCTTTCAATTTCACATCCACTGAATTAGTTTACATGATGCGATTGGGAGGTCAGAAAGTCACCGAAAGTGAACTGGGCGCTTTCTTTAGAAATCCAAAACACTCAAAATATAAAGCGTGCAACGATCAGTACCTGAGAGCATTTCTCAACGGATTCCAAAAGCAGCGTAGCAAGCAAAGAGAAAAAGAAAATAATGAAAGAAACAAAGAATAAGTTCCTTCTAAGACTGTCACGTGTGCTGACGGTTTTAGTGCTGCTAGTTGTTATAATCTCATGTGGCAGTTCAAAATTCTCAAAAGAATACATTGAAAAATACGACACAGGAGAACCCAATTTGATCAACGATTTTCATAATCTGCGGGACGAAATTTACGAAGTCCCCTATCTGGACACGACTCTTACATTTGTTCAATATAATGGTACCGCAAGTATATTTTACACGGATAAAGTCATGTTTGATAAATACGGAACTTGGAGCAAATTCTATTTTGAAAAGTTAGCTAACAGAGAGTTCATTATGTGGGAAGATGTTAAGATGACTCTCGACAAAAAGCCTATTTCTATCATTACAAGTGGCGATGAGAATAAATACACGACCAAAGCCTCTTTTGCAGCGTTTGACAACGATGGAAACGATCTATTGACTGAGGGAAGCCCTTACCGTCAGGAGCTCATTGATGAAATGGCAGCGTTAATCCGTCAAAATGATGATAACGAGAAAGAATTCTACAAGCGATACTGGCAAGCCCGCAATCCCAAGATATACAGAGTCATGCTCAGAGATGGAAAATTTGACCCTGAGCCAGAGTATGATATGAAGAGGTAAGTGGTAAATTATATCGTTCTTGCCTGCCCGAAGCACGACAGGCAGGTTCGCGAAAGCGGGCAAAAATTACTTGCTCTACCATCTGTAATCAAGCGCAAATTAATTAGATTTCAAAAACGCCTCCTAAGATATTTCAGTTGCAATAACTTTCTAAAAATTTTATATCATCTAAAGTTTCCCATATTTCACTTTCAAAGTCTTGAGGGGAAAAAGTAAATAAAATAGTTTTCCCTTTTCTTTTGTCGCAAGAATGGATTTTCACTTTTACATTTAGAATTATCAGGGCGTTAGTCGCAAAACGATCATACGTAGACACTGTTCCTGATAAAAAGACTTCGTTGGTATCTCTTTTTGAGTGAACTAAAGTTGATTCGGCCTTGCGATCAAGATTATGATTCTCTCGTACGTCATTAAGACCATCAAAGTAATTTTCTAGATCCTGCTCGATTCGTGAGGTGGTAATTTCAGCTTCAGAATCAACACTCCAAACGTAAGTGTAAGACCAGAAAAATGGATGTTCTGGTATTCTCCAGCCGCTGGGCGGAAATCGCACTTCGGCAATACCAGTGTAGTTAATTGAGGGAGCAAATGGTATTGGAAATAGAAATATTTCTTTACCCCACGATTCGTCTAGGTCAAGAATGCTTGTGGAAGTCGTTTCTTCCGATTTTTGCTCTTGTGCCGACGCCATCAAGCTAAAGATGATCATGAGTAAAGTTGTTAAAAATCTCATCAACTTATAGTTTTATGGTTACTTCAAAACCTACAGCATCTGAAATAGCTGAATCTTTGAATTTGCTTTTGTAATCTATACCCCAGTCTTGTCGATCTATCTTAAAGCGGGTTTTCATTTCCTTCTTGTCGTAATCAAAAGTCGCTTGAAAATTTATGGGTTTTGTAATTCCTTTAATCGTGAAATCAGCTTCAATTCTTGCACTTACCTTATCATGGTAATCTACTTTAGTTATTTTTAAATAGGCATATGGAAATTCTTGTACTTCAAAGAAATCTTCATTCTTTAAATGATCCACTAGATTAATATTACCCGTAGATCCTTTTTCTAAATCAGTGCTGGTAATGGAATTTATGTTAATTTTAAATTCCCCTCCAGAAATTTTACCATTACTCTTTACAAGAAATCCGTTATCAAAGTCGATGAATCCTTCATGCCCTCCAAAATAAAACGTATAGTAACCATACCATTTAATTGTACTTGTTTCGGTATTAATATTTAGTTTTTCTTGAGCTTGCAAAATGGTACCGGAGACCAGAAAGCATAATAAAATAGTCGTTAATTTTTTCATCTTGTAGATTTTTAAATGAGGGATAAAACTATTTTTAGACGATGTAAAAAGTGTCAAAAAAGAATAAAAGAAGTGTCAAGAGTCCTTACTATAGTTAGAATTGTTGGTAATTGCATGCCATGAACAGAAAAAAATCCATTATTTCTATCTTTTTGTTGTTTTGGCTTTCATTTCCTACAATGATCTACGCGCAGGGAAAAGAGGATACAGACGGCAAAACGGTTAAGATTATTCTACGAGAAATAGGCAATCAATTGCTTTTAAGCGATGGCGATTCCACATCTCGAGTCCTTCCCGTTACAAAAAAGGGCGAGAACTCTTACCAAATCACTTTTGAAAGCGAATTTTCATTTCAGCCAGAAAACTTGGTGTCTGCCGTAAAGGATCATTTAGAACAGAATAAGATTTCTGAAAATTACATCGTAGAAGTATTGAATTGTTATTCACGTGATGTCCAGTACAGCTTCGAGATCAATAAAGATGAATCAAAAACGATAATTCCATGTTTCGGTAGGACTATGCCTTACCGATGCTATGTGATTGACATTGAATTTCTGGAAACTGAAAATTCCGTGTTCAGTACCATTCCATATATACTACCTCCTGTTCTTATAATCTTACTAGTCTGGATATTCTACCCTAAAAAAATCAAAGAAGAATCAGATGAAGCCCAGGTTGAATATGAGACCATAGGACACTTTACTTATTATTCAGATCAAAATAAACTAGTAAATGAAGATACGGAAGTCTCCTTATCCAAAAAAGAGAGTGAATTACTGAACATATTCGTAGCAAACAAAAACCAAGTCATTAAAAGAGAAGATCTCTCAAAGCAAGTTTGGGAAGATCATGGAGTAATAGTAGGAAGAAGTCTGGATACGTACATTTCAAAATTGCGTAAAATTCTCAAAAGTGATTCTTCCTTGAAATTGACAAATATTCATGGAGTAGGTTACAAACTAGAAATTAAAGATCGTGTCAATTAAGTAATTAGTCCTTACAAGTAATTTAGAAATGATTAGAATTGAACAGTACTCGCTTTCGCGAAAGCAAAATCCTAACAACTATTTAGTTTTCTTAAAAACCTTAAACTCCCTCCACCTCGCAATTACAGCAACAATTAAAATTACCGCGAGCGTTATCACAATAAATTGATAGGATATGATCTGGTCTCCACTTGCGTAACTATGTAATCCCGTTAGGTAAAAGTTTACACCAAAATAAGTCATCAAAACACTACCAAAGGCCAGCACTGACCATAAGTTGAAAGTCCATCTGCCTTTTAAGCCTGGAACCAACCTTAAGTGCAATACAAAGGCATAGATAAAAATAGTGATCAGCGCCCATGTTTCCTTAGGATCCCAGCCCCAGTAACGACCCCACGACTCGTTTGCCCACATACCTCCCAAAAAGTTACCGATGGTGAGCATTATTAAACCAATCGTTAGTGCTATTTCATTTATATAGGTAAGCTCTTTTAAATTTAAGTCCAATTGCTTTTTATTTTTATCAGTTGAAAAAATCATTAAAATTAATGATAGAAAACCTAGAATCATTCCTAATGCAAAGGGACCATAACTTCCTACTATGACTGCCACGTGAATTTTCAACCAATACGAATCCAGAACCGGCTGTAGATTTGAAATACTAGGATCCACCCAGCTCAAGTGAGCAACCCACAAAAATATGGAGACAATAAAAGCGGCCGCTGCTATGGTTAATTCACTTTTACGACCTAGAGCAAAACCTATAGCCATTGTAGCCCAAGCCACAAAGATCATGGACTCATAGGCATCAGACCAAGGCGCATGACCACTTAGATACCACCGTATTCCCAACGCAGCTGTATGAACTAAAAACAAGGCGACAATTACCCATTTATGAAAAATGATCGACCAGCGTATTTCCTTCATAGGTCTTATGATCTCGACAATCAATAAAATCAACATGATTACACCAAACCATACATACCATTTATACAGGTTCTCAAAAACGTTGTATTCATTA
The DNA here is from genome assembly GCA_049671565.1 of Nonlabens sp. GTDB lineage: Bacteria > Bacteroidota > Bacteroidia > Flavobacteriales > Flavobacteriaceae > Nonlabens. Next base: position 58,719 of record JBATVD010000045.1, read on the forward strand.
TAAAGTAACTCTGCCTCAATTTTATCCTCGCTGGGTATGACTTCTTCTCCATAAGTGCGCTGAAACTCAAACAAACCGTTTAATGCGGTATTAGCCCTAAGGTAGTTTCCGGTTTGGTTTCCTTGTTTCAATAAAGAAATGTAAGCAGGAATAAAATCTCTAACAAAATTGCGTGTAGGTTCATCCTCATAATTAGCCTGCTCCAATTCTATAGGAGAATACCATTTATTATTTTCTGCTCCAGGACGAGGAAAAATTTTGAAAATAGAACCGGTGATGACTTGGTCTAAAAGACCTATGGTATAATTGATGTCTATAAAGCCGTTCTGTATGCTCGTCTTGACATCGGCCGAGTTTGCTTCGTCTAGATAGGGACTTATTTTATACTGCCCCATAGTACTATCGGCTTTGCGCCAAAAATCCATACCGCGAGCATACTTCACTCTTTTCTCTACACCTATGATACCTTTCAGAGAATCATTTTTATAATTCAATTTTATCATTGGTACATCAAACCAGAGCTGACCAAACTGCATCATACTTAAGATAGTTTGCTCTGGAGTCAGTCTTACGATACTGTCATTAACTTCTGCCTCATAATAATCTCTTTCAGAAAGTCTGCGTAAAATCTCACTCGCAAGCGTGGACATGGGCTTCATACGACCATTATCTTGAACCACTACCCTACCAAAACGTTCTGCCTGAGCGATCGGGAACATATTGCCAACGATAATACTATCTGCTAATTTTTTGGGAATAGGAGCCATTTTCACGGGCGGCGCATCAATTTGCGGCAGGCTATCTGTAGGCCGCTGTAGCTCTGCCTCATCCATGTTAGTGCTTACACTTTGTCTAGCTTGCATCGCCGTGGAATGTGCATCATGGGAGTGATCGTGCCCGCTGTGATCTTCTTGTAATTGTTGCGCAACTGGATGCGCACCTGGCGCATGATTGTGACCGGTATGATCTTCTTGAGAATTTTGAGCTGTAGCAAATGACGCTGTAAATAAAATAGCAACCATCGCTAGTTGTTTGGCCTTACGTTTATTGACTCGTTCAATCAATCTACGCAACTCGCCAAATCTTGTATTCTTATCAAATAGAATCGCGAGCAAACCAAGATAAAGTAAATAGTATCCAGCATAAGTCACCGTCTTGCCCCAGAAGTCATGGTTTACGGATAAATGCGTACCCAGTTCATCTGGATCAAAGCCTGCTTGAAAAAATCGATAACCTTCCTTGTCCAATACATTATTCATATAAATATGCTCATCAGTTTCACTACCGTTATCCAGTACAGTGACCTTGCTTTCAAAAGAAGAATAAGCTTTTTCTGTACCTGGATATTTATTGGCAATAAAGTCATTTAGCCTGATGTCAAAAGGGAGTTCGCGATCTATAGAACCATATTTAATATAAATCTTGAGACCGTTTATTTCTAAATCGGTGTAATCAGAAATGATTCCCTTACCACCACGCAAATCAATTTTTTGGGATTCTCCACCGCTTGTAACCGTAGCCAGTAGTCCAAAAGCTTTGGCAGCCGTAGGCTCAGGGCTCTTGATTATTCCTATCTCACCTTCCATGATGGGATCGGGAATTACAAATTGCATACCTGCCATGGTATAAAGGGACCTCAATTGCAAGGGCTGCACGGAATCCTTGACCACAGATCCTTTCATTTGATCTGCCATTCTCATAAAATCACCTTCAAAAGGCGTTTGAAGCGTGTAGCCATTCCAATTCTCTGTAATATTGATCAAGCCTTTTTGAGCCGCCTCCTCTGGATCAACGTTTACGCCAAAGAGCACGCCATGTATACTTGCTTCCTCACCGTCCTTAATCAAGTGATCGTGTCGGTTACCACCACCGGCTTCCACGATTTTTAGGTAACGGTCTCCAGAGCCTTCAGCCGCAGGTTTTAAACCTTCCACGGCGTCATAAATCAGGCTGTCTATAGTCACCGTTATATCCTTATCGTAGAATTCAAAATTATCGCTACGTTCATAATCATATTGTGAGATCAGCAACTTCTCCTTGACCTCGCGCTGCATGGGTTTTCCTTCTGGATTTTCACCCTGTATTATCACATCGTAATAAGTTTCCTCACTAAAAAATGTACTAACTGTTTGCCCTTCACGTATGAGCATCATGCCTTCAAAAGACAGGTATCGTGTGATCCCAGCACCTATGATGATTAAGATCCAAGAAAGATGCAGCGTGAGCGTTGCCCATTTTTTCCACTGGAAAAGTTGGTACCTTTTGATATTCCCTATAAAATTGAGCATCAACCAGAGCATGAGCAGTGAGAACCACCATTCATTATAAACCCACATCTTACTGGTGGCGGTATCGTATGAGTTTTCTATGAAGGTTCCTGCGGCCATCGCCAGTGCAAATGCAAGAAGTAAAAAAGTCATGGTGCGGGTACCAAAAAATAGGTTGTAAATGCGCTCTTTCATAGGCTGTTGAAACTGGCGGCAAAGATACTTCACAAAAGCGTCTTAGCCTTGCGCGGTAGGTCGCTTCCTAGTGCTTATTTTTACAGCTATGATCAGGATTTTTATCGTAGGTACAGGAAATCTGGGAACACACTTGTGCAGGTGGTTTGATGGCGGCAATGATCCTTTAAATCACGATGCTGGTGGTGGTAGCGCTTTCGCGAAAGCGGAATCCTCAAAAACATCACGAGAATACGAGCTCGTAGGTTACCTCAATAAATCTGGTGCAAGACTAGATCGCGTCATGGCTCAAAGAGTTGAAGATTTTGACAGCATCCCCTCCTGCGATCTGATCCTACTGGCCGTACCAGATGACAGGGTAAAAGATGTCTCAGAAAACCTGCCGATAACTGATGCGGTCGTAGCACACACCAGCGGTAGCGTCTCCATGGATGTGTTGTCCAAACACGAAAACCACGGAGTTTTTTACCTCCCGCAAAGTTTTAGTAAATCACGCACACCCCATTTCAAAGAAATTCCAGTATGCCTGGAGTACTTCAATAAAAAAAGCCAATTCATTCTTGAAACCAGTTCCAAGTTTGTTTCAGATAAAATTCATCACATGGACTCTGCCCAGCGTAAAGAGTTGCATCTGGCCGCGGTGTACGTGAACAACTTTGTCAACCACTGCTATTTAAAATCTCAGAAAATTCTTGAGAATGCGGGAATAGATACTGGCTTGCTGAATCCGCTTATGAGAGAAACCTTTTTAAAAGCCCTTGATCTGCAACCTAAAAATGCCCAAACCGGTCCCGCGATACGTAATGACCAAAAAACCATAACGGCACACCTAGAATTACTACCAGAAAAGGAACGCGAGTTATACCGAGTACTCACGCAATCCATTCAAAAAGAACACCTTAAATGAGTTACAAACAAAAACTAAGAAAGATAACCACATTCATCCTGGACGTAGACGGTGTCCTCACAGACGGCCGACTGCTGATTTCTGAAAGCGGCGAGCTCTTACGCACCATGAACGCAAAAGACGGCTACGCCATGAAAGCAGCTTTAAACAAAGGTTATAAGGTTTGTATCATCACGGGCGGTCGAAATGAGGGAGTTAAATCACGGCTGGTAGGACTGGGAATCAAGGATGTATTCCTCAACGCAAGTGAAAAAATGGTGCAAATGCACGAGTATGTCGCAAAACATAATCTCACTCCAGAAGAAATCCTCTACATGGGCGACGACATGCCCGATGTTCCCGCGCTGGAGTTTGCAGGTCTTGCCGCAGCTCCACAAGATGCCATACCAGAATGCAAGGCGGTAAGCGATTACATCTCACATAAAAATGGTGGCGATGCCTGTGTACGCGATGTGATCGAGCAGGTTATGAAAGTACGTGGGGATTGGAATATTATAGGAAATGAGAAAGTGAAGAGTAGTTAGGTACAACCACTCAAAGTTTCCCTAATTCGAACAATAGATATTGGAAAAAACTAAATCAAATTAAACTGTCGTTCTGAAAGCGACATCAGGAGCTATTCAGAATCTTCGTAAAATATCTCAATATCATCGGCAACTTACCTTCCAATACATGAGATACTGAATCCCGCTGCGCTTACCTGTGCAGAGCTCGTCGAAGTATTCAGTATGACAAAAACTACATTCTGTCATTCTGAAAGCGAGGCACGAGCTATTCAGAATCTCTTTGTTTAAATCTCGATAAAATGAACTTAGGAAGTTTCCATCCACGAGATGCTGAATCCCGCTGCGCTTGTCCAGCATGACAGGAAAAAGAATACTTGCCATTCTGAAAAGCGACCTTAGGAGCCATTCAGAACCTCTATAAAATTGCCCAATATTATCGGTAATTTCCCTCCCAATCCCTACCGAGACACTTAAAATTTACGTGAAGCAATAAGCAGAATGACTATTTTGATATCAAGATAAGTCATCATTCCCAAGCTGATTTTCTTTAAAGCGATAGCTTTTTTGGCTTCTTATAAGATTTTATAAACCATACCGATAAATGCCTTTATCCAGTACCTATTTCCCGAAAAGGGTTACTTTTATGAGGATTAATGGGTTATGCCACAGTTAAACAAAATAACAGCAGAATGACACCAACACAAGAAATGGTAAGTGTATTATTTGAAAAAGACACTTTAGAAAAAGCGAAAGCACAATTTAAATCAAGAGCAGAAAAAACACCGATTGACGGTCGAGATATGTCTTTCCGACTTTTCAAAACTAAATATGGAAATATAAACCTAGAAATGCTTTGCCGAGACAGTAAGGGCATGTATTTCAAACCGATTGGATATTATGAATTTGAAAAAGGTGGGTTATTGAGTTCAGGAAATTTGACCGTAACGGTACTAAATGAATTCAAAGACGATTACAATTCTGTCGGCGAAATTAATCCTACTAATACGGAAGTGAAATTTATGAACATTCGTCAAAGCGGAATAATCGCTGCTTTTTCAAAAGAAACGTTCAATGCTGCTCAAGAAATGTACGCAGAAAAAGAAAATAGCTCTTATCAATCTTATACAACGCTTCTGAGTAATTACCGTCCAAATAATGATGCACAATACGATAAAAGAATACAGTCAAATGGATTAATTGTCGAATTATTCTTTTGCGAAAAAGGTTATCCACAATCATTTTTAGATGATAAATATGGTCTTGATGGACCGATAGGTGCTTACCACAGGGAAAACGGGCAATTTAGCGTTAGTCCAATGGTCAAACATTTAGATATATACGAGGAATTTATGGAAATGGGGTTGCTAACAGTATTCAATGGATTTTGAATGTACCAAATAAACTTGGCATAACATGGGCTATACGCAATTGCTCGGTTGTTGCTCATCCAAGAATTCCTGCGGGATTTTCTACGGTTTGGGTACATATGGAAAGACAAGGCTGAGGCACGCTACAGCGCATAGCCTAAACCGATAAACACAATCTGACTAAAAATGACATTTGAAGATATAAAAGCAAAATATTTTGATCGAGAATCAGCGTTCCCAGTGAATTGTCCTGAACCGAATGAAAAGGAATTGAACGAATTAATTGAAAAATATAACTGTAAGTTTCCCAGATCATTTGTTGAATTTCAGCTTAAATACTGCAAAGAAATTCCACTTGGAGATTTCGCTTTTGATGGATTTGGCTTTGCGAATAAAGAACTTGAACCTTATATGAATTTGGAGGAGGTTCTAAAGGATTACTTGGAATTAGGGTTCCCTGAATATCTAACACCTTTTAGACAAGATAACGGCGATTTTTATTGTTTTGACAATCGGAGTTCTGAAAGTGAATTTCCCGTCGTGATTTTTGACCATAACTCGAACGGAATTGAATCTGACCCGAATTATAAATGGAAAAATTTTATAGATTGGATTGACAAAACTATGGAAGATGAATATTAAAAAACAGTGTAGAAAAAAGAACTGAGCCAAAAATCAAGTAATTCTAAGGTAAAAATCTAGCATTATTTTCCTGAGGCATTGTTGAAATAATATATGCCTCTGTAAAAGCTTAAACCACAAGATTGATAAAAGCGATATCACACCTCCCGCCAAAAACAAATATCCTAAGTGTACAGCGCCTTTGTGGAAAAAATGGTCGGTATGGTAGTGGTAGGTTTCAGTATTCATAGCATCAAATCTACTATATAAATAAATGAAAGAGAATTTAATCTGAGATCCTTGTTTCTAGCACCAAATCCATTTCTGGGATTTTGTGGATTTCTATGATCTTGCTATCGGGAATGGATTGATAAAATTCTGGACTCACTTCTACTTTACCAGCTTCCGTAATAAGTACGCGTTTAGTGATACTGCCGTTTCTTGTTGTCGTTAGTTGATCCAGCACCGTGGTCGTAATAATCTCTTTGGTATTTCCTGATTTTGCGGTGCGATACTTAAGGTAAAGTCTCAAAATCTTAAAAAGTTGCCATAATGCGATCAGCGGTATTGGGAATAGAAAAATTAATAGTCCGACCATATTAGAGGTAATGAGTCCTATAATTATGATGAGTGGTATGGCTGCAAAGATAATTTTGCTTTTTACGCTTTCGCGAAAGCGAGATCTCAACAAACCTAAATCACGCTGAGAGAGACTTGCCTTTTTCACTCGATGGACATTCACTTGTTTAGTGGTGCCGTATTCATCAATCTCTGGTTCTTTAGTGTTTTCAAGTACTTCAAAATCTAGGATCAGTTTGCTTTTAGGGGCTTGAGACAGCTTCACAACATCGCCCACCTTTACCTTACTGAATTTTGAGTAACCTACATTGTATTCCTTATCATTTAGGGTAATGTGATAATTCACGGTAGTTTTAGTGCGTGAGGATCCACCCCTGCGGGTGCCGCCAGAATTACTAGTGGATTGTGAGATCGCCTTGCGCTTATCCATAATGACACCATTATGAACGGTCTTCATCCCCACCCTAAGATCACTGGATTTTTGGACGGCAAGAAATGCGCAAACACCCGTGACTAAGGTCATGAACACGGCGAGACCATAATCCATGAAGTCCCATTCTCCAGCAAACAAAGGCTTGGGAGACAACATGCCAAACCCAAAATATATAAACAGTCCAAAAACTACGGGAACCGCAAATACTCCGATCAATCCAAATCTTATAGTTTTTTTATCCTTTTCCTCTAGCGGGAGCTGTATTTCTTTCAAAGTTGTTTCCATGGATTAAAGATGGTTTGAAAAACAAAAAATAGAAATAGGGCAACTGGCGTATTTAAATGGTCATTACGCTATGACTAAACGCAGCTCCTCATATTTTAAAGTACTTGTAAATACTTTTACCTTTGCAAAAACTTGATTTATGCTCATCATAGGAATTGCAGGTGGAACGGGAAGTGGAAAGACGACGGTCGTGGATCAAGTAGCGCATCAATTTCCCGATCATGAAGTGACCGTGATCTCTCAGGATTCCTATTACAAGGACACCAGCGATCTGACCTATGAGCAACGGGTGGAGATCAACTTTGACCATCCAGAGTCCATAGATTTTGATTTACTGGAAAAGCATTTGCACCAACTCAAGGAGGGCAGGACCATTGATCAGCCCGTATATTCTTTTGTGGAACACAACCGCACGGGAGAAACCGTGAAAACCGCTCCCAGTAAGGTCATTATTGTGGAGGGCATCTTGATTTTAACCATGCCTCAAATCCGTAAGCTTTTTGACATCAAGGTTTATATAGATTGTGACAGTGACGAGCGTTTGATAAGAAGATTAAAACGTGATATTGCAGATCGTGGCCGTGATCTGGATGAGGTTTTAGATCGTTACCAGTCCACGTTAAAACCTATGCACCAGCAGTTTATTGAACCCACCAAGGCCTATGCTGATGTTATTATTCCCACCAACAGATTCAATACCGTAGGTGTTAAAATCTTACGCTCCATCATCGACCAGAAGCTGGCTTAATTTCTTACTTTTATAGTTCATGAAATGGTCTGAGCTAAAACAAAAAAGAGTTTTTAAAATACTCACTAACAAGTATTTGATCATACTGGTGTTTTTTGCGGTGTGGATTCTTTTTCTGGACGGTAGCGCCTGGCTTACCTCACACAGCGAGATCGATAAACAAATCGCCGAACAGGAAGAAGCGGTACGCTACTACGAGAAAGGTATTGCTCGTGATAGTGCAAAGCTCAAACAGTTGCGCAGTGCTAGTGGTTTGGAGACTTTCGCCCGCGAGCGGTATTTCATGAAGAAAGAAAATGAAGAAGTCTTCATCATTGAATTTGAGGACAGCTTAAAGCAAAAAAACAATGGCTGAAAAACTCTTTGAAGATTTTGATCCAGTAAGTGAGGCGCAGTGGAAACAGAAAATCCAGTTTGACCTTAAAGGCGCCGATTATAATGAGACACTGGTGTCAACAACCGCAGATGGGATTCATGTGAAGCCTTTTTACCATAGTGAGAGCGCTCCTAGCCACAACATACCGTTTACAGCAACCCAAACCGGAGACTGGTATATTTCTCAAAAAGTCCATGCCTACAATGCAGCCGTGGCAAATAAAAAGGCACTTGATGTACTAGATCGCGGTGCGGAGGGTGTGATTCTTGTCATTCCGAATTCTAAAATTGATCCTACAATTTTGCTAAATGACTTGCCCGATGTGGGAATCCAGATTCATTTAGAATTTATGGATATTGATTATGTAAAGGCAATCCATAAAATCAAGCCTCTCGCCTATTTGCATCTTGATCCTATTGCCAGGTTTGCGAGCAACGGCAATTGGTTTCGATCTAAAGATAAAGACTTTGAGAGTGTCAAGAATTTATTGAGTTCATATAAAGGTTACTTTACAAATCTAACGGTTAATACAAGTGTGTATCAACAGGCTGGAGCAACCGTGGTGCAGGAGCTGGCTTACTATACGGCTCATTTGAATGAGTATTTGAATTATATCAATTCTGAGGGTGGTATTGATGCTTTCACTTCGACTCCTCCCATCGACTCCGCTCAGGGATCGACACGAGAACGCGATCTTAATATAATAGCTTCAAATAAAAAAAGAATAAATATCGATGCTACCACAGGCAGCGATTACTTTTTTGAGATTGCGAAATACCGTGCCTACAGAGTGCTGACCAAATCCTTAGGAAATGAATACGGTCTTGACTTGGAATGCTACATATCGGCAAGTCCAGGTTTGAGAAATAAAACATTACTTGATTATAATGTCAATCTTTTACGCACCACAACGGAATCCATGAGTGCGATTCTAGGAGGCGCAGATACTGTCTATAATTTACCTTACGATGCGTTTTTCAATAAACCCAACGAATTTGGAGAGCGTATTTCTCGCAATCAGTTGTTGATACTCAAGGAGGAAGCTTATTTCAATAAAATCGGCAATGCTGCTGAGGGTTCCTATTATATAGAAACCATCACTGAGCAGCTCGTTGAAAAAGCATTAGATATTTTCAAACAGATAGAAAAAGCCGGTGGATTGATCACTTCATTGCATGACGGAACAATACAACGCAAGATCAAAGAAAGCGCTGATCGTGAACAACAAGCCTTAAAGCACGGCGATAAAGTACTCGTAGGTGCAACAAAGTATCCTAACGACTCGCAACCCTTACAGAAAAAATATGAGATTTTACCCTTTGTAAAGATTGAACCCAGAAAAACGCTGATTGGGCCAATAGTCGCGAGGAGATTGATGGAGGAACGGGAGCAGGAGGAAATGAGAAGCTGATGTATATAAAAACTAAGATCAATTCGCAAAAAGAGAGATTCAGGCAACTATGCCTAAAGTATCATGTAGAAAGTCTTCATGGTTTTGGATCTTCTACTCGCGCAGATTTTAGTGAAGGGTTAAGTGATATTGACCTGTTAGTTAACCTTGATTTCAAGGATCCTATAGAAAATGGAAATGCTCTAATCGGGTTGTGGTCTGATCTTCAGGATTTCTTTTTGACCAAAGTAGATCTTTTAACTCCCAACAGTATCAAAAACCCATATTTGATCAAATCGATAGACCGAACTAAAGTCTTATTATATGACGGAAAAAGAAAAAAAGTGGTGTTTTGATATTCTTCAAGCAATCAAAAACATCTCGGCATTTACAGTCGGTATTGATTCTTTTGATTCCTATAATAGCGATTTGAAAACTCAAAGTGCTGTTGAGCGACAGCTTTCCATAATTGGAGAAGCAGTAAATCAATTGCGCAAATCAGAATCGACCATCAAATTATCACATACAAACGAAATTGTGGGTTTTAGAAATTGGATCGTCCATGCTTATGATACTATCGATAGCACCATTGTTTGGACTATTTTGCAAGTTCACTTACCTATACTTGAAGCAGAAATTAACGATCAAACTACTGTGTAAAACAGATGAGAATGAAAAGAAAAGATATCTCAAACATAACAGCAGATTACTTATTTGAAGATACGCAGGTAGCTCAAGAGTCTTTTGAAACCTCTGAGGGAATTGCGATCAAAAAGAAATACTATAAAGAAGATTTAAAAAATCTTGAGCATCTTGATTTTGCTGCAGGTATTGCGCCTAATCTGCGTGGCCCCTACTCGACCATGTACGTGCGTCGACCTTGGACGGTACGACAATATGCGGGTTTTTCCAGTGCCACGGAATCAAATGCATTCTATAGGCGCAACCTCGCCGCTGGACAAAAAGGACTTTCTGTGGCTTTTGACCTGGCAACGCACCGCGGTTATGACAGTGATCATGAGCGCGTGCAGGGCGATGTAGGAAAAGCTGGAGTTGCGATTGATAGCGTGGAGGATATGAAAATCCTCTTTGAAAGCATACCGCTGGATAAGATGTCGGTTTCCATGACCATGAATGGTGCTGTGCTTCCTATTATGGCATTTTATATCGTTGCGGCGCAGGAACAAGGCGTTGATCTCAAGGACCTGAGCGGTACGATACAAAATGATATCCTCAAAGAATTTATGGTGCGTAACACCTATATCTATCCGCCTACGCCCAGTATGCAGATCATTTCTGATATTTTTGAGTACACGAGTAAAAACATGCCTAAGTTCAACTCGATTTCCATATCGGGTTATCACATGTATGAAGCTGGAGCCACCAGCGATATAGAACTTGCTTACACACTAGCCGACGGATTGGAATACGTGCGCAAAGGACTCGCGGCGGGAATGGACATCGATACTTTTGCTCCCAGACTTTCATTCTTTTGGGCGATCGGGATGAATCATTTTATGGAAATTGCCAAAATGAGAGCTGCACGCATGCTCTGGGCAAAAATGATCAAACAATTCAACCCAAAAAATCCTAAGTCATTAGCACTGCGGACACACTGCCAAACATCAGGCTGGTCGTTGACTGAACAAGATCCGTTTAACAACGTAGCGCGTACAACCATTGAGGCTGCTGCGGCTGCTTTTGGCGGCACGCAGAGTCTGCATACAAACGCATTGGACGAAGCGATTGCGCTGCCTACGGATTTCTCTGCGCGTATTGCGAGAAATACCCAGTTATACCTGCAAGAAGAAACTGGTATTACCAAAACTGTTGATCCATGGGCGGGATCTTATTATGTTGAATCCCTTACCGATCAAATCGCGCATAAAGCCTGGGAACTCATAGAAGAAGTGGAAGAACTGGGTGGAATGACCAAAGCCATTGAGGCCGGTATTCCCAAAATGCGTATTGAGGAAGCCGCCGCAAAAAAACAGGCACGTATCGACTCGGGACTGGATACCATCATAGGCGTCAATAAATATCCCAGTCCAGACGAGGATCACATCGACACACTAGAAGTAGATAACGCCGCCGTGCGGGATGAACAGATTGCAAGATTAAAAAAAATCAAAGCAGACCGGAATGATGATAAAGTGAAAGAAGCTCTCAATCAACTGACCGAAGCTGCAAAATCTAAGGATGGAAATTTATTAGAACTTGCCGTCATGGCAGCAAGGGAGAGAGCGACACTTGGCGAGATTTCAGATGCTCTTGAAGAAGTCTTCGGGCGATATCGAGCCGAGATCAAGAGTGTACAAGGTGTCTATAAAAAGGAGATTATGAATGATTCCGCTTTTGCGAAAGCGCAACAACTAGCCGACAATTTTGCCAAAAAAGATGGCCGCAGACCCAGAATAATGATCGCAAAAATGGGACAGGACGGCCACGACCGCGGCGCAAAAGTAGTAGCTACCGGTTATGCCGATGTAGGTTTTGACGTTGATATCGGTCCCTTGTTCCAAACTCCAAAAGAAGCCGCAAAGCAGGCCGTTGAAAATGATGTACACGTACTAGGAATCTCATCGCTTGCAGCGGGACACAAAACGCTGGTACCACAAGTCATGGCAGAATTAAAAAATTACGGACGAGAGGATATTATGATTGTGGTAGGCGGCGTGATCCCGAGAAAAGATTATGAATTTTTGTTTAATGAAGGTGTTGCAGCAGTTTTCGGCCCTGGAACTAAAATCAGTGAGGCGGCGATTGATATTTTGACACTGTTGGGCGCTGAAGAATAATTTGAATTAAGATTTGGTAACACTGTAATCATGAACTTCCTGACCGATTTTCCATTCAGCTACGGCCAAAAGAGTTCGCTACTTCTCATCTTCTTTTTTCACGGGATCGTTTTTATGGTTCTATCCCTTTATCATGGTTTCAGGAACAATCTGAGTTCCAGTAAATGGTTAAGTTTCCTATTATTTCTGGGGACTCTTTATATCACGCCTTACATGCTGGGATACGCTGGCTGGTACGGCGATAGAAATACTCGTGAGATTCTTTTCTTCATCCCTTTTATGCAGGTCTTTTTAATAGGACCAGTGGTTTACTTCTACTTGAAAAGTTTGCTTGATAATCGGTTTAAAATCGGGAAAAAAGAGTTTGTTCATTTTATTCCCAGCATCGCTTATTTGTTTTACAGTCTAGTGATTTTCGTAACTGATAAATTAATTTTAGAAGAATTCTATTTTTACGCGGATGGAAGAGACAAAGATCTAGCAAACTGTTATCAAGTGACGGGCCTTTTATCCATGGCCTTCTACCTGATGCTTAGTTTGAGGGTTTATTTCGCTTATCGAAAAATGGTATTTGAGACCACCAGTTACGCAGAAAGTATTCTATACAGATGGATCCGAAATTTTATAATTGCTTTTCTAAGTCTATTGCTTTTGAGAGTGCTCTTATTTATCTTAAATCCAGACTGGGGCGAGTTCGGTAATCAATTTTGGTATTATCTGTGTTTTGCCATGGTTATTTTCTACATTTCCCTTAATGGCTATTCTCATATTGTAAAACAGTCTATTCTTCAGAATTATCTAATAGCGCAAACCCACGACGAAGAAGATGAAACAAGAAAAGTTGATGCTCCAGAAATTCAGCCAGCGGCAAACATTCCAAATATCGAAGAGTGGAAATTTAATCTTGATAAAGTGATACAAGAACATTTGCTTTATCAAAATCCTAAACTGACACTGGCGCAAGTGGCGGAAAAAATGGACTCTACTCCTAAAATGATTTCTACAATCGTAAATTCAGGTCATGGCATGAACTTTAATGATTACATTAATCGATTTAGAGTAGACGCGGTAAAACAACTCATAAAATCAGGCAGATTGGAGAGTCTTACTTTACTCGCAATAGCCTTGGAATCAGGATTCAACAGTAAGGCTACCTTTAACCGAGCGTTTAAAAAGCATGATGGAATGACTCCCAAAAACTATGTTGACTCCATAAAGTAAAAGGTCTCAAATCATGATTTGCAGCGATTTGAAGATACTTGTTCCGCAGATTTGCAGCAAATATTATATCCATGAAAAATTTGATTTCAATTTGCCTCTTATTATTGATGCAAGCTGCTTTTTGCCAAATTAATACTGTCCAAATCGACAGTATTGTAAATTCAAAAATCGATGCCAAGGATCCTAGCCTATTTGTAGGTGTTGTATTGGACGGCGAAATTGTTTATAAGAAATACAGGGGAATGGCATCTCTACAAAATCAGGTCGCCGTGCATTCTGCCTCTAGGAACAACGTAGCTTCTGTAGCTAAACAATTTACGGCTTTAATGGTTCTGGATCTGCACTTAAAAGGTCAACTGGATCTTGATGATGATTTTAGAAAATACCTTCCAGAATTATACAAAACCGTTCCGTCTACAATTAAAATAAGGCATTTGATCAATCATACCAGTGGTGTAAGAGATTACGCAGACCTTTTGAGCATCAAGCGTGACCCATGGTGGAGTCAATTGGGGATGAATAATGATGATGTGATTGAGAATATTTTGAGCAAACAAGAAACTCTGGCATTTCCCGCTGGTTCAAGCTATATCTACAGTAATTCAGGATACACCTTATTAACCAAAATTATTGAGGTTGTTACCAAGCAAGATTTTCACGATTACTCAGATGCTTTCTTCAAGTCATTGGGGATGGATAATACCGCTTTCGCGAAAGATTATATGCTCGTGATCCCAAATCAAGTACTTCCCTATTCCGATTGGGGAGATGGCATATGGAAACAATATCCAATGCTTACGGATTTGTACGGAGACGGTTTTCTATATACCACCTTGGAAGATCAACTTCAATTTGAACAAGCAATACAGCAAGCGGTTGAACAGGATAACGAACTTTTAATAAAAAGTCAGCAACCGATTCCCAACAGTGAAATAGCCACATATGGCTTTGGACTGGAACTCACAGAGCGATTAGGTTACAAAGCCGTACACCATTCTGGAGGTACTGGATCCTATCACGCACAAACCGTACGCATTCCCAGTGAAAACCTTTCGGTATTTGTGATGAGTTCCAATAGTAGGATCTGGAGTGGCTATATTGCTGATGAGATCATTCAATCCATTTTACCCAAAAAAATATCGAATATTAAATATGCCGAAGCCATGCAAAACGGAACTTTTCTCGCAAATGAGAAAGTAATACTCGGTAAATATAGATCTCCTCAAGGTGCCGTTGTTCAAATCCAAAAAAGTGAAAACGGAATTCAGTGGAAAATGGATAATAACAATCCAATGCCCTTAGACCTCACAGACAATAATCTTTATGAAATGCGCAGGTGGAAAGTAAATAAGTTGGGTTTTGAGAATACTTTAAAAGGTATGAATATGATTCTGTTCGAACCTGGAGGTAATAAAATTGAACATCATAAACTTGAGAAGTATAAGGCCAGCAACAAAGACATAAATGATTTATTTGGCGAATATTACAGTGAAGAGTTGGAGATAGGTTTTAGAATTGCTTCCAATAAGGATGGAGAACCTACTTTTCAAATGGACGGACAGTCAGAACCCGATAACCTAGAAATTATTCATAAAAATGATCTACTGTTTAATGACTATCGATTGTCCGTAGTAAGGGACAAGAACGACAAAATTTTAAAAATACTACTGACTACTAATAGAGCTCTCAATGTGGTATTCGTAAAAAAGAAGTATTAGTCTTTATCTGAAGAAGATGAATCTTTCTTACTAATTATTTTCTTGGCTGCTCTCTTATCTGCGGCATTGGCAGCCTTAATTTTTGAATCAAAATGTACACCGTCTTCATGCATATCTGCTGGTTCACGCTTGATTATTGATGGCATTTTTTCCTTACTCATAACTTTTATTTTGTATAAAAATACACACTAGATGCCGCGATAGAGCGACATTGTCAAAGAATTAAGAGATGTTCCCAACCGTTATTGATGTGAGTTGGTCTTCGGCGATAATATTTTAGGCTTTTTTCTTGAACAATTTCATAATATAAAACAATAGAAATCCGGCTGGTCCAATCATAAAAGTGAATAGTAAAACAGGAATCATCAGCCAATTACTGATGTTCACCGATCTATTTTGAAACACTAGCCACATCCCAACGGCCAAGTCAAAAGCTAGGTAATGAATCCATCCCGCGAGAACTGCCTCATCTGTTTGGAATAGCTTTTTGAGTCCTTTCAATGTCGTAAAATCATCTGGATTTGCGGCTGCAAGACCAGGAATTACGATAAATAAATACGTACCCGCTAGCAACAGCGGAATCACTGGAATCGTGATCAGCTTTTTCGTGATTTTATGATTAGGAATGATGATCAGCATCAACCACATGGGAAGAACGATGGTGTTTACTATTTTAAACAAGACTTCTAGATCTACTGTCATCATGAAAGGAAGTTAATAAATATCATATAAAAAAGAATAATTTTAGAAGCCTAATAATTAGAAAATCGCAATTTGATTATTACAAATGAACTACTCCAAGGCAGAGCCGTCGCAGTATAAAGCGGAAAAGGCTTTGAAAATTTATGAAAACTGTCAGTTTTCATACTTCTATTTAAATACCTGACTTGAAATTATTTTGATTAAAATTGATTGATAGTGGTAATTTTCGGCTGCTTTACTCATTTAAAGCATGAGCAAATCATGTGGGTTTGAAACATCCTTGTTTTCTCTGTCGAGCTATTGCTCACTCTGGTTAAAATGAATTTAGAAATCAGATTGCCGTCATAAAAAAATAAGAACATTGACATCTTATATCACTAGCTACAAACCACGTTCTCCCTCCTTTGTGTATGCGCGACCACAGCCATTATAAGTCTTACCATCAAAAACAAAGTAAATTTCCCAACTGGTGTCCTCCTCCGTAATTGCCAGCTCACAGGGATTCCATATACTCTCGTTTAAAATACCGTACAGATTCTTAGTCTTGAACCCAAGAGTATTTCCACGCGAGGCTTTGTCTTCGATTTTAATCTCAGTTGCGATTTCCTTATTTGCCACAAATCCTTTCAAGCTATCATTCACTAGGATCAATTTCCAAAAGGGCTCCGTACCGGTAAAAGCGATACTGTCGATCTTCATGCCTTTATAAGTAATAAGATTATCCTTAGAATCCTTAAGCTGGTACGTATGACTTTCACGACAAGAACAAAGACTTAAGAGCAATAAAACAAAAATCATTATTCTCATTAACTACTTGTTGCTAAATGTATTATAAAAAAGGCTCCAACTGATATGTAATATAAACCTGCGGAGATAATTAAAGTCAAAAAATATGCTATACTCTCACTTTTGCATCTTTATTTCCAGCATGGTTAACTCTATTTGAGAGTCAATTTTCTATTACTCCGACTTTTAAATCTTAAGTAAATACAAAAACGGTTGATCTTTGGTCTTCAATCGTGAGCGATCCTTATTGGGCAACGAATTTTACTGGTAATGTAGAAATTCTTAGGAAAGGCGATGATCAAAATATACTTCTCTAATGAGGAAACTTATCTGCCTTGTTCATCTCGATTAATCAAAAAGGACGTTCTTAACGTTCTGCCTGTATCGTCTTTTATTAATAAAAAATAACGACCAACGTTATATTGTGAAACATCAAAGTTATTATCGTCAATGTCCTGTCGAGAAATAGACCTACCTAAAACATCAAAAACCTCGACAGAAATCGGTAAAAAATCATGCGAAGTCTCAAAATATAGCCTATCAGATACAGGGTTGGGATAAAAATTTATTTTAGGTTCCTGATTCTCTGAAACAGACGCGACGGCTGAAGTATAAACTGCGGTATCGCCCGATCCATTTGTTATTGCCAGCTCAAGAATAGAACCACCATTTGTTTGTTGAATGTCATAAGAAAATATTGAGGTAGTTTGATATTCCTCAAAAAAACTACTGTAGGTAAAAAAGAAATGACTGTTTGGTGGCAAATTGCATCCGCCTGAAAGACAAGTAATCATAGTTACATCGATTTGATCTTGACCTACAAAAACTCCATCTGTGCCACACATGTCTCCGCCGCAAACCCAATAATTGAAGCTACCCGGCAACGTGCTACTAAACTCTAAGGATACAGATTGAACTTCGGAATTGTTTGGTGGCGTATGATCCACTCCATCCAGATTAAGATTACTCAATTCCCATCGGACATCAAAAAGTCTTTGATCTTGACTATGGACAAGATAAAAATTAGCTAAAATGGTAAGGAGCGTAAGTAGAATAATCTTCATGACTAATTTTTATTAAAGTTACAATTAATAATCAAATTTCTTATTCATGTAATGCGCTGCAATCGCAAAAGTCCAATTATTGAATAGCATACCACTATTTCTTGATCAAGTAAAATCTTGATCACATCATCATTGATGATTAAATAACTTAGGTTTACGCTTTCGCGAAAGCGTGATACTCATGAAAAAACACCACCATTTCCTGATTTACAAACCCTATCGCATGGTCAGCCAGTTTACATCTGGCGACGAGAAACAATTGCGGAAAAAGCGGTTTCTGGGCGAGCTTCACGAATTCCCTGATGGCAGCATGGCCGTGGGTAGATTGGATGAAAACTCAGAGGGTCTCTTGCTGATAACCACGAACGGAAAATGGAGCGATGAGGTCAATAAATCCAAAGAATATGAAAAGGAATACTACGCGCAGCTTGACGGAATTGTATCAAAGGAAGCTTTAGAAAAATTAGAAAAAGGCGTGTTCATAAGCGTTGAAAGCAAAAAATACCTGACGCAACCAGCGAGAGTAAAAACTATTGCCACTCCTACTCTACCAGCAACCAAACAACGCATACGTGATGACCGTCATGGCCCTACTTCATGGATAAGCATTACGATAACCGAGGGTAAATTCAGGCAGGTTCGCAAAATGTGCAGTGCCGTCGGGTTTCCCGTCTTACGACTCGCACGAGTGCGTATAGGAAATTATACGCTTGAAACTCTAGGAGACAATATGGTGGTTGAAGTTAACCCTTAAAATTACTCTTGAAGAACTACCAGTAATGCCTTAACTCCAGCACTTAGATTCCATACGTTTTGCTGGATGACTTTTCCTGTAGTATCCATTACTTTAAACTCGGCAGTGTTGGGTCCACTGGAACCTTGGTTAAGCGCTTCAATTTCCAATTTATTGAAACCTGGCTTCAACTGTATGTTAACTCCTTGATAGGCATTGCGTAGATAAATCTCGTTGACAAGAACCTTGTCGTCCTGCCATATACGTACCATATCGCCATCTTCATACTGATGATCGCGGCATACGAGTTTCAAAATCATTTCGCCAGTGCGCAATTCACCGAGAAAAGTATCACTTACAAAACCTGCCATCATGGGACGGTCTTTCTTGAATTTTTGGTTCTTGAATTGAATTCCCGGATCGACAAGATCTGTTTCCCTTCTCATACTGAAGGTAGGTTTTTTATCAGGTCGTTTAAATACGAAGGTTTCTTCTTTTTCAGGAAACAAAAGTGAACCACCAGAAGTGGTCTCTCTTACTGGCTCGATTTTGCGTGTAGAACTTTCAGGCAACTCTTCTTGCGCAGATAGAGCAGCAGTAGTAAAACAAATTATAAGTGCATATATCTTTCTCATACATCTTACTTATCAATTACTTTGCCTAAGTAGTGTTACAAATTAAAGTATTAATAGCCAATTTATTGCAAATGGAATGATAAGATTTTTGGGTATAGCTGGTCGTTGAGTATTCAATCACCTTTCTTCATTCCCCAGTCGCGTAATTTTTGCACCAATTTTTTTCAATCGCGTGTCAATATTTTGATACCCACGGTCAATCTGCTCTATGTTATGAATCGTACTGGTACCATTTGCGCTCAAAGCGGCGATTAAAAGTGAGATACCCGCACGTATGTCTGGGCTCGTCATTGTAGTCGCCTTTAAATTTGATTTGAAATCATGTCCTATCACGCTTGCCCGGTGTGGATCACACAAAATAATTTTTGCCCCCATATCAATCAGTTTGTCCGTAAAGAACAATCTACTTTCAAACATTTTTTGATGGATAAGCACGCTTCCTCTAGCTTGGGTTGCCACGACCAAAATAATACTCAATAGGTCTGGCGTGAAACCTGGCCAAGGAGCGTCTGCAATGGTTAGAATGGAACCATCTATATAATTCTGTATCTCATAACCGTCGGTATGCGCAGGAATGAAAATATCGTCTCCCTTGCGTTCAATGGTAATTCCAAGCTTGCGGAATGTAGTAGGAATCACGCCCAGCTCATCGTACTTAACGTTTTTGATGGTTATCTCACTTTTGGTCATGGCAGCAAGTCCTATCCAGCTCCCGATCTCGATCATGTCAGGAAGGATGGTATGCGTAGTGCCTCCCAATTTTTTTACACCCTCAATTTTCAAAAGATTTGAGCCTATACCCTCTATTTTTGCTCCCATACGTACCAGCATATTACAAAGCTGCTGCAAGTAGGGTTCACAGGCTGCGTTATAGATCGTTGTGGTTCCCTTTGCGAGAACCGCGGCCATAACAATATTTGCCGTACCAGTTACGGAAGCTTCATCCAGCAGCATGTAAGCACCTTTGAGCTGCTCGGCTTCTACCCCATAAAAATATTCCTCCCGATTATATCTAAACGTAGCTCCAAGCTTTATAAAACCTTCAAAGTGGGTGTCCAGCCTGCGACGTCCTATCTTATCTCCGCCCGGTCGAGGAATATATCCTTTCCCAAAACGAGCTAGCAATGGACCCACAAGCATTATGGAACCTCGCAGTCCTCTACCCAAGACCTTATATTCTTCAGATTGCAAGAAATCCAGATCCACTTTATCGGCTTGAAAAGTATAGGATTCAGGACCGTTTTTAGTCACTTTTACACCGAGATGATTGAGCAAATCAATCAATTTATTCACATCAATAATATCTGGAACATTATTGATCTCTACTGGCTTATCCGTAAGCAATACGGCACAAAGTATCTGAAGTGCTTCGTTTTTAGCTCCTTGCGGCTGAATATCTCCCTTGAGTTGATGCCCTCCTTCTATGATAAAAGTTCCCATAATCTATTTAAAATTGATTTTTAAAAATAAAAAACGATACAGAGCTAGAGAGAGCCTAGCACGCTAAGTTTACACATTTAATTAACAAATTAGCCTGAAGTAAAGTTCATTAGTTAAAGCTCGAGCGCGACTCTAAAAATCTAGATAGATGAAAATTAGAAATTCTGGATTTTGAAAGAAAAAAAATCGCAGCAACAGGTCAAGGAGCTAAGATTGATAAGGAATAATCAAATTTTATTGTAAAACATTCTGCTTAGTAAGTAGCCTTCAAGCCTTACTCAGTACAACTTTTAAAAAAACAAAAAAATATGAGATCAGTAATCTAATACTGCTCCTCATCATTTGGAAAATCCTTAGCCTTAACATCTTCAACGTATTTTCCGACCGCATTGCCCATTTCCTCATAAAGATTAAGATACCTTCTTAAAAATCGCGGATTAAATTCGTGTGTCATGCCAAACATATCGTGTGAAACCAGAACCTGTCCATCAACTCCCGATCCCGCACCGATTCCTATAACTGGAATGGTCAACTGTTCTGCCACTTTTTTTGCAAGAGCGGCGGGAACTTTTTCAAGTACCAGTGCAAAACAACCCCATCGTTCCATAGCGAGCGCATCGTCTATGAGTTTTTCGGCTTCAGCTTCTTCTTTTGCGCGCACGGTATAGGTACCAAATTTATATATGGATTGAGGAGTAAGACCCAAATGTCCCATAACTGGAATACCAGCATGAAGTATTCGTTTGATGGATTCCTTTACCTCGCGACCACCTTCCAATTTAACACTGTGGCCACCGCTTTCCTTCATGATGCGTATCGCGCTGCGTAAAGCTTCTTTGGGATCGCTCTGATAACTTCCAAAAGGTAGGTCCACGACTACGAGCGCCCTCTCCACTCCCCTTACCACACTGCCGGCGTGATAGATCATTTGATCCAGCGTGATAGGGAGGGTTGTCTCGTGTCCCGCCATCACGTTACTGGCGCTGTCTCCTACAAGAATAACGTCGATACCCGCGCTATCAATGATCTTAGCCATTGTAAAATCATAAGCCGTGAGCATGGAGATCTTCTCATTATTGGCCTTCATCTCCGTGAGTGACTTGACCGTGATGCGCTTATATTGTTTTTTGGCAGTAGACATATTCTTGGTTTAAGCAGTAAAAATACTAATATTACCTACTAAAATCCGTCATTTATGAAAAAGCTAGCCCTGGCAGTGGTGTTGACAGTTCTCGCTTTCGCGAAAGCGAATGCACAACCATCATTTGAACCCGAAACAAACGATCAAAAATCGGTAGAAGAAACCGTGAACCAATTTTTTGACGCCTTCCATAAACAAGACACCACATTACTCAAGTCATTCTTTACCGACGAAGCCAAACTTAGCTCGATTGCATTGAATGACGGAGCAACTAAATTGAGTGATGAAAGTCTACAAAAATTTTTGAGCAGTATTCAAGCCATTCCCAAGACCATTAAATTTCGCGAGATTCTCCTTGAGATTAAAGTTATTGAGGACAAGCTGACAGCCGTGGCGATCACTCCCTACCGTTTTGAGGTAAATGATAAAAAGTCACACTCGGGCACAAATGTCTTCGTGTTCGTCAAGCTCGATGGATCCTGGAAGATCACTTCCATTACCGATTCAAGAATTTATAATTGAACTCAAAATAGTAAAAACAAAAAATCCCTGTACTCAATCGGTACAGGGTTTTGATAATAATAAAAAAAACGCTCTATTGATTTCCTAAAATGATAGGAAGTCCGCCGCCTTCTCCACCGCCCACTACTATTACTTTAGAATTGGGGCTTTCTGCTAGTTTGAGTGTTGCTTCGATTCCTTTTTCGGTAAGAATCTTGTCAGTTAATGAAGCACTTAGGATTTGATTGGCAACCGCCTTACCTTCAGCGTCGATTTTTTGTCTTTCTGCTTCCTTACTAGCTTTAGTAAGACGGAATTCATATTCCAAAGCTTCTTGCTCCTGCTTCAATTTACGCTCGATGGCTTCTTTAATTTTAGTGGGCAGAGTAACATCTTTCACAAGAACTCTATTGACTTGTACATACTGGCTTTCCAACTCGCGTTTTGCCTCTTCCAAAATCTCGCTTTGAATTACATCTCGCTTGCTAGAGTATAGTTGCTCAGGTGTATAACGCCCTACAACGCTTCTTGCGGCAGCACTAATAGCTGGAGCTAGAATATTTGCTTCATAATCTGCACCTTTTTCCTGGTATAGATACGGTAACTTATCGTACTCAGGCTGGTACCAAACTGTTGCATCCACAGTCACTTCAAGTCCATTTACAGATAAAACTCGCATCTTGTCACTTATAGACAATTGACGTACTGGAAAGATGATCATATCGTTCCATGGTGCGATTATGTGAAAACCTTCTCCATAGGTGCTATCAGTATCCACACCTTCACTGAATGGTTTAAATAGTACTCCCGCTTGACCTGCTTCTATCACCACAGAACTTTTAAATATTACAATTACAACAATTGCAATACCCACTATGGCAAACACTGCCGCTTTACTTAACTTTTCCATATCTTTAAATTAAACCGTTATATTTTCTAAAAAACCATTCCAACCCCAAAAGTACTCCTAAAAGAGCCAATATGTATTTATAATCAATTAATCCCAAAAAACTGAATTCCTCCCTTTGTAATGGTCGTGCAATATCATCATTACTTAATTCTAAAATTACTTTATCCAATTGATTTTGATAATAGACGTTTTCTTTGCCCACTAATTTTTCAAATTGCGTTTTTGAAGCACTTTCAATATTTTTTTCAGGGTCATAATCTTGAATTTGAAATAAACCAGACTTTTTCAATTCTGAATCATCTACTTGAACTATATAAGAGTAATTCCCTGCATTTACACCACTCAGATCCAATTGATACTTGTTCCCATTTAAAACAAAAGGTCGCACAAAACTGGAATCATTTTCCGTATTTAAAATTCGCATATTGAGCACGGCGTCACGATCAAACTCATAGTTTTTATCCAGATAGCTTGCCTTAAAAAGGATCTGATCATTTCCATCGATTATGTTAGGAACATCAACCTCCAGCCTATTTCTCGTCCTATTATCTGCGAGATATTGAACTTGTGCACCTATCAATCCATCAAAATCAGCAAAAGATTTGTTTTCCAAATAGGCAGCGGCTCTCCACCTCCAAAAACCATTGAAACTACTGATTGCATATCGACTTGCATTATTTTCAAAGGTGAACCAAATAGGTTCCTTAGTATCTATGCCGCTAATACGTTTATACATTATGATATCTGCAGGCAGGGATAGATTCCATGAGCCGTATGGAGCCTCTACAGGTGGATAATCTGAATAATCAAAATCTTCAATATTAAAGCTGCCAAATTCAGGATTGAGTATAGGCTGAACTTCATCCGTCTCTGGATCACTTTCTATTGATAACTGTTCAAAGACGTTATTGAATTCATCTAAGACAGGATTTTTACCAGTTATAATCCAGCAATTTTTATTCAGCTTTTGGAGTTCAGAAATTTTGTCTTCAAAACCATAATTAATGCCATAAAGTATCACCAGATTATAATTGCTGTAGTCAACTATTTCCGTACCATACTTGATGTCCACGGTGCGCTGATCGTTACTCTTAATTGCCTTTTTAAGTGCTCCAATATCTGGGTGCAAAATATTACTCTGAATAAGGATTTTGGTTTGCTGGTCTATCACTTCAACGGCCAGAGATCGATAATTATTTGCCGTATTTTTCTCACCCTCGATCTCACGAATTTGCGCGACCATAGACTTGAGCCCGACTGCATCACTTTTAAGGTTAAATCGAATTATTTCTGAATTGTTGTTTGCATCAAAGCTTAATTGTTTCGAAAATAAGGTTCTTGACTTCTCAGTAACTTTAAAAATGGTAGAAACTTCATTTTTTCCTGAATAATTAACGATAACCTCAACAGGGAATTCATTACTTAAATAGGAATATCTATTTATATTAATTTGATTGATTTGCAGGTCTGGATAGCTAACAGTATCTCCATAAATGATGGGATATAGTTTTGTGTTGTTTTGAATTTCTGAAAATTCATAGCTCCTACCCTTATTTTGAATCCCATCTGTGAGAATGACAATTGCCTTTTGTTCATTTCTAAAGAGGTTCTGAGACTGTTCCAGCGCATTTCCGAGATCTGAGGCTTGTTCACTAAATGACAAGCTGTCTAGATAACGTACATCTGAGCCAAAACCAATGCTAGAAATATTGAACTTTTTCTTCAGTTCGCTTTCAGAAAGCAACTTATCAAAATCATTACTCAATTCATTTGATACTCCTAGATGATCAATAGATGATGAATTATCCACAAGAAGGATAAGCTTAGGCAGCACTGTTTCATAATCAACCGATTTGAATTTGGGAAATAATAAAAGGATAAGGATGGTAAGAACAGTGAAGAATCTAAGTAGTGCAAAGCCTAGAGGTTTTCTTTTATTATTTTTGGAAAAAATATAACCGTATTGATAAAGAGCTACAAATGCCGCTATTACAACAGCCAGCAGAATCCACAATACGGTCATTTATATAATTTTTAGGTCAGCATTCCTCCATCTACGTTCAGGGTTTGACCTGTAACATAGGAAGAAAGGTCGCTTGCGAGAAATACACATGCGTTAGCAACATCTTCTGGTGTACCACCTCTCTTCAGAGGAATGGCATCTCTCCAACTTTGCACGGTATCCGAATTAAGTTTACCCGTCATTTCAGTCTCAATAAAACCAGGAGCGATTGAATTGCATCGTATATTTCGTGATCCCAACTCAAGAGCCACGGATTTGCTAAAACCAATAATACCTGCTTTTGAAGCTGCGTAGTTAGTCTGTCCCGCATTTCCTTTTACACCAACAACGCTACTCATATTAATAATACTTCCGTAACGTTGTTTAAGCATAGTTCTCTGAACGGCTTTCGTCATGTTAAAAACTGACTTGAGATTGACTTCGATTACTTTATCAAAATCCTCCTCGCTGATGCGCATTAATAAGTTATCCTTTGTAATACCCGCATTATTGATTAAAACATCAATGGAGTCAAAATGCTCAAGAACTTCTTTCACAAGATTCTGAGCTTCATCAAAATTGGCGGCATTACTTTTAAACGCCTTGGCCTTAACTCCAGCAGCAGTTAGTTCGTTTTGTAATTCTATTGCAGGACCTTCAGAACTGGCGTAAGTAAAAGCAACATTAGCTCCGTGACTTGCAAAGACCTCCGCAATTCCCTTACCAATTCCACGACTTCCTCCTGTAATAATTACATTTTTACCTTCTAGTAATTTCATTAAGAATTAATTTTTTCTGCAAATTCTATTTTAAGAAGACCTTCTCTTTCAAACCAATCCTTAAAGCCCATATATTTAGTCCGTGAACCCTTGATCGCATAAGTATCTATGATTCCCAATTTAGCTCTCAGCTGGAATGCTGCGGCTACAATATTTTTTCTTATTTTATCAAATCCACTAGCATCCAAATTCATAATGGCAATGGCGTGATTTGTCATATCATCATAAGAAAGAGGCGTTTGGGTAGCCTTCAATCTAGTCTGAATAAACTTTTGCCATTTGTTCTTGGTGCCTTTGCGCTTTTTATATTTACGCTTTTTACGAGGGGCTTCAACAACCTTTTCCTTACCTGCAGTATCAGAAATGGCTGGGGCTGCCTGATCTAGATGAACTGCAATGGAATTAGTCTCCACACCTTCCAATTGATCGAGCACCTGCTTGAGTTGCTCTAATTTTTTGAGAGTACTCATGTACTCCTCTTGATAATGCAGTTTCATTTTAACCGCAGTATCCATGTCTAGGGATATTTGATTCATAATATATAAATATTGGATATTAGGTTCTACCCCAATACCTCTGCTACTTTCTTACCTATCTCGGCAGGAGAATCGACGACATGAATTCCGCATTCTTTCATAATCGCCTTTTTGGCCTGAGCAGTATCTTCAGAGCCACCTACTATCGCACCTGCGTGACCCATTGTACGACCAGCTGGCGCTGTTTCTCCTGCGATAAAACCTACCACTGGTTTTTTATTGCCTGTTTCCTTGATCCATTTTGCAGCATCTGCTTCCAGCTGCCCCCCTATTTCACCTATCATCACGATAGCCTCTGTTTCTGGATCATTCATGAATAATTCAACAGCTTCTTTTGTAGTAGTTCCGATTATGGGGTCTCCACCTATACCTATGGCTGTGGATATACCATAGCCTTGTTTAACCACTTGATCAGATGCTTCATAAGTAAGTGTTCCAGATTTTGAAACGATACCTACTTTCCCTTTCTTGAAAACGAAGCCAGGCATAATTCCTACTTTGGCCTCATCTGGAGTTATGACTCCTGGACAGTTAGGTCCTACTAATCTGCAGTCTTTATCTTTAATATAATCTGCAGCTTTAACCATATCTGCAACTGGTATTCCCTCAGTGATCGTAATAATAACTTTGATACCTGCATCAGCAGCTTCTTTAATGGCATCTGCCGCAAAAGCAGGTGGTACAAAAATTATGGTAACATCTGCATTAGCCTTTTCTACGGCTTCTTGAACGGTATTGAATACAGGCTTTCCTAGATGCTCTTGACCACCTTTACCTGGAGTCACACCACCTACAACATTAGTTCCATAATCGATCATTTGACCAGCATGAAATGTACCTTCACTACCGGTAAAACCTTGAACAATTATTCTTGAATCCTTATTTACTAAAACGCTCATTTAATATAATTTAAAATATGTTTAATTAATTTTGACTTGGGTGGCTTGTTTGATGAATATTTATAATTTTTCCATCCTCTATCTGAAATATGGAAATAAAATACCCTACAGGAATCTCTTCTCTGGGATTCTCAATGGTTCTCACGTAAACGGTAAACCTAACCGCAACCTCATTTTTATCGCTTATCATATGAGACACTTCTGTTCTCATGCTTTCATATGAACTCGCTGTAGACTTACTCAGTCTATTGTAATCCTCATAATTGAACTCCCTATAACCAGAGCTGGCATGCCAGTGCACTTTCAACTCTTCATGCATATATTCTGCAAAAGAATTAGGATCCACAAAAACATCTGAATCCAAGAATTTTCTTACGATTTTTTTTGCCGTAGCAGACATCTAAAAATTTTTGATAAAATTAATTAACATTTAATGGTAAAACAACTGTTTAAACAGTTCTTTTTATGTAGAATAGCTAATCTTTTGCAAAATTGTCAAGCTTCTTGATAAGCTCTGGAATTTTACGAATGCTCGCAATTTCTTTGTACTTCGTTCTGAAGTCATCTGCTGGGATACCAAAATAGCTTTTATGTCCCTCCAGAGACTTGCTAACGCCCGCTTTTGCAGAAATCACTGCTTTATCGCCTATAGTAATACCACTTGTAATACCTACCTGTCCCCAAATGGTCACGTCATTACCCACAACTACACAACCCGCAATTCCAGTTTGACTTGCAATAAGAACCCGCTCACCGATCACGGTATCATGCCCGATCTGGACCTGATTATCAAACTTGCTTCCCTTACCTATCGTCGTATCTCCCGTGACTCCACGATCGATGGTGCAATTAGTTCCCAGCTCCACATTATCCTCTAACACGACACGCCCCCCACTCAACAGTCGATCATAACCAGTATCGCGTTTTTTATAATAAAATGCGTTGCCTCCCAACACCGTTCCAGCTTGTACAATAACGCTTTCACCAATTACGGTATCATCTCCCAAAACCACATTTGGATAAATAATGCTTCCAGCTCCTATACTTACATTACTGCCCACAACAGCACTTTCATGAATAATACATGAATCGTGGATCGTAGATTGTTGGGATTCCGCTTTCGCGAAAGCGAGAAAAGGTTTAAAATGAGCAGTAAGCTTATTAAAGTCACGAAAAGGATCCTCTGAAATTAAAAGAGCCTTATTTTCCGGACACTCTACTTCTTTATTAATTAAAACTATCGTTGCTGCGCTCTGAAGTGCCTTATCGTAATATTTGGGATGATCTACAAAAACAATATCCCCTGGATTAACCACGTGGATCTCGTTCATTCCTTCAACGGGAAAGTTTGCTGAACCTACATATTTTGCATCAATAATCGCAGCAATAGTCTCTAGTGAAAATACCGATGGGAATTTCATTTATTGCTTCATGCGTTCTTGATAATTTCCCTTTTCCGTATCTATACGGATGATATCTCCTTCATTTATGAACAATGGAACATTTACTTCTGCACCTGTTTCAACTGTAGCTGGTTTTGTGGCATTAGTAGCTGTATTTCCTTTTACTCCAGGCTCTGTTGCCGTTACTTCTAGAACAACATATTGCGGCATATCTACAGATAAAGGTGAATCGTCTTCTGTATTCATTTGAATGGAAACGATCTCGCTTTCCTTCAATAGATTAGGTGCATCAAGCGATGACTCTGGAAGAGTGATCTGCTCGTAGTTATCTGTATTCATGAAATGATACATGTCACCCTCCTTGTATAGATATTGAAACGAGTGCGTCTCCACCCGTATCTCATCGATTTTATGTCCAGCAGAAAATGTGTTATCGATAACTTTACCTGTTGTTACCGATTTTAGTTTAGTCCTTACAAAAGCAGGCCCTTTGCCTGGTTTAACGTGTAAGAATTCTATAATTTTAAATATATCGTGGTTGTATCTTATACACAATCCCTTTCTTATATCACTTGTACTTGCCATATCCTATTTTAGTTACTACCGACGTATCCTCTCATGATACCTCGTTTTGAATTTTTTATAAATATAATGATCTCATCGCGTTCTGGAGTCGCACTCATCTCTGCCTCGATAATTTCTACTGCTTGGGTAACGTTGTAGTTTTTCTGATAAAGAATTCTGTAAATATCTTGAATCTCGCGTATTTTTTCCAATTCAAAACCTCTTCTACGAAGGCCAACTGAGTTGATACCTACATAACTTAAAGGTTCCCGTCCTGCTTTTACAAATGGTGGCACGTCTTTACGCACCAAAGACCCGCCTGTAACAAATGCATGAGCGCCTATCTGGCAAAACTGCTGTACGGCAGCCATACCTGCAAGTACCACATAATCTCCAACTGATATATGACCTGCCAAGGTGCTGTTGTTGGAGAAAATACAATTATCTCCTATAATACAGTCATGAGCAATGTGGCAATATGCCATAATCCAGCAGTTATTACCTATTACGGTTTTCTTGCGGTCGCTCGTGCCTCTATTTATCGTGACACACTCTCTGATCGTTGTATTATCGCCAATGATTGTTACCGTATCCTCATCCTCAAACTTTTTATCCTGTGGGATGGCACTAATCACTGCTCCAGGAAAAATACTTACATTCTTACCTATACGAGCGCCTTCCATAATTGTCACGTTTGAACCAATCCATGTACCATCGCCTATGACCACATCATTGTGAATGGTAGTAAAAGGCTCTATCACCACATTTTTAGCAATTTTTGCTCCTGGATGTACGTATGCTAATGGTTGATTCATTATTTGACTTTTGAAATTTGCGCCATGAGTTCTGCTTCTGCGCAGAGAATACCGTTGGCGTAGGCATAAGCCTGCATGTGTGCGATTCCCCTTCTTATGGGAGTAATAAGGTCACACTTAAAAATGAGCATATCTCCAGGAACTACCTTTCTTTTAAATTTTACATTATCCATTTTCATGAAAAACGTTAGATAATTCTCTGGGTCTGGTACTGTACTCAACACTAAAATACCACCTGTTTGCGCCATCGCTTCTACGATTAAAACACCTGGCATCACTGGTTGACCAGGAAAATGACCTACAAAGAATGGTTCATTCATGGTTACACCCTTGGATCCAATGACACTCTCGTTAGTCAATTCATGGATTTTATCTACCAGCAAAAATGGAGGTCTATGTGGCAAGACATCCATAATTTTGCAAACATCCATTAACGGTTCTTTTGCGGCGTCCACAACTGGTACATTATCGCGAATTTCCTTTTTAATGATTTTTGCAATCTTCTTTGCAAACTGGGTGTTTACATAATGACCTGGCTTTGTCGCTATTACCTTACCTCTTAAACGGTATCCCACGAGAGCTAAATCTCCTACCACATCAAGAAGCTTATGTCTGGCAGCTTCATTAGGGTAATGGAGCGTAAGATTATCTAAAATGCCGTTTGGCTTAATAGTAATATTATCTTTATTGAACGCCTTTTTGAGATTTTCAGTTGTGCGCTCAGAAAGCTCTTTATCTACGTAGACAATAGCATTATTAAGATCTCCACCTTTTATTAAACCATTTTCAAGAAGCATCTCTATTTCATGTAAGAAACTAAATGTTCTTGAATCAGAAATTTCTTCCTTAAAATCACTAATTTGATTTAGAGTAGCATTTTGGGTTCCTAGCACCTTAGTGCCAAAATCTACCATTGTAGTTACTTGGTATTTATCACTAGGCATAATCATTACCTCACTACCACTCTCCTCATCCCTGAAAGAAATAATTTCCTTTACAACAAATTCTTTACGTAAAGCTTCCAGTTCTTTTCTACCCGCACTATCAATCGCTTCCACAAAAAACTTGGAAGAACCATCCATGATTGGAGGTTCACTACTGTCTATTTCTATAAGGCAATTATCGATCTCTAAACCTACGAGAGCGGCAAGAACATGCTCGCAGGTGTTGATCTGGACACCATTTCTATCTAGTGTGGTTCCTCTTTTAGTATCGGTAACGTAAGCGGCCAGTGCTTCGATAACTGGATTTCCTTCGAGATCTGTTCTCTTAAATGCATATCCATGATCTGCGGGAGCTGGCTTAAACTTAAGTGTAACATTATTACCTGTATGCAAGCCCACGCCTGAGAGCGAGACTTCTTTTTCAATAGTTGTTTGGTGATGTTCTTGAACTATCATGATTGTTTTTTCTCTAAATCAGTGATTCGTTTTTCTATTTTGGGTAAATTTTTGAAGTGAACGTAAGATCGATTGAAATCGCCCAATTCATAGGCGGGTGATCCCTGTATCACCATGCCTTCTTTAATATTTCTAGCGATGCCGCTCTGGGCCTGAATACCCACATTGTTTTCTATTTTTAGGTGTCCTGCAATGCCTACCTGACCTCCTATACGGCAATAATCGCCAATTTTACTACTTCCTGCCACACCAGTCTGAGCTGCAATTACTGTGTGCTTGCCTATTTCAACGTTGTGACCTACCTGGATCTGGTTATCCAGCTTGGTGCCATCATCTATAATGGTACTTCCCATTGTGGCTCTATCAATGGTAGTCAATGCTCCAATATTTACATCGTTACCTATGATTACATTTCCTATCTGAGGAATTTTATCATAGGATCCATCTTTTTGAGGTGCGTAACCAAATCCATCAGCACCGATGATGCTTCCCGATTCAATAGTAACCCTATCTCCTATTACGCAATCTGACATGATCTTTACTCCAGATTGAATCGTAACATTATTTCCTATGATAACATTATCGCCTATAAAGGCTTGCGGGTGCACTTTAACGTGATCTCCCATTTTTACTTTCTTTGAGATATAAGAAAATGCCCCCAGATAGAAGCTAGCTCCATAAGAACTGCTCTCGTGAATGTAGCTAGGCTGCTCAATACCCTCTTTAAAAGATTTGGCCTCCTGGTACATTTTTAATATTCGGGTAAAGGAAGCGTAAGAATCATCAACTTTGATCAAGGTGCAGGATGTTCCTTTATCCAGCACAAAATTGCTATCTATGATTACTGCGGTTGCCTCAGTAGTATAAACGTAAGACAGGTACTTCTCATTAGATAGAAAACTGAGACTACCCTCTTTACCTTCTTCAATCTTTGAAAGCGTATGGACTTCATCCTCTGGATTCCCCACTACCTCTCCCTCCAGCACTTCTGCAATTTGTCCAATGGTAAATTTCATTATTGCAAAAGTACTAATTTATATCAATCCTGTATTTTGGGATAGCAACAATAGTGTTTTACTATGCTTTTTGATAGCGCCTTGAAACTATCTTCTCGACCTGCCTTGATCAATTCAACAAGCTTACCTGTTTTTGTGAGGATTTTAATTGGATTTGCTTTCGCGTAAGCGGTATTAACTACACTACCCGTAAATACAAAATAAGAGCTCTCTTCATCGCTTATGTCATATTGCTTTTGGAGCGCCATTTTTCTCTTTGCTACTTTGGATGGATTAGCTTCTTTTTTAGTGAACTTTATTTTTAAAAGATTGCGATCCAAAATCATGGAAGACAATTCACTCAAAACAAAATCATCGTGGGACCTGTTCATCTTCAGAGCCATGAAGATATCTGAATCATCCAATGCGGCAAATCGCTCCAGATCTTCTTTAGTTGTAAAATTGGGGGCGTTGTTATTTAAAAAATAATCTAATGATTCGGGCAGCTGCACCTCCATTTTATTTTTAACCAACTCATTGATGCGATAGATAAATGATTGAAGTAAATGTTCTGCTCCGATTCCAGTTTTGTGTAAATACACCTGCCAATACATCAAACGCCTGCCAGAAAGAAAATTCTCAACGCTGTAGAGGCCTTTCTCCTCAACCACAAGCTGATCGTCTACCACATTGAGCATAGCGATAAGTCGCTGACTGTTTATATTACCTTCTGCAACACCTGTGTAAAAGCTGTCCCTTTTTAGGTAATCTAGCCGATCGATATCCAGTTGACTCGATATAAGTTCTAACATGAAAGGGCGATCGTACTTTCCTTTGAAAATCTGAATGGCCAGAGTTAAACTTCCGTTAAACTGACGGTTCAACGCCTCCATGAAACAGAGTGAGATCTCCTCATGTGTGACTTTTTTAATAATTTTATTTTCGAGAGCATGGGAGAATGGACCATGACCTATATCGTGTAATAAAATAGCTTTATAGAGTGCATCTTCTTCTTGTTCAGATATTTCAACCCGCTTAGACCTAAGTACTTGAACGGCTTTTTGCATGAGGTGCAAACATCCCAGAGCATGATGGAATCGGGTGTGATGAGCACCAGGGTAAACAAGATAACTCAGTCCCATCTGGGTAATGCGTCTAAGCCTTTGAAAGTAAGGATGCTCTATTATTTTGAAAATGTCCTCACTAGGAATGGAAATAAATCCATAAATGGGATCGTTTAAAATTTTAAGTTTGTTGTGCTTCTTCAAGATAGCGCTTTTAACACAAAGATACTTATATGGCAGAGATCAGATTATTATGGGTAGATGATGAGGTAGACCTTCTCAAACCACATATTATATTTCTAGAAAACAAAGGATATAGAATAGACACTTGCGTGAGTGGTACAGAAGCGCTGGAAAAAATTGAGGAAGTGAACTACGACCTGATTTTTATGGATGAGAACATGCCTGGGCTCACCGGCCTGGAAACACTCCATGAGATGAAGGAAAAGCAAGCGCAGCTCCCAGTGATTATGATTACAAAGAGTGAAGAGGAATATATCATGGAAGAAGCCATAGGTTCTAAAATCGCTGATTATCTCATCAAACCTGTGAATCCCAACCAGATACTACTTTCAATTAAAAAGAATTTGGATCACTCCAAACTAATAAATGCGAAGGCCACGAGTGATTACCAGCGAGAATTTCGCAAAATTGCTATGGATCTTACCATGATCAACACTTATGAGGAGTGGAAGCAGTTGTATCAAAAATTATTATACTGGGAACTAGAACTTGAGAATATAGATGATGCTGGAATGCTTGAGATCCTAAAAGCCCAGAAAACCGAAGCCAATCATCAATTTTGCAAATTTGTTGAGCGCAATTATCCAGACTGGTTTGATAGCCATGATGCGGACACTCCCGTACTCAGTCACCAATTGTTCAAAAAGAAAATCATGCCGCATCTTGAACAAAAGCAACCAGTTCTTCTGGTGGTTATTGATAATCTGCGCTATGATCAGTACAAAGTATTTGAAGGTATTGTAAATAACCATTACAAAAAAATTGAAGAAGACACCTATTGCTCCATTCTACCTACGGCAACCCAGTATGCTCGTAATGCGATATTCTCGGGCCTAATGCCAGAGGATATGAAAAAAAGACATCCCAACTATTGGCTGGATGATACAGATGAAGGTGGTAAAAACATGCATGAAAATGATTTTCTAACCGCACAATTAAAGCGTTTGAGACTCAACATCAAGCATCAATACCATAAAATCACTAATGAAAACAACGGCCGCAAACTGGCCGATAATTTTAAATCCCAAAAAGATAACGATTTAACTGTTGTGGTGTACAACTTTGTGGATATGCTTTCCCATTCCAAAACCGAAATGGAAGTTATCAAGGATCTCGCTAGTACAGATAAGTCATATAGATCATTAACGGTAAGCTGGTTCAAGAATTCCCCACTTCTTGATATAATCCAACGTGGGCAAGAGCTAGGATTTAAGCTCATTCTCACCACAGACCATGGAACAATAAACGTAACAACTCCCAGTAAAGTAATAGGTGATAAAAATACTAGCCTCAATTTAAGGTACAAAACAGGTCGTAGCCTTACCTATGAAGAAAAAGAAGTGGTTGCTGCAACTGATCCATCAACTATAAAACTACCCAAAATCAATATGAGTAGTAGTTTTATTTTTGCAAAAGGTGATTACTTTTTTGCTTATCCAAACAACTACAATCATTACGTAAGTTATTATCGTAATACCTATCAGCATGGAGGGGTTTCACTAGAAGAAATGCTGATTCCATTTGCAGTTTTTGACCCTAGGTAATATGGAGCAGGTTTACGCTTTAAGCGAAATTGAAAAAGCAGCACAAACCGTGATCGACCATTTGGTTCACGATACCATTATATTTAATGCACCCATGGGCGCAGGAAAAACAACGTTAATAAAAGCGCTTTGTGAAAGACTTCATGTAAAAGATCAGGTCACATCCCCTACTTTCAGTTTAGTAAATGAATACGCAGGTTCAAGTAGAAATATTTTACATTTTGATTTGTATCGCGTTGAAAATCAAGATGAACTCTATAACATTGGCATGGACGACTATATCGCTAGAGCCGATTTGAAATTTATCGAGTGGCCCGAGCTCGCAAAAAATTTCTTGGAAGATCATCACACGATTGAGATAGAAATCATAGATCAAAACACA
The DNA here is from genome assembly GCA_049671565.1 of Nonlabens sp. Lineage (GTDB taxonomy): Bacteria > Bacteroidota > Bacteroidia > Flavobacteriales > Flavobacteriaceae > Nonlabens. Next base: position 94,668 of record JBATVD010000045.1, read on the forward strand.
AGAAAATTGATATTTAAATAAGCATAAAAATCCTTTTCATTTTATAAAAAGAGGCTTTAGTGCCTCTTTTTTTATACATTTAAATTTGGTAATCAATTCACCAGATTTATGATGTCGCTCACCTCACCATTTACTAAAGAAGAACTAATACCACAAGAAGAGCGTTTAGAGATCATAAGGGATAGAAAGCAGCTTTTTATAGGAATCCCTAAAGAAACCCAACATCAAGAAAAACGAGTATGCTTATCTCCAGATGCCGTGGCCGCAGTTACTGCTCATGGGCACAAAATTTTAGTTGAAAAAGGAGCAGGAAAAGGAAGCAATTTCACCGATGAGCAATATACCGAAGCTGGAGCCGAACTCACAAATGACACAGCAAAGGTATTCTCATGCGCCACAGTACTAAAAGTCGCTCCACCATCCTTGAAGGAAATTGAGCTGATGAAACCTCAAAGTTTTTTGATCTCAACGGTTCAATTAAAGACTCGCGACAAAAAGTATTTTGAATGCCTTGCCAAAAAGAAAATTACAGCTCTAGGATTAGAGTTCATCGTAGATGATGAAGGACGCTTTTCAGCCGTAAATGCATTAAGTGAGATTTCTGGGGTAGCCTCTATTCTTATTGCTTCAGAATTACTTTCAGTAGGAGAAAATAGAACAGGTCAATTATTCGGTAATATTACAGGCGTCCCTCCAGTTGAGGTGGTGATTTTAGGTGCTGGGACAGTAGGTGAATTTGCCGCTCGTACCGCGCTAGGTCTAGGAGCAAGCGTCAAGGTGTTTGACAATTCCATTTCTAAACTGCGCAACATTCAGACCCGTGTAAGCCAGCAACTCTATACTTCTACCATTCAACCTAAATACCTTATGAAGGCTTTAATGCGATGTGATGTAGCCATTGGAGCACTTGCTGGGGAAAATCGGGCTCCTATAGTTGTCTCACAAACCATGGTGGAAAATATGAAAGAAGGCAGTGTCATCATCGATATAAGTATAGATATGGGTGGCTGTTTTGAAACTAGTGAAGTTACCAGTCACGATAAACCTACATTTACTAAAATGGGAGTCACACATTATTGTGTTCCCAATCTACCTTCCCGTTATTCTAAAACAGCCTCGATCTCATTAAGCAATATGTTCACACCTTATATTCTAAGAATAGCAAACGATGGCGGCATAGAGCACGCGATACGCATGGATAAGGGCCTCAAGTGTGGAATTTATATGTACCACGGTATAGTGACTAACAATTCGGTAGGCAAGTGGTTTGATTTACCTAGCAGCGATGTAAATTTGTTGATATTTTAAGTTTATGAAATTTGGACAGCGATTAGGTTACTACATGGGTGGTTTTGCCATAGGAATGGTTTTTCTTGCTTTTTTCCTTACAGGCAAGCGCACTCAGTGTACCTGGTTTCCTGAAGATCGCGTTATCGCAGATTTTGGCAGGAAATCAGTACGATTATCGCCTGATGTGAGGAAGTTACTCAAAAACAGGGAGTTGGACACTTTGAGTATCCAGTTGATCCTCAAATATGGCGATGTAGATTTTTCAAAATCTATCACAGACACTACTCCCTGTAAATTTTATTTTGTTTCTGGCAGGAAAGAGCTTGCTGAAACAGCACTATGGGTTCGTAATTGTGATCGGTTTTTAAGGGTGGAAGAAGTTTTAAAAAATTAATCATTCTTGCGGAACACCCTATCCCCATTCAGACTAGGCTTAATGTATCTCCTCAAGTGGCTTTAGTTATGATCTAATTTTCGTTTCAGTTTCAAGTTCAATTTCGAATTCAGGTTCTAAATCCCCCTCCTTTTCATTTCTTGCTTAATCAATGACAGCTCTCTTCCCATTTGTCCAGCAACCGAAGTATTTTCTTGCGCTCTTCTTATTAAGTAGGGCATCACATCTTTTACGGGACCAAAAGGCAATATCTTAAAAGTGTTGTGCCCTAAAGCCGCAAGATTATAAGTTAAGTGGTCACTCATGCCGTAAAGTTGCCCAAACCAAACATCGGTGGAATTAGGTTCAATTCCTTTTTCTTTCAAAACATTCATTGCGGCAAGTGTACTCTCCTCATTATGAGTGCCAATGCATAGTTTGATCGTGTCGAGATGGTCAAGAATGAAATGCATGACCTTATTGAACATGGCATCTGTCGCAGGTTTATCCTTGCAAATAGGACTGGGATAGTTCTTTTTCTCAGCGCGCTCACGCTCTTTTTCCATATAAGCTCCTCTCACAATCTTTGCACCAGCTTTGTAATTTCCCTCCACCGCTTGAGCATACATTTTTTTCACATAATCCAGTCGGTCGTGGCGGTAACACTGCACCGTGTTATAAATATAGGCTCGATCTGTATTATATTTTTGCATCATTTCTTGAATGATATCATCGGCAGCATCTTGCATCCAGGACTCCTCGCCATCAAATAATAAAGCGATATTGCTGTTTACAGCTGTTTGACAAAGTAGGTCTACTCTATTATAGATACGCCCCCACTCCAGTTGCTCCTCTTCTGTAAGCTCTTTTTTCTCTGAAACCTTTTGCCAAATATAAAAGCGACCTATTCCTGTAGGTTTTACTACCTCAAAGGGAAGCGCATTATACTCACTTGCTCCATGAATGAGTGACAACTTTTTACCAACTACATTGTCAAAATCCTGCTCGTTTTCCTTGCCCTCAACACTATAATCCAAAATAGAACTCACCCCCTTTTCATACATTTTGCCCACGAGAGGCATGCATTCTTCATCAGTCGTGCCACCGCAAAACTGGTGAAAAATCGTATTCTTGATTAACTTCTTCACTGGGAGGTTCCATTTTATGGCTAGCATGGTCGCTCTGGATCCTATGTTGACTAACCAAGGCTTCTTCATGGTAGAAAAAATAAAATGCGATTTCTTAAGCTCGTAGTCGCTCTTAAGAGAAAATGCATTTTCCGTATTTTCAAAAGGATTATTTGTCATATCGCAAATATAATAGTGTATCAAGTCGGAATAGTTGAATGAAATCTACTTTTTATATGATTTTATGGCACACTTTAACTCTTTTTCACAACCTTATAAATGGCGACACCAGACCTTAATTTTGAACAAAAAATAAACTCCTTTAATGCATTGTTGGGGTTTTGGTTTTGCAGTCCTAAAAGCTGCTGAATAAATTAGCCTATTGAAATTTTCCAATATACTCAAACCCTCACGATAGCTCTCACATTTTTTATGATTTGGGGAGATTGCTGTGATTTTCTGGTTTATTATTGTGCTCGCTTTCGCGAAAGCGAACTCATCCAAAAACCACCTCAAATTCATGGACAGTATCCTAAGTTCAGGGAGTGCAATTCATTTTAACTCAAAAGCCTACAAAGAACTCAATGCGTATATCGCACTACAGAAACCCAGCTGCATCTTTATCCTAGTAGATGAGAATTCCATTGAGCACTGCTATCCTAGATTCATGCCTCTCTTGGAAACTGAATCCCGGATTGAGGTCATTGAAATAGATGCTGGTGAGGAATATAAAACTATAGAGACCTGCAGCGGTGTATGGTCTGCGCTCATAGAACTGGGATGCGACCGTAAAAGTATGATGATCAATCTAGGCGGAGGCGTTGTCACGGATCTGGGTGGTTTTGTAGCTTCTACCATTAAAAGAGGTATTGATTTTATTCATGTCCCGACAACGGTTCTTGCGATGGTTGACGCAGCTGTAGGTGGTAAAAATGGTGTGGATCTGGGGCATCTCAAAAACCAAATAGGAATCATAAAACCGCCAGTGATGACTCTTATAGATACCGATTATCTCAAAACGCTGCCGGTTAACCATTTACACAATGGCAGCATAGAAATGTTCAAGCATGGTTTGATCCAGAGCCGAGAATATTGGGAGGTCATGCGGAAGCTGGATGGCGACTTTTTTACTGAAAGGTTTGCTGATTTGATTTATGGATCGGTAGAAATAAAAAGTGATATCGTAAAAAATGACCCAACTGAAAAAGGCGCGCGAAAAGCACTCAATTATGGACATACAATAGGTCACGCCATTGAATCCTTTTGTCTATCGAGTGATTCACATTCTAATTTACTGCATGGGGAAGCAATAGCTGTAGGAATATATTTAGAATCTTATTTAAGCCAAAAGCACTGCGGTTTACCCAAAGCTGATTTTGAAGAAATTGAAAAATGGTACAAGAGTCTCGACCTAAAACTAGAATTTACTGACTCAGACTTTCAAGAAATGATTGTACTGATGTCCCACGACAAGAAAAATGTAAATGGCGAGATACGTTTTGTGCTACTTGAAGAAATAGGCACTTTTAAAACTGATCAAACGCTACCTAAAAACGAGCTTATAGAAGCCTTTAAATTACTCTAATCATGAAATTGATCACACTTTGCTCTTCCTGTCAAAAGGAATTACGGATCAAGTCTAGTGCTACTACGAGAGCAGAACTTCAAATGAAACACGGTGACGAGATCTCCATCACTTGTGATAATTGTGCAAAATATAACAAGAAACACCTCAACAGAATAAGCGCTGAGGTAAGCAATAGAATTATTCTTCTATCCATTGCTGTTGGATTAGTGGCTACTGTCATTCTGTTTTACTTTTTTGGCCTTATTGCATCTATAGTTCTGAGTATTCCTATTATCGTATGGCAGTATGAAATGAAAAAAGCAGCTGAATTCAATTCTTACCGTATTAAGCGATAAGGCATGTCAGAAATTAACAATTTCTGACATTTTGGTACTGTGCGTATTTTTGAGACAAAAAATAAGCGCTCTGTTTCCGCATTGTCTGATTGATCATATAACCTATCCATTGTGAGCTTTTCACAGGCATTGTAAACTCACGCCATTTTATACAAATCAAATTCAATGAAAATAAAAGCTACCAATACCCTAGAATACATAGCGATGTTCCCCAAATGGAAAGAACAACTTGAGTCTGCTTATGCTGTGATTCAGACATTTCCGCTGGAAGAGCACATTAAGTGGGGCGCACCCTGTTTTACGTATAATGGGACTAACCTCGTGGGACTCACGGGATTTAAAAATCATTGCGCCGTTTGGTTTTATAAGGGATCGTTGCTTTCAGATCCCAATGAAGTGCTTGTAAATGCTCAGCCTGGTAAGACAAAACTTTTACGTCAATTGCGCTTTCGCGAAAGCGAACAAGTCTCCCAAGATCTTCTAAAACAACTGATAGCTGAAGCGATTCAGTTAGAAAAATAGAAAAGCCTGACCGCAGTTGATCAGGCTTATAGTTTAGATGTAAAAATTCAATCTATTTTCCTACGATATGTAGTTCATTGAAGTTTTTGTCAATATACATAGTTTGAGTGCTGACATCATACTTCAACTCCTCAAAGCTGATTTTTGTATTATCTACCTCAATAAAATCTATTTCAAATGGCAAACCGATAAAATTGAATCTCAATGTCTCATATTCAGTAATGAATTTTCCATCTTTATATTGAGAAATGATCATTTCGTTTTCCTTACCCTTGCAACTTAAATTCCTAAGACTGAAACGGCCTTTTTTGTAGTCGTAACCATCATTTGCATCTTCATAAATAATGGATTTCTCTTTACCTAATTTGTAATAGACATCCAATGTTAGAAATTCTATCTTTTTCTCTCCTACATATTGCTGTACAGGATATCTTGGAATAATAGAACCTGTTTTAACAAAAAGCGGGATTTCATCAATATCTGCGTCTACCCAAGCCTCCTTGCCACCAGAAACCGTTTCTCTCGTCCAGTAGTTATACCAATCCCCACGTGGGATGTACATTCTACGACCTTTTGCGTTAGGTTCTTGGATAGGACAAACTAGAATTTTATCCCCAAATAAGAATTCATCATTACGGTAGTGCGTTTGAGGATCTTCCTGATCATAAACTACTAAGGATTTAAGCATGGGAATTCCTTCCTCCGCATACTGCCAGAACATCGTGTAGAGATAGGGCAACAACTTATAACGAAGCTCTACAAATTTTCTAGTGATGTCAGTTACATTCTCATCAAATGTCCACGGTTCTTGATCACCGTGATCACCGCTGGAATGCACACGACAGAAAGGATGAAAAACGCCCATCGCAATCCAGCGAGCAAAAAGTTCTCCAGTAGGTTGCTCGGCAAAGCCACCTATATCTGATCCAGCAAAGGACATCCCAGATAGAGCCATGCGTTGTGCTTGAATATTTGCTATGCTCAAGTGTTCCCAAGTCGCTACATTATCTCCAAACCAGCTGGAAGTGTATCTCTGTGTACCTGAATACGCAGATCTAGTGATTACAAAAGGTCTTTTTGGATATATAAATTTCTTGACACCTTCATAGGTCGCTCGTGCCATTTGAGCTCCATAAATGTTATGCGCTTTTCTATGAGAACAGGGGTGGCCGTCATAATCATGTCGCACATCATTTGGAAAGGTCTTATTAGGCACCTCCATAACAGCAGGTTCATTCATGTCGTTCCAAACTCCTGATAGACCATTATCGGCTATCAGACCTTTGAATAATCCAGCCCACCATTCTCTTACTTCAGGATTTGTATAGTCTGGAAAATAACATTCTCCAGGCCATACCTTACCTTTCATATATGGACCATCAGCTCGCTTACAGAAATAATCGTTTTCCATCGCTTCCTGATAAACGCTATATTCTGGGTCTACCTTGATACCTGGATCAATAATGGCAATTGTTTTAAAACCATCTTCCTTCAATTCACGGATCATTCTCGTGGGATCAGGGAATTTATCATTGTCCCATGTGAAACACCTGAAACCATCCATGTAATCAATATCTAGATAAATGGCATCACATGGAATCTGAAGCTCACGGAATTTTGCCGCAATCTCTTTTACGTTACTTTCTGGATAATATGACCATTTACACTGGTGGTAACCTAATGCCCACAACGGCGGCATTTCTGGTTTTCCTGTAAGTTCTGTATAGGCACTAACCACACTTTCTACCTCTGGACCATAAATAAAGTAATAATCCATATTGCCTCCCTGCGCCCAGAAACTGGTAACATGATGGCGTTCATGAGCAAAATCAAAGAAACTTCTGAATGTATTGTCAAAGAAGATCCCGTATGCAGTTTTGTTCTGTAGACCTATGTAGAAAGGAACATTTTTGTATAGCGGATCTGTATGTTTACCAAAAGCATACTGATCGGTTCCCCATAATTCAAATCTTTTAGCGCGCAAATTGTTATCTGCTGGCTTATCGCCCAGACCGTAGTAACTCTCACCCGGCTGTGCCTTTTTAGACATTTTTACGACCTCTCCCCCATGTTCATAACTCTCCTCATAGTGAAATCCTAGCTCATCTTCACAAATTATTTTTCCGTTCAGGTCATAGATACGCGAACGTAGATCTGATTTGGATATTTTGCAAATTACTTTAGAAGTAATCACTTCATAATGATCATTATTTTCAACTACTTCTAGCTTGTTATAACCACGATTGGTATCTGCATCTACAGCATAGGAAAAATCATCCATCATTTTGCCGCCTGTACCATATTTGAACCTCAGTACGCTGTCGCGAAAAACCTGTAGGCTTAAGATCACGCCATTACTAGCTGTAAATGTTATGGTGTCAACCACATGGTCAAAGGAAACCAGATTACCAGGAAAGGTATTTCCCGACTGGTGCAGTTCTGTATTTGTAATCATATTATTATGATATTCAATGTCTTATATTTATCATGAGCCTTATGCTCAAGGCGGCCTAAAATATGAAAAAGCTGGCTAAAACAATAATGTCCCTTCACTTACTTACATGAACGTTTTCGCTGTATAGAACCCCATGTCTCAAACGAAAAAACCACCCTTTATGGATGGCTTTTTTTAAAAATTATAAAGATTATTTATTCATCAAGGGATATTCCTCAAATATGGTATTCACCAAAGTTCTCATGGCACTTGTGGTAGCCCCATCGTAAATACTGGTTCCACTCACACCTTTCCATACGGTTTTATTTTTCTTTCTATCCACGAGTTGAACAATTAAAGTTCCATCTTTATAGGTATAAGTATCGGTGTCATAACCAGCTACAGTCTGATAGGTATTGTAATTATTATAATAGAAATTGTTATAATACGGACTCACCCTTAAGTTTGTCCGGTTATAATACCCATACGTGGCATAAACGGGATCTGTATCAGTTTCGGTTTCTTGGTTTACTTTGGTACTAATCAATACTAAGAGGTCAGGATTATCTCGATCCAACTTGTACCCTGCATCCATCATATTACTATTGACACTTTCAATGATTAATGAGTTCACTTTATCGTTTTGCTTTCGATCGGGCATGTTCACATCTGCATTGGGTAGGTAAGCGAAGGAATTGTAACTACTCAAATCTGCATTATTTGACTTAGTCGTCGTCACTGCTGGGCCGCAGCTTGTAACAACGATGGCTATTAAAAAAAGAAAGCTATAAAGTTTTGGATTTTTCATGTTTTTATTTTGAAGATACTCGTGTACGCGGTATTTAGTCTTAGAATTATCGCAATTCAAGATTAATTAACGTCTAGATAGACCTTTTGAGAGAACATTATGAATGACAGTCTCCTTACGGCAAATTCTAATGATTAATAATGATCTGCTACCATTTTGCAATGCTTGAGGGGGATTTCGCTTTCGCGAAAGCGAGATAACAGGTACCCAACTCTAAAAATCATAACTTCACAAATAAATGGGAAGTAATCTTGAATACCTGTATTTAACAAAATTTTATTTATTCTTGCACAAGAATTTCATCATTTAAATTAACCAAAATGAAACATTTATACTCCAAGATTGCGATGGCATTATTTGCAGCCGTCATGATAGTATCCTGTAGCTCTGACGATGACATAAGCGTTGTTGAACCAGAAACTGCTGCCACTTATGAAGCTGAGGTGGTGATAGAATGGTACGATCTTATTGCTACCCTCACTACAGAAACAGTAGGTTATACACCGCCTGTCGCCGCGAGGGCTTTTGGCTATACCGGTGTAGCTCTTTATGAATCTGTACAATACGGCATGCCTGATAAATCTTCACTATCTGGCAAAATCACTGACTTTGACCCCACTATTTCAAACATTGACGGGAAGGATATCTACTGGCCTCTAGTTGCCAACGCAACCATGGCAGAAATGACAAAGTATTTCTATAATAATGCAACCCCAGAGAGGTATCAAGCGATTCTAGAACTGGAAGAGCGATTTAATAACGAAGCCAGGGCACTAATTTCTGGACAGGCCTTTGAAAATTCACTCGCCCTTTCTAGAGATGTGACTAATCAAGTTATCACCTACTCACTGAATGACGGTGGGCACAATGCACAGTTTAGAAACTTCCCTGCAGACTATAACCCACCTGTAGGTCCTGAATTCTGGGTTCCCACTGCTCCCAATTTTCTTCCTGCACTCCAGCCTTACTGGGGCTCTAACAGACCTTTTCTCGAGGCAAATATAGAAAGTACCCAACCCACCGCTCCTCCCGCATATTCAACGGATCCCAACAGTACATTTTATGAACGTGCCATGGAGGTTTACACCACTGTAAATAATGCAACGAGTGAAGAAATTATCATCGCAGAATTCTGGTCAGATGATCCCGTGACGACAGCAACACCTCCTGGACATTCCATTTCTATTCTCAATCAATTACTCAGCAGTAACGACGCTAATCTTGCAGAAAGTGCAGAGGCGTTTGCAAAACTGGGAATCGCGATTTCAGATGCGTTTGTTTCTTGCTGGAAAACAAAGTACGAAACCAACTATATGAGACCTATCACATATATAAGAAATAATATAGATGCTAACTGGAACACCATTCTTGAAACACCTCCTTTTCCAGAATATACTTCTGGACACTCCGTGCAATCTGGTGCTCTAGCAGAATTGATGACTAACCTTTATGGTGACGACTACAATTTTACAGACCGCACCCATGAAAACCGCACAGACATTGACGGAACACCTAGAAACTATGATAGCTTTTATGAAATGGCAAATGAAGCTGCGCTCTCGAGGCTTTACGGTGGTATTCATTATGACGAGGCTATATTTTTGGGACTGGAACAAGGTTATGCCATAGGTAGAAATGTTAATGCTCTTGACCTAAATAATTAAAGGAACAGTTTAAAATACTGGTAGATAAAAAAATCCTGCAATCACGATGAGATTGCAGGATTTTTTCTTGAAATAGTGGTTGTTAACCGTAAACAACAACCCCCAGCGGCGGCAAAGTCAATTCCACGCTGAATTCCCGATTATTCCACTCTTCTTTTTGAGGAGTAAAGGATTTCTTGATTTTCAGATCAGATCCTCCATATTTTTTCTCGTCGCTGTTCAAGACTAATTTTCTCTTTTTCTTATCAGGGAGTCCTATGCGGTAATTCTCCCTCGGTACAGGCGTCATATTGCAAACGATAACCAGATCTTTTCCGCCGCCTTTTCTAATGTAACTTACTACAGAATTCTGCGCATCGTCATGACTTATCCATTCAAAGCCATCTCCTGAGAATTGATCTGCGGTAAGAGCCTCATTCTTTTTATAAAGCTTGTTAAGATCTGCAATGAGATTTTGAATACCTTGGTGCGGTTCAAAATCGGTCAGGTGCCAGTCGAGACTACCGTCAAACTTCCATTCTTCGTGCTGTCCAAACTCACTACCCATCATCAATAGGTTTGCTCCCGGATGCGTAAACATGTAACCATAAAGTAGACGCAGGTTTGCAAATCGCTGCCACTCATCGCCAGGCATTCTTCCCAAAATGGATTTCTTACCATAGACTACCTCATCGTGGGACAAGGGTAACATGAAGTTTTCCGTAAACGCATAGGTCATGGAAAAAGTCAGATCGTTCTGATGGTGGGTACGGTAGATAGGTTCTTTTTTGAAATATTCCAGCGTATCGTGCATCCAGCCCATCATCCACTTCATCCCAAAACCTAGCCCTCCCATGGAAACGGGTTTGCTGACCATTGGGAAGCTTGTACTTTCTTCTGCTATGGTCTGGGTATCGGGATAGTTGATATAAACGGCTTCGTTCATTTCTCTTAGAAAAGCCATGGCCTCGAGATTTTCACGACCTCCATGCTCATTTGGTTCCCATTCGCCATCTTCACGTGAATAATCCAAGAAAAGCATACTTGCAACTGCATCCACACGCAAGCCATCTATATGATATTTATCCATCCAAAACAGTGCATTGCTGATCAAGAAACTCTTAACCTCGTTACGACCATAATTAAAGATTAGTGATTTCCAGTCTGGATGATACCCCTTCTTGCGATCTGGATGTTCATATAATGCAGAACCATCAAAAAATCCAAGTCCATGTGCATCTTCTGGAAAGTGTGATGGCACCCAATCAAGAATGACACCTATTCCTGCTTTATGAAAGGCATCTACCAGTTTTGCAAATTCCTCAGGATAACCAAATCTTGAGGTGGGCGCAAAATATCCAGTCAATTGATATCCCCATGATGGATCGTAGGGATATTCCATAATAGGCATAAATTCTACATGTGTAAACTGCAATTTCTTTACGTAGGAAACCAATTCCTCTGCAAGTTCAACGTAACTCAAGCTGCGGTCTTCTTCGATTTTTCGCTTCCAGCTGCCTAAATGCACTTCATAAACTGAGTAAGCAGCATCTAGCTTATTATTTTTTGACCTGCTGGCCATCCATTTTTTATCCTTCCACTCTGGCTGGTAATCCCATACCACACTAGCAGTTTTAGGCGGATGTTCACAGCGACGCGCGTAGGGATCGGCTTTTTCAGTCTTTATGTCATTATTATTGCTGTGAATCTTGTATTTATAAGTCGCTCCCTGCTCCACTCCGGGAATAAAACCTTCCCAAATACCACTGCTGTCCCAGCGCACTTGCAATGCGTGTTCACCCTCGACCCAATAGTTAAAGTCTCCGATTACTGAAACTGCTTTTGCGCTGGGAGCCCATACGGCAAAATAGGTTCCTTTCACTCCATCTTTCTCGATGATGTGCGAACCAAATTTCTCGTAGAGTCGATAATGTTTCCCTGCCTTGAAGAGGTCGATATCAAAATCAGTAAAAAGGGAATGTGTGAGTACTTTTGACATAATTTTTATAGTCTTTTATTATTTGGAAGTTGACTTATAAATTTAATTGTTGATCTGTTTTAATTCTAGTTTAAGTGTTCTAAATATCCAGTCCAAATTTGAGCTAAATAAGTATTTCTACATCAAACTTTTTCTTGTTTATTATTCATAATACTTTGAATTCCACGTAAGGGTATAATGGCCCAGCTGGGACGTGAATTGAACTCATAACCCAGTTCATAAATCGCCTTTTCAAGTAGGCAGAACTGTAATAAGAAATTGACTTCTTTCTGATAGCCTATGTTTAAATTATGATTGTGTACATGATGCAGGTAGGTATCCATAAATATGGAAATGAAGTATTTATAGAGCAATTCTCCCGCTTTGTACAAATCCTGTTTTGGGTATTTGAGTTCTTTTTGTTGTTCAAAAATTGTCGCATATATCGCATAGTGAAAACTACGGAACATCCCTGCCAGATCCTTCTGTGGCATTTGCTTTACTTTGCGGTCGCGTATGGTGCTTTCTGGCTCGCCTTCAAAATCCAATAAATAAAAATCATCATTATTTAGTAAAACCTGCCCTAGGTGATAATCCCCATGAATACGTATGCGTTCACCCTTCATGTGATGCCAATCAAACTGAATGAACCTTGCCCTAATTTCATTTTTACGCTCCAGCATTTCCTGAGCCAGCTCTAGTGATTCACCCTTTAATTTGTGTAAGTTATTCTCTACGGTATTTAAACGATTTTGAAACATGTACAGCAGTCGATTCTTGAGCCAAACATTATAATCATTGTTGTAATTTGTAGCAGTAAATTTTAGATCGTTTCGCTCTCCGCCTATGGCTACATGAAATTCTGCGGTACGCAGTGCCAAGGTCCTTATTTTTTTGAGTAACTCCAGTCCCGTCCAGTCTATAATTTCCATGGGTACTTCCTTAAGCTTGAGGCGTTTGAAAAGCTTTACATCGGGCAGGGAATTAATTTTTATCCGCTTTCGCGAAAGCGTGCCAAATACAGTCTTCAACTCTCCTAACATCCACTCCCAACCATCGCCCTCGTTGGGTACCAATTCTTGCATTAAGGCAAGGGTCACATCATGTTTTTTTACAATATTTAAATTTATGGAACCAGTGTAGGTAGGAGATCTGTCAAAGTCGGTGTTTTCGGTGAGATAACGGCATATTTGGTAATCTGGATTAGTGCTGCTGTAGATGCGACGGAAAAACTTGATTATATAAATATCATTAAAGATGATGCTTGTGTTGCTTTGCTCTGCGCCTAGAAATCTACTGGATTTATATTCTACATCCTTGAGATCGTCGCTGGAATGAAACGCGATAGTTCCCAATCCCTCAACCTGCTCTGATTCAATAATCTTTTCAAAAAGCACTTTACGGAAGGAGTCTAGATAGAGCGCATCCACAAGATAACCGCTCTTTTCACCCAGTTTTATAGGTGCGATAAGACCATCGCCAGCTGCACTTTTATCTTCTACAAAACCAAGTGGTAAGAAGTAGTGTTGATAAAATGCCTCTTTAAAATTCACTTCTAGAAGTAAACCATAGAAATGATCGCCCTTATGGGAAATAACAAAAAACTCACTGATGTCAAGATACTTGAGGCTACTGCTTTTGCCACCGTACCATCGCTGCTCAACAATATAATTTTCAAGCACATCGTCAGTAAGCTGTTTCTTGAAGTTATTATCGTTTAATAGGTCTTCCCAGTGTGTAGGGTTTACAAGACGGTGTTTTGACATCTTTGTTAAGTTGATTTAGTGGTACAAGTAAATTTCTTCTTGCAATTATGCAATTCAAGAAACTGTGTTCTAAGATAGAATATTTTACACTCTGACAAAAGAGGCCGTCTAAAAAGTCATCATCAAACTAAATTGTCACATTGAGCTTGTCGAAATGCTGCTGAATTTCAGCGCATTATGACCTCGACAAGCTCAGTCTGACAGATTGAGTTGACTTTCTAGAAGACCTTTTATCAAAAATCAACTATTTAATTTCAAAAATATGCACTGGCAATACGGGTGGCAACTTAACATAGTTGTGTGATCCAGACCAGTTGTAGCTGCTGTCAGTAATTAAATCGTGAACCGTATAGTGATCATGCTCTCCCCTATTCATATGATGTAAAGGCATCGCGAGCATGGTCTCTTGATCATAATGAGGATCGAGGCTTATTACTACGATAACTTCGCTACTGCGATCATCGTTCCACTTATAAAATGATATGATGTTATCGTTTTCATTATAAATGAATTCGATATTATTAGTTTGCTGTAAGGCCGGGTGGTCGTGACGTGCCTGATTGATCTTTGAGATCATCATGGTCAACTTGTTGCGCAGTTCCCAATCATAATTTGCGATCTGGAATTTTTCTGAATCGAGATACTCTTCTTTTCCAGGCAGCGCTGCCGATATCATTTGCTCAAAAACAGGCCCGTAAATTCCTATACTGGAGCTCAGGGTCGCTGCCAGAGCGTATCGTTGCAAGTGAATACTCTCATTCCCACTTTGAAGAATCCATGGATTAATGTCTGGCGTATTGGGCCAGAAATTGGGTTGCATATACTCTGCCTGATTTGTCTTGGTGAGCTCATTCATATACTCGATAAGCTCATGCTTATTATTACGCCACGTAAAATAAGTGTAGGACTGTTGGAACCCCACCTTGGCAAGTTGCTGCATTACTTTGGGCTTGGTAAAGGCCTCGGCAAGAAAAATAACATCGTTGTGTTTTTTCTTTACCTCAGCAATTAAATACTCCCAAAACAAAAAGGGCTTGGTATGTGGATTATCCACACGGAACACTTTAATGTCAAATTCTTCTACCCAGTAAAGCGCTGTTTTTAAAAGTTCCTTCCATAGGTTTTTCCAATCCTTTGTGTCAAAATAAATGGGAAGAATGTCTTGATATTTTTTGGGAGGGTTCTCTGCGTATTGAACCGTACCATCAGGTCGCCATTTGAACCATTGTTTATGCTCTTGAACCCAAGGATGATCTGGTGCAGCCTGAAGCGCATAATCCATGGCGACTTCAATGCCCATAGCTTTAGCTTCTTGAATTAGTTTTTTAAAATCTTTCTCGCTTCCCAATTGAGGATGGAGTGACATGTGGCCACCATCCTTACTACCTATTCCCCAGCAAGAACCTACATCGCCATTCCCAGCGGTTGTGGTGTTGTTTTTTCCTTTGCGATTGACATCGCCTATAGGATGCACGGGTGGGAAATACAGCGTATCAAAACCCATTTCCTTCACATAGGGCAATAAATTCAAACAGTCTTTGAATGTTCCGTGCTCATAGTTTTTTCCAGCACTGCGTGGAAAGAATTCGTACCAGGTTGAAAAACGAGCTTTCTTACGATCTACCTCACAGTTCAAGGTATCGCTGACAGTTTTGCGCAATGGTGTCGGATATTTGACAAATAAGTCGTGCAACTTGCTGGATATAGCAGCCTCCACAGCTTTGTCATATTCAGAAGAATCTTCAAAATGATTTTCTAGATTCTTGATATAGGTTTTTTCAGATTGATTGGCTTTCTTATAGATAGAGCTTAAATAGGCGACACCTTCCAGAAGTTCGCTTTTAACATGTTGATCATCTTCAACCTTGCGCTTAAGTCCATCTTGCCAGTTGAGAGCATCATCAATCCAACCTACGACGCGGTAAGAATATGAGCCGAGTTTTTCTACCTCAAAACTTGCCGACCAATAATCGTTATGACCTGCAGACATACGCGATTCCTGCCATTTTCTGGACTTGCCGTGTTTGTATTGGAGTGCGGCTTGAACTATATCGTGTCCATCTCCTATTACTGTGGCTCCAACCTCTACAGTTTCCCCTATTACCCTTTTAATATCGTATCTACCACCTTCTAACTGTGGTACAATGGATTCTATAATGACTCTTTCTTGATTCATTTCAGTTACAGATTTAGGAATCAAATGTAACAAAAGCTCCTTAGCCTTAATAATTTATCTACGAAAGCGATGTAGAAGTACAGACAGTCACAATTGATTGACTATACTATAAAAGTTTGAGAAAGTAATTTTAGAAATATTAAGAGTAACCAATTATTCCTTAACTCCATGACCAATCAGATGGTAAATTTTATATCTCACACCTTTTACTAGATAAGTTGACCGGAAATTATTCTTTCGAGATTAGTTATGGAACATGCTCTACAACTACTTTTCAGAAAAAAGAAAATGATTTAATGTTTAAAAAATCGTGTCTTAATATTTGCAAGTCAAAATAATAATGCCAATGATTAGGTCAACTTATTATTTATTGTATTTTGACTTTATGCCAGACCTACACCTAGAAACAAAAATTAAAGCGCCTATTGAACTTGTGTTCGATCTGGCGCGCAGCATTGATCTTCATGAGCAATCCCTATCTCATACCAATGAAAAAGCTATCGCAGGATGTACTTCTGGCTTGATCGAAAAGGGCGAAACCGTTACTTGGCAAGCAAAGCATTTCGGGATTACCCAAAAACTCACAAGTTTCATAACAGATGTAGATCCACATCATTTTTTTGCTGACGAGCAAGTAAATGGAGCGTTCAAACATTTTAGACACGAGCATCAATTTAGTAAACTTGAAGATGGTACTACGTTAATGAGAGATGTTTTTTCCTATTCGTCACCTTTGGGTTTTATAGGTAAGATTGCAGATCATCTTTTTCTAAAAAAATACATGACTCAATTACTGGAACAGCGTAACAGTACGCTCAAAGAACGTGCAGAAAATGGAAAATGGAAGGAGCTGCCGGGAATGAAATCCGATTATCGATAGAATTCACAATCGTCTGAGAAAATGAACACCTCCTGTTAAAAGGTTTCTAATGAATTGTTTTTAAATTTCAACCAAATCATCTGAGATTCTAGCCAAGTAACTAAAAATAACAAAGCCGCTTCTCATGTGAAAAAGCGGCTCTTTGAAAGTTGATTTAGACTGAATTACCTAAACAGTACGATTTGTATCAAAATTTTCTAGCAATTGCGCCACACGTTGCACAAATTGCCCGCCTAACGCTCCGTTGACTACACGGTGATCATAACTGTGAGACAAAAACATTTTCATGCGTATTCCTATAAAATCTCCTTCAGGAGTTTCAACAACAGCTGGAACTTTTCTGATCGCTCCAAAAGCAAGAATCGCAACCTGCGGCTGATTAATAATAGGTGTTCCCAAGACAGATCCAAAAGTTCCCACATTAGTTACCGTGTAGGTACCACCTTGCGTATCGTCTGGCTTCAATTTTCCATTACGAGCTCTGCCTGCTAGATCGTTGACCGATTTTGCCATGCCCACCAAGTTGAGCTGATCCGCATTTTTGATAACGGGAACTATAAGATTCCCATCAGGAAGTGCAGCAGCCATTCCTAGATTAATGTTTTTTCTCTTGATAATTTTATCACCGTCTACGGCAATATTGATCATCGGGAATTCCTTGATGGCTTGCGCCACGGCTTCCATAAAGATGGGGGTAAACGTTAAGTTCTCACCCTCGCGCTGTTTAAAAGCTTCTTTATTTTTCTTTCTCCAGTTCCAGATATTTGTAACGTCGCATTCTATAAAACTTTGTACGTGGGCACTGGTCTGTACAGAAGCGACCATGTGATGGGCAATAAGTTTACCCATTCTAGACATCTCTATAATTTCGTCATCACCGTTGACTGATACGGGAGCAGCAACTGGAGCTTGTTTTGGAGCAGCACTATGACTTGCTGGCGCTGCTGGTGAAGTAGGCTTTGTAGCAGTAGGTATTGCCTTACCTTCCTTTTTATCTTGTACATATTGCAAGATGTCATTTTTGGTTACTCTAGCATTTTTGCCAGATCCAGAAATGGACTCTAATTCCTCTATAGAAATATTTTCCTCACGAGCGATGTTTCTCACAAGTGGAGAGTAAAAAGAATCTGAACTTGAAAAGTCAGTGGAATTTGATGATGAAGGAATTTCTTTTTCAAGTGAGGCCGCAGCTTTTTCGACCTCCGCAGGGGCTTTTACTTCTGGAAGATCTTCTTTATCGTTGCTAGATGCGGTAGCCTCAGCAGCATCTGTTTCTATTATAGCTATGGTTTGCCCCACTTGAACAACATCGTCCACCTCAAAGAGTACCTCTACAAGCGTACCATCTACCTCACTAGGCACTTCGCTATCTACTTTGTCAGTAGCGATTTCCAGTACTGGTTCATCCATTTCTATGGTATCGCCTACATTTTTAAGCCATGAAGTAATGGTCGCTTCTGCAACAGATTCTCCCATTTTAGGTAACTTCAACTCAAACTTTGCCATAACTTTTTATCTAAAAACTAATAATTTACAATTTGCAAAAATAATACTTCTACTTTCTGTATTGAAGATTTTCTATCGTTTCGGCTGATTTTTATGAAATCGTTATCAAATTCGTAATTAAATTAATCATTTACTGAAAATCTTCTACCACTCCTTGATTGATAGAGCTGTCACTTCCTACTATTTGTTGTTGCTTTTTATCTAAAAAACGGTATTGAAAGATATTTGGTCGTTGAGATATAAAATCAATGAGCTCTTGATATTTGTAGTGATTAGTATCAAAAACCAGTTGGCTATAGGTTAAGTCACCCTCGTCTTTTAGTGAGACCGTCTTCTTACCTTGAAATCTAGATTCATTTGTACTTTCAGTTACAAAAACCTGTTCAATGTCTGCAGTTTGCACCTCGGTTGATCCAAAAGATTTTAATGTCACCATGGACTTTACCGCAGCTTTGGTAATTAACTTCTCAAAGGCCGACCGTTTAAAATATTTGAGGTAAAACAACTCCATGGCACCATAAAATCGATCGTAGTATTTCTTGTTTTTGACCGTGCTTTCTCCTTTAAAATGGATCACGTTTACATCTCCCAAATAATAATTTTGATAACCTTTTTGTAGCGCCATATAACTCAAGTCAATATCTTCTCCATACATGAAATAGCGCTCATCAAAGCCTCCACAATCCTCATAAACCGATTTCTCGCAAAACATAAAGGCGCCTACTAAAACCTCTACAGCACCTCTATCCTTCTCTAATACCTCGTTGAAATAGTAGAACTCATCGTTACCCAGCAGCTTTTGCCTGGCTACCTTGGGTGTAGGTATGTGTCGCTTGGATTCTGGTAAAAAATTACCGCTACCGTCTATCAATCGCACTCCCAGAAAGCCTAGTGATTGCTTTTTTTGAGTTCTCGCTTTCGCGAAAGCGAGACATGTATCAAACACCTCTTCTCCAACAATCGTATCTGGATTTAAAATACAAAGAAACCTACCGCTGGCCTTTTGTACCGCTAGATTGTTTCCTTTTGAAAAACCGAAGTTCTTGTCAAATGCAAGAGCCTTGACCTGCGGAAATTCCATTTGCAGCATTCTTAAACTGTTGTCCTGAGAATTATTATCTGCCACGATAATCTCTGATTCTATGTTTTGGGTGGCAGCAATGACGCTGTTCAGGCACAACCTCAGAAATGGAGCTGCGTTATAGTTTAAAATGACAACAGAAAGTTCCAAATGATCAGCGTTTAATTCCCATGCTCAATAATATTTTTACCAAATGAACCGGGTCTTCTGATGTAGGCTGCAAAAATTGTTGCAATGACTATTAGAACCACCACTTCATGCGGTTTTCCCTTCATAAAATGTATAAAGGAAATACAGACCATGTAAAGAGAAAGCATGGCAGTACCGATGATTATCGTCTTACTGTAGATAAATAGCAGGCATCCCAATATCATAAAAATACCCGTAGCTACCATTATCGTTTTGCTCTGAATAACTTTGTCCAGAGGAACGGGATCGAATATTTTACCGAACGCATTAGGCAAATAGATTAACAGCAAGATCACACTAGGCAACCATACAAGTGTAGTCCTTAAAAAGCTTTTTGCGTTCAAAATCAGTTTTTTAATGAGTTCTCATAAGGAATGCGTTGCAGAATACTGCGTCCCAGCGTAACCTCATCTGCAAATTCCAGCTCGTCTCCTACCGCGATTCCACGCGCTATCGTGGAGGTACTCACTTTTTCGTTATCCAATTGCTTAAAGATATAAAAGTTTGTGGTATCTCCTTCTATTGTTGGACTGAGAGCAAAAATAATCTCTTTGACACCGTCATTTTTCACTCTTTCCACCAGCGATTTGACATTGAGATCTTGTGGCCCAACACCATCCATAGGACTGATTTTACCGCCTAGAACATGGTAGAGTCCTCGGTATTGACTTGTATTTTCAATGGCCATAACGTCCCTAATGTCTTCTACCACACAGACAATGGTCTCATCGCGTTTGTGACTTCTGCAAATCTCACAGAATTCTGTATCGCTCACGTTGTGGCATTTCTTACAAAAGTTCAGGTCGTGCCTCATGCGCGATAATGCATCAGTAAGCAGATCTGTTTGCTGTTCTGGCTGACGCATTAAATGCAAAACCAACCGTAAAGCGGTACGTTTACCGACTCCGGGTAGCTGCGACATCTGGTTGACGGCTTCTTCAAGAATTTTTGAGGAGAAGTTCATTGGGTTATTTATTGTTTAGGAGACAAATTGAATTTCAATTGCATGGTGATTCAAGGTCAATTTAATGCTGGTTAAGCAGAAATTGGCTTTACGTTGATTTGTCCGCCTATTGCCTCAAGGACTTTCATGATGGTTTCAAATTGTGGTTTAGATCCATCGGATAATGCTTTATACAAACTTGGTCTGCTCATTCCTGTTTTCTCTGCAATTTTAGTCATACCTATTGCTTTTGCCACGTGACCTAAAGCTACTACAAGATCTTTAATCTCCCCTTCTTCAATTACCGTATTTAAATACTCAGCGATCAATTCCTCGCTATCCAGATAATCAGCAATGTCTAATTGTGAAGTCATCATATCAATCCTTTTTATTCTCTTCCATATTTCATTTGCCTTGATGATATCGTTTTGTTGAGTGGATTTATCGCCTCCGATTAGAAGAATGACGATCCCGTTCTCAATTTCTTTATAATAAACCCGATACCCTTTGGCATAATTGATTCTCAGTTCTTTTATGCCATTACCTACATACTTAAAATCTCCAAAATGCCCGTCGCTCTCCAATTTCTGAATTCTGAAAAGTATTTTGGCTTTAGCTCGAATATCTTTGATCTTCCTGATCCACTTATCAAATTCAGGAGTTTTTTGGATAAAAACCTCGAGTAATTATTTCAAACTTGTATCCAATTAGATACAAATATAGATTAATTTTTATTGCTAGAAACATTACTTTATGAACATGTTAATCGAGCGGATCACATCTTCCCTATTGAAAGTCAAAGTTCAAAATCAGAATTAAAAGCTGATAATATTTTAATTGTTATACCTCTTCAAATTCTCAATCTGCTCTTCAATAGCTTCTTTAAACTCTGCCTTCATGCGGTCGATCAATTCCTTGGTTGGTATGCTGTCTTTTACTGTGGCGACACCTTGACCGGCGCTCCAGATAGTTTTCCATGCTTTTGCCTCGGTATCCATTTCTTTGCCAAAATCAATCTTACCCGTCGCCTGCAATTGATCCTGCGTGATTCCTGCAGCTTGAAGACTTGCTCCGAGGAAGTTGGCACTTACACCAGAAATTGCGGCAGTGTAAACAATGTCGCTGGATCCAGCGTCTATGATCATCTCGCGGTATTCATCGGTGGCTTTGGACTCATCCGTATTGATGAAGCGTGTTCCCAGATAGGCAAGGTCTGCTCCCATTTGGAGTGCACTGGCCACGTCCTGTCCTGAACTCATTGCTCCAGAAAGTAAAATAGTCCCATTAAAAAAGCTACGCACCTCCCTTACAAACGGCATGGGATTCAAGGTTCCAGCGTGACCTCCCGCTCCTGCACATACCAATATTAATCCGTCCACTCCTGCTTCCATGACTTTTTCTGCGTGGCGTTTTTTGATAACATCGTGAAAAACCACTCCGCCGTAACTATGCACGGCGTTTACTACGTCACTTACCGCTCCCAGCGAAGTTATGATCAACGGCACCTGATGTTTCATGCATAACTTCAAGTCTGCCTCCAGCCGTGGGTTGCTTCCGTGCACGATTAAATTGACACCGTATGGTGCGGCCTGCTTGCCTGTCTCCTCTTCCCAGTCCGATAGCGCGGTTTTGATCTGGATGAGCCACTCTTCAAAACCCTCACTGGATCGCTGGTTCAATGCGGGAAACGTCCCTACGATACCGTTTTTGCAACATTCCACGACCAGTTCGGGTCCTGAAATTAAAAACATGGGAGCCGCAACTACGGGCAGTGATAACCGGTCGGTAAGCTGTTGAGTCGTCATAAATAGGTTTTGCGTTAAAAATAGTAAAGGTTTGCGCAAAATGGATGACATCTATGGAATTTATACACCATCTGCATTCCATTAGACAGTCTTATATATCATAACGAGATCATTATTTACTGATATTGTTGTCCGGTTAAATAATAACCGATCGTGCTGAGGCTAGGCTAACGCAAATGATAATGAGATATCAACTTGCGACACCTTCTTTTTTAAAAAAATGACCCGTTTGAGGAAATTCTATTTTTGTAATTCACAATCAACTGGTTTTAAAAACATCAAAATAAAGTCTTTCATTTTTTGTCTTTAAGCGGTAGCGATCTTTCATCTTTGTCGGACACTACTGAATTACTAATTTAAACACAAGGATCCCGATCAGGCTGAGCATCTTTCAATTCTTATGTAAATTCACGGCATGAATAAAAAGAATACGCCTAACCATTTGTGCGTGCACGCGGGCGAACTCAAAGATGAGATCTACGGCGGCGCAACGGCTCCCATTTATACCTCCACCGCTTATGACTATCGCGGTCCCGGAACCAATTTATACCCAAGGTATTTCAACACGCCCAACCAGGTTGCGCTGGGCAAGAAAATGGCTGCGCTGGAACATACGGAGGCGGGTCTGATTTTTGGCAGTGGAATGGCTGCAATCAGTGCTGTTTTTATGGCATTCTTGAAGCAGGGCGACCACATTATCATGCAACGCGCGATCTATGGCGGTACGGCCCATTTTGCCGCTGCGGATTTTGCCCGCGTGGGAATCACATACACTCTGGTGGAAGAAATGGATCAACAATCGCTGGAACAAGCGATTACTCCACAAACCCGCATGATCTACATTGAGACGCCTAGTAATCCTTTGCTGGAGATTACGGATATTGAAGAGGTTTCCGCTTTCGCGAAAGCGAACTCCCTAATATCCTCAATAGATAACACATTTGCATCTCCCATCAATCAAAACCCGGCGGACTATGGCATCGACCTGGTCATTCACAGCGCTACCAAATATCTGGGCGGTCACAGCGACATCACGGCTGGCGTGGTCTGCGGGAGTCAAAAGCACATCGATACACTTTGGAAAACGGCCAAAAACTATGGTGGTAGTTTGAGCGACCATACCGTCTGGCTACTGGAACGAAGTATAAAAACTCTGGGATTACGAGTCCAGGAACAATCCAAAAACGCGGGAAAGCTAGCCGAATTCCTCCAAGAATTACATGAGGTCAATCGAGTGAATTATCCCGGACTTGCCAGCCATAAAGATCATGAAGTTGCCAAAAAGCAGATGCACGGCTACGGCGGTATGTTGAGCTTTGAGTTCAATAAGGAAATAGATCCCAATTTGTTTTTGGAGCATCTCAACATCATAAAACCCGCGCTGAGCCTTGCAGGAGTAGAAAGTATCATTCTTGCCCCTACCCTTACGTCACACAGCCTTTTAACCGCGGCCGAGCGTGAAGAACAAGGTATTTCAGATGGATTGTTGCGACTCTCCGTGGGAATTGAAGAAGTGGAAGTGTTGCAGGAGGACATTAAACAAGCCCTCCAAGAATCAAAAAAGTAATTATGAAATTAGATATACTAGCCATAGGCGCGCATCCAGACGATGTGGAATTGAGCTGCGCGGGCGTGTTGCTCAAGGAGCAGTCGAGAGGCAGGAAAACGGGAGTTTTGGATTTGACTCGCGGCGAGCTGGGATCAAAGGGAACTGCTCAAACCCGCGACCAAGAAGCCGCAGATGCTGCCAAAATAATGAAGTTGAGCGTGCGGGAAAATCTAGGCTTTGCCGACGGCTTTTTTACAAATGATAGGGAGCACCAGTTGGAAATCGTCAAGATTATACGCAAATACCGTCCTGAAATTGTTTTGTGCAACGCAGTGGAAGATCGCCATCCCGATCATGCCCGTGGCTCTGATCTTTCCAGCGTAAGCTGTTTTCTTTCTGGATTAAAAAAGATTGAAACAGTACTGGACGGAAAAAAACAGGAACACTGGAGACCGAAACACGTATATCATTACATCCAGTGGCTAGATCTCAAACCGGATATCGTCGTGGATATTTCAGGATTTATCGATCAAAAAATCGATGCCGTTCAAGCCTATAAAACCCAATTCTATAATCCAGATGATACCAGTGAGGATACGCCCATCTCAACCAAAAACTTCCTGGACTCCATCAAATACCGCAGTGCCAATTATGGACGGATCATAGGCACCGATCACGCAGAGGGCTTTATTACCGAGCGTTATCCTGCGGTGGATAGTGTTTTTGATTTAATTTGATTTCAAAAGTGATACACGTGTATATTAAAATATAAAAGCACGTGTAACGATAGGTTTAAGTATATTTGTACAATACATTCATGTTATGAATACTAAACTTACATTGACGATTCAACAAGAAATAATAAATCGGGCAAAAGAATATGCAAAGTCCAAGAACAGGAGCCTTTCCGACCTTATCGAGCATTATTTGAAAGCAATCACAATACCATCTGAAAATACGAAAATTCCCAGAACAAACTCAGTAGTGGATGCTTTGAGAGGGTCGTTTAAAATGCCCCCTGAAATTGATTATAAGAAAGAGCTCAAGAACCGAGTTAAAAGAAAATATTCTTAAATGGATCAGGTATTATTAGATACCGATGTCATCATGGATTTCTTCTATGACAGAAAACCTTTTGCTGAATATGCGAGTGACGTTTTAAACCTTTGCGCGGATGGGCAAATAAATGGATTCATTACTCCGGTCATTATTTCTAACACTTATTATCTATTACGCAAAACCGCACCACACAATTTCACCATTCAACGAATCAAGCAATTATTAACAATTGTAGATGTTCTAAGCATGAATCGTAATGTCGTAACTCAAGCATTAGAATCTAACTTCAAGGATTTTGAAGATGCTTTGCAAAATTATTCCGCTCTCGAGTTCGGATCGATCAGGATCATTCTTACAAGGAACTTCAAGGATTTTAAAAATAGTGAACTATCCGTATTTACCCCACAGACCTATCTTAATGGTAGAAAAGCAAATGAGAGCTAGAGTTTTTGTGATCAAAACAGTTTTCTTCAGAAATTTTCTTAAAACCGTTTGCAGAATATAGAAAATATGTAAGTTTGCAACCGCTTTTGAAGCGCGTGGTTGAATTCTTGAGATCCACAATAAAAAACTCACATCGATATGGTGGTTGTAGCTCAGTTGGTTAGAGCGCTGGTTTGTGGTGCCGGAAGTCGCGGGTTCGAGTCCCGTCTTCCACCCTAAAAGGTCTTTGAGAAATCAAGGGCCTTTTTTAGTTTGCAGAAGTCTGTAAAGTAGAAATAATCAAGGGGCGAGAAGTTTATGCTGAGCATTTCGACAGGCTCAATGTGACACGTGTCGAAGTAAGTCCCGTCTTCCACCCTTAAAGTCCTTGAATTTTTCAAGGGCTTTTTTAATTTACAGAAGTCTGTAAAGTAGAAATAATCAAGGGACGAGAAGTTTATGCTGAGCATTTCGACAGGCTCAATGTGACACGCGTTGAAGTAAGTCCCGTCTTCCCTGCCTAACGGCAGGCAGGCACCCTAAAAGGTCTTTGAGAAATCAAGGGCCTTTTTTAAAGCGTTATTTTTTTGATGATACGTATAGAAACAGGGACGAGTACCTCGACTCCGCTCGGTAATCATGAATTTCACAATGCTTACTTAATAAACGACAGACTATAAATTTTGAGTCATTTAGAGTATATCGCTGAAACCAGCTATTCAAACTTTCATAATAAGACCCGTCTTTCTACCCCCTAAAAGGTCTTTGAGAAAAAATAGGCTTTTTTAAAACTTTGTCTCAGGTCAAAATCAATTAACGACTCAATGCGTCAAAAACTTGACCTGAGCAGATTCTTCCAGCTCATCGTCAAAGGTCTCATCATAGGAGAAGGATAGAAGTTTCCATTTATCCTTTGGTTTATAAAACTGAAACTGGAAACGCATGGGTTGCAGGTCATACTTTGCGATGTATGAAAAGTGTACCAACGATTTTCCCAAGGCTTTTTTAACGATCAATTCCTCCCCATAATATTCTCCCAAAGCAACTTGAAAGCCGGCAAACTGTGACTTGAGTTGATCGAGCGCTTCCTTTTTATCCAAAGCCCAGGGATTTGTGCCGTAGATATGATCTACCGCACTTTCAAAACCATCATCTTTCAATTCTTGAAAAAATCGGTTGATGTAAAATTCGGGATTATTTTGTGCACTGATTAAAAAACAGAACAACATACTTAGAAATAATAGACTTGTTTTCATAATAGAATTTTTAGTGATACTAAAATGATCCATTACAAATGCAAGATCAATAGGACAATTGCCCTAAAATCATCTACATCTCAAGACCTATAAATAGTATTGCAAAAAAAAGAGCCTCCTAAGAAGCTCTTTTAAACATTATAAGAAAATCTAATTTTTTATAAGTCGTTCTGAATAAACATTATGATCAGCATCTATAACCGAAACAAGGTACATTCCTGTGGGTAGATTTTCAATACTGAATTGACCAGATCTAAAGGTTTCCAGCTTTCGGCCGGTTAAAGAATAGATGTCGATTCGCTTAATTTGAGCTTTTGTCTCTACATGTACCTCCCCATTAGTTGGATTTGGGAAGATTCTAAGTTTTTGAATTTGCTCATCTACTAATCCAGCAGTGACATCAAATGTTGCTGTGACTATCTTATCAGCATCCATGACAATAGACTCTGTTGCGTTGCTGGAGGTTACATCTCCCGTGTATTCAACAAATTCAAAACCGCTATCTGGAGCTGCATATAATGTTACGGTCTCATTTTCATCATAAATGGTATTCAATGGTACAACGGTTCCATTTCCTACCACATTAACCGTAAGTGTAAATTGTTGTGGTGCAGTGCTGGAAGTCTCAACCGCGCCCATATCCACGGTACCATTTGCTACTCGTTTATTACCAAAATAATCTAAAGTACTGGTTTCATTCAAGCCTGAATCTATTACAGCACTGCCCATTACTGGTGCAAAATCCTCCATCGCGACATCTTCAAAAGTTACCGGGCCTACAAGTGAGTTTTGAACGCTTGCCCTTGAAAGAAGTGGAAATGCTTGATTTGATGCATTTGTGGTATGATGTGAAGAATTCCTTACCTGAATGGACTGGCTTGAAGCTGTGGAAACCATCTTGCCTACTCCGCCGGTAAGACTATTATTGACGGATGAAGTATTATCTGTAAAAATACAATTAGAAACGATGGAAGACATGCTACCTCCCTCATCTGAAAGTCCCACGGTTACCGCATCTTGAAAGTCGTAAGCGGGAGCACCTCCATTTGAACTTGAGTTATTGTCATCTCGATTTGCATAAAAGGTGTTGTTATCCAGTAAAACATTAAAATTTGTGCCTGACCCAGCTCCTCGCAGCCACATGGAACTTCCTGCATAGAAAAACGTTGCTGATGGTTGTATTTCTGATGCGTTTGCCGTAAAGATTGAATTTTTCACATCAAGATCTATGCTGGCACCAGAGTTGTCTGTAAATGCATAAATTCCCGCACCATAGGCTGCTGTGTTATTCTTGATAAGACATCGGTCTATCAATATATTGCGTGTGCCCATTCCTCCAGAGGTTCTTGTAAAAATTGCGGCACCGCCATTTCTAGCCAGATTCTGTCTAAAGATGCAATTACTGATTTTCAAATTATCTACGTTGTTATCGATGATCAAACCGCCACCGTGGGATCGCCTCACGCTCCCATTAACCGTGCCTATGGCAAAACCGTTTTCAATGACTAAACCGTCCAGAGTCACATTATTCCCTGAAAGCAGCGCCACCGTAAAAAGATTATCTGCCTTAGTGGAGCTAAAATCATCTGGTATGTCATTACCATTAACGTCTCCACTTAAAACCGTAGGGTTTGCAGATGGATCACGCTGTTCCCTAGCGGTTTCATTACCGCTAAAACCACCATAGAAACTTGAATTATCCTCAGAAAAAACAAAGGGATCATCCCGATCGTTTTGTGAACTTATAGAAGCCCTGGGGGTGTACACTCCTTGTGCTATCCAAATCTCATCCTCCATCTGGTCTACGAGAAGTGCATCTCTCAATTCTGTAAAGGCATCAGTCCATGAGGTACCATCATTTGCTCCCGTAGCATCTTTATCCACATAAATTATATTAGTGGTGGACGCGGCCTGCAGGGTAAAAATCAGAGTACTCTCAGAGATGATTCCATTAGAACAAGTCTTACGCACATAGAAGGTATAGGTAGTTCCATCGGTCAGGTTTGTAAAATTGTAGTTATTTGAATTTGTACCGGCAGCCACATAACTGGGTGGATTGCCAGATGATACCGCTACCTCATAGGTTCCTGGATTCAAGGTACTGGGAGTCCAGTTTAAAAAGGCACTGGTAGCAGTACTGTTTACGATTTGTAAATTTGTTGCAGGATCGCACGAAGGAAGACTGGGATCTACATACTCAAAGATCTCAGAACCCCTCAGCCTGGTTAGGAAAATTCGGTTTTGGTAGATCTCGATACTATTATAATACTCTGTAGTATTATTGCTCCCATTCAACACCTGGCTTCTTGTATTGTCTGCAAGATTGATTCTCCACACATTATTTGTGGAAACCTCTGTATAATAAAGCCATCCGTTTGCTTCTGCAAGTCCAAAGGCTGGTATGTTCCCTCTAACTACCGTAGGCATCGCAGTATTATTGACATCAAGGCTTACTTTTTTAATATCATTATCAGAGGTGGATAGATACAATTCATTTCCAACTACGGCCATGTGATAGATGGCATAATTTACCGTATAGGCACCGCTCGGGAGGTACAGTACCTCGTTGTTACCGCCATTACTTGAGTCAGCATCTTGATAGACCAGTGAGCCGTTACTATTACTTATCGTACGTAAAGGTCCAGTTACTCCTGTAATGGTGGAAACTCCAGTGGGTAGATTATTATTGGCATTGAATGCCGCTACTTCCCCTACCCCATTGGAAATGCTTCGGTTCACGTAGATTACCGCAGAATTTTCAGAAGCATCGATATGGTAGAAACTTGTACCAGAGACAACTATTTCCTGAGTATTACTGACATCGGCGAGGTCAAATCTACTTATACCGCTGTTTCCACTTACGTAGAGTCTATCTCCCTTTACGGCGAGATCCTGAGTGAAGCCTAAACCGCTGACTATGGAAGTTTGAGCTTGGATAATGTAGAATCCGAATAGTAAAAAAATCGAACTGTAAAATAATTTCATAACACATAATTTGTGCTACGATGATAATTTGACAATCGTGCTGATCGTTTTTTGACTTTCTAAAAGGTTTAAAATTGCTTTTAAAATACATAAATAAGCCTGTGACGCACTTTATAGAAGTTCTCCCAAAAAATATTTCAATACATCTCAGCAATAAAGTCGCCAAAAGATGCAACAACCTAAACCAACAACAGCTGGTTCCAAGCCATCACTACCTTAACCTTTTGGCTTTAGAAGTGCGGAAATGATTGCAAATTCTCTTAACGTTAAAAAAAATCATCTCAAGCTATCATACCCAAACCCTTAATCACTAATTAAATAGAAAGCTGGCTATGCTGTATAATGCGCGCTTGACCCACATATTTTCTATAGAATTATTATGTAATTGGTAAATCCCTATAAGGATCTAGTGTATGTTGATCAATCATAGGACAATACAGAACTTACCTTATATCCCTTGAATTTATCCCGCCCATTCAAAAACTCCAGCTCCATTACAAAACTGAATCCCAACACTGCTCCGCCAGCTTTTTCTACAAGTTTTGCGGCAGCCGCTGCGGTGCCTCCCGTAGCGAGTACATCGTCGTGTATCAGTACTCTGCTGCCTGATTTTATTGCATCCTCTTGTAACTCGAGCTGGTCGGTTCCGTATTCCAGATCGTAGGATTGGCTTATGGTCGCGCCCGGTAATTTACCCGGTTTGCGCATCATGACAAACTTGGTGTCCAGCTCCTGCGCCATTAGGGTTCCCCACAAGAATCCTCTTGCCTCGATGCCCACTACGGCGTCGATCTCGTCGTTGAGAAAGGCTTGAACGAGTAGGGAGGTTGTTGCGGTTCTCGCTTTCGCGAAAGCGAGCAATCCAGAGATATCCTTAAAAACAATACCGGGTTTTGGGAAATCGACGACGTCCCTCACGTGGTTTTTCAAATCATTTGCATCCATATCGCGGAAGATACGCATTGCGGAGAAACCAGTACATTTGGTAGAAATTCAACCGCTATGAGATTTTTGATCCTACTGCTTTGTGGAATGGTCGCCACGGCACAGCAAAATGCCACTTCTACCATCGATGAGATCACGGTGTACCTGCAGGGTGCGCGCATTACCCGTACCGCAAAGGTCAAGGTCTCCAGGGGTCCTAACGAGATCGTGATCAACAACCTCTCTGCAGATATAGATGACAGCAGTATCATGCTTACCGATCTTGCCGGGATGAGCCTTACCGGGCTGAACTACAAAACCAGTGTTTTGGAGAAAAAAGCACCCACCGCCCAACTGGAGGCCATCAATAAAAGGCTGGACAGCGTGCAAGATGCCCGAGTAGACATCGATGCCGAAATCGCTGGACTTAACGAGGAAAAGACACTCCTGCAAAACAATCGGGATCTCAATAAGAACAGCAGCGGGCTCACGCTGGCACAGGTCAGGGAATTTGGTAATTACTACAATAGTAGAATCAAAGCGATCGCAATCGAGCTGGCCAATTTGAATAAGAAGCGACAAAAACTTCAGGAGCTGGAAAACCAACTCAACACTGAGAAACGTAACATCAACCCGCAAATGAACGAACTGCGCGGTAGCATCACGCTGAAAGTAAACAGCGATGTTTCCAAAACCGTAAACCTTGAGATCGTCTATAACGTGAACAATGCCGGCTGGGTTCCCAATTATGATATTACCGCAGCTGGAGCAAACAGCGATGTGGAACTCAAATTCAAGGGACAAGTGTACCAAACCTCTGGAACCGACTGGGAAAATGTGAAATTAACCTTATCCACTGGAGATCCTTTTATTGATAATACAAAGCCTAATCTGGAAGCGAAACGCTTAAAGTTTGTTAGCCGTGGATATAGAGGAAATGCTGTAGGACGGAGTAATAAAAAATATAACCCGACAGTTTCCCGGGTTTCTGGAAGAGTTACCGATTCTTATGGCGAGCCGCTTATAGGTGTAACAGTGCTTCAACCTCAAAGTTCTCTTAGAACTACTACCAATGTAGAGGGCAAATATTCTATGAATTTAAGAGCAGGTACAGAGATATTCTATAGTTTGGTCGGTTATGAAAATGTAACCGAGCCCATATATAGCTCAGTAATGAATATTAGCTTGCCAGAGTCCAGCGACACGCTAGATGAAGTAGTCATAACAGGCTACGCGATGGACAAAAAATTGAGGGGACGTGCGCAAGGTCTAGAAATACAGGAATCCGAAGCTGCACCACAAATTATCGCAGCAGTAGAAGAAAATATCGCCTCCAGAACTTATGAGTTGGCGCAGCCCTACTCCATTCCGTCGACAGGGGAAACTACAGATATTGAGATTTCCACAAATAATTTATCGGCGACCTATGAATATTACGCGGCGCCTGTGATCAATGAAAACGTATTTCTTACCGCAAAAATGAAAGACTGGGAATCACTCAACTTGATACCCGGAGAGGCCAACGTTTATTTTGAAAATGCCTACACCGGTAAAATCTATTTTGACACTGATACTACCGAAGAGTCGCTTGTGGTAAGCCTGGGTGTGGATCCACAGATCAGTGTGAAACGTGAAGATGTTAGGGATCTTAAGGAGAAATCGTTTTTTGGCGATAAGCGCCTCATCAACAAGAAGTATGAAATCATCGTAAAGAACAACCGCAGCAAAGCCATCGACCTTAAATTACAGGACCGCATCCCGCTAACGGCAAACAGCGAGATCAAAGTGGACGATGAGGAGCCAGGCGATGCAACCATGGATAAGGAAACTCAAATCCTGACTTGGAATATCAGTCTGGCCAGCGGAGCTCAGGTAAAAAAGACCTTTAGCTATGAAGTAAAGTATCCCAAGGATAGAAGAATTAATCTGGATTAGATTTTAATTTTGTAATCTGATGAACACGCTAAATGATTTTTCATGGGAGTTACTATTTATACAAATATTCATTTTTGGAATATTTGCTTTCTGGATCTATTGTATGATCGATTTATTACGGCATGATTTTCAGGGTAATGTAAAATCAAAATGGGTATTCATATTACTATTCCTGCCATTTTTGGGTTGTTTACTTTATATCACTTTTGGAATGGATAAAAAAATCAAAAGGCAATAGAATTACAGTGGTTGGCTATATTTCCATTTTTTCCAATAAAAGCAGGCAATGGCTTTTACAGTTTCAAAAAACGGGCTTATATTTGCATCCGCTTAAGCAAATATTGTTTAGCAAGTTTAAAATTAGGCCTCGTAGCATAACTGAATAGTGCACCACATTACGGCTGTGGAGGTTGCAGGTTTGAATCCTGCCGAGGTCACTTTAGTCATTACAAAATGACAACAAAGCCACGCAATCACTATGATTTGCGTGGTTTTCTGGTTTTTAGACCAACATTTAAAATGAAACGATTTGCTTTTATATGGTAGCTAATCGTCAGTTAATTTTCAAAGTGTCAGTTGAACTGACACTTTCACGAAAAGCTTTGAAACACTTGCTATAGTTGATTTGACATTCGTCAAGACGATTTGTATAATCTATAGACGACAACTATGCGGTCAACAAACACATTCTCAATTCTCTTTTGGGCAGACCAAAAGAATGCCACAAATGGCGAAGCTCTGGTTTATGCCAGAATCACGGTAAACCAAAAACGAGCTAACATTAGTCTGAAAAGACGAGTGCCGGTAAAACTTTGGGACCCAAAGAAAAACCGAAGTAAAGGCACCTCTGCAGAAGCACGTCAACTCAATCAATACATCGACCAGACTTATACCAAGCTCTTCCAGATATACCAAGACTTGAAGTTTCAAGAAAAGTTGATAACGGCTAAGCTCATAAAAGCACACTACACAGGCGAGAACGAGCAATCTAAATCACTTCGAAACCTTATCGCTTATCACAGTAAGAAAATTGAAAACACGTTAGCCAAGGGAACAATACGAAACTTTGGAGTGACAGAAAACTACCTCAACAAGTTTCTAAACAAAGTGAAGAAAACAACAGATATCTATTTAAAAGAGCTCGATTATAAATTCCTGTGTGACTTTGAAAATTACCTGGCCAATTACTTGCCAGTTGGACATCCTAAGGCATTAAGTCAAAATACCATAATGAAGCATATCCAGCGCTTGCGCAAAATGGTAACACTTGCCTATCATATGGAATGGATTCCACGTGACCCATTTGTAAGATGGAAACCAGTTTACGAGAAAAAGCAACGTGAGTTCCTTTCTGAAAATGAGCTTTCAAATATGGAAACCTTTGAGTTTTCTATTGAGCGCTTAGAAAGAGTACGTGACCTATTTGTATTCAGCTGTTACACCGGTATCAGCTATGTGGACATAATGAACTTGACTGAAGAAAATTTAGTGCTTGGTATGGATGGAGGAAACTGGATATATACCAAACGTCAAAAAACCAAATCTGCTGTAAAAGTCCCCTTACTTGGAAAAGCCGAAGAAATCATTTCAAAATATGAGAGACATCCTATGACAGAAATAACGGGAACACTTTTGCCGGTAATCACTAACGAGAAGCTCAATGTGTACCTAAAAGAAGTAGCGCATTTTGTTGGAATTAAAAAAAATCTCACCTTTCATATGGCGCGTCACACGTTTGCGACTACCATTACACTTTCCAACGGTGTGCCAATTGAGACAGTTTCCAAGCTCTTAGGTCACAGTAAAATTGCAACAACTCAGATTTATGCTCGAGTACTTGAACACAAGGTTAGTAATGATATGGATATCTTGAAAAACAAGTTGTTGAAGAATAAAAATGAACGCATTAAAAAAGCAGATTAATAACCAAATTTATACTTTCAAGAAGCATTCTAAATAAGAAAGTACAACAAATTATATCAAATTTTATTACTTTTGTACTTAATGAAGAAATTCCTCCACAAATCGATGGCTATCTTAATGGCAGTCGTGGTACTTTTTACCACGATGTCATTTACTGTTGATATGCATTATTGTGGGAATTCTCTTGTAGATTTTTCATTTTTCCAATCAGCAGAAACCTGTGGAATGGAAAAAGAGCAGTCAAGTATAGGTTGTGAAAATCAGATGCTTACCAAAAATTCCTGTTGCTCGGATGAGCAATTAATTATTGAAGGACAGGATAATTTAAAGCAAGACTTTACTAAGTTGACTTTCGAGCAGCAAACGTTCATCGCTGCATTTACATACTCTTATATAAATTTATTTGAAGGAACCGAATCTGAAGAAGTTCCTTTTGAAGATTACCTGCGACCCTTTGTCAAACGGGATGTGCAAGTGCTGCACCAGACTTTCTTAATTTGATGTATTAGATTTTTTGAATAAAGCCCAACAGCTACGCTGTAGTGGGCTAAAACTCGTGTTTGCCATTTTCTGCCACACGTATTTCCAAAACTCTAATAATCAAATGGTATGCTGAATAAGAGCATTAAATTTCTCATAGAAAACAAACTTGTTGCCGTTCTACTACTCGCCCTATTTGTGGGTTGGGGCGTGGTCAACGCACCCTTTAATTGGGAAACGGGCTTTTTGCCTACAGACCCAGTTGCCGTTGATGCCATACCTGATATTGGCGAGAACCAGCAAATTGTTTTTACCAAGTGGCAAGGGCGTTCGCCACAGGATATTGAAGACCAAATCACATATCCTCTTACCACTTCGCTTCTCGGTATTCCAGGTGTGAAAACCATTCGTAGTTCGTCTATGTTTGGATTTTCAAGCATCTATATCATTTTTGAAGAAGACATCGAGTTCTACTGGTCACGCAGTCGCATACTTGAAAAACTGAACTCACTTCCTGCAAACCTATTACCTGATGGTGTCAATCCATCATTAGGACCAGATGCCACGGGTCTCGGACAGATATTTTGGTACACGCTGGAAGGTCGTGATAAAGACGGCAACGTAACTGGCGGATGGGATTTACAGGAATTGCGTAGTATACAGGATTACTATGTGAAATATGGATTGTCATCGGCAAGTGGTGTTTCTGAAGTAGCTTCCATTGGTGGCTATGTTCAGGAATACCAAGTGGATATCGACCCAGAAAAAATGCGCCAGTACAACGTGAGTATGGGCGATGTAGTCAAAGCTGTAAAGCAGAGCAATCAAGATATAGGCGCACAAACGCTCGAAATCAATCAAGCCGAATATCTCGTGCGCGGATTGGGTTACGTGAAGTCCATAGCAGATATTGAAAATGCAGTTGTAGATTCTGAAAATTTCACTTCCATCCGCATAAAAGATGTGGCTAACGTCCATTTGGGGCCTGCTACCAGACGTGGTATTCTCGATAAGGAAGGGGCCGAAGTCGTAGGTGGTGTCGTAGTCGCTCGCTACGGTGCAAATCCGTTGGAAGTTATCAATAATATCAAGGCGCAAATTGCCGAAATAAGCTCTGGACTTCCCACAAAAACTTTATCAGATGGTCGCATTTCGCAAGTTACCATTGTACCATTTTATGACCGGACAGAACTCATACAAGAAACGCTGGGAACGCTCAATGAAGCACTCACTTTGGAAATCCTAATTACCATTTTGGTCATTATTATAATGGTTTTCAATCTGCGTGCATCCATCCTTATTTCAGGGTTGTTACCCGTAGCCGTTTTGATGGTTTTCATCACGATGAAGCTCTTTAATGTAGATGCAAATATCGTCGCACTTTCAGGTATTGCCATTGCCATCGGTACAATGGTGGACGTGGGCGTGATACTCGCCGAAAATATGATACGGCACTTGGAAGATGAAAAGTTACGCCTTAATGAAAACGGTAAAGAATACACCACAAACGAAATCATCTACAACGCAACTGCCGAAGTTTCCGGCGCTATCCTTACGGCAGTTTTAACGACCATAATCAGTTTCCTACCAGTATTCACAATGATAGGTGCTGAAGGTAAACTATTCCGCCCGCTCGCCTTTACTAAAACAATGGCACTCACGGCATCGCTCATTATTGCGCTGTTTCTCATTCCACCCATTGCGGCATTCCTTTTCCGTAAGACGAATTTGCGTGAACGGACACAGTACGTCATCAATGGCGCACTTGTTT
>JBATVD010000046.1:0-110959 GCA_049671565.1 Nonlabens sp.
CGTTCGATAACTTTATAGCAAACCTAGTCGCTGGATTGACAGCCTACTCTTTTTTAGACTCTAAACCATCAGTGAAGATCCAAAGATTTTTGCCTCAATTAAGAGTCGCTTAGGTCGAACTCACGTTAGTTATAGGTATATTAATTGCAGTAAAAATTAACAATTGGGATACACATCGAAAGGAAGTAGCAAAATTGAATGACATTCTTAAGATAGTCAAATCAGATCTGGTCAAGGATACACTAAACATTAAAACTCCTTTAAAAGCTTATGAAGCAAGAAATGCACGAATATTAGATATTATAGAAAATGGCGTTTCTAATACTACGCTGGACACCATTGCTGAACTTGAAATTGAAAATCCAAAAGCATTACCAGTGCTTATTATTACTTATGATTTGTTTCAAATGCAAAATAAAGGCATCTCACTTTTAAAAAATATAGAAACAAATATTGATTATGAAAAAGACTCGCTTATCACTAATTTGATAAACAGTCATTCTCAATATAAACTCTATTTTGAAGAAGATAACACAGCTATGAATAAACTTCAGGCTGAAAATATTGAACATTTTGAACAATATTCTTGGTTTACAGATTGGGTCTTACTTAGATATAATAAAGACATGTTCAACTATCTTCACAGCGACGAATTTAGAAGAAAAACGGGCAGGTTCAGTATGTATTCAACACAGTTTCTACGTGATTTGAAAGAATACGATAGCACTTCTAAAGCCTATATAAAATTGATAGACGAAAGGCTGAATAATCAGTCTCTAGATTAGAACAAGCAGACCATTTTAGAAAGAAACTATTACTTCACAAATACCTTGTTGTAAAGTTATAATCACAGATGTGACAATGCTAAAAAAAGATGTTATTACTAAATATAGAATTAGCAATAATCAAAATGTCCATACAAAGCTTTCTAGAATTTATTTTTAGCCTTTTGTAATTTGTTTTAGAAATTAGGCAAAAACAGCAGCAAATAATAGAAATAATAACCTTTTGTTCCTTATTTAGCAACGCTATTCTAGTCTCTAACTACATTGAAGGAACTCAATAGCTACTTACTTCTCATCAGGATGATAAGAACCATCTTCCTTCAGATAACCCATTTTCTTCATCCATTCATCATTATAAAACTTACCTACATAGCGACTACCATGGTCATGGTAAAGAATAACAACGACATCATCTTTATTAAAACCTACCTCCTCATGGAGTTGTCTCAATCCCTTGATTGCCGCTCCCGCGCTATTTCCTAAAAACATGCCTTCTTCCTTTGCGAGTCTACGAGTATATACCGCTGCATCGCGATCAGTAACTTTGGTAAAACCGTCTATGACCTCAAAGCGCACGTTAAGAGGTAAAATATCCTCACCTATACCCTCTGTAACGTAAGAATGGATCTCATTTTCATCAAAGATTCCCGTCTCGTGGTATTTTTTGAAGACAGAACCGTAGGTATCAATTCCCCAAACCTTTACATTAGGGTTTTTCATTTTTAGATAGGTTCCCACTCCAGAGATGGTACCTCCTGTTCCCACACCTACTACAAAATGAGTGACCTTACCTTCCGTCTGTTCCCAGATTTCTGGACCAGTACTTTGAAAATGTGCTTTGCAGTTGGATGGATTGTCATACTGATTCACGTACCAGCTGTTTGGAATTTCAGTACTTAAGCGTTTACTTGTGGAATAATAGGATCGTGGATCGGTTGGAGCGACATCGGTTGGGCAAACGTGAACCTCTGCTCCTACTGCTTTGAGAATATCCATTTTTTCTTGAGATTGTTTATCGCTCAATACACAGATTAATTTATAACCTTTAATAATTGCTGCGAGTGCCAATCCCATTCCAGTATTTCCGCTGGTTCCTTCAATGATGGTTCCGCCTGGTTTTAACCTGCCGTCTGCTTCTGCGTCTTCAATCATCTTGAGACCCATACGATCCTTGACCGAGTTACCAGGATTGAAGGTTTCATATTTTGCCAAAACGAGACAAGGTAGATCTTCCACGAGTTTGTTCATCTTAACAAGTGGCGTATTACCTATAGTCCCTAATATATTCTCAGCGTAATCCATTATTGCGATTTTTCAGTCTGCAAAAATAGGATATTAATAACAGTAGATTGTTATTTTTGAGATAAGAGCAAAATGAAAGTTTAGCCTTTTACTCGCTTGTAGAATTCTTTCTTCCTGGTCTCATCATCCCCAAAAAGCCATTGCACTACATGCCCATCCCACATGGCATCATATTCATCTTGATTAATGATATTTTCTTTCATGGCTAGATCCAGTAGCTTACCTGGATAACTGCTCTGTTTTTCGCTATCCATTTCACCAAGCGGATAAGGATCATCCAAACCAACCAATACCTGTTTCACTCCTTGGTTTTTAACGAGAAGCTTAAGAGAACCCGTATCATGTACAAGGGTATCAAAAAAAATATTGGGATGCCCAACAGATTTACGCGGGTGTGTTTTTCCTTCAAATAGATCTGGCCTTCCATCAAAACCTTGGATTCTTCTACCTAGGTTCATTTGTGCCAGCTGTCCACCATGCGCAAAACAAAGTCGCATATTGGGATATTTGAAAACGTAACCGTTTAAGGTCAAAAAATGATAGGCATCTGCACATTGAGCAAGCATCCAAATCAAATGAAATCTCCATGAGGTATTCTGAAGCTTGATAAACTTTTCTCCATCGTAAGGGTGGATCTCAACAGCAAGATTTAGCTCACTGGCAAGCTCAAAAATAGGCTCGTTTTCTTCGTCAAATATGCAGCGCCATTGTCCTATCGTATCCATATAATGTGTAGGTAGGCAGAGAAGTTTCATACCTAATACTTTCACACAACGCTCAATTTCCCATAATGCACCACGCACAAAACCCGGATGCACCACAAAACCCGTGGTGAATTTAGAAGGATGATCGGTTTGCAGTTTTGCATTAAAATCATTCTGAAACCTTAGCGCTTGTTTCATCTCCTCCAGACGCAAACCATTGCCGTACAGTTGGCTCAAGTTAAGAATGACCGCATGATCAATGTCGTATTTCTCCATCCATTCCAGTTTTTCATTTAGAAAGAAACTAGAATCGGTCACGGGTCTAGACCAGCCTTTTTGAAGCATGTTCTTGCGCTCGGGATCTACCCAAAAAATCCCTTTCTCCCTCATGAAGTCTGGAATATCCTCTGGATAGGGAAGCAAATGGGAGTGACCGTTTATGCGAAGTTTTTTGGACATGAGTATTTGTTTGGATCAGGGCTTAAGGTATAAAAAAATGTTCCTTTTGACAATTTGATATTCTTGGGATATTTGATCGTCAAATTTTCATATAACCCCCTAGGTTCAAACCTCACCTAAATTATAAAACTAAACATCAAATTTCATTCTCGTAGGATTTTTTGATCAATTCAGCCTTGCTATTGATCTCTAGAGTTTTGTAGATATTTTTAATGTGGCTGCGTACCGTGTCCAAAGAGATGTACAAATCATCGGCAATCATTTTATAGCTTTTGCCTGCTACGATGCCATCTACAATATCCTTTTGTCGTTTAGTTAGCACTTGCGATTTGTTGCGATGCGGTGCGAACCGATTGACGATTTTCCGAGCTATGGATGGTGACATATAAGAGCCACCAGCCTTCACTACCTCAATCGCTTCATGAATCTTTTTTAACGGTGTTTTTTTAGAGAGATAAGAACACGCTCCAGCAGATAGAGCACTAAAGATCTTGTCTGTGTCCTCAAACGTGGTCAGCATAATGATGTCCACATCTGGCAAAGCGTGCAACAATAAGGGAATGCCTTCTATGCCAGAAATACCAGAAAGATTAATATCCAAAAGAATAATGTCAGGTTGCTGAGGGATGGTTTTCACTTGAGCCAAAAAGTCCTCAACAGATGCTATGGTGATCAGACATTGCAAATTGTTTTGAGTATCAAAAAAGTCGTTTAAACTTTCTTGAATCAACAGGTCATCTTCAATGAGGGCTATCGTTATCATATTTTTTGCTTTCGCGAAAGCGGAAATCCTTTTACTCTGAACGGCATTAGGTTTAAATGTATGGTTTTCTAATGTTTCCATAACCACATGACCATGTAATATTATAAATTAAAGGGTAAGTCTAGAGCCACTCCAAAGCCTTTGTCGTAACCAAATTTCAATTTCGCCTTAAGTTTTTCAGCACGCATTTCCATATTAGACAGTCCCAATCCAGAAGATCTATAAGACTCTTTTTTAGAGCCATTATCTTTAATGACGAATTGACAGCACTTATGTTGATTTTTAATGCTAACATGAACCACAGAGGCGTCAGAATGTTTGACAATATTTGTGATGGCTTCTTTATAAATAAGAAAAATACCTTGTTTAGTCTGCGCTGGTATTTTTTTTTCTGGATTTTTTATATCGCTGGTATCTAGGTAAAAGGATATTTCTTTAGGCAACAATAATTCTTCTGCCAACTCGCACATACGCTCAATCAAATGGTCTACGGTCTCTCGCCGGCTATCAATGCTCCATACCAAATAGTTCATCTGGGATACGGCATTTCTGCTGATATTTGCAATTTTATGCAATCTGTTTTTATCGGATTCATTGGCATTTTTCTCCATTAATTCAGTTTGCATTGCCAGGCCTGAAAGAAGAGAACCTACATCGTCGTGCAGGTCGCTGGAAATTTTAGTGCGCAAGCGCTCCATTTCCAGGACTTGTTGTAGACGATATCTAAAAAGGGCATAAACTATGCTCGACAGTAACAAAATGCATAAGGTAATGAACCACCATTGTTTATAGAATATTTGTCTTACGTTTATAGGAATGGACAGCACAGATGCCGTCTGGGCGCCTCTAGAATCTGCACCCTTTACCTTTAAAACATAATCACCTGCTGGCAACTGGTTATACCGGATGGATGTAGCATTACCCTGATGGAACCAACGATCCTCAAAACCTTCCAACTTAGTACTGTAAGTGTGTTTATTGTTTTGAAAATAACTGGGTAATGACCAACTGACTTCAAAATACTGATCGTAGGGCGAAATGTCCAATTCTGAAAATTCGGTCTGAGCGTAATCAATACTGAAATAATCCTTTGTTTTGTCGTTATAACCAGTTGCCTTTATGAGCTGTAAGTCTGGAGGCGTTATTGATGCTTCCAGTTGTTTAGGATCAAAAACGTTAAGACCATTCATGCCACCAAAATAAAACAGGCCCTTGCTGCTTTTAAAAAAAGAGGAATAATTGAATTCGTTGTGCGACAGTCCATCTTCAGTATAAAAGTTTTGAAATTGTTCGGTGGTTTTATCAAACAGGGCAAGGCCGTTATACGTACTTATCCATAACCGGTCTTCACCATCGGGCACAATGGCCACTACATTCTCATCAGGTAATCCGTTGGCTTTTTTATAGGTGGTTAGTGTCGTTCCATCTTTTGAAATATGGTTGAGACCACCACCATAAGAGCCCATCCATAAACTGCCATCGCTATCCTCTTTTAGACACAAGATATGGTGCTTGCCCAACGGTGGTTTAGTATTATTGAGATAAGATTTTAGAATAATTCCGTTTAAATCTATTTTCAAAATACCGCTGTTTTTTGCGCCAACCCAAACACAGTTAGGTTCATTACTTTCTTCAAAAAACTGTAGGTCTGAATTATTGGTTTGATCGGTTAAGTTTTCAAAAACAGGTCGACTCTCTTTGGTTTCAGGATTGAAAACGGTAAGATTTCGTAGTGTGTACCCGAATAATAATCGTCCGTGTTTCAATTTCAGCAGGGCGTTGGGTCCGTAGATTTTATTGTTCTTGCTGAATCGGCTGTAAACCTTTGTAAGTCCGGTTTTCAAATCGATTTCATTGATGCCATTTCCTATCGCATACGCTTTGGTTTTTTCATCATTGGTTACGATAAAACTGGTATCGTACATCAAGTCCAGATGCTTTCCGTCTTGAGTTTTTAAAGGGAGTGAATCTACCTTTCCATATTGATCCTTGTAAAAAAGTTGATGCGTGCTTTCACAAAGACTAAAAATTCTTCCATCGGCGTCTTCAAAAATTCCTCGCATAGCATTTCCCCACCCGTCTTTTTCAGATTTGAAAAGGTTGGAAAACAATTGCTTTTGTGTGTCTACTTTAAATAGGCCGTTATCGGTAGCAATCCAAAGCAGCGCATTATTATCTATGAATAAATTGTTAATGGTGGAGTAGTCCATTCTCGATTTTAGCAATTCGGTATAGTCTATGAAATTCTTTTGGATATCCATTTTATAAAGGGTCGTTTCACCTGCAAACCAAATGTTGCCACCATCATCTTCAATAGCGCTCATGATGATGTCGTTCGTTTCAAAAATAGGTTTGGATACATTGGTGGCAGAGTTATATGCACGTATTCCCCCTGTCGATGCTGGGAAATAATAATGTGTATTTTGACTATCAAAAAATTGCGGAACGTAGTGTATTGTATCACCGTTCCAGTCAAAGGTGTCTAGGCGATGGGTTTCTAATAATGCACCTTCATTTGAATATTTATTGGTCTCTCTTGTAGTGTTCCACCATAAACAACCTTGAGCGTCTGTTGTCAAATGATTAAAACCACGCTTATATCTGTCTACAGCGACCATGACCTGAAAACTTCCGTCCACTAATTTCTGAAGATATTGTTGAGCCGTGCCCTCTTTAACTTTCAGATTATCGTCAGTTACCACCCAGACGGAATTGTCTGGCGATTGTATAACGTCTAGGACTTGTCCTTTGAGATTATGGGACTGATTATAAGAGATAACAGAATCCACGGCTATGTTCAGTTGGAATAATCTATCATTTGCCAGAAACCAAATAGAATTGCTGATTTCGTCATAAATCATATTGGACTTTATAAAATCTTCTTCTATAAAAAATGGATTTTGGGAATCGCTGGTATAGGCTTTAAAGTATTTGCCATCGTAACGGTTAAGACCTTGTGCTGTACCGATCCAGAGCAGTCCTTTACTGTCTTGCACCACATTAGACACATCTCTAAACAACAGGCCATCTTCAGTGGTGAGGACATCAATTTGAGATGGGTTTTGCGCTCTAAGAGTAGTAGCTGAAACACAAAGAAAAAGAGATTGTAGAAAAACCCAAGAAGCAATCAACGACTTCAAGATAGTGACATTTATATTAGCTAATTATCAAATATACAAAAAGATACACCCTGAATTCACATTAATATGTGATTGCTAGCAACTATGCGTGAGTCTACCTTGCTAGTGTTCTATAAACTGTTAGAAACATGCTGTTATGAAGTGCATTTTAGTCTTGTTTTCAGGTCTTCAACTATTTGCAATACCCTTGCTTCATGCACAGGACGTCTTGGTGGAAATCGGTCAAAAGGATAGTGTTTATTCTAAAGTTTTGAGCGAGCAAAGAAGCCTGATCATATCTCTTCCAGATGATTATCATGCGTCCGGTAAAAGCTATCCTGTACTCTATCTGTTAGATGGTTCCGAGCCTAACTTAATCGATGCACGTTTAATAACCTATAGCTTAAAAATAGACATGGTTATTGTCGCCATCGCAAATACTGACCGCAATAGGGATATGATGCCGCTAAGCAGGCCGTCATACGAAGTGGACAACCCGCAAGCGGAAAATTTCCTGATGTTTCTTGAAAATGAATTGATACCATATATAAAAGCTAACTATCGCACAAATGGAAAGCGGTCCATCCGTGGTAGGTCACTCAGCGGACTCTTTGTTATCTACGCATTTTTAGAAAAACCGGGATTATTTGACAATTATATTGGTACGTGTGCGGGATGGTTTTCAGATATGGACGGTTTCTTTTCAGAACTGATAGGAAGAGCATTTGAAGATCAATCCAAGTTTAATGGTAAATCATTATTTGTTGCCAACTCATTGTCTGATCCATTAGATCTAAATCAGGAAATCCATAAATCTGTTCTCAAATTTTCAAAAACATTGAATTTGCATCTGGGCGACCAAGTCAAATTTAAATACAAAACCTATGAAAACGCAGGTCATGTGCCTTATGCCGTTTTTTATGATGGAATGAAATTTATACCCAAAAATTGATGGTTTTATAAATCAATGCTATTAACAAATAATCAAATACAAATGAAACACATTTTAATTACCGGTTGCAGTTCAGGTTTCGGATTTCTGGCAGCCAAACATCTCGCAAAACAAGGGCATCATA
Organism: Nonlabens sp.; assembly: GCA_049671565.1. Taxonomy (GTDB): domain Bacteria; phylum Bacteroidota; class Bacteroidia; order Flavobacteriales; family Flavobacteriaceae; genus Nonlabens. Next base: position 8,209 of record JBATVD010000046.1, read on the forward strand.
TCATTGCCACCATGCGCAACGTCAACGGTAAAAATTTTGAAAAAGCAAGCGAACTTTTGGCCTACGCGCACGAGCATAGTTTAAAAATTGATGTGCACGATATTGATGTTACTTCTGACGATAGCATAAATACGGCAATTAAAAAAATTAGTAAAATAGATGTACTCATCAACAATGCTGGTCGCGGCTATGGCGGGCCAGTTGAAGCATTTAGCTCACAACAACTTCTCAATCAGTTGGATCTGAACATCGTTGGTGCACTTCGCGTGGCAAACGCAGTACTGCCCAAGATGAGAAAACAGAGATCTGGACTTATCATTCAAGTAAGTTCAGTAGCTGGCCGTGGATCATTTCCTGGCTACGGTATTTACTGTGCCAGCAAATGGGGTTTGGAAGGTGTGAGTGAAGCCCTACGCTACGAGTTGGCACCTCTAGGGATTGATGTTGTGCTTGTAGAGCCAGGTCCTTTCTCGACAGATTTTCTATCAAACATTGTAGAACCAAAAGACCCTGAGATCAATTCCGATTATCGGCATGTTAAGGAATTTATTGATGGCTTTGAAAAGCAGGTCAAAGAATTATATGAGAATAACGAGGCTACCGATCCATTGATCGTTGCTAAACTATTTGAATCCTTAATCAACACCCCAGCTGGTAAGCGTCCACTTAGAAGCATTGCAGGTTTAGACTTTGGTTTTCAAGCACTAAATGACGCGGTTGAACCTATCAGAAAAAGCAGTCTGGAATCCATGAATATTGGAGATTTAGATAGACCAAAAACCAAGCAACAATAAATTAAAAACTATTGAAACCAAAATTATGGAACGACAGATTTTATTGGCCTTTACAGCACTATTGTTTATGTCCTGCAATCGGCAGGAAAAACGCTATACGCAACAATCTGCAGAGATCACCAGCTTTAAGCAATCGGTGGACGATTATAGAAATTACCGCTGGGATGACTTAAAAGCACACTATGCCGATACGGCTAAGATTGCTAATAATGTAGTCGAGAAGAAAGCAATCAATATTTCAAAGCATATTGAAAGTTCTAAGAAAGACGCCGAAATGTTTGACTGGATCATTGAAAACGAAGAATATGAAATGGTCGTAACCGACGAAGGCGAAACTTGGGTAAACTTTTGGGGCGTCTGGAAAGGCACGATGAAAAAAACCAAAAAAGAGTATGTCATTCCCTACCATTCTACGGCGCAATTTGTTGATGGAAAAATCGTCAAGGAATTTGGCTATTGGAACAATTCTGAAATTTCCACGGATCTTATGAAGGCAGAACAGGAAACAGCCATGAACGAAAACATCTCGGAAGGATACTAATTTTAAAACACTATAATGAACCATTCAAAAAATTACCCAATTATTCAATTTCTGTTTTGTGTTCTCATGGCCATATCGCTATCCAGTTGCAATAAGGCATCAAATGAGGAAGCTAAAATCGAAGATACAAGCACCGTCGAAACAAGAACAGAAGTTGAAAAACCCGATTATTTCCTCTTACGCCCAGAGGTAGAAAAGTCCTATGGCTATTCGCACGCAGTAAGAATCGGTAATGATATAAAAATCTCTGGTGCGGTAAGCATGGATGATGCGGGCAACGCGACTGGCATAGGAGACTTGGAGCAGCAAATGAAAAACTGCTATGCCGATTTAGAGAAAATCCTAACGCATTACGGCTGCACCTTTGACGACGTGGTTAAGGAAGACATTTTTACTACTGATATGCCTAAGATGTTAGAATCGGCAGGCTATAGAGCACAAATCTATAAAAATCATTTTCCTACAGGCACTTGGCTGGGCGTGAAAGAGCTGGCTTTACCAGAGTTTATGATAGAGATCGAGATGGAAGTATATAAAGGCAATTAAAACAAATATATTATGAAAGTTTCAGCTTATGCGGCTCACGAGCCCAATCAGCCATTACAAAAATTCTCATATGAATTGGGAGAACTCGGATCAGAACAGGTAGATATCAAAGTACACAACTGCGGTATTTGCCATTCAGACCTAAGCATGATGAACAACGATTGGGGAATGAGCTCTTATCCCATTGTGCCTGGTCATGAGATCATCGGCGAGGTAGTAGCCACGGGTAATGCCGTCAAAAATATAAATGCAGGCGATAAGGTGGGCTTGGGCTGGTTTTCGGCATCTTGTATGTCCTGCCATGAATGTATGGATGGTGCCCATCATCTTTGCGCTGAAGCAGAATACACCATAGGTGGCAGGCATGGAGGCTTTGCAGATTATGTGCGCAGTCATTGGTCGTGGGCCATCCCGCTTCCAGATGGCATTGAAATGGATAAGGCAGGGCCTCTGCTTTGTGGCGGTATAACTGTATTCAATCCTATTATTTTATCGGGTGTCAAGCCTACAGATAAGGTAGGCGTCGTAGGAATAGGCGGGTTGGGCCACATGGCGCTCAAATTTCTGAACAAATGGGGCTGTGAAGTCATTGCCTTTAGTTCAAATCCAGATAAAAAAGAATCCATTTTAAAGATGGGCGCCACAAAGGTGGTAGATTCTACAAATCCAGAGGAGCTGGAGAAAATCGCTGGATCCTTGAATTTTATTCTGAATACCACTAACGTCACTTTGGACTGGAATGCCTACCTAGTAGCATTAGCGCCAAAGGGAAAATTCCATAACGTGGGCGCGGTATTGGAACCTATGGCAATCCCGGCTTTTACGCTTCTTACTGGAGAGAAATCGGTAGGCGGGAGCCCGCTGGGCAGTCCAGCACTTACGGCTACCATGCTTGACTTTTGCGTCCGCCATAATATTTATCCCATAACGGAAGAATTTCCCATGAAAGAGGTAAATGAAGCCATCGCGCATTTAAAATCTGGAAAAGCACGATACCGAATCGTCCTAAAAAACGAATGAACTTAAACAAGAAACAAAAATGAAAAAATCAATATTACTAATCGCAATCACAATTTCAAGCTTAAACATGATGGCTCAAACAAACAATTTAGAAGTAGTCAACACCTTATATGATGGCTTTGCAAAAGGAGATATACCGACCGTCCTAGGGCTTATGGACAAAGAGATCGTATGGAACGAGGCCGAGAGCAACTCACTTGCCGCGGGAAATCCCTACAAAGGCCCAGATGCCGTATTAAATGGGGTTTTTATACCACTTGGCGAGATGTACCAGTCGTTCAGTTTAAAGGGTGTCAAGTTACACGAGATGAGCAATGACCAGGTGCTGGCAACCATGTACTACGCAATTACCTCAAAAAAAGGTAAAAAATATGAAGTACAAGCTGCACACCATTGGGTCTTAGAAAACGGCAAGATAGTACAGTTCCAACAGTATGCTGATACCAAAAAACTGGCAGAAACTGAAGCAGAATAATTGAATCTCAACACTATAAACACGAAGTTTTCCCAGGGTAAGCTTCGTGTTTTCTTATGTAGACGATGATAAAATTTTTTAGAAGAATCCGTTTGGATACGCTTTCGCGAAAGCGAATACCTAAATATTTTGCGTATGCTCTGGGCGAGATCATCCTTGTGGTCATAGGGATTTTGATTGCATTACAGATTTATAATTGGAATGAGGTTGGAAAAGCAAGAACCCTTGAGATCGGGCTGCTTGAGAATTTGAAAAAGAACCTCACGCTGGACACCCTAGACATTAATTTCAACCTCAAGTACCACAAAAGCTTTATAAATGAAGATAAAAAATTGCTCAATTTTCTTATAAGTGATTTTGAAAAACCTATCAATAACAATGCGGCTTTGATAACGCCTCTCATCATCGTGCTTCACAAGTTGACCTTTGTCAATTTGTAGAATAATCCTGTAGGCATATTTACCAAATAACACGCTTAGAAACGACATTTCCAGATTCTATGATTTAACTCCACAACTATTACTTCTGATCTTGAGATAAAAATTTTATCCCTTGGGTGTTTAAATTACGAGATAAAGAAAGCTCGATCTTTCAATTTTATGATTTAGCTATTCTTTCAAATTGAAGGCCGAGTTGTGTCCCGATACAGAATCACAAGCTTTTAGTTCTCCCACCATCAACCGGTAGATTGATACCATTGATGTAGCTTGCTTTATCGCTTGCCAAAAAGGTAATCGCATTTGCCACCTCATCCGGTTCTGCAAAGCGGCGCGCAGGTACGTAACCTTTCATGATTTCCGCAGCTTGTTCCTCGGAATGATCGGCTCTTTTTGCCTTACCCGAGATGATTTTATCGAGTCGGTCTGTTGCGGTAAAACCGGGCAACACATTATTTACGGTAATTCCGTGAGGTCCCAATTCAGTGGCGAGGGTTTTTGCCCAGCTGGCAACCGCACCCCTTATCACGTTTGAGACACCCAAAAATTCAATCGGAGCCTTGACACTAGTTGATATAACATTGATCACTCGACCATAACCAGCTTTCTTCATACCTTCTACACAACTTTGAATAAGTACCTGGTTGCACTTGACGTGTTGCGTAAATCCAGACTCAAGTGCATCGATTTCAGCTTCAATCAAATGTCCAGGAGGTGGTCCACCTGTGTTGTTTATCAATATATGAATAGGATTCGCTTTCGCGAAAGTGGAAACCACTCGTTCCACTTCTTTGTAATTTGAGAAATCTGCAACTAAATAGGTATGGTCATCTCTGTGTGAAGTATCCAATGTGGATAGAACTTCTTGCAATTTATTGGGATTACGCGCCAGTAATACTACTTGTGCACCTGCAGCTGCAAATTGCTGCGCGGTTGCTCTACCTATTCCCGTACTACTACCGCAAACTAGTGCGGTTCTATCTTTTAAATCTATCTCCATGTGGCTAATTTAATCAAATTGGCATAAGTGAAACATCCTGAACAGGAATTTAAGGATCAGGAATCTCAATAAAATCAAAATCTATAGAAAGCAATAGCGACATCCATTACTAAATCATGGTAGAGCCTACATAGAATTAGTATTTTTGCACTTTATTCAATCTATGATCGTTACAAAAACTGCTGAAGAATTAGAAATCATGCGTCGAGCGGCGCTTATGGTTAGTAAAACGCTCGGTATGATCGCTACAGAAATCAAGCCTGGAGTCACCACTCTAAAGCTGGATGAACTAGCAGAAACTTATATAAGAGACCATGGAGCAGTCCCAGGATTCAAAGGGCTTTATGATTGTCCCAGTACCTTGCTTATATCTCCTAATGAAGAAGTTGTCCATGGTATTCCTAAGGATGTCGCTATCAAGGAAGGAGATGTCTTATCCATTGATTGCGGCGCAATTGTAGATGGTTTTTATGGCGATCATGCCTATACTTTTACAGTAGGAGAAGTCTCTCAAGAGGTTTTAGATTTACTGCATCGTACTAAAAAATCCCTTTATCTGGGAATCGATGAATTTAAGGCAGGAAACCGTGTAGAAGACGTTGGGTATGCCATACAGAGCTATTGCGAGAGTTTTGGTTATGGTGTGGTTAGAGAACTTGTAGGACATGGCTTGGGCCGCGTCATGCATGAAGATCCAGCTATGCCCAATTATGGCAGACGAGGTCGAGGAAAAAAATTTATTGAAGGTATGACGGTTGCCATTGAACCCATGATCAATATGGGAACGAGAAGAATCAAACAGCATAAAGATGGATGGACCATTACCACCAAAGATAAAAAGCCAAGTGCACATTTTGAACACAATGTAGCCCTCGTTAATGGTGAGCCACGCTTGCTAAGTACTTTTGATTTCATTTATGAAGCTTTAGGAATAGATTCAAACGAAGAAGATCCATATAGATGGATCACCGAGTAATATGTTAGTTTCGATCTTTTCAATTGATCTAGTGAAATTTTCATGTTTAAATATACTGATTCATCAAACTTAGATTTTAAAAAATTATCTACTCCCTCACTTGAAAAAGGCTTTTAAATTTTTTCTTAATCTTATTCCTCGGCCTGTTTTAATTAAGGGGAGCTTTTTAGTACGACCATTCGTGGCTTGGTGGTATCGTGGAGATCGCTATGAAGATCCAATAGACGGTAAACAATTCAGCAGTTTTCTTCCTTATGGCTATGAAGAACCTAGAGACAATGTATTATCACCATCCACACTTTCACTGGAGCGTCATAGATTGCTTTGGCTTTATTTGAACAGAGAAACTGACCTCTTTACCAAACCCCAGAAATTACTTCATTTTGCTCCTGAGCAATGTTTTTATTCCCGCTTTCGCGAAAGCGAGAACATTAATTACACCACCACAGATTTAAATTCTCCACTGGCTGATGTGAAGGCCGATATTTGTAATTTACCATTTGCAGATGACGAATTTGATTTTATTCTTTGCAATCATGTGCTTGAGCATATTGCTGATGACACGCAGGCGATGAAGGAAATCTACAGAATTTTAAAGCCTAATGGAAAGGCCATATTGCAAGTGCCTTTGGAAAATGATCGCAAATTTACATTTGAAGATGACAGCATCAAAAACCGAAAGGAGCGCGCGCGTATTTTTGGTCAGTACGACCATGTACGGATTTATGGAATGGATTATTTTAAACGGCTCAAGGAAATTGGATTTGACGTTGAAGCCGTAGATTATACAAAACAAATGGGAGCTGACTTAGTGGACCGCTACAGGCTTGAGCCCGGAGAGCTGATACCATTTGTCATCAAACCTGCTGTTTGATACTACTTTTGAATCCCTCAGTCATTTCAAATCTTAGTAATCCACTATTATCCATGTACATAATAAGTACGTCGATTCCGTCTATCTCATGTATTAAAGATTTAGACATTTCCAATGGCATGGCCATAAATGCGGTGGCATAACCATCTGCAAGTGTACAATTTTTTGCCATTACGTTAACCCCAAGAACCTGACTAGGTTGAGCTTTGCCAGTAATGGGATTCACCGTATGAACATAGGTAAGACCCGTTTGTGGATCTGTTTTGTTTTTGCGATAGTTACCGCTCCCTGCCATGGCTCTATCATTGAGGTTAACCACAGTAATATACCTGCGGTCATCAGGGGTCTGATTGGGATCGTCTATTCCGACAGCCCAAGCACGTTCATGGGTTAAATTTTTACCTTTTGCCACCACTTCTCCTCCTACCTCGACCAAAAAATTACCGATTCCCTTGTTCTCTAAAAGACCTGCTATATGATCTACCAAAGTACCTTTACCTATAGCATTAAACTCCAAATAAACACCTCTTGTATTGCTAGTCAGATAAAAGGAATCTTTTACCTCGCTGTTCAATAATTGAAGCCTTTTGAATCCTACGAATTTCCTAAGACTGTCTAGCTTACTTTCAGAAGGTATTTCCATCTGCTTTCCATCAGCTCCAAAACCATAGGCATTTACCAAGTTTCCTACCGTGGGATCTAAATAACCCTTTGTGTTTTCATAAACCTCATTAGCCTGATCAAAAACCTCCTTAAAAGGACTTCCTACCAAAACGCTATCCTGACCCTTATTAAATTTATTGATTAGTGAAGATGGCACCCATGTGCTCATAGATGTATTAAACATATTTATAATACTATCTATTTCATTTCTAATATCGAGTTCACGATCGTCAAATGCTTTTATGACAAATGTGGTTCCGATCGCCTCGCCAGAAAAAACTTGAGGTTCTATGGATGTTTCTTGAGTATTGTTTTTTTCCTTGCAGGCAATCAATAATGATAAAATGAATATTGAAGCGAGATATGTCCTTAACTTAAAAGTCATGTTATTTTATTTCTATGAGTCCTGCAAAATTAACTACGTAGTCTTCATCGTGATGAATGGGCAAGCTATAATCAGCAGAGTTTGCCAATCCAACACCCGCGTAATATGTAGTCGCCTTGTACTTGTCTCCATGTTCTTTCATTTGAGTCAACAAGCGCTCATTGTAATGGACTGGATTTAGCGGGTAACGTACTGCTCTGACTACAACAAAATGTAAAAAGCCATTTTTGAGAGCAACAAACTGTGGGTCTTTTTTAGGCTTTGAATTGATTGAAAGAAATTCGTAGCCTAACTCTTCCATCTCGTTGCCAACTATATTCATTGCTAATTGATGTAATTCTTGATCTGTAAGGGGTGACATAGTACTAAATAAAAATGGCTGGATAAGATTTATCCAGCCAAATGTAGTAAAGAAAAATGTGGTTTATTTTACAACCAGTTTTTTTGTGATCTGATCACCATCTACTGATATGTTTACAAAATAGATTCCAGAATCTAAACCTTGTCGCTCCACTTGTATAACAGTTTCTACAGTTGTAACATTCATTACCTGCTGACCCAGAGAATTGAATACAACTATCTGTTTCTCGCTATTTAAACCAGGAGTATTAATTGTAAATGCTCCATTAGAAGGATTAGGATACAAAGAAATTTCTGTTTCTGTGATTCGAGAATTACTGAGAGTTCCATCTGTGAACTCTATGTCAAAACGATTGATGTCAAAAGTGTTTGCATTTGAAAAATCTATGTTAAAATCATAAGTGGATATGCCGTCTTGAATTACCGTTCTCGTATTAGTAAAATTGTCAACTAAATACGCTTCGACATTACCCATATTCAAATTATTCTTGTTCAAATACAGAGTATAGTCAGTAATTTCATAACCGTAGATTTTTAAATTAATTACCTCGTTGTTTTGAGGCAACTGTCTTCCTTCTATAGCATAACGTCTACCATCAACATTTGAGTAGATGTTTTCATTAAATCCTGGCAGAAATGTCGCGTCAGAAAAATCTAGGGCGTTTGAGTAGCTATTGTCAAATCTTAAACCAAAAGCATCGCTCTCGCTCAAACCTTGGTTATAACGTTGTGTTTGATAAAGTCTAACATCTATTTTACTCTCTGGTAACGGAGTCGAGAAAACTGAAGTTGTTGGACGAGTAACATCTTTTGCAGATTCAACGAATGTTACAGAAGCCGGAGCGCTTGCATCAGTTACAACAAAGACTGCCTGACCTGGCATTAAAAATTCATCAGCATCTGAAGATGACGGTGAACTAACCCCTGTATTTATTGCTACTTCAACATATTGCCCAACTGTACCAAGATTAGGATCCCATACATAAATGAAATTATTAAGAACATTTGTATAATTGACATCTTTCATGTCAACAACAGCCTGATATGGATTTCCAATCATGCCGTAGTAACCAGCTTCTGGCACTACTTGCTGCTCGTTGGGACCTACCATTAAACTACCTTTAGATACTAATTTAGTATCATTGATGGGAGGGTTTGCAGGATCACTATTTAAATCATAATTGCGGTCACCACGTATAAATATTCTATAAGGATCTCCCGCGTCAACATTTTGAGTTGTATTTGAAACTGCATTCCATGATTGACCTTGATCTGCTTGATTAGCAGGAACATTTGTATTGTCAAATGAAAATAAAGAAGGATTGTTAGATGGTGTGGTATCAAAACCATTAGCTGCTCCGCCCATTCCAGTTATGTGAGTTCCGACTCCAGCAGTTGTTATCATGTCATCTCCATCTTGATCATCTTGCCAGTTATCGTCAATACCATCTGTTGTAGTAACAGAAGAACTTACAAACCTAAATGCGCGAGTATTTTCAGTTGCTACTGGAATGTACATTTCAGTAGTAACTTCTCCGGTAACCACTAAGTTCCCTACAACTTCACCTAACTGACCTACATTTCTAGGATTGGTACCATCATTAATAATTGATAGAAAAATAATATTGTCATTATATGTGGTCGTACCAATCTGAGTATCAATAATACCTGTTGAGCCAATAGTTACATCTCCATCTATTGTTGAACTTGAAGTTGATAAAGTACCGTTTACGATAAAACTGAAACCATTAGTTTCAATAGAATTAGTAGTTGTAAATGAATTAAAATCATTTACTAAGAAACTTGGAGTATCAGCATCTACCTGAACCAGTTCTAAATCCGATACCGAAACGTTAGTATCTAAAGTAATAGCGTCATTTATAGAAACTAAATCTTCTTGAAGAGGTACATTACCGTTAGACCAAGTAGAAGTTGTCGTCCATAAACCGTCTTGTGCGGTATTTGCCACACCACCTACCAGAGGCAACGATGCACCACTTAATGCATTTTGATATCTGAAATATTGCGATATCGATAAGTTAGAACTTCCCGGATTTCCAGATGGAAAACCACCACCATAACCTTCATCAGAAAGAAATCCATTCCCTGCGTTTAAGTAAGTAACGACAAAATCTAAAGTTTCAATGCTCGATCCTGTAAGGCCTAAATCTGACCATGTAAAGGTTAAATCAAAAGTAGAGTTAGGAGCAGCAGTTGCATTTCCTACAGCAGTTTGAAAAGGCAAACCATTATTCCCAACTGATCCATTAGCAGGGATAGACCATAAGCCTCCGAATCCTGAGTTCACAGCAATTGCATGACTTGCCTGAAATCCTGGAGGGAAATTAATAACAGATGCATTTGAACCTGCGGAAGATATTGCTCTTCTGCCATCGTCACCTTGATCATCGACTGTTCCATCAATTACATTTCTTCCAGTCACTCCAGTATCAAAGTATATGACCATGTAATCATTGAAAGATCCTGAACCTGTATTCACGGTAAAAGTAACTGTTCCAGATGCTCCTGAAGCTCCCGATTCACTTACGACAATGGAGCCAGTACCAATAGCATCACCAAATCCAGTATTGCCATTTGCTTGAAAGGTAGTTTGAGCTGCAATGCTCCAAGAAAGAAACATGAAAGCAAGTATCATGGGATACTTTATTAAATATGTAAATTTGTTCATAACCATCAATTTTTTGAGTATTACAATTATAGAATATAATTAATTCAAACTTCGAAGTTTCCTACAAATACGGGAAAACTTTAACTATAAAAGAACAGAAGCTTAATATATACTAAAAAACACAAATTCAACGCTTTAGTCTCAATTAATATAGATCCATACGGAGAAAATGCAGATGCGTAACTAATTGATAAAAATATCTGAAAGTTAAATTTTATTAAACTTAGGTAGTAACCACAAAAAAACCCGATCACAAAAGATCGGGACTTCAATTTTTTGCTTTCGCCAAAGCTAAATTACAAAGTGTGCTTATTACCCTCCGAAATCATCAAATCGTATGTTTTCTGGTGGCACACCGAAGTCTTCGGCCATTTTACCTACCGCATTGTTCATTAAAGGCGGTCCACAAAAGTAAACTTCTATATCTTCTGGAGCTTCATGCTTAGTTAGGTATTGATCGATTACCACTTGGTGAATAAAACCAGTAAACCCATCTCCACTCTCATCATTAATATCTTCTTTCACTTTCCAATTATCTTCTTCAGCTGGCTCAGAAAGGGCAAGGTAAAACTTGAAATTTGGAAATTCACGTTCTAGGGATCTGAAGTGCTCAATGTAAAACAGCTCTCTTTTAGATCGACCACCATACCAATAAGTTACCTTGCGATCAGTTTGCAAGGTCTTAAACAATTCATACAAATGTGAGCGCATGGGAGCCATTCCTGCTCCACCACCTACATAAAGCATTTCTGCATCAGAGTGGTTTATAAAAAATTCTCCGTAAGGTCCTGAAATTATAGCCTTATCACCTTCTTTTAAATTGAAAATATAAGAACTAGCGATACCAGGATTTACGTCCATCCATCCATTCTTAGCACGATCCCATGGTGGCGTAGCAATACGTACATTCAACATAATATCGCGACCCTCAGCTGGGAAAGAGGCCATGGAATAGGCTCTCTCTACAGTTTCTGGGTTTTTCATAACAAGTGGCCAAAGATTGAACTTATCCCACTCATCTTTGAATTTATCGGGCGTATCGTGTTCTTCTGGATGCGCGGTAATGTCTATATCTTCATATTTTACCTCACATTTAGGAATCTCAATCTGAATATAACCACCAGCTTCATAATGCATATCTTCTGGAAGACGCACCACAAATTCTTTAATAAATGAGGCAACATTGTAGTTACGAACTACGGTAGCTTCCCATTTCTTGATACCGAAAACCTCTTCAGGAATTTCGATTTTCATGTCTTGCTTTACTTTTACTTGACATCCCAATCTCCAACCTTCGGCAATTTCTTTACGTGTAAAGTGCGGTACCTCTGTAGGTAGAATAGTCCCACCACCATCAGCAACGATACATTTACACTGCACGCAAGTTCCACCACCACCACAAGCTGAAGGTAAAAAGAGTTTATTGTCACCAAGAGTTCCCAATAGGGTTCCTCCAGATCCAGTGGTAATATCCTTTTCTCCATTGACATTAATAGTCACTGGACCAGAAGGTAAAAGTTTGGATTTTGCACCGAGCAAAAGCGAAACCAATAACAAAACGAGGGTCAAGAAAATGACAACACTCGCTAAAATCGTAATCATGTTAGAATCCATATCTATGTTTTCTTTTAAATTTCAATTCCCATAAAACTCATGAACCCTAAAGCCATAAGACCTGTAATAATAAATGTAATTCCCAATCCTCTCAAAGGAGCAGGTACATTTGAATAAGCAATTTTTTCTCTGATCGCTGCGATTGCGAGAATCGCAAGAAAAAAACCAAAACCAGAACCTATTCCATAGACTGCACTATCTGCAATACTTCCAAAGTCCTTTTGTTGCATGAACAATGAACCTCCTAGAATCGCACAGTTTACCGCAATAAGAGGAAGGAAAATCCCCAAAGCTCCGTAAAGTGCAGGAGCAAATCGCTCTACCACCATCTCAACAAGCTGAACCATACTTGCTATAACCGCAATAAACATGATGAAACTTAAAAAGCTAAGATCAACATCTGCATAAGACTGATCCAACCATACTAAAGCACCGGGCTTTAATAAATAAGAGTCGAGCAACCAGTTGATAGGAACGGTAATTCCCAAAACAAAAACTACTGCTGCACCTAAGCCTACCGCGGTTTTAACTGACTTTGAAACTGCCAGATAAGAACACATTCCTAAAAAGTAAGCAAATACCATGTTTTCAATAAAAACACTTCTTACAAAGAGATTAATTAAATCCATTTCTTGAATATTTGGTCAGTTAATTTTGTTCTATTAAAGTTCTATTGCGACTGCGTTGAACCCATATTATGATTCCCACTGTGATTAAAGCCATGGGAGATAAGAGCATTAACCCATTATCTGAATAACCCAAAGAATATAAGCCTGTGGAATCTGCAAGCGTCGTTCCTTTATGTCCTAAAACTTCGTAACCTAACAGTTTACCTGCACCAAGCAATTCCCTAAAAAAGGCTACCAAAATAAGTATGAAGGCATAACCTGCAGCATTTCCTATACCGTCCAAAAAAGATTTATAAACGCCGTTACCCAATGCAAAAGCTTCAAGACGACCCATCACAATACAGTTTGTAATAATCAATCCAACGAAAACCGACAACTCTTTTGAAACATCATATGCATAAGCCCTTAAGACTTGATCTACAAGAATTACCAGAGCTGCAACCACCACGAGCTGAACGATAATACGTATTCTTGAAGGAATTAGATTTCTCAACATTGAGACAATCATATTACTAAAGGCCATTACCGCCATTACCGCTATACTCATTACGATAGCAGGTTTTAACTGTACAGTAATAGCAAGTGCACTACAAATACCCAAAACCTGAACTGTAATCGGGTTGTTATCTGTAAGAGGATCAGAAAGTAATTTCCTGTTTTTCTTACCCAGCAGTCCTTCCCTCTCATCTGTATCAGACAAGAAAAGAATCAACTCTTCTTTTTTACTTAAATCTTTGTTTTCAACCATTTTGCTAAATATTATATCGCTTACGCGAAAGCGTAATGAAAATTAGTTTGCCGCTACCTTAACATCTGTTTGCGACTTAAAATAAGGCAGATAATTCTTGAGACGTTCTGAAATCATATCAGTAACTCCGTTACCAGTGATGGTAGATCCTGAAATCGCATCTACTTGATTATCCTCTTTGTTATCCCCTCCTTGGTATCCTTTTACTACAGATACACCGATGAAGTTCCCAGAATCATCCATGATCTTTTCGTCTTCAAAACGTTTTTTGAACCAACCTTGAGTGATTTCAGCACCAAGACCTGGAGTTTCTCCTTTGTGGTCAAAGACAGCACCTTTGATCGTATTGACATCATTTTTGAGTGCCACGTAACCCCAAATCGCATCCCACAGACCTTTTCCTCGTAGGGGAACGATATAGAATTTCTCGCCATCAACATCCGCCACATAAAGTGGAAATGATTGCTCTTCCACAGGTCGCTTTAGTTCTTTTTTTAAATCCACGGTAAATGCATCAACATCTGTTCTTTCTTCACCATTGTTATCAAGGGCTACCTGACTAACGACGTATTTGTTGAAAAGTACCTCAGCACTATCACGAGTAGTTTCAATACCCACTGTACCTAAGATATTTTGCATTTTCTCTTGCTTGACATTAACAGCTTGCGCTGGCTGAAGGCTAGTCGCTGCAAAAGCCAAAGCACTTGCTACCACAGCTACCATAATAATGGCAAACAAAAATGTGTAAGCGTTTGAATTTCTATCCATTTCTATGCAGTTTGTAAATTAACTTGAGCTTTCTTCGTCCTTTTTTTACGTTTATTCACGTTAGACTGAATCACATAATGATCAATCGTAGGTGCAAAAACGTTCATCAACAATATGGCGAGCATAATTCCTTCAGGATATGCAGGATTAAATATGCGTATCATAATACCAAATATCCCTATCAAAATTCCGTAGATCCATTTTCCCTTGAAGGTTTGTGCGGCACTTACAGGATCTGTTGCCATAAAGACTACACCAAATAAAATACTACCCACCAATAAATGTTGCCAAAACGGAAAGTTAATCAATTGATTTGTACCTAACTCCATTAAAGTTGCGTCCCAACCTGATAAATCTAGAGCAGCTACCGCAGCAGTATCATTATATACTTGATCCATCGTGATCTTGCCACTATCAACTATGCCAGTGATAAATTCACTACCCATGTTTCCGAAGAAATTAAAGATAGCTCCCATCGCAAGACCTCCGAGGACTCCACCAAGAATAATTCTCCAGCTCCCTACTTTAGTAGCAATAAGAATAAGAGCACCTAAAATAATCATCAAGGCAGAAGTTTCTGCCACAGAGCCAGGAATATATCCCATAAAGGCATCAAATGCAGACGCATTTGCAAGAGCAGATGGTTGCTGGGATTCAACTACATTAGTAAAAGCAACTGCATTTGCAGCTCCGCCCTGAACCTCTCCACTGTAAGTTCCACTTGCAAGTGCTCCTAGAATCGTCTCTCCAGACACAGCGTCAGTGGACCCCTCATGCACCCAAATAGCATTACCAGACATATATAAAGGATATGCAAAAAAGGCAAATGCTCTAGCTGTAAGTGCAGGATTGAGAATGTTCATTCCAGTACCACCAAAAGCTTCTTTTCCTATCAATACAGCAAATGCTACAGATAGAGCAAGCATCCAGAGAGGAATATCAACAGGAAAAATCATAGGTATCAAAAGTCCAGTTACCAAATAACCTTCATTTACCTCGTGACCTCTATAAATCGCAAAAATAAACTCAATAGTCAACCCTACTACATAACTGACTATAATTAGCGGCAAGGTAAGAATAGCTCCTTCTATAAAGGCATCCATAAACGGAACATCCAGCACGCTTGCAAGGCCCATTTCTTGATAAAGGTACTGGGCTCCTGTATTCCACATTCCAAAAAGGAGTGCAGGTACAAGTGCAAGCACAACCAAAATCATGGTACGCTTTAAATCTACCACATCTCTAATGTGAGCTCCTTTTTTGGTTACGTGATTTGGGGTAAACAAAAAAGTGTCAAATGCATTGATTGCAGGTGCGTATTTCTCAAACTTTGCTCCTGGCTCAAAAGGCTTTCTAGCCTGATCAAGCTTACTTCTTAACCATTTCATATATTATCCTACTTCAGTTATCATTAAATCCAAACCATTGCGGATGATCTCTTGAGCTTCCAGTTTAGACGTATTTGTAAAATCAACCAGCGCAAAATCTTCAGGAGCTACTTCGTAGATTCCCAGATTTTCCATTTTTTCAATATCTCCAGACATGCATGCTTTAATCAGTTGCATAGGATACACATCAATAGGCATCACGTCCTCCATCTCACCAGTCACAACCAGTGCTCTTTCCTCACCGTTAAGATTGGTATCCACTTTCTTCTTCCCAAAAAAGCGCGCAAAGGATGTACCTGCATTAGAAGGCACATTATTACGTGTAAAAGGCAACCAGCCCAGTAGGGCATAATCATTACCTTCTGGAATCAAGGTAAGTGTATTGTGGTAAAAATTGAGGAATTGGTTATTACTCAGTTTATCACCGGTAAGAACATCTCCAGAAATTATTCTTGTCTTATTAGTATCTACTTCTCCTATTAGAGAGGCAACATTAGCACCTATTAAAGTTTGTTGATATTTTCTTTTGTTGTCATCTGCCTCAGTTCCAGTGATCGCCACAGTTCTTTCTGGCATGAATGTGCCTGATAAAAATAGGTTACCTATAGTCGCTACATCTTCAGCTCCTATTGTCCAAACACGCTCGCCCATATTAATTGGATCTATCTTGTGTATCTGAACGCCTACATTTCCTGCTGGATGCGGACCCTTCACCTTATGCACAACTGCGTTATTCACAGACGCTAAAGAGGATTTATGCCCAACACCTATGTGAACATCTCCATCAGTAAGCTTACTCAAAGCTGTAACGCCCGCTTGAAAAGCTTCTAATTTCTGAGAAACTATGAAATCCACATCACCAGATAATGGTGCCGTAGTATATGCGGAGATAAAAATCGATTTAGGCTTATCCTCAGAACTTGCAACAATACTGTAAGGACGCTGTATTAAAAATGGCCAGCACCCACTTTCCAAAAGAAGTGCCTTCACGTCGCCTGGAGTTGCAGTATCTAACTTTGGGACAGAGTGTCTCAAAGTATCAGTAGATCCATCTGGAGTGATCTTAACTTCAAGAATGCGTCTTTTAGCACCCCTTAGAATTTCAGTAATAGTACCGCTCACAGGAGAGACAAACTTTACCTTCTCATCATACTTGGAATAAAAAACTGGCTCTCCAGCTTTTACTGTTGCGCCTTCCTTTAAAACAAGCTTGGGAACGACCGCATGAAAATCTGTAGGTTTTATAGCATAAACCTTTGACAGGGGGGCTTTAACGATTTGCTTCTCTGCATCGCCCTTTAACTTGAGATCAAGTCCTTTTCTTACTCTAATGTCTTTGGACATAGGTTGTGGATTTAGTCCTTTTTAAGGTTTGCAAATTTAGTTATAAAAGCAATCAATTCCATTTGGCTAATTTATTTAGATCAAGTATAAATAACGGTCATTTCGGCTTGCGGCATTGGTTTGGTAGTTCATGATTTTGTTATAGAAGTCGTTTGAGTTTAAGCTTTCGCGAAAGCAAAATAACTAACCCCTATTAACATCCATAATCTTATATTTAGATCTTAAAAACCGCACTCCTATGAAGTCGATAATTCTGGCGATCATTACATACGTTTTTGTGATTTTTCACGCAAGCTCACAAACAATGGACCAACTGGTAAATGATCCAGATTATATAAAAACCGTCACTTTTAATATCGATGCCGAAGAACTGCTTCCCGTGTTTGAACTAGGGGATCGAATCGCTCTTAGCTTTGATGATGTCATTGCAGATGAAGCAGATTATTACTACCAGTTTGAACATTATGATTATGACTGGACTCCCAGTCAATTATTTAAAAATGAATGGCTTATCGGTATAGATGATGCTCGAATCTTCAATTACCGCAACTCTTTCACAACCCTTCAACCTTACTCGCATTATATGTTGAGCATCCCTAATCAGTTTACAAAGGGTTTTCGCGTAAGTGGTAATTACATGATCCATATTTATAATACTGATCGTGAGTTAGTCTTTTCCCGCAAGTTTATGATACGTGAATCTGGCGCTATTGTAGGAGTAGATACGAGAAGAGTACGCGACTTAAAATATATCAACACGCAACAGCGACTACAGTTTTTTGTAGATAGCAAGGAAATCAATTTTATAAATCCCAATGAATTGCTCAAGGTTGCGCTGATTAAAAATGGGGAGATCAACAGGCCTCTTTTACACATAAAACCTCAATTCAACGTAGGTAACCGCCAGGAATATAAATATGATGCAAAAACAGCGTTCTGGGCTGGTAATGAATATTTGTTCTTTGAAAACAAGGATTTTAGATCTCCTAATGTCAATATAGACTATGTAAGTCTCAACGATCTTTATGATGCGCACCTCTATATTGATGCTCCACGGCAAAATACGGAGTACACCTACTTTCCAGATATCAATGGAAATTTTCTAGTCACAACACTTGAAAATGAAGACCCAGCCGTTCAGGCAGAATATGTAAATATTCATTTTACCTTAGACCCGATAGGCGTGGACATTCCTGAAGGCTCACGGATTTTTGTGACTGGAAACTACAATGCCTTTCAGTTACAGGATGAAAGTGAAATGCTGATCAACGAAAGCAGCGGTAGATATGAGACCACCATACTTCTTAAGCAAGGTTTTTACAATTACCGCTATTCAGTCATGCTCCCAGATGGCAGCTTGGATCATGGGCTTATAAGTGGCAATAAATGGCAAACTGAAAATGTGTATACGGTCATGGCCTATTATCGGGAGTTGGGAGGTCGCTATGATCGTTTGATAGGTATAGGCGTGGGCAACAGTGCCAATATCACAAATTAAGATTGATCTATCTACATAAGTCAGTGATCCTTTTCTAACCAAAATTTATTAATATTACAGGATAAACAACCTATCCTTTCCACATGCCTCCCAAAACACGATCACTAGCAAAGTACCGTGGAGATGAATGTCTTAACTGTGGTGTTCCTTTAGATAAAATTGATAAATACTGCCACCAGTGCGGCCAGCTCAACTCAACTAAAAAGCTAGCGCTAAAAGACTTTTTCGCTGAGTTCGTATCTAATATTTTTTCTTATGATAGCCGTGGCTGGCGTACCATTAAACATATTTTATTCAAACCTGGATTTGTAAGCAAGGAGTTCATAAGAGGCAAGCGCATGAGCTATGCAAATCCGTTTAGGTTCTTTTTAAGCGTTTGTATTATTTTCTTTTTAATGGTGCAGGCTGAGAACTTTGTCAAGCAATTTATGGATAATGGCTCAGGTTCTTCTTTGAAAGACGATGATGGAGTCGTCCAATTTGATTTAACAGACGATAATGAAACCCTAATCGAGAATCTTGAAAACCTGGAGGATGAAGATCTTGAAAAACTTACAGACGAGCAACTTGCAGAAATAGAGAAAAAACCTTTTATCGGTAAAAGTATCGCCTCTAGCTTAAGAAAGGAGAGAGATCAACAATTATTGAAGAATGCAAAAGACAGTACGGAGAAAAAAGAACCCATCACTTATAAAAGCCAAAAAGAGCTTGACAGCACCTACTGGATGAAACGTATTTTTCATCAAATAGATGATTACGGCACCTATTACAAAGAGAATGGTGAGACAAATTCAAGAACGGCTCTAAAAGATTTGAATCATAGAAATTCAGGTTACAACGTTGCAATTTATGAACGTGCAGTGCTGGTTAAAAAATTCTCCAAAAATCCCGATCTACTTTTGGAAATCATGATTCCCAAATTACCAGTTTTCTTCTTTCTGTTTACTCCAGTACTCACATTATTCCTCTGGTTGATATATGCTAGAAGACGATTCAATTACATGGAACACTTGATTTTTAGCTTTAATGTGATGACTTTTGTTTTTGTAAGTAGTATTATAATGTTGCTATTAGAATGGATCACACTGGGCTGGCTAGATATTTCATCGATATTCTTTTTGCTCATAGGGCCATTTTACCTCTATAAATCCATGCGTAATTTTTACGGTCAGGGCAGGTTCAAAACGATCTTGAAATTCTTTTTAATCAATTTTATTTACTTCATAGGGCTAACTTTCGGTTTTGTATTGTTATTTTTGATAGGTATTGCGATTAATTAATTATGATTCAGCAAGTAACCAGGGGAATTAAGATTTCGGTAAAAACGAGCTTTGAAGGCACCTTCTATAAGGACTACAAGCTGCATTTTGCCTTTGGTTACATGATTACCATTGAAAACCAGAGTAAGGACAGTGTACAGTTAACTTCTCGACACTGGAACATAAAAAGCAGCCTTTCCCATACTGAAGTTATAAACGGTGAAGGCGTTGTAGGTAAAAAACCAGTTCTTAAACCTGGGCAATCACATACTTACAGGAGCGGCTGCCTCTTGAGCTCTCCCATGGGAAGCATGAGTGGGCACTATGACATGATCAACTTCACCTCTACCCGTCAGTTTAGAGTTACCATTCCCGCATTTAAACTTCACGCACCATTTGCGCTGAATTGAAGTGGGACAAGCTTTTTAAATAAGCCGAGTAGCTGAATAATTTCAACTTAGTACTGTCAAACTCCTAATTTTGATATGTGGTCCAAGTCTAGACTTTTAATTATTTATAAATAGTTTGAAGATTCCTATACATTTATTGAAATAATTTCTTTTTACTATTCGCTTTCGCGAAAGCGAAACAACAAAATCTTCCCAAACCCTTTATACATTTTAAGCCAAGTTTCCTAAGCAGATATTTAAGATTCTAGAAATAGGGCTTCGCAGGAAATATTCGTAATTTCACGCGAATTTCAAAATCAAAAAAATATTATGGGAAAAGGTTTTTTCAATGTTCCGGTAGCTGTCAACGAACCAATTATGTCTTATGCTCCAGGCTCTGACGAAAGAGAGGAAGTACTTGATGCCTACAAGGAATTGTGGAACGCCTCCACAGAAGTACCTTTATATATTAATGGTAAAGCTGTGAAAACGGGCGACACAAAACAAATACAACCCCCACACGATCACAAGCATAACGCAGGATCTTACCACCGCGCCGGTAAGAAAGAAGTCAAGATGGCTATAGATGCAGCTCTCGAAGCTCGCAAAAACTGGGCAGAAATGCCTTGGGAACAGCGTGCAGGTATATTTTTAAAAGCTGCTGAGTTGATTGCGGGACCTTACCGTGCACGCATCAATGCAGCAACCATGATCAACCAGTCAAAAACTGTATTTCAGGCAGAAATCGACAGTGCGTGTGAATTGATTGACTTTTTACGATTCAACGTAGAGTTCATGACTGAGATCTATGCAGAGCAGCCTGAATCTACCTCTGGTGCTTGGAACAGGCTGGAATACCGCCCGTTAGAAGGTTTTGTTTACTGCGTTTCTCCGTTCAACTTTACCGCTATCGCAGGGAATCTTCCTGCAAGTGCTGCCCTTATGGGTAATGTTTGTGTATGGAAGCCCAGCGACCACCAGATGTTGAGTGCGCAGGTAATTGCAGAGGTTTTTGAAGAAGCTGGAGTGCCCGCGGGTGTCATCAATATGGTTAACGCTGATCCAGTCATGATGACTGACATTGTGATGTCCCACGCAGATTTTGCCGGTGTACACTTTACAGGATCTACTTCTGTTTTTAAAGGTCTATGGACTAAAGTGGGAGAAAACATCAATACCTACAAAACCTACCCTCGCATCGTGGGAGAGACTGGTGGTAAAGATTTCATCATGGCACACAAATCTGCCGTTCCTGCTCAGGTAGCAACTGCGATCGTGCGTGGTGCATTTGAATTCCAAGGTCAAAAATGTAGCGCTGCATCTAGAGCTTATATTCCCAAAAGTATATGGCCAGAAGTCGAGAAACTGATTCGCAAAGATGTCGAGAGCTTTAAAATGGGATCGCCGCAAGATATGAGCAACTTTATTACTGCAGTTATTCATGAAGGTTCTTTTGACAAGCTTGCTAAATATATAGATGGAGCAAAAGAAAGTGATAAAGCAGAAGTGATCATAGGTGGTAATTACGATAAGTCCAAAGGATGGTTTGTAGATCCTACCGTTATTCTGACTGAAGATCCCAAATACGTAACCATGGAAACTGAGCTGTTCGGTCCCGTGATTACGATTTATGTTTATGAAGACGATCAGTTTGACGAGACGCTGAAACTGGTGGATGAGACATCTGAATATGCGTTAACTGGTTCTATCATGAGCCAAGACCGTTACGCTATCTCACAAGCGACTACTGCACTCAAGAATTGTGCGGGTAACTTCTACATCAATGATAAGTGTACCGGAGCAGTCGTAGGACAGCAACCTTTTGGTGGAGCAAGAGCTTCTGGAACTAACGATAAAGCAGGTTCTAAACTCAATCTTCTAAGATGGGTAAGTCCACGCATGATTAAGGAAACCTTTGTCACTCCCACTGATTATAGGTATCCGTTTTTAGGAGAGTAGTTTGACTCAATTTGGATAAATGATAGTTCTTGATTACATCGTGATAAACTTTGAATCAATCGAGATCAAAAAAAATCCCAGCTTTTCGGCTGGGATTTTTTTGCTTTTTAACTCAAATGAAGTTAGTCAAAATCTTTAACCGTTCCTACATCTGCCTTTTGAACATTGACAACCTTGCCATTTACGTCAACTAGCATGGCCACGATTTCCATTCCAGCGACATCTGCGACTCCAGCGGCATTATAATTATAAGATTTAGAAAATTCAACGCCTCTTTCTTGATCAGTCTCTGGGATCATATCGCCAAAGAGTTCAGAAAGATTTGCCTTAAGGATATGGTTGTGCTCATAATCTGAAATATAATCTTGAGCTCCGTAATTATTGGTATAATTGGTTTGTTCTTCTATTATCCCATTTTCTAGCGCATAAACAATAAGCTTACCGCCTGTCATGCCTATATCAAAACCTACCTTGACATCTACGCTAATCATAGTGCTGTTTACAGTAGAGGTTATTGCAAGTCCCGCACCTACTACTTTATCGGCATAAACCAACGGTTCATTCAAATCCATGGCATCGTTAGAAACTCTATTCCAGAAAGAGCTGCGGTTCAGTAGCCCGGTAGGATATCCCTGCACTCCAAATTCATCGGCCATTTGAGATTCCAGTCTAAACGCCATGCTATCTCCATTATGAATGGCTATGGGAACAATAGCTGGATTATCTGAAAGATCACTTATGCCTTGAGACATCCTTGGGCACCATCCGCACCAAGCTCCAGTATAGTCTTCTATAAGTACTTTAGTAGTATAACTGGGTTCAACTGCTTCTACCGTTACTACGTTTGAACTCTCAAGACCTCGCTCAGCACTCAGTTCATTAAAACCAGAATTATTTAGGGCAACAATATTACCAGACACCTCTGTTCCATTCAAAAACAAGGTAACCGATGGAGTTACATCTATATTATTTTGATCAAGCACGGTAACCTCAACTTCACTCGTTTGCAAGACTACATCTTCATCAACTACTAGAGTCAGGGTTTGATTGAGATTTGCGTCATCGTCGTCATAGAAACCATCAGGAGATGAAATCTCACATGAATTACATAGTAGGATAATCAAAATCGATAAATAGCCAAAACGTCTTTTCATAACCAAAATCATTAATAAACAAATATATACGATATGAACCGGTTATTGGTTCTTGTGACAATATTAACACTTGAAGGAACTGAAATTATTGTCAAAAATAAAAGCCCGTTTTTAAATTGACCTGAAACGATGGCAGGACAATTGATTCTCTAAATCTGTTTTTAATTTGCTATACTTGCAACAAATACCTCTTTATGAAAAATTTAATACTTCTAGTAATCATCACGATTTCAACGATAGGTAATTCACAAACGCGTTTGCCTGATCTTAAACTTAAAAATTTAAAAGGGGAAGAAGTCAATCTATCAGAAATTAGCGAGGATAAAACGGTGGTGGTTTCGCTTTGGGCCACCTGGTGTGTACCCTGCATTAGAGAACTGGATACCATCGCAGAAACTTATGAAGACCTCCAGGAAGAAATGGGTTTTGAACTAATCGCCATCTCCCTAGATGATGCCCGTTCCACAAGAAGGGTAAAACCAGCCGTAATGGGAAAAGGATGGGAGTATCAAGTTCTTTTGGATCCCAACAATGATCTAAAACGTTATCTGGGAGTAAGTACTATTCCATTTACACTCATCGTAAAAAACGGCGAAATAAAATTTAGACACAGCAGCTTTAATCCAGGCGCAGAAGACGCTCTTTTTGAAGAGTTCAAGCAGATTTCAACAACCGACTAGATTTAGTAAATGAAAAATATACTTCCAACCCTCCTACTCGTTTTTGCGGCGAGTGTATGTTTTGGTCAACAAGAAGAAGATCCCAAGGTAGTCTATAGTGGCGGGTTTGAATCAAACAGCCAATGGTACCAACCAGATGACGGAATAATTTTCACGCTTCCCTCAGATCGATTGCGTTCCAATAACTATTTCACGCTAAGATTTAACTATGGGAAATTCTCAGCGGGCGCTCAATATGAAGCTTTTGCACCTTCTCCGTTGCTGGGATATTTTCCGGGATATGAAGGTAACGCCATCGGGACCTATTTTCTAAAGTTCAAACATGAGGATTTAGAAATTACCGGTGGCCATTTTTACGATCAGTTTGGTAGCGGCTTGATTTACAGGTCTTGGGAAGACAGACAACTGGGAATAGACAACAGCATAAGAGGAGTAAGAATACACTATGATTTTACCGATTATTTAGCGGCTACAGCTTTTACAGGCAATCAACGGGAAGCTTTTGAACTTTCAGAAGGCACGGTAACTGGAATCGATGCAGAATTGGACTTGGGCTATGCGTTAGAACTTGATACCGGTATTCAATTGGGTGCCAGCTATGTCAATAGGTATCAAGACAGCGGTAGTCCGGATCCCAACTTTCCTGCAGATGTAGGAGCATACAGCGCAAGAGCAGATTTCAATTTCAGTTCCTTTTTTATAGGAGGAGAATATGTCTACAAAGAAGAAGATGCCTATGTAAACAATGGACTTGTTGAGAACAATAACTATCAAGAAGGACAAGCACTATTAATCAATACAGGCTATGCCACAAAAGGTCTTGGGATTAACGCCACCTTGCGAGCCATGGAGAATATGGGATTCTATTCTGATCGTGAAGCTGCGGGCAATACCTTTCTACTAAATACCATCAACTACATTCCCGGCTACACCAAACAACAAGACTATGCCGTTTCCAATATCTATGTTTACGCACCTCAGCCTGCGGTCATTATAGGAGATGAAAAGGCAGGAGAAATAGGTGGACAGGTAGATGTCTATTACACGATTCCAAAAGGAACATTTCTTGGCGGTAAATATGGAACAAAATTAGAACTCAACTATTCCAACTGGAGTGGACTGGACGCGACTTTTGACACTGATAACAACACTTATGAAGCCGACCTATTTTCAGTTGGGGAAAAATATTACGAAGAATATAGTATTGGGATCAAAAAGAGATTTTCTAAAAAGCTTTCAGCGATTTTCACTGGTATTCATGTGGAGTACAACGGTAGAATTATTGAACAAAACGATTTTTTCCTCAGGGGGAACATGCAAATCTTAGATGTTCTTTATAAGTTGGATGGTGGTCGTAGCATACGAGCAGACATCCAGCACCTTGCCACGGAGGCAGATCGAGGCAACTGGGCAGCAGCCACAGCTGAATATTCTTTCAGTCCTTATTTATCTTTTTATGTAACCGACCTGTATAATTACGATGAGACCGACATCCATTACTACTCTGTAGGCGGCAGTTACACTAAAGGTCGCACCCGTGTCGCATTGAACTACGGTCGCCAGCGTGGTGGACTGGTCTGTGTAGGCGGTGTATGCCGTTTTGTACCTGAAAACACAGGATTGACCCTAAATATCTCGACTAACTTTTAAGAATATTTACTTCAAACGAAAAAAGCTAGAGACACCTAAGTCTCTAGCTTTTTTCATTCAAATAATTAGCTTCATCTAGGCAAATGCACCACTTTTTTAGTCTCAAAGAATTCCTCTTCAAAAACCTCTTCAAGATCATAGATATAAGCGTTTTTAAAAGGTTTGAGTTCTTCGTCCAGATCGCCGCCTTTTAAGTAGAGTATTCCGTTTTCAATGGTGTGGAAACTGTCTTTTCTGAACTTTCCATTGGTCCATTTTACAAAGTCGCTCATATTTGTAACTGCACGGCTCACGATAAAATCGTACTTGCCCTTTACTTTTTCGGCACGGGTGTGGGCGGTTGTTACGTTTTTCAAATCCAGCGCTTCGACAACTGCATCCACTACTTTAATCTTTTTGGCAATCGCATCGACTAGATGAAAACTGGTTTTTGGGAACATGATGGCAAGTGGAATTCCGGGAAAACCTCCACCGGTTCCTATGTCCAGTACCCTGGTTCCGCCGCCTTTATTGGGTAAGCTTTCGCGAAAGCGAACTACCGACACAATCCCCAACGAATGTAACACGTGCCTTACAAATAACTGGTCGATGTCCTTGCGGGAAATCACATTGATCTGCGCGTTCCATTCCGCATAGAGATCTCCCAGCATGGCAAATTTCTTTTCTTGATCTTCTGTAATGTGGGGGAAATATTTTTTGATTATTTGTGACACGCGTGAAATTTTGTGCAAAAATACAAGAATATTAAACGGGCTTTAAATAAACATCCCATTGCGAAATGATACATTTGTAACAAACCCTTTTATTATGGACGCAAGACTTTCAGAACGCATCAACAATTTACCCACGAGTGCCACGCTAGCAATGGCCGCAAAAGCACGCGAACTGAGAGAGGCAGGGCAGGACATCATAGGCCTGAGTCTGGGAGAACCAGACTTCAACACGCCTGATTTTGTCAAAGATGCCGCTATTCAAGCAATCCATGATAACTATAACAGTTATACTCCCGTCGATGGCTATGTAGAGTTAAAAGATGCTATCATTCATAAATTCAAACGGGATAATGGACTGGATTACGATCGCAGCCAGATCGTGGTTTCCACGGGAGCAAAACAGTCCATTGCAAACGTCGCCATGGTATTACTTAATAAGGGAGACGAGTGTATCCTACCAGCGCCCTACTGGGTAAGTTATGCCGCCATTGTGGAACTTGCAGAGGGTGTTCCCGTTGAGGTGCGTGCCGGCGTAGAACAGAATTTTAAAATGACCGCGCTACAATTGCGTGAAGCCATCACTCCCAAAACCAAGATGATCCTTTTCTCCTCGCCTAACAACCCCAGCGGGAGCGTTTTTAGTCATGAGGAACTCCAAGCCTTTGCAGATGTCCTAGCCGATCATCCGGATATTATTGTAGTGAGTGACGAGATTTATGAGCACATCAACTATACCGGTAAGCACGCGAGCATGGCGGCAATTCCAGAAATGTATGACCGTACGGTTACCATAAACGGCGTGAGCAAGGCTTTTGCCATGACGGGCTGGCGCGTGGGTTACATAGGAGCTCCCACTTGGATCGCGCGTGCCTGTAATAAAATGCAGGGACAAATCACCAGTGGAACCAACTGTATCGCTCAGCGAGCAGTCATTACAGCTCTAGAAGCTCCTGTTTCTAAGATTCAGTATATGATTGACGCTTTCGCGAAAAGGAGAGACCTCATACTCCAGGAACTCAAAGAAATTCCTGGTTTTACAACCGACAGTCCTGAAGGAGCATTCTATGTTTTTCCAGATGTTTCCGATTGGTTTGGCAAGGAAGTAAAGAATCACAAAATCTACAACGCTACCGATTTCTCAATGATGCTGCTCGAGGAGTGTCATGTCGCGACGGTTTCGGGCGATGCATTTGGTGCTCCCAATTGCATACGTATTTCCTACGCTGCGAGTGAAGAGCAGATCCTGGAGGCGATCATGAGAATGAAGAAGGTTTTGGGCAAGTCCTAATTCTTTGGATTTAAAATTCGGATGTATTATTTTGAATTCGATCAATGGTATCGTTAAATTGAATTTTAATAGCTAAGTTATCTCATCACGCGAACACCCCCCAACCCCCTCTAGGGGGCTTGTCTATTTAAAATAGCCTAAAAATTAACTACCTATTCCTCCAGAAGAAAGGAGTCAATAATATAAGTACGGTAAACAATTCCAGCCTACCGATAAGCATAAGAAAAGCACACCACCATTTGCCTAATGCTGGAAGGCCTGCAAAATTATTTACTGGAGAGAGGTCGCCAAAAGCAGGCCCCACGTTACCCAAGCTACTCAACGCCCCTCCTATTGCAGTCTGAAAATCCAGCCCTAGAGCAGCAAGCCCAATAGAACCTACTATAAAAGATAGCATGTATAGAATAAAAAAGCCCAGTACGTTGAACACTATATTATTAGTAAGTGCTCGTCTATTATAACGTACGGGTAAAATAGCATTTGGATGCAAGGTTCTCTTGAATTCAAGTACTCCATTACGTATGAGTATAATGTGACGCATCACCTTTACACCCCCAGAGGTAGAACCTGCACTACCACCCAAAAAGAACAGTCCAAAAAACATGATGGTCAAAAAGGGCGTCCACATGGTAAAGTCAGCAGAAACAAAACCAGTTGTTGTGATCACTGCCAAAACTTGAAAGAAACTATGCCGAGCGGCGCTTTCAAATTCACCCAATACCATGGGGTGGTCAATGGTAGAAAGAGATGGATCTGCCTGAAAATATATGAGTATGGTTCCTATTATTGAAAAACCCAAAACAAAGCAGGCATACCATTTAAACTCCGTGTCTTTGGTGATTTTTGAGAAGTGTCCTTTAAATCCAAAATAACTCAATACGAAATTCATACCCGCGATAAACATAAAGATCGTAATGATCCATTGTATGGCGGGATTATCATTCCAATAGGCGATACTAGCATTTTTAGTGGAAAAACCTCCTGTGGATAAGGTGCTCAATGCATGGTTTACCGCATCAAACCAGCCCATGCCGGCAATCTTAAGTAAAATGGTTTCTAGTGCCGTGTAGCCTACATAGATCAACCAAAGACGTTTTGCGGTATCGGTAATTCTAGGGTGTAGTTTATCTGCGCTGGGACCTGGTGCCTCTGCGGCAAATAGTTGCATCCCTCCTATTCCCAGCAATGGTAGAATGGCAACAGCAAGAACGATGATTCCCATACCCCCAATCCAGTGGGTGAGGCTTCGCCAAAAAAGAATTCCCCTTGGCATGATCTCAATATCGTTCATAATGCTTGCACCTGTTGTGGTAAAACCGCTCATGGTTTCAAAAAAAGCATCAGTATAGTTAGTTATGGCACCCGTGAACATATAGGGCATGGTGCCTGCAAAAGCCATGATCAACCACCCCAATGTGACGATGAGATAACCCTCCTTTTTATGGAGTTGCTTGACATGTTTTCGCGTAAGCGTCATAACCGTTCCACCCAAAGCAACGGCCACTCCGCTTGCTAATAAAATATCCCAACCTTCAGTTTCACCATAAATAAAACTTACCAGCGCACTCAATAACATAAAACCACCATTGAAAACCAATAGCAAGCCCATGATATAAATAATGATCTTATAATTGAGTTTAGTCATTATAAAAACAGTTTTTCAACCTTTGAAATAGACCTAGGTAGGCAGCATACTACTACCCGATCTCCTGCTTCTATCTTAAAATTCCCCAATACGATATTCCCTACACCATCCCTAATGACACCACCTACAATCGCACTACGCGGTATTCCACAGTTGGAAATATTCTTACCAGCAACCTCACTGGATGGCTTCACTATAAATTCCAGCAACTCTGCATTCATATTATTTAGCTTGGTCATTGCTACTACCTCACCCTTCCTCACATATCTAAAAATGTTATTTGCTGCAAGAAGCTTTTTGTTGATCAAGGTATCAATCCCTATACTATGTGATAGCTGGAAGTAATCCATGTTTTCTACGAGTGAGATCGTCTTGCCTACACTTTTACTTTTTGCCATGAGGCAAGAAATAATATTTGTCTCACTGTTTCCTGTCACTGCAATGAATGCATCCATTTCATGAATACTTTCTTCCTGCAGAAGTTCTACATTGCGACCATCTCCATGAATTACGAGTGTGTCTGGTAATTGATCTGCAAGTTCAAAAGCTTTGTCCGGATCCTTTTCAACTAATTTTACATTTACACCAGCGTCAGCAAGCTTGCTCGCACTTTGCCTACCTATACTACTACCCCCTAAAATCATCACGTTGCGCATGACCTTTTTAGTTTTGCCGGTAAGCTTATATAGTTCTTCAACTCCACCAGCATTGGTCATAAAGTAGACCTGATCGCCTTCTTTAAATTGAGTATCACCACGTGGTATCAAAGTATATTGCGTTCCAAATCGTTGTATTGCAATAGGCATAAAATGAACTTCGGGAAAAATTTCTCCAGCCTGCTGGACTGTTTTGCCCACAAACTGAGCTGTACGAGTCAAGTTCACACCAACCATCGTGAGGGCTCCTTCCTCAAATTCATAACTGTCATTGAAGGCACTCTGGTTGAGTAACAATTCTATCTCTTTACTAGCAAGGGATTCTGGGGAAATCAACTCATCTATTCCAAAACCTGAGAAACCTATCGCTTCTTGATGCTCGAGAAATTCGGTATTGGAAATACGAGCAATGGTTCTTTTGGCGCCCAGTTGTTTTGCAAGAACCGAAATTGTAATATTTGTGGTTTCACTGCTAGTTACCGCTATTACAAGGTCTGCTTGATCGATTTTTGCGTCTTGTAATATTTTAATAGAGGTACTATCTCCTCTAAGTGTTCTAATGTCAAGATGGGTATCTGCGTAATGCAGATTTTCTTTGACTGGATCGATCAGAGTAATATCTTGAGACTCAAATGAGAGCAATTTTGCAAGATGAAAACCCACTTCTCCCGCACCTGCTATAATGATTTTCATAAAAGATTTATGTGTTTCAAAGATACTGGATCTGCTAAAACCTGCACAATAGTTTTACAAGATGAAGAAAACTTAAAAGTGTCTCGATAAAATCGGTGACTTTTCAATAAAATATGATATGTGAATTACTAGAAAATTGTAATTTGAGTGTTGCTACGGTCAACACCTCGATGCGATACACATTGACTTTAGAAGAAATTAGCTCTACACAGCTTAAATATTATCCCTTCTAATCGCCACTGCATTCACTAGAAACTGAAATGCCACAAATGCTATCAAAAACGAGGTCGTAAAGACGTTGAAGAGATATTTGGATGACATGGTCTCGTATATCGCGAGTAGGGCGATCGCCGTCATTAAAAAGCTGGCAAGTGGCATCATGTATTTTGGATCAGTCGGTAGATAAAAGTGACTCCATGGGATGATCAGAATCAAGGCATAACCTGCCGTGGCCAGAAACAGATAGGAACTCGTAAACGCAAATGCTACTAGACTGAGTAAAACAAGAGATAATAACACTCCCGTAAACCAGATCGACTTCTTCTGCTGATCCGACAACAGATGCTCTGCATAGGGATTGAACCTAAACAACAATTGGGAAACCGGCCCTATAAACCAGCTGCTCAGTGCAATTAATCCCAGAACAATGACCACTGGTGTCAAAAAGGGTTCCAACACAGGCACCGCTTGAGCCACCCAATCGATCACTCTAGTGAACAGATAAAAACCTATGATAAAACCCCACTGATATTTTGCCGCCATATTCCCGATCCAGAACTGGTATCTCAAGAACCAGCGGTACACAAAATAGCGCGCCTGCAACGCCTGCATCATACCCGTTTGCGCCATCTCGTTATTGGGATTGAACCTCAAGGCTTCCCTAAAATGTTCCAGCGCCTTTTTATGGTCGCCATTCTCCAGCGTGTTCCAGCCGTAGGTGGCATGCGTGTAACTATCCTCAGGATTCTCCCCAAGAGCGCCACGCATAGTTTCCTCTGCTTCAGCTCTCTTATTCTGTTTGAGCTGGGCGGTACTTTTGGTGTTCAGCGCCAGCACATTTTCTGGATCCAGCGCTAGGGCTTGATCAGAAAGTTGTTCTGCTTCTTGATACCGCTTTCGCGAAAGCGAGATCTGAGCAAGCATCGTAAAATTAAAGGCATTTGATGGATTGAGCGCGATCGCTTCCTTTAACAGGGTCTCCGCCTCATCGTATCGCTGGACATCGATCATGATCTTTGCCTTTGTGGAATAGAGAAAATCGAGATCGGGAGCCAGGCCTATCGCACTATCTATGATCTTTCTCGCTTCTTTGGGACGGTCGAGAGCCAGCTTCAATTCCGCCAGCAGGTGCAGGCAAGGTACATGATTTGGTTCCATGGCAAGAGCCTGCTGCATAACCTCAGCCGCCTGGGCGTACCTGTTTTGCTGATAGAGCAAAATCGCGCGTTCATATAGGGAATCGATCATGAGGTTAATTTATTGCTTTGCGTCTGTGTTTTCATTCCTGATGCTCACACCGTCCTTTTTCTTGAGTCTTTTCTCTTGTCTCATTTTTCGGATAGGGATAAACATCACTTCTTAATCTTCATATAATCCAGAATATCATCGTACAGACCAGACTCATTGGCATAAAGTGCAAAGTTTTTGGCAGTGACAAACCATTCCTTGGTACTCGGTTTATGTTTCTTGACTGCCTTTAAAAGATCTTTAGTGGAAAGCGGTTGGGGAACACCAGTTGCAATTGCATCTTCCAGTTTCGACTCGACGGCGATATCAATCACGGCCTCGATGTCTGCTCCAGAATACTCTTTTGTTTTCTTAGCCAAAGAACTACTATCAACATCATTAGTAGGTTTTTCTTTCAGCTTCAGATCAAATATCGCGTTGCGCGCCTCTTGGTCTGGTGGTGGTACAAATAAGATACGGTCAAATCTTCCCGGCCTGCGAAAAGCCGTGTCCAAATGCCAAGGCATGTTAGTCGCACCAAGAATCAACAATCCCTCGTTATCTTGATTGATACCATCCAGTTCCTGTAAAAATTGATTGATGATATTTTTCCCAGCACTTTGCTTCATGTCACTGCGGCTGGCACCCAACGCATCGATCTCATCAATAAAGAGCACACAAGGTGTATTTTCACGTGCCACTTCAAAAATGTGGTGCAGGTTCTTCTCAGAACTCCCTATCCACATATCCAGTATATCATTGAGCGATATGGATATGAATTTTGCATTGATCTGGCCCGCGGTAGCTCTGGCAATAAAAGTCTTCCCACAGCCCGGTGGACCGTATAATAAGATCCCGCCGCCTATTTTTTTACCGTAGGCTTTATAAATCTCGGGATGCAGCAACGGCTGGATGATTTTAAGATCTATTTCTCTCTTTACCTCGTCCATTCCGCCCACATGGGAAAAATCTACCTCTGGTTTTTCAATAAAAACATTGCTGGAGGATTCCCCAAAAAAGTCCTCCTCGTCGTCATCATAGTCATCACTAAATGGATCTTCGTCATACTGGGTTGCGGCAACCTTGAACATATTATCGAGGTCGGGATCAGAAAAATCTGGATAGAGATCCAAGAGCTTTTTGTAGGCTTCCAGCGATTGTCCTTGATCTCCACTCTTTAATAAAGCCCTTGTATAGAATAGATGCGTATCAAGATCTTCATTTCCGTTTTCTATGAGACTCTCAAGGATCACGATGGCTTTGGAATGATTCCCAAGCTTGTATGCGATTATAGCCAAACCCTGCTGTGCCGCGACAGATTGTTGATATTGGAGCACGATTTCGTATTCGTCTTGAGCCTCCTCCAGTTTTTGGGATTGCTGCAATGTTTGCGCAAGATGCAACCGCAACGGTATATTATCTGGACTGATCTCAAGTGCATCGCGCAGACTCTTGATGGCGTTTTCGTTCATGTATGTATATTATCGAGCAGTATAAAAGATGTTATTTTTTCGCTTAAAGCGAAAGAGAAATTCTCCACACAGCTTACTCAACAAATTTAAACCTAAGCAGCGACAAGCATCGTAGGGAAAGAAAATAATTGATAAAATCACGTACCGGATTCTCTAAACAAACACTTTTCAAAACTATATTGAGCGTATGAATACTATTATCGAGAAAACCGTAGGATACGTAAAAAAAGAACTTGAAGATGCAGAAGGCGGCCACGACTGGCACCACATCAATCGAGTCTGGAAAAACGCTCTTATCATCGCAAATGAAGAACCTACTGCAGACCGCATTGTTGTAGAACTGGGAGCACTACTGCACGACATTGCAGACTCAAAATTTCACGACGGGAACGAAAAAATAGGGCCGCAAAAGGCTGCTCACTTTCTTAAGGATCTAAACCTATCCGAACTTCAAATGAATCAAGTCGTAGATATTATCAAAAATATCTCCTACAAGGGCGGTCATAACGAGAACATAGAAAAATCTATTGAACTCCAGATCGTACAAGATGCCGATAGATTGGATGCCATGGGAGCGATAGGCATTGCCCGCACTTTTAATTATGGAGGCTTTAAAAACAATACGATTTACGATCCGGACAGGCCGCCCCAATTGAACATGTCCAAAGAAGAATATAAAAAGGGAGAATCGACTACCATTAATCACTTTTATGAGAAGCTTTTACTTCTTAAAGATTTGATGAATACTCATAAAGGTTATGCTTTGGCTCTTGAACGACATGATTACATGAAAGATTTCCTGAACCAATTTTATAGAGAGTGGAACGCTGATGCATAGTGCTATTGCTTAACTTTAGCTCAATTACTTAAGTACAAAAAAATGTTTGACGACGAAGACTACGACCCAGAAGCAGAACGTAAACGCATAGAATCTCTGCCGGTTTATATTAAGGCTCGAGAAATTCTAGATCTGGTAAACAGAATGCTAGAGGGCTTAACCAGTGACGATCTCAAGGATTCAGAATTTGAGGATGAGAAAGATTTTAAGGAAATCATGTTCAAGCAAAATTCTGAATACCTACTCTCTAATGCCATGACCATTCCCGTAAAGATTGCAGGTGCTGAGGGCGCTGGACTTTACGATTTGCGCATGGAAAACGCCGCCATCATACGCAAGGCCGCGAGAGAATTGATTACTGATGCCCGCGGCTTGCAAATGAATGGCTTTGCCGATGTTGAGTATCTCGACTTGTTGAGAACCGAAGTAGAAAATTTAAGGGTTCTTTTTGCAGAGTGGATTAAGACTTTCGATAAAGAAGATTACATCATCGATAGGTGGAATGTGTTTAATCCGCCGGGAGTGAATTATGATGACCACGATCCAGATGATGACATTCCCTTTGATCCATCAGATCATTTTCCTGAAGATCTATGAAGCGCAGTCCATTCGATACCAAAAACAGGCAGTTTTACCTGATCAAACTCCAATATCTGGGTTTTAGATTCCACGGCTGGCAAAAACAGCCCAATAATATTCCGACCGTTGAGCGCATGGTGCTGCGTACGTTGCGGTATGTTTTTGACCATAGTGACTTTAAAGTCCTTGCCGCAGGACGTACCGATGCCAAAGTCTCCGCAAATGAAACTTGGATCGAGCTTTTCCTAGAGCAGGAAGAATTGTTGGATCAAGAGCAGTTTCTAATCGACTTCAACCTGAATCTTCCCAGCGACATTAAAGCATTGGAAGTACAAGAAACCACTGCCGATTTCAATATCATCCAAGCGCCTAAAGTCAAGGAATACATCTACCTATTTACACATGGAGAAAAGTTCCATCCATTCTGTGCTCCCTTTATGGTGTACATGAAACAGCAGCTTGACATCAACTTGATGAAAGAAGCAGCGGCAAAGTTCCAGGGAACACATGACTTCTGGTCGTACACCTATAAACCCAGCTCCACAACAAAAACGGTAGTGACTATTGATTCATGCATTATCACAGAGAATGATCTTTTTACCGCGAGCTTCTTCCCAGAAGAAAGCTATGTATTTAAAGTAAAAGGAAAAGGGTTTAAAAGACATCAAGTGCGACTCATGATGGGAATGCTCTTTGACCTGGGAATGGGAAAGCTTTCTATGGACGAATTTGAAAAAACATTGGATGGAACTAACAAGATCCACCTTTCTCACATCGCTCCCGCCAGCGGACTTATGCTGTATCAATCAGAATTTGTGAAGAATTGAACATAAGCCATCAAACCACTAACCTTATCTTTAAAATCTAAATTAATACACATGAAAAAATACATTTTACTCGTAGCGATTGCCATTTCCAGCATGAGCATGATGGCTCAGGATTTTGACCCAATTGACAAAAGTCCAATGGATGCGGCTTTTTACCCTCCACAAGCTGCAAAACGACAGTTTGCTAAAACAGGAGATGAACGCATCGCCCTAGAACCTCAAATAAGAGTACTTTATAGCCGTCCTGCATTAAATGGGCGAAATATTTTTCGCAAAGGCGACAATAAAAAAGATGGAATAACTCAATATGGCGAGCTGTGGAGACTAGGTGCCAACGAAAGTACTGAACTTCTCTTGATGAAAGATGCGATGATTGGGGGCGAAAGTGTAAAAGCAGGTAGATATTCCATGGTTGTTACTCCTATGGAAGACCAGTGGATTGTCCACATTAATTTTGAAAATGATGGCTGGGGAAACTATAGCTATAAAAAAGACTTGAATGTCATTAGTACTAAAATTCCCGTATCTAAAGATAATAAAAGCATTGAGCATTTAAGTATAGCCTTATATACTCCGGGCGAAGATAACATAGTCCACATGAAAATAGGATGGGGAACATACAGAGCAGAAATGCCTATCGTTTTGATGTAATCAATCAGGCACAATCAATCTACCTCGCCAGTTCTCTTCCACATTGATAGAATTAGGGGCGGATTTTAAAATCACATCTCCGTAGCCACTTATGGTTCCGGAGATGTTTTGTTTTACGTCTATATTCCAGTCATTGGTTCCTCGATGAAATATCTGCGCGTTTTGAATGACTAAATCCTCCGCCAGCAATTTACCATCTCCCAGATCCCAATTCAAATTGGCATTTTGCACGGCTCCGGATAAGTAGAAGTTACTCAGCTTGTTTGTATTTATAAAAAGGTTCTCGACATCAAGTTTCAAATAGAAACTACCCGTGGAATGATAAAAATCTTCTTCTGGGCCATCGTTCGAGAGAAGCGTAAGATTGCTAAAATTAAGAATCCCGTCAGAAATTATATCTTCTCCAGTACTGCTTCGCAGCTCGGTAAGATCTGGAACAGTGACTTCCACAATCGTAATACCATAATCACGTACGACGTTGCAACCGTTTTCATTGCGTATGCTTAAACGGTTATCCGCAACTTTGAATTCAACGTCATTTACAAGGTTTTCTCCCGTTCTCAAAACCACTTTTTGCTGGTCTCCTTGCTTGATGATAAGACCCGTGCGCTCATAAACGGTAATCTTATTAAAGAAATCCACGTCTATTTCAACCTCAACGAGATCGCCAGCCGTTTGCGTGCAGTTCAATCCATCTTCGGAATCACAACCATTTATTGCAATTGAGATAAATATCAATATGGCGATTGCGAAGATCCAGTACTTCCTATAAAGCCATTTAAACATCATAATTTAAAACTTTTAAACCGATAGCCTACTCCTAGGCTCACGCCCTCTGCCGCAGCTCCGTGAGAATGTACGGTAAGCGAGGCAAAAACCTGATCGGTAATGCGCTGTTGTAACCCTATCCTGTTGTAGAATCGGGTTTCAAAAGGAATGGGCCAGTACACATAATATCCCAGCTGCGTAAGCAAACTGGTCTTTCCCAAATGCAGCTCGTGACCTACAAAAACACTTACCCGCTGGTAATTCTCATCGCCATCTATATCGCTATCTGGAAAACTTGCTGCTTGATAATCGCGAAATTCCTTTAAAAATTCGCCAAAAAACACCTCAGTCCCCACCTGTAAACTGCTTTTGATATTAATACGTTTATCGGTATAAAAGGAAAAGTCATAAAAGGGATACTGTCCACTTCCCCTGAAATCACTTTCATTAAATCCCAGCCGCGCCACAGCATTAAAATGAATCGGTTCCTTGTACCCTCTCTTTTCCCACACCTTAAATTCAGGAATGTCCTCCTTATTAAATGTATAGTTCAGGCCAGCGTTAAAAAACCATGTATTTGTGGAATTGTTAGGCGCTCGTACGTTTGCATTTGAATAGTGGATAATATTGAAACCCGCCTGTACGCCCAGCCCATGATAGATATTTTCCTTTCTATAGTTTGCCAGCAAAAAGGTGGAACTGGTAAATCGGGTACCGTAAGCGTTGTTTCTAGGATTATCCACGGCATCAAAAGGTTTCGTCATATAGGCAAGTCCCTGCCCTATCCTGAACTGCATGTTGCGCTTGAAAAAATAAAAATTAAAGTGGGCATAGGCACTATAAGCCTCGCCCAGAAAAAAGTTCCCCATATCCTGATAAGCAGCACTGACCCCCCAGTCGGGATAGCCGTATCGCGCCTGCCACTCCTCCTCGCCAAAAGTTTTTCTATTGTAACTGAACAAAACACCTTTGGGATGCTCTGTAATCAGGTGTGCGATATCTGGATTGTGCTCTAGGATCGTCCCATGCATGAGCGACGCATCAAGGGTAAAGATGTTTCTACTGTTCTCAGCTGTTTGTGATGATACCGCTTTCGCGACCTGCGCTGAGCACAGTCGAAGCGAAGCGAGAACTATTAAAAATAGGGTAAGCTGTTTCAATCGACTGTATCTACTTTTCTAGGTGTGCGAAACTAACTCTTCCAACTGGCACAAATTGCACAATCATCAAACTATCGATTAAATGTAGATAGAAATTAAAAATACTATACATTTTAAAACAGCTTCCTCGCCACCGCCTCAATATTGTCACTTTTTCCCATACTGTAAAAATGCAGTACGGGAGCGCCGTGCTCGAGAAGTTCTTTGCACTGCTGCACGGCAAACTCCACGCCTACCTGTCTAACGGCTTTGTTATTCTTGCAAGCTTCTACCTCATCTACCAGCTCTTGAGGCAAGTCCAGATGAAACGTTTGGGGTAAGAGATTGAGATGTCGTTTAGTCGCAATGGGTTTGATGCCTGGAATGATGGGCACATCGATACCGTTATCTCGAGCAGCATCAACAAATTCAAAGTACTTTTTGTTATCAAAAAACATTTGGGTTACCACGTAATCGGCACCGGCGTCAACTTTTTCCTTGAGCCTTTTTAAATCACTCTGTAAGCTGGGAGATTCCTCGTGTTTCTCAGGATAGCCGGCAACGCCTATACAAAAATCCACATCACAGGTAATCTCGATGACTTGATGTAGATAATTCCCCTCATTCTGAGCCTGAATCTGCTTGACCAAATCAATGGCAAATTCATGGCCCTCGTCCATCTTTTCAAAACGGCGTTCTTCCTTACGGGCATCGCCGCGCAAAGCCATGACGTTTTCTATTCCCAGATACATACAATCCACCAGCAGGTACTCCGTTTCTTGTTTTGTAAAACCGCCACAAAGTATATGCGGTACGGTATCCACACCATACTTATTCTGGATGGAGGCACAGATTCCCAAAGTTCCTGGACGCATGCGGGTCAATCGCTTTTCAAGTAATCCATTGCCTTTTTCTATGTAGATAAACTCCTCCCGCGAGGTCGTTACATCTATAAACGGCGGCTTGAACTCCATCAACGGATCGATGTTATTGTACAACTCTTGAATGGATTTCCCCTTAACGGGCGGTATGACTTCAAAGCTAAAAAGTGGCTTTGAGGCATTCTTTAAGTGTTCTGTTATTTTCAAAGTTTAGGTTTTTCCTCTCCCTAGCCCTCTCCTAAGAAGAGGGAATTCTAGCGAAAGACAATTTATTCAGATTTTATTTCATTAAGGCCTATTTTACTGCCTAGTGATTTTCCCTTGCACTCGCATTCAGCATTCGTTTTAATAAGAATCAATCAGCGATGTTGGGATTGAGCCATTTTTCTGCTTTTCTAAGGTCGATCCCCTTGCGCTCAGCATAATCCTTTACCTGATCGTCCTTAATTTTCCCTAGCCCAAAATACCGCGATTCTGGATGTCCTATATAATATCCCGAAACGCTAGCTGCTGGCCACATGGCTAGACTTTCAGTCAAGCGCACATTGATTTTTTCCTTGACGCCCAGCAATTCCCAAATCGTGAGTTTTTCCAAATGATCAGGACAAGCGGGATAGCCTGGTGCGGGTCGTATTCCTTTATACTCTTCTTTAATCAATAAATCATTAGCGAGATTTTCATCACTGGCATAACCCCAGTCCTCTTTTCTAACTTTTAGGTGCAAATATTCTGCAAAAGCCTCGGCGAGACGGTCTGCCAGTGCCTTGAGCATGATGGAATTGTAATCGTCGTGGTCAGCTTCAAAATCGGCTGCTCGTTTTGCGACTCCAAAGCCTGTGCTCACACAAAAAGCTCCTATATAATCTTGTTTTTCTGAATCATGGGGTGCGATAAAATCGGCCAAAGCGATGTTAGGCTTACCTGCGGCTTTTTTGGACTGTTGACGCAGGGTTCTGAACATATATTCTTGATCTGCATCCACCTTTATGTCGTCGCCTACGCTGTTTGCTGGAAAGAGTCCGTAAACTGCTTTGGCATCCAGCCATTTTTCATCTACGATCTGTTTGAGCATGGCTTGCGCGTCGGCAAAGAGTTCGGTCGCCTGCTCGCCCACGATCTCATCGGTTAGGATATTTGGGTATTTCCCATGCAGATCCCAACTTCTAAAAAATGGCGACCAGTCGATGAACTCCACCAACTTCTCCAGCGGCATATCGTCGATGACTTGAACGCCTAATTCAGCAGGCTTCACGGGTTCATAATGCTCCCAGTCTGTCGTCCACGGGTTGTTACGTGCCTGTTCCAAGGTCAAAAATTCCTTTTTCTTGGAACGTCCTAAAAAGTCCGTACGTAGTTTAGTGTACTCTTGTTTTTTCGCTTTCGCGAAAGCGTCATGACTACCATCTTCCTTAACCATAACCTCTCCCGCGATGGTAACAGCCCTACTCGCGTCGTTCACATGCACCACCGTGCAGTCATATTCAGGATCGATCTTTACCGCAGTGTGCGCTCGGGAAGTCGTCGCTCCACCTATCATGAGCGGCACCTTGAAGTCGCGGCGCTGCATTTCCTTTGCGAGGTAGACCATCTCATCCAGCGAGGGCGTAATCAAACCGCTCAAACCTATAATGTCTACATTGTGCTCCACGGCTGCGTCAAGGATTTTTTCTGGCGGTACCATGACTCCCAGATCGATAATCTCATAGTTGTTACAGGCCAGCACGACAGACACGATATTCTTACCGATGTCGTGGACATCGCCCTTAACGGTCGCCATAAGCACCTTGCCATTTGAAGAGGATTTGCCATCCTTTCCAGCCTCGATAAAAGGCAGCAGGTAAGCGACGGCACGTTTCATGACACGGGCGCTTTTAACCACCTGCGGCAGGAACATCTTCCCGCTCCCAAATAGGTCGCCCACCACATTCATTCCCGTCATCAAATGACCCTCGATCACTTCAATGGGCCTCTCTACGGACTGTCGTGCCTCTTCAACATCTTCAACGATATAGGCATCTATTCCCTTTACCAAGGATCGAGTGATGCGATCTTGAAGTGCCGTTTCCCTCCAGCTGTTATCAACCGTGCTGGTGCGTGTGGTTTGGGTTACCCCCTCGGCATAATCCAGCAGTCTTTCTGTCGCGTCTTCCCTGCGATTGAGGAGCACATCCTCCACAAATTCCAGCAATTCCTTATCGATGTCATCATAGACCTCCAGCAACGCGGGATTCACGATACCCATATTCATACCCGCCTTGATCGCGTGGTACAAAAACGAACTGTGCATGGCTTCACGAACGGTGTTGTTCCCCCTAAAACTGAAGCTCACATTACTTACCCCACCACTCACACTTGCGTGGGGAAGATTTTCTCGCACCCATCGGGTTCCCTCAATAAAATCTAGGGCGTTGAGTTTATGCTCGTCCATTCCCGTGGCGACTGGAAATATATTAAGGTCAAAAATGATGTCCTCTGGTGCAAAATCCACCTCGTTTACCAGAATATCGTAGCTGCGTTTTGCGATCTCCACGCGACGCTCGTAATTATCGGCCTGACCGGTCTCGTCAAATGCCATGACGATCACGGCGGCGCCGTATCGTTTGATAGCAGTTGCGTGTCTTTTGAATTCTTCCACGCCCTCTTTGAGACTGATGGAATTCACGACACATTTTCCCTGCACGACTTGAAGTCCTGCCTCGATGATTTCCCATTTGGAAGAATCGATCATGATTGGAACTCGAGAGATATCGGGTTCGGCAGCGATGAGGTTGAGGAATTTGACCATGGCTGCTTTCCCGTCGATGAGTCCATCATCCATGTTGATATCGATAATTTGCGCGCCATTTTCTACCTGATCGCGAGCAACTTCCAGTGCTTCGTCAAATTTTTCATCCTTTATAAGTCGCAGAAACTTTTTAGAACCGGCCACATTAGTACGCTCGCCTACGTTTACAAAATTGCTTTCGGGCGTGATGACGAGCGGCTCCAGCCCACTTAATTTTAGAGGTCTATAGTTTGAATTAGACATGGACGAAAGAATTTGAGGGAATAGTTCTAGGCGAGTAATCCTTTACCAGATCAGCAATGGCTTTAATATGAGCCGGCGATGTACCACAACAACCACCGATGATGTTGATCAGTGATTTGTCCAGATAGACCTTGATTTGCTCGGCCATTTGCTCTGGTGTTTCATCGTATTCTCCAAAGGCATTAGGCAAACCAGCATTGGGATGAGCGCTGATTCCGTATTTTGATTTCTTACTGACTGATGCGAGATAGGGCGTCAATTGTTTTGCGCCCAAAGCGCAATTAAAACCTACACTTAATAAGGGAATGTGTTCAATCGAGATGAGAAAAGCCTCAGCAGTCTGACCGCTCA
Source organism: Nonlabens sp. (assembly GCA_049671565.1). GTDB lineage: Bacteria > Bacteroidota > Bacteroidia > Flavobacteriales > Flavobacteriaceae > Nonlabens. The sequence goes on from JBATVD010000046.1 coordinate 51,024, forward strand.
GGGTTCTTCCAGAAGCATCTGTGATCGTTCCACTTACCATGACTGGAATATCGATTCCCAGTTCTTCCTTGAGTTCTTCAATGGCAAAAAGTGCAGCCTTTGCATTTAGGGTGTCAAAAACGGTCTCCACAAGTAGGATATCAACTCCACCTTTTACCAGTCCAGCCGCTTGCTGTTTGTAGGCAATACGCAATTCGTCAAAGGTCACAGCTCTAAAACCTGGATCATTGACATCAGGAGACATGCTTGCCGTTTTGTTGGTCGGACCTATGGAACCGGCGACATATCTAGGTTTGTGAGGTTCACGAGCGGTAAATTCATCGGCAACTTTTTTTGCGATTAGGGCGCTCTGAATATTGAGATCGTCTACCAGAAACTCCATATCATAATCTGCCATGGCGATGGTGGTGGCGCTGAATGTATTTGTCTCCACAATATCTGCTCCAGCGGCAAAGTATTCTGCGTGCACCGCTGCGATTGCATCGGGTTGGGTAAGGGATAACAAATCATTGTTACCCTTTACATCACTGGGATAGTCTTTAAATCGCTCTCCCCTAAAATCCTTTTCTTCAAACTTGTGCTTTTGGAGCATGGTGCCCATGGCACCGTCCAGCACGAGAATGCGTTCTTTAATCGCCTCTTGAATGGGCGTTTTAGTTATAGCCATAGTTTTTTAATTCCTATTTAGGATTAACCATTACATAAAAAAGTACAAAGAAAATGGGCGTTATCTGGCCACGCTTGAAACGTGGTAGAATGAGGCACCTTCTGAAAGATCAGGGTTGCCAAGGCGTCAAAGAGTCTAATCTCTCGGCCTTTCTTTATAACTTCAATAAATAATGAACAGATACAAATATATACGCTGGACTCGAAGAATAAAAGTCACTTCGGTAGGAATTCTTGAATAATTACAAAAATGTAGGTTTATGGTATCAAGCCGAGCATCTTAATGTTCATAGCTCAAACGGTGCGCATCTAGTTTGATAAAAATAAATAGGAGTAGCGTGAATCCCAGAAGTCCGCTACCGCCATAGCTCATAAACGGCAATGGTATTCCTACAGTAGGGAGCAATCCTATAACCATACCGATATTAACGAATACATGGAGAAAAAAGATTCCCGCCACGCTGTAACCATAGATACGAGCAAACTGATTGCGTTGCCTTTCTGCCATGAAAAGAACGCGGATTATCAATGCCAAAAACAGAATCACGACCACACTGGTTCCCAAGAAACCCCATTCCTCGCCTATCGCACTAAAAATAAAATCAGTTTCCTGCTCTGGCACGAAACCGCCCTGGGTCTGCGTCCCCTTAAGCCATCCCCTACCTGTCCAGCCTCCGTTACCGATGGCAATTTTGCTTTGCTTGATGTTGTATCCCACACCAGCATCGTCCTGCACTTTTCCCAATACGATGTTGATCCTATTTCGATGCCGCTCGCTCAATACATTATTAAAAATAGGATTGATAAGTAAGGTAAAAGCCAGCGCGATTACGGTAACAATAACATACAAAAAAGGTTGTGGTTTGGGAAGACGCTTTTTGTGTCTACGCTTTCGCGAAAGCAGAAATATCAACGCCACCATCAATATGATTAAAAAACACACCACATAAATAGGCAACGTAAGTGCGCCGATGAAAATGGCAAGCGCTACGAGAACCAAACTAAGGTACCACAACGAAAGCCCCTCTCTATAAAGAGCAAAGAAGAAAGCACCGTAGACCAAAGCACTTCCTGGATCGGGTTGAGGCACGATGATGATTGCGGGAAGCAGGATGATGCCACCTACAATAAGTAGATTCTTAAGACTTTTTAGAGAAACCTCAAGCTGACTCAAATATTTGGCAACTGCAAGTGCCGTCGCGGCTTTAGCAAACTCGCTGGGCTGTAAGGTAAAGGATGAACCGATGGCATACCACGATTTTGCTCCGTTGATTTCCTTTCCTGCTATAAACAAGCCCAGTAAGCTTAGAATAGAAACAATGTAGATCAAACTTGCAAATCGTTCATAAAACTTAGGCTCCACTGCCAGTAGGATTATCGCCATAAAAAGCGAAACTCCTATGAAAAGAATTTGCTTGCCATAAAGCTCAGAAAGATCAAAAATCCCTTGATAATCTATCGCGGGTGCGGCACTGTAAATCGCTACCCAACCGATACCTACCAATGCGAGATATAGAAAAATCGTGGGGAAATCATAATACGCCTTATTGCCTGTAGCCATAGCGACGTCTAATTTCAGCGGGAGGTACGCTTAGGGAATCCTCTTCAGTGATTATTCCCTGGTCAACTTTGGGATTGATCAAGAATTCCTGCTCACTTTGAGGCTTTGCATATTCATACTCCAAACTATGTGTCAACAAGTAATTCTCAAGATCCAAGCGGGTGGTTTCTCCTTTTAGGTATTTCTCAATCATGAGACTGGCAATCTTTGCAGCATAACGAGATCCCCAATAACCGTTCTCAATAAATACTGCGAGCGCAATTTTAGGATCGTCCTTTGGAGCAAATGCCACGAATACCGAGTGATCTGTAAGCTGTGTGCGCTTACCGTCGATTTTTACAAAGTTCTCTACAGTTCCGGTCTTTCCACATATCTCGATATCTGGAACCTGAACCCATTTAGCCGTACCTGAATTATACACTTCATTCATGCCCTCCACTACGGGATCAAAGTGTTTTGGGTCTATGGTGGTAATATGTTTTGTAGTGTACTTAGGATTATCGATAGCGCTCCCACCGATCTCTTTTATAATGTGAGGCGTATAATAGTAACCTCTATTTGCAATGGCAGCGGTCATGTTTGCTAACTGTATGGGCGTTAGATAGACCTCGCCTTGCCCTATCCCATTAGAAATGGTTGCTGGCGCATACCATTGATATCTATAGCTATTGTCGTAATACTCCCCATCAGGTATGAGGCCTGGCTGTCCCACAGGTAAATCGTAACCCAAAAAATCACCCAGCCCAAAACTGGTGACATGATCATGCCAAATATCCATACCATCAGCTGGATCCTTTTCACTTTCTATAATACGACGATAGACTTGTGCAAAATAAGCATTACAACTCTCTGCAATACCCTTATTCATGGCAAGCGGACTGGCATGTGAATGACAACCCAATGGTTTTGAACCCCCATAATTATATCCATGATTGCACCTGAATCTTTCATTGGGAGTAACGACACCCTCTTGCAAGGCCACCAAAGCATTGATCACCTTAAAAGGAGAACCGGGAGCGTACTGTCCTTGCAGCACGCGATTTACGGTTGGCTTTTTTATAGAATCCCTGATGATCGCATTTATGTTTTTTGATCGATCTCGACCCATGAGTATTTTAGGGTCATAGTTAGGCGCTGTAATAAGACTTAATATCTCACCCGTTTTTGGCTCTATTGCCACGATTCCACCACGCTTATTTGTCATAAGCATTTCGCCATACTTCTGAAGTTCTGAATCCAACGTAACTGTTAGATCTGCTCCATTTTCAGGAATTGAATCGTACATCCCTTCCTTATAGGGTTCAATCATACGCCCATAATGATCTCTTACGTATTTCTTGACGCCTTTGCGTCCGCGTAATTCTTTTTCATATTGCTTTTCAATACCGCTTTTACCTTCCAGATCACCTAGAGAATAATAATTGTCGGACTTTACTTTTGTCTGACTAGCCTCGCGTATGTAACCTAACACGCTTGCGCTATGATTTACCTGATAGCTACGTAACGACCTGCGCTGTGTATAGAATCCCGAGAATTTCCTAAGCTTTTCTTGAAGGGGTGCGTATTCCTCTTGTGTCAGTTGGGGAATGATTACACTTGCCTTTCTGGGAGACCAATTTTTTGCTTTTTCAAGCTCTTCAATCAATCTCTCCTTACCTATTTTCAGAAGACCACATAATTCAAGGGTATCCATTTTCTTTACCTCGCGTGGAATCACCATCACATCATAGGCTACTTGATTGGCGACCATCAATTTTCCGTTTCGATCATAGATAAATCCACGCTCGGGATAATCAAAAACTGTTTTGACAGAATTTGCCTCAGCTTCAACTTTTAGTTCTCCTGAGAGCAATTGTAGATAAAAAAGCCTGCCTACAAACAAAAAGCCAGTTAGAATCACGACGAGAAGAAACAATAACTTTTTCACTAACTTCTTTTAGGCTTTATTAATAAAACGGTTAAAAAACTGACCACGAATGACGCTATACTCACAAGCAACGCCATTTTTACGATTTCAAGTATCTGAGCAATGTTAAAAATCACGAGAAGGTAAAATACAAGATGATGTAAGAAAATTGCCAATACCAGAAATAAGGTTAGCCGATTGAACTCGCAGTTGATGATCTTGAGATTTTTCAACTTGTAACTCTCGCCATAAACAATTTTCAACAAGAAATTCCTACTAAATGCCAATGTAAGACATGCAGCAGCATTTGCTCCTCCAGTGTCCTGAAAATAATCAAGAATCAAACCATAGCCAAAGGCGGTAATTAAATAAAGAGGCAAATTGATTCTAATGGGCAGCAACAGAATGAACAAGACATAAATCATGGGGCTTATAAAACCAAACAGAAAAATCTGATCAAGTATAAATACCTGAACTGCCATTAAAATGATGCATCTGGAGATATTATGAAGAGAGCTTTTATTCATTGAACCCCAAAGTATCTATTACACGAATCAATTCGCGATCCCTATTTTTTACAACATATGCATGACCTAGGTCTGTCATGTCATTATTGAGTCTAACCTTTATCTCGTATCGCCCGCCATTTCCTACTAATTCAGTTTTTTCTATCGTACCTATAAAAATATCAGGCGGGAAGATTGTAGAGAGTTTTCCCGTAACTATAGTATCCCCTTGATTGACTTTTGCCAGCCTGGGCACATCTTCCATATTTATCAAATAGGGATCTTGACCATCCCACTTTAAAGACCCTATGGTTGAGGTATTTTTAATCGCTGCACTTATGGAGAGCTGAGTGTTTAAAATAGATGCGACTCTTGAAAAGCGTTTGTCACTTTTATCAACTATACCTACTACGCCGTTTGAAGTAAACACTCCCATATCTGTCTCAACACCTTGATTTGTTCCGACATCTATAGTTATATAATTATCGCGTTTTGCATAACTATTCTTGACGACTCTAGCCGGTATGATTCGGTAGGGCAAGCTATCGCCAAACTTCATTGAAAACTCTTCACCCAGCAAAGTATCGCCTGCTTGCAATAACTTCATTCTCAAAGCAGCATTTTCCCTTTGAAGTTTCTTATTTTCTTCAGCCAGGTCAAAATACCCAGAAACGCCTCCACGTGTTGCGAGGATAGATCCTGTAAGATTGTTTGAAGAACTTATAAAAGAGTTGCGGTGATAATTATGCGATTGAATGGTAAAAACCATAGCAACGGCAAATAAAAATAAGAATAGCAGTAGATTTCTGTACTTGATCAGAAAGTTTACAATCTGCTGCATGAGGTAATCCTAAGAAATATTTTACTCTAATACTTGTTTGCCAAGACGCTTTTAAACTTTTCGAGATTTTTCAGGGTCAGACCCGTTCCTCGTACAACAGCTCTTAGTGGATCTTCTGCAATGTAAACGGGTAAATCAGTCTTCATAGACAACCTCTTATCCAAACCTCTTAGCATAGATCCACCTCCCGCAAGATAGATACCCGTATTGTAGATATCTGCTGCTAGCTCTGGAGGTGTTTGCGATAAAGTTTCCATTACGGCATCTTCCACTCTCAATATAGACTTGTCAAGCGCTTTTGCTATTTCTCGGTAACTAATCTTTACTTCTTTGGGTTTTCCAGTAAGTAGATCACGACCTTGCACGCTCATTTCTTCTGGCGGGACTTCTAGATCTTCAGTTGCAGCACCTATCTGAATCTTTATCTTTTCTGCAGTGCGCTCCCCTACATACAAATTGTGCTGGGTGCGCATGTAATAAACAATGTCATTAGTAAATACATCCCCTGCGATTTTAACAGATCGGTCGCAAACAATACCCCCTAAAGCAATCACCGCAATTTCTGTCGTACCACCACCTATATCAACGATCATGTTTCCTTTGGGTTGCATGATATCCACACCTATTCCTATTGCCGCAGCCATAGGCTCATGTATCAGATAAACTTCTTTACCATTAACACGCTCTGCACTATCTTTTACTGCTCTCATTTCCACTTCAGTAATACCTGATGGAATACAAATCACCATTCTAAGTGAAGGGGCAAAAAGCTTTTTTTTCAAGGCCGGGATTTCCTTAATAAACATGGAAATCATTTTTTCACTAGCGTCAAAGTCGGCTATTACACCATCTTTAAGTGGGCGTATGGTCTTAATGTTCTCGTGGGTTTTTCCTTGCATCATCGCAGCTTCTTTTCCCACTGCGATAATCTTACCGGTACGACGGTCTCGAGCCACAATAGATGGACTATCCACAACTACCTTTCCATTATGGACGATAAGCGTGTTTGCCGTTCCTAAATCGATTGCAATATCTTCTGTAAGAAAATCAAAAAATCCCATAAGGTAAAAATCGGAAAACTGTTAGAGATTGGGTTTTACAAAGCTACCACTTTTCTAATGTTTAAAGTGTCTCGTACCGGTAAAAACCATAGCAATTTTATTTGCATTGCAATAATCGATCGACAGCTCATCTTTTATCGACCCGCCCGGTTGAATTACGGCTGATATTCCAGCATTATCTGCTATCTCTACACAGTCTGGAAATGGAAAAAAGGCATCACTCGCCATTACCGCTCCCTCCAGCTCAAAATTAAAGGATTTTGCTTTATGAATGGCTTGGTTGAGTGCATCTACACGGGAGGTTTGCCCGGTACCGCTGGCACAAAGCTGCTTATTCTTTGCGAGAACAATTGTATTGGACTTTGTGTGCTTACAGATTTTAGACGCAAAAAGAAGGTCATTTACCTGCTCTTCGGTAGGTGAAGTTTCAGTGGCAGTTTTCAGATCTTCTTTTTGATCAGTCTTAAGATTAGCTTCTTGTACAAGGTAACCGTTAAGTGAGGCACGTATTTCTAGGTGGTTGTTATCTCGCTTTCGCGAAAGCGCACCCTGTTTTAAGGTAAGTAATATTCTGTTTTTCTTTCCCTTAAGCAATTTCATGGCATCCTCATCAAAAGATGTGGCAATGACAACCTCGCAAAATAAACCGTGGATTTCTTGAGCGGTTGCTAGATCAATAATCGTATTTGAAATTAAAATACCGCCAAATGCAGAAACTGGATCCCCTGCGAGAGCATCTACATAAGCCTGGTGAATCGAGTCTCTCTGTGCAATCCCACAAGCATTATTGTGTTTGAAAATAGCAAAAGTAGGGGCCTCATTTTCAAATTCGCTCATTAAATTTACAGCGGCATCTACATCGAGCAGGTTGTTGTAAGATAAAGCCTTGCCGTGATGCTTTTCAAACATTGCATCAAAATCGCCATAGAACCACCCTTTCTGATGTGGGTTTTCTCCGTAGCGCAAAGGCATCACATGCGGCTCGCTTACCTTCAAGGATTTATCTGCCGCGTCGCCTGCAAAATAATTGTAGATAGCACTATCATAATGCGAAGAAATATTAAAGCAGTTAATAGCAAACTTTTTGCGCTGTTCTAGAGTAGACTCTCCATTTCCAGATTGCAGAACTTCCAGCAAATCTGAATAATCATCCATGGAGCCCACGCACAATGTATCCTTATAGTTTTTTGCTCCTGCTCGTATCAACGAGATCCCGCCTATATCTATTTTTTCTATAATATCCTGCTCACTCGCACCACTTGACACTGTTTTCTCAAACGGGTATAAATCCACAATAACAATGTCAATTTGCGGGATGTCAAATTCTTTAAGTTGCGCTTGATCGCCTTCGTGATCCCTGCGATTAAGAATACCTCCAAAAACTTTAGGATGTAAGGTTTTAACTCGCCCTCCCAAAATGGATGGGTAAGAAGTTACATCTTCAACAGGAATCACGTCAATGCCTAAATCCTTTATAAATTTTTCTGTCCCACCAGTAGAATAGATCTTGATTCCCAAGTCATTCATCTTTTGAACAATAGGCTCAAGACCATCTTTGTGAAAGACAGAGATTAATGCGGTTTTTGCAATAATGGAAGACATAATTTAGAGGATTTCAGGATCAGGCTCACAAAAATAAACCAATGCCTAGACCCTACTGCATGAATGTCGTAAATTACGTTTGGAGTTATGATATGGTTTTTAACAATCTTTATTTAAGGCTGACTCGATACTCATCAATAATTTCTAATTCTGTCCTGAAAGACAAAACATTGTCGCTAAACATCTCCAGACCTTCTTTACGAAATCCATCCGCATACTCTTTTAAATAGGAATCAAGCGCCTTGCGATCTATAGCTCTATATTGAACAGAGAAAGTACTCGATCCATCATTTTCTTGCACCAGAACCCGCGTTAATCTTGCATCCATAAATAATCCCGTTCCCAGCACTTGTGGAATATGTTCTTTGATCCACTCAAGCCAGCGTTCTTCGATAGATTGATTCATGTTACAGGTTACGTTGTATATTATTGAGGACATGGAGGTTTCAGTTTTTGAGTCTGTGAGTCTGTGAGTCTGTGAGTCTGTGAGTCTGTGAGTCTGTGAGTCTGTGAGTCTGTGAGTAAAGTATTCAATTTAAGGACTGGACAAATTTCCTGTACCAAATTAATATTGCAAAGTTATCATGAAAGATTTTAAAGAAGCAACTTTGCGATCTTGGAGTTTTAAAAAATGAACCTTTAGAAGTTGACAGCGTAACGCGCTCTCGTGCTACGTTTAGACACCCTTTGTCCTGAGGACATTTCCACTTCGACTTTGCTCAGCGCAACTCCTCAAGAGAAAATTTTCCTTTGGAATCTGAAATATCATCGGCATTACGAGCTTTTGGAATTAGCGAGCGCAGCGAGCTTAAATATCTCCCGCATCGCGCAATCGCCTGAACCTGCGGCGTGCATCCACAAGATGAATGGAATCTGCATGATTAAAGATGATGGCTTCGTATAAAACTTTTGCTTTTTCTGGCTGCACCAATCGGTCTTCATAAAGTCTAGCGAGCAGATAATAAGCATCATCAGCAAGAATGCCATCGCCATAATTATCTATGATAGCTTGATAATTACTGGCTGCAATGTCAAAATTCCCCTCCAGTACCTGCAGGTTTGCTATTTTTAGAAGGGCTTCATCTTCAATTGGATCGCCCTTATGGTTTTCCAGCACGAGCCTATATGCCTCGATTGCCTCTTTTCTTTTGTTTTGATATTGAAGTAAGTCCGCTTTCGCAAAAGCTTTCAAAGCCACAAAAGTCGTGTCCTCTATAGAGTGGTCTGCAATAACGAGGCTCAATTCCATGGCATCGTTTGCAATTAATTTGCTGGTCGCACCCCTCAATACTTTGAGCTGCGTGAGACTCCACGGAAAATCTCCCTGAAAATAGCTGGTGCGCGCCACGCGATACTGAGATTCTTGAGCCAATTCATTGTTAGGAACATCATTTTGAACTTGAGTATATAAAATCAACGCTCGATTAAACTGCTCCTGTAACACGAGAATATCGGCCAGTTTCATCTTGACCCTTGCCTTCTGAATAGGGTTTAAATTTACCTTTTCCAAATCTCCCAATAAATCAACCGCAGCGGCAACCTCATCATTTTTGAAAGCAAGAAAGTCAGCATAGTTTAATTGCAGCGCATAGGTGGAATTACCATGACCGTATTCATGTAAAAGATTCTCAAATTCTGCTTTTATCGCAGGATATTCTTCCACAAGTACGTTTTCTGCCTGAATCTTTACTCGTTCTGCCCTTGCATTGTAGCGAATATAATCAGATTGACTCTCGGCTATCATGAAATCTAAAATTTCAATGGCGGCGTCAGTATCCTGCTCATCGACAGCATCATTTACCAAAGCCATAAATGTCCCAATGGTTTCTGGATTGCGTCTGTAAATGGCTTTTTCTTGGACAAAGGCTTTTTTAAAATCCTTTTGCTGAACAAATAGCCAAGACAACAACTTATTATAAATAGGATTGGGATTGTCTCGCAAAACAGTAAGCAACGCTTTTCTCAATAATTTATTTGCCTCACTGTTAGGATCGTCTGTCACGTACTGGGAAAAAACAGATTGCGCCCTATAACGATACTGCTCGTTTTGTTCAACAATATCGAGATAGGAATCAAACATTTTGGCCACTTCCCCCTGTTCCCCATAGAGCCTAGCCAGCTGGATACTGAAATTTGGGTTCGGTCGTATCTCTTGGCCTTTCTCGTAGGCGAGAACTGCTTGATCAAGTAAACTGCGTTTTTCAAAACGTGAGGCGATCTGATAGGTGTATTGTGGCAGTGAATCTATAGAAGCTAAGGCTTTGTCATAAAATTGACTCGCGATGGAATCTTTACCTTGAAGGGATTTGTTGTATCCCTGCTCAATCAATAACTGTTTATTAGTAGGCATTATCTTGCCAGACTCAGATAAAAGCGAATCTACAGTTTCAAACGACTCCAATTGCTGGTACACCTCGACCAACTTAAAAAGGCTGTTTGTATTGCGCTTATTTTTATCGTAGACCTTTTGATAAATTTTAAGCGCCTTGACATACTCTCCCTGATCCATATAATTCTCAGCGAGTCGTGGGTCTTGAGCGACAAGTCTTGTCGTGCAGAGTAAAGTCAATAAACCTAATAAAAATCTCATTCTTTTAAATTAACGTCAAATACTAAATTCTGTATCTTGTAAAAATACTGATATTAAAGCTGCAAAAACGTGACCAAAATTCTGGGCACACTTCCGAATTAGGATTTGAAATAATTACTTGGCAGGAATCGTCGACAACAAGCCTACAATCAAGCCAATTAAAAAGACCTTTCTACTCATTTACAGAACGCATTGTTATCCCTAAAGAAAGCTCAATACCTCTATTAATCGATCACGTCAAATCCACAATAAGGCTTCAAGACCTCAGGAATTTCTATTCCATTTTCTGATTGGTAGTTTTCAAGTATTCCAGCAAGAATACGCGGTAAAGCAAGAGCACTACCATTCAAGGTGTGAGCCAGCTGCGTGCCTTTATCCCCACTCCTAAACCGTAACTTCAAACGATTAGACTGATAAGTCTTAAAATTTGAAACACTACTTACCTCAAGCCATTTTTCTTGGGCAGCACTGTAAATTTCAAAATCATAGGTAAGTGTTGAGGTAAAGCCCAAATCACCACCGCACAACCTCAAGATGCGGTATGGTAACTTCAATTCATCCAAAATACCTTTTACATGAACAACCATCGCCTCTAGTGCTCCATCACTTTTATCAGGGTGTTCTATTCTTAAGATTTCTACCTTATCAAACTGGTGCAAACGATTCAAGCCACGCACATCGCTACCATAACTTCCGGCCTCTCTTCTAAAACATGGGGTGTACCCAGTCATCGCAATAGGAAAATCGCCCTCTTCCAGCAAATTACCACGGTAGAGATTTGTGATAGGCACCTCAGCTGTGGGAATTAGATATAAATTCTCATTGCCTACATGGTACATCTGTCCCTCTTTATCGGGCAGCTGACCAGTAGCATAACCACTCGCTTCATTTACTAAATGAGGAACCTGCATTTCTTGATAACCAGCTTCTATATTTTTATCTAGAAAATAGTTGATCAATGCTCGTTGAAGTCTTGCTCCTTTATTTTTATAAACTGGGAAACCAGCACCAGTAATCTTATTTCCTAGCTCAAAATCAATGATGTCATATTCCTTAACAAGATCCCAATGTGGCTTGGCAGCGGCATGAAGTTTGGGTATTTCACCATGTTCTGAAACTACTTCATTATCCTCATCACTATTACCCGCCGGCACTGAGTCTTGCGGAATATTAGGGATGTTATATAGTACGCTCTGCAGCTCTCCTACTGCTTTGTTCAACTCTTCATTGAGCACTTTTGAACGCTCTTTAAGATCGCCCGTCTGAGCTTTGAGTTCATTTGCCTCCTTTGCTTTTCCGGTTTTGAAAAACTCCCCTATTTGCTTGGATAGCTTGTTACTTTGAGATAAAGTTTCATCCAGCTCTGCTTGAAGACCGCGTCTTTTTTCATCAATAGTCACGGCGCTTTCAAGCATTAAAGTGGCATCAATGTTTCTTTTGGTTAACGCTTTCGCGAAAGCGTCCTTATGTTCACGGATCTCAGCAATTTGTAGCATAGCTTAGGGTAAAGTTTAAGTGGGTAAAATTAGGGATTTGATTATTGAAAATCGAAGTCGTGAGCCTGTTTTTGAATTTGCTGAAGCCAGCGATGTTTAAGTGATAAAATCCGACTGCTTTGAATTACGATCTGGTTATATCTTTCTGAAATGAGGCATGCCATGATAGACGAGAACGCGGAATTTGGAGATAAGAAATTGGCATCTTGCATCTTGGCTCTTGTCTCTTAAAAATATACTACTCCTCGTCAATATACAGTGGCGATGGCATGATCCAATCATGGTGCCTGAAGTGGCTCCATTCTTCAGCAGCGAGATCTACATCAGGGTCTATAAAACGACTGTACCGCCTACCATTTATAGAAACTCTGGAATTCACATAGACTTCTATCTCCTGACCCTTTTCAGCATAAACCTCTTCAAGCTTTTGAGCAAATTGCCAGATAAAATCGGGTTTGGACTGTACCGATCGCTGCTGTTTTGCAGAAAGGTATTCATCGAGCTTGATGCGTGTACGCTCCTGTGTCGCTTTATCTACCACATAAAATTTAGTATTCCCTGACCTACTGCGCAACATCATACGCCAGCTCAGGCGGTGGCCTTCTTCTGTCCATAAAACATCGTCTTGAATGACCCAGTGCCTTAATGGCAACAACAGCATCACCAGCAGAAAAGTTGTCGTGGTAAATATGATCAGCTTTTTACTTTTGGGAACTATAACCTCGCCATCTTTATAATATGCCTTTTTCCAGATCAGCCTTTTATGGATGGTACTGGTAGTAAAAAAGAAGAGTAAGAAGGAAAGAGCGAGATAGGGGAATATACCAATCTGAAAGACCACACTGTTGAAAATATGAAAAAACACAGATGCGATGACGGCTGGCCAGCGTGTGGGTTTCCACAGTAAAAATGGAACTATGAGCAAGTCAAATAACAATCCAAAATACAAGATACTTGTATGAGCCCATTCCTCTTGCAGAATGTCAAAGTTCCTACCTCTGGTGGACATTAAAAACTTGGGAAAGCTCCCATCCAACCAGTCAGGATAAAACTTTGCGATACTGGCGTAGGAATAGATAATGAATAAAAATGCGATGATGAAATAGTAAATCCATCGCGACATGTGTTCTTTTCTGATACTGGGGTTAATGTAAGCATCCAGTGATGCCGATCTATTTGCCGGCAGATAAACCATCAAAAAGTTGAGCAGCATAATGAGGTAGCAATGGTTGTTATAGCTGGACTTTTGCAACAGGTAGACATAAGCCCAAGAAATCGCATAAAACACTATCGCCATTCTGTACTTGAATCCAAGCATAACCATCAGACCTGCGATTCCCATTAATGAATACAATGCGTACATCCAGTTTCCTGGCAAGGGTTCTAGAAATTCAAACCCTATGAATGTAAATGTGAATTGAGGTTCTATAAACAATCGGTCTACCGCCCCTAAAGCCATAGAACCAAATGCCTCTGCCGCCAGCAATAGTCCAAAAATCATTCTGAATAATACCAGTGCAGAGTTATCCACCTGAGTAAAAAGCAGCCTATTCCATTTGCTTGACATAGCTCTGCGTTTTAAGTTCGTCTTGCGCCATGGCTTGCTTTAACTGGTCTACGTTATCAAACCGTGCCTCCTCGCGCAAACGTTTATGGAAAAATAACTCAGTAGTTTTATTATAAAGATCGCCTTTGAATTCTAAGTAAAAGGTCTCAATAGTACGGTAACCCGAGTCCGACACCGTGGGATTGGTTCCTATATTAGTCATTCCATAATAAGTGCTGCCATTAATAATTGAGCTTGTAATGTAGACTCCATTTGCTGGAATGATTTTATAAGCCTCTTCTACCTCAAGGTTTGCTGTTGGATAACCTATCGTCCGCCCCAGTTGTTTTCCATATGTGATTTTTCCAGTAATGCTGAAACTGCGATTTAGGTATTGAGCAGCGGCATGAACGTCGCCACTACTAAGAGCTTTTCTTATCTTAGTACTGCTTACGGCAACTTCTTCCACTTCTTTTTTAGAAATCTCAATTATTTCAAAATCATGCTCTACAGCATATTCCCGCAATTCCACAATGCTGGCAGATCTATTGCGACCAAATCTGTGATCGTAGCCTATTACTACCACCTTGGCATTGAGTTGTTTTACCAATATATCTTCAACATATTCTTGAGCGGTGGTTCTTGAAAAATCTTTTGAAAATGGATGTATAATGGTGTGCTCCACTCCTTGTTGCGAGATAAGTTCTACGCGCTCGTCTATGGTGTTGATCAATTCTAGCTCATGTTCTGGCTGAAGAACCATTCTGGGATGTGGGAAAAATGTCAGAACCACGCTGGTTAGATCTTCCTTACGGGATTTCTCAACCACACGATCCAGGATTTTTTGATGACCTTGATGCAGTCCATCAAAAGTGCCAATGGTAACCACAGCGCCTTTTGCAGCTTTGTATTCAAGAATATTTTTATAAGTATTCAATACGTCAACTTTTTGTAGTGGCAAATTAAGAATTTAATCAGCCATATTTAACGACCTCTATTATTTGCCGTTATATTGGTTCATTGCGTTTGCCAGGCCTGCATGAGTAAAAGCAAGCGCCATTTGGGCAGCGGTCTCCAGGCGTTCTGGCAGTGCAGCTCGCTCATCGCTATTCCATTCTCCCAAAACGTAATCTACCTGCCTTCCCTTACTGTACTCTGCTGAGATACCGAATCGCAAACGTGGATACTTAGGAGTATTGAGAGTGATTTGTGTATCCTTGAGCCCATTGTGTCCACCATCAGTTCCCTTTCCCTTCATGCGCAATGTTCCAAAAGGAAGGTTCAAATCATCAGTAATTACCAGAATCTGATCAATAGGAATTCCTTCTTGGTTCATATAATATTTTATCGCCTTCCCGCTTAGATTCATGTAGGTACTGGGTTTTAAAAGCACAATACTCTTCCCTTTATGTTTTATAGTTGCGACGTCACCTAACTTTAAAGTCTCAAAAGAAGCCTCTTTTGAAGAAGCTATTTCATCAACTATTTTAAAACCGATATTATGCCGGGTCTCAGCATATTCAGAACCTATGTTGCCCAGTCCTATGATTAGAAATTTTTTCATGGTTGCATTTTCTTGATGAGGGGTTTCGTGTGTCGCTCCTATAAATTTTGAAAGGTCTTTATCACCGCCTTTCTCCCTTGTAAACGTGATTATTTCTTTATCATCTAGATTATTTGAAGCGGGTAAAGTAGAATTGGATTTTGAATCATTTTCAGTTGGGTGGTTTGATGATTTTGATGCAAGCTTCTTTTC
Source organism: Nonlabens sp. (assembly GCA_049671565.1). Lineage (GTDB taxonomy): Bacteria > Bacteroidota > Bacteroidia > Flavobacteriales > Flavobacteriaceae > Nonlabens. The sequence goes on from JBATVD010000046.1 coordinate 66,555, forward strand.
GGTTCCGCTTTCGCGAAAGCGAGACAATAAAACAGACCACAACTTATTAATAAACGACATTCTCAGAAATCACTTAATACCTCAATAGTTAAAACCGAAACTAAAAAAAGCCGCAAGACTATCTTACGGCTTTATATTAAATTTGAGAATAAAACTACTCTTTTACAGCTGCCTCATCATCAGTTTCAGTTGCAGGAACGTCTCCTTCTTCTCCTTCTTCATCTTCATCCTCAGCAATTGCAGTACGAGATGTTTTGATCATTACAACAACGACAGAATCTGGGTGCATGATTTCATATTCATCAACTCTCAAGTCTCTTACGTATCTCTTGTTACCGATCTTCATGTCAGAAATATCGATCTTGATGAAATCTGGAAGATTAGCAGGAAGTGCCTTAACACGTAACTTACGGTTATTTCTTCTCAAAACACCACCATTAAGTACACCACGTGAGGTACCTTCTGTAATTACAGGAATTTCCATTGTCACCATCTTATTATCAAAGATTTGATAAAAATCTGCATGTAACAATTGTTCTCTCACTGGGTGCCACTGCATATCTTGAGCGATGGCATCAAATTTACCGTCATCACCTAGGTCTATGACCACCAGGTGAGCATCTGGAGTGTAAATAAGGTTTTTAAACGCTTTTTCTTCTGCCGAAAAGTGTATAGGTTCCTCACCACCGTAGATGACACAAGGTACCAATCCAGCATTACGTAGGGCCTTAGTTGCCTTTTTGCCCACGCTTTCTCTTTTAGATCCGGAGATCGTGATTGATTTCATTTGACTTTATTTAATTATTAATTGAAATTACATTATAAAATTACTGGAGATGGATTGATTGTTTTGCACGCTCTGCATTACTCCAGCAAATAACGGCGCGCAAGATAACACTCTTATCTTAGAACTTTCCTTTCTAAGTGGAATGGAATCTGTTACGATCAATTCTTCCAACTGCGATTTCTCAACACGCTCGTAAGCCTTGCCAGATAAGATCGCGTGGGTACAAATTGCTCTTACACTTTTTGCCCCTCGCTCCATCATGACATCAGCAGCCTTAGTAAGAGTGCCCGCAGTATCTACCATATCGTCTACAAGAACGACATTCTGTCCCTCCACGTTACCGATAAGTTCCATGTGGGAAATTACATTTGCCTTCTGGCGTTGCTTATAACAGACAACCACATCACTTTCAAGTGTTTTCGCATAAGCATAGGCCCTTTTAGAACCTCCCATGTCTGGTGATGCAATGGTAATATCTTTGAGGTTAAGACTCTTCAGGTAAGGAATGAACAAGCTGCTTCCAAAAAGATGGTCCACCGGTTTTTCAAAAAACCCTTGAATCTGATCAGCATGAAGATCCATGGTAATAATACGGGTAGCACCCGCACTTTCTAAAATCTTTGCGATCATCTTAGCGCCTATGGGAACTCGAGGCTTGTCCTTGCGGTCTTGTCTCGCCCAGCCAAAATAAGGTATCACCGCCGTCACGTGTCTTGCACTGGCTCTTTTTGCAGCATCTATCATAAGCAAAAGCTCCATCAGGTTTTCACTGCTGGGGTGCGTGGATCCTATAAGAAATATTCTGCGCCCTCTTATAGATTCTTCAAAAGAAGGTTGAAACTCCCCATCGCTAAACGTTGAAAAATTTACCTGACCTAGTTCAGTACCGTAATGCTGTGCTATGGATTTTGCGAGTTCCATAGACTGTCTACAACCGAAAAGTTTTGCGTCTGTAAGTGCGTAGTTCATAATCAATGTTAAGCGGCTTGATTTTCAGGCTGCAAAAGTACGCTTATGTCTTCTTTTTAAAGAACAATGAGTCTTAAAATATGCCTAGTGACACATTTGGAATGTTCACTAAGAGAAAAACCAGCCATTTTATAATTTTTAAAATCGGAAAAAGAACTATATTTGCCGCCCTGTTTACAATAACATGCCTCAGTGGTGGAATTGGTAGACACGTTGGATTCAAAATCCAATGCTTCACGGCGTGCCGGTTCGATTCCGGCCTGAGGTACAAAGCCTGATCGATAGATCGGGCTTTTTGTTTTTCTACCTCTTTTTAAATCTTTACTTTTAGGGCATATTATCCCCTACCTAATGAATGATTTTATCTTTTATGTGACAGAAGGTTTTAAACACGTGCTCGATTTGCGCATCAACTCCTTTGACCACGTACTGTTTTTCATACTTATGGCGGCACCTTATGCCATTGAATCTTGGAAAAAAGCATTTTACGCCAGCCTTGCCTTTACCTTGGGACATACCATTTCCATCATTCTCTCAGTCTATAATGTGGTTACTATTCACGCAGCTTACGTGGAATTTCTAATTCTTGCCACCATTTTTGTTACTGCTATTTTTAATATATTCAGAGCTGGTAAAACTCCGTCTGGTGGTATTAACTGGTTTGTTCTAGTCATCACGCTGTTTTTTGGATTGATTCATGGCTTTGGTTTTGCAAGCACATTTGAGATGCTGGCAAGTGGCGTGGAATATAAAATAGTGCTGTTGCTGGAGTTTGCACTGGGAATTGAACTGGGACAAATAGTGGTTATTTTTATCGTTTTGCTTTTAAGTTTTTTGGCAAATAGATTGTTAAGATTACCTAAGCGGGATTGGAACTTGGTTGTTTCATCTATTATTTTGGGAATTATTTTACCCATGCTGGCGGCACGATGGATTTTTTAGGTAATAGGTAAGAAATAATGGAGTTGGGTGTAGGAGTTCTCGCTTTCGCGAAAGCGGAATGATCATCCAACTACTAGAAACGATGGAGTTTTATGCAGTACCCATATGGAAATAAATAAAACTAAACAACTCAAATACGACACGGCCTATTTAAGAATGGCGGTGGAGTGGGCAAAACTTTCCTATTGCAAACGCAGGCAGGTAGGTGCACTGATTGTAAAAGATCGCATGATTATAAGTGATGGCTACAATGGCACGCCCAGTGGTTTTGAAAACAGCTGTGAGGATGATGAGGATCTTACAAAATGGTATGTTTTGCACGCAGAAGCCAATGCCATTCTAAAAACAGCGGCTTCTACACAAAGTTGTGCGGGAGCGACACTGTATATAACCATGTCACCCTGCAAGGATTGTAGTAAATTGATTTACCAAAGTGGCATAAAACGTGTCGTTTATATGGAAGGTTACAAGGACAACAGCGGATTGAAGTTTCTTGAACGAGCAGGTCTACAAATAGACCAAATCACAGAAATCTAAGATGAAAAAAAGTTATATATACTATCCTTTATTCCTGAGCATATTTTTTGGCATCGGGATTTGGCTGGGTGGTTTTCTACAAACAAGTGCAGATAATAGTGGCTTACTAGCAGCGTCCAGTCTCAAAAAGCAAAAAATAAACAGGCTCATAGACCTAATAGACCAGCGTTATGTGGACGAGGTGAATACGGATAGCATTGTAGACGTCACCGTGGCCGAAATCATGAAAAACTTAGATCCGCACTCAGTTTACATATCGGGCGATGTCCTTGAAGATGTTGATAACAATATGCGTGGCGATTTTGTGGGTATAGGCATACGCTTTTTCGTGACTAACGACAGTATTTCCGTTTTAAGAGCAATTGAAGGCGGGCCTAGCGATACGGCTGGTATAAAGGGAGGCGACAAGATTTTATATGTAGACGGCAAACCCTTATTTGGTGAAAACAAAGCCTCTACAGATGCTCTCAAGGGAGACAGCGGTAGCAAAGTAATTTTGGGCGTTTTGAGACCTGGAGATGATGAAGTCATTAATATTCCAGTTACCAGAGGGAACGTTGCCATTGTAAGTATTGATGCAGCTTATATGCTCAATGAAAAACTAGGTTATATAAAAGTAAATAGGTTTGCAGAATCTACTGAAGATGAATTCAATCAAGCCGTAAAGGAACTTAAGAGATCGGGAGCTCAACAGTTGGCCATAGATTTAAGAGACAATCCAGGGGGAGTACTGAGTGCTGCGATTGCCATGGCCGATGAGTTTCTTGAGGAGGATGAACTCATTCTCTTTCAAAAAGATCGAGATGGAGTGCGCAAAAATAGCTATGCTACCGACGACGGCTATTATGAAAATAAAGAAGTATTTGTGCTTATCAATGAGAATAGCGCCAGTGCGAGTGAGGTAGTTGCAGGAGCTTTACAGGATAATGATACGGGAACGATTATAGGAAGGCGTAGTTTTGGAAAAGGACTGGTACAACAGGAAATGAAACTGGGCGATGGAAGTGCAGTACGGCTAACTATTGCCAGATACTATACTCCCACGGGAAGATCAATACAACGACCCTATGATGATGGAAATGATGCCTATTTCAAAGAATACATAGACCGTTATAGCAACGGAGAACTGGAAGATGCAGATATGATTCAAGTAGATGACTCTCTAAAAAAAATAACTCCAGAAGGTAAAGTGGTCTACGGAGGTGGTGGTATCATTCCAGATGTATTTGTCCCGAGTCCTGAAGGATATATTTTGCAGACATTGGATTATTTTGGCCGAACTGGATTTGCTGATAGGTTTGTGAATGAATATTTACAAAGTGAGGAATCCCTCTACTTGCGTGATTACACCAAACAACAATTTATAGATGACTATGAAGTATCTGAAGAGGCGATGGAAAACTTTATCGCCTACTCACAATTGTACAATACAAGTATTAAGTTGCCTGGCTATAGAGACGAGATAGCACGCATTATCAAATCCTCTCTAGCAGAACAGTTGTTTGACACAGAACTTAAAGTACGCATACTGAATAAAAACGATTTGATGATAGAGAAACTTCTGGAATTAAGCGAGGCCAAATGAAAGTATTGCATCTAGATGAAAATCATGAAATTCTCCCCTCAAAACTACATGAGGCTGGCTTTGAGAATTACTTTGATTATGAGACTCCAAAAAATATAATCGAAGACAGTATACATTTATATGATGGACTAATCGTAAGAAGTAGATTTCCAATAGATGATCACTTTTTAAAAAAGGCAACGTCGCTTAAGTTTATAGGTCGTGTGGGTGCCGGTTTAGAAAATGTAGACCTCAAAGCAGCTGATCGACTCGGAATAAGTTGTTATAACGCTCCTGAAGGAAACAGCAATGCAGTAGGCGAGCACGCTCTGGGAATGCTTTTATCGCTCTTAAACAAACTCAACACTGCTGACCTAGAAGTGAGAAGAGGCTTTTGGAATCGTGAGAAGAACAGAGGTTTGGAAATTGAGGGAAAAACGGTAGGTTTGATAGGCTACGGTAACATGGGCAAATCTTTTGCTCGCAAACTTTCAGGCTTTGATTGTGAGGTTATCTTTTATGATCTTAAAAAAAACATCGGAAATGAATACGCCAATCAAGTAACTTTAAGTGAACTCAAAGAGCAATCTGACATACTCAGCCTGCACACTCCGCAAACACCGCTCACCATTAAAATGGTTGATAAGAACTTTATTGATGGGTTCAATAAACCATTCTACCTAATAAATACAGCAAGAGGCAAAAGCGTTGTGATCAAGGATCTAGTTGAAGCCATGCAAACTGGAAAAATTCTGGGAGCAGGACTGGACGTGCTGGAATATGAAAAGGGATCCTTTGAATCTCTCTTCCAAAACTCAAATGAAGATCATGGTAAAAAGATGCCTGATGAGTTCAAAATGCTCATTTGCCTTGAAAACGTGATCCTATCTCCACATGTTGCAGGATGGACTATAGAATCAAAGTATAAATTAGCAGAGGTCATTGCAGATAAAATCATTCAAAATTATAATTCTCAAATATGAAGAAAATTAAAGGTATAGGAGGGATTTTTTTTAGGTGCGCCGACGTTCAGAAAACGAAAGACTGGTATTCAAAACATTTAGGACTGAATGTAGATGATTACGGTTGCACTTTCTGGCAAGAACCACTTAATGATGGAGAAAAATCCAGCCAGCAATGGAGCCCGTTTGCTGAAAAAAGTTCCTACTTTAGCAACATGGAGCAACAATTCATGATCAACTATAAAGTACATGACCTCGAGGCTTTACTGAACGAATTGGATAATTCAGGAGTAGAAATAGTCGGAAAGATTGAGAAGTATGAATACGGACATTTTGGGTGGATCATGGATTGCGATGGAAGGAAGGTAGAATTATGGCAGCCTATGAATGAATCTGTTTTTGAAAACCAATAGATTTAAGTACAAAAAGAATTTTAGAGCATTTTATTGTTTTCAACAATTATGACGTAAAAATATACTGACGCACGATATTAGAACAATTTAAATTCTAACAACCTGCCTTCGTTTTAATTATGATCATTAAAACTAGAATATCTGTACCTGAAAAAGTAGTTTTGTAAAGGATAAGAACATTGATTACTTTTTACACAATAAACTGATTTTCAAAAACATAACACATCCTATGTTAACATTTGGCATTTGGTTTGTTTAATAGCAAGTGATCAACTTAACTTTGCCTTAACATTGAGCGTCTGGCTCTAATGCAGCTTATGAAAATACTTGTTACTGGTTTGTCCGATGCTTATTTTGCTCCTATGCTGAGAGGGTTTCTGAATTACTACCTCCCAGAAGACTCAAAATTATATTGCACGGAAAACGATGTCAAACCGTCAAAATTATCTATTAAGTTGATGGACTCGGTGGGAATAGATATAACCAAACGAATATCATCCTCATTATCCGATACTCAAATTCACACCATGGATCTGATCATCTCTACCACCGAAGAAGCTTCAAATTTTGTCATTAAAAATGACTCATCTAAAAACGTCAAATCACATCATTTAAATATGATTTTAAATTCCTTTGATACAGAAAAAGAGCTCAAAAAGAATTTGAAGAAAGTTAGAAAGCACCTGCAAAAGTTTAGCGAGCAATTACTGGAAAAAGTTGAAAGTTAATTCATCTACTGCTCTTCAGGAGTGTGATCGTAATCAAGGGGTAGCATTCCCGATACATGGAGTTTTCCCAGAAAACCACCCCAAAGAATACTTCTAGGACTTAAACAATTACCATAAGAATCAACAATTATCTTTTGCTGCTCAGAAAGCTTGAAAAATGATTGATTCCCTTGACGATCTGTCATAATGTATTCTGGTTGACGAAATGAAATTTCATATTTATCCAGAACTTTTCTGACCCTTAAATGATCCTCAATGGAGACCACCTTACGATCGTAAAGGAGATGATATCCATCATCTTTAAGGGTTTCAGAAATTAGTGATCTATAGAATTTCATCTCAGATACTTTAAACAGCCTTTTTCTATTGCGCGCTCTACGGCGCTTTGAAGGTCTCTTATCTGGCAATTCATTAAAGTATGTTGAAATCTGCATATAGGATTGAATAGGCCGGTGAGTGGGTTTTTCAAAATCTCCACCTATAATTGACAAGCGAGAAAGGTCAAGAGGCTCAAATAAAATTTCAAAATTATCGATGTCACAAAGTATTTTATAGCCTAACAGTTTATTTATCACCTCAACAGGCTCACTAGATGATGCGGTGAGCGTATGGGTTGCCGGATTGAATTGTAATCGGATTTTTTCAAGATTTTTGATTTGACAATCTAGCGCAGCTGGTGTGCGACCCAAAAAATACTTCTTGAAATAACGTTCTTTTTTTGCTCTAGACCAGTCATCATTAGCAATATAAACAGCAGCAAGCTCATCAGGCTTTTCAACAAGCTTTACTAAAGAGTAATCGGTATTGAGCGGATCATCAACTATGATTTTCTCATACCCCATCATTCTAAAAACAAGAGGCGCATTAATATTTTCAGGATAATCAAGTTTAAAAGTACCGTCCAGACCAGAAATACTTCCAAAGGACGTCCCAGATAAATATATGGCAACTCCTGATAAAGGTTCACTATCAGAAGCAGAAACAATCTTACCAGACAAAGTCGTTTGAGAGTAAACGAGATTACCGCAACCAAGATTTATTAATATGAAAATAAGGTAATATCTCAACAAACTCTTATTTTTTCTTCTTCTTGAAATACTTGGATTCCATTTCTGCCTGAAATTCTTCCATAACCGGCTTAACTGTGCTTTCCGGTAGGTCTGCAATTCTAATGTACATAAGACCATCAACAGCATTATTAAATAATGGGTCTACATTAAATGCAACAACCTTTGCATTTTGCTTCACATATTTTTTAATCAAAACCGGCAATCGAAGTTCGTTTGGTTCTAATTCATCAATGAGGCGATCGAATTTATTGAGATCTGCCTTACTTTCATCAAATATGAAGTCCTTGTCAGCATCTTCAAGCTTTACCTTAAACTCTTTTTTTGCCTTAATATATTGAGCTATGTAGGGATCGTAGTAATTACTTTTCATGAACTCAATCATGAGGGACTTAGAAAAGTTTGAAAACTTATTACTGATGCTTACCCCTCCTATCAAAAATTTATGACTGGGAAATCTCAAAGTACAATGAACTATACCTTTCCACAAGAGAAAAAGAGGCATAGGTTTCAACTGATATTCTTTGGTGATAAATGCTCGTCCCATTTCAATGGACTCATTCATCATTTTATAAAGTTCAGGTTCAAATCGAAACAGTTCATTAAGGTAAAACCCATCGATACCGTATTTTTCATAAATCTCAACTCCCATTCCCATACGGTAGGCACCAGCAATACGTTTTGCATCTTTATCCCAAAGAAACATATGATGGTAGTATTCATCATAATGATCAAGATCTGTTGCATTATTGGTTCCTTCACCTATGGCTCTAAATGTAATTTCCCTTAACCGACCTATTTCTCCAAGAATATTGGGTATCAAGTCTTTTTTGGAAAGGAATACCTCATAATTTTTAGATATTAATAATCTCTTGTCGTTTTCGCGCAAGCGAGCCACTTCTTGCTCCATAGAAAGTGAGTCGCCAGTTTTGGCAATTCTCTGTGGCTGCTTGGGTATTTTAATTTGTTTAGGTAAATCGGTTATGCGTGTAGACTCCTTGTCATATGGTTTGGAGAGCAAATAGGTTTTTCTACGGAGAAAATCTGTAAAGTCTTTAAGGTCATTGTACTCATCCTGAGCTTTTACAGATATGGGATTTCCAACTCTCACCTTAATAACACGTCTCTTCTGCGATAAAAGTTCTGATGGCAGTTTTGCCGTGCGCAGAGTATCAGATAATTTTGCGAGCCTGTAGAACATCTTACTGTTCTTAGCATGAAAATAAATCGGGATCACTGGCACCTTTGCGCGTTGAATTAGCTTCATGGCACTTTCTTCCCAATCTTTATCGATGATAAGTTTTCCATCGCGGTAGGTAGAGACTTCTCCCGCTGGAAAAATCCCCAAAGGCAAGTCGTTTTTCAAATGCCGTATCGCCTGGATGAATCCCGCTGTAGAAGATTTTGCATCCTTGTGGTCTTCAAAAGGGTTTACTGGCATCACATAAGGCTTGAGTGGCTCAATGCGGTGCAGTAAAAAATTAGCTATAATTTTATAATCTGGCCTACGGTCCAGTAACAATTTTAACAAGAGAATGCCATCTACTCCACCTAGCGGGTGATTTGAAATCGTAATAAAGCCACCCGTTTTAGGTATACGTTTGAGGTCTTCATCTGGGATTTCAAATTCAATTTGAAGATCGTCAAGCAATGCATTTAGAAATTCTAGATCACTTTTATCTTTGTGCCTATTATACAAACGGTTAAGCGTGGAGATACGTAGAACTTTCATAAGCGACCAGCCGCCCAAAGTCCCCAGAAAACCATATTTGTCAATTTTTATAGCTTTTGCTATCTCCTTTGCATTAACTAATCCCATGTGTCACAAAAGCTTTTGTTCCACAAATATAAGAGAAATCAATGGTCGTCATTTTTTACAATAAGCTGCAGGGTTTCTTGGGTGAATTGCTTCAAAATAACCTGGCGGTCACTGGCTAATCGTTGAACACTGCTATCGTCATAATGTCGCACGGTATATAGCGACACATTTTCAATGGCACTGACTTTATATCGAGCTGTGAGGGCATTCATCAACTCTTCTAATTTCCCGTATTTATCCTCAATGCAAATAGAGAAACTAATTGCACTATTCTGAAGCAAGCCCACCTGCACTTTTTTCTCATTCAGCTCATGAAAGATGTCAGAAATATTGGCCTCTCCAATAAAGCTAAAATCACGTGCCGAAATACGTAGATATGTCATATTCTTACGCACGATATAGCAAGGCATAAGTGGTATAATATCATCTTGCTGCCTAATTACTGTTCCCGTTAAATTATGATTCACAAAGGAACGTACCTTCAGAGCGATTTTCTTGCCCTGCAGAGGCTGCAAAGTTTTAGGGTGAATTACAGAAGCTCCATAAAATGCAAGTTCTATAGCTTCATTATAGGGCATGCTCTCAATTAAAATCGTGTCCTTAAACTCTCGTGGATCTGCATTGAGAACTCCAGGAACATCCTTCCAAATGGTCACTGCCTCTGCGTCAAGACAGTAAGCTAAAATTCCTGCTGTGTAATCACTCCCCTCCCGCCCTAGCGTAGTGGTAAGTCCATTAGTATCAGACCCAATAAAACCTTGAGTCAAGAAAAATGCACCTTTACATTTATCCTGAATTTGCTGTGCGCTCTTGACCCAATCCACGCCGGCATCTCGATACTTCTGGTCGGTTTTTATAAGCTGTCGCGCATCCATCCAGACCACATTAAGCTCATGCGCATTGAGGTAGGCGGCCACTATTTTTGTGCTCAACAATTCTCCATAACTTACGACTTGATCATAGAGAAAACTATAATTGGGGCTTTGATTGCGTTGCAGTTCACCTTTGAGGGAATGCATGAGGCTGGTTATCGTTTTAGTTATTCCGCTTTCGCGAAAGCGAGACAAGCAACCCACACCTTCTTCTTTAGCCAAGTTTTCAAGACCAGTGATTATTTCTAGATGCTCATGAATCAATTGATCGACTTTATCTAAGTATATTGGGTCATCCTGTCTGTAAAGAGCAATTATTTCTTCTAGCGCATTAGTCGTTTTACCCATTGCACTCACAACGATTCCCAACCGTGAGGTGTCTTGCTCTTTGATGATACGACATACATTATCCACTCCACTAGCATCCTTTACTGACGCTCCTCCAAACTTGAAAATATTCATAAGTTATCTATATAATTAGCCAAAGACTCTTGATCCATCTGGGCAATATTCCACTGGCGGTCTACCACGGCACCGGTACTTTCGTAAAAATTAATAGCACTTGTATTCCAGTCTAGCACCACCCACTCCACGCGACCTACTTTTAGTTCAAATGCATATTTCATAACAGCACTATACAACGCCTTTCCTAAACCCTGACCTCTATATTTTTGAGTCACGATTAAATCTTCTAAATGAATGGTTTTGCCTTTCCAAGTAGAAAATCTGGGATAGCAAATGGCCATGGCTTGTATGTGATCATCTTTTTCACAAACAAAACATTTGAACAATTTCTCCCTTCCAAAGGCACCATTAATGAGGTCTTCCACTGTGATGAGCACGGCATCTGGTTCATTTTCAAATATGGCTAGCTCTTTAATAAGTTCTAAAACTCTAGGCATATCAGCTTTCTGAGCGCTGCGCACGGTATAATTCATCAGTTATTGTTTTAATGAGCATCAAATATCGCTACTACTGGTTTATTCAAAGAATTAATACAATTATTGTAACAGTTTTCTTGAGCCATACTTTTTATTGCAAAATTGAGGTTTTATCAAAAAACTGATGGTTAAACTGAGTATTACACAACCCTACAAAGACTCAGGGAATATTTGCACCGCATCTTGTGCAAATATTTTACAACGATGTAGAAAGTGAGAAATTAATAGCATCTTTGTCCTACAAAATGTAATAATGGCTACCAAAAACCAAACTTTAGGAGAATTTATCATTGAAAACCAATCTGAATTCCAGTATAGTAGTGGGGAACTTTCCCGTTTGATCAATTCAATACGACTTGCAGCAAAAATGGTCAACCATGAGGTGAACAAAGCTGGCCTCGTAGATATTACAGGTAGTGCCGGAGAGGTCAATACCCAAGGAGAGGATCAGCAAAAACTGGATGTATTTGCAAATGAAACCTTTATCCAAACGATGACCAATCGTGAGATCGTCTGCGGAATTGCAAGTGAAGAAAATGATGATTTTATCAAAATTGAAGGACAAAGACAGGATAATAAAAATAAATATGTGGTTCTAATGGATCCACTAGATGGTAGCTCAAATATAGATGTCAATGTTTCTGTAGGAACTATTTTTTCCATTTACAGACGAGTAACTCCAGTAGGAACCCCTGTTCAAATAGAAGATTTCTTGCAGCCCGGCAACATGCAGGTTGCAGCTGGTTACATTATTTATGGAACCTCAACCATGCTGGTTTACACTACGGGACATGGCGTGAATGGTTTTACTCTTAACCCAGCTCTCGGTACTTATTACCTCTCTCACCCTAACATGACTTTTCCTGATAACGGAATGATCTATAGTGTGAACGAAGGGAATTATTCCCATTTCCCACAAGGGGTGAAAGATTACATCAAATATTGTCAAAAGGAAGAAGATGATCGCCCGTATACCAGTCGTTATATAGGAAGTCTAGTAAGTGACATCCATAGAAACATTATCAAAGGAGGAATTTATATGTATCCTAAAAGCTCCAAGGCAAATAATGGAAAGCTCAGGCTACTTTATGAATGTAATCCCATGGCATTTATAGCCGAGCAGGCAGGAGGCGCAGCAAGTAACGGGCATGAACGTATAATGAACTTGAAGCCTACTGAGTTACATGAAAGGGCTCCATTTTTCTGCGGTAATAAGAAAATGGTGGAAAAGGTAGAAGAGTTTATTGCTCAGGCTGCGAAATAAACTTTGGCAAAAAAAATAGACCGAGAAATCAATCTCGGTCTATTCATATATAAATGTTTCAGTTATCTATTTTTATTCAGCAAATATCTATAGTCTTCCAAAGCTAACGCGCCACTAAAAATTTCAATAGATCGTTTAACTAGATATTCTGCCGTTTCATTATCATAACCTATGGCCGTAGCATATTTGCGCAACAACTTATATTCCTCATCATGAAGTTCATGATCAGCAAAGACAATCTTAAATAGATCGTGCAACCATTCTATGCGTTGCTCGCTGTCATTAGGAGGAGTTACTGGATAGACTTTAGGATTTTTGAGAATGGCTTCATAACTTGAATCAGAAATATCAAGGATAGATTTAAAACGCAGTAAGGCTTTTTCTTGATCTGGATGAATGTTGCCACTGGACTGTGCGAGCATTACAAGTGTAGCAAAATGACTTTTATTTCTGGTACTGGCTCCTGATTCAAATAATTTGGAGTATGACATAGTCGGTAATAATTTGAGGCAAATATAATATTTGTATAAGCGATTTTGACCTACTTAGCTAAGATTTGCTATCATATCACTTACTGTTTTTTTGAGATCGTACTTATGGTTCCACCCCCAGTCTCTGCGTGCGGTAGAATCATCTATGGATTTAGGCCAGCTATCTGCAATGGCTTGTCTAAAATCGGGTTCATAATCTATCTTGAATTCGGGTATGAGCTTCTTAATCTCACCGGCAATTTGTGAAGGATTAAAGCTCATTCCGCTTATGTTATATGAAGATCTTATTTTCAAATCATCTGCTGGTGCGGTCATGACCTCTATCGTTGCTCTTATGGCATCTTCCATATACATCATGGGTAAAGTGGTTTCAGCATTTAGGAAACACTCATAATTTCCATTTTCCAGTGCTTTGTGGAAAATATCGATCGCATAATCAGTGGTTCCTCCACCAGGCAACGTTTTCCAAGAAATGAGCCCTGGGTATCTTATGGACCTCACATCTACTCCAAATTTATTGAAGTAATATTCACACCACCGCTCTCCGGTCTGCTTGCTAATGCCGTAAACCGTAGAAGGTTCCATAACGGCATGCTGGGGAGTTTCATCTTGGGGCGTGGTAGATCCAAAAACTGCGATACTGGACGGCCAGAAAATTTTTGAAATCTTCTTTTCCTTAGCAAGATTCAGCACATTAAAAAGTGATCCCATATTGAGATCCCAGGCCTTTTCTGGAAACTTTTCTCCCGTGGCACTCAACATAGCCGCCATCAGATACACCTCTTCCACTTCATAATGCAGGCATACATCTTCTACCTGACTCATGTTCATGGCATCTAAAATTTCAAAAGGTCCAGAATTCATAAGATCTGCGTTGCCTTCCCTTATGTCTGCCGCGATAATATTATCGTTTCCGTGCCTAGCTCTTAACATCATCGTTAATTCTGTTCCTATCTGTCCACAAGCACCAATTACTAAAATACGCATTTACGTTTTTTTTCAAAGATACATATTGAAGTAAGCACAAGTTCTTAAAAATTGCCTTGAGTTCTCTAGTATGGACACGCTTTCGCGAAAGCGAGATCGCCACAAACATTACTATTTTAACTATTTTACGATTCCAGCCTAGAACATGTGAATTATTTAAGATAACCCGCGAGGTTTGTATGTTAATTTATCATTACATAAAGAGCGATCTCAATAAATACAAGTGATATTTGTACATACAAAAAAATAACTATGATCAAACGAATGCTGACATCAGCCTTTGCTATAATTTTATTAGTAGGCTGTTTAGATAAAGACCACAATAAAAGTGACGAAACCATTGCAGAAACTGAAATGGAAAATAGCCAGATGGACTCGCAGGAAAGAGCTGCCTCAAATGGTGAGATGGACTACGACAATGAAAGAAAAAATTGGAAAAATTCTAAAAAATACACCCGCGATGAGGCCGATCAAATGGCAAACGATATTTTCAATAATGTTGTAGTTGACGCAGATACGATTAGCGAAATAAAAAACTACCGCGATTATTCTGATTTGAGAAATTACCTTTTTATTTTCCTTAAATCCAGCTCTGAAGATGAGATGGAAAATGAGATCACGCTTAGGGAAGCCTTCAATGAATTTAAAAACACCATTCCCTACTACTTAAGGAGAAAAAATGTCAATAGTGCGATTAAAGACGTGGAAAAGGAACTTACAGAATATGAAACCGTAAATACTGGCCAAGCTTCTAGTGAATCTGATCGTAAAGAGAACATTGAAGATATAAAAGAAGCCTTTGATGACTTAGAAAAAGAAATTATAAAAGCTCGTAAATCGTTCCAAGACAATCGTGAAGACGCCATGGAAGAATTTATGGAAGAAATCAATTCAAATTCTAATCAGACCCAATCTGAACGCTATCGTGATGCCATGGAAGAATACAATGAAGAGTTGGAGAACTAAAGAAATAAAAGAATCTTAGAAAAGCGCTATACAATACTGGCGCTTTTTTATTGTTTGGATATTGAGCATATTTGTGACTTACTATTAAAAATGAGAAGCCTACTCCTACTTTTGATCCTTTTATCCTCATGCAACGAGGAAAATAAAAAGGTTGTAATAGATCAAGATGATTATCGTATTTCTGATCTGGAGCTCATGACGAGCCAAGTTACTTTGAATGGAAAGGCTCTCAAAAAATCACTGGAATGGAACGAGTATCAAAACTTCGTGACCTCCATGGAAAATTATGATCACAGCAAGGCAAGTTCAAAAAGCCTTTTGCAAGCTTCTGCAGATCTGGTAAACGAAGCTGATAGTGCATTCACAAAACCCTCTATTGTTTCCAGAGCCTTGGTTTTACAAACTAAAGCTGGTGTCCTCTCTTCCTTTTTAGGTTATACCGTCAAGACCCCAGAACAACATACCACTAAATACAATGAGATGATTGTTGCTTGGGATGAATTAAAAAGAACGATCAACATAGAGGTAAATGAAAACGAACAATCCAGGCAGGAATTACTGGAAATTCTGAGCAATGAAGAGCGCATTGATGCAGAGCGCGAGCGCAGAGACTCCATCATGCGCGATAGCCTTTAAACTTCTCTTAATTACTTTTTAAGCATTCCTACTTGCCATAAATTTAAGGTTATGGCGCAACCCTTACTCAAATTTACCAATAAAGGAATCTATTGTCCACCGGCTAAAATTTACCTGGACCCATGGAAACCCGTTGAAAAAGCTCTGGTAACCCACGGTCATGCCGACCACAGCTACTGGGGACATAAAAAATACATCACGCATTACGATAACGTTCCCATTATTTCCCACAGGCTGGGAGAAATCAATGTTCAGGGTGTCGCTCACGGCGAAAGCTTGACCATTAACAATGTCAATTTCTCATTCCATCCCGCGGGACACATTTCAGGTTCCTCACAGATACGCGTGGAACATAAAGGAGAGGTTTGGGTATTTACAGGCGATTATAAAACCGAAGATGATGGGATCTCAAAACCTTACGAACCAGTCGAGTGCGATACATTTATCACGGAATGTACTTTTGGCTTGCCTGCGTTCAAGTGGCGCGAGCAAAAGGATGTGATGCACGATGTAAACACCTGGTGTGCGCAAAACCATGCCGAGGGAAAGACCTCCATTCTTTTTGCATATTCTTTAGGTAAAGCGCAACGATTGATCAAACATTTAGATACCTCGCAAATGAAGATCTATTGCCATGGCGCAGTCTATAAAATGACTGAAGTCCTGAGGCAACTCATCGACTTTCCTGAAACGCATTTAGTGACAAGAGAAACCCCTAAAAAAGATCTGATAGGCAACATTGTAGTCGCACCGCCCAGTGCCCATGGATCGGCATGGATGAGGAAATTTGTGCCTTATGCCACAGCAAGTGCAAGTGGATGGATGACTTTCCGTGGAGCACGTCGCAGGAGAGCCATTGATAAAGGGTTTGTGCTTTCAGATCATTGCGACTGGGATGGACTTTTGAGCAGTATTGAAGCTACTGGCTGTGAGAACGTGATTACCACACACGGATATCAAGAGATTTTTGCCCGCTATCTCAGAGAAGAAAAAGGCCTCAACGCTATCAGTGAGCGCACGCAATATGAAGGTGAATCTCTAGACAAGAAAGAAGATGCCGATACAGAAGATGATGATGTGAAAGTCGTCACTAATTCAAAATCAGCATCATGAAAGAATTTGCTGAACTCATACGAATCATAGACGGTACCAACAAAACGAATCTTAAGGTCGCTGCGCTTACAGAATATTTCAACAACGCACCCGATCAGGATAAACTGTGGACTATAGCCATTCTCTCACACCGCCGCCCAAAAAGACCAGTCAACACAACCCTGATGCGTGAATGGGCAACGGATATAAGCGGGATTCCCATGTGGTTGTTTGAAGAGTCCTATCACATCGTGGGAGATCTTGCCGAAACCATTGCATTAATACTTCCCACAACTAACGAATCTTTAGACAAATCACTTCATCAGGTTATCCACGAGATCATCGACCTGCGCAAAATGACCGAAGAAGATAAACGCGGTTATCTTCAGGAGAACTGGTTAAAGCTGAATTACTACGAGCGTTTTGTCTTCAATAAAATCTTGACGGGAAGCTTCAGAATAGGTGTTTCCCAAAAACTCATGACGCGCGCGCTTGCGGCGTCCACAGGAATTGACAAAGATATTCTCGCCCACAAATTAATGGGAAGCTGGACGGGAGAAAACACCACGTTCCAAGAATTGGTTTACCAGGATAATGAAGTCGCGATGCGAGGTAAACCCTATCCATTTTATCTAGCCTATGCCATTGAAAATGAAATAAGCGATCTAGGCGACGTGACAGAGTGGAGCATGGAACACAAGTGGGACGGAATACGTTCCCAATCGATTTTTAGAGGAGGTGAATTGTTTGTTTGGTCAAGAGGAGAGGAACTGGTTACCGACAAGTATCCCGAATTTCAAAAACTGATCGAGGTTGTTCCAGACGGTACGGTAATCGACGGAGAGATATTGCCATACAAAGACGGAAAGATTATGAATTTTAATGATCTGCAAACTAGAATTGGTCGCAAAACCGTAGGCAAGAAACTACTGGCAGACGTTCCTGTGGTCATCGTGGCTTACGATTTATTGGAATGGCAGGGAGAGGATATTAGGGAAAAACCATTCTTCGAGCGTAGAAAACTACTGGATCAACTCGTTTCTGATGTTTCTACAAAGCTGGAAGAAAACACTCCCGCGGTCGCTAAAGATAAATCTAGTTCAGGTTCAAATTCAACCACGAGCTTACCAAATGGAGCTGAGGCACTGCAACTCTCCGAAACCATGACATTTAACAGCTGGGAAGAAGCTGCGGCTGAACGTGAATTGAGCACGCAAAAACGTTCTGAAGGCCTAATGATCAAAAGAAAAAACAGCCCTTACCTCGTAGGACGTAAAAAAGGCGACTGGTGGAAATGGAAGATCGACCCCTACTCGGTTGATGCGGTTCTAACCTACGCAATGCGTGGTCATGGACGCCGGGCCAACTTATATACTGACTACACGTTTGGATTATGGCAAGATGGCGAGCTGGTTACGTTTGCAAAAGCATACTCTGGCCTAACAGATGCAGAATTTAGAAAAGTAGATGCATGGATCAAAAGGAATACCTTAGAACGTTTTGGACCAGTAAGATCTGTAACGCCGCACCACGTCTTTGAAATAGCCTTTGAAGGAATTGCACCAAGCAAGCGACATAAGTCAGGTGTAGCGACAAGATTTCCACGTATTGTGAGATGGCGGACTGACAAACCTATTGAGGAAGCAAATACACTGGACGATCTCAAGGCGATGATCCCGAAATGAATTAGGAATTAGGAAAATTTAAATTTTACGCTTTAGCATTATTGAAGTCTTAGTTGAAATCTTAATGTAGGAACAATTTTTCACGTTAGACTTTGAAACATCGGGTTTGAATTATGAAACTTTGGATTTTGGCTCTTGAATCTTGGTTCTTGGTTCTTGGTTCTTGGAATTTGGAATTTGGAATTTGGAATTTGGAATTTAAAATCTACATTACACTTAAAAGCATCATATGAAATACAATAACATCCTCCTTTTACTTGCTCTCATCCTTTTATCCAGCTGCAAAGGACAAACGCCTAAGGGAGTAGAAAAGGCGGTTGAGAAAAAGCAAACTGAAAGCAATTATGTTTTTAAAGACGGTAGTTATAACGGCATCGGCAAGTGGTACATGGGTAGGGAAATTGCTCACGTTATGGGATTTCAAGGTATGGAATGGCTGGAACGACCAGAGCGCGAGAAAGAAGAAAATGTATCCAAACTCCTCAAAAACATGAATATTCAGCCAACTGATAATATTGCTGATATAGGTGCTGGCTCTGGCTACCATGTTTTCAAAATGGTTCAGCAATTAGATGAGGGAACCATTTATGCTGTGGACATCCAATCCGAAATGCTGGACGCCATGAGAGTTAAAAAAGAAACTAAAAAAATAGAAAGCATTCAATTGATCAAAGGAGATGAGCAAAGCACAAATCTCCCAGCAAATTCGGTTGACAAAATTCTGATGGTGGATGTTTATCATGAGTTCAATTATCCTGTGGAAATGATCGCGTCCATGAAGAAAGCCTTAAAAGAAAACGGTGAAATCTACCTGATTGAATACCGACTGGAAGACCCCAATATCCCTATTAAAACCATTCATAAGATGAGCGAAGCGCAGGCGGTCAAAGAATTTGAATCTAACGGTTTCCAGCTTAAGGAGAATATTGATAATTTACCATGGCAGCATTGTATGGTATTTGAGAAGATGCCTTAATTAGATGCTAGCTGAAAAACGAAATTCTCATTTGTCATTCAAATTATTAATTGAAGTTTAGATTTATCTTTCAGTGAATAAAAAAGAATTCCACCAGATCGCAGATGATTTTTTTGAGATGAACGGCTGGCACGCCTTTCCATTTCAGAAACAGACTTGGGATGCATTTCTCGCTGGCAAACATGGTTTGCTCAATGCCCCCACGGGTAGTGGAAAAACCTACGCTCTGTGGATTGCTATTGTCCTCAACTACATCAAGCAAAATCCAGACTATCAGAAGAAGCCAAAAAAAGGGCTCAAGGCTATCTGGATTACTCCATTACGGTCGCTTTCGCAAGAGATTATGCAGGCCTCACAGCGTTTTGTAGACGGTATCGGATTGCCATTTTCCATTGGGATACGTTCTGGCGACACTCCCAATAGAGAGCGTGCAGCTCAATTGAAAAGTATGCCCGATCTGCTCATCACAACACCTGAAAGCTTACATCTACTCATAGGCAGCAAACAGCATGAGCGCATCTTTAAGGGTTGCAGCGCCATCGTTATTGACGAGTGGCATGAACTCTTGGGAACAAAGCGTGGTGTCCAGATGGAACTTGGAATTTCTCGGCTTCTGGGACTTTGTACAGATCTGCGAGTTTGGGGTATTAGTGCGACCATCGGCAATCTGGATCAAGCAAGGCAGGTACTGCTGGGAGTTGATGAATCTCGCTTTCGCGAAAGCGTACTCATCAAAGCAAATATTAAAAAGGATATACAGGTAAAATCCATCATTCCTGAAAGTATGGAAAAGTTTCCCTGGCGCGGGCATTTGGGACTTCACTTGATGGAAGATGTAGTCAAGATCATTAATTCAAGTCGGTCTACCTTAATCTTTACAAATACTCGAGCACAATGTGAGCTGTGGTTTCAGTCGCTTATGCACCAGCATCCCGAGTTTGCGGGAGAAGTCGCCATGCATCATGGATCCATTAATAAGGAAACACGCATTTGGGTAGAAAACGCTATCAGAAATGAGAGTCTCAAGGCTTGTGTGTGCACCTCATCACTGGATTTGGGAGTGGATTTTGCACCCGTGGAAACTATTATTCAAGTAGGAGGACCTAAGGGAGTTGCAAGATTTTTGCAACGCGCGGGAAGATCAGGCCACCGTCCTGGAGAAACTAGCGTTATACATTTCCTGCCTACACATGCACTGGAATTAATAGAAGCCAGCGCTTTACAAAAGGCTGTAACTACGCAAGCCGTGGAGGATCGTCTGCCTTATATTTTATGCTATGATGTGTTGATCCAGTATCTCTGCTCGCTCGCCGTTGCTGGAGGTTTTTATCCAAACGAAATCTTTCCGCAGATCAAACAAACCTTTTGCTACGCCGGGATTACGGAAGATGAGTGGGAATGGTGTCTCAAATTTATCGTTTACGGTAGCTCCTCACTACAAACCTATGATGAATACAAAAAAGTCAATATTGATGAGACTGGAAAGTATATCATCGATGACCGTGCTACCGCCATGCGTCATAGATTGCAAATGGGAACTATAGTCACGGGAACCACGGTTTCAGTCAAATTTGTAACCGGCGGTTATGTAGGCAATGTGGAAGAATATTTCATCAGTAAGCTGGAACGTGGGGACGTGTTTGTTTTGGGTGGTCGTACCTTGGAATTTGTGAGATTAAAAGGCATGGTGGCACAGGTAAAAATGGCCAAAAAGAAAAAGGCCAAAGTAAGTAACTGGCAAGGAAGTAAACTTCCCTTGAGCGCGCAACTTGGAGAATTGTTGCGTGAAGAAATGGCAAATTTTCAAACGGGTCAAAAACGCACTCCAGAGGCTCAAGCGCTCAAAGAAATTATACAGAGACAAAAACGCGAAAGCATCGTGCCCAAAAAAAATCAGTTTTTAATCGAGACTTTCAAAACCCGTGAAGGGTATCACGCGGTCTTTTATCCTTTTGAGGGGCGTTTTGTGCATGAGGCCATGGCAGGAATTATCGCTTACCGCATTAGCTTATTGAAGCCTATCACTTTTTCTCTCGCCTTCAATGATTACGGTTTTGAGATCTTGAGCGATCAGTATTTTGACATGCAGGAAGTTCTTGATAACGATCTACTCACACCAGACATGTTGAGCGATGACCTAACGGCGAGTATGAATGCAACTGAAATGGCTCGCAGAAAATTTCGCGATATTGCAGTCATCTCTGGACTAGTATTTACCGGCTATCCTAATAAGCTTATCAAGACCAAACATCTACAGAATAGCAGTCAATTATTATTTGAGGTTTTTCGCGACAACGAGCCAAATAATTTACTGTTTCGCCAGGCGTATACAGAGACTTTTGAACAGGCCATAGAAGAATACCGCTTACGCGATGCCCTCGTGCGTATTCAGGGTCAAGAAATCGTATGGTGTAATTGCGAGAAACCTACTCCATTCTCCTTTCCCATAATTACAGATCGTTTACGCGAAAAGTTAAGTAGTGAAAAGCTCTCTGATCGCATCAAGAGAATGCAATTGAAATGGGAGTAATCAAAGTACTCTAAAAGTGACAAGAGATTTCTAAAGCTACTATCTGTCTGAAGCACTTTTAATCTTGTGTTAAAATCAGGGTGCAAACCTAAAGATTTTTATTTTTACTATAGGGCTCAATCCAACATGCAAGATAACTCTAGTTTTTATTCAGAACTCAAGGTCAACTACTTACCGGTACAGAGTCTAATTAGAGAATCAAGACTTTTTAGCGCCGCGCCCGAGGATTGGGTTGTTTTTATCGCTGATGTCGTAGATAGTACCAATGCCGTAAATAGTGGCAAACATCAAAATGTAAATCTTGCGGCCACTGGTTGTGTGGTAGCCGTCATGAATGCACTAGGTACTAATATTCAAAACTGTCAGATTCCTTATTTTTTTGGTGGTGACGGAGCTACTTTTATTGTTCCCGGCAAATACTCAAAAACGGTTAACGACGCTCTTCAAAAATATTCGGCACGAGTTTTTAAAAACCTCCAGCTTACTTTGCGTACGGGCAAAATGAATGTGGGCGACATTTATGATAACGATTACGAGATCAATGTCGCCAAAGTCCGGCTCAATAAATACCTTACGATTCCATTGGTTCTGGGAAATGGACTGCTCTATGCTGAAGATCAAATAAAGGCTCGCTTTCGCGAAAGCGAAATAGAAAACACCAGCGATGAGTCCTTAGATCTAAACGGAATGGAATGTAGATGGGATCAGATTTCACCTCGGGACGATAGGCATAAGGTGGTTTGTCTTATTGTAAGTTGTAAGGATGAAAGCTTGCATCCAACTGTATATGGCGATATTCTAGACATGATCGACTTGACCTTTGGAACATTACAGGAACGCCAGCCCATAACCGTTGCGCGATTGAAGTTGAAGGCAACGATACAAAAAATAAGAGAGGAAATGATGGCTCGGATAGGTGAGAACAAGTTGTCTTACCTAATCAAGCATTTTGTGATCACCTATTTTGGAACCCTATATTTCAAGCTTTTCAAAGAGGGACAAAATTACCTTAACAAAGTAAGTCAACTTTCAGACACGCTCATGATGGACGGTTCGCTAAATACCGTTATGGAGGGAAGCTCCACCCAGATAGAAATGCTAGGCAACTACTTAGATTTATTAGAAAAAGAAGGAAAGATCAAATACGGAATGCACGCTACGTATGCATCTGTGATGAGTTGTTACGTTCAAGATCGAGGGAATAACCACATTCACTTTGTAGATGGTACAGAAGGTGGTTACACCAGCGCTGCCATCATTTATAAGGCGAAGTATAAGAAAAACTAAAATTATTGAGTGGAAAGGATCAGTAATTTTTAGTATAAACAACTCCCTCCTTCAGTTCATCAACCACCTTATTCTCATCTACTTTAAACTTAGTAGGTAAATAATCATACTCGTTATCTCGACCTGTGAGGTATAATGAAATGTGTAAATGGGGACCAGAGGACCACCCCACATTACCGCTAAAACCTATATGTTGTCCTTTCTCTACCTGCTGCCCCACCTTAACTCTGGACCCATTTTTCCTTAGATGCAAGTATTCCATGATCGTACCGTCGTCGTGAAGTATTTTAATGTAATTATTGAACTTTTTACAATGCTCCTCTCCACAGCCTTTTGAGTTCTTTTTTTATACAGCAACTACGGTTCCTCCTCGGCATGCATAAATTTTGGTATTTACCGGAACTGTAAAATCAAGTTGCATTTTGCCTTGATGGGAAAATTTACCATTATATCCTTGACCTACTTTAAAGGCATCACCTTTTTCAAAAGGTAAATCATAGATGAAGTCTTCATTATATTCTGTATCTGTCAGGTCACCTAAGTAAACTAAGGTCCCCCCATTTTTGAACTTCCAACCTTTTCCTTTCTTGATTGTTGTAAAATCAATGACTTTAAAATCTTTGGTCTCTCCCGGTATAACGATATAAGAACCATTTTCAATTGATGGGGATAGATTCACTGGGTTATAATCCAATACGTAAGTTATGAGTAAAATATTGTTATTTGTTACGCAAAGGGAAGTCCCATTCTCGTTCTTCCTCCACTCTTGACTATACTTATCTTGCCATTTTTTATTCTGGGCAGTAAATACTAAACCTATTAAAAAGATACCTGCGATTGCAATACAATATTTCATCTAATTATTTTTTATAAACTTTTCCGTCCTTCATAACGAAATCAACAGATTCTAATATAGCTACATCTTTTTCTGGATTTTCAGAAACTGCGATGATATCCGCATAGAATCCCTTTTTGACTTGACCCATTTTATTTTCCAACTGTAGAATTTGAGCCGGAGTGATTGTCGCGCTTTGTAATGCTTCCATAGCTGGCATTCCGGCTTCTACCATATATCCAAATTCCTTGGCATTTTTGCCGTGGGCAAATACTCCCGCATCTGTTCCAAAAACAATAGGCACACCTCTTTTGTAAGCTCTGGCAAATGTGCCTTGTATTTGTGGTCCTACGGCTTTAGCTTTTGGCACAACGATCTCAGGATAAAAACCCTCTTGCTCTGCTTTTAGGGCAACCTCTTTTCCAGCAGTAATCGTTGGAACGAGATAACAATTCATTTTTTTCATCAAATCCATGGTTGCTTCACTCATGTAAGTTCCGTGCTCAATGGTTTTTACACCACCCTCCACTGCTCTTCTCATACCCTCGTCGCCGTGGGCGTGGGCGGCAACGTGAAAACCATAATCAGCGGCAGTTTCTGTGATTGCTTTGATCTCTTCCACGGTAAACTGAGGATTACTTCCGTTTTTTGCAACGCTCAGGACACCGCCCGTTGCGGTAATTTTTATGCAATCGGCTCCATTTTTATAGCGGTGTCTTACCGCTGCGCGCGCCTCATCGGGACTGTTGGCGACACCTTGTCTAGGTCCTGGATCTCCCATGAGCTTTTGGTTGCTTCCATTAGTCGGATCTGCATGACCCCCAGTAGTGGCGATGGATTTGCCCGCCGTAAAAATCCTAGGCCCTGGTACTTTACCTTTATTAATCGCATCGCGCAGTGAAATATTAATCCCACTTCCACCCAAATCCCTTACCGTGGTAAAGCCAGACATCAAAGTTATTTCGGCGTACTTTACGGAGTCGTAAGCAACATCGGCAGGATCATCTACGTATTTCTGTACATATGCATGCGGATTATACTCTGTTTCCATATGCACATGCATGTCTGTAAAACCAGGCATGACCCAGTGGTTTTTCAGGTCGTAGACTCCTGCGCCAAGTGGTGGTTTTTTAAAACCATTTTCCACTTTGGCAATAAGACCATCTTCTACGGTAATGGTCATTTCTTCCAGCCATACTCCATTTTCAGCGTCCAAAAGATGGCCTGCGTGAATGATTTTAGTTTGGGAAAAGACACCAATTGAAAACAATAAGAAGATAATTATAAGATTGGATTTCATCATTTTATTTTAAGGTATGAAGATAGGTAAAAGGAAATATTATTCAATTTAAGTCAGACCTGCGTTCTCCAATTAATTTAGAAATGAATATTAAGAAAATTGTCATCAATGGTATTACTCCCCATAAATATTGGAAATAATAACCTAAAGGATTACCCGAATATGAAAGTCCCCAGGCATGAAATAGATCAAAAAGCACTTGTGCGATGAAATAACTAATGCCAATGGACGGAAAAGAATAAAATAAATTGAAAGCAATTGAAAGCCTCAAATAAAACTGATTGAAGATAAAGAATATCAGACCAACAGAAACTATAGAAATAGTAAATGGGATATTCACATGCAAACTAAACAAACCACTGATCTCGGTATTATAAATGATTACAGAATTTGCCAGTAAGAGGCACGATATAGAAACGAGCAAAAGGAAAAGTAATTGATGTTTTAGGACACTCATATGACTTTTATTTTCTACCAACTTCAATATTAAGAAAAATCAATATCTTTAAAGATGTCCATCTTTGCTATATTTGGACATAAAAGAACCTATCATGAACATCTCATTTACTGAAAAACAGGAAAAATACATTAAAGATCACGTCGCATCTGGTCATTATAAGAATGCGAGTGAGGTTGTAAGGGAAGCATTGCGGGCTCATAATGAGGAATACGATAGAAAACTAGCATGGTTAAAGGCCGAAATTCAAAAAGGGATTGACTCGCCTACGAGTGACAAGACTATTGATGACATTTTTGACGAAATAAAAACCAAGCATGGGTCTCAAAAAGAAACAGTTTGAAACTGGAGCTTAGTAGTAAAGCCGCTGAAGACTTATCGGAAATTGCATTTTATACTTTTATGAATTTTGGCGAGCGACAAATGGAGGCTTACAGAAATCAATTCAAAGATGATTTTCAGCGTATTTTAGAAAATCCATTTTTAGGAAGAGAGAAAAGGCACCTTGGTAAAAATATACATCAATTTAAAAGTGGATCACATCTAATATTCTATTCCGTATTTGCCGACTACATAAGAATAATCACGATTCTCCACGGCAGTAGAGATATCCCAAAATATTTTAAATCTTGATTTCTCCCAGCAAATAAATGGGTTCAAAATTCTTGAGTCTTTCACGACGCTGATCCATGGGTGCAACGGGCACTAGAAATTTTCGCTCGCTGATCCAATTTACTTCTCCCACAGGAAACCAACTGGAAAAGCGAATCTCGTATCCTGCTCCTTGCATACTCATATAAGCCAAACTGAAAGCAGTCAACTCATCAAATATCTCACTATAAACGCTGATTTTAAAGGTACCCTTTGGCGAAATACTAAAATTACCGCGAGCAAAGGGAGAGCGCTCTCCCGTAATTTGATCAATTCTAACAATCTCTTGATCTTCAGCAAATCCAGTGACAAAATAACTGTCCAGATTCTTAATATATCCCAAATATTCTGTGATAGACCCCCATTCTCCCGTATCATCCTTTACAAGGGTTGAATCGCGACCGTTATTTATAGGTAGGTAATATTGTGTGTAACCCTCGGCTGCCTTTATCTGATCAGGAATAGGAAATCTTCTAGGCTTAAAACTTGTGTCGAGCGAATAATTATTCCCTAAAATCTCATTCTTATATTCTTTGAAATCAACAACCTTGAACTGGACAATATTCTTCAAGGCTTGCTTTGCAGCAGGATTAAATTCATATCGTATCTCACAGCCCAGTCCATTCTGATGAAAATTTTCTCTGGGACTAACTCCTTCAATTTGCTCATTTGAATTCTCTTGATGGATATTGATTTCAACAAAATTATGTATGCTGGAATCCGGTATCGTATCAAGATGGTCGCTCAAGTAGTAATCAAATACAAATCCTATTTCTGCATTTGGCAAATCATAACCACCAAAAAGGGTTTTTACCCGTACCCATCTACCGTTAATTACCTTGTTATCATCTAAAACCTGATCGGGAAAATCAACATCGGTAGGCTGGAGTAACACTTGGGTTCCGTAAGGTAATATTCTTAAGACCTCACTGTCTTTTTTAGGATCTAAGCGCAGTTTGAGTCCGCCTTTTGCATTGACAAATTTACAAACGGGTCGGGATGATTGTGCTGGTAACGCTTTCGCGAAAGCGAGAAATACGCAGAAACATAATAAAAGCTTGCTCTTTTTCATTAATCGGATTGATAGGGAAAACATATGGCTTTTTTCAAATCTAATTCTCCCTTATAAAGAAAAAATCATACCCAAAACCATGATGCATAAGAGGTTCTTGATAGATGGATAATCCAAGATTTTCAAATGAAACATCTGGTCGATTTTCCTCAGAGATATATTTGTTCTCAACATGAACGGAATCGCTCGATCCACCGATAAATCCCATGGAAACCTCATGACCGTTGGCAACGTGCGCGAGAACTAACTCAAATTTCTGTGATTTGAAAATACGCACAGAGCTGATGTAGTAATTACTCAAAGAACTAGAATTGGTCATCGGTTTAGTCAACTCATCAAAATATGTGGTATTCAAATTGAATTGCTGCCCAGCATAAACAAAGGTCTGATCATCACTATCCTCTTTTGAGATGAACTCAAGCCGATTGCATTTTTTCTGAAAATCGCAAAAAGAGATGTAAGTAGGTTTGAAATATTCAATTTCAGGAAACCGTGAGTCAATATTTTCTAACGCAGTATCAAAAATAATTGATAACTCAACAGCATATTCTTCTTTATGAACCGTACTCTCTTTAAAAAAGGACTCCGATTTCAAATTTTGATTCCTGTCATAAATGTTTAGCGTGGAAGTAATAATCCACATGGGATTTACCGTCCACTCATTTTCAGATTTAAGATCAGAATGAGTACGATGAAGATGTGCTTTCAGGACTAATATTTTTCCATCTACGACTCCGATGGGAAAAATTTTATGCTGATCTGCATTGAGACATGCTTTGCTTTGGAAAAAGCAAAATGCGAAACAACCAACAAGACAAATCCTAATCAGCATTTATTTTAATATACGAGGTACTACCGATGCATAAATTCCTTGACCGCATCAGTAATAAATTCAATCTGCTCATCGTCAAGCTCCGTGT
This sequence comes from Nonlabens sp., assembly GCA_049671565.1. Taxonomy (GTDB): domain Bacteria; phylum Bacteroidota; class Bacteroidia; order Flavobacteriales; family Flavobacteriaceae; genus Nonlabens. The sequence goes on from JBATVD010000046.1 coordinate 95,305, forward strand.
GCATGGGTAGTGAAATACATTCCTTGACGAGCTGGTTCGTGACTTTAAAATCGTCCTCGTTGTAGCGCTCGTCTCGATAGGCTTTTTGAAGATGCAGAGGTATAGGGTAATATACGCCGCAGGGAATTCCTTTTTCTTGTAGATGCTTGACCAGTCCGTCTCGATCTGTATTCTTGATAATCAACGTGTACTGATGGAAAACGTGACAATCACAGTTATCGCAAACCAGCGGAGTGATGATATTTTCCTCGCGCATAAAAGCTCGGGTATATTTTCTGGCAGCGTCGCGACGGGCGTTGTTGTAATTATTGAGATGCGGTAATTTTGCTCTTAATACTGTGGCTTGCATTGAGTCTAAACGTGAGTTCACTCCTACCACATCATGGTGGTATCGCTCGTACATCCCGTGGTTTACGATACCTCTTATGGTATGTGCAAGGTCATCGTCATTGGTAAAAATAGCGCCGCCGTCGCCGTAGCAACCTAGATTTTTTGATGGGAAAAACGAGGTCGTTCCCACATCTCCTATGGTTCCTGTTTTTGATTTGGTTCCATCGCTGTGCAGGTAATTTGAGCCGATACCTTGCGCATTATCTTCAATCACAAATAGATCGTGCTCGTTTGCAAGCGCCATGATCTCATCCATATTTGCGGTCTGCCCGAAAAGATGCACGGGAACAATGGCTTTGGTCTTGGGAGTAATCGCATTTTTTACTGCCTCTACATCTATATTAAAATTATAGGGGTTTACATCCACGAGCACGGGAGTCAATCCTAGTAGAGCTATCACTTCAACGGTAGCTGCAAAAGTAAAATCGGCCGTGATGACCTCGTCGCCTGGTTTAAGACCCAGTCCCATCATGGCAATCTGCAAGGCATCAGTACCATTTGCACAAGGAATGACGTGTTTCACGTTTAGATAATCTTCAAGTTCCTTTTGAAAGGCATGCACTTCTGGACCGTTTATAAAAGCCGCCGACTCAATCACGTTCTGCAGGCCCAAGTTAACCTGTTCCTTTATTCCCTCGTACTGACCCTGAAGGTCTACCATCTGTATCTTACGCATGTATTTTTCTTATGAATAGACGGGTTAAGACCCGTTTAATTGTAAAAATAAGGAATAAAGGCGGTTGCTCATAATAGCCTTGAAATTATAGTATTTTTGAAAAAACCCATTTCTATTGAAATCCCTTTACGACACATTATCTGCAGTAGTTAAATCTTGCCTGCCCATTGCGGGAGCATTTAATAAAAAGATCAAACAGGGAGCTTTGGGTCGTGAACGCACCTGGGATATTTTAGATCAAAAAGTAAAGAGTACGCTGCCCAAAATATGGGTGCATGTGGCAAGCCTGGGAGAGTATGAGCAGATTGTTCCCGTCTTAGAAAAAATAGACCGAAAGAACTACCAGGTTGTTCTTACCTTTTTTTCGCCATCGGGTTATGAGAATAAGAAAGATACTTCCCTTGCAGATGTTGTGGGCTATCTCCCCATAGACACCTTTGATAACTCACGTAAATTTCTGGATCTTGTGGATCCATCCCTCGCGATCATGGTCAAATATGAATTCTGGCCTAATTACCTCAATGGATTGAAGAAACGCGGTTGTAAGACTATTCTAGTGAGTGGAATCTTCCGTAAAAACATGACTTTCCATAAATGGTACGGCAAGTGGATGGTAGAGTCTCTAGAAGCGTTTGATCACTTCTTCTTACAGAATGACAATTCACTGGTGTATCTAAATGATCTGGGATTCACTAATGCCAGTGTAAATGGCGACACACGGTTTGATCGTGCGAGCCAGCTCATAGAAAGAGACAATAGTGTAGAAATATTAAATGAATTTGTTGGGAACAAGCCATGCCTAGTTATAGGTAGCAGCTGGCCGGCTGATATCGAAATAATGAAAAGCTGGATCAATAAGACCGCTCAAGAGGATCAGATAAAAATTATCATAGCTCCTCATGAAGTAGGAACGCAAAAAATAAGCGGACTTCAAAAGGGTTTGAGTTCCCGAACAGTCCTGTGGAGCGAGATTATAACTGATAATACCATATCATTTGAAAGTCCAGTTCTAATTATAGATACTATAGGCTTGCTTACCAAGGCTTACAGCTATTCCAGCGTTGCTTTTATAGGTGGAGCCATGGGAAAAACGGGACTGCACAACATTTTAGAAGCTGCAACATTTGGCGTACCTGTAATTATCGGTAAGAATTATAAAAAGTATCCAGAAGCAGGCAAACTCGAAGACCTCGGAGGCCTGTTTTCAGTCAAGAACGCTAACGAGTTTAAGGAAATCTTAGATAGACTATTTAGCGATGACCAGCTGAGGGAAAAAACTGGAATGATTTCTGGACACTGGATCAACAGTAATACGGGTGCAACTCGAGAAATCGTTAACTATCTTAAGAATGAAAACAAGAATTTTATCAATCCTTAATATACTTTTTTGTTTACAGTTAGGTGCCGGCCAAAACATTCTGGTAAAGGATACTTATAGCAATGAACCCGTTTCATTTGCCACGATTAGCTTTGGGAATGGTCTGGGAACCTTTGCAGATGGAAATGGCGTTTTTAGATTCAGCCAAAAGCTCTATCCTGAAATAGACACACTGTTTATATCTAGTATAGGCTATCAAGACTTAAAAATACCAGTGCTCAAATTGAATGAATCTGTAGAGCTTGTACCCCAGGCCAGCCGCCTCGCCACAGTCGTCGTAAATGCTGAACTACGCGGTAATTTCAAGATTGAAAAAGTCAAAGAAATAGTTCATAAGGAATATGAAGATTGCTGGCTTCCCACGGTGGAGAGTGAAATCGCGGTACGATTTGATCGGGTGGATGACCAGCCTACGATGATCAGCAACCTTAAATTACCTATTTTATTGGAAAAGAGCCAGCGCAGTAAAAAAGATAAGTTGCGCAAATTCTCCACGATGTTTCGAGTACTTTTTTATGATGTAGATCCTAATGGTAGTCCCTCGTCCTCCTCTTTATATCCAACTAAAACTTTTATCATAGATCAAAAAAGTGACAAGGTTTTTGAGCTCGACATCACAGATCTTCGTATCGTAATTCCTAAATCTGGGATTTTTGCCTCAATTCAGGTTCTAGGTTATACTAAACCAAATGGCGACCTTATCAATGCTAAAAAATATCGAGAGATCAAAACCAGCAGGGGAATTACAAAGGTTTCTACGACCTATCGTCCCCTTTTGCCATTTACAGATCAAATAAAAGGAAAAACGACATGGGTTAGACGCGTCTTCCTAAATAATAAAAGCTGGCAACTATTTGATTTGGAATACAATCCCATGAGTAAACTAGTGCGCAACGGTCACGATAATTATGGACTGGGCGCTGAGTTGCGGGTTTATCCTCCACAGGATTAGGTCAAACCGTGACTGCCTTGTTGAGATATTCCCGGAACGGTTTCATTTCTATGTAGACATCCACGCATTTCTGTTTAAAATCTCCCGTGGTAACTTCTTTTTGAGTGACATCGTGTTTGACCGCAAAGGTTTTTTGACGCAACAGATCGATGTGTTTGTGGTCTTGGGAGTATCCCTTAGGAGCCGTTTTCAATGAATCGCCGTCATCCATCACGTCAAAAGTCTCACGAAATGATTTCTTGTTGATGATCTTTTTATACTGCTCTCCATTATAGTCGATCGCATCTCTTATGGAGTCGAGAATCTCCTTTTTGGGATGATAGAATCCGCCGGCGAGAAAAGATTCCTCCAGTCCCAAGTGAATGTAAAAATCGCCTTGCTTTCCATTGTTTCCCAGGTCCATTCCCGCGCCAAAATGATCCTTATACACGGGCTTGTCGGGATGATACAGCAGGTTGTTATTGATACGGTTGATCGCCTTTTTACCCTCGGTGGAGTTGTAGTTCTTATCTGCCTTTCCCAGCGCCACATCCAGCTCATTCAACCAGTCGATGTACCAATCGCGCACCTCGTGGTAGCGCTTGCGATGTTCATCCATCCATTCCTTGTTGTTATTCTCGTTCAAATCACGCAGGAAGTCATATAATTTATAGAAACTCATCTCTTAAAGTTTTGATTAAAATAGTCTCGCTTTCGCGAAAGCGAGACTTGATTAGTAATAATTTAGTAGAAAGCTAAAATTATTTTACATTTGACCCTTAACATAACAAACCTATATTATGAAAAAAATTATCTTAACTGCAGCATTCTTGTTTTCTGCAACAGCAGTATTTACCTCTTGTAGAGAAGCTGAAGAAAAAGAAGTGGAAACTGAAATGAACGAAATGGAAGACGACATGGAAGAAATGGAGTCTGATATGGAAGATGGCATGGAGAACATGGAGAGCGAAGCTGAAGAGATGGGCGACGCAATGGAAGCTGGTGCTGAAGAAATAGAAAACGATATGGAAGCAGGAGCTGAGGCTGTTGAAGCTGAAGTCGAAGAAGAAACTGATGGAGTGGACGACGACAATTAAGTCACTCATTATAAGCTATTTAAAGCCGCTTTAGAGCGGCTTTTTTTATGAAATAAATGTGATTAAGTTATTTGCAACGTATTATCATTACACCAAATAATAAATACAAAAATGAAAAAAATCGCTTATCTAGCAATCACATTATTCACAGCTTCCACAGTCTTTACGGCATGCCGAGAAACGGAAAAAGAAACCAAAACCGTCATAAAAGAAGTCGAGGTTGAAGCAGAAGAATCTACTGAAGAAGCTGGAGGTATCCTTGAAAGAGCCGGTAAAAAAGTTGACAAGGAAGTGAATGAAGAAATAGACGAGGAAATTGAAAAGATAGGCGACGATAACTAGTCGCTCCTTATAAAGTAAGTTTCATTCTAGGTACCAGAAAAATATTGATTCGGAAAATGAGTTCAAAAAGTGTGTTTTGATTCTGCTCTTTTAGTTGTTTCATCATTTTCTTTAAATTCCATCCGGTTGCTGCCAAAAAGGCATTGATCTGTGAGGATTTAATACCGTGTAGATAGTTTTGCCCCATTCTAAAATCTGTTTTCAAATGACCGATTACGGGTTTTATCGCTGCTCTTCTCCTAAACTTTTTGCGTTTGCATCTCTTCTGATATTCAGTATCTCTTTTTAATGGTCGGTAATCTGGTGTGGAGATCTTGGTGTCCATAATTTGTTTTTGTCCTTTCCCCCCTCGATCATAAACTACTTCCTTGGGTACAAAATTGATGTTTTGCCGCATTTGGTCCAGCAAGGGCTCAATGGTCTTGCTGTCATGTGGATTGCCCGTGAAACTATTGATGGCCGTGATGATCAGGGTTTTTGAAGTAGTGATCAACCCTACCTTGTTGCCAAATTCATATTGTTTGTGGGCTTTTCCCTTGGCAATACATGCGGTAAATGGTTTATGTATGCTGTAGATCTTGTTTTTATCGCCTCGTTTCTGATTCAGGACTTGATTGAACCGATCCAGCTCGCATTGATGTTTCTTTCGTTTTTCCTCGGATAGGTTTCTCTCTATTTCCCTGACTAGTCTTCCGGCTATTGTTTTGAGTTTGTCCATGGCTTTTTTGGCCTTTTTCCTTCTCTTCGGATGCGTGGAATTATGAGTGTCGCGCAGTAACTGCTTTGCTGTCCTGACATAGGTCTGACGTTGGGGCAATTGCTCCTTTTGGGCTATGGCGTTGCATTTGTCAATAATCTTCTTTGCCAGTTTTGAATCAGTGGGAAAGGTGGTATTGTTTTCCATGACCGTGGTATCCGATAGGCTCTGGTCCTCCATTGCCGACCTACCATGGAGTTTTACTGAATACGCAAATATTGTCTCAACACCTTTCTCACCTATCCGCTTTCTAAAATGGACAAAATCGCTGGGATCGCATGGAAATTGATGCTCAAAATGAGCAGCTCCACAAAAATATTGCATGTACGGATTCATCTTCCAAGCCTCACAGAGTGTTTCATCACCCAGGTTATAGATCCGCTTGAGCATTAGGCTACCTACCATCAACCTGACTGGCATCGCAGGTTTGCCAGTGTTGGAGTATAGATCGGAAAAGGAGTTTTCAAAATACTTCCAATCTATCTTCTCAGCTAGTAAAACTAGTTCATGATCAAGATCTATAAACTCCTTAAGTAAGGGTTTGAATAAATCCTGTTGGTTTTGAGTGGTGCTTTTTCCGATCATCTATTGCAAGGTTTTCAATACAAAATACGAAATTTCTTGCATTTTAAGTCATGAAAAAAACACTATTTTTGATATTATCAATCTTAATACCAGATAGTTACAACCTATTTAAGGAGCGACTAACTAGTCATCTTAATTTTACAATATATCTAAAAGCCGCCGTAAAGCGGCTTTATTTTATGATTATCGTAAGTGATTTTCCTACTTCTATCTATTAAATTTGGGTGTAATCAAAATAACAACCATGAAAAAGACAGCATATATAGCAGTTGCACTATTTATCGCAGCGCCGGTTTTGAGCAGTTGCCGCGATGAACGCACGGTAGAAGTAGAACGTCTTGAAGAAGATGTGCCAGACAGTCACGATAATCAAAATGCCGATGGCTACGACACAAACCCTACTGAAGATGATCCTGATTGATCGTCAGAGCATAAGATAGAAACTATAAGGAATTCTAAGGGGTTCCTTTTTTTATACTCGCAATTTCATCGCGCAAGCTATCCAGACCCTGTTTTAGGGACATCATGGCCTCCTCACCCTCATGCACGTCCAGATCAAAACTGAGTTTTGAGTTGACCTCCCATAATTCCTTGATATCGGCAACCGGCTGTTCAATGACAGGATAATCTCTATTGAGCGAGATAAGATTAACCATATCTGGGAACTCAGATTTACGGAGTTTCTTAACCAGAACACTGTCGTCTGTTACCACCACATGAATACGGTTGTCATTTGCGGTACGTAAACTTTCCACTCCTTTTCCCATAACCCATTCCTTGGGTTGTAGTACTGGCATCATACTGTCTCCCTTAACTTGAAAGGCTCTGTAACTTCCCTCCTTATATTGCGGTAGGGGAATATTGAAAGCAGGCAGCTCATTATACCAGTCTGTATCCTGAACATTGCTTGCATAACCGGCACTGGCCTTTATAGGAACCATGATCATGTTTTCACGTTCCGTGGTATCCATCGTGATTACCTGTGGCGATGTGGATCGCCCAGTTTCTAGTAATTTATTATAACTGTTTCCATATAACCAGAGTGGGTTTACATTAAACTGCCTCAATAGCTCAGTAACGATCTTGCCCGTGATCTTTTTCTTGCCACGCTCAATATCTGCCGTAGTGCTTCCTGCATCCAGAAGACCTGCAAATTCTGACTGGGTTTTTCCCAGTTCCTCTCTGATTTGTTTGAAGCGTTTTGCCTCGGTGGATAGTTCTACCATAGGACAAATATAGGGATTTTAGGAAATATTCCAATTTTAACACTGGATTATTTCCTAATAATTGGAATTATTCCATATCTTTGGATCATGATTAACGGAAATATTTGGAATATTTCCAAAATTACAGATTATGTGTGGAAGAGCAACATTAATTTCAAGTCAGCAGGTTATAGAGGAGCGTTTTAATGCTACCTATATAAATGTACATACGGAAAACGTAAACATCAGTGCAGGAAACAAAATTCCCGTGATTACCTGTGAGAAGCCTAATCATATACAATCGTTCACTCTAGGTTATACGCCTCACTGGGCGCACAAGCAAACCTATATGATCAACGCGCGATCAGAGGGCAGCAATAATCCGGATAATGATCCATCCTATAATGGAGCCATGGGGATATTCAACAAGCCCATGTTCAGACACGCCATCAAATCACAGCGCTGTCTTGTTATAGTTGACGCGTTTGTAGAGGGATCCAAACAGGAAAAACTCAACAAGCCTTATTTAGTCTATCCCAGCGCATCGCGTAAGCCTTTTGCCTTGGCGGGTATTTATGACGCGTGGCAGCACCCACTCACGGGAGAACTACACCATACCGTTGCCATTGTAACTACGGGTGCAAATAGGTTGTTGCAGCGTATAAATCATCACAGGTCTCCAGTAGTACTGACAAAAGATCAGGAAGAGGAATGGCTTAATACAGACCTATCAGTTGAAAGACTCAACCAGATCATGAAACCTTTTGACCCAAAGAAATTCAACGCCTACCCCATTTCAAAAAAAATAAAGAGTCCAGATGTAAATACGTTGGATCTTTTAAAACCCATAGGCGATAAGATCTACAAAGATTATGACCGCAGTTTTTACGAACGCATTAAATATGTCGAGGATCATAGTTACGAGGTAAAAGAAGAGCGTCTTGTAGAGGGGGATCAGTTTGTGCTATTCTAAAAATGGAACCCATGCAGATAGAAAAAATTAAAACCGAACTCACACAACGCGTGAACCAGTTGATGAGTCAGAGAAAAAAAAACCGTGTACGCAAAATTGTAAACGATCAGATTTCCAGACCATGGTCAGAAAAGGTTGCAGAGACGGAGGAGATCATACACAAGGTCTATAGAACCCTGAATGATCTTTTGCTACAGAACCAGATCCAGTTTAGCGATGAACTGGAACGGGAGGGTTTTGTAAGCTACCTAGAACCCACGATAAATGACTTGGTCATTAGGAACATGGACGATTAGCCTCTCAGCTTAAAACTGTTTGTGATGACAGTCATAGTTTGAAGAATTAGCCATTCAAAAAATTATAGTGCTACAAAATGTAGAGTTTTCATCTCTGAGTCTCCCTCTCTCTTGTGGTACATTGAGTAAAGTCAAAATGGAGAGGGCTGTGGTGGTCGCTAACCACGGTCGAAATAAAAAGCTACCATAAATAGTAACGTCGTACATATCATTATTCAAAAACCTCACAACCCACATTGTGAGGTTTTTTAACCTCCCATTTTTAAAAAAAGAGCTTTCCAGAAATGCACAAAAGAAACATCATACACTTAGACCTGGACACCTTTTACGTATCGGTAGAGCGTAAGATTGACTCAAGACTACAGAAAAAACCTTTACTTGTGGGAGGCACGAGTGATCGCGGTGTGGTGGCAGCATGTAGTTATGAGACCCGCAAATTTGGCGTTCACAGCGGGATGTCCATGAAGCTTGCACGACAGCTTTGTCCAGAGGCGGTTTGCATCAAGGGTAACGCTGGGCTCTATTCAAAACACTCTGATCTGGTCACAGAAATCATCAAGGAAGAGACTCCCCTATTTGAAAAATCCAGTATCGATGAGTTCTATGCAGATCTCACGGGAATGGAACGGTTTTACGGTTGCTACAAGTTTGCTACTGAGATGCGAGAGCGTATCATTAAGGAGACTGGACTTCCCATTTCCTTCGGTCTGTCTGCAAACAAGGTGGTTTCTAAAATTGCTACTGGAGAGGCCAAACCCAATAACCAGATGATGATCGATTACGGTCAGGAAAAACCTTTTATGGCACCGCTTTCCATCAAAAAAATACCGCAGGTAGGCGACAAAACCTACCAAACATTAAGGCATCTAGGGGTACGCAAAATCCACACCATTCAAGAATTTGAAGAAGATATGATGGTCAGTGTATTAGGGAAGAACGGTAGTCTGATCTGGAGACGCGCGCAGGGATTGGACAATAGACCAGTAATTGCATTCAACGAGCGCAAGTCCATCAGCACAGAACGCACATTTGATAAAGACACCATTGATGTAAAAAAGCTCAAGTCCATCCTCATCGCCATGACTGAAAATCTAGCCTACCAGCTGCGCAGGGGAAACAAGCTTACCGCAACCATCAGCGTAAAAATAAAATATTCTGATTTCAATACGTACTCAAAACAGTCGCGCATTGCATTCTGTAGCGCAGACCACATTCTCATTCCTAAAATTCTTGATCTATTCAAAAAACTCTATAACCGCAGATTATTAGTCCGACTTATAGGCATACGATTTTCACACCTCGTAAGCGGTAATTACCAGATCAACCTCTTTGACGATAACGAGACCGCCATCAACCTTTACGAGGCACTGGATAACATCAGGGAAAAATACGGCGATCGTAAAGTGGTAAAGGCATCGGGAATGGAAGCCAGAACCATAGGCCGTATGATCAATCCGTTTAATGGACAACCGCCCGTGGTCCTGGCACATAGAAAACAATAGCGATGTACCTGAACAACCACAGTCATTTTTCCCTGCGCTACGGTACTTTTTCTGAAGAAGAACTCATTGAGCTTTCGCGATATCATAAATTGAAAACCATTGTTCTGACGGACATCAATAACACAAGTGCCTTTCTGAATTTCATTCGCTTGCTCAGTGACGCTCCAGAAAAACCCGTGGTGGGTGTTGACTTTCGCAACGACCACCAGCAACTTTACATAGGAATTGCTCGCAGCAACACCGGCTTTCAGAATTTGAACGAATTCCTATCCAATCATTTGGAGAAAAAAAAAGATCTCCCAGAGCGCGCTCCAGATCTTCAGGATGTCTACTTTATCTATCCGCTGAAGCAAGTAGAAAAAATGGACAGTCTTCAATCGTCTACGTATGAATCTAGATTTCCTGCCTGCCGGCAGGCATGGCGCGAAAGCGAATTCATAGGAATATCCAGCACATCCATCAGGCGACTTCCTTTCAGCAAATACCTGAAACATGTGGATAGACACATTCTCTTACAGACCGTCACATTTAGGAACAAACTCGATTTCAACAAACACCGGCTGCTCAGGGCGATAGATCTCAACATCCTATTGAGCCAGCTTCCCGAAGAGCAGCAAGGCGATGCAGAACATAAAATGCTGCCACTAAATGCGCTGGAAGAGGCGTTTGCTGATCATCCTCATATTTTAGAAAACACTCATAAGCTTCTGGATAGCTGTTTTATAAGCTTCAATTTTGAGGAGAAAAACCTCAATGCCAACCAAAAAACCTACCATCGTAACACAAAAAATAATCAAGAAGCCGACGTCCTAAAGTTGAAGCAGCTGGTTGAAGAGGGCATCGTAAAACGCTATGGTAAAACAAATGATATCATCAATGAGCGCATTGAAAAGGAAATAAGCACCGTGATAAAAAAGAAGTTTGTCGGGTACTTTCTCATCAACTGGCGCATTTGCCAGTATGCCAGGGAACGAGGTTTTTTCTACGTGGGTCGTGGTAGTGGTGCAAATAGCATACTGGCCTACCTACTGGAAATAACAGATGTTGACCCTATTGAACTTGATCTATATTTTGAGCGGTTCATCAATGATTATCGTACCAGTCCGCCAGATTTTGACATTGATTTCTCGTGGGACGATCGGGAAGATATTACAAGGTTTATTTTCAACGAATTTAAAAACGTGGCGCTACTGGGAACCTACAACACCTTTCAGTTTAGGGCAGTTGTACGGGAACTGGGTAAAGTGTTTGGTTTACCTAAATCTGATATTGATAAGCTTACCTCTGTTCAACCGCGAGGCAGCACGGGAGACCATATCCACGATCTAGTCTTGAAGTATGGTGCAAAGATCCAGGATATGCCTAACTACATTAGCATTCACGCAGGTGGTATTCTCATCACTGAAAAACCTATTCACTATTATAGTGCCACCACGCTGCCTCCTAAAGGCTACCCCACGGTGCAATTTGACATGCACATCGCAGAGGACGCTGGCATACATAAGTTTGACATTCTCGCCCAACGTGGTTTGGGAAAAATACGGGACGCCATAGAAATCATAAAGTACAATCAGCCAGACGCAAAACTTATGGATCTGCGCAAGGATGTAAAGAAGTTCATGAAGGATCCCAAGATCAATAAGATGATCTCGCAGGCAAAATGCATAGGCTGCTTTTACATCGAGTCGCCCGCCATGCGCATGTTGCTCAGCAAACTGGCAACTAATGATTATTTAGGCCTGGTCGCGGCAAGCTCCGTCATACGCCCGGGAGTGGCGCAGAGCGGTATGATGCGTGAGTTTATTCTGCGCACGCGCTATCCTGAAAAACGCAGGGAAGCGCATCCCATCATGCAGAAAATCATGCCCGACACCTACGGGATCATGGTTTATCAAGAAGACGTGATTAAGGTCGCACACATCTATGCAAAACTTTCGCTGGGCGAGTCTGACATTCTGAGACGTGGTATGAGTGGGAAATACCGTTCTCGTGAAGAGTTCAAACAAGTGGAACGCAACTACTTCAAAAACTGCGACAAGCATGGGCGGGATCCTGATCAGGCAAAGGAAATATGGAACCAGATCAAGAGTTTTGCTGGGTACGCTTTCGCGAAAGGTCACTCCGCATCCTACGCCGTAGAAAGTTATCAGAGTCTGTACCTGAAATGTTATTTCCCGCTAGAATACATGACCGCCACGCTCAACAATGGCGGCGGATTTTATAAGCCCGAACAATACGTTCATGAGGCCAAAATGTGTGGTGCAACCATTGAACCTCCCTGTATCAACAACAGCGATATCAATAATTATATAAAGGGAACCTCTATATTTTTGGGTTTGGGTTATTTGAAACAGCTGGAGAAGAAAACCATCATTGAAATTATAAATGAGCGCAACCACGCTGGGCTATTCATTGATTTGGATGATTTTATAAAACGCATCCATATCAGTATGGAACAGCTATCCATATTGATCCGGATAGACACCTTTAGATTTACTGGAGTGGATCGGTATGAACTGTTGTGGCAAGCCCACTTCAAACTGGATAAGATCATGAAAGCCAGTCTGCAAAAAAAACTTTTCTACCACACCTTTGATTTAAAAAAAATACCCAAGCTAAGGAGTACGCATTTAGAACTGGCATTTGAACAGCTTGAAGTGTTGGGGTTTCCCCTCACATCACATTATGATTTACTGCTCCATGAACCCAAAAATAACTTTTGCCGAGAGGATATGCTGGATCGCATCGGCAAATACATATTGATATACGGCTACTCGGTCAATATAAAGACCACACATACTAAAAGCGGAAAACGCATGCAGTTCGGTACGTTCCTAGATCTCAACGGGAACTTTTTTGACACCGTTATGTTCCCGCCCGTGGCCGCCAAAATCACATTCAGGGGAACCGGTATTTATGAGATCTACGGTAAGGTGGTGGAGGAATTTGATTTTTGCTCTATTGAAGTGATCCGCATGGAGAAGTCACACTATATACAAGACCCTCGCTACGCTGAAGAAAACCCACAGACCATGCAGCGACTGGATAAGCAGGAAAGCCTCCGCAACAAACGTATTGGCAATGGTAACGGATACAGGAAAATGGAATTTCAACTAGAAAAAACTAACATCCATCAACCTGGCGGATCCAGAAAAAAGAGAAAAGTAAAAGAATGAACTACGATAGAATAAAGGAAAAATTAGAAATCTTAGCTGATGCTGCTAAATACGACGTGAGTTGTAGCAGCAGCGGTAGTAAGAGAAAAAATAAAAACAAGGGACTAGGTAATTCAGATGGTACTGGCATTTGTCACAGTTATACTCAGGACGGGCGGTGTGTTTCGTTATTGAAAATACTACTTACAAATGTCTGCATCTTCGACTGCGCCTATTGTGTAACAAGGAAGTCTAATGATATCAAGCGCGCTGCCTTTACCGTTCAAGAAGTGGTCGATCTAACCATCAATTTCTATCGAAGAAATTATATTGAGGGATTGTTTCTAAGTTCTGGGATTTTCAAAAGTCCCGATGCAACGATGGAGCGTCTGATACGTGTCGCAAAAAAATTAAGACTTGAGGAAAACTTCAATGGTTACATTCACTTAAAATCTATTCCTGGCGCTAGTGATGAGTTGATGCATGAAGCAGGTCTGTATGCAGATCGACTATCTGTAAACATAGAGATGCCTACTAAGGCTGGACTTAAATTATTGGCACCAGATAAAGATCATAAAGACTTTATCAAACCAATGAAAGCAGGTACGAGACTCAATAGTTGAATATACCTCAGAACGTAAGACCAACAGATACACACCTGCTTTTGCGCCCGCAGGTCAAAGTACACAAATGATCGTGGGGGCCACTGGGGAAAGTGATCGGGATATCATGTATTCCGCAAATTTCTTTTACCAAAAATATAAAATGAAACGAGTGTATTATTCAGGCTATATACCAGTGAGTGATGACTCAAGGTTACCGGCATTAGACTCAGAAGTTCCCATGATGCGGGAAAACAGATTGTACCAGACAGATTGGTTGGTACGCTTCTACGGTTTTGATGTGCGAGAGATACTGAATGATCATCATCAAAATTTAGACATGGACATTGATCCAAAACTCTCATGGGCATTGCGTAATATGGATCAGTTCCCTGTAGATGTGAATTTGGCGCCCAAACATTTGCTCCAGCGTATTCCTGGAGTAGGAATGAAATCAGTAGGTAAAATACTCGCATCCCGAAGAGTCAGAAAACTGAACTGGGACAATTTGAAACTTATCGGTATATCATTCAATAGAGCAAAGTATTTCATCACTTGTGACTCACGTCAGAATTTTGCGAATAACATTGATCCTTTCAAGTTAAAAAATATATTACTCAGTCAATCAAAAAGTAAGTATGCTAAACACTTCAATCAACAATTACAACTATTTTGAACAGCATAATCATATATGATGGTAGCTTTCCGGGATTATTCACGGCACTATACGACATCTATCTACTTAAGATAAACAAGCCGATTATCAGATCAAGGTTTGACCAGAATATAGACTTGTTCAATCAAGAAATACGAATAACCACCGACACCGAAAAAAGCGAAAAGGTACTTGCCAAACTTCAAAAACTCATCGGCGTATCAAGACTACAGAAATTATACAAAGTCTTTCTTAGCGAAGACCCACAAGCCGAGAATTTGATCATTCAATATTGTATGATAGCAATTAACGACGATATCGATAAACTATCTGATTTTGGTAACCTTGTTGTATCACGAATAGAGAAAATAGTAAAAATGGTAGGTCGAGAGCCATCGCATGAGAGCGTTCATCCGTTTCAAGGAAATTGAAAAGGATCACTATTTTGCAACCTGCACACCCGAATTTGATGTATTGCCTCTAATTACAAAGCAGTTCAGAACTCGATACCAAGATCAAATCTGGACAATCTACGATGACAAAAGAAATTATGGTATTCATTATGAAAAGTCAGGAATAAAGTACGTGTCCATGGAACCAAACACTATCAGTTCAGATGATACCACTCCCGCTTTAATAAATAGAGTAAAAGAACAAGAAAAAAATTACGAAACTCTCTGGAGAACCTATTTTGAAAAAGTAAATGTTGCCTCGCGCAAAAACACAAGATTGTTCAGACAACACATGCCTGAGCGTTATTGGAAATATCTGAGCGAGTTACACTAATCAGGTGAAGATGGTCGTCTAAACAATTGAATCAATATATTCTAATTTACTAAAACTAGACTAGTTTAATTAAAAGCTGGGGGCTTTCTAAACAACTCAGAAGCGTAAAAGACTTTTCGGGAGCTTTGATCGGTAATGGAAATACTGACTGATTTTTATAGCTGTCCCCATAAACAAAAAAAGTCTCGATTCGAAAGAAACGAGACTTTTAAAAAGAAGGCGGCGACATACTCTCCCACAAATAGCAGTACCATCTGCGCTGATGGGCTTAACTTCTCTGTTCGGAATGGAAAGAGGTGAGCCCCATCGCTATAACCACCTTAAG
>JBATVD010000047.1:0-180147 GCA_049671565.1 Nonlabens sp.
GCGCCTTGTTTTTAGCAAGTTGCAAAAATAGGCAAAATCTTGCACTTTGTTTATGAAAGCTTATGTTTGTAGGCTGTCTAATAAATGGAGTGATGTTGTTTTCTGAAAAAAATGGTTTGAAAAATCATTTGAAAGCTTTACAGGCTAAAAGCAAATCTATTGGATTTGTACCCACCATGGGGGCGCTGCACGATGGCCATATCTCGCTGATGAAAAAAGCACTGATTGATAATGATCACTTAATTGTTTCAATTTTTGTGAACCCTACCCAATTCAATAATGCTGAAGACCTAGCCAAGTATCCACGCAAGCCTCAAAAGGATTTAGATTTTATTAAATCTAAATTGAAAATGAAAAATATAACTGTTTATTTACCTGATGTGGACAATGTCTATGGAGAAAATGTAGTCTCTCGGGATTACAATTTCAACGGTTTAGAACATGAGATGGAAGGTACAAATCGTCCAGGTCATTTTGATGGTGTAGGGACAGTTTTAGAGTTTTTCTTCAAATTGATAGAACCTAATAGAGCCTACTTTGGTGAAAAAGATTTTCAACAACTCAAAATTGTAGAAAAGCTTGTCGAAATACTCAATCTTAATATAAAGATTATAGGTTGCCCAATAGAACGAGAAAATACCGGTCTGGCACGCTCTTCCAGAAATCAGAGACTTTCTGATAAATCTAGAATAACCGCGGCCAAAATATATCAATCCCTATTATTGGTAAAAGAAATATATGATAGCAATCATCCACTTAAAGTAACTGAAATAATAGAAGAAGTTTATAAAAAAGAGTCCGACTTAACTTTAGAGTATTTTGTGATTGCGCACGAAGACTCGCTTAAACCAGTCGAAATTATTGATGATTCTACCACTGGATTGAGAGCGTTTATTGTAGTTCATATCGACGGTGTACGATTAATTGATAATTTGAAATTGTCTTAGAATGCGGGATAATCGTATCTTTGAACCATGTTAATTACTGTTGTAAAATCAAAGATCCATAGAGTTAAGGTCACCGGTGCAGATCTTAATTATATAGGAAGCATTACTATTGATGAAGACCTCATGGATGGTGCAAATATTGTGGAGGGAGAAAAGGTTCAGATCGTTAATAATAATAATGGAAATAGGTTAGAGACCTATGCCATACCTGGCCCACGTGGTAGTGGTGAAATTACTCTCAATGGTGCGGCGGCAAGGCTAGTTGCAAAAGGCGATGTGCTTATTCTTATATGTTACGCCCAAATGTCAATTGAAGAGGCCAAAAATTTTAAGCCCACATTACTTTTCCCTAATGAAGAGGATAATACGCTTACTTAGGCGTGGGACAAAAATCAATTAAAATTCTCAAATGGATAGTTCCCTTGGCTTTGGGAGCTTACCTAATCTATCTTCCATATTCTAGTTTTTCAGAATCAGAGAGAGCATCAGTCTATTTAAGCATAAAAGAGGCTAATTACTTTTACGTTGTTCTAAGTTTGGTTTTAGCACTCGCCAGTCATCTTTCCAGAGCTTGGCGATGGAACTATATGCTTCAAGAATTAGGGCCACATCCCAAGTTCTTGACTAATGTTATGGCTATTGGAGCAGGTTATATTATTAATCTTTTTATCCCTAGAGGAGGGGAGATCGCGAGAGCAGGAGTGATAAAAAAAAGTGACGGGATTCCATTGGATCAAGCTATAGGGACGATAATTGCAGAACGGGTCTTAGACCTTATCGTTCTTCTTTTGATTACTTTGATCGCGTTTTTGCTTGCCGCTGATGAATTAATACCTTTTTTCAAATCAAGTTATGAAGTACTGATCTACAAATTAGAATGGCAGCAATTAATTTTTATAAGCGCTACAGCCTTTTTCCTAATTATTATAATCTATGTAATTGCTAGAAGGCTTAATTTAGTACAAAAGCTTATTGGTTTTTTAGCCGGACTTAAAGATGGTTTTGTGACCATCTGGACCATGAAGAAAAAAGGATTCTATTTGCTTCACACCCTATTTATTTGGGCAATGTATCTGCTCATGTTTTACGTCTGTTTTCATGCAGTAAGTGATTTTCAGAACATTGAATTACCAGCTGTTCTCAGCGCTTTTGTTGCTGGTAGTTTCTCAGTAGCTTTTGTAAATGGAGGTTTTGGAGCTTATCCCTTCCTCATCGCTCAAGTACTGATGTTATTCGGTTATTCACAAACATTGGGAACATCTATTGGCTGGCTCTTATGGCTTTCTCAAACCCTGTTGGTCATAACCTATGGCTCTATTTCATTAGTATTAATATCTCTAAACGAAAAACTTTTTACTAAATAAACTACATTTAGGGTCTAATTATAGATCCATGAAAACCTTTTCACTAACCACAATCATGCTTTTTGTCACCTCGCTTGTGTTCTCACAAGCTATGTACCGCAAGTATCCCAGTGAGGTGCTTGATGAGGAAAGACAGGTGAAAATTCTTAAGCCACGCAATTATTCCAAAAATCCTGAGAAAACATATCCACTTGTTTTGGTTCTCGATGGCGATTACCTATTTGAGCCTGTGGCAGGTAATGTAGATTATTTATCTTATTGGGATCAAATGCCTGAATCATTTGTTGTAGGCATAAACATGAATCAAAGCAGATATGATGATACCTCGATAGATTTCAGTTCAGGATTGCCTGATGAGCGCGCTCAAAAATTCATGGATTTTCTCATGGAAATAAGGGAAACCATGCGCGAGGAATACCGGGTAACACCATTTACGGTAATCGTAGGAAAAGATATCACGGCAAACCTTGCTGCATTCTATCTTATGCGAAAAAAAGTACCAGTCAACGGTTTTATTCAGATTGCTCCAGAATATACCACGATCGTTGAACAAAATTTAGTGCGCAAAATTGGAGATCAGACTGAATATAGCTATTTCTATGTCGCAACTCCTGAAAAAACAGATGTCTCTGGGGAGTTCTTCGACACTATCACAGATTCTCTTTTTGCTGATAGAAAGAATCTAAATCTAAAACACGAACAAATCAAAGGAGCAAACAAATACTCAGTAGCAGCAGACGGTATTGTGAGAGGTTTGCAGTACACATTTAAGGAATACGGAATGATTGATGAGCAGGCGCTGTATAAGGCAGGAGTTGAAGAAGATAAAGAAATAGCCGCCAGTGAAGAAAATGAGGAAGCTTCAGAGGAAGAAATAGAGCAAAAAAAGAAAAAAAGAAAAAAATCAGAAAAAAGTGTGGTAGAGGTTCTGAAAGAGAAATATAAATTTATTGAAGAGGTTTATGGAGTAAATATGAAATTCCGGCTTATTGACCTCGCTACCATCGCTTCATTCCTAGAAAAACGGGAAGACTGGGACGAGATGATCGCACTTGGGGAGCTTACAGGTAAGGAATATCCAGATCTCATGTACGGCCCCTATTTAGAAGGTTTGGGGTATGAGGGTATAGGTCGTGGTCCTAGAGCGATCAAATCTTTTAATATTGCATATACACTTGAACCAGCAGCAGGGATTACGCAAACAGATGTTTTGGACAAAATCGAGTTTTTACAAGCAGAGGATAAAGATTAATGGCAAAAGTTAAAACGACCTGGTTCTGTCAGAACTGCGGCGCTCAACACGCAAGATGGCAGGGGCAATGCAATTCTTGCAGAGAATGGAATACGCTTGTTGAGGAAGTCGTTGAGAAGAAAAAAGAGAAATCATGGCAAGATGCAGGTGAGGAGAGCTCGCTTTCGCGAAAGCGAAACAGCAAACCACAGCTCATATCAAAAATAGATGCTACCGAAAGCCCACGACTCAATACCAGCAATTCAGAATTCAATCGCGTACTGGGAGGTGGACTGGTGCCAGGCTCCATAACCCTGCTGGGTGGTGAGCCAGGTATAGGAAAATCCACATTGCTGTTGCAAGTTTGTCTGCACTTACCCTACAAAACACTTTACGTATCGGGAGAGGAGAGTGCGCAACAAATCAAGATGCGTGCAGACCGCATCAAGAAAGATGTTGCTGAATGTTACATCCTTACGGAAACAAAAACCCAAAAAATATTTCGCCAGATTACGGAGCTGCAGCCTGAAGTCTTGATCATCGATTCCATTCAAACACTCCAGACGGATCATATTGAAAGTACGGCCGGCAGCGTTTCCCAAATCAGGGAATGTACGGGCGAGCTGATCAAGTTTGCCAAAGAGACTTCAACTCCAGTACTATTAATAGGACACATTACCAAGGATGGGAATATCGCCGGTCCCAAAATACTGGAACACATGGTCGATACCGTCCTGCAGTTTGAGGGCGATCGCAACCACACCTATCGTATTTTGAGATCATTGAAAAACCGATTTGGGAGTACGCATGAGATAGGAATCTACGAGATGCTGGGTCACGGTTTGCGCGAGGTTTCCAACGCCAGTGAAATATTGATCTCAAACAAGGAATCCTCTTTAAGCGGCACGGCAATCGCCGCGACCATGGAGGGCATGCGACCGCTGTTGATAGAGGTACAGGCACTGGTAAGTACGGCAGTTTATGGAACTCCGCAACGCAGTGCGACTGGCTACAATCTCAAGCGACTCAATATGATACTCGCCGTTTTGGAAAAACGAGCGGGCTTCAAATTGGGACAAAAAGATGTATTTCTGAACATTACTGGTGGTATCCAAGTAAATGACCCTGCGATTGATCTAGCTGTAGTCGCCGCAATTCTCTCCTCAAATTTTGATATAGAGCTGGATTCTGGCCATTGTTTTTGCGCAGAAGTTGGTTTGGGAGGCGAGATACGGCCCACTTCAAGGCTGGATCAGCGCATCAATGAGGCAGAAAAATTGGGCTTTGAAAAGATTTTTGTAGCTCCCGTCAAGCAAAAATTTAAAAACAAGGGAATCGACGTGCAGGCATTTTCTAAAATCGAAGATTTAGTAAGATATTTGTTCTCCTAATTACAAGCCATGAGATACTTAAGCCTGATCCTATTCACAGCATTGCTTTTTTCCTGCAAAGAAGAGGTGGAACCAGTAGTTGAAGAGGTTTCACAGCGCTATGCAGATGTGGACACCACATCAAATGACATGGTCCACATGAGCGATTTTGAGGATAATTACCACAGTCTCGATGAGGTTCTGGCAGAACATAAGGGCAAGGTGGTGTACATGGATATTTGGGCAAGCTGGTGCGGTCCCTGCAAGGCAGAAATGCCGGCCTCGCATAAGCTTCAAGAAAAATACAAGGATAGCGACGTGGTATTTTTATACGTTTCCATAGATCGCAACAACAAGGCGTGGGAAGCTTCTGCCAAGCAGTTCCAGCTTACGGAAAACAGTTATCTAGCCCGAAATTATCCCAAGGCTAAACTCTTCCAGACCAATAACGTAAGAACCATTCCCAGATACATGCTGTTTGACAAAAACGGTAGGCTCGTGGACAGCGATGCCAGCCGTCCCAGTTCCACCCGCATCGTTGAGGTTATCGACGCCTTTCTTTCTCTATAGATGAAACGCAGCGGGCTGGTTGCGATACTGGTCATAATCATGGCTCTGGTTGCTAGCTATCTCATATTTCCCGAGTGGTACGATTTTTTGATCCAGCCTACCCGCAGGCAGGTTTTTTATCGCGATTATAATGAAGCCGCAATCAGCAATTTTGAAGAGCAATTATTAGCGGCTCTTGAAGAAAACGTAAAACCAGTAGCGCCATTTTCTGAACATATTTATGGCTCTGAAAAGAATAATTTTTATGCGGGCTATGAAATCGATATCGCTCAAGGCGAAAACCTAAACGCTTCCATCCTCTCGGTAGATAAAAATTATAAACTCCTTTTGGAACTCTATGATGAGGAAAACAAGCTGTTGCAGTCGGCAAAATTGGATGATTCTTTGTTTATCGATTTTGATAATGGCAAAGACCAAAAACTCAAACTCATCATTCAATCCCTAGAACCTCTTTCTTCTGATCTGGAACTCAAACTTTACAAGACACCAGAATATATATTCCCCTTGCTAGGCAAAGAAAATGGTTCCATAAAATCATTTTGGGGTGCTTCCCGAGATGGTGGCGTTCGTTCCCACGAGGGAGTCGATATTTTTGCGGTCAGGGATTATCCGATTGTTGCGGTAACCAGCGGTAGGATTGCATCGGTCAGGAATAGAGGCTTGGGTGGCAAACAGATCTGGCTTTCCGATGTTAAAAACAATCAGTCCTTATATTATGCTCACTTGAACGATTGGAACGTGACTAGTGGAGAACGGGTTGAAAAAGGAGATACGATAGGTTTTGTTGGGAATACGGGTAATGCGAGAACGACGCCTCCACACCTGCATTTTGGAATCTACAAAAACGGAGGTGCCATAGATCCCAAATCTTTTATTTGGCAAACGGAAAGACCTCAGGAAGAAACAAATTTACCTTTCAATACCGGAGCCAGAGGAACGGGAATAGCCGCAAATCTAAGAGCATCTCCCAGCGCAACTGCTAATATTCTTATGGATGTCAAAACAGGACAGGTTCATCTTCTCGGAAGCTCGGGCAGCTGGTATCATGCACGCACTCTTGATGGAAAAACTGGATTTATGCATGAGAGCGTCATTGATTTGCAGTGATTCTTTGTGATAAGTATTGTAGTTGTCACGCTTTTCATCGGTCGCCTAAGGTATTAAGTTTCTCCGCTTTCGCGAAAGCGGACTATCCTTAAGTATTCTTCAAGATTCAATTAAAAACGGGTAAGGAAATCACTAGATACGAGACCGAAGGAACTCACTTAGACCCGCGCATTTCAATTATATTTGCAGCCGATTCAATCCATTATGAAGAACATACGTAATTTCTGTATCATCGCCCATATTGATCATGGTAAGAGTACACTGGCAGACAGACTGCTCGATGCTACCCATACCGTGACTAAACGTGAGTCCCAGGCGCAGTTGCTGGATAATATGGATCTGGAGCGCGAGCGTGGGATCACGATCAAATCCCATGCGATTCAAATGGATTATACCGCTCCCGATGGCGAGAAGTACATATTGAATCTGATCGATACTCCCGGCCACGTAGATTTTTCCTATGAAGTTTCTCGTTCCATTGCCGCCTGTGAGGGAGCGTTGCTGATCGTGGACGCGGCGCAGAGCATTCAGGCGCAGACCATTTCAAACCTTTATCTGGCGCTGGAAAATGATCTTGAAATTATTCCAGTATTAAATAAGGTGGATCTTCCCAGTGCAAATCCAGAAGAGGTAACTGATGATATCGTGGATCTTTTAGGTTGCGATGCCAGCGAGGTTATTCCCGCAAGTGCAAAAACAGGTTTGGGAATTCAGGATATACTTGATGCCATTATTGAACGGGTTCCTGCTCCTAAGGGAAATCCAGATGAACCGCTTCAGGCATTGGTTTTTGATTCCCAGTACAACCAGTTCAGAGGAGTGGAAACGATTTTTAGAGTAATTAATGGTTCCATCAAAAAAGGACAGCATATCAAATTTGTCGCGACAGGAGAGAGCTATTATGCAGATGAGATAGGAACACTGAAACTGAACCAGGTTCCCAAAAAAGAAATAAAAGCAGGAGATGTAGGCTATTTGATCACGGGTATCAAAGAAGCCAAAGAAGTCAAGGTAGGAGATACTATTACCGATCATGCAAACCCCACTCAAAATGCGATCTCTGGATTTGAGGATGTCAAGCCCATGGTATTTGCTGGAATCTATCCGGTGGACACAGAAGACTATGAGGACTTGAGATCGAGTATGGAAAAGTTGCAGTTGAACGATGCCTCTCTCGTATTTCAAGCGGAAAGCAGTGCGGCACTAGGTTTTGGTTTCCGATGTGGTTTCTTGGGAATGTTGCACCTCGAGATCATTCAGGAGCGATTGGAACGTGAGTTTGACATGACCGTAATTACCACGGTTCCCAACGTTTCCTATCACGCTTATACCAATAAGGATCCAGATGATATCATCATCGTAAATAATCCTAGTGACATGCCAGAACCATCCACCTTAAATAGAGTGGAGGAACCTTTTATCAAGGCAACGATCATCACAAAATCTGATTTTGTGGGGAATGTGATGTCGCTGTGTATCGAGAAGCGCGGTATTGTAACCAATCAAACCTATCTGACCACAGAGCGCGTGGAACTGTCGTTTGACATGCCCCTTGCTGAAATCGTCTTTGATTTCTACGATCGTTTAAAAACCGTATCAAAAGGTTACGCGTCTTTTGATTATACACCTATCGGGATGCGAGCTTCAAAATTGGTGCGTGTAGATATCTTACTCAACGCACAAACCGTAGATGCCTTGAGCGCCTTGATCCACTTTGACAATGCCTACACCATAGGTAAAAAGATGGTAGAAAAATTAAGGGAATTGATCCCAAGACAGCAGTTTGACATACCTGTTCAGGCGGCGATCGGTGCAAAGATCATCGCTCGTGAAACCATCAAGGCCTTACGTAAGGATGTGACCGCAAAATGTTACGGTGGAGATATCTCACGCAAGCGCAAGCTTCTTGAAAAGCAAAAGAAAGGTAAAAAACGCATGCGCCAGGTAGGAAACGTAGAGATCCCACAACAGGCATTTATGGCGGTGTTGAAGTTGAATGATTAGAGCAAGTATTTAGAATATTACGGCCGAGTACCTTAATTGATACTCGGCTGTGTTTTTATTGCATCACAACCTCGCCTGTAGATTTCTCAACAATCTCCTTACCTAGATAGACTAGCATTTCACCAAGAGTGACTTCCATTTTTAATGACATGGAAGGGATAATGTCTATGGCATCTTCTCGCTTTACAAATAATGGAATAATATCATTATCGGTTTTTGTGATCTCGATCAGAGCCTCATAATGTTCTTGGGACTTGATTTCGGTTTCATGAATCTTGCCGTGATGACGAGCTACCTCCATCATGTTTACGTAGTCATCGGTACTGGAGAATAGTCCCTGAACGGGATTCTGGTTGGGATTGTTGACTTCAGTTGTGTGAACCAAACGATAGGAGCCATGCTCTCCATATTGCTGTCCCAAACGGTCTATGGCAAATTCGTTGATTTGTGAGTTCCCGGTAAGCGCAAGTAAATAGCCTATATTGCTAAATTCTATATCGTCTGAAAGGGCATCGCTATAAACATCGGCCACCACAGCTTCCATGCCTTCATCTTTTGCGAGTCGCACATTATTTGCATTAGAATCTACCAGTACTACACTACGGCCATTTTCTTGAAGGTATTTGCCAATTAGTCTTGAAAACTTTGATGCTCCCACGATCATGATACCATTAGACTTCTTTAGAAATACACCCACTAATTTGGCAAAAAGACGCGCGGTAGTTGCATTAAGTAAAACCGTACCCAGTACTATCATAAATACAAGCGGAGTAATATATCGAGCCTCGTTTGCTGCTTCAAAATTCCCAACGGCCTCAAATTGAGATACCAACTTTGAACCAAAAAGCGAAGCGATACCAGCGGCAACAATACCTCTAGGGCCAACCCAAGAGATAAAGAATTTTTCATTTAGTTTGAGATTGCTGTTGATAGAACTGGCAAAAACACTCATGGGCCTTAAAAGAAAGGCGACAATAGCAAAAAGAACCGCAGTCTCCCAGCGGTAGATGAGGTACAGATCTTCCATATTTATGTTTGCGGCAAGCAGAATAAATAGGATGGAAATAAGCAGTACACTCAAGGACTCCTTAAAGTAGAGCAGCTCCTTGAGGTTGGGCAAGTTGATATTTCCCAATACCATTCCCATGACCACGACGCTCAACAGTCCAGATTCATGGGCAAAGGTCTCACTGAGAACAAAAACACCCAGCACCGCTGCAAGTGTAAAAACATTCAGCAAATAATGAGGGATCAGTTTTTTCTTGATGGAAAAAGCCAGCGCATGCGCAAAGGAAAAACCAAATGTGAACCCAAACAAAACAATCTTACCAAACTCCTCAAGAGCGGTCAGCGTAAATTCAGATCCGGCACCCGCACTTATAAATTCAAAGACCAATACCGCAAAAAGCGCTCCTATTGGATCAATGAGAATTCCTTCCCACTTTAGGATGGAGCTCACATCTTTTTTTAAAGGGATATTTCTTAAAATGGGCGTGATAACCGTTGGACCGGTTACTATGATCAACGCACTGAACAACAATGCAATCTTCCACTCAAAGCCAAAGAGATAGTGTGTTGCAATACCGGCACCTATAAAAGTAATTAAAACACCCACAGAGATCAACTTGCCGATCACTGATCCCGTGTTCAGAATTTCTTTTCTTTTGAGCGTAAGTCCTCCTTCAAAAAGAATAATACTTATGGCCAAAGAGACAAAATAATACAGGCTTTCACCTGGGAACAGCCCTTTTTTATTATCCCAGATAGGCTGGATAAGCTTCACGTTACCTTCTGTATACAGCGTTGCGATAGGCCCTACCAGCAATCCAATAATAATTAACGGCAAAATTGCCGGGATCTTAAACCTCCACGCCATCCATTGTGCGAGTATCCCCAATATGATTATTCCAGCTAATTCTAGCATAGATTTAATTTTTTGGAAAATTACAAACTTTTAAGCGGGCTGAGTGTATATATCGCTTTCGCGAAAGCGAAATTCTACTATTTAACCTATATTTAGAACTTTTGAAATTTAGTGAACGACTCCTCATTTTACCACCATCTCGCCATAGGTGTAGCTTTCTCTCCCAATCTCAAAGCAAATCTAGCCGAAGCGGTACGCATCGCAATTGCCTTCAATGCAAGGTTGACCCTTATTCATATAGGCGTGGAAACTGAAGGGAAACAGCAAGATATTATAGATGCACTCCCAGACGGGCTCACAGATCAACTCAAGTGGAATCTCATTTTCAAAAATGGTAAACCAGTTGAGACCATTCTTTCAGTAATCAGAGAACACAAAATCGATTTGATTCTCTTGGGAGCATTAAAACAAGAGGGATTCGTAAAATTCTATATGGGATCCATTGCGAGAAAGATCACTAAAAAAGCCTCGTGCAGTGTTTTGTTGATGATAAATCCTACCATAAAGGAAACTCCACGCCACCATATCGTAGCCAATGGGCTGAACTCTGAAAAGACGGAAAAAGCTTTACATACCGCCTTTCAAGTAGCTCACTGTCTAAAAAGCGGATTAATAACCATAGTAGATGAAATCGAAGAACGACTGCTGCAAGTGAAGGTTGAGGATTCTAAAACCTTACGCCAGTCTAGGATACTGAAACAAAAAATGGAGCTCAGGGAAAAACGCCGGGTAAAAAATATTGTGGAGTGTGTCAATCCTAAATTCAAAGAGAACATGAAGGTGATGTACCAATCCATTTTTGGAAAAAGAGGTTATTCTATTGGACATTATGCTGAGGTAGCAAGAGCAGACCTGCTCGTAATGAATGCACCACTGAAGTCTTCATTAAAGGATAGGTTTTTCCCCCATGATATGGAATATATCCTCAATGAATTACCCACAGATGTGCTCATTATACGATGAATAGATCTGAAAACAACAAAACTTTTTTAAGAGACCTACCCAAGAACCTATTCAGTGGTTTTGTGGTAAGTCTTATTGCCTTGCCGCTAGGTTTGGGACTTGCCATGGCAAGCGAGGCTCCACCTATAGCAGGAGTCATAGCAGCAATAGTGGGAGGTGTGCTCGTTTCTTTGCTCGGTGGGAGCAATGTGACAATTGCAGGACCTGGAAATGGACTGGTAGGCGTTCTACTGGTTGCAGTTACCGTGATGGGGCTAGAAACTACTTATGCCGCAATTATTGTTTCAGGAGTCATGCTGGCGGTGCTGGGGTTTTTAAAAATGGGAAAGCTGGCAGATTTTTTTCCTTCCAGCGCCATTCAAGGGATGCTTGCGGCTATTGGCCTTATTATACTGGGGAAGCAGTTTCATATCATGTTGGGCAACCGCATAAGTTTAGATGGGAGCCTGGCGTATCTTGCTGCAATTCCAGAAACGGTCCTAGGCGTATTTGCTTATGACGACTCACGACTCACTTGTGCAGCTGTTGCAGGGATTTTGTCCTTACTAATTATGACATTTTATGGTCGCATCAAGAACAGGCTTTTGAGTCTAGTACCTGCTCCTATGTGGATTGTTTTGCTCTCAATAGGATTCAGCTATTTTTATGAGTTGGTGTTGAACCAGCCCAATCCCATCCATCCAGATTATATGATTTCTGGAATACCTACAGGTTCTGAAATCATTGAGCAGTTGCCTAAACCAGATTTTTCATGGTGGAGCACTTCTGTGTTTTGGACAAGTGTTTTATCCATTACCTTAATTGCTGGAATTGAATCCCTATTAAGTATTAAGGCAGTAGATCAACTGGATCCACTTAAAAGAAAATCTAATGTGAACCGCGATCTAAAAGCGCTTGGACTTGCTACCATAGCCAGTGGATTTATGGGAGGGCTCAACGTGGTATCCGTTATTGCGCGTAGTTCAGTAAACGTTAATAATGGAGGGACAAATCGTTCTTCAAATTTTGCCCATGCGTTTTTTCTAGCTGTTTTCATTTTATTATTCAGCACTCAACTTACTAGAATTCCACTGCCTGCCCTTATGGCTATACTAGTCTACACTGGTTATAAACTCGCGGCACCAACTACTGTTTTGCGACTTTGGGAAATAGGAAAGGAGCAGCTCTTAATATTTTTTACCACGCTTATAGTTACTTTGCTAGTAGATCTGATTACTGGAGTAGTTGCTGGAGTTGTAGCCACATTCATTATCCATGTACTGCTTACTAAGAATTTGAATTTGTTCTTGAAGAACTGGCGCAAGCCTAACGTGCTGATGTATCAAGAACAGCGCACGCAGGGCCGATACTACCTCAATGTCAAGCACTTTTGTACATTTCTAAATTTTTATAAGCTCAAGGCAAAAATTGATACCATACCAGAAGACTCTGATGTGGTAGTGGATTTTTCACTTTGTGACTTTGTAGACCATACGGTAATGGGCAATCTCTACAATTATGAAGAGCTCTTTCATAAAAGAGATGGCCATTTTGAAATTATAGGGCTCGATCTTCATGGGTCGGTCACCAGTCACCCATTTGCGTTGAAAAAGCTGACACGTGGTTTTCCATTTATATCAGACCGCTTGAGTCGCAGACAATCGGGTCTGGAAGGAGTAGCAAAAGATTACGGTCTCACATTTGAACCAGCACAAAAGGAAGATACGCGCATGCTAGATTCTTTTAAGTTTTTTGCTTCAAAGCATATTGAAACCATCTACAACCGCCTTTATGATCATGGTAAAAAGTTCAAACTGGTCGATATGGTCTATTCCGAAGGAGAATTGATCACAAAAGAAGAGATACGCACCACGATGCTTAGGATAAAACTAGACATCACTGTCCCAGATTTTACTTTGGATAGGGAAGGGTTTATGGAGAAAATTTATCACCTGGCTGGCTACCATGATATAGAAATTGACAATCATTCAGATTTCAGCCGTCGGTTTTACCTGTTGGGCGATGAGCCTCAAAGAGTTAAGGACTTTTTTACAGATGCTATAGTATTGTTTTTTGAAAGCAATCCCTATTACCATGTTGAATCTCACGCAAATGACCTACTTATATTCAATCCAGATCGTACCGCGGGTGTTAAGGAAGTGAAATCTTTGATAGATTTCGGCCGTAGACTTCAAGACATCATAATTTCTTCACATAAATAACCCCTTTCCTTTTAAAGTATTGCAAAGTATTCGTCTATAAAATGCAAATATTTGCATTTTTGGAAAATGAAAATTTATCCCGTAGAATCAGGTAATTTTAAGTTGGATGGTGGAGCGATGTTTGGCGTGGTGCCCAAGGTATTATGGGAACGTACTAATCCTGCCGATTCCAATAATATGATTGATATGGCAGCACGCTGTTTGCTCATTGAAAATGGCGATCGGCTCACGCTCATCGATACGGGTATGGGAAATAAACAGTCAGAAAAGTTTTTTGGCTATTATTATATGGATCACAAGTTTGATCTGGACAGCTCTCTCAAAAAACTAGGGTTTTCAAGAGATGATGTGACTGATGTTTTCCTAACCCACTTGCACTTTGACCATTGTGGAGGTGTGATTAAAAAAAATGATGGGGGAGGTTTTTATGAACCCGCTTTCGCGAAAGCGAGAATACATTCAAATGCCTCACACTGGGACTGGGCAACAAATCCAAATCCTCGTGAAAAAGCAAGTTTCCTACCTGAAAATATAAATCCAATCAAGGAAAGTGGCCAGCTCCATTTTGTAGAAAAGCAGGCAGGCGACCTTGATTTTGATATTTTATTTGTAGACGGTCATACAGAAAAGCAAATGATTCCTCATATAAAAATGAGGGATAAAACATTTGTCTATATGGCAGATTTGCTTCCTACCGCTGGTCACATTCCGCTACCTTACGTGATGGGTTATGATACGAGACCGTTGCTTACGCTTAATGAAAAAGAGAAGTTTTTGAAAAAAGCAGCTGATCAAAATTACTATTTGATTCTAGAACATGATCCCTATCACGAGATCATCACGGTTAAAAATACAGAAAAAGGAGTGCGACTTGATCGTACTTATACATTTAAAGAAATATTTGATTAAATATGAAAATTTATAAAAGAGCAATACCAATAATTACAGCGATATCTGCAGCAGTTTTAGTAAGCTGTGGAAGTGGAGGTGCTATTATCTCTCCACCCATTGAAAATATAGACAGTACACCTCTCAAATCACTGGACCTTACTGAGACTGAAAAAGAGAACTGGAAAGATTATGACCTTTCTACAGATACGATTCCTGGAATGAGTATTAACAGGGCTTATGAAGAAATCATAAAAAACAAAAAGGGAAAGACTGTAGTTGTCGCAGTGATAGATTCAGGTGTAGATGTAGGACATGAAGATCTAGACGACGTGATATGGGTGAATAAAGATGAGATTCCCGGCAACGGTAAGGACGATGACAATAATGGGTATATAGATGATATTCATGGCTGGAATTTTCTAGGCGATGTAACAAAGGAGAATCTAGAATACGAAAGGATCCTGAGGGACAGAGCAAACCTGCCGGCTGATATGGTGGCGAAAGCTCAGAAAGAATTTGACAAGAAAAAAGCTAAGGCTCAAATGGAAAATCCTAGCTATAACCAAATTCTACAACAAGTCAATACCTATGATCCCATCCTCATAAAAGCCACTGGAAAAGATGAGTACATAAAAGAAGATGTTGCAAAAATAGATTCTCAAGTGGAGGAAGTTCAAAAAGCAAAAGCTTTTGCAAATTTTCTATTTTCTCAAGGCGTGAGTAGTATGGTTGAGGCTCGCAAAGAGTTGACTAAGCTAATAGATGGCAATAATGCTCTGCTGGACGGTTCTGCCTTGACCACAAATTACAGGGAAGATATTTTAGGAGATAATCCTTATAAGTGGGATACACCCGTTTATGGAAATAACAAATATTCTGGTCCTGATCCAGAAATGGAAGGGGCTATGCATGGTACACATGTAGCTGGAATCATTGCTGCGGAACGTAATAATGGAATGGGAGCAAATGGAGTAGCAAATAATGCAAAAATCATGGTGCTAAGAGCGGTACCAGATGGAGATGAATACGATAAAGATATTGCGATGGCGATACGCTATGCTGCTGATAATGGCGCTAAAGTCATAAATGGGAGTTTTGGTAAGTATCATTCCACGCATCCAGAATGGGTTTGGGATGCTTTAAAATATGCTGCCAGTAAGGATGTACTGTTTGTAAATGCCGCCGGGAATGAGGCTTTGAGTACAGATGAAACTCAAGTGTTTCCTCAGGATCAAGAACTAGCTGGTCCAGAGGTTTCTGATAATTTTATAACTGTAGGAGCTTTAAATTATGAATATGGAAGTGATCTGGTAGCCAACTTTTCCAATTACGGTAAAAGTTCAGTTGATGTTTTCGCGCCGGGTGCTCAGATTTATTCTACCGCTCCAAACAATGAATATATCACTATAGGGGGAACCTCTATGGCCGCTCCTGGCGTGGCCGGTATAGCGGCTATGATAAGATCCTATTACCCAAAACTTACTGCTGGCAAGGTGAAACAAGTTTTGAAAGATAGTGGTGTGCCTACAGCTGCACGTGTTAAAGTAGGCGGTGAAGAAACTAAACCTTTCTCTGAATTGAGTTCTTCTGGTAAGATGGTGAATCTCTATAACGCATTGATTTTGGCATCAAAAATGTAACTTTACCATAGTCTAGATAAAACTAAGCATATAATTTTTGCGTAGTTACTAGTAAGGTCGGTATCTTGTATTTTATCGATAAGGCATTGCAAACATCGTAATAACTGTTAGTTAACGCGAGATTTGCTTTGTAATTCAGTTTTAATTTTTACTTTCGCGTTTCATAAGTTTCAAACTATGTTGATTACAAAAATATATTTAACGGTTCTGATGGTTGTACAAAGTGGTCCTGCACCGCCACCGCCACCGCCACCTAATTCTCCTACTCCTCCAGGACTTCTTGTGCCTATCGATGAAAATTTATGGGTATTGGGTATTGCAGCATTAGTTATTTTGTTTTTTGCTGCACGACAAAGAAGTGTAAAGACTAACTAGAGGTTCATTAATCTTTTTACATATTTACCGATTACGTCAAATTCTAGATTGACCACATCTCCTTTTTTTAAATTTTTAAAGCCTGTGTTTTCATAAGTATAAGGAATTATAGCTACTGAAAAACTACTTTTCTTAGAGTCCACAACCGTCAGGCTTACACCATTTATACATATACTACCCTTTTCAATAGTCACATTCTGTAAATTAGGATCGTAATCGAAGGTGTAACGCCAGGATCCATTTTCATTCACTACGTTTTTGCAAATGGCAGTTTGGTCTACATGGCCTTGAACTATATGTCCATCAAGGCGAGAATTCATTAACATGGCACGTTCTATATTGAGAAGGTTGCCTTCTTTTACGGTATCAAGATTAGTCTTTTTTAATGTCTCGTCTATAGCGGTTACTGTATATTCGAGGTCATTGATACCCACGACGGTAAGACATATTCCGTTATGTGCAATGCTTTGGTCAATTTTGAATTCACGGGTTAAATCGCATCGAAGTGTGTAATGAATGTTTGAATTTTCCCTTGTGATTTTGACTACTCTAGCGGTATTCTCTATAATTCCTGTAAACATATTTTCTATTGACGTACTTTTAGGCCACCAAAAGTAAGTCTTAAAACAAATTAATTAATGAATAAGGGCAGCAATATCAAAGTAGGAATAAGTATAGGAGATCCAAATGGGATAGGAGGAGAGGTTTTGCTAAAATCTTTTGAGGATGCCAGAATGCTGGAAATGTACACTCCAGTTATTTTTGGTAGTACTAAATTGTTGACATTTTATTCAAGAGCCTTTGATCTAAAAGCCAAATTTCATGGCATCGAAAATGCCTCAGACGCAATTCCTGGCAAAATAAACGTGGTGCGTTTAATAAAGGAACCTGTAAATGTAGAATGGGGAAAAGTAAGTAAAGAGGCTGGGGAATTAGCTATTAAAAGTTTGCGTCATGCAGTTGCTGCGCTCAAGGCAAATGAGGTGGATGTATTAGTTACGGCACCTATTAATAAAGAATCTATCCAGTCTAATGACTTCAATTTCCCTGGACATACCGACTTTTTAAACGAGGAGTTGGATGGCGATAGCTTAATGTTTATGGTTTCAGATAACTTGAGGGTAGGATTGCTAACCGATCACGTGCCATTGAACGAAGTGCCATCTCGTATAGATCCTAAAGTAATCAAGACTAAAATAGGTACTATAAAAGACTCCCTAAAAAAAGACTTTAAAATTACCAAACCCAAAATCGCGGTACTTGGTATAAATCCTCATGTGGGGGATAATGGTACCATTGGCAATGACGATCAAAATATGTTAATTCCAGCACTCGAAGAATTGCGAGTGGACGGCAATATTATATTTGGCCCTTACGCAGCAGATTCTTTTTTTGGCAATCGAAAGCATTTGGAATTTGATGCTATTCTTGCCAGTTATCACGATCAAGGGCTTGTTCCGTTCAAGACGATCAGTTTTGGTAAAGGAGTAAATTTTACTGCGGGATTGAGTCATGTGCGCACAAGTCCCGACCACGGAACAGGTTTTGACATCGCGGGTCAGGGAATAGCTAGTCCGTCATCATTTATTGCCGCCATTCATACTGCGGCACATATCCATCGCAATCGTATAGAGTATGCGGCTTTGACCCAAAATGTGCTAAAATCTAATAGCAGAAAACGACGCTAAAAAATGATGTTTTGAGTTAATAAGCTCGTTATTAAATAAAACCAATTCTTTTATTATCTTTGCACGCTCTTGAAAAGAGAGGATTATGGAGCTCAAGACTTTTGATATACAATTTGTAGGGTTAAAAGTAGGGAAACACCAGTTTCAATACGAGGTCGATAACACGTTTTTTGAAAGTTTTGATTTTGACGAATTCAATGGTGCTGATATACATATAGGAGCTACTCTGGATAAAAGATCCACTATCATGGATTTACATCTTGAGGCAAAAGGAGCGATAAATATCAATTGTGATGTTACAAACATTCCATTTGATTTACCTATATCCACCTCAATGGATCTGGTCGTTAAATTTGGAGACGAGTTTAATGATGAGAATGAAGATCTCCTTGTTTTGCAGCATGGAGATTATAAGATGAATATCGCTCAGTATGTTTATGAGATGCTTGTTCTTGCGGTTCCCGCAAAAAAAGAACATCCAGGTATTGAAGATGGGACACTTGAGTCTGACATACTTGACAAGTTGAGAGAGCTCAGCGTTGATGAACCAGTCGAAAACAAAAAACAAAATAAAGAAGTAGATCCCAGATGGGACGCATTAAAAAAATATAAAACGGATAATAATTTATAGCCATGGCACATCCTAAGAGAAAAATCTCCAAAACAAGAAGAGATAAAAGAAGAACTCACTATAAAGCTAGTGTACCACAAATAGCTACAGATTCCACTACTGGAGAAGCTCACTTGTACCACAGAGCACACTGGCATGAGGGTAAGTTATATTACCGCGGTAATGTCCTTATCGACAAAACTGAAGTTGCGGAAGCATAAAAAATTTTAAGGTGAACCGCTTTAAAGCGGTAAATCTTTGCCAATTTATCAAAAAATGACACGTTTTATTAAAAACGTGTCATTTTTTGTACTTTATACAGGATTTTTAGTAGCTTTCGTCGCTCTAAATAATTTAGAAATCCCTTATGAGTAAAATCAAAGCTGCGATTACAGCGGTAGGCGCTTATGTCCCTGAGTATAGGTTGACTAACGCGATACTTGAAAAGATGGTTGATACAAACGATGATTGGATCACCTCTAGAACAGGTATAAAGGAACGCCGTATTCTTAAAGATGATGATAAAGGAACTTCCTTCCTCGCCATAAAAGCAGCTCAAGACCTCATTCAAAGCAAAAATATAGATGTCTCTGCAATCGATTTAGTAATTGTAGCAACAGTTACTCCCGACATGCCTGTAGCCAGCACAGCGGCTTATGTTGCTTCTGAGATAGGTGCTACAAATGCATTTTCTTACGACTTACAGGCAGCATGTTCTGGTTTCTTATACGGAATGAGTACGGCCAGCAGCTATATTGAGTCTGGGCGATATAAAAAAGTACTGCTTATAGGTGCTGATAAGATGTCCTCAATAATTGACTATACAGACCGCACCACTTGCATCATTTTTGGAGATGCCGGTGGTGCGGTTCTCTTTGAACCCAATACCGAAGGATATGGATTTGAAGATGAATTACATCGCACAGATGGAATAGGCCGACAGTTTCTGAAAATAGATGCTGGTGGATCTTTGCTGCCCGCTTCTCATGAAACCGTGGATAAAAAACAACATTACGTTTTTCAGGATGGCAAGAATGTTTTTAAACATGCCGTGTCGAGCATGGCAGACGTTTCTGAACAGCTGGTCAAGCGCAATCAACTCACAAATAATGATATCGCCTGGCTTGTACCCCATCAAGCCAATAAACGTATTATAGACGCTACGGCAAGGAGAATAGATCTCTCTGCTGATAAAGTCATGATGAATATTCACAAATACGGTAACACAACCAGTGCTACACTACCTTTGTGTTTGAAAGATTATGAGACCCAATTAAAAAAAGGAGATAAACTGGTATTTGCCGCTTTTGGCGGTGGCTTTACCTGGGGATCCATATTATTAAGTTGGGCATATGATAGTTAACCTAATGAACCATTAACCCTATGGAACTAAAAGAAATACAAAACTTGATCAAGTTTGTAGCTAAATCTGGCGCAAGCGAAGTAAAGTTAGAGATGGATGACATCAAGATCACCATCAAGACAGGAAGCGATTCTAATGATGTAACTTATATCACGCAACCCGCTCCCATGCAAATGCCGGCAGCATCAGCGCCAGCTCAATCTGCACCTGCAGCTCCAGCGGCTCAAGCTCCTGCTCAATCAGCCCCTGCTGAAAGTAGCGATGACAAGTACGTTACAGTAAAGTCTCCTATAATAGGTACTTTTTATAGAAAACCCTCCCCAGACAAGCCTATGTTTGTTGAAGTAGGCGACAGCATTAAAGAGGGAGATACCTTATGTATTATTGAGGCAATGAAGTTGTTCAATGAGATAGAAAGCGAGGTGTCAGGAACAGTTGTGAAAATACTTATAGATGATTCATCTCCAGTAGAATTTGACCAGCCCCTTTTCTTGGTAGATCCTTCATAGCAGGATTTTATTGCAAGAATAGTTGAGGTTAGTGGTCTCGCTTTCGCGAAAGCGGAAACACCCAATAAGTTCATTAAGAGCTAGTATAGTACACATGCGGGATCACGACACATTTTCTACACATTAAATAACACGTCATGTTTAAAAAAATATTGATCGCAAATCGAGGTGAAATTGCTCTAAGAGTAATCAGAACCTGTAAGGAGATGGGAATTAAGACCGTCGCGGTATATTCCACGGCTGATGCAGAGAGCCTTCACGTAAAGTTTGCCGATGAGGCAGTTTGTATCGGACCACCGCCCAGCAATCTTTCTTATCTCAAAATGGCAAATATTATCAGTGCCGCAGAGATCACAAATGCAGATGCGATTCACCCTGGTTATGGCTTCTTGTCTGAAAATGCTGATTTTTCACGTATTTGTGAGGAGCACGATATAAAATTTATCGGTGCCAGTGCAGAGATGATTTCTAAAATGGGGGATAAGGCTACTGCCAAAGCTACCATGAAAGCTGCTGGAGTACCTTGTGTACCTGGAAGCGATGGGATTATAGAAGATTTTGAGGACTGTAAGAAAGTCGCTCAAGAAACTGGATATCCCGTAATGCTTAAAGCTACCGCCGGTGGTGGTGGTAAGGGTATGCGAGCGGTATGGAAAGAAGAAAACCTGCTAGATGCTTGGGAAAGTGCTAGACAGGAAAGTAAAGCTGCTTTTGGCAACGATGATATGTATATGGAGAAACTCATTGAAGAGCCTCGCCATATAGAAATTCAAATTGTGGGAGATAGCTATGGAAAGGCGTGTCACTTAAGTGAGCGTGATTGCTCAGTGCAACGTCGTCATCAAAAGCTTACTGAAGAGGTGCCTTCACCATTTATGACTAAAAAATTACGTAAGGAAATGGGGGCTGCAGCCGTAAGAGCCGCAGAATACATTGCTTATGAAGGTGCGGGTACGGTAGAGTTTCTGGTAGATAAACACCGCAATTTCTACTTCATGGAAATGAATACCCGTATTCAAGTAGAGCATCCCATTACAGAGCAGGTGATTGATTTTGACCTGATCAGAGAGCAGATATTAGTTGCCGCAGGAGTTAAGATTTCAGGAAAGAACTACGAGCCCGCTTTACATAGTATTGAGTGCCGCATTAATGCAGAAGATCCTTATCACGATTTCAGACCCTCACCAGGTAAAATTACGGTACTTCATGCGCCAGGTGGCCACGGTGTAAGGTTAGACACCCACGTTTACGCAGGTTATTCCATTCCTCCCAACTACGATAGTATGATCGCCAAGTTGATCACAACAGCTCGCACTAGGCAAGAAGCCATTGATAAAATGAAACGAGCTCTTGATGAATTTTATATAGAGGGAATCAAGACGACCATACCATTCCACCGCCAATTAATGGAGGAGAAGGATTATGTAGCTGGGAATTATACCACTGCTTTTATGGATACTTTTAAGATGAAGCCACTTAACTAATCCCATTTAATAACCTTGAAAGCCCAAAATCTGATAAGATTTTGGGCTTTTTGTTTTAAGTCTGAATTATTTTATCATTAATGGATATCCACAGTAATGATTAAGGTTTAGAATAGATAATTACCGAATGGGATTTAAAATAAACCACCTAATTTTCTGTTTTACGTAGATGCGCTGGCTACAAATCCTTATATTATTTTTAGTGGGCTTCATGGCTAGGTCGCAGAACTTGGGAGATCCCATAAGTAAAAGACTAAAGGTTTCAGATTCTATTCAAATTGATTCTGTTAGTATCAGTCCGCGGTTTTTTACTGTGAAGAATAAAAATGGGAAAGTCATTGATAGCGTTTTTTACAGAGTAGATTTTGCAAATGCGCTTCTCTTGTTAAAAAATAAACTTGAAATTGTCACAGACTCCATAGATGTAACCTACCAAAAGCTCCCTGAATTCTTGACTAAGACCTATGTTGTGGGTGATCGTTCCGTAATATTAGATAATGATAGCCAGCAAGAACGTTTGGTGGCTTTACAAAAACCAAGAGAACTGAACCCTATCATTCCATTTTCTGGATTGAATGTGTCTGGGAGTATTTCTAGAGGGTTTAGGTCGGGAAATAATCAGAATGGAGTGGTTGACTCAGAACTAGATTTGAGGGTCACTGGTAAGCTGAATGAACGCGTCTCACTCAGAGCTTCTATTCAAGACGCAAATGTGCCACAAACCCAAAATGGCTACTCCCAGCGATTGGATGAATTTGATCAAATATTCATTGAATTATTTAGCGATAAATGGAATGTAAGAGCCGGTGATGTTGATTTGATACAATCGGGCTATCAATTCAATAATTTTACGAAACGGGTTCAGGGAATTTCTGGAACGATTCAGTTTGGGAAGGAGGAGCACAAAGCTTATGCATCTGCAGCAGGTGCATTGGTAAGGGGAACGTTTAATATCAGTAGATTTACGGGAACAGAAGGCAATCAAGGCCCCTACAAGCTCACTGGTCAGAACGGTGAACTGTTTATCCTGGTGGTCTCTGGTAGTGAGCGGGTTTTTGTGAACGGTGTTCCTCTTACTCGAGGAGAAAATGCCGACTATGTTATAGATTATAATGCTGGAGAAGTACGTTTTACTCCTACGTTCCCTATAACTAGCGAGATGCGTATCTCTATAGAATATCAATACAGTGAACGTAATTTTACCCGAGTGATAGGTTACGCAAATGGGGGATACAAGTCTAGAAAATTTCAAATTGATTCCTATGCTTACACAGAGAGCGATGCAAAGAACCAACCTTTACAACAAAATCTAAGTGAAGAACAGGTGGCTATTCTTTCCGAAGCTGGGGATAACAGTGAGCTTGCCGTCGCTCCCAGCGCTGTTCCTGTTGAGTTTTCTGAAAACAAGATTCTTTACAGACGCTCCGTAGTCAACGGTGAGGAACGCTTTACTTTTTCTCAGGATCCCAATGAAGAGTTGTTCAGCGTGCGTTTTAGTTTTGTGGGAAATAATAATGGTGATTATGTGCTCATCAACGATCAAACTATTGCAAACATTTATGAGTACGTGGCCCCTCTCAACGGTATTCCCCAAGGAAATTTTGCTCCCGTGGTCCAACTTTTTGCCCCTGAGCAATTAACTATTTTTGGAACAAAGGCAAGTTATCAACCTTTTGAGAAAACAATTATAAATACAGAAGTCGCGGCCAGCAATAGCGATCTCAACCGCTTTTCAAACGCAGACGATAATGATAATCGCGGTATAGCGGCAAAATTGGGCGTGGCACAAACCCTGCTCAAGAAAAAGGATTCCTACGCGCTTACTGCAAGACTCAATACAGATTATGTACAGAATACATTCAGGAACGTAGAGCGGGTTTATAATATAGAATTTAATCGGGACTGGAACTTGAATAACGAGCAGGGAAGCCAGCTTTATTATACCACTGGTCTTGATTTTAAAAAAGATTCTACTCTCGCTACTACCTATGAATTTCAACTGCTGGAATTTTCAGAAACCTATTCAGGTAAGCGGCACAGAATGTTTGGTTTATTTAATGAAAAGGGGTGGAAGGCGAGAATGAACGCAAGTATTCTCAACTCTGATTCTGATATCCAAATTACCGAGTTCAACAGAGCAGATCTAGATGTATTAAAAAGAATCAAAAAAAATTATGTGGGAGCTCGATTCAACATGGAGGATAATCAGCAACTTGTCAAAGCAACAGATCGATTTACGGGCGAATCACAGCGTTTTTACAACTACGAGGTCTATATAGGTAGAGGAGACACTACGACAACTTTCACTGAAATAGGATATCGCCGTCGCCTCAATGATAGTTTACAAGATAATAGGATAGAACGCGTAAATGCTTCAAACAATTACTACCTCAAAACCCAGCTTATAAAGGATGAGAAAAGTAATCTTACGGTATATGCTAACTACAGGATTTTAAAAAGTGAACAAGAAGAAGTAGAGAATGAAGTTTCACTCAATTCTAGAATTTTATATAGGCGTAAGTTTTTTGAAGGCAAGATCTTATCCAATACTACCTATGAAACTAATAGTGCAAGCATCGCGAGACAGGATTTTACCTATGTAGCGGTAAATCCAGGTCAGGGAACTTTTACCTGGATCGATTACAATGATGATGGTGTTCAAGACCTGAATGAGTTTGAGGTAGCCCAATTTCAGGATCAAGCAAGCTTCGTGCGAATTTTGCTCCCTAACCAAACCTTTCTTCCCACACATCAAAACAAATTTTCCCAAACATTGACACTTCAACCCATTTCTTGGAGTAGTGCAACAGGAATCAAGAAAGTACTCTCCAGATTTTATAATCAAACGGGATATACCATAGACAGAATGGTCGCTCGAGAAGGAGATCGTTTTAACCTCAATCCCTTTAATAGTTCAAACGATCAACTAGGCTTGCAACTAAGCTTTAGGAACAGCTTGTTTCTAAATCGCGGTAAACAGAATTACACAACAAATTATACGTATTTGAGCACGGGAACAGAGAATCTTCAGAGTATAGGTAGTATTTCCAGTGAGTTGGAGAGTCATCAGCTCAGTTTTCTACACAAAATCGCAGAGCAG
Source organism: Nonlabens sp. (assembly GCA_049671565.1). Classification (GTDB taxonomy): domain Bacteria; phylum Bacteroidota; class Bacteroidia; order Flavobacteriales; family Flavobacteriaceae; genus Nonlabens. The sequence goes on from JBATVD010000047.1 coordinate 25,342, forward strand.
TGGCTTATAACATTTAACGCTCAAACTGGTTTTAATTCAAGTGCTAGTGAAAATTTTCCAAACCGTAATTTTAAAATCGATGAGAGCTTGTTAAAACCACAGATCTCCTATCTCTTCAATGACAGCAACCGGATCGATCTATTCTTTGAATACCAGAATAAGAACAATGAAGTAAATGATCTAGCTTCACTCAATCAGAACAATCTAGGGGTAAGCTGGTCTTTTAATGAAAGTCAGCAATATGCCATTAACGGCGAGCTGCGATATGTAGATAATAAATTTGAAGGTATTGCCTTTAGCCCGGCAGGTTTTCAAATGTTGGAAGGCTTGCAGCCAGGCTCTAACCTTACCTGGAATTTATTGTTCCAGAAAAAGCTGACCAGTTATTTGGACCTCAATCTCAATTACAACGGTCGCAGCACAGAGAGCAGTCCTACGATTCATAATGGTAGTATCCAATTAAAGGCCTATTTCTAAACCTGGTCACTTGCGTGCCATTCTGCGTAGCTGGTTTCGGTTTCTCGCAGTCGCAGGGAGAATAATTCAATGTTTTCAGGAAGTCTTTTTTTGATCTTATCAGCAAAATCTAGGATCATCATTTCGCTGGTCGGCTGGTACTCGGCTAGAATGACTTCATGGCCGCGTCCGGATAGTTCCTTTGCTAGTTCCACGTGCGGTGTATTTTTATTGAAAACCGTTGCGTGATCAAATGGGTCTACGATTTCTTCTTTGACGATTTTTTTGAGATCGCCAAAATCGATCACCATACCCAATTTCACATTTTCAGTATCAGTGATAGGAGTGCCTATAACCGTTACTGCAAGCTTGTAGCTATGTCCATGTACATTGCGGCACTTGCCGTCATAACCGTAGAGCGCGTGACCCGTTTCAAAAGTAAATTCCTTGGTGATTCTTATTTTTTTCATCGCCTGTTCTTGAAAAATTTATTGTAGGCCACCACGATAACCAAAATGATGGCGATAAGTAGGAAAATTCCAGTGCCTCCCATAAATCTGGAGATGGAAATGAGCCAGTTGTCATCGTCGATCTGTAAAAACATAGAATTCAATTTTTGCAAAGATACTATTTTGGCATCCAGCGAGCCCACACCTAGAGATCGGTTGTTGTGTTAAAGAGCAGTTGTTAACTTAGTGGATGTTAGATTTTCGCTTTCGCGAAAGCGAGAACTCAAAGATCTGTATCATATTGCCTCCATCTTTTTTAAACTGTTTAAGAACTTAAAATGCAACACCGCGGCACGCCCGATCATCCAAAGGAAAAAAGCAGTCCAAATTGCTTTGAGTTCCCAACCCAGATAATCGGTGAGATAGAGCGTGGGAATGAAAACCAAAATAGTAAGTAAAAAAAGTAGGTTGCGCAGGTAACTTGCAGCACCCCAGCCTTTAAAAATTCCGTCATAGACGAAAGCAACCGCATTTATGGGCTGCATGATGAGCACGATCCAAAAAGTAGCATTGAGCAGGGCGAGAACGGGCGGCTCGGTTGTGAAAAAAGTGGGGATGTAGTCATAGAGCGTAAAACAACTGAGAATCAAGATGCTGGCGATTACCACGCCATAAATAATGGTCGTTTTTGCAAGATATCTCAATCCCTGTGGGTCTTTGGAACCCAATAGTCTCCCGCCTATTGCGTTACCAGCATTGGCAAAACCATCCACAAAAAAGGAGAAAAACAACCAGATATTCATCAGGATCGCGTGGGTGGCGGCCGCGGCAGGACTGTAGCCATTTGCAAACCTGTAGGAAAGATAAATAGCTACATTTATGGCTAGCGTGCGTAAAAAGAAATTTCCAGTTAGCGACAGGTGTTTCTTCAATTTTTCGTGAGGTCGCCACTGTGAAAGTTTTAGAGAAAAACGAGTCTTTTTATAAAGAAAATAGATGGCAATGGACATCATGAGAAACTGGGCCGCAAGACTGGCATAAGCAGCTCCCGCCACTCCCTGTGGCTCTATCCAGCCTGTTATGCCATGAACTAGAATGATATCAAGTAAAATATTGAGTCCCCCACCGCTCAAACTAGCAACCATCGCCCAAGATGTATTTTGTAAACCTCTGAAAATTCCAAAAATTGAAAAAGCGCATAGAGTTATGGGAAATCCCAGCGCTCGGATCTGATAGTAGGAAATGGAAACGTCGAGTACCGCACCATCTGCCTCATAAAGTGTAAAAATAAATGATGCAAAAGGCGCGGTTACGGCATAGATTAAAATACCTGCCGCGATATTGATCCAGATGACTTGTGGTATAAGATTTCTAATTTTTTCCAGTCTATTTTCTCCTAAAGCATTAGAAGCGATCGATGAGATGGAGGTTTTAGTTTGGGCGAGCGTCCATATTATTGCGTTGAGAAACGATCCCACAAGGCCTACCGCCGAAAGTGCCGCAATGGCACCTTTCTCCATCTTACCTATTACCGCAAGATCTGTAATGCTTATCAATGGTTCTGCAATTCCAGCGATAATGGCTGGAATAGCTAGCCTTAAAATATCTTTTATGGTAATGCTCGGTGTACTCACGCTGCAAACTTAATCGAATTAAAAAGCTCAAGCGCTATAGAAATATTGTGCTATATCTTAAATCTTGGACTTTTTCGGGATTAGCTCATTTGGCTAGAGTGTCCCGACTCTGGTCGGGAAGGTGATTTGGTATCATTATTTCATCTGATGCTATCCATTCACTCCGATCCAATGGACTTTTCTAATTTTAATTTCTAAACTTTGATTTTTGTTAGATGATTTATATTATATCTATATTTGCGCTCTAATTTTTTTGGGAATTAGATCATTTGGCTAGAGCGTCCCGACCATGGTCGGGAAGGAGACAGCGTCACCGGTCAGAAGAGTATTAGTTTGGGGGATTAGCTCATTTGGCTAGAGCGCTTGCCTGGCAGGCAAGAGGTGACCGGTTCGAATCCGGTATTCTCCACGAGTAGAAAAGCATCGCAATCGCGATGTTTTTTTATGGAATAAATTCTATAGCGTCCCGACTGTGGGTCGGGAAGGTGACCGGTTCGTTCCGATGCCTATCGGAACCGGTATTCTCCACTTCAGAAACCACACTTGAAAGAGTGTGGTTTTTTTGTGGGAAAAAGTGTGGAGCGTCCCATCTGTAGGTCGGGAAGGTGACCGGTTCGTTCCGATGGCTATCGGGACCGGTATTCTCCAGTTGAGAAATCTTACTTGAGAAAGTGTGATCTATTTATGGCAGATTATTGTTGATTCAAACAACTATTGGTGGATAACAGATGTCCAGTCTGAATTTAAAATATCACTAAAATTTACCTATCAATTGTACTCCTGACGTATTAATTTGAAGGATTTCTGCTTTTTCGCGAAAGCGAAATAGATATAATGATCATCATAAAAAACGGTAGAACTGTGCTTTAACTTTTTGTCATCCTCTATTTGTTTGATAATTTTCTGCTTGTCGATTTCCTGCTTTTTTGTTTTCAGGTCTTTAGGATCAATCAACTCTCCATTTGCAGTAATACCGAGTTCAAAGTGACTTTGTTTGGCAATAGAATTCAGATTGTAGATGGCTGCATGATCTTCGTTTGAATTAGGACCAAACCTTGACATGTTGCGCATGGCATTTTGATGCATTTGCTGGTGAATCATCATTTGCTGTTGCATCATCCAGTGATGATGCCACCACCAGTGGTAATTATAATTATAAGTATTCTTGTTCACATAATCCAGCCTTATTTTAAAAGCTCCCTGCTTTGTTTCGTTCAGTGTTATCGTGGGATGATTTGCATTGCGTGACGCTTTCTTGCTAAAGTTCTCAGCAGCTTCTCTATTAGAGCTGTTCTCTAAAACCTTAGTTCCCAAAAGATCGATTGTTCTTTTACTTGAACCATCTGCTTGGAAAACATTTAGTTTCGCGTCCTTTTTACCCATTTTAAGCTGGTAAATTTTGTCAGCAATAAAGTAGGAGGAATTCTTCTTGTATTTTTCTACAGGCTTACTTTTTAGAGAGCTAAAAGAAGAAACGATTTTTTCACTACTCATGGACAATTTCAACAAGTTCACGAAACCTGTGGATTGATCGTCTTGAGTGATAATAATTTCTCCATTTTCCGAATAGGCTTTAAAGGATTTAATAGAGCCGTTTTTAACATACTCATCTGTATTGATTGGAGTCAATCCCTCATCTTCAAGGTCATTCATGAATTTCTTTGCTTCATAATCCAGTTCTATAGATTGATCCACAATATTCTCGGCAGAGAGGATTTCCATGGTTTTAAGTTCTCCATCTTTTACAAATAGGATGGTATTCTTATGATCTTCCCTTATAATAGTTTTATAATTTTCATAAAGAATAGGTTTAGATTTTGAGATATGCTCAGTTGCTTGATTGAAGTCCAAAACCTGAATCGATGTGTCGCCATCAATCTTGGATTTTACAATAAGCGTTATCGCTTCTCCATTACTATGAAAAGATAAAATCCCTAGCTTTTTTTCAAATGAAACAGAAGGCAACTCGGTAAATCCTTTGTCGTTATGAGTGTAAGTAAGAATGTCATAATTTTTAGTGTCTTTATTCTTAGTGAGAATCAAGTGAAAACTACCGCCATCATTTAAGTTTCCTGAAAATGAATTGAGGATTTTTTGATGCTCAGGAATTTTAATTTGATTAACTGGAATTATGAAAGTTAAGATCGCTAGTAGCGCTAAATTTAGAATAGATGCCATGGTAAAAGTTTGAGCGCTAAGATACTCATATGGAAAAAACCTACAGAATCAACTATAGCACCTGATTTTATTATTTAAAATCATTCTCAATAACTGTTTCTGAATTATCTTTGCCGCTTCAAAAAAAATTAGGTTATGAAAATGAGGATCATCCACCGCTATTTGGGATTTTTCCTTGCAGGAATCATGGCGGTTTATGCGATCAGTGGAATTGTTTTGATATTTAGGGATTCAGACACTTTTAAAAATGAAGTAGTTACAGAAAAAGTTATCGCAACTAACCTTACCGAAGCGGAATTAGGCAAAGAACTAAATATCAAGAGATTCAAAATAGACCGAAGAGAAAGTGCTACAGCTTATTTCAAAGATGGAAGTTACAATCTCAAAACGGGCGAAGTCTCTATCACTAAAAAAGAATTGCCTTATATTATGGATAAAATGACCCATTTTCATAAGGCAAAATCTGGTCAGCCATTGTTCTTTTTAAATATCTTTTTTGGTCTTGGGTTGCTATTTTTTGTAATCAGTTCGTTCTGGATGTTTCTACCCAAATCCCCTATTTTCAAGAAGTGTCTCTATTTTACGGCTGCTGGAGTGGTGTTGACATTAGTGCTATTATTTGTATAGCTCACAAAAAGACAAACAGCTAATTCCTTTAGGCTTACACTAATTTTAAAGTGGCTGTCTAAAAAGTCATTATCGATTAAGGTTGTCACATTGAGCTTGTCGAAATGTTAATGAAATTCATTAGATGATGACTTCGACAGGCTCAGTCTGACAAAGAAATCTGATATTGATACAGCCATCATTAAAAAGAAATTAGATCTCTTATAAATCGAAAACGTATCGGTAGATTACTCTCCAACACTCACACTTTTCCAGTAATTGGGTGGCTTGTTTCCTATTTTACCATCGGGAGTGATTCTGCTTTGCATCTCGTTTTGGAAAAAGGTGTACGGATACAAAATTTCTCTTGAACTGGCGTCGTTCAGTTTATTCATCAACTCCTGCGGAATCTCAAAATCCAACGCTTTCATGTTCCCCTCGATCTGTGACATTTTAGTCGCGCCTATAATCACACTGGCGACGTTGTTCTGGTTTGCGGTCCAGTTGAGTGCCACGCTAGCCATGGGTTGGTTGATTTCTTCGCTTACTTCGTGCAGGGCTTTCACGATGTTCCAGTTGCGCTCATTGTCCTTTGAACTTACTTCTCCACCATTATCGGTTATGTGTTTGAGTCGGCCCTCTACATCCTCCTGATCGTCTATTCCCGGTTTATATTTTCCTGAAAGAAGTCCGCCTCCCAAAGGCGACCACGCCATAATTCCAGCATTTGTGTACTGTCCTAGATCGATGTATTCGTCCTCAATACGACGTTGTATAAGTGAATATTCCAGTTGAAGTGCAGAAAGTGGCTCATAATTAAAGGATTGCGCAATTGCCTGCGCACGTGAGGCATACCATGCGGGCACGTTTGAAAAACCTATGTGCAGGATTTTCCCCTCACTTACCAAGTCGTTGAGCGTGCGCATCAATTCTTCCACAGGAGTCACTTGATCCCAGAGGTGTAAAATGTAAAGATCTATATAATCGGTCTTTAGGCGCTTGAGGGATTCTTCGATCGTACGTCTAATATTTTTTCGAGAATTTCCGCCGCCATTGACGTCGTTGTTTTTACTGGTGTTAAAGGTAAATTTAGTCGCTAGCACGATCTCGTCTCGATTGCCTTTTTCCTCCATGAAATCGCCTATAAACTCTTCACTGGTTCCCTGCGTATACATATCTGCCGTGTCCACGAAGTTGCCGCCGTGTTCCAGATAATAGTTAAAGATCTTTTGAGCCTCTTCCTTTGTGTTTCCCCAGCCCCATTCTTTGCCAAAAGTCATCGTTCCCAGTGCAAGTCTACTTACACGCAGTCCCGTGTTTCCAAGAGTATAATATTTGTCCAAGCCCATATTTTTGTGTTTTGGTTAAATGTAATTCCGCTTTCGCGAAAGCGAGATTAAAACTGTCTTAAATCTAAACTTAAATCAAAATCAAAATCAAAATCAAAATCAAGAGACAAGAGACAAGAGACAAGAAACACCGATATTTTGAATTGATGAACTGTCCTCTTTTTCCCCTCAGGCGTTGCATTGAGCGTGGTCGAAATGGGATTAAGGGGTTCCCTACAGTTCTTTTTTATCAGCAGGCAAAAGATTCGCCTTGTACCTAATCAAAAGTGTCTGGTATTTAACCAGCCTTGGCGCAGAAATTGATAGAGTTGAAATCGCTACTTTTACCCTACATGAAACTCTACCGCAACAGCCTGCGTAATCGCATTTTTTTCTCCATGATCCTGCTGACCTTGTTAGCGAGTATTTTGATCGCGGGAATGTCTATTTACCAATTTCACGAGCAGGCTAAAGATTACCATGAAAAAAGGCTTTTACGCAAGGAGCAAACGATCAAAGAAAGTATATCCTACACCCTGAGCCAGACGGATTATCCCGTTACTACGGATTATCTGGGTAATATCTTTAAAGATAAGGATGAGATCTACAAAGTAAGTAATGTTCACGGCATGCCGGTGTACATTTACGATCTACAGGGCAACTTGTTGATAAGCTCAAACGCTCGTTTTGTAACTGATCCCTCAACTAAAAAGATAGACTCAACCATTGTACAGAATTTGAGAGATTCTGACAATCGCAGATACGTAGAAATCACAAAGCGCGATGGAATGAACTACCGTTCCAGCTACTCTTATATGACTGATTCCCAATTTAAAAACATTGGTATATTGAATTTGGGATATATAGAGAATGATGATTTTATGCAGTACGAGCTGGAGGAATTCCTGCAAAGACTGGGTCTCATCTATGTGCTGATGTTTGTGTTTTCCATATTCCTCGCCTACGTACTTTCTAAATACATTACAAAATCTATAAGGGACATTAGCGATCGATTGAAGGAACTCAATATCGCCAAGCGTAATCAAAGTATTGAAATCGACAGTTCTGGTAGTGAAGAGATCAACTCGCTGCTTAGCTCATATAATGCCATGGTGGATAAACTGGAGGAAAGTGCTGTGTTGCTAGCTACAAGTGAGCGTGAGCAAGCATGGCGTGAGATGGCAAAACAAGTAGCGCACGAGATCAAGAACCCACTGACTCCCATGAGATTGACGGTGCAAAGTTTTGAGCGGCGTTTTGACCCTCAAGATGCTGAGGCGGCATTAAAGCTAAAGGAGTTTTCCAACTCACTTATCGAGCAAATTGACGTGATGAGTAATATCGCCAGTGCATTTTCTACCTACGCGAGCATGCCTGCACAAAAGAGTGAGGAAACTAATGTGCCCATGGTTACCAAGCTCGCTCTTGATATTTTCAATGAATCCTATATTGAGTATTCAGAGGATTCTGACCAGCTCATGGCGGTATTTGATCGCACGCAACTGATACGAGTGATCACAAATCTGGTAAAGAATGCGCTTCAAGCAACAGCAGATGGGCGTGACTCAAAAATTCATGTGTCAGTAGTTCATGATGAGAATTACATTTCACTAAAAGTTGCGGATAATGGAACGGGAATCCACCCTGACCATGAGCAAAAAATATTTGAGCCAAAGTTCACTACAAAAAACAGTGGCATGGGGCTGGGCCTTGCCATGGTAAAACAAATTGTGGAAAATTTTAATGGTACGATCAGTATGGAAACTGTCTATGGAGAAGGAACAACATTTACCGTGCGCTTGCCGAGGGTAAATTAACCCAAGTCCGCACGCAACTTTTATTTCTTTTTTACATCTTTACGTAAATGCTATTCATTATGCAACGCTGTATTTTTCTGCTACTTGTTTCATTCTTAATAATATCGTGCAACTCTGATGATGATGATTCGGAAGTCGTGAGTTTGAAGTTGGACCATCACTATGCTATTGGTTTTACACTAGATGCGATACCTACACTTCGCTTTCAAGAGGGAGATGCCATAGGTGGCGATGAGTGGTTTAATTTTTATAACGGTGTAACCGGTTTGGATTACGAGCCAGGTTTCATTTACGATCTGCGCGTAAGAAAAAGAATGATCCCTAATCCTCCTGCTGATACCAGTTCTATAGAATACATCCTTATTGATCTAGTATCTAAAACACCTGTTTCTCCACAAACAACCTTTGAAATGGATTTAAAAGGCTTTGGTCAAAACTTTATTGTACAAGAAAATAATTCCTACTCGTTTCTCTATTCCATCCCACTGGATTGTCAAATATTGTGTAGAAGCATGGAAAATATGCTAAGTATGCAAGATGAGGTCGTGGGAGTATTTACACACGATGGTAACGGTGGCGTACGGTTACAAGAGCTGAGGTAAACAAGATACTTTTGCAAAAATAATTTAAATCTCAAAAATATCTTTCTACATTTACGGAATGGACTTTGCAAAACCCTAATTGTAGAGTGAACAATATCTCTACATCATATTATGAAAAAAACAATTATCCTTTTATTTTCCGTATTCTTTTTAGCCAGTTTCCAGTCCGATAATTTGGATACTCAAAACAGTGCTTTTGAAGAGGGAGAGTGGTTCAAATTTCGCATTCATTACGGAATCTTTAATGCTAGTTATGCAGAGCTTCAAGTTAAAAATGCTCGTTTAAAGGGTAATAAAGTCTACCATATTAAAGGACGAGGGAAGTCTACAGGAATGCTGGACTGGTTTTTTAAGGTGGACGATAAATATGAAACCTACATAGATAGAGAGACCGTTAAACCCTACCGTTTTATAAGAAAGATAGATGAGGGAGGCCACACAAAAGACATACAGATTGACTTTGATCACGAGGCAGGTACAGCCTTAGTCCATGATAAAAAGCATAAAAAGAAAAAATCACTTGATATAAAGCCATCTACCCAAGACATGATGAGCGCGTTTTATTACTTAAGAAATCAAGTAGATCAGACCACGATAAAAGAGGGCGATGAGTTTATCGTCCCCATGTTTTTTGATGAAGAAAATTATGATTTCAAACTTAAATTCTTGGGTCATGACGTTGTGGACACAAAATTTGGAGACGTCGCGGCTCTCAAATTTAGACCCTACGTACAGTCAGGCAGGGTTTTCAAAGAAGAGGAGAGCCTTACGGTCTGGATCTCAAATGATGAAAATAAGATACCGCTCAAAATTAAGGCAAAACTAGCCGTGGGCTCACTAACCGCAGATCTTGATGCATTTAAAGGCTTAAAACACTCTTTCAGAATCTTGCCGGAATAAAAAGTTCTTCTTTTATGAGTTGTTAACAGCACTGTTCATTCAAAAATCATAACCTGTTGATAGACTTAAACGGTATCATTATTTTTGCGTAAGCTTAATACCATCTTATGTCAGAAACCTTGAGTCCTGAAATAACAGAACGCATCAAACTTCTTGAACAGAAATTCAAAAATTCTGGTCAGGATATGCTGTCTTATATGGATGGGTTGCTTTATGATACCTACACCACTTACTGGGACTACATAAGACTTGACACCTTGTTGAGCTTGCAAGTGCCTTCTACTGAGTTTCCGGACGAAATGATATTTATAGGATATCACCAGATCACGGAACTGTATTTTAAACTCATTATACACGAGCAAATGCAGGTAATCAATAGAGAAGGGCTCACCGGTGACTTTTTTGAGGAAAAGGTATTGCGCATCAATCGTTATTTTACCGTTTTGATCAATTCTTTTGATGTGATGATCAAAGGTATGGAACGTGTACAGTTCCTGAAATTTAGAATGTCGCTTTTACCCGCTAGTGGATTTCAAAGTGCGCAATTCAGAATGATTGAACTGTATAGTACAGATCTACAAAATTTGATTTATGCTCCAGAACGTTCTCGCTTTCGCGAAAGCGAAAAAACTACAACCCAAGAGGAGCTTTTTGAGAATATCTACTGGAAAAAGGGTGGTATAGACCGGTCTACGGGTGAAAAAACACTTACACTAAAGCAATTTGAAAAGCGTTATACGCCTAGATTTTTAAGAATCGCAAAACAAGTTAAAGGAATTAACTTGAACCAGAGATATCATAATCTCCCAGAAACGGAAAAAACGGAAAGTTTAAAAAAAGCTTTGCGCACACTGGATCAAAACGCAAATATCAACTGGCTGCTCATGCATATGGGAGCTGCACACAGATATTTACGCAAAGAAGGAAAAGCAGTAGAAGCAACTGGAGGAACAAATTGGAAGGAATTTTTGCCACCGCATTTTCAGAAAATCTCTTTTTTTCCAAAACTTTGGACTAAAGAAGAGCATGATACTTGGGGCAAGCAATGGGTAGACCATGTATTAAATACTAAATAGCATGAGTAAAAAATTAGCGCTGTCGCTTTTAATGGCAGCAGCAGTTCTTGTAGGCTGCAAAGAAGATAAAGAGGTAGAGATTGTAGAGCAAGAAGACCAGGTAGAACTGGCAGAGCTCATGCCCATTATGAAGTATGGATATGATCTTAATGAATACAAAGTTATTGCAGATACCGTTGAGAGTGGCGATACTTTTGGCGATTTGATTGACTCCCATCTTATGGAAGGTCAGAGTACATTTGAGGCCGCACAAGTGCTGGACGAGGTTTTTAATGTACGCCGCATTCAAGCAGGTAAGCCCTACGCCATCCTTAAAAGTAAGGACAGTACAAACCAGTTGCAGGCATTCATCTATGAGCCGACTAAAATGGACTATGTTGTAGTCAAATTTACCGATAGTCTACAAGCGTTTAAAGGCAGCCATCCCATAACCTTTAAACGTAAAAGCGCAAGTGGGATCATTACCAGTACCCTGTCAGAGGCGATGGAAGATGAAGGCTTAGGGATTTCTGCCATCAACGAGCTTTCTGACATCTACCAGTGGTCCATCGACTTTTTTAGACTTCAAAAAGGAGATCGCTTTAAAATGATCTATAGGGAACGTTACATCAACGATTCCGTTTTTGCAGGTATAGAAGAAGTTGAATCTGCAGTGTTTGAAACTGACGGGACACCTTTTTATGCGTTTAGCTTTATAGCAGACAGCACTGCGCATGTTCATGATTATTATGATGAAACCGGTAAAACACTACGTAGTTTCTTTTTAAAAGCTCCCGTGAATTACACGCGTATTTCCAGTAGGTACAGTGGTCGTAGATTCCATCCTGTTCAAAAGCGATGGAAGGCGCATAAAGGAACCGATTATGCTGCTGGATACGGTACACCTATCGTCTCCACGGCAAATGGTGTGGTGATTAAATCTGGCTACACTAGAGGAAATGGAAACTATGTAAAGGTCAAGCACAATAAGAAATACACCACACAATACCTCCACATGACCAAAAGATTAGTGAAGGTAGGCCAGCGTGTAAAGCAAGGTCAGACAATTGGAACAGTGGGAAGCACAGGTTTGGCAACTGGACCTCATGTGTGTTACCGTTTTTGGGTAAATGGCAGGCAGGTAGATCCCTATAAGCAAAACCTACCCTCTGCAGAACCGCTGCCTTCTGAAAAGAAGGAAGAATATTTAAATTTTATCCAACCCCTCAAAGAGGAGATTGATCTAGTTGATTTTAAAGAATTGAATAACGATATACTCTAAGTTTATATTCCATGAAAAACATTGACCCTACAACTACCAAAGCCTGGAATGACTTAGAAAATCATCATTCAGAGTTGAAAAACATGAATCTGCGAGAAGCGTTTCAGAATGATTCATTTAGAGCACAGGATTTAAGTATCAAGCTGGACGATTTTACCGTTGATTTTTCAAAAAACCTTATTAATAAAAACACCGTAGATCTACTTTCTCAACTTGCCAAAGAATGTGAGCTGGATCACGCGATATCCTCCTATTTTCAGGGAGATCCCATAAATATTACTGAAGGTCGTGCCGTACTCCACACTGCTCTGCGCAGCGACTTGGGTGGCGATGCTGTAAATGAGAACGTATCTGCTGCTGGAAAAAGCCGTGAAAAAATGTATGCATTTGTAAATGCGGTACACAATGGGACCGTAAGTACACATAGCGGTAAAAAGTTTGATACTGTTGTAAATATAGGAATAGGCGGTAGCGATCTGGGACCTGTTATGATTTATGAAGCCTTACAAGCTTACAAAAATGACATAGATGTACATTTTGTTTCAAACGTAGAAGGCGATCATGTTCAGGAGGTTTTGAAAAAAATCAATCCTGAAACAACCTTGTTTGTTATCGTTTCTAAATCGTTTGGGACTCAAGAAACACTTACTAATGCAACTACTATTAGAACCTGGTTTGAAGATCAAGTAGGTAGCGATGCTGTTTCTAGGCATTTTATAGCGGTAAGCAGTAATGTTGCCCGAGCGACAGATTTTGGTATCGATTCAAAGTATATCTTCCCCATGTTTGATTGGGTAGGCGGTAGATTTTCCCTATGGAGTACAGTTGGGATGTCTGTTGCTTTAGGAGTGGGAACAGGGAATTTTCAGGAGTTATTGGACGGTGCCGCACAAATGGATCAACATTTTAAAGAGGCACCGTTTGAAGAGAATCTACCCGTTCAAATTGCTTTGTTGACTATTTGGTACAACAACTTTTTTAAGGCAGAGAGCGAGGCGGTCATTCCCTACACCCAGTATTTGCATCGATTGCCAGCTTATTTGCAGCAGGCTATTATGGAAAGCAATGGAAAGAGCGTGGATCGAAATGGAAATCGCGTAGATTATCAAACTGGAAATATAGTTTGGGGAGAACCCGGCACAAATGCGCAACACGCCTTTTTTCAGCTCATTCACCAAGGAACTAAGTTGATTCCTGCTCATTTTATCGCTTTCGCGAAAGCGAAATACAACCATCAAGACCACCACAATAAATTAATGGCCAATTTCTTTGCCCAGACTGAAGCGCTTATGAACGGTAAAACCGAAAAAGAAGCGCGTGCAGACCTGGAGAATTCTGGAAAATCAAAGGAGGAAATTGAAAAACTAGTTCCGTTCAAAGTTTTTGAAGGAAACAAGCCTACAACTACCATACTCATTGACGAGCTCACTCCGAGGAGTCTGGGTAAACTCGTTGCCATGTATGAGCACAAGATTTTTGTGGAAGGTGTTATCTGGAATGTTTACAGTTATGACCAGTGGGGAGTCGAATTGGGAAAGGTTTTGGCAGATCAAATACTGGAAGATATCCAAAATGGAAAATCTGACGGTCATGATGCAAGCACAACACAACTTTTACAAAAATTTTACTCAATTAATAATTAAACCTCTTTTAATCAGTTATTTAATACTGTTTACCGCATAGTGTTCTTAATGTTAGCTTAATATTGGGTCGTTTATAGGAGCGTATTTTTGCAAAAACAAAACTATAAACTATTCAGCAATGAACAGAACACTACAATTTTTCACGACACTAGCACTTCTTGTGTGCACGATGGTTGTGACTGGACAGGTTACGACTTCCAGTATCAATGGTCGTATTCTTGAAGGAGAGGCAGAACCTTTACTGGGAGCCACGATTCAAGCAATACACAATCCTACTGGGACACAGTATGCTACTTCTACTAATATAGAAGGATTCTACCGTATCAATAACATGCGTGTAGGTGGGCCATACACCATTACGATTACCTATGTAGGTAAGAAAGATGAAGTACTTGAGAATATCTTCTTACAATTGGGGGAGTCTGAAAACATCAGCTTAACCATGACCGATGAAGCAAACGCACTGGATGAGGTCGTTATCCAGGCAGTTAGGGATGGTATCTTTGATTCTGGTACTACAGGAACCAATACCAACATTTCCACTAGAGAAATCAATACATTGCCTACGGCAACAAGAAGTTTGGGAGATATACTCCGAAAAACTCCTCAAGCTCAGGTAGGAAGTGATGGGTCAATATCCTTAGGTGGTCAGAACAACCGATATAATTCTATATCCATTGATGGAGCCGTAAATAATGACGTTTTCGGCCTTGCCGACTCAGGGACTAACGGAGGTCAGATAGGAATCAATCCTATTTCCTTAGACGCCATTGAAACACTTCAAGTAAATCTTGCTCCCTTTGACGTAAGGCAATCTGGTTTTACTGGAGGTCAGATCAACGCAATTACCAGGTCAGGTACTAATAACTGGGAAGGAAGTGCTTACTTTTTTACAAGAAACGAAAAACTAGCAGGAAAAACTCCTCAGGTAATCATTGATCAGGTAGATGAAAACAACGGAGATGCACCAGCTCCAGATCGTGAGCGACTTGATGAGTTTTCAACCAATCTTTACGGAGCTCGTGTAGGTGGTCCCATCATCAAGAACAAATTGTTCTTCTTTGCTAACGTAGAGGTAGAAAGAGAAGAGACTCCACGACCATTTGATGCTGAAAATTATATAGGTTCTAGTTCAATTAGTGATATTCAAACACTTCGTGATAACCTTATCAATAACTTCGGTTATAATCCAGGCGACTTTCAGAATACGGTAAGAAGTCTTGATACAGATCGTTTTACGGCAAGACTGGATTACAACTTAAATGACAAGAATACATTCACATTAAAGCACAACTATGTAAGAGGCGAGTCCACCTCTCCTAGTACTAGTGGTAACACTTCTATCAATTTTGCTAATGCTGGTATTTTCTTCCCGTCAGAGACCAACTTTTTTACGTTTGAGTGGAACACTAGTATCTCTAATGAACTTTCTAATAATCTTATTGTTTCTTACACCACAGTAAGAGATGATAGAGATCCGATAGGTGGAGCTTTTCCACGGGTTTCCATTAACGATGGTCCTGGTACGATCACTTTTGGTTCTGAGGCATTTTCAACTGGGAACATCCTTGAACAAGATGTATTTACAATTACCAATAACTTCAACATCACAAAAGGAGCCCACAATATTACGTTAGGAGGTAACTTTGAGATGTATGATATCCGCAATGTATTTATCCGTCAGAACTTTGGTCAGTACAGATTCAACTCCTTAGCAGACTTCAATACCTACTTTGATGGTGACGACACTAACGATGCTGCACCTACAGATTATGACTACTCTTATTCTTTACTTGATCCAGCAGGGACAACAGGAGACGATGCAACTGGTGCCGCTGCTCAGTTCAGATATTCTCAACTGGGACTTTATGTTCAGGATGAGTGGAGTATTGCTGATAACTTCAACCTGACTTATGGGGTGCGTTTTGATCTTCCATTCTTTGAGGACGGTACGGTAAACGATGACTTCAATAACAGAACCATTCCATTGCTGGAAGCTGCTGGAAAAGATCTTGAGGGAGCACGCGTAGGTTTGCCTATTAACACAGAGGTACATGTTTCGCCTCGTATGGGTTTCAACTGGGATGTGTTTAACGACAAGAAAACACAATTAAGAGGAGGTCTGGGAATCTTTACATCTAGAATACCTTTAGTATGGCCTGGTGGAACCTACAACAACAATGGTCTTTCCGTAGGTGGTGTTAACGAGGGTGATTTCAACAATGGAGATCTTCGTTTTGTAGCAGATCCTTTCAACCAGCCTATCGGTAATGGTCCAGCTCCAGGTTCTGGAACTCTGGGTGGTCAGATCGATATCTTCTCGCCTAACTTCAAGCTTCCACAGGTGGCTAAATACAACATCGGTATAGATCAAAAGACTGGAATATGGGGATTGATCGCAAGTGCGGATTTCTTATATAACGAGACAATCAATAATGTGACTTATCAGAACCTGAATCTTAAAGAACCAGTTGGAAATCTAAATGGTGCAGATAACCGTCCATTTTATAATAGGTTTGACAGAATTGATAGAGAGTATACAGGAATCTATCTAGGAACAAATACAAACGAAGGATGGTCTTACACCACATCATTTGTTTTGACTAAGCCTTATGACAATGGTTTTGCTGGTCAAGTAGCTTATTCTTATGGTCAAGGTAAATCTGTATTTGAAGGTACATCTTCACAGAACAGTTCACAATGGAGAAACTCTGTTACCGTAAACGGTAAAAACAGAACTGAAATAGGGAATTCTGCTTTTGCATTAGGTCACAGAATCAATGCTAATGCTTCTTACCGAATGGAGTGGAATGATAACATCGCAACTACGGTAAGCTTTTTCTACAATGGAGAGCAAGGACCTACATTGAGCTATGTATATCAAGAAGGAAGAGATCTTCTTAATGATGACTCTCGTGATAACGCACTCATCTATGTTCCAAGAAACCAAAGTGAGGTCAACCTAGTTCCTTATACTGACGACGCAGGAAATGTGATCAGTGCAAACCAGCAGTGGAATGCTCTTGATGCTTATATCTCTAACAATGATTATCTGGATGATCGCAGAGGTAACTATGCAGAAAGAAATGCTGATCGTGGACCATGGAATCATGTGGTAGACTTTAAGTTGGTCCAAGACTTCAGCATTGACTTTGGAGGTAAGAAACACACATTGCAGGCAACCGCAGATATCTTCAACTTCTTTAACTTCTTGAACAAAGATTGGGGACAGCAAGAATTTGTACCTAACAGTTTTGGAGAGGTAGCTCCACTTACAACCGTGAGCGGTGGTCCAGATCCATCATTTAACTATGACATCGATTTTGCTGAAGGGCAAGAGCAGTTTGACGACAGCGGTATCCGTTCTTCAAGATGGCAAGCGCAAATTGGTTTGAGATATACCTTTAACTAATAGCTAATAAAATTATCTAAGAACCCTGCTCTATTTCAGAGCAGGGTTTTTTGTTTATGGTTATTTTTGACAATTAAATTTGAGGTATGTACACTATTCTAAAACACGCTCATTCCGGCTGGGCTTATTTATTGGTTCTGGTTGTAGCCGTAGCTACTATAAATGCACTTGTTGGTTTCTTTGGTAAAAAAGATTTCGGAAATAAAGACTTCAGCCTGGCGCTGATTGGCTTAATTGTTACTCATATTCAGTTACTGATAGGTCTCGCTTTATATTTCACTCCAGAAAATTTAGGAAGATGGGAGGGTTTTGAAATGAGTAATTCTGCCATAAGATTACTAATAATTGAACATCCACTCACCATGATTATTGCAACTGCTGTATTGACCATAGGATATTCTAAGCACAAAAAGCAACTTGTGAGTCGTGCCAAATTCAAGAAACTAGCTATTTTCTATACCATCGCGTTAATCCTCATTTTGTCACGATTACCATGGAGTCAGTGGCTGGGGTAGAGAAATATGAAGCTGTCGTTATCGGCGCAACTGGACTTACGGGATCTCATTTGTTAGAACAACTCTTAGAAGATCCAGATTATGATGCGGTGGTTACGCTTTCGCGAAAGCGAATAAATAACAAACACCCAAAACATACGAATTACCTAGCTGATTTATTTGATACCTCAACTTACGAGAATCATATCACGGCAGATCATTTGTTTATCTGTACGGGAACGACTCAGGACAAAACACCCGATGAGCAGGAGTATTATAAAATCGAACACGATCTACCGCTTACGGTAGCAAAAACCGCTTTAGAAAACGGTGTAAAAAAGGTTGTGGTCATATCTGCACTGGGCGCATCACCAGATAGTAGATTCAGGTATAATCGAAGTAAGGGGGAGATGGAACGAGATATAGAAGCTTTAGGTTTTGAAGAGTCTTATTTTGTGCAGCCGGCGCTTATAGGTGGTGATCGAGATGAAAAAAGGATATTTGAGACTGCATGGAAGAAGTTTCAAAAGTTGATCGATCCATTATTGATAGGTTTTCTTAAAAAGTATCGCACTATACACCCTAGAACCATTGCACAATCGATGATCTTTTTGGCAAAAAACGGTTACCATGAGACACGTATTGAAAGTGATGAATTAAAATCCTTAGCACGAAAGCAGGCTCATTGAATATGATAGAAATCGAACGTAAATATTTGATTAAGAACCTAGATTTTCTTGGGAGCGTTCAAGGCTCTAAAATTGTACAAGGTTATTTGTCCAAAGATCCTGAGCGAGCGGTGAGAGTAAGGATAAGTGGCAATTCAGCATTTTTAACGATTAAAGGCAAATCTTCTAATTCTGGATTATCTAGATATGAATGGGAAACAGAAATTACTGTGGAAGAAGCCCAGGATCTATTAAAGATCTGTTTATCAGGCGTGATTGATAAAACACGTTACGAGCTGGCTCATGAGGGTCAGACTTGGGTGATTGATATTTTTCATCGTGAGAATTTAGGTCTCATCCTAGCAGAAATTGAACTCTCCAGCGAGGGGCAAGAGTTCAGTACACCAAAATGGGTTGATAAAGAAGTAACGGGAGACCCGAGATATTACAATTCTTATTTGAGCTCAAATCCTTTCACGACATGGTAAAAAAATTTCTGATTGCATTTACTTTATTGATAGCAATTGCTTCTTGTAAAAATGAAGAATCAAAATTAACGGAAACTGATGTACCTCAAGAACAGCAGCTCCAGTCTCGAATGGATTCTTTGAAAAAGGCAGGTTTCAGTGTTTTTACCTATAACGAAGGTGATGAAACCTTTCTCATGCAGGAGTATTATATGGTACAACTACTTTCGGGTCCAAATGATTCTCTTCCCAAGGAAGAAACGGATCGCCTGCAGAAAGAACATTTACAGCACCTCTCGCGCATGTATAAAGAGGGATATGCAAGTCTTATAGGTCCCATGAGCCAGGGTGAAGAATGGCGCGGTATCGTAGTTTATAACACCCCCACACTAAAAATGGCTGACAGTTTAGCAAATCTGGATCCTTTTGTCAAAAGTGGTGTTTTAAAGGTAAAAACTACTGGCTGGTGGACTCAAAAGGGTGGCACGCTCAAATAATTAGAAGTTCACACCTATTCCAAACCTGAGCGAGCTGTACCTACCGTTTTCGTAATCTAGCAAACGGTCTTCAAATTGATTGTTTAGACCGTAGTTGTAACGGGCTTCTATGAAAAAGTCTTTGCTAAAGAAATATTCAAGTCCTGCATCAATGCCTACACCAAAACGATTGGTAATGATATCTTCTACATCTGCCTGGTCAACAATGTAATTTAAGTTAGGTCCAGCAAATACACTTAGATCTTCTAAAAAGGTATATTTAGCTTGAAGCGGTATTTGAACAATACTTATCGCTTCTATGGTAGAATATAAAACCTCACTACGAGCGGCCCATTTTTCCGTAAACCGATTGGTAAAATGAAATCCAGCATAAACGCTTGGTTCTAAAATACCAGAAAGTTCTCCTGTATTGATATCAGTCGCAGCAATATCACCCTCATTGTATCCTACCTTCAATCCCCAGGTAAAATCTTTGGGTTCTTCTTCTACAGTTTGATCCTCTCGTGTAAAAACGCTTTGTTCTTTAGGCTTACCTTGACCAAAGGCAAAAATAGATAGACCCAAACTTAGTTTGTGAGCTTTGAAATTGTAATTTCCATTTTGCATTTCGCCATTAAAAGTATTACTATACTCAAACGAGCCGCTTTTCTGATCAACAAATGAATGTGAGTAGAAGGTTTCAAGCCTAATAGGAGTATTACCAAATTTAGTAGTATACGACAGCCCTATTTGTCCTGCGACCCGAAACAAGTTGTTATTAACATTTGTTTCTTCATAGGCTAGTCGTTCATCTCCATTCACAGCATTATAGGAAGCACCGCCAAATATGGTATCTGGATTGAGAATAAATTGAGGTCCTATATTTAAACCTATTCTGGAATTTTTATTCTCAAATAATGAATATTCAAATATACCCTCTACAATGTATTCCAAATTAAGACCGCCATCTGATGCAATGGAAAAAGCGCGTCCATCTTCAAACGCATCAGGACCGAGTGTGGTAATTTCTTTTTCGGTATCGTAATCTAGTTGAAGAGACGGTCTGAAGATCCATTTATTATTAATTGTAAAATCATAGCCTATTCCTACTCTTAAGGAACCGTAATTTTCGTAAGCGTTTTTAAATCCGCTTACACTTAAATCAGTGCTCCCGCCAAAGTTATTGCCATAACTAATCTTAAGGTGTAAGGGTTGTGCCCAGTGATCGCTTTTGCCTTCATTGAAGGTCTGGCAAATTGCTATATTTGAAATACATAGAAGCAGGATAAAATAATGGATTGGTTTCATTTGGGTTGGTTTTGGTTTCAGTGCAATAACGTCTTTAGTGTAAATTCAAGTATCGCTCACTCAAAGTTCACATACATTTTAATATCATTTCCGTCCTCATCAACTGCGGTTATAAGATGCCTTCCAGGCTCCGCTAATAGTGCTAATTGATGGTATCCAGAGGTCATTTCCTGAAATTCTTCATCTATATGCCAGTAAATCTTTTTCTCTCGATTTATATGTGCTAGCTCAAAAATGGCTGCGTTTATCTCACCGTCTTTATTTTTAGTGAGTGTGATGGTCGTACCGTGAGTAGGATTTATGAAACGCATAACGGGCTCAGCTGGCGCAGTACAATCTTCTCTGTAGGGAGGCAGATTTTTATAGCTGGGATTTGCTTTTGCATAATAGTAGGACATTACAGGTGGCAATACCAGCTTTGGGATAGAAATTATCTGTGATGCAGATTCACAATCGGCATTGACGCGATAGGTCTCGGTTTTATCCAGATGTATGATCTTGTGATAGGGACAAGGAGGAGTGCGTTCTCCCACGACTGGGATCCATTGAGTCTCCTTCTCGCAATTCATGCCAGCTAAAAAGCCTGATTGCTTGCATATTTCTAGTTCAATGAGATCATCATAAGGTCTTTCAAACCATGAAGTTTGTGGCAATAAGTTAAAAACATCAAATAAGATAGGTGCCGCGCTATCAATTCCAGTGAGATTGGCACGGCCCTCGCCATCTGCATTTCCAGCCCAAACGCCTATCACGTATTTTGGAGTGACACCTACCGCCCACGCATCGCGATTTCCATAGCTGGTACCAGTTTTCCAAGCAATTTGATTTTCGGGATTGAAAAAATGCCATATTTCTTCTCCTTCTGGACGGTTCACGGTTTTCATGGCTTCAAAGGTGTGGTAGATGCTGGCAGCATTGAAGATACTGGGTTCCTGTAACCAGTTATGATTATGGGCATTTTTAAGATTTGTTTTTTTGTTGTCTTTCTCCGCTTTCGCGAAAGCGATATCCCTATCCACCTCCTTCAGATAACTAAAATACTTTGAATCATCATGGTCATACTGGCTGCTGTTTCCTATGTAACTTTTGAGGTCTCTGGTCATAGACAGATATGCCTTTGAGATATCCCAAAGGCTGCTTTCTCCACCGCCAATGATCAGACTTAAGCCATAGGTGTTTGGTCCGCGATTAATGTGGGACAGTCGAAGATCTTGAAGTCGATTATAGAACTTATTGACGCCGTATTCACGCAACATGCGTACGGCTGGAACATTGAGAGAGCGAGCCAGTGCTTGGGATGCAGGAACTGCACCTTGATAGGTTCTACTATAGTTCTCGGTACTGAAACCATCTATTGTGGTGGGAATATCTTTTACAAGAGTGTGTGGTAAAAGCAAGCCCTCATCCAGCAGAGATGCATATAAAAACGGTTTTAAAACGCTTCCCGTAGAACGAGGAGCTGTGATGATATCTACATCCTTGCTATGTTGAGTGGTTGTAGGAGTGTTACCTACGTATGCTGCAACAGAATTATTTTCCACATCCAATACCAATAGCGCAGCATTGTGAACACCATTTTGTCTAAGGTGACTGTGTTGGTTAGATACAATAGTATTAAGGCGCTGTTGCAAGTCGTAATCTATGGAGGTAATTAGTTTGCGATTGCCATATTCTACTCTTGCACGTTGTAATAAATGAGGTGCCAGCTGCGGAACTTTAAAATCTTTAGTGGGAATTTCTTCAAGCAAAGCAAGCTCATATTGCATGGGAGAAATGATGTTTTCTTTTTGAAGTTTTAGAAGAACGGCATTGCGCTTTTCTTTGAGTTGGCTTTGTCGTTTCCCAGGATAAATGAGCCCAGGAGCATTGGGTAATACGGCAAGCGTGGCGCTTTCTGCCCAGCTTAATTCATGTGGCCGCCTGCCGAAATAGCGCCACGCGGCCATTTCCAGCCCTACCACGTTGCCTCCATAAGGTGCGTGAGAGGCATAAAGGTCTAATATTTCGGTTTTGCTGGATCTCAGTTCTAGTCGCGTTGCCCAGATGAGTTCAATTAATTTTTCAAGGTAATTGCGATTCTCTTTGCGAGCCAATCTAATGACTTGCTGGGTAATGGTACTGCCACCTCGCACTACTTTTCCAGCCTCAATGTTGGCAGACAGAGCATTGTATATAGAAATAGGGTTGAAACCTGGATGACTGTAAAAATAAGCGTCTTCATATTGCAAAACGCATTGCTTATACCTGTAAGGAACACTGTCCACCGCAGGGAAACGCCACTGCTCGTCTGAAGCGATGTGAGCGTCAAGTAACCTACCGTCACTGCTTTCAATAACGGTGGAGTAAGGAACATTAAATAGCTGTTTTGGTAAACAGAGATAATACCAGATTCCGAAAATCAGTAGTAGTGATAATTTGATTTTGTGCTTGACAAGAAATGATATGAACTTTGAAGAATTCAATAATTTATAATGCATTAATTCTAAAAGAGCTTTCTATCTTCTTCCCGCTGCTTGACGACTCCTCCACAAATTGCGGCAACTCTAAACTTCTTTTCTTAGCTTCTCGCTGATAATATTCTTTCCTAGATTCGTGATCTTCACTTATAGCATGAATAAATTCAGGAGATAAATCTTTTACAATGATTTCAATGATAAGATCAATTAAGTAATCTCGATTTACAAGATTCACAGGTGCATTCGGGTTTTTTAGATTCTTTTTTCCTGCAAGATAGTTCACTGGGTGACGATCGTCGCCTATCAATCCTCCTGGGCGTACTATAGTCGTTTGGGCATCAAAATCTTGAATCAATTTCTCCGCAGCGATAAGGTGTCTTGCCGATTGAGAAGTGCTATTAGGAGTAAAATTCTCAGTATAAGTTGGTATTTCAATACTCTCCTTAAAAACAGAGGTGCTCGATATAAATATGATTTTTGGAACTCGATATACCTCTACAAAAGCTAGAAACAAGCGAATGCTTTCTTCAAATTCATATTTAGGATTCTTGCGGGTGCCTGGAGGTAGGCTAATTATCAAAACATCAAGGTCCTTTAAAAACTCAGCGACTTCTCCGTATAATTTTTTGGGAGTTAGGTTTATGAAAAATGGTTCAATCCCCAGCGACTTTAAGTCCTCCATTTGATTCTCTCTGCGCACCGTTCCGCGCACAGAATTGCCGTTTTGAATCAATACTTTGGCAAGTGCTTTTCCCAGCCAGCCACAACCTAGAACCCCTATCTTTTTACTCATCATTAGGTTGTGTAACTAATTCTCCTACTGTAGTTTGCTGAGGTTTATTGAATAAAATACTTTTCTTTTTGATAATGGCGTCGTTCAGGACAAAAGGCATGGGTATTTGATCTAGTGGTCTGGGAGAAACTTTTAGTTTTTCGTTTTCAAGTAAGTCAAAAGATGCGGCGTAAATCAGCAATTCTGGCTCTTGGTTAGCCTTAAAAGTAAGTTCCAGTTCCAGTGGCTGATTCTCATTTACGTAATAACTCAGCAATCTATTCCCTCGCCTGTTCTCGTAAACAAGCCCTGTTTCTTCACTTTTAGGAGCCTCGACTCCATTTACAATTAAATCACTGAATTCAAATTCCCGATCAGCAAATAATTCATAGCGATTTATTTTAGAACTGCTACTGATTTTCAATGCTACTTTTCGCTTTCCATCTACCACCGTATCTGTCTTGGTAGTTACAATTAAAGAATCCAGAGCTACAAAATTTGCTGGAGTGGAATAATTAAAATTTGTGCGGTATTTTGAGTCAATCACATTTCCTTTTTGCGAGATGGCATCGCTGGGCGATTCACCTAATTTTTCTTTGGTCCAGTCTGTGAGATTCTTGTCATAACTCAACCATTGCGCAGTTTTTTGATCCAGGTCTGTCATGTAGAGGAGGCTTGTAGATCGTGGTTGTGTTTGTGAGAATTCCGCTTTCGCGAAAGCGGTAGCCATTAAACCACCTGAAATAAGCAAAGAGAGTATCGCGAGTACACCTTTTTTGCGGTAATGTCCTAATATGGGCATCAGCAAACCAAAAACCAAAGCCGTCAAAATGCCTGCAACGAACAAGATTCCCATACCTAAAGCGACTGGAAAGGCTTTAATGAATGGAACAAACAAGAAAATGGTGGGCACTGCAAGCAAAACAGTGAGAATATAGCTGGGACGTTTTTGGTAAATATTGAGCCAGAGTAAGATCAGCCCCATATAAAATGGAAGTAGAAAAAACCCTGCACCCGGCAAAAAGACTCCCGGAATCAAACCTCCATCACCTGCGGGAAAACAGATCAGCAAACAAATGAGCCACAAGACAAACAAAGGAGCAACACTGTGACTTGCAATGCGATCACGGTGGTAGAAGCGGTGATACAATCCAAAACAAATCCCTAGGGATAAAGTAGCTGCTGCGGCGACCCACCAGTATCCATTGTAGGGAAAAATAGATCCCTTATTCACATAAAATATATCACCAGAGATCAATTCAAACCCATAATTGATCAACAGAAATGACAAAATAATACTGCCAAGGAATGGTACGAAGCCAGCAAAAAGTTCTTTGATGGAAATGCGCCTTTTCCTGACACCTAGAATTATAAGGAAAATAAGAACTGTACCACCCGCAATGATGAGTAGAGCCAGCCAAGAGAATGGAAAACTAATCATGTCAAAACCAGGTAGCGGAAAAAATACGAGGTCATCTCCTTTGGAAACCTTTAAATCATTTTCCATCATCTGATTGGAAAAATGTTGAAGCAACGGCATAAGATAAGATCCTTGATGGGCGAGTGAATTACGATCCAATCTTTCATAATTATCGAGCTGGGTATGGTAGTCAAAGTGATCATCTATAAATGCAAAATTGAGTCCGTTGATATCTTTGTCAACTCTAAAGACAGTAAGATCTGTATTATTGGGCAGCATTTTGTAGATGGAGTACGCCAGAGAATTAGCCACTGGAAATGCAACGCCTGCCTCAATAAATTCCTCAATAATCTTACGGTTACCACCATTAGTTTCTACCAGCATATAACTAGGGCCGCCACTACCTCTGGATTCAAAGTTGAGCACCATGGCGACATCATTTGCCAACGGGTGTTCATTTACAAATAGCTCTGCACCATTGAGTCCCAGTTCTTCAGAGTCTGTGATAAGTATGATGACATCATTTTTGGGTTGTTTTTCAGTTGCAAGAAAAGCTCTTGCACCTTCTATAATCGTAGCAACACCACTAGCAGCATCACTTGCGCCTTTACTGGAATGAGGATCGCTGTCATAATGAGATAATAATAAAAGTGCTTTTGCATCTGGATCAGAGCCTTTAATGCGAGCCAGAATGTTTATGGGCTCTGCCAGATTCCCGTATTCATCAAGCGTGAAGCCGCGCTGGGTTTCAACTTGGAGGCCTAAGCTCTCCAGTTCATTAATGATATAGTTTCTGACTCTGGCATGAGCATCAGAGCCTACGTAGTGAGGTTCTTGCGAAATTGCTTTTACATGTTGCAATGCTCTTGCGGTAGACCATTCGGTTAGTTCAATATTTTCCTTGACACTTCTCGATGGTGTCTGACTATAAAACGCATAGAATGCCAGTATCAAAATCGAGATAAAAGACAAAGCAGAGGTAAAGTGGGATTTGGGCCTCATGTTGGGGTTTGTTTAGTGGTGGAGAAAGTTACGGAAAAGTAGTTTTGTACAGAACCTTTTGGGATGAATCAGGTATGAGATACCCATAATTCTATCGTGAAACTCCACCAAATCCTTTTATATTTGTAGTCTTAAAAATACTCATTGAGATTAGATCCCAAGGAAATACAAACGGCTCAACTGCACGGTATTATGCTAGGCGCAATACAACCTAGACCTATTGCATTTGCCAGCACGGTAGATATGGATGGTCAAGTAAATCTATCTCCGTATTCTTTTTTCAATGTTTTTAGTGCTAACCCACCTGTGATGATTTTCTCGCCTGCAAGACGGGTAAGAAATAATACGGTTAAGCATACCTTGCTCAATGCAAAAGCAACTAGAGAAGTGGTTATTAACGTGGTCAACTTTGACATCGTGCAGCAAATGTCTCTGAGCAGTACCGAGTATGGTGATGGGGTCAATGAATTTGTGAAATCTGGGCTTACTGAAGTAGCATCTGATCTCGTAAAGCCTCCACGAGTAGGAGAAAGCCCTGTTCAATTTGAGTGCAAGGTTAAAGAAATAGTAGAGTTAGGACAAGAAGGTGGAGCTGGTAATCTGATTATCTGTGAAGTAGTTATGGTTCACGTTAATGATGATATTCTGGATGCAGATCATAAAATTGACCCTTTTAAAATAGATACTGTCGCTCGTATGGGAGGCAACTGGTACTGCCGTTCTAAAGACGCCATGTTTGAAGTTCCCAAGCCATTATCTAGCTTAGGTGTGGGAGTAGATGCTATTCCAGCAAGCGCCAGAAATAGTACCGTGCTTTCTGGAAACGATCTTGGGAAGCTGGGTAACGTAGAATCGGTTCCTGGAAAGGATGAGGTCAAGGCATATGCGATTGAGCACGATCTCATGGAGTTTTCAGAAATGGAGCGGCATCAAAAAGCAAAAGAATTAATTAGAAAAAACCAGCTAAAAGACGCTTGGAAAATAATATTATTATAGAGTAATTATGGAAATACAAGGAAAAGTAAAAGTAAAAGGAGAGACTAAAACCTTTGGGAACAATGGTTTCCAAAAAAGAGAGCTGGTAGTAACTACAGAAGAGCAGTATCCTCAACATTTAATGATTGAGTTTGTACAGGATAAAACATCTCTTCTAGACTCCTATAATGTAGGGGATATGGTTAAAGTAGGTATCAACTTAAGAGGTCGTGAATGGCAGAGCCCACAAGGAGAAACTAAATATTTCAATAGCATCTCTGGATGGAGAATAGAAAAGCTTAACGCAAACGCGCCCCAAGGTGGAGCACCTGAAGTGCCACCATTTGATGAATACGAGCCTATCTCAAATTCAAAAGATGAAGATCACGACGATCTTCCTTTCTAATTTGGCTAGAACTTTATAAATACAAAAAAATCCCAGCTGTAAGGCTGGGATTTTTCATAATTAAATGGTTCAGTCTTCAAACAAACTCAAAAAAGCAATGATGAAAATAAAATTAAATCTGAAGACTGCTCAAAGATTGTGTATTTTGAACAAACCGCCAAACTTTTGTAGGAAATAAATTGAATTCTAGCTTTTTAGAGTACAGTCGGAATCGTAAAATACCATCATAATGCTAGCGATATTGCAGTCTGGAGACTCCTTTCCCGAACCATTGCATGCCCCAAGTCATGGTTTGCTCGCTGTAGGAGCAGACCTTAAGACAGAAACTTTGCTCAATGCCTATAATAAAGGCATTTTTCCTTGGTATAATAAGGATGAACCCATTTGCTGGTGGAGTCCAGATCCTAGAATGGTTTTTGATCTTAGCCTTGAAAATCCCATGAAGCTTTCAAAATCGCTCAAGCAAAGCAAGCGTAATCGCGGTTATGTAATCAGAACGAATACTTGTTTTGAAGAAGTCATGCGAGCTTGTGCATCAACAACACGCAGGGGGGAAATTGGAACTTGGATCAATGAGCAACTTATAGAAGCGTATACAAAATTGCATGTTCAAGGCCATGCCCAAAGTATAGAAGTATTTAAAGATGATCAACTGGTAGGCGGTCTTTATGGAATAGATCTGGGTGAGAAAAAAGTTTTTTGCGGCGAGAGCATGTTCAGTAGATCAAGAGATGCTAGTAAAATAGCCTTATGGTACTTGATCGAGACCCTTCAGGAGAGATCCTACCGACTTATTGATGCTCAAATATATAACGATCACTTATCCAGTCTTGGAGCAGTATCCATGGATCGTGAGGTGTTTCTATCCTATCTTAAAGAATAGTACAATCCTAAGTTGACAAATAGCAATCTCTGAGAACTCATTGTAAAATCTTCTATACGGTATTGGGCTAATAGCTGGAGTTTGATTTTTCTACTAATTTGTCTTCCCAATCCCAGTGAAAAACGCTGGTCATACATAGGCTGTTTTTTATTTTCAGCAATGAATAGCGTTTCTACATTTCCGGTCAGGTAGAACTCGGCAGCATCAGTTTTCAAACCATTGAAGGGAATGGATCCAGAAAGTCGGTAACGCCATCTGTGGGTAAGGCGATTACCTCGCCATCGCTGGTCCCACCTGCCTCGATGCGCGATTTTAAACGCATTGTATTTTCTCTTATGTACATATTGCTGCGTAGTGCGCAGTTCTTCGGGTCTTTGATGATCAAAAAGCTCTCTATACATAACGCCCACTCCCAGTTGCGAGTAGAAGCCTATCTCATAGGTGGCAAATTGAGCCCCTTGAATATGTAGAGCCTCCGTGTTTTCATAAACAAGAGAACGCTGTGCAATAGTCGTGTTAAAACCCCAGCGACTGCTAAGTGTAGAAGAAATATTTAGCGATGGCTGTACGAGAAAATCATCTATTTGCGCAGTAACAGAGAATGGCAACAAAAATAAAATCAGAATCCTAAAATAGCAGGAAGTCATACTCAATGCGTTTGATATCTCTTGATTTCAGGAGTGCCCCATGTTTACTGAAGAGTAACTCTTTGCGATAAATTTTTCTTTTTGTTTTGAATGCTACGATCAGCTCAAGATTATCATAGTCCCGTAAGTCGGTTTTGCGAATAAACTCTTCAACATTTAGGGTATTTGGTAAGTATTGAAGCTGGACTTTTTCAATTCTATTTTTCTCTGATATTTGTTCTAGAACCGCTTCGATTTTCTCAATTATCTTTGGATTGATTTTCTTCTTTTTAATGGTGATTTCTACATCCTCAAGGATTCCAGACTCATTGAACTCTATACTGCGCCTCTGCCCATTGCATTTGCACTTAAATTCATAGCTGGTTTTATCACCATCGATTTCCTTGTAATATTTTTGCTTTTTACAGTCGTTGGACAGTTTATCGATCCAGTCTAAGGATGATTTTGGGAAATCGTTACGTTCCACGCTCGATTCACGCTCTTTTTTTATATTTTGAGCTGTAAGAGGTACCGCTTTCGCGAAAGCGAGAACCCATAGAACCCATACATATTTATACTTCATCATATCTGAAACAGTCTAATTCATGATCGTTTACCATGCCTACGGCTTGCATAAAGGCATAGATTGTTACAGAGCCTACAAATTTGAAACCGTGTTTTTTGAGATCTTTTGATATACGGTCGGACAAGGCGGTTTTTGATGGAGCATCGCGATAATTCGCAATTTTATTTTTAATGGGAGTATCGTCTACGTAATCCCAGATAAATTTGGAGAAACTACCGTATTCTTTTTGGATATTTCTGAACGCTTGAGCATTGTTAATGATTGATTTAATTTTGAGCTTATTCCTAATGATGCCAGCGTTACTCATTAGTTCATCAAACTTCTCATCTCCGTAAGCGGCAATTTTGTTGATATCGAATTGATCCAGTGCGTCCCAATAATTTTTGCGTTTTCTGAGCACAGTGATCCAGCTCAAGCCCG
Source organism: Nonlabens sp. (assembly GCA_049671565.1). Classification (GTDB taxonomy): domain Bacteria; phylum Bacteroidota; class Bacteroidia; order Flavobacteriales; family Flavobacteriaceae; genus Nonlabens. The sequence continues at coordinate 55,663 of JBATVD010000047.1, forward strand.
CTTGCATGGTTTCAAGAATGAGAAATTCAAACAATACATGGTCGTCATGAACGGGAACACCCCACTCTGTATCGTGGTATTTTTCATATTGAGGATCTCCCAGACACCAACCGCATTTTTCTTGCTTCATTTTTTAAAATTACATCTTCTTATCTTTAGGCATGAGAAAAATCTTCGTGAATTTTGTTTTAATAATCTTTGCCTTTACGGCATGTTCCCAAGAACAGCAATCTTTGAATCAAGCTTCAGCAAGCTTAAATGAGTGGCATGAAGCAGCCGCAGCCGCAGATTATGAATCTTATTTTAACCTGATGACCGTTGATGCTGTTTTTGTAGGTACAGATGCCACTGAAAACTGGAATCGCAAGGAATTTATGGCTTATGCAAAACCACACTTTGATAAGGGAAAGGCCTGGTCATTTACTTCCATAGAACGCAATATTTATGAAGCAGATAACCTGATTTATTTTGATGAACTGCTCAATACACAAATGGGAATTTGCCGTGGAAGTGGTATGCTGAAAAAACAAGATGGGCAGTGGAAGGTGGCTCACTATGTTCTTTCTATAGTTGTACCTAATGAAAATGTAAAGGAGTTGACTGCCTTGAAAAAAGATTGGGACGATGCCTTTATCAAAGAAAATCAGAATTGACCTGACTAAGTTTTTCTCACTGTCAAAAACCAAATCTTATACAAAACCGTAAATTCTTACATACGCATTAATATTTTGCTAAAATTAAATGTTTGGCGATTATATTGCGGCTCCCAAATTTTTTAAATGAAAAAGGTCTTATTTATTTTCCTGTCAGTTTCCGTGATCTGTAATTCACAAAATCTTCTCGAAGCTCCGTGGATGAACGACCTGCTCTTAGAAAAAGATGCATCGTCACTTACTTATCAAGAAATTAAAAACGCGGGAGATCTTTACTGGGAATCCCACGATAAAGAGGCAAAGGGAAGTGGGTACAAACCGTTCATGCGCTGGTTGGAAACGGCAAAAGCCTTCGTGAAGCCAGATGGTACTCTACAGACCAATTCAGAAATACAGCTTGAGATTCAAAAATTTCAGACATTAGGAACAAATAGTGATCCTTCAAATTGGATGCCCATGGGACCATTTAGTTATACAAATAGCGGTTCGTGGTCTGCAGGTCAGGGAAGAGTGAACTCAATGACAATTGATCCCAGCAACCCGAACATCTATTATATAGGAACACCCGGTGGAGGAACATGGAAATCCACAGATGCTGGAGTCACGTGGACGCCGCTTAATGATTATATAAGTCGTGTAGGTTCCAGTGCTGTAGCGGTAGATCCCAATAATTCAAACATAGTTTACGTAGGAACTGGTGATGATGATGGTGGTGATGCACCCAGCATAGGATTACTCAAAAGTACCGATGGAGGATTGTCTTTTAATCCCACTGGTTTAAGTTTTCCTGATGCTCTCAATGCAAATATCAGTGAGGTGTATTTAGATCCCGTAAATTCAAATAAATTAGTTGTCGCTTCGAGTAGAGGACTGTACATAAGTAATGATGCTGGAGCATCTTTTAACCGAACTCTTTTTGGAAATATAAAAGATATAAAATTTAAGCCAGGAGACTCTAATACCATATACCTCTCGACTAGCAATTCCTTTCATAGATCAACTAACGGAGGGAACTCATGGGATACAATATTTAATGGACTGCCCTCAAATATGGGTCGTTCTGTAATTGCAGTAACTCCAGCAAATGATAATTATGTGTATTTACTCATCATTAACTCTCAAGCAAATCTTGTAGGAGTATTTCGCTCTACAAATAGTGGATTGTCCTTTAATCGAAGGGACAATGGCACGGATATTTTAGAAAGTGGTCAGGGATGGTATGATCTCGCTCTTGAAGCTTCTCCCACAAATCCTAATGTGATTTATACGGGATGTTTGAATATGTGGAAGTCATCAAACGGAGGGAGTTCCTTTAATAAAATGAATTTTTGGAACCGACCCAATGATCCAGACTATGTTCACGCAGACATCCATCAGATCAGACAGTTTGGAAACGAGCTCTTTGCACTAACTGATGGAGGTGTGTATAGAAGTACAAATGATGGTTCAAGTTTTACAGATCTCACGGCAGGTGCGCAAATAGGTCAGTTTTACCGGGTAGCGGTAGGGCAATCCAGTGCTGATCTTGCTGGAGGACTTCAGGATAATGGAGGTTTTGTGCGTAGTAATAATACATGGAAAAATTTCCACGGTGCCGATGGGATGGAAGCGGGTATAAATCCCAATAACTCCAATACTCGATATGCGTTTACCCAGTTTGGAGGCGGATTGTACTTTACCCTTGATGGGGTGAACAATGCGGGTTCCATTCAAGGACCGGAACAAGGCAACTGGATCACACCACTTAAAACAGACAGCCAAGGAATTATCTATGCTGGTTACTCGAGGCTCTACAAAATAGATGGAGGTAATAGTTTTATGGCCGTTTCGAACTCATTTGGTCAGAATATTGATCTTATTGAAATTGATCCAAATGATGATTCTCAAATTTATGTGGCGGTAAATGAAAATTTGTTTAGAAGTACAGATTCTGGAGCAAACTTTTCTTTCGTGCAAAGTTTTGGAATTAATATTTCTGCTATTGAGGTCAACGGAAATGATAGCAATACAATCTATGTGGCGACCAGTGGTGCATTTGGAGATGTATATAGAAGTACAAACAACGGTTCCAGTTTTAGTGATATCACCTACAATTTGCCTAGGCTTGGTAAAAATACTCTTGCTCACCAACCACTCAACGCTATTGAAAACTTATATGTAGGAACATCTGCTGGCATCTATAGATTAGAAGGAAACAGCACGCAATGGGAATTGTTCAATACAAACCTGCCCAATTCAAGTGTAAGAGATCTAGAAATCAATACGAATGATGGAATTATAACCGCAGCAACTTATGGCAGAGGGGTTTGGCAAAGTGATATTCCAGTCGTGAGTCCACAAAGTGATGTAAGTTTATCACGCATAGTTTACAATGGAGGAGTCATTTCTTGTTCTTCTGACTCCATAGCCCTTGAGGTACGCAATAATGGTTTGAGCCCAATCACACAGTTGGTTATAGATTACCAGATAGGTGCAGCAACAGTTATTTCCAATCAAGTTGCAGTGAACATACCTGCGGGTACAAGTGATATTGTAAGTCTACCCAGTATCAGCTTTCCTTTGGGAGTCACTGATTTTACAGTAGAGATTAATACTGCAAATGACGCCTTTAGCTCAAATAACATTAGAACAACTCAAATTTCCCTTAATCAGACAGGAACCTTAAATGATACTTTTGGTTTTGCCAATCGAGATTTTCTAGTGGAAGAAAATAGTGGGGGTTCAAATACTTGGGAAAGAGGTGTACCTAACGGTTTTGTATTGAATACTGCAGGTTCGGGCAATAACAATACTGCATATGCCACAAATCTCAACGGGAACCACGGCGATAATGTGAGGAGCTATCTGATTTCCGGTTGTTATGATCTGACTGGTGTAAGTGCTCCGTTCCTAAGCTTTGAAATGGCTTTTGATATTGAAGAAAATTGGGATTTACTTTATATGGAATATAGTATAGATTCAGGAAGTACATGGAACTTGTTAGGTTCTGCGGCTGATTCGAACTGGTACAACTCTAGCAGAACCCCAAATGGACAGAACTGTTTCAACTGTGTAGGAGGGCAATGGACGGGATCTGCCACCGGCATGAATACGTATTCTAAATCCTTGGACTTTTTAACTACGGAATCTAATGTAATTTTCAGATATTCCTTTGTGACTGATCGATCAGTGACTGAAGAGGGTGCGGTTATCGATAACTTTGTAATCACTGGTACATTGAGTAATAGATCAGGAGAAATAGAAGACTTGATTTCTATTTATCCCAATCCTTCTTCAGGAATATTCAACATCCAATGGAACGACAATCGCAGCTTTGATTACAAAATTTTTGACGTAAGTGGAAAGCTCATTCAAAACAGGATTGATAATAAAGGCTTGCAGCATCAAATAGAATTAAGCTCAGCAGCCTCAGGAATCTACTTTTTGGAAATTACTTCTGGCACTGGTTCAGTGACTAAAAAATTAATGAAAAAATAGAATCCATAAGTTTTTTTCCACTGAAAGACTGTTAGCAATGACAGTCTTTTTCTATTTAGAACATTAATGCTCAAGCCTTTTCATTACATTAACATACCTTTAAGCATCAATCGCTTAATTTAGAGGCATTCTAATTTTTAGTTATTTAAGAAAATGAACAAATCATTTATTTACGCTCTTTTGAGCTTGATAGTTGTTACCACGTCTTGTAAAGATGAACAAGAGCCTGAAACACAGGTAGAAAAGTCTAATCCTGGATTGGATCTAGGTTATATGGATACTACCGTAGAGCCATCAAATGACTTTTACCGCTATGTGAATGGTAGATGGCTGGATTCGGTTCAAATTCCAGAAGACGAGACCGTTTGGGGCGGTTTTAATAAACTGGCCAAGGACACCAATAAAGATGTTCTTGCTATTCTAGAAAAGGCACAAGACGACAAAAATCTCGATCCTGAATCAGATCAAGCAAAAGCGGTTTATGTTTTTCAAAGCATTATGGATACCACGGCGCGCGATCAGGTAGGCTACAAACCTCTAGAAAAATACTTGTCTCAAATAGAGGCAGTTGATTCCATGGATGAGCTGCAACCGCTTCTCGTAAATCTTTCTCAGAAAGGTGTGAACGGTTTCTTCTCATTTTACGTAGGTGCAGATGCTATGGACACTGATAAAAATGTGGCTAATCTTGGGAACGGTTCCCTCGGTATGTCTCGTGAATATTATGTGGCCGATGATAAAGACAGTCAGGAGAAGTTAGCGAAATATAAAAAACATGTAGAACGCATGTTTACATTAATCGGTAAGGATCCTGAGACTGCAAGTACCTATGCAGATCAAGTAGTGGCTCTGGAAACTAAGATGGCACGCCCTAGATTGGACAAGGTAGAACGAAGAAATCCAGAGAAGACCTACAACCCAATGAAGGTTTCTGAGCTTCAGGAATTGATGCCTCAAGTAGACTGGAAAGCTTATTTTAAAAATTTAGGAGCAAAAGACTTTGATCAAATCATTGTGAGCCAACCACAGTATGTGAAAGCTCTAAGCGGTATGTGGAACAAGAGTAATCTTGAGGCCATGAAAACATATTTGAAATGGACGGTACTGGATGGCGCTGCAAGTTCCCTTTCGACTGAACTGGAAGATGCAAACTGGGATTTTTACAGCAAGACCATGCGTGGAGCAAAACAACAAAGACCTCGCGATGAGCGCGCTCTTGGAACGGTAAACGCTGTTGTGGGAGAGGCTCTTGGTAAACTTTATGTTGCAGAGAAATTCCCGCCAGAGGCTAAGGAGAAAGCTCTTGAAATGATCGACTATGTAAAAAAGGCTTACGAGAACCGCATCAATAACCTAGAGTGGATGAGCGCCGATACTAAAGAAAAAGCCATCACAAAACTTAATGGAATGACCATTAAAATAGGTTATCCAGATGAGTGGAAGGACTATTCTGAAATGGAGATCAAAAGCCCAGAAAATGGTGGTAATCTCTTTGATAACATGATGGCAGTAGAAGAGTGGGCATATCAAGATAATCTTTCCAAGCTGGACACACCAGTGGACAAGAGCGAGTGGTTCATGCCACCGCAGCAGGTAAATGCCTACTACAATCCATACTACAACGAGATCGTATTCCCAGCGGCCATATTGCAACCACCATTTTATAATTATGAGGCAGATCCCGCTATCAATTTTGGAGGTATGGGAGCTGTAATAGGTCATGAGATCTCCCATGGTTTTGATGATTCTGGAGCAAAATTTGACGCTGAAGGCAACATGACCGACTGGTGGACCGCAGAAGATAAAGAGAAGTTTGAGGCACTTGGCAACGAGCTAGCGACACAGTTTGACGCGATTGAAGTCATGCCAGGCGTAAATATCAATGGTAGTTTCACACTCGGAGAAAACATAGGCGATCTAGGCGGTGTGAATGCTGCTTATGACGCATTGCAGCTTTGGCTGGAAGACAAGAAAAATCCTGGAGAGATTGATGGTTACACCCAAAACCAGCGATTTTTTATGAGCTGGGCAACCGTATGGCGCACAAAAATGCGCGAAGAAGCCTTGATGCAACGTATCAAGAACGACACACATTCCCCTGGAATGTACCGTGGATACGCTCCGCTGCTCAATATACCTGCATTTTACGAGGCTTTTGACATTAAGGAGCAGGACAGTATGTACATCGCTCCAGAAAAGCGCGTGGCAATTTGGTAACTCAAAATCTTTAACTACCTCTGGTCTACTTTGTAATAAAGATGGTCCAGAGGTTTTTTATTTTATAATTCTATGAAAAATTTCTTTTTACTGTGGAGTGCGTTGATGGTTCTCGCTTTCGCGAAAGCGCAAACACAAAACAACTATGTACAGGAAAACTACACTAAAACAGTCCACAAAATCCCCATGCGTGATGGTGTGAAGTTGTACACTGTGGTCTATGCACCCAAAGACACATCAAAAAAATATCCCATCATGTTACAGCGCACCTGTTACAGCGTGCGACCTTATGGCGAGAATGAGTTCAAGACATCGCTTGGCCCCAATAAATACATGATGGAAGAGGGGTACATCTTTGTGTATCAAGACGTGCGTGGAAGATGGATGAGCGAAGGTGATTTTGATAATATGCGCCCCCATATCACGGGAAATGATGTCAAAAATAAAAAGGATATTGATGAAAGTAGCGATACCTACGACACGATAGAGTTTCTTATAAATAATGTACCTAACAATACGAAGAAAGTAGGGCAGTGGGGAATATCCTACCCTGGCTTTTATACGGCTGCAGCATTGCCAGAGGCGCATCCAGCACTCGTCGCAAGCTCTCCACAAGCGCCTATAGGTGATTTTTTCTTTGATGATTTTCATCACATGGGGGCTACTTTGCAGAGCTATTTGATGGCATATCCTGTTTTTGGTCACCAGACAGAACCTACCACCGAAAGCTGGTACAGCGATAAGTGGAATGCCATGCGAGAAGCGGGAGATATGTCTGATAGCTATGCGTTTAACATGAATATTGGACCTTTAAAAAACGTAACCGAAAATATTTTTCCAGATAATTTCTTTTGGAATGATGTAGCGACCCATCCCAACTACGATGAGTTTTGGCAAAAAAGAGCAATCATTAACCATTTAGATGATGTTGATCATGCTGTCATGACAGTAGGCGGCTGGTTTGATGCCGAGGATCTTTACGGACCTTTGCAGATCTATAAAAATGTAGAACGACGCAATCCAAAAAATAAAAACAACACTATCGTAATGGGACCTTGGAGCCACGGGAACTGGTCAAGAGAGCCTGGAACGCAGATGGTGAATCACATTGTTTTTGGCGACAGCATCTCGACTTTTTATCAAAAAAAGATTGAGACTCCTTTTTTTGAACATCACTTAAAAGGAAAGAAAAATCCGCAGTTGCCTGAGGCTTATATGTTTGACACAGGTACGAAGGAATGGAATCAATTTACCCAGTGGCCACCGCAGCAGCAACCTGTGGTTTTTGGTTTTGAGAAAGATGGAAAGCTTTCAGTCAATAATCCTAAAAAAGAAGAGTTGGAATTCACTTATACCAGTGACCCCAGCAAGCCAGTTCCTTTTAGAAGTGAGATAACGCCAGTAACCTTTACGCCACGTGCCTACATGACTGATGATCAGCGACACGCATCGCGCCGTCCAGACGTACTTACTTTTCAAACTGATGTTTTAGATAAAGACATGCGACTTGCAGGTGAGATCCAAGCCCAACTGGACGTAATCCTAAATGGTATTACTGATGCAGACTTTATTGTAAAACTCATTGACGTCTATCCGGAAGACATGAAGAACGATGAAAAAACGCCTGATCATGTAACACTGGCAGGTTACCAGCAACTCGTAAGGGCCGAAACCTTTAGAGGACGTTTTAGAAATAGCTTTGCCAGTCCAGAACCATTTGAAGAAGGCAGCAAAGAACAAGTTCGTTTTCCATTGCAAGACATTTTGCACACCTTTAAAAAAGGACACCGTATCATGATCCAGATACACAGTACTTGGTTTCCATATATAGATCGCAATCCGCAGAAATATGTGGACAACATATTTGAGGCAGATGAAGATGATTTTACCGTGGGTCAAGTCACTATTTTGGGAAGTAGCGAGGTGCGTATAGGAGAAAATAACGGTATTCAAGTGCAATTGCCTAAGCCTAAGATGTGATTGGGTAATAGATATGTGGTTTTAGGCATGCGGGATGCGGTGAGCGGTGAGCGGGATGATTTTTTCGATATGAGGTTTTAGGAAAGCGGCATGTGGCATTAGCGATGAGGTAATTGAGGTGAGAAAACAGGTTCGAGATGATACTTAAGAGACAATACCTATCTTTTTTACGCTTCACCTTTAATTTAAATCGTATTACCGCTCTATTGAACTTTGGTTCAGAAAAGTCTATTTTAGGCCCCCAAATGAATCTCAACAGATGGAGCGAGTTCAAATCGTGTGAGTTGAAGACGCTAAAAAAATCAGCTTAAAAAAAATTCTCAAAAGTTGGCGAGAATTACAAAACATAGTATATTTGCCCTCGCTTAAGCAAATGCACCGCGATTAAGTTCAAAGCACCGCTCAAGTTTGTGTATATCACAGTCCTCCTTAGCTCAGTTGGTTAGAGCATCTGACTGTTAATCAGAGGGTCCTTGGTTCGAGCCCAAGAGGAGGAGCAAGTAAGAAAAAAGACTTCGTGCAAACGAGGTCTTTTTTGTTTTCACCAAGTTTTTCGGGCGAGAAGTTTACCCTGAGCATTTCGACTACGCTCAATGACCACGGAGTCGAAGGGAGCCCAAGCGATGCGCTGAGTTTGTAGAAGTGAGGAGGAGCAAAATTTAGAATAGACTTCATGAAAACGAGGTCTTATTTGTTTTAATCCTGTTTCAATAAGATTTTTAACTAATGACTTATCAACTCCACAATCTTGCGTTCTAGCTCAATCACATCCTCTTTTCCAACTTGTAAATGCCAGCCATAAATACCAAGCTGTTTTGCAGCTGTGACATTTTCTAATGTGTCGTCTATGAATAGCGTTTCATTTGGTTTCAGATCATGACGGTCCAATACATATTCAAATACACCTGCATCAGGCTTGCGTAGATGGATCTCGTGCGAGAGATAGAAACCTTCAAAAGATTCCTTAAAAACGGTATAAGAACTTTTCATTACGCTTTGAACATTTGCGATGTGCAACTCGTTTGTATTGCTCAAGAGAAACAGTCTATAGGAAGATGAATTTCTTAACTTTAAAAGAAAATCCAATCGATATATTGGAAAATCAAGCAGCATCCCATTCCATAACTCAACTAATTGATCTTGCTGCAATTCCGGCAACTGGTTTTGCAAAGCGTCTAGAAACTGCGAAGTAGATATAGCTCCAACTTCATATTTTTTGTTCAGTTGATCAAGTACACTAATTACTTCTGGATCTGTGGTGATCTTTTTGAGTTGCTTAGTTAAGAATGTTTTATCCAGATTGATAAGGACATCACCAAAATCGAATATGATATTTTTTATGGGCATGGTGTTAAATCATGCCGTGAAGGTACTGATCAGAATTAGAGATTTGCAAACTGCCAAAAAGTATTTTGCACTTATAAATTATTGGGAACTTGAGTTTGAGAAATTGAAAGTGAAACGCTTTCCAAAAACAAAAAAGCCTCTCCTATCAGGAAAAGCTTCTCACAAAGTGTCTCGTCGACACCTTCAAATCCTCAATTGTTTTAGAGGACACACAACTTGAATCATATTCCTATAAAAGGAATTGCGGTCTGGACGGGACTCGAACCCGCGACCCCCTGCGTGACAGGCAGGTATTCTAACCAGCTGAACTACCAGACCGTGCTACTATTTTAAAGACTTTACTAGCATGTCTTCACTTTCCTAGGAAAGTACACCTTAGCATTTCTGCCTTAGCGGATGCAAATATACCCTTAGTTATTAATCTAGCAAGTGAAGATCTTATTTTTTTTTGGATTTTTTTTATTTCTAGCCAATTCGCCATTCAAGTCCGTATTGAAGTTAAGTTAATGTATGATTGCTCTTAAGATTATTACTTGGGTGTTTGTAGGTGAAATCCCTTTCTTTTCCTCCCTTTCTTATTGCCCTAGGTTAACACTCGTTTGTATATTTAACGGCTGATTAACAAATAAAAGTACAAGAAAACTACAATTTGCGAGTTAAGAGTTTTCAACGCAATCAATAGTATATGGAACATCAAAATACGCAGGTAGATATTGCCAGCATCAACGAAAAAGTAGCACAAGAAAGTCAGTTTGTAGACTTGCTGGTAAATGAGATGAATAAAGTAATCGTGGGCCAACAATATATGGTAGAACGATTACTTATAGGCCTTTTAGGCAGAGGACACATTTTACTTGAAGGGGTTCCAGGTCTTGCAAAAACACTGGCGATCAACACCCTGAGTAGATCGGTAAACGGCTCTTTTTCAAGGATCCAATTTACACCAGACCTTTTACCGGCTGATGTTGTGGGAACACTGATTTACAACGTAAAAGACGCCGACTTCTCCATAAAAAAGGGACCCATCTTTGCCAACTTTGTTCTGGCAGATGAGATCAACCGTGCACCGGCTAAAGTACAATCTGCTTTACTGGAAGCGATGCAGGAAAAGCAGGTTACGATTGGAGATACCACATTTACTTTAGAAAAGCCATTTTTAGTAATGGCGACGCAGAACCCAGTGGACCAAGAAGGAACTTATCCATTGCCAGAAGCTCAAATGGACCGTTTTATGTTAAAAACAGTCATTGACTATCCTACATTGGAAGACGAGCAATTTATCATGCGAGCAAACCTCAAAAAAGATTTCCCTACGCCCAATGCTGTAGTTTCTCCAGAACAGATTCTGCGAGCACAAGAGGCGGTGGAGTTGGTCTACATGGATGAAAAAATCGAGAAGTATATCCTTGATATTATTTTTGCCACGCGTTATCCCGAAAAATATAAGATGGAGGATCTAAAACCTCTTATTAGTTTTGGTGCATCTCCTCGTGGATCCATCAACCTCGCCAAAGCTGCAAAATGCTACGCCTTTATCAAACGCCGTGGTTATGTTGTTCCAGAAGATGTGCGTGCCGTAGTGCTTGACGTCTTAAGACACCGTATAGGAATCACTTATGAAGCAGAAGCAGAAAGCTACACCACAGAGGACATCGTAAACAAGATCGTAAATACGATCGAGGTACCGTAGCGGGCTGCGCCCGCTGGTTATCAGTTAATAGTTGTGCCATGTTTATTTTGTAAAAATCTCAAAAGCGATGTCAAGCTGAGTACAACGACAAGCTCAGCATAAACCTGTCGAAGCTAGATTAGAGTTCAAAATTCCGTAAAACGTTTTCGACAAGCTCAGGCTGACAGTCAAAAGCACAGAATGAAATTCATCCATTTGTCTAAATACTTTGTACTAAATACCAAATACTAAAAAATGGACACAAAAGAACTCCTTAAAAAAGTACGTAAGATCGAGATCAAGACACGTCGTTTAAGCGACGCTGTTTTTGGTGGTGAGTACCACAGTGCTTTCAAAGGTCGTGGGATGACTTTTAGCGAGGTGCGCCAGTATCAATACGGAGACGACGTGCGCAACATCGACTGGAATGTAACCGCGCGTGCAAATGAGCCACACATTAAAATCTTTGAAGAAGAAAGAGAACTCACCTTGATGCTGGTGGCAGATGTAAGTGCCTCCACGCTCTTTGGTACCCAGCAACAGTTAAAAAAGGAAATCATCACTGAGCTTTGCGCGACCTTGGCATTTAGTGCATTGCAAAACAATGACAAGGTAGGTCTACTGCTATTTTCTGACGAAGTGGAGCTTTTTGTCCCGCCCAAAAAAGGGCGTTTTCATATTTTGAGAATCATTCGGGAGCTTTTGGAATATAAACCCAACCATAAGACGACAAACATTACCGGCGCTTTGGAATACCTAGGAGGTGTTTTAAAGAAGAAGGCAATAGTTTTTGTGTTGTCAGATTTTATGAATACAGAATATCAAAAGGCCTTACAAATTGTAGGTAGAAAACACGATGTTACTGGTGTACGTGTATATGACCAGAGAGAGGTGGAGATGCCTAATCTGGGTCTGGTGCAATTCCGTGATCAAGAAACGGGTAAATCCCAAATGATTAATACCAGCAGTAGATCCCTACGTAAGAATTATGCAGCCTACCATAAAGAATGTGCAGGTTATTTTAAGAATGCCTTTACCCGTTCAGATGCCGGAGCTATTGACCTTGAGACCAGAGAGAACTACACAAAAAAACTATTAGGATATTTTAAAGCAAGATGAGAAACCTCCATTTCCTTTTTTTGATTTTGATTGCTTCATTTGCAACGGCGCAAATCCCTGATAGCCTCAAGGTAGCGACCCAGCTGGATCGAGATCTTATCAAGATAGGTGAGGAGGTCAAGCTGGGCATTACCGTGGAGGCGACCGCAAGGGACTTGGTCGTTTTTCCCGAGCAGCAAACCATGGGGGCACTAGAGGTGATCAATAGTTATCCTGTGGACAGTACGCGCGTGGCAGATAAGATCCAGTTGTTTAAACAGTATGGCTTGACCCAGTTTGATAGCGGTGACTACTGGGTGCCACAGCTTAAAATTCTCAAAAACAGCGCGCAACTCTACAGCGACTCCCTACTCATTAGCGTGCGGGAGGTCGTAGTGGACACGACAGAGCAAAATCTCTATCCCATCAAAGAAAAGATGGATCTAGAAACAAATGTACCGCCTGACTACAGCTGGATGTGGTGGCTATTGCTTTTAATTCCCTTAGGATTGATTGTGTTTTTGCTTTCGCGAAAGCGAGAAAAGAAGACCTACGAAGAAACCTTACAGCCCTACGAGTGGACTAGGTTTCGTCTAAAGAAACTGGATGAAAGCGGCCTGCTGAACAGCCGTGATTGGAAAGCCTATTATACAGAGTTAACCTACATTCTGCGACGTTATATTGACTCCAAGGTTTATGGACACACGCTGGAAAGTACTACTGGACAGTTGATACGTGAATTGAAAATAGCCATGTCAGAAAAAGGCATGCACATTACAGATAAAAGCCAGCAACATCTAGAGCAAATACTGCAAAAAGCAGATTTGGTCAAGTTTGCCAGTGCGGGAGGCGATGCGATTAGCGCAAAAGAAGACCGCCACCGCACCACGGATATTATTTATAACATTCACCAAGTTTTGCCACCACCTACTGAAGAGGAGTTGATGCAAGATGCCAGATACCGCCGCAAACAGGAATTGAAACGTCAGGCAGAACGGACGGCGATAGGTATTGCAGCTGGAGTAATTTTATTGATTGTAGCAGCTGGTAGCTGGATTTATGTAGATGGTTGGGACGAGGTGAAGGATCAGGTTTTTGGCAATGAATTGCGAGAGCTTTACGAGCAGGATTGGATCACTACCACTTATGGTCTACCCTCAGTGCGCATGTCTACGCCTGATGTTTTAGTGCGAACCGACAGCATGCACATGCCAGAGGAAATCAAAAAGGCCGTGGCACTTCACAATAATTTTGAGTACGGAGAGTGGGAAGATCCTTTGATGGTTCAGGTAACCACGTTGAACTTTCAACAGCAATTGCCTGAAGATATCAACGCACAGGCTTTTATAAATCCTTTGATTGCAAATATGGAATCAGAAGGGGCTTCAAATATCGTGATGCTGGACGATGAGGTTCAGATTAATGGTAACAAGGGAATCGAACTTGCGGGAACGCTGGATCATGGAGGCGATGAATATCAATACTCCATATTATTATTCTCAAAAATGGGTGGCCTGCAGCAAGTCATGATTGTCGTGGAACAAGAAGATGAAGAAGATGAGGCGAGAGAATACGGCCGCATGATCATGGAGCGTATGAAACAGTCTATTGAAATTAAGATTCCCGCTGGGCTGGAACCTAAAAAGAAACAAACTAAATGAGTTGGTTCAACGACATAGAATTTCTAAACCCAGAGATGTTTTGGCTGTTTTTAATACTGCCATTCATAATAGGGTTTTATCTGTGGACCTACCGCAGGCAAAACGCACAAGTAAAAGTGTCAAGTTTGAAAGGCTTCAAGGCGGGTAAATCCTTGCTGGCAACCTTTAGACCTGTTATGATGGTACTGCGAGTGCTTGCAGTCTCACTGATTATTGTTGCACTAGCCAGACCACAAACTACAGACGTAACCACTAAGACCAAAACGACTAACGGTATCGACATTGTGCTCGCGGTGGACGTGAGTGCCAGTATGCTAGCGCAAGACCTCGAACCCGACCGGCTGGAGGCCACCAAGGATGTTGCCGCAGACTTTATCAACGGTCGACCTAATGATAGGATCGGCGTGGTGGTTTATGCAGGGGAAGCCTACACCAAAACACCCATCACCACAGATAGGACAGTATCCCTCAAAGCTATAAAAAGCATCGCCTTTGATGGTGTGTTAGAAAATGGGACTGCGATTGGAATGGGTCTGGCAACAGCTGTAAATAGGTTGAAAGAAAGCGAGGCTTTGAGTAAAGTGATCATTTTAATGACCGACGGTGTCAATACCAGCGGTTTTATAGATCCTAAAATAGCCAGTGAACTTGCGGTAGAATATGGTATCAAGGTGTATACAATTGGCTTGGGAACTAACGGTAATGCGCCATCGCCTTACAGGATCAAGCCAAATGGAGAATTCGACTTTAGAATGATGCCGGTAGAAATAGATGAAGAGCTTTTACAGCAAATCGCTGCTGACACGGGAGGAGAGTATTTTCGGGCAACCAATAATAAGAAGTTGGAAGAAATCTACACTCAGATTGACAAGCTTGAAAAAACCGAAATCGAGCAATTTGAATTTTTTAATGTAGAGGAAAAATATAGGGATCTGGTATTGCTCGCCTTGATACTATTAGGAGTAGAGATGTTGCTGAAATATACCATTTTTAGAACGGTGGCGTAAATATCTTTAACCCGAATTTTAGGATAACAGATAATTAGAATGACAGAAGCACGACATCTTAAATACTTAATACTTTGTACCCAAACTAATAATTAACAATGAACCTACTTTTAGAAGATAAATCCTATTTCTGGCTCCTGCTCATCATTCCGGTGCTGGTATTGTTGTTTGTTGGGATGACGTTTTGGAGGTATCGCGCACAGAAAAAATATGCTGAGACCCACCTTCTGGACCATTTAATTCCCAACAGATCGTGGTTCAAACCTATTTTGAAACTGGTGACGCTGTGTTTTGGAATTATTTTTCTAGTCATGGCGCTGGTAAATTTGAAGGCAGGGACAAAATTAGAAACTGTAACACGTGAGGGCGTGGACATCGTTTTTGCGGTAGATGTTTCCAAATCCATGCTGGCAGAGGATATCGCTCCCAACAGGCTGGAAAAAGCCCAGCAATTGGTCACACAAGTACTCAATAATCTTGCGAGTGATCGTATAGGTCTCATTGCTTATGCAGGGAGTGCGGTGCCGCAATTGCCCATCACCACAGATTATGGAAGTGCCAAAATGTTCTTGCAATCCCTCAACACAGACCTTGTTTCAAGTCAAGGAACGGCGATTAGTGAGGCGATCCAGCTTGCAGAGAGTTATTATGGTGAGGAAAGTGAGGCGGCAAAAATTCTTGTGATCATTAGTGATGGTGAGGACCACGAGGGAGAGACCATAAGCGTTGCCGAAAGTGCTGCCAAAAAAGGAATCCGCATTATTACCGTGGGCGTGGGAACCCAAAAAGGAACCACCATTCCCATCAAGAAAAACGGGATCGTTAAGGAATTTAAGAAAGATCAAGAAGGAAAAACTGTCATTACCAAACTGGTTCAGGAAAATTTGACAGAAATTGCTGAGGCGGGCAATGGAATTTATATAGACGGCACAATTACTGCAAACGTAATTGAAGAATTAAAAGCTGAGCTATCGGGTATAGACAAAGTGGAATTTGAATCACAGCAGCACGCTGATTTTGAATCGCAATTCCAGTGGTTTCTTGCTTTTGCCTTGTTTTTCTTGGTGCTGGACGTGTTTTATCTAGAGAAAAAAACGGGATGGCTCAAAAAATTGAATCTGTTCAATGAATGATAAAAATAAAATCAAAAACAAAATGAAAATCAGTGATTTTGGTGTTTTCGATACTTTGAGTGGTTTTACGATGCAAACTAGCACCCCATTTATTGCGAAATTGATGAATTTTGTGGTGGTTTGCGGTGTTTTATTTAGTTCCGCTTTCGCGAAAGCGCAGCAAGAACAATCCCCTATAAATATAGCATACGAAAGTGCCTTGCGAACCGCCCAGCAAGAGGTTGAGAGTGGAAACGATGCCCAAGCAGAAGCGGCTTACAAAAAAGCTATTGCACTCAATCCGGAAGCGGCAGGAGCGGCTTACAATCTAGGTAACCTGCACTTTAACAAGGATCGTAGGTTTGAAGCTTCGGCAGATTATCAAACCGCTGCAGAATCGGCAACTACCAAGGAAGAAAAACACAAGATCTACCATAATGCCGGCAACACACTTTACGAAAACAAGCAATTCAAGCAAGCGGTAGAGGCTTACAAAAACGCCTTGCGCAATGATCCTACTGATGAGGAAACACGCTACAATCTTGCTCTTGCTAAAAAAGAGGAAGAAAAGCAGGGCGGCGGTGGCGGTGGCGGCGATGATAACCAAGATCAAAACGATAAGGAAAAAGGCGACGATCAGGACGATAAAAAAGAAGGCGATCAGGACGAGAAATCTGACGGTGACAACGAGGGAGATGAGAATGAGAAAGATGGCGATGATAAGAAAGGTGATGACGGCAAGGAGAAAGAGGATGATAAAGGCAAAAACTCTGAGGGTAAGGATGGCGATGGCAAACCTAAAGAGCAGAAGGGAGAGGCGCCTCAACGTCAAAAAGGGAAGCTAACGCCACAGCAGGTGCGCCAGTTGCTGGAAGCCATGAGCAACGAGGAACAAAAAATTCAGGAAAAAATCAATGCTAAAAAGGCAAAAGGAGCTGCCGTCAAATCTGAAAAGGATTGGTAATGAATAAGTGGTTTGGTTTGTTTTTTTTATTACTGTCTACTACCACGGTCGCCCAAGTAGATTTTACCAGCTCGGTGAGTCGCAATAAGGTGGCTTTGAATGAGCGGTTGAGTGTCACGTTTGAAATGAATGTGAACGGTGATAATTTTACGCCACCTAATTTTGAAGGATTTCAGGTCATTGCAGGTCCCAGTCAATCGGTCTCACAGAGCTGGATCAACGGTCGTAGCAGCATGAAAAAATCCTTTAGATATGTTTTGCAGCCTTCAAGAACAGGTCAACTCACTATCCAGCATGGAGTCATGACCTATGAAGGCAGGCCCTATAAAACAGACATGATCAAGATAAATGTTACTGGAGCTGTTTCAAAACCCAAAGACATAAACGATAACAGCGCAGATGCAGATGATAATGTACATCTAGTCGCTGAAGTTTCAAATGGCAATCCCTACTTGAACGAGCCCATCAAGGTGGTTTACAAACTTTATGTAAAAAATAATACAGGTGTGCGTAATTGGCGTGAATTGAACAGTCCCAAATATGCAGACTTCTGGTCACAAAATATTGACAATCGCAATAGACGCGTGCAAAACGGTACGTACAATGGCGAGTCATATCAATATCTTGTTTTGAGAGAAGCAGTTCTTTACCCACAGAAGACGGGAAAATTAGATATTGAACCCTTGACTTTGAGTATAGATGTGGAATTGCCGACAAACAGGAGAGATTATTTTGGTCGTCCTTACATGAAAAATGAGACCATTACCATAAGTGCGGGTTCCAGAAAGATTGATGTTAAAGACCTGCCTAGTGAGGGAAAACCAGCCAGCTATACAGGTGCGGTAGGTACCTTTGAGTTTAAAGTAGAAACAGATCGGGCACAAATCGACGCTGGAGAAAGTCTTACCGCCAGCGTTAAGGTAGGCGGCTCAGGAAATCTCAAACTTATGGAGCTTCCTGATTTAAAGACTCCGCAAAGTCTCGAAGTTTATGAGCCTGAACGCATCAATAACGTGAACACTACGATTAACGGAATGCGTGGTAATATCTCTGATAATTATACGATAGTACCGCAGTATGGAGGAAGATATATCATACCGCCCGTGGAATTTTCATATTTTGATCCTCAAAAAGAAGAGTATATTACCTTGAATAGTGATGAAGCCTTGGTCATCGTTGAAGGAAGTGCTCCACCAGCAAATGGAACAGACGCCATTGCAAATGTGAGTGGTGCTCCTAAAAATGTGATCTCATCTACGGATCAATTTTCCTTTATCAAAACCGAAACTGAGCTAGAGCCTAAAAAAAGAAGCTACTTTTTCAACTCGACTACTTACTGGGGTATTGTGGGTGGCGTTATACTTTTATTACCTATAGTTTTAATAATACGCAGCCAGCAAGAACGCCGTCAAGCCGATGTGACAGGAAATAGAATTAGAACAGCAAATAGGTTGAGCAAAAAGTTCTTGAGTGCAGCGCGGAAAAACCTAGGGAACCACGAGCAATTTTATATCTCGCTCGAGAAGTCCTTACATAATTATTTGAAATCAAAACTGAATATTCAAACGGCAGACATGTCCAAGGATCGTGTAGATGTCTTGCTATCTGAACGCGGTGCCGATCAGGAAACCCGCAAAGAATTTTTGGAATTGCTTGCAAGTTGTGAGTTTGCCAGATATACACCTTCTACTGAGGCTAGTATGAAAGAAGACTATGAAAAAGCTGGGCGTGTCTTAAATGCAATTGATAAACAATTAAAGCGATGATGGTCAAGACAATTTTATTGGGATTAGGATTGCTTCTAAGTGGAATGCTTACTGCTCAAGATACGATCAGCAATGAGCAGAACATTTTCAAAAATGCTAATAAAGCCTATGCAGATGAAAATTATGATGTTGCAATCGCAGGCTACAATCAAATCTTAAAATCGAGCAAGCATAGTGCAGAAGTCTATTTTAATCTTGCTAACGCTCATTATAAGAAAAATGAAATAGCCCCTGCGATCTATAATTATGAAAAAGCACTGCTGTTGGATCCTGAAAACGAAGAAGTGCTGAATAACCTCCGTTTTGCCAATCAAATGAAAATAGATAGCATCGATGCCTTACCTGAAAGTTCATTTGGTAATATGGTAGATGATATAGCTGCGGCAATGACAGTAGATGAATGGGCTTATGTTAGCATTATATGTGTTCTTATCACCATATTGTTAATTATACTTTATATCTATGCAGCAACCCCAGGCAAGAAACGATTGTTTTTCATTCTCTCTTTTTTTGGAATCGTCTTTACGTTGCTGTCAATTACTGTGGCATTCTACGCAAAAGACCATTTGAACAGTGAGCAGTATGCGATTGTATATGTAGATGAATATAAATCTCGCAGTGAACCCACTAAAAACTCAGAAGTCAGTTTTACAGTTCATGAAGGGACTAAAGTGGAGATCCTAGAAGAATTTGAAGATTGGTACAAAGTTATGCTGGCCAATGGAAGCAAAGCGTGGATGCCCATGAATACGGTCAAGGAACTTTAATTGTTGAACTTGGGATCAATTTGAATTAGAACTTGAATTCTAAATTTTACCGAACCCTAATCATCGTTATACCAATTCAAAAATCAGTTTTTGAGCTATTACCGTTGATATCAACTTGAAATCAAGGTCTTTTAATCACAATTGGGATGTGCTAGTCTCTAAACTTTTACGAAGTTCACTGGGTAATCACAGAGGCTGGGTCACGCTAGATAATGTACGATTGCCTCCCATATTTCCATTCTTAACCAATTTCTGAATACTTTAAAGTGAGCCGCTCACTAAATTCCATACTTTTAGAGTTCAACTAGAAAACGGTATTATGAAAGGATTCTTTAAACATTTACGAGGCGATTTATTTGGAGGATTGACTGCTGGAGTAGTTGCGCTGCCATTGGCTCTAGCTTTTGGGGTTCAATCTGGATTGGGTGCAGTTGCTGGTTTGTATGGTGCTATATTGATCGGTTTCATAGCCTCGCTCTTTGGAGGGACACCTACTCAAATATCAGGACCTACTGCTCCTATGACTGCGGTGAGCATGACAGTGATTGCTGGAATTGTTGCTGTCTATAATGGAGATATAGAAACTGCTTTGCCCGCCATACTAGCCGTTTTTATCATGGCCGGTCTTTTACAGATAGGACTAGGCGCACTCAAGTTGGGTAAATACATTAAATATATACCCTACCCGGTAGTTTCTGGATTTATGACAGGAATAGGTGTGATCATATTGATTACTCAACTTTTACCCGCTGTAGGTTATTATCCCAATGAAGATGAGCAGTTTTTAGATCGCATGATACCTCAAGCCACAGAGTCGGTTTTAAACAAGAACTTAGAAGATCAGCGGCAAGATGATGGTTTGCTTACTTTAGAAAGTTATCAAATCACGGCAAACCAAAGCTCTAAAATAACCTCTGAAGAAATTAAGAAAGAAGCGAGAGTGATTGCAAAAAAGAAGAGCAGCGGCGTTATTGGGACTTTAAAAACCATCCCTACTGCGATTAATAATATTAATATTACCGAACTAGCCATTGCGCTCATAACCATTTTTATAATTTTTGGGTTCAAGAAGATCACGACCGCGGTACCATCTACACTAGTTGCGCTTCTAAGTGTTTCTGCAGTTGCTTATTTTCTTAAATTGGACGTGCGCACTATTGGTGAGATTCCCAGTTCTATTCCCATGCCGCGACTGGACATATTTACCAGCATTGATTTTGGGATCATTACTCCTTACATCTTTACGGCCTTGACACTGGCATTTTTGGGAGCAATAGATTCTCTACTCACCAGTGTCGTAGCCGATAATATGACCAAAACCCGTCATGATCCCAATAAAGAATTGGTAGGTCAAGGAATAGGTAATAGTGTTGCAGCATTATTTGGAGGTATTCCAGGAGCAGGTGCCACTATACGCACCGTGGTAAACATCAACTCGGGTGGTAAAACCAAACTCTCAGGAATGATTGCTGCAGTATTATTGTTTATAATCGTGATTGCGCTGGCTGGTTTTGCAGAAAATATTCCCAGCGCAGTTCTAGCTGGAATTCTCATCACGGTGGGAATAGGTGTCATGGATTACAAGGGTCTTAAAGCTTTAAAATCCATACCTCGCGGAGATGTTTTTGTCATGTTTGTTGTACTAATACTCACCGTTTTTTGGGATCTAGTCTATGCAGTTGGTGTAGGTCTGGTGATCGCGAGTTTGATTTTTATGAAGAAAATGGGCGACTTAAATACCGAAAACTCCAGCGTTAAGAGTTTTGACGATGATACTGATGAGCTTGCTGCAGAATATGGTAATCTGCCTAAGTCTATTCTAAATAAGATTGTTGTAAAAGAACTTAAAGGCCCTTTATTTTTTGGTTCCACTCGTGATTTTCAAGCTATGTCAAATCAGGTAGTAGGAGAGCGTACCCACGCCGTGATCAGAATGGGTGAAGTTCCATTTATGGATCAGTCTGGCCTATTTGCATTTGAGGAGGTTTTACTCACCCTGCGCGATAAGGGCATGAAGCCTATCCTTGTAGGAGTTCAAGAACAGCCACTTTATAGATTTGAAACCATTGACATCATACCTGATATCGTTCAAAAAGAGCATGTTTTTCAGCATATGGATGATGCTTTGGAATTCCTTAAAAAAGACATTGACCATAAAAAAGTGATGGCGTAGTTTGATGATTCCGCTTTCGCGAAAGCGGTATAAAAACCATCTTACTAGAGCATTTTGAGTCTCATGATAGCATATAGACTGGTATTGTGAAGCTTGTAGGAAATTAGAATAACTAATTTTGCTTTCAACTCTCAAATATCTATGTGGATCACTCTAATGAACGCATTTGAACTTGACATATTCTTGTAGTACTATTCAAGTAGTTCCTAAAAAGGTGAGGTATTAAAATCAATTCAAACCTATTGAAGAATTCGCAGTGAAAGCTCCAGTTTCTTGCGTTTCATTCAACTAAGGGATCAAAAAATGGTATCTTTATGCCTTTATCTCATAAGTGATGGACCAAGTAGAAAAAATTGCAGTTTTAGGGGGAGGAAGTTGGGCTACGGCAATCGTCAAGATGTTGTGTGAGAACCTAGATGAGGTAGGCTGGTACATGCGTAGTGATTATGCGATTGAACACATTAAGCGCAATGACCACAATCCAAGTTATTTAAGTTCGGTAGAGTTTAAAAACAGCCAGTTAAAGCTCTCCAGCGATATTAATGAAATCGTTGAATACGCTGACTTATGCATATTTGTAATTCCCAGTGCTTTTGTCTATAAAGAACTAGAAGCCTTAACCATACCACTTAAAGGCAAGATTATTTTTAGTGCTATTAAGGGAATCGTTCCTGAAACCGGCCTGATCGTAGGCGAGCATTTCAATGAGCATTATCAAATCGATTTTCATGATATAGGAGTTTTGACCGGTCCCTGTCATGCAGAGGAGGTAGCCCTGGAACGACTCTCTTATCTTACTATCGCATGTGCCGATCAGGAAAAGGCAGATTTTCTAGCTGAAAAGCTCTCCAGTGATTATATAAACTGCAAAACCAGTGATGACATTATAGGTACGGAGTATGCTGCGGTGCTTAAGAATATTTATGCGATTGCAGCGGGTATAGCTCATGGGCTGGGTTATGGAGATAATTTCCAAAGCGTACTGATGAGCAATTCCATAAGGGAAATGAAACGTTTTATCAAGAAAGTACATAAGATGAAACGCAATATCAACGACAGTGCCTACTTAGGCGATTTGCTGGTTACTGGATATTCTGTTTTTTCAAGAAACCGACTTTTTGGTAACATGTTGGGTAAAGGCTACACAGTACGCAGCGCACAACTTGAAATGAGCATGGTTGCAGAAGGGTATTATGCCACAAAGAGCGCCTTTAAGATCAATCAAGAAAAAGGAGCGCGAACACCCATTTTAAATGCAGTGTACGGTATTTTATATGAGGATAAAAACCCGAAAAAAGTTTTCAAAAAACTAGCTGAGAAGCTGGATTAAAATTTAAAATAATATATGTCACAAATTGCAAAGGATTTTGGGATGGACGTTGCCATGGAGCAATTAGGTCTCAAAGAAACCAACCACGGAACTTCAACAGGGAATCACCATTTTGGGAGTGGAGACGAGATCGTCTCACGTTCTCCAGTTGATGGAGCCGTAATAGGAAAAGTTACCGCCACCACTCAGGAAGATTACGATAAAGTAATGGAGTCTGCTCAATCTGCATTTAAGGAATGGAGAACAAAGCCCGCACCATTGCGTGGGGAAGTGGTCAGACAGTTTGGTGATGAATTACGCCGACTTAAAGAACCTTTGGGAAAACTTGTTTCTTACGAAATGGGGAAATCCTATCAAGAAGGTCTGGGTGAGGTTCAAGAAATGATCGACATCTGTGATTTTGCAGTAGGATTATCTAGACAGTTACACGGCTTGACCATGCATTCTGAACGTCCTGGTCACAGAATGTACGAGCAATATCATTCATTGGGTGTTGTAGGAATTATAAGTGCCTTTAATTTTCCAGTGGCAGTTTGGGCTTGGAATACCGCTCTTGCTTGGATATGTGGAGATGTTTGTGTCTGGAAACCCAGTGAAAAAACACCACTTTGTGGAGTCGCCTGTCAGAATATTATTGCAAAAGTCCTTGAGGACAACAATCTGCCTGAGGGAATCTCGTGTTTGATCAACGGCGATTACAAAGTAGGGGAAATGATGACGACTGATAAGCGCATACCGCTTGTGAGTGCCACGGGATCCACACGCATGGGTAAAATCGTTGCCGCTACCGTAGGAGAACGATTGGGTAAATCCTTACTCGAGCTGGGCGGTAATAACGCCATTATCGTAACTCCCGATGCCGATATCAAGATGACGGTTATTGGAGCTGTTTTTGGAGCGGTTGGGACTGCTGGACAGCGATGTACTTCCACTCGTAGATTGATTATTCACGAGAGTATGTACGACAAGGTAAAAGATGCGGTCGTTGATGCCTACAAACAATTGAAAATAGGAAATCCACTGGATGAGAACAACCACGTGGGACCACTCATCGATACCGATGCGGTTGCTGGATACAACAATGCGCGTGAGCAAGTTGTAGAGCAAGGTGGAAAACTCATCGTGGAGGGCGGTGTGCTCGACGGAGACGGTTATGAAAGCGGTTGCTATGTAAAACCCGCCATCGCCGAAGCCGAAAATGACATGCAGATCGTTCAGCACGAGACATTTGCGCCCGTTCTATACCTTTTGAAATATAGTGGCGATGTAGAAAATGCGCTTGAACTGCAAAATGGTGTGGCTCAAGGGTTGTCCAGTGCCATCATGACTAACAATCTTCGTGAAGCAGAACGTTTCCTTTCGGTTGCTGGTAGTGATTGTGGAATTGCTAACGTCAATATAGGAACCAGCGGAGCTGAGATAGGAGGCGCCTTTGGAGGAGAGAAAGATACCGGTGGAGGTCGTGAATCAGGTTCTGATGCCTGGAAAGTCTATATGAGAAGACAGACGAATACGATTAACTATACTACTGAGCTGCCGCTTGCTCAGGGGATTAAGTTTGATTTGTAGAAATAGATTGAATGATTATTGGAAAACCGCTTTCAGTTTGGGAGCGGTTTTTTTATTAGCTTTAGACAATGAGACTTTACCCAACCCAATTAGAAATCAGAAAGTTTTGGAATAATATTTCGGTTTTAATGGATAGATTTTTTTCGTGGAAACATTTAAAATTTCTCATCATTCTAGCTTCATCCGTGCTCGGCATGTTGATTTTGAAAAAATCAATCAATGACGCAGTATCAAACTTTCTAATTTTACCTGACGGTGCATTATCAAGTATCAATATTTGGCTAATACTTATTCCGTTGCTGGTATTTGTGATTTATTGCATCCACCTATTTGTAAGTAAAAAGTACAGGGTAGGTCATTTTAGTACATATTGTCTCATTTTTTTAATTGCACTTTTGATAGTGCTGAGGTTTACAGAATATAGTCATGGCTGGAATTTTATAGAATATAAATCATCTGGTTTTTACTACGTTGATTTTTTAATAGTAGCGATTTTTATTTATCTAACAGGTGTTGCTTACTGTGAGTGGTGGTATCGTTTTGGTAAAAATAAGATTCAGTATGATCAGACTCCATTTATAAATGATCTAGCACTTGAAAATGAGGAGTTAGATCTATTGAATTATAAAAAAAGAGCCACTTATATTACAGACCTCTTGAATAAATCAAATTTCAAGAGTGCATTTAATATAGCAATCGTGGGACCTTGGGGTAATGGAAAATCTAGCCTTATTCGGCTGATTGAAAACGAACTTGATGGTAAATTAAATCAACCGCTAAAACCAGTTCACTTTAAGTTTCTTCCTACTCTCAATCATAATGAAGTAGAAATAATTTCTGAGTTCTTCGATCAATTATTTTTGGTACTGAAAGAGTATGACGGCTCTCTGGCTAATCAATTACTTTCATATTCAAATAAACTGATCCAGCTATATAAAACAAAGGAACTAGGAGGACTGTTCAATTCCACTAGATTTAAATCAAATCAAAGTTCTTACCAACTTTATCAGGAGATCAATCAAGTACTGGAGAAAATTGATCAGAAATTTATTGTGTTCATAGATGATTTGGACCGGTTATCCGCGAGTGAAACGCTTCAAGTGTTAAAGCTAATAAGAAACACAGCAAATTTTAGAAATTTTATTTTCATTGTTGCTTTAGATAAAGACTATGTTCTAAGAACATTGATTAGTAAGGATGAAATTTTAGATCATACTTATTTGGACAAGTTTTTTCAATTAGAAATCTATTTGCCGCAAGTTGATACGGATATGCTAAAGGAGTACTTTCTTGAGATAATCAAATCTTCAAACAATCTTAGAGGCAAACTCTTGACCACGGAAGTGCAGACCGCATTAAGTTCACACACCGATCTTTTTGAAGATTACATAACTGACTTTAGAGCTGTAAAAAGATTAGCAAATCAAGTCATCTTCGATTACCCTATAATCCCAGATGAATTAAGCACCGATAACTTTCTGAATTTCACGTACTTGAAAATGACATTTCCAGGAGTTATTAAGTTTTTATATGAGAATTGGAACGTTATTCTCGATGTAGATGATAATAATAATATGCGTCGAATGAAAAAAGCTAAAATAGATAATAAGAATCAATCTGCTAAAGGATGGTCAAATAGCGGCTTTTCAATAAAAAGAAAATTCGTACCTAACTTTAATTATTACCAACTTACAAAAACTTTAGAGGAGTACTTTATTGGAAACAATGGAAGCGGTTACACTAATCAACAATATATACTTATTAAAAAATCACTGATCGTTCTTTTTGGCAAAGAGAATCCTGCGGTTGATTATACTTCTATTCAGTATGGTGATAATTTGAGAAAGTTACTTCTACAGGATACGAAGAAAGACAATTTGAGCAATAGAGAATTTAGAGAGTTATTAACCGAAAAAATTGAAGAAGATAAGTTACTTAAATTGAGTAAAGAAAATAAGCTGCAAGAGGTGGTTGATAGGATAAAGTTTTATAACCCTGATACGATCGAAAAAACTAATAAGGTTTTGAAGTTTTTACTTATGGTCTACGGTAATTTGGACAAAGTTTCTCTCAATCGATTTTCGATACTATCGACACTTAAGACATTTTTAAATAGTAATTCTAAAACATCTAACGAGAACTTACAAACTATTAAAGGCCTAATTAAACGATACTTAAATACCGATGATTTAGATAATTTTTATAAACTTGATTTCGTCGTTTTTCTATTTGAGAATAAAGGTTTCATAGGACTGGAAGCTATCGATTTTACAATTGAGGAATTAAAAGATTATTCTCTGTCAATTTATAAAAAAATCGTGTCGAATTGGGAAAATAAAAGATGGAAAACTAATGATTTTAGGTTTTATCATGCATATGGTAATATTTGTAAGTTTTACTTACATGAAGAAGTCAACTATCTCTTTATTGAATTTTGGAATAAATCAAATATAGATTTACTTTGTAGTCAAATGGTAAAAAGTCAGCCTTTTACTGCCAGAATGTTGCAAACATCTGATTTTGTAATGAAAGTGTTTGGAACAAAACAAAATTATAGAAACTTTGTTATCAGTATAGTTGGAGCCAAGGACCTTTCTGAATCTCTTAAAGAATATTTGGAATTTTTAAAAGTAGAATCGTTCACTGATTTTAAGCAACCCGTTCTTTTTATTTTCAAAAAATTTAAAAAAATTTCTAGTAGAGTTAATCAAATGATGATTGACAACAATATTACTGTTGATGATCACGAACAGATGGTGGAGATATTTGTGGAATCTTTTTCTCATGAAGCATTTGAAGCCACTTATACTAATGTTAGTAGCAGAAAAATTTCCGAACTTATCGATAATGAAACGTTTCAAAGTGATAATAAAATGTACACAAGAATTAGAATTAATCGTAGTATTCCACATGTAAGCATCAAAGATGCTTTTTCACACTATGAAGATCGACTGAGTAAAAGATATAAATCAATAGAAACTCTTAAGGATCCTTGGAAGTTGTTAGGTAATGAGAGAAAATTGATAGAAATAGTTTCAATTCAGCCTAAAATTACCGAGTAGAATTCACTGCCCATAAACACTCCACAAATAAGCCACGCCACCCAAAACAATCAACCCAAACACGATTGCTAAGAATATCTTCCAAAAAGAATAAGGCCTTGTTCCGTGGATTTTACCCGTCTGACCGTTTACGTAGAAGCTGTATTTTTTGCCGTCATAATTATACGAACTGATAAATACAGGTAATAATATGTGCTTAAAGGTTTCGTCTTTAAGATCCATGTCCATGGAAGAGATACGTTGCGTATCGCCGCCTATATCACGGCGTATCCAGTTTTGGGCTATTTCCTTAGCTTGTTTTTGCGCGTCGAGATGACCGTTTTCCAGCGAAATGGTATATTTTTCCGTGACGTAGCCGGCAAGGAAGCGGGTGTCAAAACTTTTGAGTTCTTCTAGATTCCAGCGCGCGATTTGAGCGGGAATCCTCCCGCCTTGCTGTTGCGAGGCACGTACTAAAGTATCATCCACAAAACCCTTTACCTGTCCAGAAGCATAAGACCAGCGAGTCTTACGTTCTCTTACGGTTCTGCGATTTTTTCCTGAACCCACGGTACGGGTGGTGTAATAATAAACGCCCTTCTGTCCCTCATAATTTGAAGTAAGCTGGGCGTCAAAAGTCCAGTAGGGAACGTATAGGCCTTTGGTGTTTTCGGCACTGAGACTGGCGCGTTGCAGATTGTTGGGTGCCCACCACATGTTCTCTACCCATTTTTTGAAGATTTGATGCGCTTTTTGCTGGTTGAGCTGAAATGGCACCACTGCACCCGGTAAGATCCACTCATCCATGTAGGCATCCTCAACGATCAGCGGCATGGTGCAATAGACACAGTGCAAGGACTTAAAGTTGTCCTCCACGTGCTGATTTGCACCACAATTATCGCAATGCAGCATAGAGATTTCCACGCTGTGTTGTTGCGCTCCCATCGACTGCAGGTATTTCTGCAATTCCAGTTCTTCAAAAGGTTGCTGGGGTTCATCTATCACTTCGCGATGCCCACAATAGTCGCAGGTTATGAGATCTGTACCCGGCTCATAGGTCAGCTCTGCGCCACAATTGACACAGGATTTTTTACGTTCAGAGTTTTTGGTGGGGGTTACGTTCATGTATTTACACTGGGGCGGATGCGATCCGCCCTTACTTTTATGATCATTTAGATTATACCAGTCATCATCTCATTATTTAGTTAGCCAACAGCCTCTAGAAATAAAGTATTTAGACTAGAGGCCCGTTAGGGCGACTTGAAAACTTTAGTTTTCAAACCGACAACCGACAACCGACAACCGACAACCGACAACCGACAACCGGACTACTGCTGCGGTAGCGGTGGAGGTGTATTCCCTCCCAAAAAGGTTTTGAGCTCCTCCACTTCGCTCAAAGGTTTCCAGCCATCCATTCCAGCTTTCCAGACCAGTGTTTCCTTATTTATCGTGCGGCTGGCGAAAAGTGATCGCAGCTGCTCAAAACTCGCTGGACCAGATTGTGATCCATTCAGCGCGTAATAATATTGAATAGCCTGCGGCATGGGCGGTGGAACTGCCGCTGCTTGTTGCTGTTGTTGTTGAGGTGCTGCCTGTTGGCCACCCATCTGCGGATTCATCATGTTGCCCATTTGCTGCGCCATGACAAAACCCATTCCCATTCCCATACCGGCACCTGCGGTACCACCTTGGTTATTGGCGGCTGCTTCGATGGCTTTGGCGGTTTTGAATCGGGTCAGTTTATCAAGATCGATTTTGTCGATACGGCTGTATTCAAAAATTTCTTTCTTAAGATCCTCGGGCATGGAGACGTTCTCGATAAAGAATCGTTCCAGCGAGATCCCTACACCCATAAACTCGGGTTGCATGACCTCCCGACATGTATCCGATAGTTCAGTAGTGTTTGCGGCGTAAAGTTCAATTGGCAGATTAGCTTCTCCCACGGTGTCAGTAAAACGGGTAGCGATAAGGCTTTTGAGGTGCTCATTGATCTCAAAATTGGTAAAGTTGTTATCCGTTCCTACGATGTCCACGATAAACTTTCCTGGATCGGCAACTTTGAAGGCATAGGTTCCAAAAGCGCGGATTTCCACCAAACCAAAACGCTCATCACTTAACGTAATCGGATTTTTGGTTCCCCATTTCTCATCGGTAAAAAGGGTGGTATTAACGAAATACACTTCTGCCTTAAACGGCGAGTTAAAACCGTACTTCCAGCCTTTTAATGTGGTCAGGATGGGGAGGTTTTGCGTATTTAGTGTGTAGGTTCCTGGTGTAAAAACGTCAGCGAGTTGCCCTTCATTTACAAAAACTGCTGCTTGACCCTCACGTACGATGAGTTGCGCATTGTTTTTGATTTCGTTCTGATACCGCTCAAAACGATGCGCAATCGTGTCGTCCGTGTAATCGAGCCACTCAACGATATCGATGAATTCATTGCTTAGCTTCTCTTTGATCTTGTCAAATATTCCCATTGGTGCTTTAGTTGTTTAGTTACTCAAATGTGTCGCTCTAAGATAATATTTGTTACGCTTTCGCGAAAGCGAGGAAGTAAAAACAAAATGAAAAACAAAAACAAAATCAAATCTCAGCTGAAGCGATCCGTGCTGAGATACATCAAAGTAGGTCGAGAACGCCTGAGGTTTTGAAATTTAATTTGTCTCAACAGACATAATACCTAGGAACATCTAGGTACTCGACATGACATGGTACAGCTTTTAAATTTAAGTTTATATTTATACTTAAATTTAATTAATTCCTCCCATTTTCATCAGGATAAAAAGTATGCACGGGATCGCTTTGCCATATGGTTTTATCCTCCACGCAAATCGCGGTAAGTGGACCTTTATAGGCGGCTGCGGTATCAATATTCCAAACGTTTGCGGCATTTACCGGCACGTGTTTCCCCAGTCGATCTGTGGGCGTGTGGCCTATGTAGATCTCATCATATAATTTGAGACGGTTGGGATAGCGCAGATCGTCTTTTTTGATACGGTCATCCATTGCCAGGGCGAGCTCCCAAAGGGATCGATCCCAGTAGGTCATCGTCTCATAATACTCGTATTGTGGTCCTTTTAGATTGTGGAAGCCTGCATGAAAATAGCCTCTGGCATTCTTTTCATAATAATTATGCAGACCATTTTTTAAAAAGTTTATGTGTTTTTCGATGACTTCTGGTTTGCGATCTTGATAGCTTTTGACAGTACTTTCTCCACCATGAAACAACCACATATCATTGCGATCGTCCTTTTCAAAATAATTAAGAACCAGCTCATCATGGTTGCCTCTTAAATATATTGGGATGGTGTAATTGTTCTGTTTACGCTTTCGCGAAAGCAAGATCAAAAAATCCACCACCTCAAAGCTTTCAGACCAGCCGTCTACGTAATCGCCCAAAAAGATAAGCTGGTCATCTGGCTGTAGTTTTATGCGGTCAATTAACTGGACAAGAGCTTTGTAGCCGCCGTGTATGTCTCCTATGGCAATGGTTCTCATGAATTGTAGGTTACTTTGCGCAGCACGCGCAGGGTTTCTTTATAATTTTTATAGGCCTCTGGATATTTTTTAAGGCTGCTTTTGTGGGATCTCATTTTTTCAATAGGCTCGCCCACGTTGTTGAAATGGCAAATAAGCATTTGCTCCGGGAGTCGCTTGAGTTCTTCTATCTGATTGAGATCTGGCTCTCCCAACTTGCTGATGTGTGCGAGCAGCGCCAGGTTTTTATTGTAGATATGGTGCAGCGTGCGCCTATCAAAATATGGCGGATTGAACAAGATCTTATTCTCCATACGGTAGGTGCCGTTTGGGTTAAAGATAAACCGTTGCCGCTCAAGAGGATAATATTTTTGCTGCTCGCCCAGACCCAGCGTGATGTATTCCAAAATACTGAAACTATCCTCATCATAACTGATCTGCACCTCGTCCAGTGCACTGTAGAATAATTTGACCTGCTCATTCACGAGTTCAATATCAACCCGAGAATAATAGACTTGGTCTTTTTTGACTTTTTCCCGACCCGACCAGCAAACGACAAACTGCTCCTTGAAGACTTGATAATGCGTTTTAATTTGATCTCGTTCCCGCTGTACAAAATCCACCACGCGATCCAGCGTCATCTTAATGTTGTTACTTGATTGCCGCTCGATGGTCTGCACCTTGCTGGAATTGATGTCCCTGATGTCTATGTCAAAAGCTTTAGGCATGGAAATACTTCCATCTCTGAAGAATACCGTCCCACCGTAATATTTCCAAATGTTTTTGCGCAAGGCGGTCAGCTCATTTTGGGCATGAATGGTAACCAGCCCCACCACACTATCTGCCGAAAGGTGTGGAAATGCTACGTTTTCATATTGGATTGCGGGTGCATTTTCTAAATAAGCGTTGATAAGGTTCTGTAATTTGGAATCATCAAAAAAGTGGGTGCCCACGATCTCATTCGTACGGTCGTCTATTCCTATGACGATATAACTATTGTTCAGCGGATTTGAGTTGGACAGCGCGCAGATATGTTTAAGAAACTTGGCTTTGCCCTCTTTATGAGAAAGATCAATCTTGAGTTTTTTATCGTAAAAGCTATTCTCGTCGTTGTGAGCGAGTAGGTTTTTTACGAGGAGCCGCTTGTTGATCATGTGGTAAATTTAGGGAGGAAAGCTTAAAAAACGACAAAGGACCGCCACGCTTTATAATCCAAGACATAAGATTGATTATTTAATATTTTAGCCAGTAAAAGTTCTTACAAGCTTTTTGTAAGTATAGTTATGTGCTAAATTAAAAACACCATTCAGCAAAGCAAAACGGTGTTTTAACATGATTATTGATCGTGATTTCAAGATATACCTATAGTCGTAGGTCCTAAGTCCCGCGACAGCGGTTATCTTAAGTCACTAATCAACTACTGTGCGTTGTTATAATAAAAACGCTCATGTACAATGTGGTCTCCCTGCCATTGTTGTAAGGCGACTTGTTCCATCTGGGCACGGTTACCATCTTTAAAGGTTACATCCATCACGCTTTCCACAAATGATGTGGCGTCGTCTTCATTTGCTCCTATGTTTTTGACTTCAAGATTGTGAAATTCCTGGATACTGTCTAGAAACTGCTCCTCATACTTACGGCATTCCGCTTTTCCTGATCTTGTACCGCGTGGTTCTGTCATTACCACATTTTCTGCATAGTACTGATCAAATGCGTTGAGTAGGTTTCCTCGTCCTAGCTGGTTGTAGATGTCCTGTGCTTTTGCTTTGTAACTCATGATTTTTGTTTTAAAATTCACTCAAATGTAATTCAAAACCATATTACTTGTATGTACAATTAAACAGATTAACGCAAGCTTAACCGAGAGTCAAAAGAGATTGCTAAAATGTTAGTATGGGGATTTGACCGATCAGCTGTTTTGAAAGATAAAGATATTTACACATGAAAATAAAGCACGAATTAAGAAACAAGAAACAGGACCGAAAAGGTCAAAAAAAGAGAACTACCTGACTTCAAGAAAATGGATTATTTTACTGCGTATTCCTTAAGTTTTTCGATGGAGGTATAATCAAGAGCTTTTAGATCTGTTGCTTCTAGATCAATTTTAGGAGCTTTGCCGGCTTTCTCTGCTTCCAGCCATCTCAAAACGCAAAGACACCATTTATCTCCAGCCTTGAGACCAGGGAAATCATATGCTGGAATAGGAGTGGATAGATCATTGCCTCTGGACTTTGTATACTCCAGAAACTTATCTGTCATTACTGCACAAATTACGTGAGTGCCTTGATCTTCACTTGCAGTACGACAATAGCCATCGCGCCAGTAACCCGTCATGGGATTCGTACAACAGGATTGAAGTGGTTTGTTGAGGATGTTTTTGGTCTTGATCCCTGGTTTTGTCATAATTCTTCATTCAAATGATGAAAAATAGTATTATTTCTAGAGTTTTTTAGGTAATAAAAACTAAAAATCCCCTTGATCAATCGATCAAAAGGATTTTTTATTATAGTCCGGTCACTTAGCGGAGCCGAAGTGAACCGGTAATTATAAACTAAAACTAGCCCTCAGACTTGTTCTCGTTATTGTCACGTTTCGGTCGATCATCTCTACGACGATCGTCACGACGGCCACCACCACGGCGGTCATCACGACCACGATCGCGACTATCGTCACGCTTGCGTGGTAGACGCTCTACCCAACCTTCTGGTTTAGGTATAACTGCATTGCGAGAAACTTTTTGTTTTAGTTAGTTGATTTACACCATTTACTTCATATATAGCTCATCGCTAAGGCTAATTGCTGCAAATGGATTTTCAATACCTTCATACCTACGTGTTTTAAAATAAGAAAAGCTCATCGATAAGCTTAAATTCAAATTCTGCGCAGGTTTAAAATTTTATAAAACTCTATAGCTAAATCCTAATTGAATTCTACTGAGATCAAGATTAAAGATTCCTCCTTCCGTTCCAAAATCCATTAATAGTGGTAAATTAGAAAATGATCCGTAACTAAAGTTTAATTGATATTTATTTGAATATGAAAGATTTAAACCTAAATTAAAAATCGTAGAATTGTTCCTTTTTTTAATGGTTTTAATATCGGGCAAATTGAAATTTTCATATTCAATCACAACATTATCTTTGCTGTTTTTTAAAAAAACCGGTTCAAAACTAGCATAAGGTGAGATGGTAAAATGATTGATATGCCAATTATATTGAAGCCCAAAATACACGCCTATAAAATCTAAATTATAGGAATAACGTTCTTCAGTTCTATTGATGTTAGAATTGGGGAAAACAGTTAATTTGTCGCTTCCTCGAAAATTAGTTTGGTAATTAACGCCACCTATAGCTGACAAATTATTTGTGAGTCTATCTAAATTAACCTGTCCTTTTAATCCTATTTGAAAATTTTTTGCAGAGCTCGCATCAAATGCGTAAGATCTAGATGAAGAAATATCTAAAGAATTTACATTATACCCAGCTGATATGAATAAATTGAAAACATCAACTTTTGGTTCTTGCTTTAGCATATAATTGTCACTGTTGGGATTCAGGTATTCAGCAAGGCTGGATTTAGTATAGTTTAATTTTGAGAAGTAACTAGGTTCGAAGTTTTGTTTATTATAATTGTTATAAAGCCATTCCTTGTAGTCGCTTCCGCCTGCTTTTTTATTTATCCTTAAAACCTGATAATTTGTATTTTCTTTAAGCACATAAACTGTTTTTTTATTTTCAGATGTGTACTGGTAAAGTTCAGGATTTGTATTTGTTATCTTTCTTAGTATTATAGGGCTGGACTTGATATCTGGAATAGTAGCTGTTACTATCTCGATTCCATCTGCTTTAAATTCCAAAAACTGATTGGCATCATATATCAGTTTGCTATGATCTTGTGGATTGTATATCGTTATTTCACCTTTATTTAAAATTTTGCTTTTGGTTTTAAAACTTACATCTATTGTCTGTCCTTTTTTAATAGTTAGCTTGGCAGGTAAGAAAGATAATTGTGCAGATGTCAAATATGCAAATGCAAGAAAAGTGAGAGTGAGAATTTTTATTTTCATAAGTATTTACTGATTACGATAATTGTGGTATGCAATAATTAATAGCAAAGTTAATTTTAATTCAAAGCATTATAAAATTATCACATTAGTGATGTAACTAAAACTGGTGTGATTAAAATATGCAATACCAGTTTTTGAATCTAAATACAAAAATCCCCTTGATTAATCGATCAAAGGGATTTTTTATTTTAGTCCGGTCACTTAGCGGAGCCGAAGTGAACCGGCAATTATAAACTAAAACTAGTCCTCAGACTTGTTCTCGTTATTGTCACGTTTCGGTCGATCATCTCTGCGGCGATCGTCACGACGGCCACCACCACGGCGGTCATCACGACCACGACTGCGACTGTCGTCACGTTTGCGTGGTGGACGCTCTACCCAACCTTCTGGCTTAGGCATAACGGCCTTGCGAGAAACCTTTTGTTTTTTAGTACGCGGGTCGATTCCCATATACTTCACATCAAGCTCATCACCTACGCTCAATACGGTAGATGGGTCTTCAATACGCTTATAGTCAAATTCGCTTACGTGAAGCAAAGTTTCCTTACCAGGTTTGAATTCTACTACCGCACCAAAATCCAGCATCTTAACCACTTTCACGGTATAGATAGATCCTACTTCTGGCTCAAAAATGATGTTGCGTATGCGTTCAAGAGCGGCATTGATCTTATTACGATCAGTACCAGCAATCTCAATGATTCCCATATCGTCCTCTTCCTTGATGTTGATCACGGTATCGGTCTCTTTCTGCATTTCTTGAATGACTTTTCCACCAGGTCCTATCACGGCACCTATGTACTTGCCTTCGATCTCCATAGATTCCATCTTAGGAGCGTGAGGCTTCACATCTTGACGAGGAGCATCAATAGTATCAGTAAGTTTGCCTAAAATGTGCATACGACCATCTCTGGCTTGCATTAAAGCATTGGTAAGAATTTCGTAAGAAAGTCCTTTTACTTTAATGTCCATTTGACAAGCAGTGATACCATCTTCTGTACCGGTTACTTTAAAGTCCATATCGCCCAAATGATCTTCATCACCTAGAATATCCGAAAGAACGGCATAATCATTACCATCGGTAATCAATCCCATGGCGATACCAGAAACTGGTTTTTTCATAGGAAGACCTGCGTCCATCATTGCCATGGTTCCCGCACAAACCGTTGCCATAGAAGAAGAACCATTAGATTCCAATACCTCAGATACGATTCTTACCGTGTAGGGAAGATCATCTGGAAGCATTCCTTTAAGTGCGCGTTGAGCTAAATTCCCATGTCCTACTTCACGACGAGACGTTCCACGTAGTGGACGCGCCTCTCCCGTACAGAATGGTGGGAAGTTGTAGTGTAGGTAAAAACGCTCTTCACCTTCTTGTGAAGCCATATCGATGATATTAGCATCTCTTGAAGTTCCGAGAGTTACGGTAGCAAGTGCTTGAGTTTCACCCCTTGTAAACACGGCACTACCGTGAGTAGATGGAAGGTAATCTACCTCACACCATATATCCCGTATGTCTGTAGTCTTACGACCATCTAGACGAATACCTTCTTTGAGCAATACATCTCGTACCGCTTTCTTATGTGCTTTATTGAAGTATTTAGAAATAAGATCGCCATTCTCTTCTTGATCTTCTTCAGAGAATTCAGCTTTTACTTCCTCTTTGATTTCGCTAAAAGCTGCGCTGCGTTCTTTCTTTCCGCTTCCTTTTTTAGCAACGTCATATACTTTATCATAGGCAAGTTCTGCGACTTTAGCCTCGATATCAGCATCTTCACGCTCTCCTTCGTACTCGCGTACTTCTTTTTTGCCTACCGCTTCAGCAAGTGCTACTTGTGCAGCACACTGATCCTTAATGGCTTCATGGGCAGCTTTGATGGCAGCGATCATATCTTCTTCAGATACCTCGTCCATCTCTCCCTCGACCATCATGACGCTGTCTGCGCTGGCACCTATCATCATTTCAAGATCAGCCTCCTCTAGTTGGGCATAGCTTGGATTGATGACGAACTCTCCATCCACGCGTGCAACACGCACTTCAGAAATAGGACATTCAAAGGGTAGGTCAGAAAGTTGGATCGCCGTACTTGCGGCAAGACCCGCCATGGCTTCTGGCATGACCTCGTCGTCGTGAGACATGAGTTGGATCATTACCTGCACTTCTGCGTGGTAATCTTTTGGGAAAAGCGGTCTCAGAACACGATCTACTAGACGCATGGTCAGTACTTCTCCATCGTTGGGACGTGCTTCACGCTTGAAGAATCCGCCTGGGTATTTACCGGCAGCGGCAAATTTCTCACGATAGTCTACCGTTAATGGTAAAAAATCAAGTCCAGTAGATTTATAGCTGGACACTACAGTTCCTAGAAGCATTGCCTTACCACAGGTTACCACGACTGATCCGTGTGCCTGTTTAGCAAGTGCCCCAGTTTCAATAGTGATGTCTGGCCCGTTGGCCATCTTGATCACTTGTTTAAAAACTTGTGGTTTCATTTGTTTGTATTAAACGTTAATCTCAAGTTGTGTGTGGTGAGAAGGCGTTTAGAAAATCAATTTCAATCCGTCCCAAAAAATGAAAATTTTCATTTCCGAGCTATGAGGCTCTAGAAGGGCGCGACTTGAAACTGATATGTTCACTTATGAGAAACCAGCTTTGTTTGCACCGCGTATAAAGCGGTGTTTCTTTCTGCGATTTATTGATTTGTCACGCTTTCGCGAAAGCGTAAACAGCATAAAGCTCACTGCAAGCTATAAAAAAAGGGGACACGAAGTCCCCAATTTATTACTTTCTAATACCTAATTCCTTGATTAGTTCACGATATTGAACAATATCTTTTTTCTTGAGGTAATCAAGAAGTGAACGTCTCTTACCTACAAGCTTCACAAGACTACGCTCAGTGTTGTAGTCGTGACGATTGTTTTTAAGGTGACCCGTTAGGTGATTGATGCGGTAAGTAAACAACGCGATCTGTGCGTGTGTGTTACCGGTGTCGTTTGCGTCTTTCCCATACTTGGAAAAGATCTCTGCTTTTTTTTCTGCACTTAGATACATGCCAAAATTATTTTGTAATGAATATTATGTACGCCAGATTTTCTGACTTTTCTGGAAACTACTTCCCAAAACGGTTGCAAAGATACGATTAATATGATTTATAATGTTCGAAAGATTGAATTACAGAGATTAGACGGGTACATTGGTAAGGGATTATACTTTTAGAAGCAAGAAATAAGAAAAAAGATACAAGAGACAAGAGAAACTTCCAGATTTTTTCCAGATGACTCTTCGTTTCCCCCTTTGGGGTTCAGGGGGGGCTTTAGGATTGAGTTCTTAAAGAGAAACAGAGGCATGAAACAAGAAAAACTTCAAGATTTTTTTCCTCTAATTCTTGATTGCCCATGGGGTTAGGAGGGCTTAATTTGAATCATCGAGACCTCGGAGGTTTTCATCTGCCAAGCCCTTTTACAATTAGATAGGTCTTCTAAATTTCGTTGGGTTTTATCAAGTAGCCAAACCTCCGAGGTTTGGGGTTGTTTTAATTTAAATAAGTCACATTGAGCGCAGTCGAAATGTAGTGCAAGGGATTCGCAAGAGTACGTTCTAGACTATAACTCCCATCAAGGCCATAATTTCTCATTAGAAAATCCTATCATTGCGAGCTGTCCTATTCCTATGAAAGAAAAACAATCTAAAAATTGCCTGATTATTTTTACCCGCAATCCAGAATTGGGTAAAGGCAAAAGACGCCTCGCGGCTGATGTGGGCGATTATACAGCTTTGGAAATCTACAAATTCCTATTGGAACATACCCGATCCATCACTCGTGATATCAAGGTGACCAAACAGGTTTGGTACAGTGAACGCATTCATAAAAAGGACGACTGGGACAGTGCGATCTATGAAAAACACGTGCAGAAAGGAGATGATCTGGGCGCGCGCATGTACCATGCTGTTTCAAAAGCTCTTGAAACCCATGACAATGCCATAATCATAGGTTCAGATATGTATGATTTAACTCAGAAAGATTTGGAGTTCGCTTTCGCGATGGTTGCTGAGCACGGTCGAAGTAAAGTGGAGAAATTTGATGCCGTTATAGGTCCTGCCACCGATGGAGGTTATTATCTACTCGGCTTTCACAAGAATATTGTAGATGGTATTTTTGAGAATAAGGAATGGGGGACAGATTCCGTGCTAGAGCTAACCTTGAAAGACCTTAAAAAAACTAATTATTATAAACTCGAGGAGTGCAATGATGTGGATTATATAGAAGACATTATCAATGAGCCCGCCTTTGAACCTTTTTTAAAAAATTATCATGCTAAGTAAAAAACAATTACAAAAATCGGCCAATTACCTAATCGAGCGAGGTTTTGACAAACCAGAAGTAGGAATCGTTCTAGGCACAGGCTTAGGCAAGCTCGTCGATAGCATCGAAGATCCTGTTGTGGCACATTATAATACCATTCCTTCTTTCCCTCTGGCCACGGTTGAGTTTCACAGCGGTAAATTAATTTACGGGATGCTGGGCGGTAAGAAAGTAGTCGTAATGCAAGGTCGTTTTCATTTATATGAAGGCTACGATTTTATAGATATTACATACCCCATAAGAGTCATGAATGAGCTGGGGATTAAAAATCTATTGATATCAAATGCCGCTGGAGCCGTAAATCTAAATATGAAAAAAGGCGATATGATGTTGCTAGAAGATCATATTAATCTCCAAGGAGGTAGTCCGCTTGCTTTTAAAGGGGTGAGTGAATTTGGAGAGCGATTTACTGATATGAGCGCTCCTTATGATGCGCACATGAACCAGAAGTTAACGCAACTGGCCACTGATAAAGGTTTCAATTTACACAAAGGAGTTTATGCAAGTGTGGTAGGGCCTCAATTAGAAACCCGTGCTGAATACAGAATGCTAAAGATTATGGGAGCAGATGCCGTGGGTATGAGTACCGTTCCAGAAGTCATCGTGGCAAATCATTTAAGCCTACCAGTTTGTGCCGTATCTGTACTGACTGACGAGTGCGATCCAGAGCATTTAGAGCCTGTCAATATTCCCGAGATTATTGAAATAGCAGAAAAAGCTGAACCTAAAATGGTGGCTCTCTTTAAAGGATTGATTGAAGTTTTGTAGGTTTTCGACCTATCAATCGTTAGGCAGATTTGAGCGAAAAGGAAAACGATAACAAGTTTTAGCAACTTCTTACCACATTTATGCGTATATAATGTATCATATTTGGATAATGAGAAATATAATTATTTTATCGGGTGTATTGATTTCAATTTTAACCTCTTGTATAGGCAGTGGAGATCTTTTTTATTCAAGTTTGAATAAGGGGTCTGAAATTGCAAAAAGCGAGGGGCAGCTGGATCATTCAAAATGGGATCAACTTTTAATGGCTCATGTTAACGAGAAAGGCTTTGTGGATTATGACGGATTTCAAAAAGATCGCAGCAAACTCAAGGATTATCTAGAATACCTAAATCAAAATGTCCCTCAAAAAGACTGGGGACTGAATCAGCAATTTGCATTTTATATCAATTTATACAATGCCGCGACCGTTGAAGTGATATTGGAAAATAAACAGCCTGAGAGTATCAAGGATATAGGGAGTACGGTTAATCCGGTCTGGATACAAGATTTTATCAAAGTAGGAGGTAAAGATTATTCCCTAGCTGATATTGAGAAAGGTGTGTTGCAAGAAATGGGAGATCCCAGAATACACTTTGCTATTAATTGCGCCAGCTATTCCTGTCCTAAACTTATGAATAATGCATATACAGCTGCAACAGTTGATGAGATGATGGATCAAGCAGCCAAAGAATTTATCAATTCGGATAAAAATGATTTGAGCAATCCTGATAATCCCAAATTGAGCAAAATCTTCAAATGGTATAGTAGCGATTTTGAGTCGACTGGAATGTCGATTATTGAATACATAAATCAATATGCAGATTCTCAAATTAATCAAGGAGCTTCCCTTGATTATAAAGACTATGATTGGTCACTCAACAAGCAAGATTGAACTTGAAACCAATAGTATTTAGTTTACGTAAATAGGCATGTGTTGATCAGTATAATTATTCCTGTTCTCAATGAAGAAGCTACTATAGGTAGACTTCTTTCCTATCTTAACTATGGTGCGGCTGATCCTACAAAATTTGAAATCGTTGTGGTTGATGGTGGCAGTCAGGATTCCACGCTAGCGAAGGTAGAAACCTTTTGTTCATCTGTTCCCAAAGTAAAGTGCTCTATAGTTTCAAGTGAAAAAGGTCGTGCAAAACAGTTGGATGCTGGAGCACAAGCAGCGGCTGGCCAAATTTTATATTTTCTACACGTGGATAGCTTCCCGCCTGCGAAGTTTGACGATGCAATTCGAGAAGCTATTTTAAAAGGACATCCAGCAGGTTGTTTCAGAATGAAATTTGATACCAAACATCCCTGGTTGAAAATGATAGGCTGGTGGACACGTTTTTCATGGAAAGCCAGTCGTGGTGGAGATCAGTCCCAATATATCACAGCAGATTTATATAATGATATAGGAGGATACGATACTAGTCTACCGATCTATGAAGATTATGATATCATCAACAAATTATACGAGCGTGATCAATATCACGTGATTCCAGAATGGCTTACTACCAGCGATCGCAGGTATCAAGAAGTGGGTGTTATGCGTCTCCAATGGTATTATCTTCAGATTTATTATAAAAAATACAGAGGCGCTACCATCGAAGAGATTCAGGCGTTTTATAAAAGTAAATGCAATTAAACTTTTAATACGTATCTTTGTTTTAAAGGCACGTGTTATGAAAACTAAATTGACACTTACAGTTGAGAAGGATATTATAGAACTGGCAAAGGAGTACGCCAAGAACACAGGAGTAAGTCTTTCTGAATTGATTCAGGATTATTTAAAAAAAATTACTTCAAAAAAAGAATTAGAATCCATTGCCGAACCCGAATCAATTTATTCTAAGTATTCAGGTATTGCCCCATCAGATTTAGATCCTGTTAAAGACAGAGAAAAACTGCGCGACATTAAAATTGAAAAATATTTGAAATGAAGTTGTTTCTCGACACTAATGTTTTGCTGGATAACTTTGAAAACAGGCAGCCCTTTAATCAACAGGTCAAATTGTTTTTTGCTAAGGCAGATAGAAATAACTGGCAGTTCTATGTTACTGCTATTTCTTTTCTGAACACTCATTATATATTGAAGAAGAAAATCTCTAAGGATCTTTCTATAAAAATAATCAGTGATTTTGTTTCTAAAGTTGAAGTGGTTTTTGTCACGAAAGAAATGTTGCTTGCAGCCGCTCAAAGCAATTTCAAAGACTTTGAAGATGCCGTGCAATATCAATGTGCATTATCAATTGTTGGGATCGATGGAATCATCACCCGCAACAAAAAAGATTTCAAAAAATCATACATTTCTATTTATACACCTTTTGAAGCACTGGATCTCTGAAATCAATCCCTCGTCAACTCTTGAAACATCGCTTCCAGATTTTTATTGCGTTTGTTGAGTGATAGAATTTTGAGTTGGTTGTCATGGGCAAAGTCAAAAACCTCGCTGCGCATGTCCCTTTGGGTTTCAAATTGCAGGTTGTAAAAAAAGCCAGCCGCTGTTTTTATATCAGTGGCATTGCGCACATGTTGCAAGCGCATTAACAATTCTGGCTCCACTTTGTAGTCAAATTCCACTTCAATTTCTTGAACCTTGTCACTTTTTAGATTTGCAAGGTAATCGTCTGCTACGATCTTTCCCTTATTAATAATAATCACACGGTCACACATCGCCTCTACTTCTTGCATGATGTGCGTAGAGAGCATGATGGTAGTGATTTTTCCTACCTTACGTATCAACTGGCGTATTCCTACTAACTGGTTGGGATCCAGTCCAGTTGTAGGTTCATCGAGAATGAGGACTTTTGGCCTGTGCAGCAAAGCATTGGCAAGACCTACTCGCTGTTTGTAACCTTTGGAAAGTTCTTGGATCTTCTTATTCATGTGAGATTCCAGTCCCGTTTCTGCGATAACTTGATCTACTCGGTTTTTTACATCAGGAATATGGTATACCTGCGCACTAAAAGTCAGGTATTCCTTCACATACATTTCTGGGTACAAAGGGTTGTTTTCTGGTAGATAACCTATGGAATTTTGAACTTCTCGCTGGGCAGAACGCACATCGTGACCATGAACCGCCGCGGCTCCACTATCTGCATTGAGGTAAGTGGTTAAAATACGCATCATGGTTGATTTTCCAGCGCCATTAGGGCCTAAAAAACCTACAATCTCTCCAGATTTTATGGAAAAACTGACTTCGTCCAGCGCCTTTTGTGCGCCGTACATTTTTGTGATCTTTTTTACCTCTATGGACATGAAAAGTAAAGATAGGAATTATGAAGGTTACGCTTTCGCGGAAGCGAGATTATTTAAAATCATCTTCCACGACGGTTTTAACGAGTATAATACGGATTTCTTACAACAATCGACTCTTTTTCCAGAATTATACCAACTTTTTGAGGTGGTTTGGATTTTCTAATTTACTTTAGCCACCTATTATGAAATCAAACACTTATTTCTGGTACGGATACTACTTCTATTTTATAGAAGCAAGGGCTGTATTGTAGAAAGTGAATCACTATATAACAACAAAGTCCTGATCTGATCAGGGCTTTTTTTTTGCCGTGCCGCAAACCAATTATATGAAAATTGCCATACAAGGTATTAAGGGATCTTACCACCATCAGTTAGCTCAAGAGCTTTACGGAACTACCGAGCTGGTGGAATGTAAGAGTTTTGACGCTCTAGCATTAGCTGTATCGGGAGGATCAGCAAGTACAGCTGTAATGGCGATAGGCAACTCGATTGCTGGCAGTATCCTTCCCAATTATCAATTAATAAAAGCGCACGATCTGTTCATTAATGGTGAATCTTACCTAAATATCAATCATCAATTTATGGCACTCAAAGAGCAAGCGATAGATGATATTGAAGAAGTGCAATCACACCCCATGGCTTTATTACAGTGCAGCCGTTTTTTAGCGCAACATCCACACATAAAAGTTGTCGAGACTGATGATACTGCTGCCGCTGCGCGTCGTATCGCAAAAGATGGCAAGATGGGTGTCGCTGCTATTGCCTCATCGCTCGCTGCAGACTTATACGATCTTGAAACTTTGGCTGGTGATATTCAAGATACTGAAAACAATGTCACTCGTTTTCTAACTTTGGGGAAAGTTAACTTTCAAGTAAAAAAAGCTGATAAGGCGACCATTAACTTCTCCGTTAGTCACGAGGCAGGCAGTCTAGGTAAAATACTCACAATATGGGGGAAACTAGGAATCAACCTTTCTAAAATCCAATCAATACCTATTACAGAAAAACCCTTTCTGTTCTCTTTTGTGGCCGATCTGGAATTTGAAAACACCGCAATTTTCAAAAAATCAATTTCAGAGGTCGAACCGCTCACAAAAT
Source organism: Nonlabens sp. (assembly GCA_049671565.1). Lineage (GTDB taxonomy): Bacteria > Bacteroidota > Bacteroidia > Flavobacteriales > Flavobacteriaceae > Nonlabens. The sequence continues at coordinate 100,513 of JBATVD010000047.1, forward strand.
CATTAATGGTTTTAGGCATCTACAAATCCAAAAATCTATGAAAACGACTTCGAGAAAAATACAAGATGTTCAAGAATATTACTTCGCCACTAAGTTACGTGAGGTCAAAAGCCTCATCCTAACAGGAAAACCTATTATTAATGCTGGAATAGGTAATCCAGACCTACCACCACCAGGTCGTGTGATTCCAGCTCTTATAAATGCTTTGCAAGATCAAAAAGCACATGGCTACCAAAGTTATTTGGGCTTACCAGAGCTGCGGGAATCCATGAGCCGGTTTTACCAGGACCACTATGGAGTCAGTTTATCAGAGGTTGATGAGGTCATTCCACTAATGGGAAGCAAAGAAGGTATCTTGTATATTTCCATGGCATTTTTAAATCCCGGTGATGCCGTGTTGATTCCAGATCCTGGATATCCCACATATTCCAGCGCTGCAAAATTATGCGAGGCCGTGACTATGACTTATGACTTAACTGCAGAAAATCAGTACCTGCCTGATCTGGCAGCCATAGAGAAGAATGATCTCTCTAAAGTTAAAATGATGTGGATCAACTATCCGCACATGCCCACGGGAGCTCTCGCGACTAAAGAAACCTTGAAGGAATTAGTTGTATTTGCCCGCAAGCACGGCATTTTGTTAATTAATGATAATCCGTATAGCTGTTTGGGCTATGATGACAAAATAAGCATTCATCAAATCGAGGGATCCAGAGAGGTGGCGCTAGAACTTAACTCCATAAGCAAAACCTTTAATATGGCAGGCTGGCGCGTGGGAATGCTTTGTGGTAAAGGCGAGTATCTCAAAGCAGTGCTCAAAATCAAAACCAATATAGACAGCGGTATGTTTTACGGCATTCAGAAAGGAGCGATCGAGGCTTTGGGAACATCGCAAGAATGGCTAGAGCAGCAAAATATTATTTACGCTCGCAGGCGAAAACTCACGACCCATCTAGCAGAAAAACTCGATTTGAAACCCGTGACACAAATGGGCGGATTATTCGTTTGGTGCAAATTACCAAATCACAAGTCTGATGACAAAGAATTTGTAGACCAACTCTTGCACGAGCATGACATATTTATAGCTCCAGGCAGCATATTTGGTGAAAATGGAAAAGGCCACGTGCGGTTTTCCCTTTGTGTGAGTGAAGATAAAATACAAGAAATGAGCCGTCGTATCACAAAATTAGCTCCACATGAATAAAGCAGTTGTCATAGGAACGGGACTTATAGGTGGATCATTCATGCTGGGATTGAGGGATTTATACCCCAATTGTCTCCTCAAAGGGATGGATAAAAATGAAGAGTCTGCGGTAAAGGCTCAAGATCTAGGCTTTATAGATGCTGTTGCATCAAAAGAAGATCTCAAAGACGCGGATCTTGTCGTCATAGCCATCCCAGTAGATGCCACCATTAAGGTTTTGAATGAAGTTCTGGATTCAGTATCTGGAGATGCGTTAGTCCTAGATATGGGGTCGACTAAGGAGATGATCTGTAATAGTATTTCAAGTCATCCCAAACGTAGACAATTTATGGCGGCACACCCCATCGCTGGAACTGAATTTTCTGGGCCTGAGGCGGCGGTTAATGGTTTATTAAAGAACAAAACCATGATCGTTTGTGAGGTAGACAAAACAGCTGGTCATTTGCAAGAAAGAGCAAAGCAACTTTTTAACTCCTTGGAGATGAGCGTGCGGTACATGACGGCGGCTGCTCACGATAAACATATCGCATACGTTTCCCACCTTTCCCACATATCTAGTTTTATGCTGGGTAAGACGGTTATTGAAGAAGAAAAGAACGAGCGTGATATTTTTGATCTTGCCGGCAGCGGGTTTGAAAGCACCGTGCGTCTTGCAAAAAGTTCTCCCGCGATGTGGGCGCCTATCTTTGCACAAAATAAGAATAACGTCCTGGCCAGCCTGGATGAGTATATTGAAAATTTATCTCGCTTTCGCGAAAGCGTGAAAAACAACGATCAAGAAGGCATTTTTAACGATCTGGAACAAACAAATAGAATAAAAACGATACTGAAAGGAATAAATAATGGAAAATAAAAAGGAATACAGAAATTGGCTTGATGCCCACCAGCTGGAGCACCCACTCGTAATCGCGGGACCCTGCAGCGCCGAGACCGAAGACCAAGTATTGAAAATCGCCCACCAGCTCAAGGATGACGACGTTACGTATTTAAGGGCTGGTATCTGGAAGCCGCGTACACGCCCTGGGAATTTTGAGGGAGTGGGAGCCATAGGTTTAAAATGGTTGCAAAAAGCAAAGGAAGAAACAGGTTTGCTAACCGCGATAGAGGTAGCTAATAAAACCCATGTAGATCTTGCCCTAGAACACGATGTAGATATGTTGTGGATAGGCGCACGATCTACAGTAAGCCCATTTATCGTTCAGGAAATTGCAGATGCGCTTGAAGGTACTGATAAAGTGGTTTTAGTCAAAAATCCCGTCAATCCAGATCTGGCATTGTGGATAGGAGCCGTGGAACGCTTGCATACGGCAAACATCAAGAATCTAGGTGTGATTCATAGAGGTTTTTCCACTTACGATAAATCCAAATACAGGAACAATCCCGAGTGGCAGATAGCCGTGGACTTCCAGACTCGTTTTCCAGATATTCCCTTAATTTGTGATCCTTCACATATCACTGGGAAAAGAGATATGATTTTTGAAGTTTCACAAACTGCGCTGGATCTCAATTATGATGGCTTGATGATTGAAACCCACTACGACCCTGACAATGCATGGAGTGATGCCGCACAGCAAGTCACACCTGATTCTTTGATGCAAATCTTTAAAGATCTGCGCATTAGAAAGGAGCATAGTGATGAAGAGGGCTACCAGTCCAGACTGGGGGTGCTGAGGGCTCAAATAGATGTGATCGATAATTCCATTATCGAAACATTGGGAAAACGTATGAAAACTGCAGATGCCATCGGAGCTCTGAAAAAAGAGCGAAATGTGGCCGTTTTGCAATCAAAACGATGGAATGAGATTCTCGGTAAAATGATTTTACAGGGAGAACAGCATGGATTGAGCGAGGAGTTTATCTTGAGAGTTTTTAAAGCGGTTCATCAAGAATCCATTAATCATCAAGAAAAAGTTATTAATGGATAGAACGTTTCATCCTTTTCATCAATTTTGATTGATGCTAATGGTGCAAGTAAATTTATACAAAACCAATTACCTTTATGATGCTATTACGATTTAACAAATGACAGGAACGGTATACAGATCTACAGGAAGCTGGTACGAGGTAAAAGGTGATGATGGCACTTTTTATTCTTGTCGCATTAAGGGTAAGTTTCGATTGAAAGGCATAAAGAGCACAAACCCTATCGCTGTAGGGGATCGGGTTGTTTTTGATCTGGAGAAAAAGGGCGATGAGGAAATAGGTATTATCAAGGAAATCAAGGAGCGAGAGAACTACATAGTTCGTAAATCTGTGAATCTTTCTAAGCAAACCCATATAATCGCAGCAAATATCGATCAGGTTTTTTTGCTGGTCACGCTTAATAATCCGCCAACGTTTACCTCTTTTATCGATCGGTTTCTCGTTACGGCAGAGGCGTATCAGATTCCTGTGGTTTTGGTATTCAATAAGGTAGACACTTATAACGACGACCAGTCTGAAATGTTGATCGATCCAGAAACAGGCGAGGAAGTTACCGCGATGACCGAGCTGGATGCCGTGCGTATATTGATGCATTTATATAAAGAGATCGACTACGACTGTATTGCCATAAGCGCAGAAACGGGTAAAAACGTGGAGCAAATCAAGGAAAGGATGCTGGAAAAAACTTCCATGTTTGCGGGACACAGTGGCGCGGGAAAAAGCACGCTGGCAAATGCGGTTCAGCCTGGACTGGAATTGAAGACCAAAGCGATATCAGACCAGCATAGACAAGGGCAACATACCACGACTTTTGCCGAGATGTTTGATTTGGACTTTAACGCCCGGCTCATCGATACGCCTGGAATTAAAGGTTTTGGCGTGGTAGATATGGAAAAAGAAGAAGTGGGCGACTACTTTCCAGAAATTTTAGAACGCAAATCCGAATGTAAATTCCATAATTGTCTTCACGTGGAGGAACCTAAATGCGCCATTAAGGATGCTGTGGAAAATGATGAGATTGCCTATTCTCGCTATGAAAGCTATTTGCAGATCATTGCAGGAGATGAAGAAAACCACAGGGTAGATAAACACCGGGCACATTTATGAAAATCGTGATCCAGCGTGTGAGTGAAGCTAGTGTTTCCATTGAAGATGAGGTGGTAGGATCCATCGATCAAGGAATTCTCGTTTTGCTAGGCGTTACCCACGATGACACGGAAGATGATGTACAATGGCTGTGTAATAAATTGTTGGGGATGCGTATTTTTAGCGATGAAAATGGGAAGATGAATCTATCTGTGGGGGATGTGGACGGTGGAATTTTGGTGGTGTCCCAATTTACACTTTATGCAAGTACCAAGAAGGGCAACCGGCCTGGTTATTCTCAATCGGCTCCTCCAGAAATTGCTGAACCTTTGTATGATTTGTTTGTGAGCACGCTTTCGCGAAAGCGGGATTCTATCACGGCTTCTGGGAAATTTGGGTCCAATATGCAGGTCAAATTAATTAATGATGGTCCTGTTACCATCGTTGTTGATAGTAAATATAGGGAGTAGTAGTGATCCAAGGGGAGAAATTTCCGGATTCACTTAACCCAAAGGTAAGTTTTCAGAGATTTTTAACTATAATTGCTTTTTGTTCTAAATTATGCGATTTTTCCTTCTTTTTTTAATTGTTTTACCCATTCACTGTTTTTCTCAAGATGAGAGTAAGTATACTGTTGTAACCATTCCTACAGAGCTGACAGAAAATGCAAATGCCGTAATTAGGAAAAATTTCGTTCATGTAATTATTGAAGATTATGATAAGGTTTCAATTGAAACTGATAGAATTGTTAATGTTCTAAATGAGCGCGGTGATAATGATGTAAATGCGTACGAAAGTTACGATCCGTATGTAAAGATCAAGAAAATAAGTGCCATCGTATATGATAGGTTTGGGCAGAAAATCCAAAAATTTAAAAAGTCTGATTTTACTGATGTAAGTGCTGTGGCAAGCGGGTCGTTATATACAGATAACCGAGTGTTATATCTTAATTATACGCCTAGATCCTATCCTTATACAATTCAATACAAGTCAACTACAATACATAAAAACACCGCGTTTCTTCCATCGTGGTTTCCAATTGAAGATTTTTATGTAAGCACGGAGTCTTCAGATTTCATTGTTGAAAACAAGTCTGACGTAAAACTCAGAATTGCAGAAGAAAATTTAGAAAGTTATAATGGTATTAGCAAAGACGGCTTGAGTTATTCTGCAAAAGATTTAACTGCAATACGTTCAGAAGCTTATAGCCCCAATTTTAATACTTATGCGCCACACATTCTTATGGCGTTAGAGAAGTTTGAAATGGTTGGTGTGGATGGTGTGAATGAGGATTGGGATACTTTTGGTAAATGGATGCATGATCAGTTGCTAGCTGATGTAGGAGAGGTTCCACAAAGTGTCAAGGAAGAGATAAAAACACTTACACAAGATTTGAAAACAGATAGAGAGAAGGCTGAAGCCATCTATAAATTTATGCAAGATAGATCGCGCTATATAAGTGTACAGGTTGGCATAGGCGGCTGGAAGCCTATTGATGCGACAGAGGTGCATGAAAAAGCTTATGGAGACTGTAAAGGATTGTCAAACTATACAAGATCACTTTTAAATGAGGTTGGTATAAAATCTAATCATGTAATAATTTATGGGGGAGGGAACATAAGGGATATTAAAGATGACTTCAGTTCTACCCAAGGCAATCATATGATATTGCATATTCCAAAGTTGGACAACGAAGAAAATATATATTTGGAGTGTACGAGCAAGACAGCTCCATTTGGTTTCATTGCTGGATTTACTGATGATAGAGATGCACTTATAGTTAATGAAAGCGGAGGTAAGATTTTACATACTACTCAGTATCCTACCGAATTAAACAAACAGATAACTTCGGCACAAATTTTATTGGAGGAGAATGGATCTGCAAGTGGTGACTTACAAATGGAGAGTGAAGGTTATCAATATTCATTCAGAGACCACATAGATCAATTTACCGAGCGGGAGTTGAAAGAAAATTATCAAAAAAGATGGGATTATTTAAATGACTTTAAAATAGAAGAAGCAATTATATCAAAGGACTTAGACTCCGTAAAAGTGAAGGAAAAGGTAACTTTTAGTATAGGGAAGGCTGCAAGTAAAATGGGAGATATATTGCTTATAAATACGGTACTGTTTAATCGAAATAATTTTGAACCGCCATCGTATAAGGATCGCAAGATGGACATAGATATATCGAGGGGGTATGTAGACATCGATCGTTATTCAATAAAACTAAAGTCTAATATGAAAGTGGATGCATTGCCGAAGAAGGTAGAATTTGATACGGATTTTGGAAGCTATAAGTTGGAAGTTAGTAGGGATTCAGAGAGTACAATCAAAGTCTACAGATATCTGGAAATGAAAAAAGGACTTTACGATAAAGACCGTTATGATGAATATGAAGAATTTAGAAATTCTATAGTCCGCCACGATAACTCAAAAGCTGCTATAAAATTATAATAATATGATGAAATTTAAGATCGCTATAATTCTGGTATTTCTTTTTTTTTCAAATAACATATTATCGCAAGATTTTCGGTTTGGCAAAGTTGAAAAGACAGATTTTGAAACAACCGCTCTTTCTGGTGAGGATGATCCTGATGCCATCGTACTTTTCAGAAAAGACCATACACGATTTAATTTTTACTCTTCTGGTATGACTCAAACTAATGAAGTCTATCAACGTATTTTAATTAAGAATGAAGAGGGCTTGAAATATGCCACAGAAAAAATTAACCTCTACGATGGATCCAATAGGACTAGAGATGATTTAAGAAACGTCAAAGCAGCCTCTTACAATCTAGTTAATGGAAAGATTGTAAAGACAAAACTGAGCAGAAGAGATATTTATGATGAAGATATAAATGATTACTGGAGGTCAAAATCCTTTACAATACCTGGTGCATCTATAGGCTCAATCATTGAGTTTAAATACGATATCACTTCTTCTTTGGCTATTATTGACGATAAGAACGTGCAGTACGACATCCCAATTAATCATTTTGATTTCAAAGTACAAACTCCTGAATATTTTACTTACAATATAGTTATCAATCCAGAGGCTCCGTATCTAGTCATGGTCAATCAATCGACTGAAAGTAATACTTATGGAGATCAAAGACTTATATCTACTGATCAAATATTGAGAATGCAATCAGATGCTATACCTAGTTTACAAGAAGAACCTATGTCAGGAAGCAAAGAACGTTATCGTGCTAAACTGATGTTTGAGCTTTCAGGTACTCGGTTTCCAAATAGCACTTATGAAAATTTCTCAACTACCTGGGAAAATGTTTCAAAACGAATTTTAGAAAATAAAAATTTCGGAGATCAACTGGGTAGGTCGCGTTTTTTTGAAGAAGATTTAAATGAATCATTAAAATCTAATGGATTGAATTTGAATACAGCTTATGAGATTTTGAATTTTGTTCATTCCAAGGTTAAATGGAACGGAAAGTATGGTAAATACGCTGAGCGCGGCATCAAAAAAACTTACAAAGAGGGTTCAGGAAATGTCGCTGACGTGAATCTATTGCTAATTAGCATGTTGAGAGAAAAAGGTTTTGATGCTTTCCCAGTTCTAGTTAGTTCAATAAATAATGGGATACCTTTATTTCCGACTTTGGATGGATTTGATTACGTTATTACTCAATTAGTCATCAATGATATTATTTATCTTGTAGATGCCACTGAGCCGTATTCGACTTTTAATGTTTTACCACAAAGAGCGGCACACTGGCAAGGTAGAGTTTTAAAATCTGCTGATGATTCTGAATGGGTTGATCTTACTCCCAATAATCTTTCAAAGGATATTATCATGATAGAAGGTGAGTTTGATGAAGATCTAAGCGTAAATTTTAAAGCACAAAGAAGGTTTACAGACCAAATAGCATTATCTGTAAGAAAAAGGCTATCTAATTTAGATACAGAAGAGGTAAATACTTATCTTGAAGGGGATGAATCTGGTTTAATCCTTAACAGTCATGAATTCAAGAATTTGAATAATGTAAATGAGCCTTTAAACATTATTTATGAAGGTGTTTATAACAATGCTGTGGATGTCGTGGGTGATAAAATTTATCTCGCACCATTACTCTTTGAAAAAACTGACGAAAATCCTTTTAAGTCTGAAAATAGAAAATTTCCGATTGATTTAAATTTCCCGATGTATACCAAGGCTATAGTCAATATTAAAATACCAGAAGGGTATGAAGTACTATCTATTCCTTCAAATACGAAAGCTGTTTATGAAAACGATTTAGGATCCTATTTGTACAGAGTAGCCAACAGGGGAAATATAATCACGGTTTCTGCTAAGTTAAATATGAATATATCTAAAATTCAACCTCAAAAGTATTCATCCTTCCGTGATTTTTACATAGCGATCGTTGATAAGGACGCAGAACGAATTGTCCTTCAGAAAAAACCATAATCAAATCCAAAAACGCATGCCTAATAGGATATTTCTCGCTGTTGTCTTTTTTGCAATATCTCTCCTTTTAAACGCTCAAAGTAATGACTTTAGACCAGTTAGAGCAAGAGACTTCTCTAAAACACCATTGAGTAATGAGCAAGATTACGATGCATTAGTCTTGTTTAGAAAGCATTATTCTTACTTTTCTTCTAATCATCAAGACTTCAGTAACAATACAATCGTTCATGAGCGTATTTTGATTAATAATGACGACGGGTTACGCTATGCGACACAAATGATCTCGTTATATAAAGGAGAAAAAGATTCAGACAAAGTCACTGATATTACTGGAACTACCTATAACCTTGTAAATAATGAGATCATTACTACAGAGCTTGACGAGTCCTCAATATTTTATGAGAAAAGAAATGACCATAGAAATAGAGTGAAGTTTACAATGCCGGCAGCTGGTAAAGGTTCAATTATCGATTTTTATTATAAAATTGTTTCTCCCTTTATTTACATAAGGGATATCCCTATTCAATACGATATTCCCATTGATCATTTAGATTTAGATGTAAGACTCAGTAGGTCTATAGTGTATAACGTAGCTTTCAACCCAGAGGCTTTTTACAAACTTGGTTTCAGTGAAGAAATTAAGGATGATTTTTTAAAGAACTTAAAGGACTTTGAACCACCGAGTACTGAAAAAAATGAGCTCTTAGATCTAAGCTCGATCTTAACCGCAAAAAATAGAACTGTGTCGGTTAAAACTGGAGCAATTCCATCCTACAAAAACGAGAAGGGTTCTGGAGGTAAAAATCGTTATCGAGCAAAATTGATGTTTGAAGTAGCTGCAACTGGAGATGGTTACGGCAGGTACAAATATTATGCGAGTGATTGGGAGGCAGTGTCCAGCAGTATTATGAAATCTCAATATTTTGGAGCTCATCTCAATTCTAGCGGTTTTTTCAAAAGTGACCTAAAAACCGCTGTAGATGACAATCTAGAGGAGAGAGAAAAAGCTCTCGCGGTTTTTAGATTTCTCACAAACCGCGTTAAATGGAATGGCAATGCAGGAAAGTTTATAGATGAAGGAGCAAAGGCAGCTTATCAGAAAGGGTCTGGAAATGCAGCAGAGCTGAACCTACTTTTGGTCAACATGTTGCGTGAATCAGGATTAGATGCTTATCCTGTGCTCACTGGAACCCAATATGCAGACACTCCTGTATTTCCCACACGTGACGGATTTAATTACGTCATTACGCAGGTAAAAATTGGCAGCGAAGATTTTCTTTTAGATGCCACTGAACCCTTAGCCACTTTTAACGTCTTGCCAGAAAGAATAGCCCAATGGAAAGGGAGAGTTATTATGAGTGAAAAAAAATCCAAATGGATTAATTTGGAAAGAAAAATCCCTTCTAAAGTGAAAGATGTGATCAAAATTGATTTTAATCAGGATTTAAGCGCAAACTTTTCCACGGAACGCTCATTAACACACTTTGCAGCTTACCAAACCAGAAAAGAGTTGACATCTGCTGATGAGCAAAGCATTAAAAATAATTTGTTAGTCAAAGTGACCGGTGTAGAAGTAAAGGATTATGAAATAACTAACCTCAATTCTACTGAGGTTCCTTTAAATGTGAATATAAATGGAGTTCTAAAGGGAGGTTGGGACTTAATTAATGACAATTTTTATATAGTGCCCTTGTCTTATCTAGCAATGACATCTAATCCTTATTCTGATAATATTAGAAAACAGCCCTTTTTTCTGCCGTATCCCATTGATCAAACCAAAGAAGTTAATTTAAAAGTGCCCGAAGATTATCACTTAAAAAGTCTACCCGAACCACTTCAAATAAGTTTTAATGATGATGAAGGAACATACACTTATTCAATTTTTGAAGAAGATGGTTTTATAAAAACGAAGAGTGAATTGAAACTCCTCTTTTCAAAAATACTTCCAGAAAATTATCAGGAGTTTAAAAGTTTTATGAATACTATTAGAGATAAGGAAGCAGATAGAGTGATTTTTACCAAAAAACCATGAGTATTAAACAATCACAAGAGCAAGTAGATGAGTGGATCAAAAACCACGGTGTCAGATACTTCAACGAGCTGACTAATATGGCTCAACTCACAGAAGAGGTCGGTGAGGTCGCACGAATTATTGCGCGTCGTTATGGTGAGCAGAGCGAGAAAGAAAGCGATAAGAACAAAGACCTGGGAGAAGAACTAGCAGACGTTTTGTTCGTTGTTCTTTGTTTAGCAAATCAAACTGGCACTGATCTAGAAACAGCTTTCAATAAAAAGCTAAAGATCAAGACAGAAAGAGACCACGATCGCCACCATAACAACGATAAGTTAAAATCATAGAATGGACTTACTTATAGGTCATTACCAAATTTCAAATAGCGACAAAGTAGGAGAAATATCCATTACTGGATCCAAAAGTGAGAGCAATCGATTGTTGATTCTCAAGAATCAATTTCCAGACCTACAAATAAAGAATTTGTCCAAAAGTGACGATACCACCTACCTGAAAAAAATGTTGTCCAGCAAAGAGTATATTCTTGACATAGGTCACGCTGGTACCGCAATGAGATTTGGAACGGCTTATTTTGCGTGTCAAGAAAACAGAGAGGTCGTTTTGACGGGCAGTTCAAGAATGAAACAGAGGCCTATTAAAATTTTAGTCGATGCCTTGAATGAGCTGGGTGGAGAAGTATCCTTTATGGAGCAAGAAGGTTATCCACCACTTAAAATAAAAGGAAAGAAAATGAAGGGCGGCGCCATTAATATAGACGGCGGAGTTTCTAGTCAATTTCTGACCGCACTTTTACTGGTAGCCACAAAATTTGATGAAGGCCTCAATCTCCATATTACAAATCTTACTTCCATCCCTTATTTGAAAATGACTTTCAATATCCTGAAGGATTTGGGTTTTAAGGTCTCTTGGGAAGAACAGGGAAGTTATACAATCATATCGCTTGAAGGCAATTCTGAAATAGGAAAAAACCAAATATTTGAGGTCGAGTCAGACTGGAGTAGTGCTGGTTATTGGTTTAGCTGGGTTTCCATGCAAGAGCAGGGTTATAAAATGGAATTGGGCCACTTTAAAAAAAATTCTCTTCAAGGTGATTCAAAACTTAGAGAAGTCTATAAAATTTTGGGAGTCTCCTCTCAAGTCAATGAAGGTAAGCTTGCATTAATCAAAGAGCCAGTATCACTTCCTGAGGTTTTTGAATACGATTTTTCAGACATTCCAGATCAGGCACAAACAGTTTTTGCCACTTGCATCGGGTTGGGAATAGGTATTAAATTTACAGGATTGCATACCCTAAAAGTTAAAGAAACAGATCGCATAGAGGCAATGAAGATTGTGGGTTCCCGCTTTCGCGAAAGCGAGATCTCAACAACAACCGATACGATAAGTATGAAAATGCTTGCTCAAAGTACTTTTAAAAACAAGGTGATTGTAGACACCTTTCAAGATCATAGAATGGCGATGGCATTTGCGCCACTTTGTACAAAAACTTCCATGATTATTAAAGATGCAGGTGTTGTCACCAAGAGCTATCACGATTTTTGGGACGACTTAAAACGCTTAGGCGTAGATATTTCTGAAAGATAAAGTGCAAAACACTTGACAACCCCTATCGCCAAATCGTATATTTGTTTTTTATCACAAATCTTACTGAATGAAATTATCACAGTTCGGCTATGAATTGCCATCTGAGCGTGTTGCAAAACATCCACCACTTAATAGAGACGAGTCTAAACTTATGGTGCTTCACCGCAAAACAGGTGAGATAGAGCATAAAATGTTCAAGGATGTCCTGGATTATTTTGATAAAGACGATGTTTTTGTATTTAATGATACAAAGGTTTTTCCTGCACGTCTATTTGGTAACAAAGAAAAAACGGGTGCTCGCATCGAGGTTTTTCTCTTGAGAGAACTCAATCCTACGACTAAGTTGTGGGACGTACTGGTAGATCCTGCCCGTAAAATACGTATAGGGAACAAATTATATTTTGGCGAGGATGAAAGTCTGGTTGCCGAGGTAATAGACAATACAACCTCCAGAGGTAGAACGCTCCGCTTTTTATACGACGGTAGTTACGAAGAATTTAGAAAAGCACTCAATGACTTGGGTGAAACTCCATTGCCCAAAGAGCTTGAAAGAGACGTTGAAGAAGAAGACGAAGAGCGTTACCAAACTATTTTTGCCCAAAACGAAGGTGCTGTAGCTGCTCCTATTGCTGGACTTCATTTTTCCAAGCATTTGTTGAAGAGAATGGAGATCAAAGGCGTTCAGAAAACTTCTGTAACCATGCACATAGGGCTGGGGACTTTTGCTCCAGTAGAGGTTGAAGATTTATCCAAGCACAAAATGGATAGTGAACAAGCTTTTATTACCCAAGAAACTTGCGATGTGGTGAATGAAGCGATAGACCAGAGGAAAAAAGTGTGCGTAATAGGAACCACAACCATGCGTACATTAGAGAGTGCCGTGAGTAGTGATGGGCACGTAAATACATATGAGGGATGGACTAACAAGTTTATTTTCCCTCCCTATGAGTTTTCTATTGCAGACGCAATGATTACCAATTTTCATCAGCCCAAGTCCACTTTAATGATGCAGGCTGCTGCTTTCGCTGGATACGATTTTCTCAAGAAAGCCTATGATCTTGCCATCAAAGAAGAGTACAATTTCAGTACATATGGCGATGCGATGCTGATTATAGATTAACTTGTTTGATAATTTCAATATAATAAAAACAGGCTCATCGAAGCCTGTTTTTTGTTTGTCATTCAGGCGTTTTTAGAATTATACTGCCCTTTAAAGAAGAAAAGATATAAATGAGAGATATACGTGCATATAGCTTAGATGAATTGAGAACATATTTCACGGAACACGGTGAGTCTGCATTTAGAGGAAATCAAGTTTATGAATGGCTTTGGAAAAAAGGCGCTCATGACTTTGACGCAATGACTAACTTGTCAAAAAAGGCAAGGGAATTTCTCAAATCAAATTTTACCATCAACCACATTAAGGTGGATCACATGCAACGCAGTAAGGATGGTACAATTAAAAATGCAGTCAAGCTTTTTGATGGCCTTACGGTAGAATCAGTTATGATCCCTACACCTACACGTAGCACCGCATGTGTGTCTTCTCAAGTGGGCTGTAGTCTAAATTGTGAATTCTGCGCCACCGCTCGTTTAAAGCGTATGAGAAACCTCAAGGCCGATGAGATCGTGGATCAGGTGGTTGCTATAGACAAACAGAGCCGTCTTTATAATGGGCGACCTCTATCTAACATCGTTTTTATGGGGATGGGAGAGCCACTCATGAATTACAAAAATGTTATTGAATCAATCGGTAAGATAACATCTCCAGACGGTTTGAACATGTCTCCTAAACGCATCACTGTTTCCACAAGCGGTGTACCCAAAATGATTAAAAAACTAGCCGATGAAGATCCCAAGTTTCATTTAGCACTTTCCCTGCATAGCGCCATTGATGAAAAGCGAGTGAAAATCATGCCATTTAATGAACAGTTTCCGTTAGCAGATATTAAGGAAGCCCTTAAATATTGGTATGAGAAAACGGGATCAAGGGTAACTTATGAGTATGTGGTCTGGAAAGGGATAAATGATACTGAGGAAGATGTCCATGAACTCGTGAAGTTCTGTAAACTGATTCCCTGCAAGGTTAACATCATAGAATACAACTCCATTGATGATCCTCGATTTGAACAGGCTTCAAAAAATGCTGTGGATCTTTATGAACGCACCTTAGAAAAGAATCGCATAATCGTAAATGTGAGACGTAGTAGAGGTAAGGATATTGATGCTGCTTGTGGGCAACTGGCTAATAAAGAAGATAAATAAGGTTTTCGCTTTCGCGAAAGCGAAGTACCTCAAATCATTCGCTCAGATCAAGGGCAACGACTCCAGAATAATTTTTGGAATAAACTCTAGCTTTAAAACCGCTACTTTCAATACGATCAAATTCTGGGTTTTCAAAGTCGATATTGTATTCCCAAATTATGTTTCCTTCATAATCTACCTCGCGCATTATATTACTATTATTACTGGTAATGAATGACGTGCCAGATGGCAGTCTTTGTACACCGCTAGTAAGCCTGGAGTAGATTTCAGAATTCTCGTAATTCCAAACTGTAGACACAGCTGTTCCCGAAAAATCTATCGGGAGATATTCACCATTCAGATTCATTGGAATGTTAACTTCTTTAACCGAAGAGGTGCCAAGTGGAGTGATATTATTAAAAACTAAAAAATTACCTCGTGAAGTATTAAAATCACCTACGTAACTAGCATCATGCTGACTTTGAAAAATAGGCATATCGTTATCGTTTTTAGTCACATTTGAAGGAGATCCCCACCTACTCAAAATACTTCCACCCTTGCCATAATTGCCGCCTGTTCCAGTACTTGCCTGCTCGGTAGTCGTACTATGATCGATGATGAAAAACTCGCTAAGAACACGGCTGCTCAAAACTATTTGATCATACTGTTCAATATAATGAAGACTATTCACGTGGGAGAAATTTTCTCCTCCAGCCCCTAGATTAATATCTATTTTGTCAGGGTTATCTTGAATTCTAGCGTAATTAATCTTGTTTATATCATAATCTTGAATAAGGTGATCCCACATGTTCCACTCCCATACAATATTAGCTTGATTGGAACCAATAGGTTGAATTTCAATTATTTTATCAAAAATTAATCGATCATCAAACATACTATTTGGATTACGTCCATTTTGTATGCAAGACGTTCGGTCTTTAATTTCCCAGACACTTGCCAAAATATTACCGTTAGGTAAAATTGCGAGATCATGATGCAACGCCTGATCGGTGCGATCCAATCGCCATTCCCATTGCAATTGATTTGATTTGTCCCTAATTTCTAACTTATCTATTCTTCCCGGCAAATCGATATCATGACCTACAGTTGAGAAATGATTTCTCAATATCCCTCCATCTTCAAGCAGGTAAGCCATAAACACAGATCCACTTTCAGAATGCCATTTTTTAATTGCTTGACCTGATCTATTAAGTAAGAATGTTGTGTCAGTGCGCATCGGGCTGACTAAGATAAAATCATTAACCACTCTTTCTGGGTCATACGCAGTAACTGCAGGGTTTAAATCATCTGGAACGACATTAACTTTAGATATAACATCATTGTCTGAACAACCAATTAAAGCAATTAAGAAGATAAAAATAAAATTCTTTGACATAAGCTCGTTGAAAAATAAAATAGCACCTCAATGAGGTGCTATTATTAAATAATTACAAAATGCACAAGGCTACTCTTTAATAAATTGAATAGTCTGGGATCCTTTCTCGCTAACAGCATTTATGAAATATGTCCCTGACGTTAACATAGAAACATCGACTTTATTTTGATCAAGTTCTTTGTTATCTAAAAGTTTTTGACCAAGAGCGTTAAAGATAGATATTTGAATAATATCTAACTCGCTTTTCAACTCAATGAAAGAGCTTGCAGGATTAGGACTTAATGTAAAGAATTCAATACTGTTTTCATCTATTGATGCCAATGGCTCTGTTGTATACGACCAGATGGGTTGATTTGCTGCTTCAGACCCTTGATTAGTAGGTACAATCTGCCAATAATATGTGGTATTGCCATCTTGATTAATAAATCGTGCGGCCGTAGCTGTAAATGTAGTTGTAAGCGTGTTCAAAGCAGCTGGATCTGTTCCCAATCTAACTGTGTAGGCAGTAGGTTGTTGACCATTAGGATCTTGAGCCCATGATATATCCACAGCATTATCAGGATTACCGTCCATATCACTATCTGCAGTATTAATCGTTACGTTTACCGCTCCATCTAATGGAGTAGGGGTAGTTGCATTTGTAGGAGCTGGAGCGGTAGGTGCTTCTGTGGTAAAAGACCACACTGGACCTTGTGTGCTTCCAGATCCATTTATTGCAACTATGGACCAATAATATGTTGTATTGTAATCGTTACCCGTAATTCTAACTGATGTACTTGTGAAAGTTGCATTAGCTGTTAAATTATTTAAAGCTGCTGGATCTTCACCGTATAGAATATCATATTCGGTAGCTGGTGACGCAGAAGCATCAGGAGCCCATGAAAGTGGTACTGCATTATCAGGCGCCCCATCCATGTTATTGTCAGCAACATCTATAGCAATGTTTGTAGCCATATCAACTGGGGAAGGTGTAGTTACAGCCCCTGGAGGACCTGTGACTGCTGTAAAAGTAGCTGTAAAGTCAAATGGATTATTAAGGTAATTGCCAGTTGCAGGGTCTCTGTCCCATCTATTGTCCCACGCGATGTAATATGTAGTATTTGCTGTTACATCAAAGGTACCGTCAGTCGCTAAGTTGTTAGGATAATTAATGTCATCTGCATTTCCAACACAAGACAAAGCTCCACAGGCACCCGTATAAACATTAACAGTGGTGTCAAGACCTCCGTTTTGATCCGAATCTAAATTTAAGACTCCTGTTTGAGATGGAGTGTAAACAAACCAAGCTACGCCGGTAGCTGTTCCACCCGCTCCGTTACAGTCAGGATCACCTATGTCTGAGCCGTAGGAAGTTACGGAATTAACTCCGCCAAAACCGAAATTTAATGCTGCAGCATTAGCACAGCTGCTCTGAGCAAACGAGCTGTACATAATAAAACTGAACAACACACTTAAAGTAATTTTTTTCATAGTATGAAATTTTTAAATTTTCGCTAATATAAGAAATTGAGAATTAATACTTGATGAATAAAAAATTTATAAAAGTATGAACTGCTTTAAATTTTATTCAAGTAAACTTCTCAAATACTGTCATCAGTTTCTAAGTCTCTCTGAAAGGCTATCAATGAAATGATAAGTATTGCGCAAGGGTCGCTCTAGTCCTTATCTTTACATTATGAAAGTAGCAGAGCAAATCAAGCAGCCCATCGCTTATGAAATGGAACTTTTTGAGCAAAAGTTCAGTCTTGCCATGGCGTCGCGTATTGCATTACTTAATCGGATCACACACTTTATTGTTAATCGAAAAGGGAAGCAAATGCGGCCCATGTTTGTTTTTCTCGTTGCAAAAATGATTGGGAAGGGCGAGATTAACGATCGTACCTATCGTGGTGCATCAGTGATAGAGTTAATCCATACCGCAACTCTAGTGCACGATGACGTAGTGGACGATAGTTTCAAGCGGCGAGGTTTTTTCTCTATTAATGCGCTTTGGAAAAATAAGATTGCCGTGCTGGTGGGAGATTACTTGCTTTCAAAGGGGTTACTTCTCAGCATCGATAATAAAGACTTTGACCTGCTTCAAATTATAAGTGTGGCGGTAAGGGAAATGAGCGAGGGAGAATTGTTACAGATTGAGAAGGCACGTAAACTGGATATCACAGAAGAGGTTTACTACGATATTATAAGGATGAAAACCGCCACCCTTATTGCTGCCTGCTGCAGCTTGGGAGCCTGTTCAATCGCTCCAGAGACTGAAGATGTAGAGAAGATGCGCAAATTTGGCGAGCTAATTGGAATAGCTTTCCAGATTAAGGACGATCTATTTGATTACGGTAATGAGCGTATAGGAAAACCCACGGGAATTGATATCAAAGAGCAAAAAATGACCCTGCCATTAATATATGCTATCAACACAGCATCTTCAAAAAAGAAGAAATGGCTTATCAATAGTATTAAAAAACATAATAGGAATAAGAAAAGAGTCAAAGAAGTCATCGCTTATGTAAAAAGCAGTGGCGGCCTTGATTATGCCGTTACTTCAATGTACAAATACAAGGAGGAAGCCTTGGGTCTACTCAACACTTATCCTAATTCAGAATATAAAGACTCACTTAAACTTATGGTGGACTATGTTATTGATCGTGAGAAATAAATGTAGGTTTACGCTTTCGCGAAAGCGTAAACCTACACAATTAATGTAATCAATTCTTCACGTATTTCACTATCTGACCTTTTCGATAATTAGTAACATACAATAAACTGTCGCCTACGGTAATGACATCTGTAGGTTTATGAACCGCTTCTTTGAGCGATTGTAGTTTCTGATAGTCATTATTATAGACCAGTATGCGATCATTTTCAAAGTCGGTCAGAAAAATATTCTTTTCTGATTTGAAAATTCCAGTTGCTGCATTTAAAGAATCATTTTGTGCAAATTTTGCTATGAACTTTCCATTAAGATCAAAAACCTGCCCACGGTTATTGTAAGCATCTGCCACATAAATGCGGTCTTCCTTAATTTGAACATCAGTAGGATAGTAAAATTCACCATCATTCTTTCCTTCCTTACCAAAACTGAACTCTTCATCTCCATTTTTGACCAGAATCCTATTATTGTAGAAATCTGCTATAGCAATCATATTTCCTGAAATCGAGGCTGCTCCAGGTGCATCGAGAGAATCCTTAAATCGAATATAATCTCTTTTCTTACCTGTCATTATTGCTATACTATCCCTTCCATATTCAGGGACGAGAAGTTGCATGCCATTATTCCCTTTGCCATAATCTATGTGCATGGGACGCTCATAATCTGCGATTTCTCTTAATAATTCCCCTTGCTCGCTCACATAAACGATCCTATTGTGATCTCCATCACTGAGAATAAAGGTATTGCCATAGATTGCAATTCCTATAGGGTTGATTCCGTCGAGTTTAATGGTTGAATCATATACCCACTGGGATGTAGATTTTCCAATGTTCTTAGTCGACTGATCTGTTTTACAAGAAGTAAATAAGACTATCAGAATTAGAATAGACGTGAAAATTCTCATTTGCTCTCTCTTTTATAGTTACAGCAAGGAGGTAGGGAATTATAGTCTTGGTCATCTGCCATAACGTTTTTAGTATCATGCCCAGCACCTGCTACAGCATGCTGCATTTCTTTTTTTGAAACCGTAGATGGATCGTGTAATACGGTCACCGTTTTACTCTTTTGATCCCAGTTTGCAACAGCAACGCCCTGAACGTTTAAAAGCGTTTTTTCAATTCGAGACTTACACATGCCACACTTACCATTTACGAAGAAAGTCATTTCCTCCATATCAGTAGTTTTCTTTGTGGTGTTCTTGCTAGAGGTTACTATCGCTCCATTTGCACGGGTGATTTTTGCCTCATTGGGTGTGTAACCTGCTTTCTTTACTTGTTCCAGGATAGCTTTGAGTCCTATTTTTTTGTCTGCTGGATAGGAGAAGGAAAAGTCTCCAGTCTCTATATCTATGGCAATGTCATCAATTCCTTTGAATTCCTTAAACTTTTTTTCCAAGCCATAGGCGCAAAAAGGACAGCCCAGACCGTCCACCTGAACTTCTACGAGGTCTCTGCCCTCCTGAGTTTGAGCGAGTGCTGTGAATCCTATAAATAGTATAAGTATGTAACTTATTTTTTTGAAAATATTTTTCATGATTTTGTTTTTAAAATGTGTAACGAGTCCCTATAAATACAGAGTAATTGAGCTCTCTATCTGGATTTATTTCTTGGACTAGCGGTAATTGAACTGCAAGGTCAAAAGTGACGTTCTTTCTTGCATACTGTATGCCTTGTGCATATAGAAGCTGATACCAGTCACGCTCATGCAACCACATACTAGAGTATTCAAAATAAAGATTGAGCTGTTTATTGGGATACTGAGGTTTCAAAAGCGGCAGGCCAAAACCTAATTTAGCCCTCATCTCATCCAGAGTACCATCAGGCATCCAATTGTAACCTACCTCGGTTGAGATGCCGTACTTGAGCGTTTCGTATCCAGAGACGACTCCATAGTAACCGGCATATTTACCTGTAGAAAGGTCTACAAGGTCTATTTCGGCTCCTGTAGGCAAGGTTTGCAGGGTCTTGGCGATCACTCTAAAGGTCTTTCCAGTACCATCTTTACGATAGAACTGGTATTTTCCCATTATTTTCATATCGGCAAGATCGCCGCCTTGAACATCGCCCAAATTGTAATTTATATAGGGAACATGAACTGCCACTAGGCTATTTGATGTAGGGAGATAGTGCAACATGACCGGGATATAGGTTGCAGTTCCTCTTTCGGTATTTCTAATTTCCGTAAGTGTCTTCATCGTGAAACTCTTGCCGCCCAGCATGATGGGTTTATCTGCTGTGATGGGTGGTCCTTGTGGGTACGCTTTCGCGAAAGCGAGAACAACACAAAAACACCATAAGTATTTTTTCATAATAAATAATGTAAACGTTGATAATTGATTAAAATCGAGAGATTATCAAACGCTACACTAAAAAATGCTCAAATACAATAAAAAGGGGTGGGTCATGCCGCGACGGAGGATCGTCTGGCTTTTTTTGAGGAATATCTTCTAACCTAGAAAGATCTTGCGTTTCGTAGTTAAAAAATCCTGATTGCAAGACCACGATTTTTAAGTCGAAATCTAGTTGCAGGTCAAGTTTTACAATATCCTGACCTTTTACCAGCTCTTGAATATCCGTACAGCATGGAGCCTTCTCTAGCTCACAGCCAGACTCAGTTTTTGTGGACATCGCTTCCATGCCACAACCCTCTGAAGGTAGGATGACTGAAATGTCTTGAAGTGAAGAAAGGCAGAAGTGTTTATAGACACTAAATGACGTAGTAGACCCAAGTATAAAAATACTGAGTATAATAGCCGTAAAATGTCGTATTACATTCATAATTAATGCAAAGGTACATCAACAATTTTAATTCAAAATGTGTGCCGGCAACTGTTTTAGTATCTCCCATTGATCTCAAATACTTAAAAAGTTTTTACTAAAAAATCCAACCCTTAGAATTAATTATTCAATGTGGTTATCAAATTACTGAGAGACATTAAGAAAATAAGCTTAGAAATTTTATGGCTGTGGGGATTTAATTGAATGGAGAAGCTTTTTCCAACGCTTATAAAAAAATTGATTGGTATGGAGTTCGGCCAAACTGATCACACTTACAACTGCCGTGAATAAAATGGCTCCAAAACCAGCTTGATAAGGATCCAGTGACTTTCCAATAAGTTGTCTCAGTCCAAGTCCAGTGAAACTCCCGTATAGAATAATGAAGTGAATCACATAAATGGAAAGTGTTTTTTGCCCCAACTTTGAGATAATCCTAATGTTCAAATATTGATTAAGGGCAAAAAAAACAGCAAATAACAATAGGACATCTGCCAGTCTGGGAAAAAGATAGTTGTACCAAGCAACACTTTTGAAAACCTCCCAGCTTGTATAAAGGAAGATCTCATCAAACAAAAAAGAGGAATATCTGAATAAATAAATTCCTAAGAACAGCATAACGCAGATGCAAGACCATTTGAAATATCTTTTATTTTCAAAGAGATTAAAAATACTAGATAGCGATGCGCCAAACGTAACATAGCCAAACCAAGGGACGATGGTAAAAACCGAACCATGAGCCTTGGTCAAATAGTTACTTATAATTAAGGGAATTCTATCTAGAGTCAGTTCTCGATACAAGGGTTCGCTTAAAAAAAGAATGATCCAAACTAATAAACTTAAAGTCAAAAACAGGATTTTTCTCCCTCTGCATAGGTAGAAAATAAATATGATCAGAATCAAAGAGAGTCCAATGCATTGCAGAACGTCTACCCTAAAAAACCGACTGTCAAAATCTCCAAACAACCAGCTTAAAAATGGTGTACGTAGTAGGTAACCTATAAAAATAAGGAGCAAACCACGCTTCAATCCTTTTTTTAATCGTTGTTTTTCATAAGTACCACCAGCTGCTTTCAAAAGTAGATAGGTGAATATAAAACCTGAAATCGTAAAAAATACAGGAGCAGTCATTCCTCTCAAATATTTCCATACGTTATATATTGTTCCTGAATCATGATATATTGGATCCAGCAGGGTATCGATAAAATGTCCCTCTAGCATCAATAGGATCGCGAGAGCCCTAAGAGCATCAATAAAATACAGTCGTTGCGGTTGGGTGGATTCCATTTACAGCGAGCAAAAATACACGCTTAACAACTCGTTAACATTCATTTGGGCTCATATTTATGCAAATATCATTCAGTCCATATTAAATTGTAAAGGTTATTTTAATGGGTTCTCGCTTTCGCGAAAGCGAAACAACTAAACGACCTTTCCCCTAGTAAAAAAAAGTACCTTTGCCATCTTAAACCGTTGTTATGAGTATTGTTGCCATCGTAGGAAGACCTAATGTAGGAAAATCGACTCTTTTTAATAGATTGATCCAGCGCCGCGAAGCTATTACCGATGCCGTGAGTGGTGTCACCCGCGATAGACATTACGGCAAAAGCGACTGGAACGGGCGTGAGTTTTCCGTCATTGATACGGGAGGTTATGCCCTAGGAAGTGACGATGTCTTTGAAACAGAAATAGATCGCCAGGTTGAGCTCGCCATCGACGAGGCAGATGTTATTATGTTTATGGTAAATGCTGAAGATGGCATCACGGCTATGGATGAAGATGTAGGAAAACTCGTACGCAAGGTCAAGAAACCAGTACTTCTCGTAGTAAACAAGGTAGATAACCATCAGCGTGAACAAGATGCTTATGAATTTTATAATTTAGGCCTAGGAGATTACCACACAATATCCAGTATCAATGGAAATGGAACGGGAGACCTTCTAGATGCATTAGTAGATGTTTTGCCTGATACGATAGAAGAAGATGAGGATGATCTTCCCAAATTTGCTGTGGTAGGACGTCCCAATGCCGGAAAATCTTCTTTTATCAATGCTTTGATAGGTGAGGAGCGCTATATAGTTACAGATATAGCTGGAACGACAAGGGATTCCATACATACTAAATACAACCGTTTTGGCTTTGAGTTCAATCTCGTGGATACTGCTGGAATACGTAGAAAGAGAAAAGTTAAGGAAGATCTAGAATTTTATAGTGTCATGCGCAGCGTGCGCGCTATAGAACATGCTGATGTTATCATGCTCGTTCTGGATGCCACTCGTGGTTTTGATGGACAGGTTCAAAATATATTTTGGCTGGCAGAACGCAACCGTAAGGGAATCGTTGTTCTTGTGAACAAATGGGATCTTGTGGACAAGGAAACCAATACCGCCAAAGAGTATGAAGCGCGTATAAGAGAGCAAATGGCTCCTTTTACTGATGTGCCGGTGGTGTTTATCTCAGTGCTCAACAAGCAACGTATTTTTAAAGCAATTGAAACAGCTGTAGAGGTTTATAAAAATCGAACTAAAAAAATCAAGACGAGTAAACTCAATGAAGTTTTGCTACCTCTTATAGAGAATTACCCGCCGCCATCTCTCAAGGGTAAATTTGTCAAGATTAAATACGTGATGCAGTTGCCCACGCCACAGCCACAGTTTGCATTTTTTTGCAATCTCCCACAATATGTGCGTGAGCCGTACAAACGCTATTTGGAAAATCAGCTGCGCAAGCATTTTGATTTTACGGGAGTGCCGGTGAGTGTTTACATGAGGAAGAAATAAATTTATTGTTAAAATAGCATCATTAAATCAAGTTTGAGGTACGATTTTTGGTAATTGCTAGTTGATAACCTACCAAAGACTATTTATTTCATGAAATTTACTTTCACCGCATGCGTAATATTCTTTTGCGTATTCAACTCTTTTGCCCAGCAGTTTGAAATAAAAGGAGTTATTAAAGACTCTATCACTAGCGAAAACCTTCTTAGCGCCACGGTATTTTTAGAAAGCGTCAAGGATTCTACTTTGATAACGTATTCTATCACAGGTGCTGATGGGAAGTTCAACCTTGAGGGCAATACCGGTTATAGGTTAGTCAATTTTTTCACCTCTTATCAAGGATACAAAGAATACAAAAGAGTAATTGATCTCGAAAAGGGTCGTATTTTGGATCTGGGTGAGATTACTTTAAGCGACGACATAGAATCACTGGATGAGTTGCTCGTGGTGGCAAGAAAAGCTCCAATAACCGTTAAAAAGGACACATTAGAATTTAATGCAAAATCCTTTAATACTAAAGCCGACGCAACTCTAGAAGACGTCATTAACGAATTACCAGGCGTAGAGCTTGACAAGGATGGGAAAATTACCGTAAACGGTAAGGAGGTTTCAAAGATTTTGGTAAATGGAAAGGAATTCTTCGGCGATGATCCACAGATCGCCTTAAAAAACCTGCCGAAAGAAATCATCGACAAAATTCAGGTAACCGATTCTAAAACCGATCAAGAAAAATCCACGGGACAAGATGGCGATGGCAATGCCAGTGAGATCAATATTACCATTGATGAGGATAAAAATAAAGGTTGGTTCTCAAGACTTACCGCAGGAGGAGGTACTGATGACCGGTATTCCATGAGTGGTATCGCAAATTACTTCAATAAGGATTTTAAAATGAGTGTGCTGGGAAGCAGTAATAACATCAATAGTCCAGGATTTTCGTTTGACGAGATTTATGATGCTATCGGTAGCAGCGCCTATTCCATTACACGAAGTAGCAATGGAAGTTTCGGAATTAATGGTAATTCTTTTGGAGGCAGTGGTGGTATCACCAGCAGCCGCAGTGCGGGATTGAACTTGTCTAACGATTGGGGTGAAAAACTATCGGCGCAGGGAAATTATTTTTATGGAAGTAGTAATACTGAGAGTGCTACAGATACGCGACGCACGACATTCTTGCCAGATCGTATATTTAATACAATAAGTTCTAGGCGTGGGATCAATGATAGTGATAGCCATCGTGCCTCTGGAGAAATCAAGATTGAACCAGACTCGTTACTTTCCATAAGCATACGTCCCAGCTATAACTTTTCAAAATCTCGCAACATTAGTTCCAGTGACTCCAGGGCGACAAATGAAGATGGGTCCGTTATTAATATAGTAGATACAGAAAGCGATAGCGAGTCAGAGAATGAAAGTTTTGGAGCGAATTATTATGTCTCAAAACGATTTAAGGAAAAGGGAAGCTATGTGAGCATATGGGGTGATTTTAATGCAAATCGTAACGAT
Source organism: Nonlabens sp. (assembly GCA_049671565.1). Classification (GTDB taxonomy): domain Bacteria; phylum Bacteroidota; class Bacteroidia; order Flavobacteriales; family Flavobacteriaceae; genus Nonlabens. The sequence goes on from JBATVD010000047.1 coordinate 126,115, forward strand.
AGCGAGAATAATTTTAAAAGTGACCTGATTTTTGGACCTGATAGTAATAATCCTGATCAATTTCAAGATCAATTAATTGATAGTCATAGTGATAATACAAGTTTTTCCATTACACCCTCGGGAGGTAAACGATTAACTGAAACATTACGACTCACCGCTTCATACAGAATTAATGTAAGGCAGCAGAATAATAGGCGCAGTGTTTTTGACAGAGACTTTACCACAGACAACCTCATATTTAATGAAAACTTGAGTAATGATTTTGAGGTCAATAGTTTATTGCAAAGACCTGCGGTAGGTTTGCGGTATAATAAAGAAAAATTTCGGGCAAATGTAAGTGTGGGTATGATCACTCAAACACTGGAGAGCAGCGATGCTTTGTTAGAGAATTCTTTTGATAAAAATTTTACAGATCCCTATTTGAGTGCTTATGTAAGCAAGAATTTTGGAAAATTTGGGAGGCTTTATTTCAACTACAATAATACTATTAATGTACCTAGTGTAAGGCAGTTGCAGCCCGTAGAAGACCGTACAAATCCTCAAAACATAATAGTGGGTAATCCAGATCTCGATGCCAGCCAGCGTCACAGGATTTATTTTAACCTAAGCAATTACAATTGGGAGAGTGGATCTGGTTTTTACAGTGGTGGTAATTTCTCTTATGTAGACAATCAAGTGGCTTCAAGAACCTTAACAGATGAGGATCTTGTGAGAACTACCACCTATGTTAATGTAGACGGGATCTACGACGGATATTTATATTCCAACTACGGTAAGACGTGGAAAAAAGACAAGCGTGAGATTGGTTTTAATGTAGGGATTAACGGAAGCACAAATCTCAATAAAGGTTTTACAAATGGAGTAGCTTTTGAGTCCCAGACCGTGAGATTTACCCCAGATATTGGTTTTGAGTACAGTCTGCGGGATCTTATCGATTTTGAGGCAGAATATAGTTTGAGCGCTAATCAGACCTGGTTTGACATTCCCACGATAGAGGATCAGGATTTTGTGAATCATACCCTCGCGCTAGACCTCACTACGTTCTGGCCATCAAATGTGATCATGGGTTTGAGGGGTGAGTATAACAAATTTGGCAATATATCTGGAGATTTTGATGATGACAGTTTTGTACTCATCGGTAGTTTGGGATATAAGTTTGCAAAAGATAAAGCTACGGTGAAACTTAAGGCCTACGATATACTGGATCAGGTAATCGACACGCGCCGTACGATTACAGACGATTTTGAGCAAGACACCAGCAGTTTGGTGCTTACGCGTTACTTCATGTTGAGTTTTACCTATAAATTCTCAAAGTTTGGCGGGAAGGATCCCAATAAAAATGACAAGACTTTCTGAGGAAATTTACTTTTTGAGAAGCTCGCTTTCGCGATGGTTGCTGAGGTTAGTCGAAGTAAAGCGAGAACATTACCACCAGCATATTTTCAAACAGTCAATTCTCTTAAAATCGTAACTTGCACTCCCGTTTAAAATAAAGTATTCTGACAGATTTCCCCACGATAAGAGTGATCATTCCTGCTTTTAATGAGGCAGGTTCCATAGCACTAGTCATTAATGATATTCCAGATTTTGTAACTGAGATCGTGGTTTGTAGTAACAATTCTACCGATGAAACCGTAAGAAATGCTCGAGAAGCAGGTGCTACGGTTGTACAAGAAAACCGACCCGGTTATGGCTTTGCCTGTCTCAAGGCTATGGAATACATTAAAAATCTAGATCAGTCCACAGATATTATCGTTTTTATTGATGGAGATTACAGTGATTATCCAGAGCAGATGGATGAACTTGTAGCACCGATTATCAATTTTGATATCGATCTTGTTGTAGGTGCACGCAAGAAGGCATTGCGTGAAATAGGTTCTATGACCTTTCCACAAGTTTTTGGCAATTGGCTGGCTACAAGTTTGATGAGTATCTTATTTTCATCCCGTTTCACAGATTTAGGTCCATTTAGAGCTATAAAATACACTAAGTTCATTGAGCTGGAAATGCAAGATCAAACCTACGGCTGGACGGTAGAAATGCAGCTTAAGGCAATCAAAAACAACCTTTCTTATACAGAGGTTCCAATGAGGTATAGAAATAGGATAGGGGTCTCAAAAGTGTCAGGCACGGTTAAAGGTGCTATCTTTGCGGGTGTTAAAATCTTGACATGGATCTTTAAATATGGAATTAAGAAATAATATCTGTAAGATCACTCAAACTGCAATTCTAGCCATATGATGATAGTGTTTGTAATCTATCTTTTTTCCAATGCCTTAGACCTCGTTTTTTAATAGTGATATGACTAATATGATTCTTGTATGGATATGTATAGTTATTTACTCGGCGGCGCTGGTCATGATTTTATTCTACTCTTTTGCCCAGCTTAACCTGCTGTTCAATTACCTCTCATCCAAGAAAAATAAGAGTGAGGTTATAAGGTTTGAAAGCCTTACTGAAGGACAAATTCCTTACGTGACTATACAATTACCAGTTTATAATGAACTTTATGTGATGGAGCGTTTGCTTGAAAACATCGCCAAAATCGACTATCCGCGAGAGAAATTAGAGATTCAGGTGCTGGATGACTCTACTGATGAAAGTCTATTCAATACTATTGAGCAAGTAAAAAACCTGCAAAATCAAGGGCTGGATATAAAACATGTCACAAGAAAAGACCGATCTGGATTTAAGGCAGGTGCTTTAAAGGAAGGTCTCAAGGTTGCAAAAGGAAATCTTATCGCCATATTTGATGCAGATTTTCTGCCCGAAGCCGACTGGCTTAAAAAAACGGTTCCCTATTTTACACAACCTGAAATAGGTGTGGTGCAAACCCGATGGGCGCACCTCAACAGAGATTATTCTATTCTCACCCAAGTTCAGGCTTTTGCACTTGATGCGCATTTTACCTTGGAACAAACTGGCAGAAACTCTAAGGGACACTTTATCAACTTTAATGGTACAGCTGGAATCTGGCGCAAAGAAACCATTCTTGATGCTGGAAACTGGGAAGGTGATACACTTACTGAAGATCTGGACCTGAGCTACCGGGCACAACTCAAAAAATGGAAATTCAAATACCTAGAAGATGTGACCACGCCGGCAGAGCTTCCCATAGTCATCAGTGCGGCACGCTCACAACAGTTTAGATGGAACAAAGGAGGTGCAGAGAATTTTAGAAAGATGTTTAAAAGAGTAATAAGTGCAGATCTCTCCACAAAATCTAAACTACATGGAATTTTGCATCTGCTCAACAGTACCATGTTTTTAAATGTCCTCATCGTTGGTATCCTGAGTATTCCAATGCTATATATAAAGAATGAATTTGCTCATTTAAGGATGTATTTTATGGTGATGAGCTTTTTTGTGGTCAGCACGATCATATTTTTTATCTGTTACTGGTTCATGTATAAAAATATTTATGGAGGCGGCTTCAAAAACTTCATCAGGTATATTGGAATGTTTTTCACCTTTTTCTCCATCGCCATGGGGTTTTCACTTCATAATAGTATTGCTGTGCTTGAAGGTCATGCTGGAAAGCGTAGTGATTTTATACGTACGCCCAAATTCAATCTCGCAGCTGTGGGAGGAAACTGGAAGAAAAATAAATATCTGCGCAAGAAGGTCAGTCCACATGTAATCATCGAGGGACTGCTCATGTTGTACTTCATGTTTGGAATGTACTCGGCATTTATCGTGGGCGATCAGGGAGGAGATTTCGGACTGTTTCCATTTCATTTGATGCTCGCGGTAGGTTTTGGATTTGTATTTTTCCAAAGTTTGATCGATAAACAGTGAAAAGCCAGAAATTTTCAAATCTTATAGGCGTTGCTAGTATTCTTAGCATGTTTTTGTATGCGTTTTTTGTCTCGCTTTCGCGAAAGCAATTCCTAGAAACATCCCTTACCTATTTCAGTCTATTTATTCTTTTAGGAGGTTTCTACTACGTATGTTCCCGATCCTACTCACAGAACCTTGCCTTATTTTCTAAATTGGGATTCGGCAAAATGCAATGGACGGGATTGATTACGGTAATAGGGTTGCTAGGACTCGTTTTCAGAGGAGTTTTTCTGTTTGAGACGCCCACGCTTTCACAAGACTTTTTTAGATTTATATGGGACGGTCATCATCTATTAAACGGTTTTAATCCCTACACTTCATTGCCAGATGAACTCATCGAGAATGGAGCTGCGCATATTCCTCACGCCAATTATTTGTATGATAACATGGGATCGCTTTCGAGTGGGAACTATTCAAATTACCCCCCACTCAACCAATTCTTCTTTGTGATTTCTGCTTATCTAGGGGGTGAGAGCTTATTGGGAACTGTGGTTGCGATGAGGTTATTTATCATCAGTGCGGACGTTTTAATATTTATCTACGGAGTAAGATTGTTGCAAATGATGAGAAAACCTACCTATTTAATCATGCTCTATCTTCTTAATCCATTTATTATTATTGAACTGACGGGTAACCTGCATTGGGAAGGAGTCATGGCGGCTTTTACTCTGATGTCAATCTATTATTTATTACGTCTTGAATTTATTAAAAGTGCCTGGTTGCTTGGAAACGGCATCTTATTGAAACTAATGCCCGTATTGATTCTCCCCTTATTTATCAAAAGAATTGAGTGGTCTAAACTTATTGTTTTCTATCTATTTGTAGGTTTTGTTGTAGTCTGTGGTTTTATACCATTTTTCTCTGAGCAGCTATATCAAAAATACGGATCGAGTGTTGGATTATGGTTTGGGAAGTTTGAGTTCAATGCCAGTATCTATTATATCATAAGAGCCATAGGTTATAAAATTATAGGCTACAACTTGATAGAAACCGTAGGTAAAATATTACCTGTTATCACGTTTATAGGCGTTTGGTTAATTGCTTTATTACGTAAAAATCAGTTGCCAGAGGTGCTGTTGGAATCTATTGTATTCTCTTTTTTAATCTACTACCTTTTATCTACAACCGTGCATCCATGGTATCTTACTATCCCATTGCTTATATCTATTTTTACTAATTACCGTTTTATGGTTTTATGGAGTGCTTTGGTGTTTTTGAGCTATTCAGCGTATGGGAATAGCAATTTTGAAGAAAATTTATGGTTGGTGGCAGTAGAGTATATATTGGTTTTAGGGTACTTTATTTATGAATTGATTGCCTATCATAAATTAAAGAAGAAACAACACATAGCAGTTGCATCTAGTTTCAATGCTTGAAAGTATAAATAATTATTTGAAGGACAGTATGAACTTATCGTAATACCGTTGTCCAGGTATATTGATACTCATCACGTAATGATCCTCTTGCTTGGATAATACCTGATATATGTAGACGTCGCCTGGAACGCTTAAATTGGCTCTGGATTCATTATTACTTTCTATAAATACCAGTTCAAACTCTGTATCGTTAATCCATTTGTAGGATAATTTAGAATAGGAGCCATCAGTAAAAAAATCTGTCCAAATCCCATTCTCCATGGAAACCGCAGTTTGCGCTCCATTAATTTCATTATAATAGAAGTCAGTAGTCGATTTAAATGTTTCCATATCGCTTTTTGCTATAGTAGAAGTATACTTTTTCTTGGATCGCTCTGCATTTACTTTAGGTGGGTCTAGTCTGTCTAGCAGTTCTTTGAAATTGTTGCAATTGCGTTGTAACCTGTAATAGATCTGTCCAGCTATTTTCTCTGAATTTTCCTTTGGGATCTTGTTTAAATAGGGGTATAGTTGGGAACTGTAAAGATTCTTGATTTTGAGGGTGTCATTCTCAATCTTAAGATCTCTTAAATAGTCACACATCATTGCAGCAACTGAGTCTACTTGTTTAATACTCTGACCTCTTGACAAGTTTATAGAACACGACAACAAAAATATAACTGCCAAAATATTAATATTCTTAAGCAGTTTATCTTTCAAAGTTGTTCATTTAGATTCAGAAAATGCGATTTAATTGTATTTCAAGAATAAATTAGTTGCAATTGGAATTGTAATAATTAGCAAGCTCAACAGCATTGACCACACCGTCTTTTTCCTTGATAAAGTCCAGTGTCATAGGGCAATTAGCTAAATAATCAGCGGCTCTCTGTTCTTGAATATAACCATCCAATCCCAAAACAGTAATAAGGCGTGCAGATGAGTCATCTTTTTTTAGATAGACTATAGTAAACTCTCCTAAGCTTGCCGGAAAAACATCTGAAGCAATTTTTTTCTTATAATTTTTTACAGGTTGTGCATAGATACTCACTTTGTCTTTTAATATTTCCTGTAAAAAAATACGGTCATCATATCTTTTAGTATCTACTGATAAATATCTGTCGTAGCTGGTTTTCTTAACCTTCTTTCCGTTGATCTTTTGCGTGTATTTATTGGTAAATATGACATTATCCACATCTCTGGATTTATACCTCTCCTTTGTTTTACCGTCGTTGGACTTAAATCTTAGTTCAGTTGAGGTGGCATTAAAGCCATAGCCTTTTTTAACCAGCTTTGCCTCTCCTTCAAGTGTTTCTCCAGTATTCAAAGTGACAACGGCAGGCGTCCAGTTATACTGGGCAAATACTGAAGTCGTAGTGAAAAATAAAATTGTTATAATTAATGCTTTCTTCATTGTTATGGGGATATTTTTTAAAACGTTAAGATAGTAAATCAATGCTTTTTAGATTCTGTTTCTTTAGAGGAATTAACGTAAAACAGTATTTATTGGTTTTTATTTCAAATCTTATACCACACTGTAGTCATTATTTACTATGAAATCATCTTTAAGTTGATGATTTCTTGATCGACCAATTTACGATAGTGACCTCGAGGCAAATCTTTTTTGGTCAGCCCACCGAGAACCACACGATCCATGATTTTCACCTCGTAACCCAGATGATCAAAAATGCGCGGGACAATATTATCTTTTCCAGAATGCACTTCTATTCCTATCTCATTATTCTTACCGCCTTCCACAAAATTGACATCGGCAACATCTATTATTTCACGATCCAGCACCACACCTTTTCGTATCGCCATGAGATCTTCATGTTTAAAGCTACGATCTAGCGTTACTTGATATATTTTTCTAAAATCCTTTTTTGGATTGTTGAGTTTGTTGGCTATCTCTAGATCAGTCGTAAATAGCATTAGGCCCAGTGCGTGACGATTCAAAGGCCCTACAAAATATAGGGGATTGTTCGTTGCACTTTGCATAAGATCCATCACGGTTTTTGAGGAGCGTTCTCCTTTTTTTGGGGTGATGAATCCCTTAGGCTTATTCAATAAGAAATATTCTTTTTTACTAGGTTGAACAGGTCTATCGTCAAACCGTACCTCATCACCAGGTTGCACCTTAAACCCCATTTCAGTAACAGGAGTACCGTTTACACTCACACTACCGGCCTTGATATAAATATCGGCTTCCCGACGGCTGCAAAGTCCAGAGTTAGCTATGTATTTATTGAGACGTATACCGTCGTCATTTTTCTTTGTGCGAGGTGTACTTTCCTTTTTCTTACGTGAGATGTATTCTTTTTTAGTCACAGGTTTTCCAGACCGAGAAGTTCCTATCACTTGATTTTTTCCGCCGCGCGTTGTAGGTCTTTCCTTACTCTTATCTTTCTTTGGGTTGGTAGCCTTACTTTTACCTGTTCTGGCGGTAGACTGCCCGCCTTTATTTTTCTTATTTTCTTCGTTGCCTGAACTCATGCCCTAATTTTTTGCAAAGATAGCCTATTCAGCGCAGTAGCTTGCTTAGTATGATTCACTCTAATCTTTAAACCTTACAGTGCTCTGTCGTTCTCTGTTCACATATAATTGCGTAACATCTGGTCTGGAATAATGGCCTGCTGGATCAAAGTTTTGGCGTTCTTCCAGAACTCTGTTTAAATCGAGATCAGCGTAGATGATTTCTTCATTACCGATTTGAGGCTCTACGATCCATTTTCCATCAGGTCCAGCAATGCAGCTACCGCCATTGGCTAGAAAGTCTGGAGATTGATCGACAAGCAAATCATGATAAGGAGTGTTTTTTGGAAAATCATCTTTAGTCATTATACAAGAAACTGATAGCACAAAACAACGTCCTTCACGAGCTATAAAACGAGTAATATCTTTAGTGTTATGGTCGCTCCCGGGCCAGCAAGCCACGTGAAGATTAGTTCCTTGAGCGTACATGGCCGCTCTGGGTAGTGGCATCCAGTTTTCCCAGCAGTTCAGACCACTTATAGTAAAACCTTTTAAATTATGTGTAACCAGCCCATTTCCATCACCCGGTGACCAGGTGAGTCTCTCATCATAAGTAGGTTGCAATTTACGGTGCACGCTTTTTATCAAACCCTCTTGGTTGATGTAGACCATACTCGCATATAGGCTATGGCCGCCACGATCTTGCGGTTTTTCAATTATGCCTATGTAGATGGAAATATTTCTCGCTTTCGCGAAAGCGCAAACCTCATGAAGATCACCTCTATCTAGATCAACAGCATTCAGTGCATAGTGTCTGTGCAACTCCTTCACCTCTTTTTTATTCCAAGCAGCGCCGTCCATCAGCGCCAGCCAAAACGGATATCCAGGCAACAAAGCCTCGCCAAAAACTACCAGCTCGGCTCCTTGATCTGAGGCCTTTTCTAAATATTCAAGAATTTTATCTAGAGTTGCTTTTTGATCCAGCCATACTGGGGCGATTTGTGCTAATGCAACTTTGATCAGGTTAGTCATCTTTGAATTTAGTATTTGAGATGAGTTGTGGAAAAATTGTTACTGAAACCTATCACTTTGAGCGAAAGAATCATCGTTTTCAAATCTATATTTTAGTACAGGATCTTTCTCTAGATTATCCTCGAATTCTTTTCTCTTATAATGTATGCGCTCATCAATATTGTTAAACCATTTCCAGCTATCATCAGCCCATAAAGGACCTGAATTGACACCCCCCATGAGAATATTCTGTTTATAAAGTCCACAAGACAAGCATCTCTTCTCAAAAATTGAAACTTTTTTACATATAGGACAATCTTTTAAAGAAGATCGAAATTTTTCTAAAAAGATATAATCATCTGGATCACCTGCATGATTAGGCGTATTCTTAAGTAACTTATAGAAATTGATGTCAGTAAAACCAAATCCAATTAAGTCATCATTAAGTAATTCAATTTGAAGCCCTAGTAAATTCACATCACGCAATAGAAATCTATTTACGTTTAATAATTTAAAGTTCTTTACATCACGCAACCAACTAATATTTATTAATTCAACTTGATTCTCGCTGTTAATCCTAGGAAAACTAAAACCGTCCTCGGAAATGTTCTTTATGGTATTTATCTCTATGCGCTCTTTCCAACAGTCGAAACATGTCGATTGAATCCAATAAGGAGACAAGTCATCTTCATAAATAGGTCGATCGTTTCTTTCACAAACAGAACAAAACGAATTTATTTGCTCAGCATATTTATCTACAATTGCCTGAAATTTTTCGTTACCGCCACTTACCTTACAGTAATAATAGTCGTACTTCTCTTTACAATAAATATCGGCCTCTACAGTCCATCCATTTTTTAGAAGCTCATCAAACATTGCTTCCAGGAGATCATGATAAACATGATACTGATTTTGCAAAAAGGTTTTTATATATTTCTCTTCGACATTCATTTGACTTAATTAATAAGTGATCTGAGGCTGAAAATAATAAATTCACATACTCAAAATATCATTCCCCCAACTCGGGTAGGTGAAAATAGTATCTTTGAGATCGCTCCACTTCAAGTCAGCTTTCATAGCAATAGCAAACATATTCAATTGCTCTGCTGCTTCTTGGCCTAAGATGTGTGTACCTAAAATCTTATCTGTTTCTTTCTCTACCAAAATTTTAAATGCATAATACTGTGCATTGATGCGCTGGTTGTTGAACCAGTCGCTGGCATCACGCTCGATAACGTCAAAATGGAGTCCAGCGTTTTCCGCTTCTATTTCAGTCATTCCTATCCCTCCACAGTTAGGAATGGTAAAGGCAACACTGGGAATCACAGGAAAGTCAAATTTCTCTTTTTTGTTCAGAATGTTTCTGGTCACCACTTTTGCTTCTTTGCCGCTTAAAGGTGTGAGCGGTAGATTTTTACTGGAGACATCTCCACAGGCGTAAAAATGAGATTGACTGGTGCTTTGCAAATAATGATTGACTTGAACACCTGCAGTTGTGGTTACGACATTTGCATTTTCCAGTTGCAATACATCTATGGAAGGAACCCTACCTGCGGTGTTGAAAACAGTATCAAAAGTGATTTGATGAGTGCCGTCATCCATCGCATAATTAACCACAAAGCGATCGCCTTTCTTTTCTATACTGGATACTTGAGCGTTTTTCAAAATATTGATTCCTTGCTCTGTACTAGCTGTATCTAGCATATTTGCGGTAAAAGCCTCAAAGGGTTTCATAATTTGATCATCCCTTTCTAAGATTGTCACTTTAGAACCCGACCTGTTAAGCATGTGACTAAATTCCATACCTATATATCCTGCGCCTATAAACACTACCGTTTTGGGCGGTTCTTGAAGCCCAAAGAAGTCACCCGAGGTTAGAGCATATTCTTCTCCTGGAATCCCAAGAGGCCTGGTTTTTAGACCAGTGGCAATCACAAAAACATCTGATTGAATTTTCTCTCCGTCTAGCTCGATTGTATGTTCATCGACAAAGTGTGCTTCTCCATGATAACATGCAACACCGTCGTTTTTCAACATCTCTTCTGTATTAGACGGTATGTCGCTTACATAACGTTTAGCGTATCTGTGCGCTGCATTAAAATCAATTTCTGGAACATTTTTGATCCCATCGCCTTTCATGTTTTTCCCAAACTCATAGGCTTCCATGCTGGCGAGCATGAGTTTTTTGGGATCACAACCTCTTTGCGAGCAGGTTCCACCATAATCACGGTTATCAATAATCCCGACTTTTTTACCATTTTGAGCGCACTGGTCTGCCACATACTTTCCAGCAGTTCCAGTGCCAAAAACAAAAACATCAAACTTCTTCATGCGATAAATGTACTGTGGCGACTTATTTTTTCCTGCTAAGGTTAATCTAATATTTTAAGTGCTTTTGATTCTAACGTTGGCTAGTATAGTCATCTAACCGAGAGTTCTTTATGCACTGAACTACTGTCCCCAAAATGAAATTTGAAGGAGGCTTAAATTTTAAAACTCATATTAGGTTTTCCGAAACCAATAATGATTAGGATTATAAAAAATCCAGCAACATCATTTATAACCAAAAAAATTACCTTGGAAAAAAAGATAAAAAAACCGCAACATTTTAAATTGTTGCGGTTTGATAGTTGCTGTGAAACTGTTCTCTGCTAGGCTGCTTGAGATTCGTTATAATTCTCAGTTTGCTTTGCTAGTTCTGGTTTCCTGAAGCGTTGCCATCTCAGTTTTGCTCTATGAACAAGGTAGAGTAGAATAGGCACGATAATCAAGGTCAAGAACGTTGCAAATAATAATCCAAATATGACCGTCCACGCCAGCGGCCCCCAAAATATCACATTATCTCCGCCCATATAAATCTTGGGGTCAAATTCACTAAACAGACTGAAGAAATCGATATTCAATCCTATAGCCAGTGGAATTAATCCCAATACCGTGGTAATTGCCGTCAGTATTACGGGACGCAAACGAGCTTTACCTGCCTGTACGATAGCTTTGAAAGAATCTTCTTTGCTGATCAAGAACTTATCATCTTCAATTCCCATGTCTTCTCGCACACGGAGCTTCAAAATATCCACGTAATCAATAAGAACAACTGAGTTGTTTACCACGATTCCCGCCAGCGATATGATACCCATCATTGTCATCATAATAACAAAAGGCCAGCCCGTCGCCATAAGGCCTAGGAATACTCCAATAAAACTCAAGAATATCGAGATCATAATGATCGTAGGTTTTGACAATCCACCGAACTGGAAGATGAGAATGAAAAAGATCAACAACAACCCAAACATCAATGCCGACATAAGAAACGCTTGTTGCTTGTTTTGTTCTTCAAGTTGTCCCGTGTAGTCAATCTTGATATCTTCCGGTAGATTTTCAAAATCGAGCATCTCGTTTTGGATCTGGGCAACTGCTGCTCCAGCATCTGTATAGCCTGGTTTTAAGGCACTATACACTGTTACTACGCGCTTGTTGTCCTTACGCTTGATTGCACTGAATCCAGATACATTTTCTTGAGTGGTCACGGAACTTACTGGCACCTCCAGCACTTGACCTGTAGCCATATCTCTAAAAGTAATTCGTTGATTAAAGAGGGCGCTGCGATCGTATCGATCGTTTTCATTGAACCTGACGTAGATGTCATAATCCTCGCCATCTTTTTTATAGATTCCTGCCTTTTCTCCAAAAATAGCCCGCCTTAACTGCATTCCCACTTGACCGGCACTGATGCCCAGCTCTCCTGCCTTTTCGCGATCTACTTTAACCTGAAGTGCAGGTTTACTTTTGTTGACGTCTATTTTGAGTTCGTCCACGGGAGCAATGTTCTTTTCATTCAAGAACTTGACCATACGTTCTGCCGTAACGATGAGGTCTTCATAGTCATCTCCCTGCAGTTCTATATTTACGGGATATCCAGCGGGTGGTCCAGCTTGATCTTTCTCCACGCTTATCGCAATTCCTGGAAATCTGCCCTGAACGGCCTCCTGTACCTTTTTTCTAAGCACCTCGCTGTCTTTACCGTTGCGGTACTTGTATTCTCGCATACTTGCGGTAATCTTTCCCTTATGGGGCATTTCTGCCGCACTACCACCGTCGGTTTGTGGGTTTCCAGCTCCTTCTCCTACCTGCGAAACCGCACTTTCTACCAAGAAATTACGACCGCCTTCTAGATATTCATCTTGGTTCAGGACATCATAGACGACTTCTTCTATTTCTTTTGTGGTGCTGTTTGTCTTGGCAATGGAGGTTCCTTGCGGATACTCAATATACACCATGATCTGGTTGGGTTTGTTTTCTGGGAAAAACTCAACTTTGGTACGACCTGATGCAACAGACCAGCCAAAATACAACCCAAGAACACCCACAAACATTACCACCATTCCAGCAATGAAGAAATAGGGCTTTTTACCACCCAAAGCAAACTTCAAGAAACGCTCATAGGCATTATCAAGTGCTTTGAGCATTCTACGCTGAAAGAATAGGGTAGCTCCTTTGATCAAATATTTATACAACCATAGTAAAATTACCGTAACAAACATGATGGTTCCTATTCCTCTTATCGCGCCACCAAAAAGCATGATCAACAAACCGATTCCGCCCATGACTAGTGTGATAATCAACAGATTCTTTACGGGAATTATCTTCTCATCAATACTCATGTACTGAGAAACCAACATCGAATTGAAAAAGATCGCAACGACGAGTGAACTACCCAATACTACGGATAATGTTATGGGGAAATACTTCATAAATTCTCCCATTACGCCCGGCCAAAGTCCTATAGGAACAAATGCCGCGACAGTCGTTAGGGTAGAAATGATAATGGGAACAGCAATCTCGCCAATTCCAACTTTTGCCGCGCGTATGCGGGTCATTCCTTCTTCATCCATGAGTCGGTAGACATTCTCTACCACCACGATCCCGTTATCCACCAGCATTCCAAGTCCCATGATCATCGCAAAAAGAATCATGGTATTAAGGGTGTAACCCAATCCGCTTAGGATGATGAAGCTCATCAACATGGACATGGGAATCGCAAAACCTACAAATAGAGCATTTCTAAACCCTAAGAAGAACATCAAAACGACCACCACCAGAATAACCCCAAAAATAATGTTGTTGACCAGGTCATCTACCTGATTCAACGTTCGGCTGGAATTATCATTGGTAACCGTGATTTCTACATTTTCCGGAATTTTGCCGGTTTCCTGAGAGTTTTTGATGATCTCACGTATACTTGCAGATGCTTCAATCGTGTTTTTACCAGACTGCTTTTTCACATCGATCATGACCACGGGATCGCCACTTTCTCGTGCGAATGTGGTTTTATCCTCCTCCTTAAAGGAAACTTCTGCGATGTCTTTTAAATAGATGGGGCCGTTTTCATTTTTAACCACAAATCGATCCAGTTGCTGAGGATCTGTGATTTCTCCTAAAATCCGGATCGTCCTGCGCTGGCTTTCAGTCTTGATGTTTCCTGCGCTCATAGTGGAGTTTCCACCACGTACGGCGTTGATCACATTGTCAAAGCTAACTTTGGCCGCTGTCATTTTGTAGATGTCCACCGCTACTTCAACCTCAAGTTCTTGCGCACCTCTTATACTGGCTTCCTTGATTTGTTCCAGACTCTCGATCTCATCCTCCAGATATTCTGCAAATTCTTTGAGTTCCCTCACGGTATAATCGCCTCTCATGTTAATATTCATGATAGGGATCTCTTCACTCATTTTGAGATCGAAGACGTTGGGTTCTATTTTGGCACCATTGAATGTGGGCCAGTCTTCATTTGCAGTTTCTGTATCGACCTCATCCTTGACTTTTTGCTTAGCTTGTTCAACGGTAATACTTTCTCCGAGAATGCCACCTTCCTCAAATTCTACCGTGATGATGGAATAATCTTCCTGGGAGGTAGAAAGAATTTCAGATACGCCAGAGATGTTTTTAAGCTTATCCTCAAGAGGTTCCGTGATCAATCTTTCAATATCTTCAGCCGTGTTGCCAGGATAAACGCTGGAGATGTAGATCTTGGTTTCCTTTACTTCTGGATAATCTTCACGAGGCATGGCAAAATAGCCCTGCACTCCTAATAGGAGAACTACGGCAATAAGTATCCATATAACCGTAGGATTATTGATCGCCCATGATGAGAAACCAAATTCCTTTTGACTTTTCTTTTCCATTGTTCTTATGCTTTGATTCTGATCTTTTGATCTTCCTTGACACTACGCGCACCTTCTACGATAATTACATCGCCTTTGGCAAGTCCATCTGTAATTTCTACCATGTTACCGCTTGTTTTTCCAGTCTGGATAATCTTTCTTTTGGCGATAGCGTTTTTGTACTCGCCACTATCCGTTAAGTTTGCGGCTGTCATCACATACTGCTCGCCTTCTTGGTTCTCGCTGATTACTGCCAGAGGAACTAGAATGGCATCTTCTTTAGTGTAATCGTTGATTTTCAATCGAGCGGTTAGATTTGGCTTGATGTTTTGATTCTTGTTATCAACGGGAACCTCAATTTTAAAGGATCTGTTTGCCGGATTGATAAAGGAGCTGCTTTGGCGCACTTTGCTATCCACTTGCTCATTGAGTACGGGAAATTCTACTTTGACCTCAGTTCCTTCATCGACGCTAGCAATGTATTTTTCTGGAACTTCTACCTCAATATACATGTTGTCTAGGTTGACCAATCTAAACAACTGGCTCATCCCTGGACTAACCGTGTTTCCCTGTTCTGTAATCACATTATCTATAGTTCCTGCAAATGGAGCCGTAACCACCGATTTAGCTAGTTGCTGCTGCATCGCATTGATCGCGCTTTGTTGTGCTTCATAGTTGGCTTTGGCTTGTAGATATTGAATTTCAGAACCTATATTTTGATCCCAAAGTCTTTTCTGGCGTTCAAAGGTGGTTTTTGCCAGCTGTTCCTGCACTTTCATCTGTTGGATCTGTTGTCCGATACCGCCGTCATCGATTTTTGCGAGACGTTGTCCTTTTCTTACACTTTGACCTTCGGTAACATATACGTTGGTAAGGACTCCACCCATTTCTGCCATGATGGTAATATTCTTTTTAGTGTCTACGCTACCCTGCAATTCTATATAATGATTGAAGAGCGTATCATTTACGGTTTGAATGCTGACCAAAGCTCCAGCTTTTTCCTCTGCGTTTTCATCGAGAAAGGATTCTATTGCCTTGATCTCGTTTTCAAGTTCTTTCTTCTGACTGAGCAGTTCGGTTTTTTTGGTATTGATGGCCTGCATATCGCCGCTGGCGATAAGTTCCTCCACATTAGGTTCCTCGCCGCCACAGGAGGTAAGTAGAACCAATGCTATTGAAATATAGATTAAGTTTTTCATGATGTTATGTGCTGGTGCGTTAGTCATTATTGGTAAATTCTGGGGTGTTGAGTATGGTCTCGAGATTTGCTTTTTCTGAAATGACCCCATACATACTATTGAGGTATTCTGCCTGTACGGAATACAATTGCAATTGCGCCTGTCTTAAGTCAAAACTGGTAGCAAGACCTTCCTTGAATTTAATCGTATTCTTGTTCTCGATGCGTTCTGCCAGAGCGAGATTGTCCCTACTTGTTGTATAGTTATCGATGGCGCTCTGGTAGTTGTTGACCGCGCTCTGATAATCAAGATTGATTTGCTGTTTAGTCTGCTCAAGTTCCGTCTGTGCTTGTTCCCAGGCAATCTTTGTGCGCTCCTGAGCGGCTTTACGACCAAATGAACTAAATATAGGTACGTTCAAGCTCAGTCCCGCAACGGATTGCTGGAACCAAGGTGTGCTGTTTTGAAAAAAAACAAAATCATCGTCAAATGCTTGAGTTCCGTAATTAATAAAGGCTCCTAAACTGGGCAGGCTTTTAGAACGTTCCAATTTATATTCCAAGCGGCGTTGCTCAGAAAAGTTATTGGCAATGCGGTAGTCCACATTTTTTTCCAGATTCAATCGGTCATCTGTCACTCCTGGGTCTAGATTGTTGAGCGTGAGTCCTGCCAGGTCATCGGTAAGAATGATGTCATTACCTAGATCCATGCCTAGCGCCAGTTTAAGCATATCCTTTGCGATCGCTTCCTGCCTGATTGCAGTGTTTAATTGGTTTTTAATCTGGGCCTCGGTAATCTTGAGTTGCTCCACATCTTCTTCCTCTGCCAGCCCATTTTCAAAAATTTTGGTGGTTTCTCTTAAGTTTTCCTCTACGGTGGTAAGATTGCTTTGCAGAATATTGATGTTTTCCTGCGTTAGCAATACGCCGCCGTAAGCATTGATAATTCCTTTACGCACCTCCAGTTTGGTCTTATTATTTGCGTTTTCAGAGAATTCCAGAAATGTTTTGGAAGCTTCAAGTGCAACGATGTAGGAACCGTCAAAAATCAGCTGGGTAAGTGTGGCACTTAGGTTAGCACCTTGCGTGGGTTGAGCCCGTATTGCCTCAAAATTTTCTTCTGTGGCATCAGGGTTGAAAGCATTGGTGTCAAAAATGAAAATAGGTGTTTTTACATTATAAGTGTAATCTACTTTCGCATCGATTTGTGGCAGTCCTGTCGCCGTCGTCTCCCATTTCTGTTTCAATGCTTTGGCGATGTCGCGCTTTGCGTTGATCGCCTGATAGTTGTTTTCCAGCCCGTAGTCGATCGCCTGTTGTAACGAGAAGCTGTTCTGTTCTGGTGGGGATTGTTGGGGGTACGCTTTCGCGAAAGCGAGAACCATAAAAACCCATAGCGCCATTAATAGCTTATTCATTTAATCGTGGTTTTTGTTAGTGATTTGATTTAATATTTTACGACCCTTGGGAGTAACGATGCCTCTCAGGTGGTAGTCCAGATACTGATCGTAGAGATCCTGAACCGGAAACTGGTCAGAGGGAAATACGCTCAGATCCTTGATTCCCTGAATGCCCACAAAATAGATGCGGGATACAAAATCCATATTGATGGTAGGGATATATAAGCCCTGCTCGATGCCTTCCTCCAGATTCTTGTTCACACAATCCTGCATGTAGTCAAACTGCTTGGACCGCAGCTCGTGGTGTACTTTTGGGTAATACCTTTGCAGCTGGTGGATGGGAGATGACTTGTCCCCCTTGAGCGAGTCCATGACGGTACGCTTGATATCGTACAGCTCCTCGATGGGATTAGTGGAGGTCTCGCAGATATGGTCGATTCCGCAACAAATATTATTGTAAAGGTGCAGGGTAACGTCTGAAACCAGGGCTTCCTTATTTTTATAGTGGCTGTACAGGGTTTTCTTGCTCATGCCCATTTCAGAAGCGATGTCGTCCATGGTAACGCTTTTAAAACCCAGAGATAGAAAGAGATCTGTGGACTTGAGCCTTATTTCCTGTTTAGAATCAGTCATTTACTTATTTAAGAGCTGCAAATATATCATGAGGAAACTTTAGAAACGTTTTAAGTTTCCAAAGTTTTACAATTATTTAACGCACCTGTAGGGGATTGCCGATAGATTGAACTTGAACTTGAACTTGAACTTGAACTTGAACCTGAACTAGAACTCAAAACAGGAACCCATTAGCGAAACTTTGAAAACGATCTTCAGAAATATTTAATTGGTCAAAACCTGGGAGGTTTTTCTACACTTTTGATATTAATGGATGGTGATTTTTTTTCATTCGATGAGAAAATCTGATGTTTTTCTATTCTTCAAACCTCCGAGGTTTGGGATGTTTAAAAAAATTAAGCATACTTCTTTTTGAATACCAACGAATAAATTGTCTTGGGTAAGACTATAGATCTAAAATCCTGCGGTTTTCAGACGTGTTAAAAAAACATAATGAATTTAGATTCAAAACTGAAAAGCGATTAAATCCATTTTGTACTCTATTTTTACCCGCATGGAACAACTTACCAAGCTTAAGGAGATTTTTCTCAAAACGTTGAAAGAACGAGTCAATCCCACAGAACCTCGTGGGCTATACGATCCCGTCCATTATATATTGGAATTGGGTGGAAAAAGATTGCGACCGCTACTCTCCCTCATGGCGGCAGATATGTATGGTGCCAAAATGGAAGATGCCATGGATTGTGCCATCGCGGTGGAGGTTTTTCACAATTTCACATTGCTTCACGACGATATTATGGATCAAGCCGATTTGCGTCGCGGGAAGCCGACCGTTCATAAAAAATGGGACGAGAATACGGGAATTCTTTCTGGCGACGCCATGCTCATACTTGCCTATAAACAACTGGACGCTTACGAGGGCGACACCTATAAAAAATTAATGACCCTTTTCAATCGCACAGCTCTCGAAGTGTGTGAGGGACAGCAATATGACGTCAATTTTGAGACCCGTGACGATGTGACCATAGATGAATACCTCTTGATGATCAAGTTAAAGACATCGGTATTGCTGGGTTGTGCCCTGCAAATGGGAGCTATTGTTGCTGGCGCTTCTGAACAGCAGCAAAAATTTATTTACGACTATGGGATCCACTTGGGAATCGCATTCCAACTCATGGACGATTACTTAGATGCCTATGGCGATCCAGAAACTTTTGGTAAGGAAGTGGGCGGCGACATCAGGGAAAACAAAAAAACTTATCTCTATCTAAAAAGTCTGGAGCATGTAGAAAACCACGACGAACTCAAACGCTGGTTTGCCATGGAACAATCCACGCTCTCCGATCTGGAAATGGACGATAAAAAGGAAAATGTTAAAACCCTATTTCATAAAAGTGGCGGCGCAAAGCGTACTTTGGACGCAATCAACGACTTTACTCAGAAAGCTTTGAACGACATACAGCAACTGGAAATAAGCGATACGAATAAGCAGATGCTTAAGGCGTTCTCATTGGAATTGATGGATCGCGTAAGTTAAAATGGCACAGGAACTTCAACATTTGGAAGAGGCGCTTTCGCGAAAGTGTCACAACTTCATCATCTATCGCAACCAGATCAATAAGGATTTATCACGATCAGGTCTGGAAGAGGTGGATCAAGACGATCCCAAAGCTTTCTTGAATGCCGTTGCTGAACGATTGAACGAGCTCATGGAAGACAGCGATTCACGACTGCAGCAACTTTACTACTTAGCTGATGTACAGGAGCGGCATCTTGAAAAAGGAATCATCCTGGGTTTTTTATACCGGGAATGGATCAAGGTGAAATTCAGGCTGGGGCATCAGTAACTAGAAAATTCTTAGAGGATTCATTTTTAAACAAAAAAAGATCGCCGAAGCGATCTTTTTGAAACAAGTTCAAATTTAATTAACCGTTGAGCTCTTCCATGTAATTTTCAATAGCGTCATTTCTTTGACTGTCATATTTTTTACGAGCCTTGATTAATTCTTTATTCAAATCATACAGTGCCTCATCAATCTCCTCAAGATTCTCTTGGTTTTCTTCTTTGGTAATTGTTGAGCTACCCTTTTCTTCTTGGTATTCTCTCATCTCTTTTTGGACATCTTCCACAGCATCTTCCACATCATCTATTTTAATATACTCAGGCATATTTGATATCATGGTACTAAAATCTTCGATCAAGATTTTAGCGTATTGATCTTTCTCATTATGAGCAGCATTATCCATATTCATACGATCATCAGATACTTTATCATACTCCTCAAATTCAAGAATTGTAACTCTATAATTATCATCATAGCTAACACTATTTACAAAGTCACTATAAGAGTCAAAATTTATGGAATCATCGTTATCCATACTCAATCGTATATCTACGATTTCTTGATTGAGGTCATTAATGCTACTTTTTACTTTATTAATATGCTTTTTCACTATTTTCTCAGATGCATTCCCATTCTCTAATGTTTTGTACATACGCGTCATCGCTCTTTCTGCATCATCCACTTCTTTGCGAACCATAACTGTATTTAAGTAGGCTGGCATTTCATCTTTAAAAGTTTCAAAAGCCTTTTTGGCTTTTTCTGAATTCATTTCTGAACGTACACTTGGGTCAATGGATAAGTTTTTCACTTGGTTTTGCAACTCACCGTAGGCAGTAAAATTTTTGATGGAAATGTCATTATTCTTATCGACTTGTACATTTTCCTTCATTTGACGAGCCATCTCGCTGGCTTCAGACTTATCATAGTTGGTGCCGTTGTTTTCATTTTCAGCAGAATTGCTTGCATCGTTGTCATAACTATCATTTAAAGAGGTAGCTTCAATATCATCGCTATCCACCACTTTTTCATCTGACTCTTTGCAGGATGTAAGGGCAAATCCAATTACTATAATACTTAAATATATGCGTTTCATAATTTTTTTTTCAATGATAATAGCTTTCAAATACATTATTACTTAAAGAATTTAAAGAGTTTTCATTATTAACTTAATTATTGTTAATAGTAGAATCATCTTTGTGATTTAGTTGATTATCTTTGGAGTTATTTTAATAAAAAATCATATTCATAGATGTTTTAATCGGACATTAAAACTTTCAAAAAGAAATTATAGCTAGCTAGTCTACTTTCAAGAGTTTACCCAAATGCTTAATAGAAAAGTACTGAAATTAGAAGTCAGATTTTTTCAATCAGCAAAAAGGTTCATTCCATCATTTTGAATTTAGATTGTGGTTTTTTGGGACTAGAACAAAACTCTTACAAAAGGCTGTATCCCATTATTATAAACACTGCGATTGTCGTTATAGAGGATATCATACCTTGCACCGATGACAAAATTTCCCTGCCTGTAACCAGCGCCTAAAAATAAAGCAGGCACCCAAAACTGATCATCAAAAGATCTGATTTCAAAATTGCGATTTACATTGAGCATCTCAAAATCAAAACTAGCTTGAAGTTCAGGGATGGGATTAAATAATCCGATTAAGCTGCCGCCATAAATGTTTGAGGTGTAATCCAGGGTTCCCGGTCTATTTGCGTCGAGCTCCGTATAACTATAATTGAGGCCTACTCCCAATCCTACAAAATCATTAACACCATAGATAGCTTGTGGTGCAATGATCACACTAGAGAAGTCATTACCGAAGTTAGCTCCTAAATTGCCACCTACCGTCACCCTATTCCAAAAACTGGATTCTTGCTTAGTGGAATTTTGGGACATGCAAATAAGTGAAAACGATAAACATATAAATAGCAAACTGATGGATTTGAGGCTTTTCATTAAGGTATATTATAGATTGAGGCTGTTATAAATATACAAATAAGCTTATGTTAAAGGACTTATTTTCTATTTTTGCGGTATATTTTATCAAAAAGGAGCAATCCTTAACCATATGGACAAGTTTTCATTTCTCAATGCGGCACACACCGCATATTTCGCACAACTTTACGATGAATATTTAATTAATCCCGACCAGGTCGAGCCATCCTGGCGTGCCTTTTTTCAAGGTTTTGACTTTGGGATGGAGAGTGCCGGTCATGAAACCGTCATCGAGTATGTGGAGGTGGAAAGCGGTCAAAAGCAAACGGCGGAGGTGTCTCAAGACATGCTCAAAGAGTTCAGCGTGGTAAAACTGATTGATGCCTATCGCACTCGAGGTCACTTGTTTACCAAGACAAATCCAGTAAGGGAGCGCCGCAATTATCAGCCTACCCTGGAATTGAACCAATTTGGTTTAACCGATAGTGATTTGAACACCACTTTCCAAGCTGGAGAGCTCTTGGGAATAGGCAAATCTGCTCTCAAGGACATCATAGCCCATTTGGAGCAGGTGTATTGTGATAGTATAGGAGTAGAATATATGTACATACGCAAGCCGCATGAGGTCAAATGGATTCAGAGCTGGCTGCATAGAAACAATAACCATCCTCAATTCTCCAAAGACGAGAAAGTACAAATCCTCAAGAAACTCAACGAAGCGGTTTCTTTTGAATCTTTTTTACATACTAAATACGTAGGCCAAAAGCGTTTTTCACTGGAAGGAAACGAGACTTTGATCCCAGCGCTGGATGCATTAATTGAAAACGCCGCCGATAAAGGTGTGGATCAATTCGTTTTGGGAATGGCACACCGTGGTCGCTTGAATGTTTTGACTAACATTTTTGGCAAGCCGGTAAAAGACATCTTTTCCGAATTTGATGGGAAGGATTACGAGCAGGATATTTTTGACGGAGACGTGAAATACCATCTTGGTTATACCAGTAAGCGCAAAACGGATAATGGCAACGATATAAATATCAATATCGTTCCCAATCCATCCCACCTAGAAACCGTGGGTGCCGTGGTAGAAGGAATTACTCGTGCAAAACAAGATATGCACACTCCAGAAAACTTCTCTAATGTTTTACCTATCGTGATTCATGGAGATGCTGCCATTGCGGGACAGGGAATCGTTTACGAGGTCGTGCAGATGTCTCAGCTTGATGCCTACAAGACGGCAGGTACGATCCATTTGGTTGTCAATAATCAGGTAGGATTTACCACAAATTATCTGGACGCAAGATCCAGTACCTATTGTACAGATGTTGCAAAAGTGACTTTGTCTCCTGTGTTACACGTGAATGCAGACGATGCAGAAGCCGTCGTGCACGCGATGAATTTTGCGCTGGATTACAGAATGGAATTTGGTCGTGACGTATTTATTGACCTTTTGGGTTACAGAAAATACGGTCACAACGAGGGCGATGAGCCTCGATTTACCCAGCCGCAATTGTACAAGGCAATTGGTAAACATAAAAACCCCAGAGATATCTATTCGCAAAAATTGCTGGAAGAAGGTATTATCGATAAAGGCAAGGTTAAGGAGCTTGAAAAAACCTACAAAAGCCGTTTAGAAGACGAGCTGGCTACTTCCCGCCAAATGGAAAATACGGTCATCACACCTTTTATGCAGGATGAGTGGGACGGTTTTGACAGTGTTACCGAAGAAGAAATGATGCAGAAAGTGGAGACCGGTGTAGACCGCGCTTCACTTGAAAAAATTACCAAAACCATTTCTTCACTTCCTGAAAAGGAAAACTTTATACGCAAGGTTAAAAAGATCATAGAATCGCGCCAGCAGATGTTTGATGAAGACAAGCTGGACTGGGCGATGGGAGAACACCTCGCCTATGGTAGTTTGATGCTTGAAGGTTATGACGTACGCATGAGTGGTCAGGATGTGGAACGAGGAACCTTTTCCCACCGCCACGCTGTCGTAAAGTCTGAAAATCATGAGAATGAATTTATTCTTCACAACCATATCGAGGGTGCTGAGGGTCATATGTATATGTATAATTCCCACCTTTCAGAGTATGGAGTGGTCGGTTTTGAATATGGATATGCGCTCGCAAGTCCCAATACCCTGACGATCTGGGAGGCACAATTTGGAGATTTTTCAAACGGTGCACAGATCATGATGGACCAGTACATCAGTGCTGGGGAGGACAAGTGGAAGAACATGAATGGTCTGGTAAAATTGTTGCCGCACGGTTATGAAGGCCAGGGCGCAGAACATTCCAGTGCACGTATCGAGCGTTACCTGCAGCTTTGCGCAAAGGATAATATGTTCATGGCAAACTGTACCACGCCTGCAAATATGTTTCACTTGTTGAGACGCCAGATGAAGGTCAATTACAGAAAGCCGTTAGTGGTTTTCACCCCCAAGTCACTATTGCGTTCTCCACAGGCGGTAAGTACCGTCGCAGAGTTTGAGAATGGTCATTTTCAAGAGCTTATTGATGATCCCGCTTTCGCGAAAGCGGAAAAAAGAAAAAGCTCTGATGCCAAAACATTAGTCTTTACCAGTGGAAAATTCTATTACGACCTGATCAACTTTAGAGAAGAGCATGATCGCAAAGATGTTGCCGTGGTACGGTTGGAGCAATTGTTCCCACTGCCCGTGGATCAGATCAAGGAAGTGATGAAAAAATACGGGTCAAAAGATGTCGTATGGGCACAGGAAGAGCCTCGTAACATGGGAGCATATTCCCACTTGATGCTCCACATGCCCGAAACAAGAACCTGGAGAGTCTGCTCCAGAAATATGTATGCAGCTCCCGCATCAGGTAGTTCTACACGATCAAAGCGCAGACAAGCAAGAATAATAGAAGACGTTTTTAATACCAACAAATAGATTATGGCTCTAGAAATGAAAGTGCCCTCACCCGGCGAGTCGATTACAGAAGTAGAAATTGCAGAATGGCTGGTTGCTGATGGCGACTGGGTCGAGAAAGACCAGGCCATTGCAGAAGTTGATAGTGATAAGGCAACGCTGGAACTTCCCGCAGAAGCCAGCGGTATCATCACGCTCAAAGCTGAGGAAGGCGATGCCGTTCAAGTAGGAGAGGTCGTTTGCCTTATCGATACGGAAGCTGCTAATCCCAATGAAGGCGCAAAAGATGTAGAGCACGCACCAGACTCCTATGAGGATGGCGATGAAGGCGGTAACGATGCCGACGTTGCAAAGGAAATGCGCAAGGACAATCCTGAAGACAAAAAAGCCGACTCCAACAAAGCTCCCCAACCAGAACAGGCTAAGGAAACTTACGCAAGCGGAACCGCAAGTCCTGCCGCTAAGAAAATACTCGATGAGAAGGGAATGGATAGTAAATCTGTTTCTGGAACGGGTCGCGATGGTCGCATTACTAAAGAAGATGCGGTAAATGCCAAACCGTCCATGGGAACACCTGGACCTGGATCTCGAGGAGAGTCTAGATCTAAGCTTTCCATGTTGCGTAGAAAAGTAGCAGAACGTCTTGTGAGTGCCAAAAATGAAACCGCCATGCTCACGACCTTTAACGAGGCAGACATGAAGGCGATTTTTGATTTACGTAGTGAATATAAGGAGGCGTTCAAATCCAAACATGGCGTTTCTCTAGGCTTTATGTCATTCTTTACAAAAGCAGTCGTAAGAGCACTGGATCTTTATCCCGCGGTCAACTCGATGATTGATGGTAAGGAAATGGTAACCTACGACTTTAAGGATATTTCTATTGCTGTTTCTGGACCTAAAGGTCTGATGGTTCCTGTAATCAGAAATGCTGAAAACCTATCCTTTAGAGGCGTGGAGCAAGAAGTAAAGCGATTGGCTCTACGTGCCAGAGATGGAGACATCACGGTAGATGAAATGACCGGTGGAACATTTACCATCACTAACGGCGGTGTTTTTGGTAGTATGATGAGTACGCCCATCATCAACCCACCACAGAGTGCGATTTTAGGAATGCATAATATCATAGAGCGACCCGTAGTCGTAGATGGAAACATCGTCGCACGTCCCATGATGTATCTCGCGGTATCTTACGATCACAGAATAATCGATGGTAAGGAATCTGTAGGTTTCTTAGTAGCGATTAAAGAGGCACTGGAAGATCCTATCAATCTATTGATGGATGGCGATGTGAAGCGGGCGCTGGAGATGTAGGCTCGCAGCGCTCGCAAATTCTAAAATTACGCTGCGCTTAAATTCCAATTAGGAACTTAAAAGCCCCTATTTTCAATTGAAAATAAGGGCTTTATTATGTAATTACCAGAGTGATGCGACTTTAAAATCGGTATTTCGCGAGTGGAATCTCAATTTAAACGAGCTTAAGTCTCGCTCCCATTGGGAGGGTTGGGATTAAATCTCATTTGAAGCAGAACAACCCCCATTTTCAACTTGAAAATGGGGGTTGTTTTTATACGGTTTACAAATAAGAATTTCGTGTTTTGTTGTTTTCTAAATTGATTAATCGTAGTCTCCCTCTCCCTTTGTGGAGGGTTGGGGAGCGGTTTTCGACATACGCTAAACTATTGTTTTAAAACCGTATTACAGCAACTTTATAAATCACTCAACAATAAATTTCAACTTAGAAGAATTTCCATTTTCAGTGGTGAGTCTTGCGATATACATGCCTCGATGGAGAGATTTAAGATCTATGGAGTTTTGATCGTCCATGACACGATCTAAAATCCTTTTTCCATCTATTGAGAAGATACTAAGCGTGCCACTCTGTGGATTATCTAATTGAAGTGTTTTGCTTTCACTATAAAAGTTAAGATTGGTTTCTTTTTTAGAAATAGAGGGTGTAGATAGCGTAGTCATATCAAACCAGTTCCTCGTAACGCTTACTGAACCTACGTGACCTGCAAATCTGCCGGAGTTAGATACATTCCACGGAAAAGCAAAGCGATCTATATTGTTAGAAACCTCAAAAGTAGAAACTGGTGCCAGGGCATTTGCAGTTGCAGGCTCTCCATTACTCAAAATAGGATCCACATAAAGTGTCATAGAGTCATTATTGGCGCCATCAACAATTTCATATTTCACAACGATTAAATGGTTCTGGTTATAAGTATAAACCAAAGGATCGATCGCAGACGGAGAGCTGGGATCTCCTATTTTAATTCCTACATTGAATCCACCTCCCGCTCGCTGGATAAACACCCTTGACGATGTTGAAAAAGCACCACCGTTCAGCATTCTTATCACATCACGGGCCGCAGCAGCGTTTGGAGCAACAGTTACATTTAAGGTAAAGCTCAAGTAATAGGTGCCAGATGTTATAGGAGTTGCTAATAACCTACCTGGACCGTCACTATCGATGGTGTTATCCGATTCCAGACTGTTGGTCGTACTGGGATAGTCTGTATACGATATGGGAAAGTTTACAATCTGGGATGGATTGGACGCAACGCCAAAATTGCTTCCCGTACCGCCGCTGGACGTATCGTGACTCCAGCCGTTTTGTCCATCTAGGGAAGTACCCGTATTGAGCCCATCAAAACTGGATTGAAAAAGAACCTGGGCGCTCAGCGTGATTGTAGATAAAACAGCGAGCGTGAAAAGTAGTGTATGTTTCATAGGTAAGGTTTGTTCCTCAAATATAGGTAAACCTTAATTTGTTCACTCTTTTAATCTGAATATGGTCAGATCTCTGAACGTAAAAATCTGAATTACTGAATCGTCGTGCAAATTTCTTCCAAAACTTTTAAATAATCCTCCTGATTATTCACAAAATCCAGTTCTGATACATCGATGACTTTTACTTTTAAATCCTGTTGGGTTCTGATGAAATCGGCGTAGCCTTGCTGGATCTGGTTGAGGTAACTGGCCTCGATGTTTTTCTCGTATTCGCGACCTCGTTTTTTGATATTTTCCAGCAGGCGATCCTCCGTCTGGTAGAGATAGATGTACAAATCAGGCTTTACCAGTTCCTTATACATCATATTGAATAACCTCTGATAAAGATGGTATTCTTCTTCTTGCAGGGTTATTTTGCTAAAAATCAACGACTTGATCACATAATAATCGGCGACGGTTAGCTCTGTAAAAAGATCGTGCTGAGCCACATCGTCGATGAGCTGTTGGTAGCGATCTGCAAGAAATGACATCTCAAGCGGAAAACTATACCGTTCCTTATCTTCATAAAATAGGGGGAGAAACGGGTTGTCCGCAAAGCGTTCCAGTACTTGCTTGGCATTGAAATCTTCGGCGATTTTGTGGCTCAGGCTGGTTTTACCAGATCCTATATTACCCTCAATGGCGATAAAGTTGAGATTTTGTATGAAATACCGCTTTCGCGAAAGCGGAATAACATCATCCTCAACCTCATTTAAAGGCTCAAGTCCACTGCTTATTTCCACCACCGATCTTTTAAGAACGGGATGCTCAACCGAATAGGCGATATCTGAGAGTGGTTGCATGACAAAATTACGATCTTGCATGCGTGGATGAGGAATCTGCAAATCTTTAGTTTCCAAAATAAGATCATCATAAAATAGAATATCCAGATCAATGATCCGGTTTTCATAGGAACTGCTGCCGCGAGGCTTGCGTCCCCTTTCCCGTTCTATATTTTGAAGGATTTCTAGAGTTTCCTCTGGGCTTTTGATGCTATGAACAAGAATACAGGTGTTGAGAAAGTCACTTCCCGCAAAATCCATCGCTCCAGACCTGTAGATTCCCGCACTTTTTATAATGAGGCCCAACCGTTGCTCAATAAGTCGAGCAGCAGCCATAAGATGCTCCATCCTGTTGCCTAGGTTAGAGCCTAATGCTATGAAAATCTTATGGTTATAGGGCGTTGAAATCTCTTTAACTTTTAGGGCAAATTAAGAAATAATCGTTCACGACTAGGCTACTTTTGCGACAATTATGAAAACCTTGACCGCCAAAAGATTGCGTCTCGCCCACAGAATTTATCTTGTGCTCGCTGCCTTATTTATTTGCTCGCTGGTGGCGTCAAATTTGATTTTCCAAAAGTTCTTTTATTGGAATCCGTTGGGGCTTTTTAGGTTTGAGATTTCAGTGGGATTGTTGCCATATCCGCTTACTTTTTTGATTACTGATCTCGTAAGTGAAATTTATGGAAAGCGTAAGGCAAACGACCTGGTCATGGCTGGGATATTTGCCTCAGTATTCAGTTTACTAATCATCTACGTTGCCGATACCGTTCCTGCCATCGATAATAGTCCGGTAGGCGATAAGATATTTACTGATGTTTTTGGTGCCAGTGCGATTGCGGTTTTTGCTAGTATGAGTGCCTATCTGTTTGCTCAGTTCATTGATATACGTATTTATCATTTCTGGAAAAAAGTGACTAATGGTAAAATGTTGTGGGTAAGAAACAACTTTAGCACGGTTTTTTCACAATTCATTGATACTGCAAGCGTTTTATTATTGTTATGTTTCTTTAAAGTATTGAGTTGGGAGCAGTTTTATCCACTTTTGGGCGCAGGATTTTTATTTAAGGTTCTCGTAGCTTTATTTGATACGCCCTTGCTTTATGCAGGAGTGGCGATTTTTAAAAAGCTCTTTGATTTAAAGACAGGAGAGGAATTGTTGATTGATTGATTGAGAGAAAAGAGATAAGAGACAAGAGACAAGAAACAACGGGTAAGAGGCAAGAGACAAGATTTTGAGAGGGCAAACACCCCAACCCTCAAGGGAGCTTTTAGTTGTGCTCAAAGTAAAATGGGGTATGACGAAATCCCAGCCAATAGGCGATGTGCTTAGCGAAGTCGAAGTAGTAGGGGAAATGATTTGGCGAGAGATAAAAACACTAAAGCCCAGAATAAGGTCTAAGTGATAGTAGTTTTAGTTTTCCCTTGAAGGAAATGCCGGTAGGCAATGGGTGTTTCGGAGTGATAAAAACACCCCAACCCCAAAGGGAGCTGATAATAGCGCTCAAAGTAAAACGGAGTAGTTAGAAATCCCACCCTTTAGGCGTTGTGCTAAGCGAAGTCGAAGTAGTAGGGGAATGGATTTCGGGAATGGTTTTCGAGGATGGTGGGAAAGGATTTAGAAATGATTTTGAATCCACCACACCATTAAGAATTTGAATAAAAAATTGAAGTACATATAAAATGAAGAAGTTTTTTAAAGTATTGGGTATTGTTATTTTGTTACTGGTTATCGCGCTTTTTGCAGCTCCTTATTTGTTCAAGGACAAAATTACCGAGCTCATCAAAACCGAACTTAACAAGGCCTTGAACGCTGAGGTAGATTTTGCCGAGGTGGATTTAAGTCTTTTTCGCGCTTTTCCCGATGCGAGATTGGAAATTGAAAACCTATCTGTAATTAATAAAGCACCTTTTGCTGGGGATACGCTGTTTTTTAGCAAAGCGGTCAAGCTCGACTTGCCTGTAGGAGATTTATTTAACGGCGCAGGGGAACCCATTGGGCTAAACGAATTAATCGTTGATGGTGCAGTAGCCAATTTTATAGTCAATGAGAACGGGATTCCCAACTGGGATGTCACCGTTGCTGACTCGACCGCGACTCAAAAACCCGCCACAGAATCTGAAGGCTCGGGAGGTTTTGCTTTAAACTTTAAACACTATGAGCTCAATGATTCGCGCATCGTCTATGAGGATGTGACTACTCAAATCAAGCTCGTTCTCGATAACATGAATCATTACGGTAACGGAGATTTTAGCTTGGGAGAAAGTACTCTGGAAACCTATACAGAGGCAAACGTCTTTTATGACATGGCAGAAATCGGTTATCTATCGGGCCAAATTGTAAAACTTGATGCCGATATATTGATGGATCTGGAGAACCAGAAATATACGTTTAAAGAAAATCAAGCCTTTATCAATGAGTTGGAGCTCAAAATGAATGGATTTGTGCAATTATTGGAAAATGATGCAACAATGGTAGATCTGTCTTTCAACGCACCATCGTCTGATTTCAAAAACTTTTTTGCCATCATTCCAGAGACGTATCGTACCAACCTTGATGGAATTACCACAACTGGAGATTTCAAGATCGATGGAAC
The DNA here is from genome assembly GCA_049671565.1 of Nonlabens sp. Lineage (GTDB taxonomy): Bacteria > Bacteroidota > Bacteroidia > Flavobacteriales > Flavobacteriaceae > Nonlabens. The sequence continues at coordinate 156,922 of JBATVD010000047.1, forward strand.
CATAAATGGGATGGTGGACGACACCTATATTCCCAAGTTGAATATCAACATTGTATCTAACAACGCTTCGGTACAATATCCGGACCTGCCTCAAAAGATTACGGGAATCAACATCGATACACACTTGGTCAATGAAACTGGGCTGGTGGAAGATACTTATGTGGACATACGCAACACTTCTTTTAATATAGGATCGGATCGCATGACAGCCGAGGCGATGATCAAGAACCTTACGGGAAACATGGATGTGGATGTAAAAGCAAGAGGAAAACTTGATTTCAAAAATCTAGCAAATGCTTTTCCACTGCCTGAAAACATGGATCTGGATGGAAGCCTAGATCTGGACATGGCGGCACGGTTTGATATGGAAAGCATTGAAAAGGAACGCTACGAGCGCATCAATACAAAAGGATCTGCAAAGCTTATCAACTTTAAATATTTGGGAGATGCTTTTTCCAAACCATTTTTTATAGAAACAGCTGCAATCGACATGACCACATCTCGCATAAAATTAAGTGATCTAAAGGCAAAAACAGGCAATACTGATCTTAGTGCTAAAGGGACTATCGATAATTTGCTCGGCTTCATGTTGCAGGATCAGGGACTAAAAGGTCGTTTTACGGTGAGTTCAAATACTTTTGATACTTCTGACTTTATGACTACCACGACAGATGGTGGTGAAACCGCTTCCGCGAAAGCGAACTCTGAAAAAGATGTCAATGGTAATAAAGACCAAAGGTCGCTGAGCGGAGCCGAAGCGGCCGAAGCTATCAAAATCCCAGCATTTCTTGATGCAAATCTGGATTTTAGTGCGGGTCAAGTATTGTATGACGGTTTGGTACTCAAAAATGTATCTGGAGTAGCACTGGTAAGAGATGAAACTATGACGTTCAATAATGTCAAAACCGATATCTTCAATGGTAATATAGGTGTGAACGGTTCGCTTTCTACCAAAGGAGCCACACCTAAATTTGACATGGCTCTAGACATGAAGAATCTAGATATCGCTCAATCATTTCAAGGTTTTGATATGTTTCAGCAATTAGTGCCGATCATAGGCGCATTGCAGGGAAAAATAAACACGGATCTCAAATTCTCTGGAAATCTCAATAACGATTTAACGCCGATTATGTCTAGTCTTGCTGGAGATGCGCTTGCTCAACTACTAACTAAAGATGTAGATGTAACAAAGAATCCGCTGTTGAACACTTTAAATCAAAAAGTTGATTTCATCAATCTTGAAAAATTAAACCTCTCTGATTTTACCACCAAATTGAATTTTGCCAATGGTGCGGTTCAAGTAGCGCCGTTTGATTTCAACGTTAAGGATATTGCCGTAACTGCAAGTGGAAGCCACAGTCTTACCAATGAGATGAATTACACCATGGATCTCAAGGTTCCGGCTAAATATTTTGGAAAGGAGGGTGCCAGTTTGTTATCTAAATTAGAGGATAAAGACATCGCAAGCATTACCGTTCCCGTTCCCGTGCGTTTGGGAGGTGCGATGACCGCGCCTAAAGTCAATTTAGACTTACAATCTGCCGTGACTAATCTTACGAATCAGATTGTAGAAATCCAGAAGCAAAAATTAAAAGACAAAGGAGAAGAAGCCATAGGCGGAGCGATCAACGACATCCTAAAAGGAAACGACCCGACTAAAGGAATCAAGGACATCCTAAAAGGAAACAAAAATGAAACCGCCACCGATTCCACAAATACCGCTGGAAATACTAAAGCCGAGGACAGCAAAGACAAGGTAAAAGAAGCGGCCAGTGGTTTGATAAAAGGACTTTTTGGCAAGAAAAAGGATACGACTAATAAGAAGTAGGGCGGTTGCTTTTATGTTGTGATTGCTAATTTCATATTCATCGTATCCAAGTTAACAGTGTGCCGAAATTCAAATATGAGCTGGAGTAATACCTTTAAATTAAGTTAAGTCAACAGTGAGCTGGAAGATTTAAAGGTTTTTCAGTTTGTGATTTAATTCATGCCTAAGTCATTTGTGAAAGAATGATGCAGTTCGATTTGATTAATTGGCACACCGATTTTTTTTTCTGTCATTCCGCAAATAATTCGCTCCACTTCATATTTGCTTGATATCTTTTCAACGTCGATTAGCTTATCTCTGTTCAAAGATATTGTCCAATCGACTAGTTGTCTCAAAGTTCCTGTGGAAACAGGTTTTGTCCTTTTAATGGTATTAAAACCGAAAATTTTGACATGAGAATCCAATTGTGGATCGAAATCTAAAGCGACTAATTTTGGTAATTCAAGTCCAAGTTCTGTCTTTAATTGATCCCACTTTTCTCTCATTTCGGATTGATTGAACAATTCCGAAATTTTCATATCCAGTCTAATCGCCTTTTCTGTGGAAGTCAAATTTTTAAGAGCTCTTCTGATCCGGTAAAAAACGATTTGAGTAAGACATTTATCTGTCGGATTAGTGATAATTCTACTGAAAACGATATCAGCAAAATCCTGGATTGTATAAATTTGTTCAGCTTCAGAATCCTCAATTCGGATTCCAAACTTGTCTTCAATTGACATTACTAACTCGACTGAATCCAATCCCATTATCAGTTGCCCTTACTTTTCCAAGGTCTCTTTAATCTCCCGCATCATATCTGATCCTCCGTCAGTGAGCAGTTGATGAGCTTGTTCTTTTGCAAATGCTAAACATCGGTTTAGAGTATGATCTTTTTGATCATCGACGCTCCAGTTATTTTCAAGCTCTAGTTTTTTTTGGAACTCTTTTTTAGTTTCGCCATCCAGGCTGGATAAACAGCCTTTAAAATGAACGGTATTATCAGTAATACTGGCGAAAGCTCCTATAGGAGCGGTACAACCGCCCTCGAGTTCCCTTAAGAATTTGCGTTCCATTTCTACACAAAGTTGAGTTGGGAAGTCATTGAGTTGATTGAGGACTTGTAGTAATTCTTCATTTTTTGCCATCGCGGCAATCATCATGACGCCTTGCGCAGGAGCGGGAATAAAGCTGTCCAGATCAGTATATTCAAAGCCATAATTTGAGCGAAGCCGTTCCAGCAGACCTATGCGGTCCAGACCAGCCTTGGCAAAAATCGCCGCGTTCCAGTCGTTGTTATTCTGCAATTTTGCCAATCGAGTATTTACGTTACCGCGTAAATCCACGATCTGATGTCTGGGGAAGCCATTGAGCCACTGCGATTTCCTGCGCAGGCTTCCCGTTGCGATGGTCATGGCATCATCTGGATTGAACGACTTCTTGTAAACCAAAATATCCTTATGTGAAGCGCGTGGCAAAACTGCGGCCTGCACCATGCCTTTTGGCATTCTGGTGGGAACGTCTTTTAAGCTGTGTACGGCGATATCAATCTGATCTTTTATCAGAGCGACATCCAGTGTCTTGGTAAAGATGCCCGTGATTCCCATTTCATACAGTGGTTCGCTTAAATTAAGGTCTCCCTGAGATTTTACGGGATGAAGAACCGCGTTATGCCCGTGATCCTGCAATAGTTTCTGAACCGTTTTTGCCTGCCACATGGCAAGTTCTGAATCGCGTGTTCCTATACGTATCTTCATGTTTCGGAAATCTAGGAAGCTACGCTGTCCAGTTTAAAAATTTTATTAAGCAGTTCAATCGCCTCATCCGTATTTTCCTCTTCATTGCGCAAGTGGTTAGCAAAATGTCCCGCGATCTTTTGAATAATGCGGTCGGAAATGACATCGGCTTGTTCTTGATTGAAGTTCTCAAATTTTGTTCGGTTGCTTTTGATCTCCGCATTTTTGAGAACGGCAAGTTTGGACTTGAGTGCCTGCATGGTAGGCGCAAACTCGCGAGAGCGTTCCCAGGCTTGGAAATCGGCCTTGATTTCTGAAATGATTTCTTGGGCTTGTGGTATAAAAAGCTCACGATCGGTCATGGTTTTTGCCGTGATCTGTGAAAGTTCGTCCAGGTGCACCAGCGTCACATGATCCAGTTCCGTGACATTTTGCTTTACGTTTTTAGGAATGGATAGGTCCAGAATAAGCAAAGGCCTTTGTGTCACGATAAGGTCTTTAGAAATCGTGGGGTTTTGTGCACCCGTAGCAACAATGAGAATGTCGCTTTGGGCGATCTGTTCTTCCAGCTGAGCGTAATCCTTGACCTTGAGGTCGAAGCGTCCCGCGATGCGTTCTGCCTTTTCCTTGGTGCGGTTGATGAGCGTGATGCTCTTATTATTGGTATGCTTGACCAGATTTTCACAGGTGTTTCGGCCTATTTTCCCGGTTCCAAAAAGTGTCACGTCCAGCGATTCATACAGCTCATAATTCTGGAGGATGTACTGTACGCTGGCAAAACTTACTGAGGTTGCACCGCTGCTCAGATTGGTTTCGGTCTTGATCCTTTTGCTCGCCTGTATGACCGCATTGATCAATCGCTCCATGTGAGCGTTGAGCAGGCTGCGTTTTTTAGAGTTTTTAAATGCTTTTTTGAGTTGGCCTATGATCTCAAAATCTCCCAAAATCTGGCTGTCCAGTCCAGTTCCTACACTAAAAAGATGGTCTATTGCCGCTTCGCCCTTATTGATTGTTACAATGGGAGTCAACTCTTCCATACTGCCGTGCGAGTGCGCACAAAGGAGTTGCATCAAGTGAGCAGAGTCTTCGGCAAATCCGCAGAGTTCGGTACGGTTACAGGTAGAAATGACGGCAAGCGACGGGATGCTTTCTTTTTTTGCCTGGATCAATAGATTGTCTATAGCGGTATCGTCCAGGGAAAACTGCCCTCTTACCTCTGCATCTGCCTTGCGGTAGCTTATCCCCACGCAATAGAATGAATATGTCCTTGATCTTTTAGATCCCATGCATCACAATCTCACTTGGCGCAAAATTAACGCTGCATTCAAAAATAAAATAACGCTAGAGGTTCGATTTTCGTCGCTGTAGGCTATTTTTGCACTAGCTTTCTGTATAGTTAGTGTTTATGGTGGTTGTCTCGCTTTCGCGAAAGCGTAAACCTCCTTATTTAGAGTGGTTTTAAATAAAGTAAAGTATGAAAAATATCGCTAAAGGTGCTGCTGAGGTCACTTTTATTGAGGACGGCTTTCAAGTCGTTAGAATCAAGAATACAGAGGGTGCACATTCTTTCCAGCATGAGGTGGATTGTAGTTATCTCCAGTTTCATTTTTGTATCAAGGGAGGCGTCCAACTTGCTTTTAATGAGGGCAGTTACAAACTGCAGCTTGACGAGCAAAACTCTTATTTGCTTTACAATCCATCCCGTGACCTGCCGATGGATCTAGTGTTAAAGCAGGACACCTGGATGATTACCGTGCTGGTTTCCATAACAAAATTCCACAGCCTGTTTTCTCAGGATGCCGATCACGTGAGCTTTCTAAGCAAGGAAAATAAGGACAAGAAGTACTATATGGACGGCAAGATATCTCCTGCCATGGCGGTGGCACTGCACCAGCTCATGAACTATAATCTCAACGATACGATCAAGCAATTGTATTTTAAGGGGAAGTCCTATGAGCTGTTATCGCTTTATTTCAATAAGGAGGAAGACGCAAATATTGATGCCTGCCCGTTCCTGGCAGATGAGGAGAACATGAGAAAGATCAAACAGGCTAAGGAGATCATCGTCGAGCGCATGACCGACCCACCGTCGCTAAACGATCTTGCTCAGGAAATCAATCTCTCACTCAAAAAACTAAAAGAGGGATTTAAGGAAGTTTATGGCGATACCGTCTACGGCTTTGCACTCGACCATAAAATGGACTACGCCCGCCAACTTCTAGACAGTGGACAGCATAATGTGAATGAGGTAGGGTTGAAAGTGGGCTACAGCACGGGCAGCCATTTTATCAGTGCGTTTAAAAAGAAATTTGGGACTACGCCTAAGAAGTATTTATCGGATAGGTAGTATTTATTCGTCGTATCCCAATCATCTCTTTCATAGGGGTAGGCTTAAGCCTACCCCTATGAAATGAAATTACTAATTATTACTCATCCCCTCTAGAATCTCCCGATACGTTTTAAGATTACTGGGGTTTTCTTTTAGGTAATCGCCCAGAGCATCTAGAATTCTCTGAGAAGCACCCAGTTCTTCAAACGCAAGCCGATCTTCTACCCAGGTTTGCTCTGTGCCTACCCTGTTTCCAAGTTCCTCGCTGCGCTGAGTGGCATTTTTGAGGTTGATGTATTTTTCAGACTGGACAATAGGATGGATCTTGTTCATAAGATCGCCGTAGGTAAGTTGTTCTATGGATTTGGTTTGGGTTAGACTGCGCAAAATCCCTGACATATAATTCATACGACCGAAAAAGGTAATATCATATTCATCCAGCCCACAGGATTTAAGCGGCTCCAGATTGCGTCTCAAAGCAGACTCATCTGTAAATGACCCATCTACCAAAAACTCCAAGCGTTCCTCCAGTAGCAGTTCACAAGCTGGACTAAAATTAGTGGTTTGACTTATGGCAAAACTGCTTACAACAAGGGCAAATAAAAAGACTTTAAATGTATTCATGAATAAATGTCTACTTCTGGATTTGACGACAAAATTGCACTTTTAATGCCAAACCTACGCCAGCTTACTTAATTGTTCAAGAATTACCAGCTATATTGATTTTTTGAAGTCTAATTGAAAATCCCATATTTAAAGTTGGTCAATTTTTCTTAATTTGGTAACATCTAAATTACCATCATGGCTAATCGACCCAAACCTAATATCCTATTCTGGATCATCGCGCTTGTTTTTCTACTTTGGAATCTGATCGGGATGGCCTTTTTCTTTACCGAGATGTTCGCTTCAGACATGATCGTGGCGCAGATGAACGATCATCAAGCCGCGATCTACGAGAACCGACCGGCCTGGTATATGGGGAATTATGCGATGGCGGTTTTTGGAGGGGTCATGGCTTGTATTGCCTTGCTGTTTAAGCATAGATCTGCAGTTTGGGCAGCTGCGATTTCTTTTCTGGCGTTGATTATTTCTACGATTTACAATTTTAACATAGGTGCTTGGGATTATGTGGGAGATGGCGATAAGGTTACTTTTTTGCTGGTGCCCATACTAGGTTTGTTGTTGCTTTTGTATACTTTTTATGCACGCAAGAAGAACTGGTTGGGGTAATTAAAGGATTTCAAAGACTTCTCGCGCCATTTTAAAAGTATTGGCATGAGCCTCGATGATGACCTTAATGTCTGGAGAATATCCACCTCCCATGCTGCACTGCACGGGAATTGTGGAGTTGTTTTGTGTTCTCGCTTTCGCGAAAGCGGACAAAGCAAACCCATCCCGTTTCTTACAACCATCGATCGTCATGGAAAGACGCCCCAGTTTATCACTTTCCAATACGTCCACGCCGCAGAGGTAAAATATAAAGTCGGGTTGCTGCTGGTGGATCAGGTCGGGTAGCGTGTTTTTGAGTTCGTTGAGATAGTAGTCATCTCCAGAACCGTCGGGTATCGCAATATCCAGGTCACTTTGTTCTTTTTTAAACGGGTAATTTCCAGCACCGTGCATGGAAAAGGTAAAGACGCTGTCGTCATTTTGAAAGATTTCTGACGTACCGTTGCCTTGATGAACGTCCAGATCTACGATCAAGATTTTCTCTGCCAGATTATGATGCTGTAGATATCGAGCGGCAATCGCCTGGTCATTTAGCAAACAAAAGGCCTCGCCATGATCGGTGTAGGCATGGTGCGTTCCACCTGCGATATTCATGGACACTTTGTGATCCATGGAGCGTAAACAACCCTCAATCGTTCCCTGCGCTATGCGGAGTTCCCGCTCCACCAGTTGCGCACTAAGCGGAAAACCCAATTTACGAGCCGCCCGCCGATCTAGCGACAGATTGAGCAAATCATCTAAATATTCTTGGGTATGTACGCGTAAGACGTCTTCATGCGAGCAAAGCTTGCTGGGTTCAAAAAAATCATCTTGATTTGCAGTTCCCTCGTGAAGCAATTGCTGAGGCAGCAGTTCATATTTAATCATCGGGAAACGGTGTCCCTCTGGCAAAGGATGTTTGTAAATAGGGTGGAAAGCAATGGGAAACAAAAACTGGATTTTGGGATAAAGGTATTGCTGGTGCTAGGTTTTTTGCGATGGTTTTTGATTATTTTAAAAGCGGAAACCGATTTTATGACTTCTAGAATTTATTAAGTCTCAGAGTTGAATAGCTATTATTCATGATTAAGACTCTGAACTCAAATATCATCTTCAAGTCATTGAGTTCCCACACTCCAAAATTATATTTGCAATTCAACTCAATGACATGAAAAATATCTTAAGGCTTGCACTGTGTTTTACAATTCTAATTGCAACCTCTTGTAAAGACGATGCACAATCTGCAATAGCAGGTGCTGAGGAATCCCAAACCGCAATGGAGGCTGATCTGGAGCAATTTCAATATTTAAAAGATGAAGCTATGGAAGTGCACGATGAGGTCATGCCCGAAATGGGAACCCTTATGGAATTGAGTGAACGTATGGATGCCCAAATAGAAAAAAACGCTGGAGCAGAAGAGTTCAAAGTGACCAAAGAAAAATTGGAATCGGCTCATGATGATATGATGGAGTGGATGCGTGACTACAGCGAGAAATTTCCGTACGGAGAAAAAGCTCCGACAACCGCAGAAGAACTTGATCAAAAAACCGAAGTCCTGAAACAAGAAGTGGAAGAAATCAAACGCCTTAAAATAGATACGGACAATGCCATCGCATACGCTCAGAAATTATTGCAACAGGTGGTAAAGAATGAGTATCAGTAAAACCTCTATTCAATAGCAAAGGTCACGTTAACGGTAGTACTGAACTTGAGATCTTGAAAGTTGATGTTTTGTATGCTGTTTTCTTCAGTGGCTAATTTACTTTCCATGGCCATCATATTGACGGAGTTATCTCTGGGAGACCAGTTCACAAATCTGGATTGATCAGAAATGCGTATCGCCTTGACTACTTTTTGATCCAAGGCCTTAGTTAGTGCATCCGCATTTTTCTTTGCCTGCTTTATGGATTTAATTTTTAGTAGTTGCAGTAATTCATCTTTCTTGGAGTATTCTGCTTTTGTGACAGAGACATTTGAAATATCCTCTTCTTCCAGTCCTGTAAATACTTGGCTCAACTTATACGCATCTTTTACGACCAGTTTATAGATTTTGGTTTTCAGGACTTTTTTTGACCTAAGGAAATACTTTCGGTAATTGCTGTCAAAATTGGCTACGGTAAGATCTTTATCTACGTCAATTTTTAGGGATTCAAGCACCTTGATCATGTCTTGTTCCAGGCGTTCCGTGGATTTTTTATTACGGCTGTCGGATTCACTCAAAACGATGGTTAGATGAATACGGTCTGGAGTAACTAATGTGTCTACGGTCGCAGACGTCTCCAGATAAGGCTGGTCTATAAAGTTCTTAGTCTGTGCGAAACCAGTTAAGGTCATTGAACATATAGCAAATAAGAGAATATATTTTTTCATGAATTTTTGTTTTAGACTGTAAAGCTAAAGGAGAAAACACCGCTTTTTGTATTGAATTGAGTAACGATGCCAGATCATTGAGTGAGATCCCTATTTGACCGAGTCTGATCAAATGGTCTACTTCGGCAACGGCACATAAGTATCATCATCCCGCATCATGGGAAAGGTCTTTTCTTTCCAAGCTTTTTTAGCTTGTTCAATCTTGTCCTTTGAATGACTTACAAAGTTCCAATAAATATGTCGTTCTTCCTCAAAAGGTACTCCCCCAAACAATAACACATGACTGCCTGCTTTTATCATAACCGAGCAAGCATCTTCCACCTTACTCACGAGCATATTACCTTGAGAAACCTCGTTTGAACAAGCGATAACGCTTCCAGCGACGATAGTAATTCCTATTTCTCCCTTGAGTTGATCGGTAATACCCAGTTCGTAATCCGCCTCGGTTTTTATGTCGACCATAAATAGTTCTGAGTGAACTGGAACTGGCGATTCCTTTCCAAAACCTTTACCAGCGACCAAAGTAAACCGAGCATCGCCGTCTTTCCATTGCGGCAATTGGTCTGCTTCAATATGATGGAATTCGGGATCGATGTCTTCCAATTCTTTAGGCAATGCGACCCAAATCTGATACCCATGCATAGTAAATTCATCCTTGCGGTCTCGCCTGATCTGTGGTGTGCGTTCCGTATGTGAAACTCCTTTGCCGGCCACCATCCAATTCACTGATCCCGGCTGAATCAATTGCTGGGTTCCCAGACCGTCCTCATGTATGATTTCTCTTTCCATCAAATAAGTCAAAGTAGAAAGCCCGATGTGCGGATGCTGATCCACATCCATGTATTTTTCAGGTCCCAATCGCGTAGGCCCCATGTGGTCGATAAATATAAACGGCCCGACCATGCGCTTCTTTCTAAAAGGAATTAAACGTCCTACTAGAAAATCGCCTATATCACGACTGCGTTCTTCTATTATTAAACCTGTGTTTGACATGAATGGAATTTAGAACTAAAAATACACCAATCCATTCGATCGAATTAAAAGGATCCTAGAAACGGCAATGATAGCACTTTGACTGCGCTCAACAACCAGGTTCTGCAAAACAGTATTATTAGGTTTTAAATCAATGCCTTATCTAAATCCATTAACCAAACTATTGTTATTTTCTAAATACTGAATACTGAATACTGAATACTGAATACTGAATACTGAATACTGAATTTAGAACTTTCCCACTTAATCCTGCCACTCCGCGATAAACAAATTTGTATCCCTACCGCCGCCATTATTGCGATTTGAGGAGAAAGCAAGGTATTTTCCGTTATTTGAAAATACGGGAAACGCGTCAAAGGTCTCTCCGTGGGTCACGCGTTCCAGTCCCGTGCCATCCAGATTGATGAGGTATAGATTAAAAGGGAAACCGCGTTCTGCCTCAAAGTTTGAGGAGAACAGAATCTTTTCTCCGCTCGGGTGGAAAAACGGCGCCCAGTTGGCATTTCCGAGATCGGTAAGCTGGCGCAAATCGCTGCCGTCTGCATTACAGATATACAATTCCATTTCAGTGGGTTGCACAAGGCCCTGGCTCAGTAGATCTTTGTATTCCTTGATTTCATTTTCCGTTTTAGGTCTGGAAGATCTAAATATCAATTTGGAACCGTCTGGCGAGAAAAAGGCACCACCGTCATAACCCAGTTGATAAGTTATTTGCTTCACATTGCTGCCGTCCAGATCCATCGTATAGAGTTCCAGATCGCCAGAACGATCGCTGGTAAAAACGATTTTATCTCCTTTGGGGGAAACCGTAGGCTCCGCATCATAGCCTTTTTCATTAGTAAGTTGAGCAGTTATATTACCGTCCAGATCAGCTACGAAAATATCATAGCTATCGTGAATAGGCCAAACATACTTACCGTTTTGCCTCAACGGCTCATCGGGACAATTGTCCATCTTAAGATGTGTACTGGCGTAAATGATATGCTTGTTATCAGGCATGAAGTAAGAACAAGTGGTACGACCTTTTCCTGTGGATACCATTTTCGGCGCGTCTTCTCTAAACGTATCGCCATTATTCATCAAGAACATCTGGTCACATCCCACCTCCCATTGGTCATAATTGGATTGAAAAACCAGCTGCTTGTCGTCAAAACTCCAGTACGCCTCTGCATTATCGCCACCGTGGGTCACTTGGTAGAGGGATTTGAAATGTTTTTCCCCCTCCAGAATTAGTGGATTTTCATTTGCAGATATCTTTTCTTTTTTTTGATTGTCAATATGTATTTCAAGATCGGTTTTATTTTTTTTACATGAGGAAAGTAAAATGAGCAATACGAAAATTATAAGTCTTGACATGGTATTCATTAATTTCACACAAAATTAAACACTATCATGAGAAATACATTGCTTTTTATTCTGGTATGTTTGGCGTTGAGCTGCAAGAAAGAATCCGCTACGGAGTCGGTTCAAGTGATGTCGGGAGATATGAAAACGGATGTGCAGATTCTGGCGGCAGACAGTCTTCAGGGACGTGAGACGGGAACGCCCTACGAACTCGCCGCTGCAGATTACATCGCAAAGCGCATGAAGCAATCAGGGCTTCAACCAGCAGGTAATGAAAATACCTATTTCCAAACCTTTTCCTTTAAGCCATCCAGCGATCCCCATCAGGAAGCTGCTTTTGTGGATGAAAAAGGGGACGGTTTTTTGACCGGGACTAATGTGATCGGGATGATCGATAACAACGCAGATCATACCGTGATCATAGGTGCCCACTACGATCATCTCGGGATGGGTGGCGAGGGAAGCCTGCACCGTGGCGATGCCGCCGTACATAATGGTGCAGACGATAATGCCAGTGGTGTAGCAGTGATGCTGGAACTGGGTTACCGCTTTCGCGAAAGCGAGAACGAAACAAACTTTACCGCCAGATTTGGGTCTGAAGAAAAGGAAAATGGCGTGTTTTTAAATAAAGGGGGCAATTTTAAAAACAGCAATTATCTATTCATTGCTTTTTCGGGCGAGGAAATGGGGCTTTTGGGGTCCAATTATTTTACTAAAAATCCTACCGTGGATATGGATAAGGCAAACTACATGATCAATATGGATATGGTGGGGCGTCTCAACGATGAGAGCGTTCTTGCGATAAGTGGGACGGGAACCACGCCACGCTGGAAACAGGTATTGAAATCGGCAAATGAAGATTTTGAGCTGGCACTTTCTGAAAGTGGCGTAGGACCCAGCGACCACACCTCTTTTTACCTCAATGATATCCCGGTGCTGCATTTCTTTACCGGACAACATACAGATTACCACAAGCCCGGCGACGACGCCAATAAGCTTAATTACAACGGCATGCAGCAAATTGCCGATTACATCGAGCGTGTCGTGGTAGAATTGAACGGTGCCGGTAAATTACCTTTTAGAAAGACCAAAAACGAAAGCGAGGAAGTCCCAAGGTTTAAAGTAGCTCTGGGAGTTATTCCTGATTACCTTTTCACAGGCAAGGGAATGCGTATCGATGGCGTGAGTGAGGATAAACCCGCCCAGAAAGCAGGACTTCAAAAGGGCGATATCGTCATAAAATTGGGCGACAGCACCGTGGTGGACATGATGAGTTATATGCGCGTGCTTTCTACCTATGAGGCCGGCGATAAAGCACAAGTCATCGTGGATCGCAACGGCAAAAAGATTGAGGAAACGATCACTTTTCAAGAGGACTGATAAAAGTGTTTCTATAGATTTTGAATTACTAATGTGATTGAAAGACTGCAAATCTTTCGAATGGTTTTCTATTATAATTGGTTGAACGATTTTTATTATTGACAGTTTGCATAGGTGTTTATGTCATCATAATAGAATTGGCTCTTTTTTAAATATTAAGAAGCGGTTATCAAGCGATTTACTAAGCAGGCTTTCGTCTTTTGTCTTAGAGCCAGCCTGCCGATAGAGGCAGGCGCTGGCGATCTTTCATCTTTACCGGTCATTCTTGATTGTAAATTGAAATATCGGCATATCTTTGCCGCGTCTCAAGGGGTGCCATTTATGGCTGAGATTATACCCGAGGAACCTGGGCAGGTAATGCTGCCAAGGGAATAGATGAAGTTAACGGTCGCAAAACCGCAAATGGATTCGTGAGCGTCCTCTCACTTTTTTATTAACTGAACCGAGTAAATGCCCCTTTTATTTGAACAACATTATTGTTCTTATGAAACATTTATCGCGCGTTTTAATTGCCACGGCCTTAACCATATCGTGCCTGGCAAACGCACAAAATCCACAAGAGAAAGACAGTACCGATGCAGAAAAGCTGGATGAAGTACTGGTAAAAGCCGTTAGGGTAGACGCAAAATCGCCCATCACGCACAGCAATCTTTCCAAAGAAGAGATTGCAAAACGCAACCTGGGACAAGATATCCCGATCTTGCTCAACTTTCTGCCATCAGTCGTTACGACCAGTGACGCGGGAGCGGGAATAGGCTACACAGGCATCAGAATACGAGGGGTAAGCTCTCAATCCACAAACGTGACCATCAACGGTATTCCCTATTCAGATGCAGAGTCGCTTGGTACTTTTTGGGTCAATCTGGGAGATTTTGCGTCTTCTGTTGAGAATTTGCAAGTCCAACGTGGTGTGGGGACCAGTACTAATGGTAGTGGAGCTTTTGGCGCAAGCATCAATGTACTTACAGATGCCGTTTCCCGGGAAGCCTCGGGAGAGATTTCTAATTCTTTTGGAAGTTTTGACAGTAGAAAGCACACTGTAAAGTTCTCTACTGGTTTGATGAACGACCATTTTGAGATTGCCGGACGGTTATCCAACATTTCTTCTGATGGGTACATCGACCGCGCCTCAACTGATATCAAATCCTTTTTTCTTCAAGGATCCTATGTCGATGAAAATAGACTGATTAAGGCGATCACTTTTGGAGGTAATAACGTGACGTATCAGTCGTGGTTTGGAATTGATAGAGATCAATTGAGAGAGGACCGCCAGTTTAATCCCGCAGGCCAGTTTACCGATGAAAATGGAAATACGCAGTTCTACGATAACGAGGTGGACGACTACCGCCAGGATCACTACCAGCTGCATTGGAATGAGCGACTGAACAACAATTGGTCTACAAATCTAGGCTTGAACTACACCTACGGACGCGGATTTTTTGAGCAATATCGAGAGGATGATGATTTTTCTACGTATGGTTTTGAACCACTTACCGTAGACGGTCAACTAGTGGAAACTACGGATCTCGTGCGCCGCAGATGGCTGGATAACGATTATTATGTGGTCAATGCAAACGTGAATTATAAGGACAGTAAGGTTGATGCTCTCGCGGGAGTCTCTGTTTCACATTATGATGGAGACCATTTCGGCGAAGTGATATGGGCGCGTTTTGCCAGTCAAAGCAACATTAGAGACCGGTATTATGATGGGAACGGTAAGAAGAATGATGTTTCCGCTTTCGCGAAAGCGACCTACAAACTCAACAATGATTTCCAGTTATACGGCGATCTACAGGTACGTAACGTGAATTATGAGACCTCTGGAATCAATTCAAACCTGACTGATTTCAATGTGGACAAGAATTTCACTTTTTTTAATCCTAAAGCAGGAGTTACCTATCGCTTAAATGATGACAATGACCTGTATTTCTCCTATGCACGTGCAAATCGGGAGCCTAACAGAGACGATTTTGAAAGTGATGAAGATATTGAACCAGAGCAGCTCAATGACTTTGAACTGGGCTGGAGGCACAAAGACGGGAATTTCTCATTCAGTGCAAACTCATACTTTATGTTGTACAACGAGCAGCTGGTCTTAAGTGGGCAGATCAACGATGTGGGTGCACCTTTGCGTACTAACAGCGGCGAGAGTTACCGCCTGGGACTTGAGCTCGACGCTGTGATCCCAGTTACTAAAATTTTGACCATCCAGGCCAATCTAGCGGTTAGCAGCAATAAGAACAGAGACTTTGTAAGATCTTTTGATGGAGAGATCCAGAATCTGGGAAGTACAGATATTGCTTATTCTCCAGAATTTATAGGTGCAAGTGCGATCACATATGCTCCGATCAAAAATTTACAGTTCTCCTATTTGAGTAAGTATGTAGGCGAGCAATTTATGAGCAATACCGAAGCGAGAAGTTCGCATCTGGATGATTATTTTATCAATGATCTCAACATCATTTACTCCATCAAGCCAAAATCATTTTTCAAAGAGATTGTATTCACTGGATTAGTCAACAACATATTTGATGTGGACTATGTTTCCAATGGATATTATTTCTCATTTGATGATGACTTTTCTGAACCTGGAACCATAATTACTCAAGAAGGCGCAGGATTTTACCCGCAGGCAGGAATTAACTTTTTGGCGGGTGTGACCTTGAGTTTTTAAGAGCGATATATTACGCGACCTTGTAAAACGGGAGTTTCAATTTTATGAAGCTCCCGTTTTTATGTTCAAGAGTTTGTTTTCCTATCTTTCAGACATGAAAAAGATCATAACCATCCTATTGTGTGCCTTGGTGCTGTATTCTTGTAAGGAGAAAGATTATGAAGAAATTGAGACAGCTAGGGTAAATGCTGATGCTCCCCTTGAAAAACTCGATAATTTTATCGACTGGTGGACTTACCACAACAATAACGTCAACCTATCCAAAGAATTTGTAGCTCTCGATGAAGACGGAGAGGAACTATCCAAACGCGAATTTTTAAGTGATTTGGTAAGTGGAAAGTTTATTCCATTTAAAACGCGGCTAGATTCAGATCAACTTACCTACCAGCTTTTTAATCTTCGGGAAACTGATAGCAAGGACATACAAAGTGCCATCAGAAATGAAGGCATGACCTTTCTTCATTATAATTTGCTTGAGGGAACTGCATTTCCTGAAATCGATTTCTCAACCATAAATGGAGATCAAATCACGATCGATAGTTTGAATGGTAAAACCACTGTGTTTAAGACATGGTTCATCAGGTGCCAGGCGTGCATTGAAGAATTTCCCGTTTTGAATGAATTTGTGGCATCCCAAGAGAATAATCCTAATATTCAATTCATAAGTCTAGCTACAGATACCGATCAGGAATTGAGAGATTTTTTACAGGATCGCGAATTCAAATACGAGACCGTTGGGCGGCAGACAGAATTAATCCGCAATAAATTGGGAATTACCGCTTCTCCCACGCACATTGTGGTAGGTCCAGATCAGAAAATCAAAAAAGTGGTCAATAAAGCGGAGCGTCTTATTGAGTATTTGGAAGGAATTGAAAGCTTAGGAAGTTAGATTCCTTGTAGTTCGCAATAATGGAAAGCAAATAAAAGGATATCAATTAGAAACCGTAATAATATTTCCGCTGCGACTTAAGCGGTAACGCTTCAGTCCAAACTCGCCACCTCCCGTAAGCGGTAGGCCCAGGATGATGTCGTATGAATTCTCATCGGTGGTGCAGGGGCAGGTAAGTTGCGTGCCGTCCAGATTCATCCTGGAACAATCGTTGGGACTGTGGTTGGGATCGCTCATTTCCCAGGCGACATACTGATCATTTCCCATATTGTAGACCACTGCACCACGCAAACCTGCATTGGGAACAATAACTGCATTTTGGGGAAAGTTCAAACTTGAAAATTGGGGCAGGTCGGTATTTAACTGTACCTGAAATGAGATGTTGACTAAAAATGGATTTCTATTGCCGCCATCATCGCTGTCACATCCTAGAAATATCAAACAGATTATCATCCAACAATAGCGCATATCTTTTTATTTGGTCTTGTAAATGTATAACGCAAAGTCCGATAATTATTATATTTGACTGCAATCCCATAAATAGTGGGGTTTTTTATTTGATATATAATTCATGGAGTGTGGTTTTTTGAAATTTCGCTTTCGCGAAAGCGAGAACCTCCTAAATCAATATTTTAGTTATGAGCAACGTATCCTATTATACAGAGCAAGGCCTGAAAAAATTGAAGGATGAGCTAAAGCACCTTAAAGATGTAGAGCGTCCAGCTGCCTCACAAGCTATAGCCGAGGCAAGGGATAAAGGGGATTTGAGTGAGAATGCAGAATACGACGCTGCCAAGGAAGCACAGGGAATGCTCGAGATGCGTATTTCCAAGCTCGAGGCTGTCGTTTCTAACGCACGCATTATAGATGAAAACAGCCTTGACCTTACCAAGGTGTTGATACATAGCAACGTAAAGCTAAAAAACCTCAACAATAATATGGTCATGAACTACAAGCTGGTCGCTCAAAGTGAGGCAGATCTTACTAAAGGTCATATTTCTGTAGATTCACCTATAGGAAAAGCCCTTTTAGGTAAAGAAGTAGGAGAGGTGGCAGAAGCTAAGGTGCCTGTAGGAGTCATCAAACTGGAAGTTTTAGAAATAAATAGAGACTCATGAGCATATTTTCAAAAATTATTTCAGGTGAGCTGCCTAGTCACAAAGTCGCAGAAACAGAAGACTTTTTTGCATTTCTTGACATTAATCCAAACGCGCCCGGCCATACCCTTTGCGTTCCAAAGAAAGAGGTTGATAAACTTTTTGATCTTGATGAAGAACTCTATGACGGTTTAATGAAGTTTTCTCGCAAAGTCGCTCTTGCGATGAGAGAAGTCATGGATTGTAAAAGAATTGGGATGTCGGTTATAGGACTTGAGGTACCCCATGTGCATGTACATCTTATTCCATTGCGCGACATGGAGGATATGAGATTCAATAACAAAGTGCAACTGAGTTCGTCTAAAATGCAACAAATTGCAGACGACTTTTCCAAAGCTTACAAAAACCTTTAGATGAGGTGCTTTCGACAGAAGATTTTCTCTAGGTCACTTTTTGTATCTCCTAACGCGTTTTAAGTTTTAAGAATGCAGGCTGCACATTTCTATTGATCTTTAATGAATATAGATCTTAGAATTTTTCTTATTCAATCATCTGATCATTGGGCACGGCTAAAATGCTATAAGCTTTAATGATGATTGCGGTGTTTTCAGTGCAGTGATTACCATCTATATTTGCATAAAATTTATATTATGTATCCACCAGAATTAGTTCAACCCATGCGTGACGATTTAGGCACCGCGGGTTTTGAACATTTATATACAGAAAAAGAAGTTAACGAAGCACTGTCTAAAAAAGGAACGACGCTCGTGGTCGTAAATTCAGTTTGTGGTTGTGCCGCGGCAAATGCACGTCCTGGAGCAAAAATGTCACTTGACAATTCCAAGAAGCCAAATAATCTAGTAACTGTTTTTGCAGGTGTAGACCGTGAGGCAGTAGATACAGCCCGTGCAGCCATGGTTCCCTTTCCACCTAGCTCTCCTAGCATGGCTTTGTTTAAAGATGGTGAGTTGGTTCACATGTTGGAAAGACATCACATTGAAGGACGTCCAGCTGAAATGATTGCTGAAAACCTGAAAGGAGCTTACAACGAAAACTGTTAAGTTTTTTCATTGAAACTACGAGCCTCACTTTTTAGTGGGGCTTTTTATTTGTTCAAACCTCTAAGTTCTGCTAGACCTTAGAAATTGTATATTCTATGCACGCATAGGACTTCATGGCTTGATCAATTATCCAAAAGCTAAATGAATGTACCTTTGCAAAATGCAAAAGATTCTGGCCTATCCGCTTACGCTGATTCATTTTTTTCTGTTCTTTTTGTTTCTTTTGATATTTCATCCCATACAGTTGATATGTCATAAGTTAGGAGGTCATGCGGCCCATCAGAAATCGGTTGCGATACTGAACTGGTTTTTAATGCAATCCCAGTTGCCTTTATTCAACACATTTGATTTCAAATACAAGGTCGAGCTTCCCGTGGGGCCGTCCTATGTTTTTGTGTGTAACCACCAGAGTATGTTTGACATACCGCCGCTTATTTACTACCTAAGAAAGTATTATCCTAAGTTTGTTGCCAAAAAAGAACTGTCCAAAGGAATTCCTAGTATTTCCTTGAATTTGAGAATAGGAGAAAACTGTGCCATAGACCGTAAGGATCGCAAACAGGCGATAACAGCTTTAATCAAGTATGCAAAAAATGTTCATGAAAAAAAACGTAGTGTCGTTATTTTTGCCGAAGGAACGCGCAGCAGAACGGGTGTGCCCAAACCTTTTCAACGCAACGGATTAAAGACCATTTTGAAATATGTTCCAGATGCGGTTGTGGTACCGGTAAGTATCAACAATAGTTGGAAAGTAGATCGCTATGGAAAGTTCCCCTACGGTATAGGAAACCGTATAAAACTGCTGTGTCATGAACCCATTCCTATAGCAGGAAAAGACCATGATGAGGTTATCGACCTCGCACAGAATAAAGTACATGATGCAATTACATCTACGGCACTGTAATTGAACGTATATTAATAGACTAAGGAGTTAATAGAATTTACAGATGATAAAACCATTGAAGAACCTACGCATTGAGGTCATGCAGTCGCTGGAAAGTAAGGTGGAATCCTTTATGGATCAATTCCTTATTCCCGTGGAAAAAATCTGGCAGCCCAGTGACTTTCTACCGGACAGTACCGCAGACAACTTTTTTGAGAAGGTAAAGGAAATTAGAGAGCTTGCTAAGGAACTCCCCTATGATTTATGGGTTGCCTTAGTAGGAGACACCATTACTGAGGAAGCTTTGCCTACGTATGAATCCTGGCTTATGGATGTAGAAGGTGTTAATCAGCATGAGAATAAGGGTAATATTTGGTCCAAATGGGTACGACAGTGGACGGGAGAAGAAAATCGCCACGGAGATGTACTCAACAAATACCTGTACCTTTCCGGTCGTGTTAATATGCGACAGGTAGAGATTACGACCCAGCATTTGATCAACGACGGCTTTGATATAGGAACAGATCGTGATCCTTATAAAAACTTCGTTTATACCTCATTTCAGGAACTGGCCACTTATGTTTCTCACAACCGGGTAGCAAAATTTGCCCGCGATTACGGTAATATCGCACTTTCAAAGATGTGCCGCATCATTTCGGGAGATGAGATGAGACACCACCACGCCTACAGCGCGTTTGTGGATGAAATTTTCAAGGTGGATCCCAATAATATGATGGTTGCCTTTAAGGAAATGATGGTTCACAAGATCGTGATGCCCGCTCACTTTTTGAGAGAAACCGGACAGACGATAGGTTCTGCATTTGAAGACTTCTCAAACAGCGCCCAGCGCATAGGTGTGTATACCTCGCAAGATTATATCGACATCATGCAGAAGCTCATCGATAAATGGGATATAGGAAGCATGAATAATCTCAATGAGGAAGGAGAAAAAGCCCGCGATTACTTGATGAAGTTGCCTGCTCGTATGACCCGAGTGGCACAACGGGTTAAAATCCCACAAGAGATTACAAAATTTACCTGGGTAGAACCTGCGGTACTTGCGGGTTAGTATTTATTGAATTACAAGTTATTGAAGCCGTTGAATTATATTCAGCGGCTTTTTTGATAGTATGTAAAATTTCATCAGGTTGGTGTGGCTTGAGGTAAAGTATTGCAAAGCGTTTAGATGATAGAGTTATTTTACTATGAAATATTCTGATCGGCGAGGACCTGAAAATAGATGTTGCTGTTCCCGCTTTCGCGAAAGCGAGATGGTTAAGGATCAAGTATAATTTACTCTCTGTTAAAGCAGCTAATGACTAAATTGATTGAAGAACATTTCTACAATAATTAATAAAAGATGAATAGAAATCACTTTCATTTGTTCATTTTAAAGTACTTGATAGCTCCTATGTAAGGTTCAAATACGAGTTTTTGATGCTTGAAAAAATCGAAAAGGACTTGTAAAACAATCAAAACCATATAAATTTTAAGCCAATATTTTAAGTTTTAATGTGTTGGTAGTTTTTAGATTATATTTGAAATGCTTAGAAAAAGAAAAACACCAACTCTCATGAAACACTTTTACACAATTTTATTAACGATTCTCACGTGCTCTATCTGTGGTCATTCTATAGGACAAGAATTATCTGAAGCGCCTATCGTAAAAGGGTCTTCAGATTCTTCAAAATTTATTTCAACCGAGCTAGTTTGGTATGGAGATTTAGGAAATGCAGATCATTGGGCAGTTTATTCGAGTCAATGTGATGGATTTCCAGTTGGGACAACTACTTCAAACACCTTTGATGTCTTAGCGACTAACGCTTTAGATACTTTTTATGTAAGAGCGGAGAATGCACTGGGTCAAGCAACAAGTAGTTGTGGGTCTTTTACCTACGATCTAGAAAATGGAAGTCCGGTAAGTTTTGGATATTCGCACTCTGTTGTTAAAAATAGAGATGAAGGAAGAAGTGTTCTGGTTTCTGACCGAAAAGATGGGATTTTCTTTAGTCTTCAAGAAGGTTTGTCAATAAATGAAACTACGGGTCATATCGATCCTTCGCTATCTGAGCCAGGTCAGTATCAAATTTATTTTTTTCCTAATGACAATTCTGGTTTTGCGGTAACGACCTTAGGAGTTGAGAACACGGCAGTTTTATCAATTGCGGGCACCACACAAGCTGCAGAGGATACGACAGACGGTCTTTTTACAATAACTTCAGACGCAACTCTAGCTAGAGATACTAACGTTAGTTTTACCATATCTGGAACAGCAACCGAAGGTGTGGATTATTCGAATGTAGGAACAAGCATTCTTATGCCAGCAGGTTCTACCAGTGCGACAATATCAATAAATGTTATTGCAGATAGTGCTCTAGAAGGTTTGGAAAACGTGCAAATAACTCTAACTGGAACAGATGATACTGATGTAAGTGTAGTGACAAGCAATACAGCTACTATAGATTTGGCGGATAATGATAATGCTTTTATAGTTTTAAGTGATGCAAGTGGAAACGAGGATGGCGGTCCCATTACCGTTTCGGCAACACTTAGTAGTCCTGTTCAGGGAGGTTTTACGGTTGATGTAAATACCGCTAATGGTTCCGCTACCGTAGCTAATAATGATTATACCGCTATTAATAATCAAACCCTAACGTTTGCTGGATCAAATAATGAGGTTCAGACATTTGACATCATTCCTACTGCAGATTCCACTTTGGAAGGTGATGAAACTGTGATTGTTTCTTTGTCTAATCTACAAGGCACAACGCTGCCTGTAAATATAAGTGACTCTGCAATCGTGACGATTTTAAATGATGAGGTAGATTGCAACGGCTTTTCTGCACCAGATGTCAATATTCAAACCTATGATTCAAGTTGTGCAAATGGTAATTCTGGAGCAGCCTCAGCGATGCTTTATTATGAAGGCTTTGAAAATGCGCAAACGTCACCAGCACAGTATTTTGATAGTGTAAATCCAATTCCAGGCCTTCCAGATTGGAGGTATGAAGGAGCTCCATCAGTAGGTGCTCGGCTCAATATTTTTTCATCAGGTAATTTTAATAGGGCAAATAATGGTTCAATTGCCTTAGGACTCGACGAAGGAAATTTTGTACCCCAATCCATTATCTGGACAGTAGATTTATCTGCCCAAGCAGGTCAGGATGATATTCAGTTTGCCTATTCCTTTTTTAATTCTCGCGATGAAAATACCGCAGAAGATTTAATTTCGGTGCGTGGAGACGCCAGTCAACCATGGGTATTTTTATCAGATTGGAATGACGGTATTACAAATAGATGGGAAGAGCGAGAAGTAGATCTAGATGCGGCATTAACAGCAGCTGGTCAAACCATGACTGCTAATACGGAAATTAAATTTACACAATCAGACAATTTTGCCTTCTCCACTGATGGAGTCGTTTTTGATGATATCAAAATTTTCAAACAAGGGTATACC